>NZ_JBITBZ010000001.1:7650-1144557 GCF_044452745.1 Streptomyces sp. NPDC051822 | reverse complement strand
GCGGCACAGGGCGTCCACGATGGGCCACTTCACGGGGCCGGACTGGGTTTCGTACCGGCTCACCGTCGCCTTGGATACGCCGACACGGCCGCCGGCTTCTTCCAAGGTCATGCCTGAACGTGCTCGCAGCTTGCGCATGGTCGAGCCGAGCTGGCGGCGGCGGGTCGTCGTCCTCGATGACAAGCGGCTGCCCTTCGTAGCTGTTCAGTGCCCTTCTTCTGGGCTCAATCAGGCTATGTGGCAGGAGCGTTGGCATCTCCTGATTCACTCGATCGAGTCTGGTGAGAAGTTACTTGGCGAGAATTCTCACTGCCATACTCACCTCAGGTCATGGTTACGTAGCGTCCCCGTACAGATGCGGTGGGTTGATCGCTGGCGTGGCCGGAGAGGGAGTCTCGCTATGACTTTCAGGGGAGAGGGCGGTGAGACGCTCCGCTGCGTCCTGCCGTTCGAAGCGGTGCCTGGAGAGTTCAGGCTGCTGCGTGGTGCTGTCCGCTCGACACTCGGGCAGTGGGGTGTTCTGGCAGCAGCTGACGAGGTTGAACTGGTGGTGACGGAACTCGCGACGAACGTCATGAAGCACGTGGGTGAAGGTGCGTCGGCGACCCTCGTCCTCGAACCGCGAGGGAGTCGCCTCAGGGTGGAGTTGCACGACAAGAGCTCTGTGGTGCCGAAGAGGGACGGCATTGCCGATTGCGAGCAGGAGTGCGGCCGGGGGCTGCATCTCGTGGCGTCGATGTCGGTCGACTGGGGCACGCTGCTCACGGGGACGGGCAAGGCCGTCTGGTGTGAGGTGTCGGTGATTGCTGACGCTTTGTACGCGCGAGCCCAGCGTGCGGGCACGGTTCTCGGCGGCTACCGGGAGCTCCTCGGCGTGAGGGTGCCGCGTCAGGTCTCGCGCTCCAGAGTGAACGAGGAGGCGGCCGTCACGCTGATTGCAGACCTTCTCGTCTGGCTCAATCTCCAGGGCAGTGATCCCGATGAGGCGCTTTGCCGCGCGCAGCAGCTCTACGAGGCCGGCGAAGCTGCATGACGGGCGACCGCGCGCATTTTCTCGCGGAGGTCGTCGGGCGTGCGCCAGGCTTCTCCCGTGTAGTTCCTGTGACACATGCGATGGCAGTTCGCGCACAGGAGTGCTAGATCCCCCAGCGGGGTCTCGCTGGGGCCGGCGGCGTGAAGGGGTGTGATGTGGTGCACCTCGATGTAGTCGGCGCCGACGTCGAACGTGCACGTCTCGCGCCGGATCGGCTGGTTTAGCATCGCGACTGCCCTTCGGGAGGTCTTTCGCTCTTGGAGGTGACGGGGTCGAGGGGGAGCAGCGTGAGCGAAGCCGGATGAGCGGTGAAGAAGTCGCACTGACTTCTGTTCTTTGTCAGGTCTGTGCCGGCGTATGCGCAAGCGCGGCCCGGAGGATCGCGCCGGCATCGTCTGCCAAGCCCAAGGCGTGCAGCTCAACTGCGATGCGCATGACGTCCTCTTCGGCGCGGCTTCGGCCGTTAATGGCAATGACTGTGTCTGCGAGGTCATCCTGTCCGTCACGCAGCAGTGCGATGGCCGCCGCACTCTCCAGAGGGGACAGTGATGCCGCAGTGTCCTGGATGAGGGCGACCGCGTGACCGATCTGTCCGCTTCCGTGGAGAGTGGAAGTGCTGGTAGCGAGTTGCTGCGCCGCAGTCACATCACGCGCTCTCCGCTGCCGGTCCCCCGCGAGGCGGGGGACCGGCAGCGGAGTACGGCGCGTGAGAGAGGCCGGATTGCTTCCCTCCGCGGTAGCGGGCCCCAGCGAACTTCTGGAGACCTGACGTGCAAGAAGCCGGCTGTTCTCGCCACGAAGCCGCTGGTTTTCGCTGAGTACCGGACCACAGTTCCGGCAGAAAGTCGTCTCGGCTGACGCATGGAGCCTGCGCAGCTCCGCCGGAGAGAACGTCACTGCGCCGGGTACTGCCCGTTCGGCAGCGAGCCTGTGGAGCACAAGGACCAGTTCTATGGGGGGCTTCCGGCGCCCGCTGCGGTAGCGGGAGAGTTCGCTCGGGTCCTTCTGCCACCCCTCTGACGCCAGGAGTGCCGCAGCCTCGGCCAGCGTTCTGACTGCCAGGTGCTCGTAGAGAGCAGCTATCGCCCCAGCGAGCGCCTTCCGCCCTGGTGGCAGGTCCGGCATTGCCGTAGCCGTGCCCACTGAGCTTTTTCCCGCCATGTCCATTCCTCCTGAAGGCGCGCAGTTCATTGTGCAGCAGAGGGATTTGACTACCTTGCGCGCAAAGCCAGCCGGGGGTAGACGGCGCCTCTGGCCACCGTGCTGAATGGTTGAGCCAGCCGGAAGTCTGGCAGCGCAGGCGCTCTCAGGCCTGTACTGCCTGGTGAACGGCTCTTCAGGGTGTTCGTTGAGCGGAGGATGCAAGTGGCAGTTCCGTCGTGGCTCGACAAGTCGTTCGGCAGCAAGGTCCGTGCTGGCCTGTGGCTGGTGTCGGAGGTCGGGGAAGGCAACATCTTCACCAAGGGGCAGTTGAGGGCCGCGTTCCCGGAGGTGGCACAGATCGACCGCCGGGTGCGCGACCTGCGAGACCACGACTGGCAGATCGACACCAGGCGCGAGGACGAGTCGCTCCACCTCGACGAGCAGCGTTTCGTGAAGAGGGGGGCTGACATCTGGCTTCCCGGGCAGTCGAAGTCCCCGAAGGAGAAGTCCGGGCTGACCGCAGCTCAGCGGACCAAGGTTTTCGTGGCTGACAGCTTCCTGTGCCGGTCCTGCGGCATCGGCGCGGGCGAGTCATTTGGCGACGGAGGCCAGGACGCGCAGCTGGACGTGGCACGGCGGCAGGTGCGGATGCCGGACGGAACGAGCGAGATCCAGCTCGTCACCGAGTGCAACAGGTGCCGGGTTGGCGGCCGCCAGCGTCAGGCGGATCTGGCCGGTGTACTGGGCAGCATCGAGCGTCTTACCCCGCTGGAGCGGAGTGTGTTCCTCGGCTGGCTGAACGCCGATCACCGCGACCCGAGCCCGCTGGAGCGGCTCTGGGGCGAATACCGCACCCTGCCCGAGCCGGCCCGCGAAGCGGTACGGGACGCTGTCCACGGCACGGCCAAGTAACGAACGAGGGGAAGCAGATGAAGCAGGAATTTCCGTTGCCGCCGCGCGCTGCCGAGTTCAGCGAGCTGGTCAGGAAGCGGCTTGAGGACGTGAAGAACGCCGGCGGAACCCGCGAAACGGTCACGGTGGACTGGAACGGCCAGGCGCTTCACTGCGAGGTGATCGACTGCCCCATCAGCTCTGTCTTTTACAACCCCGGAACCCACCGCATCAGGGCACAGCGCAGCCACGACCCCGTCAAGGACGCGGCCCTGACCGCAGACCCCTGGACGGGAGGAAGCCAGGAGTACCTGCGATTCCTCCTCCAGGCCGACCCTGCCGATCCCAACCGCAGGGACCCGGACTTCGACAAACTGAAGGAGAGCCTTGACCAGTTCGGGCAGAACGACCCTGGTCTGATCACCTACAGCGGCATCCTCGTCAACGGCAACACGCGCACGGCAGCACTCCGTGAGCTGGGCCGACAGACGATGCGGGTCGGCGTTCTGCCGGAGTCGTTCAACTGGGACGACATCAGTGCCGTTGAACTGGCCCTCCAGTTGCGCCGGGACCACCGGCGGGACTATTCGTACATCAACCGTCTGCTCGCTATCGAGGAGCAGGCTGGCCTCGGCCGGACGCCCGATGCCATTGCGAAGGACTTCCGTATCCGGCCGTCCACCTACCACCAGGAGCGCTGGATCCTCGGCACGATCCGTGAGCAGATCTCGCGTAGTGCGAACGGTGGTACGACCGGGCTGCGACTCGTCGATTTTGAGGACCACCAGGAGAAGCTCAAGGAACTCCACCGCGCGTACGAGAAGCTCGCTACGGTCGATCCTGACCGCGCGGACGTCCTGAAGGAACTCCGCATGGCAGCCATTGTCATGGGCTTCGCCAAGACGGACGTGCGGCATATCGATGAGGGCTTCCGCGACCGGTACCTGTCCCGGACGATGTCCCCGGACTTCAGCAAGTCGGCGGGCGAGCAGGCGACCGTATCCGTGCCTGGGCTGGGGGGTGTGACGCTTCCTGGAACTTCTTCCGCGGTTTCGGCAGCCCGGTCCTTGAACGACAAGGTGCTCCGTGCGAAGGCGATGGCCAGCGCCTCCAGCGATGTGGCTTCTGAGCAGGACAGGAAGCAGGCTCAGGACGTCTTCCAGGAAGCGCGCGAAGCTTTCGACCAGGCGATTGACGCTGCCGGCCGTGACGCGAGGCTGAAGAAGAGGAAGCAGATGGCACCCGCCCGTATCGCGGATGCCTGCGCCGATATCGACCAGAGCGTCGTGGAACTTGTGCAGGCACGAGCCTCGCGCAGCCTTGACGAGGAAGCTTTCGACGAAGCCGTACTCAAGTTGCGCGAGAGCCTGCGCAAGCTCGCTCAGCAGGCGGGGCGTGGCACCGCGACCCCTGGTGACGGTGTGGCCTGGCTCATCGAGGCTGTTTCCCTGGAGACCTCCGGATGAGTGAGGTCACCGCTGGTATGTCGCTGTGTCTCGATTTCGATGAGACGCGCACGAAGGTCGTTCTCCGGACGACGGAAGAACACCGGGGCGAACTCGTCCAGCTGGCCGCCCGTTTCAGGTCGGGCGGCCAGCTCGGCCCGGTAGCGGCCGTAGTCGAGCTCAATGATCTGCTGGGGGGCCTGAGTGCCCTCTCCTCCTGGTCGGACGCGTCCGGTGTTGAGTGGGCTCCGGAACTTCAGGAACTGGTCGTTGGCGTCCTTCAGGATGCCCAAGCGGTCAAGGAACGCCTGGATGCGCCGGACCATACGGGAGAGATCCATCCGGACGAGGTTCCCTTTCTGCTGGGAGAGGAGTGGAAGGCTGATCTCAGCGATTTCCAGCGGCGTGATGTAGCTAAACTTCTCTCGCTTCAGCACGGGGCCAACTTCAGTGTTCCCGGTGCCGGCAAGACGCGCGTGGGCCTAGCCGTGTACGCCAGTCAGAAGGCGCAGGGGAAGGCCAGCCGACTGCTCATCGTCTGCCCCAAGTCTGCTTACGAGTCGTGGCAGTACGAGAGCGCGGTCTGTTTCCGCCATCCGCTGCGCACGGACATCCTCGGCAAGTCGTACGACCAGTGGGCGGAGGTGCTGATCGTCAACTACGAGCGGCTGGACCGGTCGCTCACGATGCTGGCTGCATGGCTGAAGGCTGCCCCCTCTGTGATCGTCCTTGACGAGGCACACCGCATGAAGCTCGGCGCGCGGGGTACGTACGGCGCTGCCTGCATGGCCCTCGGGCCACTCGCCAGTCGCAGGCTGATCCTTACCGGCACGCCGGCCCCCAACGGGGCCAAGGACCTGGAGAACCTGCTCGGATTTGTCTGGCCAGGGCATGGACAGCGCACGGTCACACAGGCGGTCGCCGGTGGAGACCTGGCGTACGCGAGCACTGTCCTGCGTCCCTTGTTCACCCGCACGACCAAGCAGGAACTCGGGCTCCCGCCGATGTCGCTCCAGATGCGCTACGTGGACATGCCGCCACTGCACGAGGAGATCTACACCTCACTGGTAGGAGGAGAGGCGAGCGGGGCGGCGCGCGAAGATCTCAGCGCGCTCGGGAAGACCGCGCTGCGGCTGCTGATGGCCGCAGTGTGCCCCGCGCTCCTGACCGAGGGGGCGAACCGGTACGACCCGCTTGCTTACCAGCTGCCCCCGCTGGAGGTGCCGCAGGGAAGTTCGCTCTACTCCCTTATGCAGAACCTCCCGGACCATGAGATGTCGCCCAAGTACCAGGAAGCAGCGCTTATCGTGGCGGAGAACGCGGAGAAGGGACGCAAGACGCTTGTCTGGACAACTTTCGTCAGAAGTCTCGCCACTCTTGAGAAGCTCCTCGGAAAGTTCGGCCCTGCGGTGGTGTACGGGGGGACCCCCGACAGGGAGGAGCAGTTGCGCCGCTTCCGTGAAGACCCGGACTGCATGGTGCTGATCTCCAACCCGGCCACCTTGGGCGAGGGGATCAGCCTGCATCAGGTGTGTCATGACGCCGTGTATGTGGACCGGGACTTTATGGCTGGCCGGTTCCTGCAGAGCATGGACCGGATTCACCGCCTCGGGCTGTCGCCGGACACTGAAACCAACGCGACGGTTCTTGTGGCCCGGCACACCATCGATGAAGTGGTGATGACGAGACTGGAGCAGAAACTGGATTTCATGGGGCGGATCCTTGATGACCCCTCGGTGCAGCAGCTTGCGGACCTTGAAGAGGAGCCGGCGGTAGCCGCAGGGCTGGCGCCGAGCGACATGGCTGCCCTGCTGAGCCATATGGGGCTGCCGACAGTCAGGTGAGCAGGCAGATCTGCCGGGTGCGGTCGGAGTGACGTCACTGTCCGTCGCTGTCCTGCGCCATAGTGTGCTGGTGTGCGGGCGGTGCACCTCAGTCATTGTGTGATGTTCGTGCGAAGGGTGGTGGCAACGACATGAAGCGCCGTTCCGGGGCCGCCCATCCTGAGAGACTGTGAGCACTGCCGGGATGTCACCGGTGGATGCGACACTTGCGTGTCTGCAATCAGTCACACCAGGAGGCTTCGATGGGTTCCAGCGGTCAGCCGCTGACATCGATTGAGATCTGCGCAGGAGCGGGGGGGCAGGCTGTCGGCCTGCACCAGGCAGGGTTCCGCCACCTCGCACTCGTTGAGATCGACAGGCACGCAGCGGGGACGCTGGAGCTCAACGTCATCAAGAAGAAGCGCTGGGGAGCCGATGTTGCGGCAGAGTGCGATGTTCTTGAGATGGACGTAACGAAATTCCGCCCAGCGCTGGATCTGAAGAAGTTCAACGCACGCATGAAGCGTCCCATTGCTGAAAAAGAGCTCGGGCTCCTAGCTGGCGGTGTTCCGTGCCCTCCGTTTTCTGTGGCGGGAAAGCAGTTGGGTCGTGATGATGAGCGTGATCTTTTTCCGACGATGCTTGATCTTGTTGATGAGCTGAAGCCCAAGGCGGTGATGATCGAGAACGTTGCCGGACTGGTGAAGCCGCGAGATAAATTCTACGAATATCGCGAAGAAATCAAGCAGCGTTTGCGTGATTCCGGATATGTGGTTTGTGGCTGGAGGCTGCTTGAGGCCGCCGACTATGGTGTGCCGCAACTTCGCCCCCGAGCCATCCTGGTCGCAATTCGAGAGGATCAGTATCGGGGATTCGAGTGGCCTGCCCCTCGGAAGGAAAGGGTCACGGTAGCCGCCGCCCTTGAGCCTTCGATGAAGCGGCGTTTCGTCGAAGCTGGCCGCCCGGAAGGGTTCCATAAGTGGCTGGATGATGCCAGTGCGGGAAGCGTGGCCCCCACGCTGGTTGGCGGCTCGAAGAAGCATGGTGGCGCTGATCTTGGACCTACTCGTGCCAAGAGAGCGTGGGCCGCGCTGGGCGTGAACGGCATGGGCGTTGCCAATGATGAGCAGGACGTAAACCTGGACCGGGATCTCGGGGACCTTCAGAAGGAGATCGGTCCCATGCTGACTGTAGAGCAGGCGGCGATTATCCAGGGCTTCCCTGAGAAGAGTAAGTGGGAGTTCGCTGGCCGGAAGACGGCAAGGTACCGCCAGGTCGGTAACGCTTTCCCGCCGCCAGTAGCTGAGGCTGTAGGGCGTGCGATCAAGGAGGCTCTTGAGCGCGAAGGTGTCATCTCTGAGCCGCCCTTGGGTGACCTGGAGCCCGATGGTACGACGTGGGATTCGGCTCAGAGCACCCTGCTTTGAAGCAGGCGTCTCCTTTCGGTAACGGTTTGAGTGATCTCGGCAGCGCACTCCTCTGCTGCTGAGTGCTCCCAGAAGCGCAATACCAGCCAGCCTGCCTCCGTGAGTTTCAGGTCTGTATCGCGATCCCGGATTATGTTTCCTTCGACCTTCTTTGACCAGTAACCGGGGTTGGTTTTTGGCGGAACGTAATGCTCGGGACAGCCGTGCCAGTAGCAGCCATCGATGAATACGGCTACTTTCGCGGGCCGGAATACCATATCTGCGGTTCGGCGGAGGCCTGGCAAGGGTTTAGCGGCTACGCGGTAGCGGAGGCCCTGTGCGTGAACAAGCCGGCGGATAGCTTGCTCAGGCTTGGTGTCGCGGCTGCGGATGGCCTGCATGTTCCGGCGTCTGGCGGCGGAAGATGCCCAGGACCCTTCAGGTGGAGTCCATTCCACGTCCTCGTGCATCAGCAGGTGCTCAGTGGTGTCTGTGTTCATGCAGATTGCCAAGTTCCTGGAGGGTAAACCGACCCATATCAGGTATTCGTCCTCATTGTGTGGGTCCAGAAGCGAGCTTCTCATGTCCATCCAATGCGTGGCATTCCCCGTACGTCCGGCCCGACCCGCACCAGCACGCCGCCCCCCGCGCCGGCGGCCAGGCCGCCGCGCGGCCGCGGGCCGCCAGGGTTGTCGCGTACTGGGGGAGGAGGTCCGCGTTTGAGGGGTGGGTGGATTCTGAGGCTGCGAAGGCTTCGTACGAGGGGACCGTGGCGCGGACGATGCCCAGGTTGGGGGTGCCCGCCTGGGAGAGTTCGCGGAGGGAGGCCTCGATGTCCGTCAGGTGGGCGCGGTACGTGGGGTACTCCGCCTCCAGTTCCGGGTACGCCGCCAGGAGCTCGTCCAGTTCCGGTTCCGGCCAGTGCAGGACCGCCACCGGGAACGGGCGGGAGAGGGCCGTGCGGTAGGTGCCCAGTTCCGAACGGAGGCGGGTGATCTCCGCCTGGAGTTCCGCCGGGTCCGAGGAGCCGAGCGACCACAGGCGCTTCGGGTCGTGGAGCTCGTCCAGCGGGACCGCCGCCGTGTGGAGCCGGTCCGCCAGGTCGTCCCAGTCGTCGTGCGGCAGCGCCAGCATCCGGCGCACCCTGTGCCGGGTCATCAGGAGGGATTCGGTGGCGTGGGGGAGCTCCGTGGTCGTCTTCACCAGGAGTTCCGCCGCCTCCGTCAGCGTCGACTCCGCCGCCTCAAGCTCGTCGTGCGCCTCCAGCGTCTCCGCCGTGATCTCCCACGGGGTCGCGTCCGAGGGCCGTGCCCTGCGGAGGCCGTCGATGATCGCCCGGGCCTCGGCCTCGTGGCCGTACTCCCACAGGTTCGCCGCCTTCAGCGCCCTGATCAGGTGCGGCTGCGCCGGCTCGGGGGTCAGGAGGGAGTCGTAGAGGGCCGTCGCCCCCGGGCGGTCGCCCGCCAGTTCCAGGTGGGCCGCGGCCTGGAGGAGCAGGGGCTCCCGGTCCTCCGGGTACTGCGTGGCGGTGCGCAGCAGGCGTTCGGCTTCGGTGGTGTGGGCGGCAGGCGTGTCGGGGCGCATGCGTCCCACCGTACTGCCGTGCGGGTCTGGAGAGTTGGTGCCTCAGCGCTTAAGGTGCCCGCGTGCGGGCCAGGGGGCGGGAGCGGGTGCCGGTCGTCGTCCAGTCGCGAGGGCGGCGGCGTACGCCTGCCCGTCTGCTGTGGACGGGTGCCGAGGCCGTCGTCACCTGTGGCGTTGTCCTTCTCCTTCTCGTCGTCCACCAGCTGTGGTGGACCAACCAGGAGGCCCGCGCCGAGGCCCGTGAGCAGGTGCGTGTTCTCGAGCGGGAGTGGGACATCTCTCCACCCCCCGTTCCCCGACCGGTTCCTCCCTCTGTACCTCCGCCCGTTTCTCCGTCTGTACCTGCGGCTGTCTCTCCGTCCGTCTCCTCCTCCCTCTCCCCTCCTGCCGGCCGTGGCGGTTCCCGGCCGTCCTCCGGTCCCTCCTCCTCCGCCGCCTTCGCCGTCCTCCGTATCCCCCGCCTCGGGCTCACCGCCCCCGTCGCCCACGGCGTCTCCAAGCGGTCCGTGCTCGACAGGGGGTACGTCGGCCACTACCCCGGCACCGCCGCGCCCGGCCGGACCGGGAACTTCGCGCTCGCCGGGCACCGGAACACCCACGGCGAGCCCTTCCGGTACCTGAACCGGCTGGTGAAGGGCGACGAGATCTCCGTACGGACCCGGGATGCCACGTACACGTATCGCGTCGACCAGATACTTGCCCGGACCGCTCCCCGCGACGTGGGGGTCATACGGGCCGTGCCGCGGTCGCTCGTCAAGCCCTCGTACGGGTACGGGGCTCCCGGCGCCTACCTCACCCTCACCACCTGCACGCCGGAGTTCAGCAGCGCCTACCGGCTCGTCGTCTGGGCGACGCTCGTCCCGGACCGGTGACCTCGTGCCAGTACGAGGGTGAGTGCCGCGCCGGTCGCCGCCAGGCCCGCCGAAACGAGCAGGGCGGTGTCCGGGCCCGCAGGCCCCAGGGCCAGGGTGAGGGCCACGCCCGCCGAGGATCCGATGTAGCGCGCGGTGTTGTTGGCGCCCGACCCCATCGCCGCGCGTTCCGGAGGCACGGAGTCGACCGCGAGCCGGGGCAGCGCCGCGTTCAGGAGGCCGCTGCCCGCGCCCGCCAGGAGGAGGCCGGGGACGAGGCGTGGCCAGGGGCCGCCCTCGACGCTCCCGAGGAGGGCCAGGATTCCTGCCGCCGACAGGGCGAACCCCAGCGTTAGTTGGTAGGGGGCCGAGACCGCCAGCCGGCGTGCCTGGAGGGCCACCACGAACGCCGTGCCCGACCAGAGCACGAACAGCCACGCCGCCCCCAGCGGTGACATCCCGGCCCCGCCCTGGAGCAGCGCGGGCACCACGCTGAACAGGCCGATCACCGCCAGGCCCGTGAACAGCGCCCCCAGGACCGACGCCAGGAACGCGGGCCTCCGCAGCAACGCCAGGTCCACCATGGGCGTACGGATCCGGTGTTCCACCGCCGCGAACGCCGCCGTGAGGGCCGCGGAGGCCAGGAGCAGGAGGCCCACCTGGGGGCGCAGCCAGCCGTCCCTGCCCAGGGTGAGTGCGGTGAGCAGGGCCGCCAGGGCCAGGCCGAGGGTGGTCGCGCCCGCGATGTCGGGGCGGCGGTCTTGATGGTCGGGTTCCGGCCTGTCGTACGGCAGCCTCCGCGCGCCTGTCGCCGCCGTCACGAGTGCCGCCGCACCCAGTACTCCGTACGCGAGCCGCCAGTCCGCCAGGCTCAGCGCGCCCGCGAGCAGCGGGCCGAGGGCTATGCCGCCGCTGACGGACGCGCCCCAGATCCCGGTCGCCCTGATCCGGTCCCGGCCCGCCGGGTACGCGTGGGCGAGCAGGCCCAGGCTGCCCGCGAGGACGGCCGCGCTCGCCGCGCCCTGGGCGACACGGGCGAGGGTGAAGGTGAGCGTGGAGCCGGCGAGGGCGCCGAGGGCGGTGGTGACGCCAAGGGCGAGGGTGCCGAGGAGGAAGACCCGGCGGCGCCCGTGCGCGTCGGCGAGGCTGCCGGCGACGAGGAGGAGGACGGCGAGGCCGAGCGGCGTTCCGTTGAGGAGCCAGGCCTCGGCGGAGGCGGGGGTCCCGAAGGCGGCGGCCATGTCGGGGAGGGTGAGCATCGGGGCCGTGTAGTTCATCAGCGCGACGGCGGTGGCCGTGGCGGTGACGGCCAGGGTGGTGGCCGGGCTGCGGGAGCCGTGCGGCGGGGCGGCGGCGTGGGCGGCGGGCGCGAGCTCGGGCACGGCAGGAACCTCCACCTGTGAGCGGTTGGGCGGCGCGGACTCAAGCTAGCAGGTGAGTTCATTGAATGAACCTTCGTGGGTACGATGGATCCCATGGCTCTCGGCAAGGACTACGCCCAGCAGCAGTGCTCCATCGCCCGCGCCCTCGAGGTCGTCGGCGAGCGCTGGACCCTCCTCGTCGTCCGCGACGCCTTCTACGGCGTCCGCCGCTACAACGACTTCCTCACCCACCTCGGCGCCCCCCGCGCCGTCCTCGCCGCCCGCCTCCAGGCCCTCGTCGAGGCCGGCGTCCTCGAACGGCGGCGCTACCAGGAGTCGCCCCCGCGCGACGAGTACGTGCTCACCGCGCGCGGGCTCGCCCTCTGGCCGGTGCTGCGCGCGCTCGGCGCGTGGGGACGGGCCGAGGTCCCCGGCGCCGTACCGGTACGCCACTTCCACCACGCCGACTGCGGCACCGAACTCGGCCCGTACGGCGAGTGCCCGGCCTGCCGCGTCCCCGTGCCGCCGGGCGACGTCGAGATGCGCCCCGGCGCCGGGCTCGACCCGGATCCCGGCGATCCGGTCGGCCGCGCACTCCTCGGCGCCCGCCGGCTCCTCGTGCCTCTCCAGCACGATCCTGAGGGCGGGAACTCCTGAAGGAGCCCGTGCGTCTTTTCGGTGAGAGATCACGTGACATCGGTGAGAGACCACGTGACATCACGTGACACACGACGACGAGGAGGTGGCGGGATGACGATCAGGGCACTGGTCCTGCGCGTGCTCGCGCCGCTGTTCTTCCTCCTCGCCCTCGCCGATCTGCTCCTCTCCGACGGCGGCGGTGTCGTCTCCGGTGGCGTCTCCGGCGCCGTGGCCCTCGCCGCGAGCACCGTGGTCTGCGCCCTCTTCGGAGCCCGTACGGCCCCGGCCGTGCCGCCCACCGCCGTCCGTACCGCCATCCGCGACCGCGAGCGGCGCACCGCCTTCCTGCCCCAGCGCGACCCCGACGCCGCAGGGCGCCGCAGACCCCGCGCTCCCGGCCGTCCCCTCCTGACGGCCGTGTAGGGAGCCCCCGCACCACCGGTCCGACCGCCACGCGTCCGGACCACCACGTGTCCGGACCGCCATCGCATCGGACCGGCACCACCACTCCGGACCTATCAGCATCACCCCGGACCAGCTCCCGCGCGGATCCGTCATGCCGAGACCCGAATCTCTTCCGGTTTCCCCCGGCACGACGAGACCCCACGGAGGGCTCCCTTGTCCGACCTCCTGTCCGACCTTCTGTCCGTCTTCGCCTCCCTCGTCGAGCGGCTCGCCGACCTGCTCCAGCCGCTCTTCGCCACCACCGCCACGGCCGCCGCGATCGTCCTCTGCACGATGCTCGTGCGGCTCGCGATCCACCCGCTGTCCCGGGCCTCGGCCCGTGGCCAGAAGGCCCGCACCCGGATCGCGCCGCAGATCGCCGCGCTCCGCAAGAAGCACGCCAAGAACCCCGAGCGGTTCAGGAAGGAGCTCACCGCACTCCACGCGCGGGAGAAGGTCTCGCCCCTCGCCGGGATCCTCCCCAGCCTCCTCCAGGCACCCGCGTTCCTCGTCATGTACCACCTGTTCGCCGGCGACCGGATGAGCGGGCACACCCTCTTCGCCGCCCCGCTCGGCGACCACTGGGCCGACGCCCTCGCGCACGGCGGCGTCGTCGGTCCCGCCGGGCAGGTGTACCTGGTCCTCTTCGCGCTCGTCGCGGGGGTGGCCGCCTTCACCTACCGCCGTACGAAGCGGCAGCTCGCAGCCCAGCCCCTCGACCTGGGGCAGCCCACCCCGGGCGCCGGAGCCATCACCAAGGTCATGCCGCTGCTCTCCTTCGCCACCCTGATCACGGTCGCCGTCGTCCCGCTCGCCGCCGCCCTCTACGTGGTCACCAGCACCACCTGGTCCGCCGTCGAAAGGGCCCTCCTCTTCCGCGAGGAGGCGGAGGCCAAGCCCCTTGCTACTCGCGCGTAAGGGTCCAGGGTGTGAACGGGGTCTTGCAGAGTGACCCTTTGTCTTGGAGGATCGACCAATCCTCCGATGGCCGCACTCCATCGGCCGGGGTACCTCAGGGCCTTTCCCGGGCCCGCCTCGACCACAGGGAGAAGTCCATGAAGCTGCTGCGTGTCGGCCCCCCGGGAGCCGAGCGTCCCGCCCTGCTCGACCGGGACGGGGTCCTCCGCGACCTGTCCGCCCTTGTCGACGACATCGACGGCAGTCTGCTCGCCGACGCCTCCGCCCTCGACCGGATCCGGGGCGCCGCGGGCGCCGGCGTGCTGCCCGCGCTCGACGCCACCGGGCTGCGCGTCGGCCCGCCCGTCGGCCGGATCGGCAAGGTCGTGTGCATCGGGCTGAACTACCACGGGCACGCCGCCGAGACCGGCCAGGCCACCCCCGCCGAACCCGTCGTCTTCCTGAAGGCCTCCGACACCGTCGTCGGCCCCGACGACACCGTGCTCGTACCGCGCGGCTCGGTGAAGACCGACTGGGAGGTGGAGCTCGCCATCGTCATCGGGCGCACCGCCCGCTACCTGGAGACCGACGAGGAGGCCCTCGCGCACGTCGCCGGGTACGCCGTCGCCCACGACGTCTCCGAGCGCGAGTTCCAGATCGAGCGCGGTGGCACCTGGGACAAGGGCAAGAACTGCGAGACCTTCAACCCGTTCGGCCCCTGGCTCGTCACCGCCGACGAGGTGCCCGACCCGCAGGCGCTCGGCCTCCGGCTCTGGGTCAACGGCGAGCTCAAGCAGGACGGCCACACCTCCGACCAGATCTTCCCGGTCGCGGAGGTCGTCCGGTACGTCAGCCGGTTCATGACCCTCTACCCGGGCGACGTCATCAACACCGGCACGCCCTCCGGTGTCGCCATGGGGCAGCCGGAGCCCAAGCCGTACCTGCGCCCCGGTGACGTCGTCGAGCTGGAGATCGACGGCCTCGGCCGGCAGCGGCAGGAGCTGAAGAGCGCCTGACCGACAGGGGGTGCCCGCAGGGGTACCCCCTACACGGAGGCGTACGAGCTGAGCAGGCGTTCCAGCGCCTCGACGACCATGGCGTGGTCCTCGGCCTGCGGCAGGCCCGAGACCGTGACCGAGCCGATCACGCCCACGCCCTCGACCGCGACCGGGAACGAGCCGCCGTGTGCGGCGTACCGGTCGGGGTCGAGGCGCGAGGACGCCTCGAAGGTCGTCCCCTTGGCGCGGAACCGGGCGCCGACCAGGAACGAGCTGACGCCGTACCGCTCGACGACCCGCCGCTTGCGGTCGATCCAGGCGTCGTTGTCCGCGCTGGAGCCGGGCAGTGCGCAGTGGAAGAGCTGCTGCGGCCCGCGCCGGATGTCGATCGCGACCGGGGCCTCGCGCTCGCGCGCCAAGCCGACGAGCAGGGTGCCGAGCGTCCAGGCGTCCTCGTACGTGAACCGGGGGAGGACCAGGCGTGCTTCCTGGGCCTCGATGGCGGTGACCTCCGGGCTGCTCACAGCGTCACCGTGACGTTCTCGCGGGCCGACCGCTTCGCCGCCTCCAGGACGTCGAGCGCGGCGGCGGCCTCGTACGCCGTCACCGGGTTCTCGCCGGTGCCGCGCAGGGCGGCGGCGACGGCCGCGTAGTACGCCGGATAGTCGCCGGGCAGCGACTCGACCGGGGTTCCGCCGCCGCTCAGCGGCGACTCGCCGGCGCCGAGCCGGCCCCACAGCTCCTCCGGTTCCGCGCCCCACACCGCGCCCGGCGCGGGCCGCAGGCCTTCGCGCAGGGCCGCCTCCTGCGGGTCGAGCCCGTACTTCACGAAGCCGGCGCGCTGCCCGAGCACCCTGAAGCGGGGGCCGAGCTGGGCGGTGGTGGCGCTCACGTACAGATGGGAGCGGACGCCGTTCGCGTGGGTGAGCGCGAGGAAGGTGTCGTCGTCGGCGGCCGCGCCCGGCCGGCGCACGTCCGACTCGGCGTACACCGAGACCACCGGGCCGAAGAGGACGAGCGCCTGGTCGACGACGTGGCTGCCGAGGTCGTAGAGGAGCCCGCCGATCTCCTCGGCCGCGCCGGACTCGCGCCAGCCGCCCTTGGGCATCGGGCGCCACCGCTCGAAGCGGGACTCGAAGCGCTGGACCTCCCCGAGCGCGTCCTCGTCGATGAGGCGGCGGAGGGTGCGGAAGTCGTTGTCCCAGCGGCGGTTCTGGAAGACGGAGAGCAGCAGGCCGCGTTCCTCGGCGAGGGCGGCGAGGGTGCGGGCCTCGGCGGCGGTGCCGGCCAGCGGCTTGTCGACGACGACCGGGAGACCGGCCTCCAGGGCGGCCGTGGCGAGGGCCACGTGCGTCTTGTTGGGGGAGGCGATGACGATCAGGTCGAGCCCGTCCGCCCCGTCGGTCCCATCCGTCCCGCCCTCCCACAGCTCCTCGGCGGTGGCGACCACCCGGACCCCGGGGTAGGCGGCGCGGGCCTCGGCGGCCCGCTCGGGGTTGCCGGTGGTGACGGCGGCCAGGACCAGGTCCTCGGAGGCGGCGATCAGTGGGGCGTGGAAGACGGAGCCCGCGAGGCCGTAGCCGACGAGTCCGACGCGGAGGGGGGTGCGGGAGTCGGTGCCAGTCATGCCGCCCACTTAAGCAACGGGGTTGCCAAAGTGCAAGCGGCGGCGACAATGGGCAGGTGACGAGGGATCTGGGTGGAGTGAACGGGCCGACACCGGCACCGGGGGCGGGGTCGGTACCGGTACCGGTACCTGTACTGGTGTCGGCGGCGCGCAGTCGCGGCGCGGCGCTCGTGCTCGACCTGCTGCGCACTGCCGGGGAGCCGGGCATCAGCCGACTGGAGCTGGCCGAGCGGACCGGCCTCACCCCGCAGGCCGTCAGCAAGATCACCGCGCGACTCCGGACGGAGGGCCTCGCCACGGAGGCCGGGCACCGGGCCTCGACCGGCGGCAAGCCGCGCACGGTCCTGCGGCTCGTACCTTCCGCCGGGTACGCCGTCGGCGTCCACCTCGACCGCGACGAGCTGACGACGCTCCTCACCGACCTCGCGGGGGCGGTCGTGGCCCTGCGCCGCCGCCCCCTGGACCTAGGGGAGGGGGCGGGGCCCGTTCTGGACGCGGTGACGGAGGAGGTACGGGCCCTGCTCGCCGGCACGCTCGACGACACGAGTGTCGACGTGCCTGCCGACGTGCCTGCCGACGTGCCTGCCGAGGCGCGTGCCGAGGCGCGTGCCGTCCTCGGCGTCGGGGTCGCCATGCCGGGCCCCCTGGACCACCGCGCGGGCGTGGCGGGCCGGGTGACCGGCTTCCCGCAGTGGGACGGCCATCCCGTACGCGAGGAGCTGGCCGGGCGCCTCGGGCTGCCCGTCGTCCTCGACAAGGACACCAACGCCGCCGCCCTCGGCCTCGCCATCCGGCCCGCCGCCCCCGGCTCCTTCGCCTACGTCCACCTCGGTACGGGGCTCGGCGCCGGGCTCGTCCTCGGCGGGGCGCCGCTGCGCGGGGACAGGACGGGGGCCGGCGAACTCGGGCACCAGATCGTGCAGCTCGACGGGCCCCCGTGCGGGTGCGGCGGGCGCGGCTGCCTGGAGGTGCTGTGCCTGGCGGCGGTCGGGCGCGGCGAACCCGCCGAGGCGGCGCGCATCCTCGGCGCGGGCGCGGCCAACGTCGTACGGCTCCTCGACATCGACCAGGTCCTCCTGGGCGGGCGTGCGGTGCTGGCGGCGCCGGGTGTGTTCGCGGACGGGGTACGGGAGGTCCTGGCGGGGCTCGGCCTGACGGCCCCCGTGGGCGTCGCGGCGGAGCCGGACGCGGTGGCCGAGGGGGCTGCCTGGCTCATCCTCGGTCCGATCTTCGGAAAATAGGCTGATCGGGCGGATTGGGCGGCCGGTCCGGGGCGAGGGCGGTGTCGCTGCCCGGCCCGCTCCTCCGGGCGTGGCAGGGTCGCGGCCGACCCGTACGTCGGCGAGCAGCAAAGGCCAAGGCCCATGGCATCAGCCCCCCTGCGACCGCGCAGCGCCCGCGCCGCCCTGGCGGCGGCAGCCGCGATGGCAGCCACCGCGACGGCCGCGACAGCCGCGATGGCGGCGACTGCGACGACCGCGACGGCGGCCCCCGAGACCGCCGCCCAACGGCCCCTGACGGCACCGGCCACAGGCACCCGTGCGACCGCCCAGGCCCCGGGCTTGGCAGCCCCGCCGGTCGCGTCCGCCGGCCGGGTGGCCCCCGGTCTGGCGGCCCCCGGTCTGGCGAGCCATGGCCTGTCGGCCCCCGGCGTGGCGGCTGCGTCGCTCGCGGCCTCCGGTCTGGCGACCCCCGGTCTGGCGACCCCCGGTCTGTCGGCCCCCAGTCCCGTGGCCCTGTCGGTTGCGGTTCGGGGCTCCGCGGCCCCGTCGCTTCCGGCCCTCGGCCTGGCGCCCCCTGGCCTGCTGCCCCCGGGGGTCGTGGCCCCCGGCCTCGCCGCCCCGTCGTCAGCGGTTCCGGGCCTCGCGGCCCCCGGCCCGACCGCCTTCAGCCCGGCGCCCTCCAGCCGTTCGGGCCTGTCGCTCTCGGTCCCTGGCTTCGTCCCCCCGGCCTTCGCCTTCGTGTCCCCGGCCTCCGCCTCCTTGCCCCCGGCCTCCGCCTCCGTGGCTTCTGGCCGCCTTCAGGTCTCGCCACCCGCATCGCTGAAGCCCGCGCCCTCCACCCGCTCCGGTCTCTCCGCTCCCGCCCCACCAGGTCCCGCCCCCGCAGGTCTCGCTCCCGCCGACCTCGCTCCCGCCCCCGATCCCCCCGCACCCCTCTGCGGTACCGCCGAGGGGTCCGCCTTCCCCCTCGACACCCGGCTGCACGGCGGGCCCGTCGACTATCCGGCCGGCGGGCCCTTCCGGGAGTGGAAGCTCGACCTCACCAACACCACCACCGCACCCTGCTCCGGCGTCCACCCCGTCCTCGTCCTCACCGACCGCGACCGCGCGCTCCGCCCCGAGCAGATCCGCTTCGAGTTCTACGACGAAGGGGCCGCACGGTGGCACCCCGTCACCTTCGAAGGGACCGAAGAGGCGGAGAACGTAGGCGTGTTCACCGACTTCGGCGGCTTCTCGGTTCCCGCGGGCGGGACCGTCACCGTCCCCGTACGGCTGGCCTTCCGCGCGGAGACCGCCCCCGACGAGGTCGTCGTCAACGCCGCCGTCGTGCAGCGCCGCGGCGCCGACGGCGACTGGGTCGGCGAGTCCGGCGACTACCGCCTCACCGTCGGCCCCGCCGACCCCATCGCGCCCGAAGAGCCCACGGCCGACCCGACCGCCCCGCACGACCCGGCCGACCCGTCCGCCCTGCCCGAGCCCCCCGACGCCTCCAGGGCCCCCGGTATCGCGCCGCGCCCACCCGGCTCCACCCCCCGTGACCCGGCCGATCCAGGCCGTGAACTCGCCAGCACCGGCGGCGAGTCGGAGCGGTACGCCCTGGTGCTCGCCCCCCTGGCCGCCGTACTCGTCCTCTCCGGCGCCGCCCTCATCCGCTCCAGCGCGGTCCTCGCCCACACCGGCGCCGTCCTCGCCCGCTCGGGCCGTCGCCACCGTCGCCGCGTCCCGCACCGCTGAGACATGCGGCGTACACCTTCCCGTTCATCCCCGTCTGCGACCATCCCCCGGTGAACTACCAGAACACCCCCGGAGCCCCCGGCGCCCCCGTCCGCTCCGGCATCCCGGAGCACGGCCGCGTGCCCAAGTACTACGCCGTCAAGGCCAAACTGACCGTGATGGTGGACGAGTTGGGGGAGGGCGGGCTGCTGCCCACCGAGCGCGATCTCGCCGTCCGGTACGAGGTGTCCCGCGAGACCGTCCGGCAGGCGCTGCGCGAACTCCTCCTGGAGGGGCGGCTGCGCCGCCAGGGCCGGGGCACGGTCGTCGCGGGCCCGAAGCTCGAACAGCCCCTGTCGCTCGCGAGCTACACGGAGGGCGTGCGCCGCCAGGGCCGCCGCCCCGGCCGCAGTCTGATCTCGCTCGACCGGTTCCCCTGCCCGGAGGCGCTCGCGCCGGAGGTCGGCGCCCGACACGGCGAGCCGGTCTGGCACATGGAGCGGGTGCTGCTCGCCGACGACGAGCGGGTCGGCCTGGAGAGCACGTACGTCTCCGAGGCCCGCGCCCCGCGTCTGGACGTCGAGTTCGACCCGGACTCCTCCTTCTACGCCTACCTCCACGAGCGGCTCGGCATCTCGTTCGGCACGGCCGACGAGCGCATCGAGACGGTGCTCGCGACCCCGCGCGAGGCCCTGCTCATCGGCACGCCGCCCGCCCTCCCGATGCTGCTGCTCCACCGGGTCTCCCGGGACACCGCGGGACGCCCCCTGGAGCGGGTGCGCACGCTCTACCGGGGCGACCGCTTCAGCTTCACGGCCCATCTGGGGGAGCAGGGCTGACAGGGAGTCGGCCGCCCCGACCCACGTAGCATCACGGAACGGTAACGGGTCTGGTCCAAGCTTGTCGGTCCGTTCACCGTCCCGTCGCCCACCGTCCCCGCCAGGGCCACCCGCCGCCGCGACCGTCGTCGGCATGAAGGTGATCGTCGTAGGAGCCGGCGTGGTGGGAACCATGCACGCCTGGCACGCAGTGGAACGCGGCCACGAGGTCGTACACATCGAGCGCGAGGCCGAGGCGCGCGGAGCCTCCCTCCGCAACTTCGGACAGATCTGGGTCAGCGGCCGGGCGGGCGGGGAGGAACTCGACACCGCCCTGCGCGCCCGCGAACTCTGGGAGGGCATCGGGGCCCGCGTCCCCGGCCTCGGCTTCCGGGCCATCGGCTCCCTCACCCCCGTGCGGAACGCCCACGAGCTGGCCGTCGCCGAGGCCGCCGTGACCCGGCCCGACGCCGCCGCCCGCGGCTACGAGCTGCTCACGGCCGACGAGGCCCGCGCGGTCAACCCGGCCCTGCGCGGCGCGTTCGAGGCCGCGCTCTGGTGCGAGCGCGACGCGGCCGTCGAGCCGCGCCTCGCGCAGCTCGCCCTCCGCGAAGCCCTCCTCGCCACCGGGAAGTACACCTTCCTGCCGAACCGCGAGGTCCGGGATGTCGTTGGAGAGAACGCGGTCCGCGACGACCACGGCGACGTCCACACCGGCGACGCCGTCGTCCTGTGCACCGGCGCATCGCTCTCCGGCCTCGTCCGCGAGGTCGCCGGCGAGATACCCGTCCGCAGGGTCCGGCTCCAGATGATGCAGACCGAACCCCTCGGCGAGCCGCTCACCACCTCGGTCGCCGACGCCGACTCCTTCCGCTACTACCCGGCCTACGCCTCCGAGGCCCTCGACGCGCTCCAGGCCGCGCAGCCGCAGGACCCGACCGCCGCCGCCCACAAGATGCAGCTGCTCATGGTGCAGCGCCTCGACGGCGGACTGACCATCGGCGACACCCACGAGTACGAGCACCCCTTCGCCTTCGACACCCTCGAAGACCCCTACGAGCACCTCACCCGCGTCGTCGAGTCCTTCCTCGGCCGGCCGCTGCCGAAGATCAGGCGGCGCTGGGCCGGGGTGTACGCGCAGTGCGTCGACACCAGCCGGGTCGTGCACCGCCAGCGGGTCCGCGACGGCGTGTGGCTGGTGACGGGACCCGGCGGCCGGGGCATGACCTGCTCGCCCGCCATCGCCGAGACCACCGCGAACGAACTGGGCTGGTAGATCACATGAGCATCAAGAAGCAGCAGCGGCACGACCTCGTCGTCCTCGACATGGCCGGCACCACCGTCGCCGACGACGGCCTCGTCGAACAGGCCTTCACCGTCGCCGCCGAGCGCCTCGGCGAAGACCCGGCAACGATGATCGACCACGTCCGCGCCACCATGGGCGAGTCCAAGATCTCCGTCTTCCGCCACCTCCTCGGCGGCGACGAGGACCGGGCCCGGCAGGCCAACCTCGCCTTCGAGGAGGCGTACGGCGAACTCGTCGCCGACGGCCGCATCGCCCCGATCCCGGGCGCCGCCGAGACCATCGCCACGCTCCAGGAGCAGGGCAGGACCGTCGTCCTCACCACCGGCTTCGCCCGGGTCACCCAGGACGCCATCCTCGACGCCCTCGGCTGGCGCGACCTCGTCGGCCTCACCCTCTGCCCGGCCGACGCCGGCGGCCGGGGCCGCCCGTACCCCGACATGGTCCTCGCCGCCTTCCTCCGTACCGGCGCCGTAGACGACGTCCGCCGGATCGTGGTCGCGGGCGACACCTCGTACGACATGCTCAGCGGCGTCCGCGCCGGCGCCGGGATCGTGACGGGCGTCCTGACCGGCGCCCACGGCGAGACCGCGCTCGCCGAGCACGGCGCCGACCGCGTCCTGCCCTCCGTCGCCGGACTGCCCGCACTTCTCCGGGAGTTCGAGGCATGACCAGCGGCATCCGCTTCGACGCCGTGTCCGTCGCGTACGGCGGCACCACCGTCCTCGACCGGCTCGACCTGACCGTCGAGCCCGGCGAGGTCATGGCCCTCCTCGGGCCCTCAGGCTCCGGCAAGACCACCGCGTTGCGGGCCGTCGCCGGATTCGTACGGCCGGTCTCCGGGCGGGTGCTCATCGGCGACCGCGACGTCACCGCCCTCCCGCCGTACCGGCGGGGGATCGGGATGGTCGTCCAGCAGTACGCCCTCTTCCCGCACCTGCGGGTCGAGGCGAACGTCGCCTTCGGCCTGAAGGCGCGGAAGACGCCGAAGGACGAGATCCCCGGCCGGGTCGCCGAGGCCCTGGAGATGACCGGCATGGCGGCCTACGCCCACCGGTACCCCCGCGAACTCTCCGGCGGCCAGCAGCAGCGCGTCGCCATCGCGCGGGCGCTCGCCATCCGGCCCAAGGTCCTCCTCCTCGACGAGCCGCTCTCCGCGCTCGACGCGCAGCTGCGTTCCGGCATGCTCGCCGAACTGGCCCGGCTGCACCGCGAGTTGCCGGACGTGTCGATCCTGTACGTCACCCACGACCAGGTCGAGGCGCTGACCCTCGCCGACCGGATCGCCGTCATGGACAAGGCCCGGCTCCAGGACTGCGGCACCCCGCAGGACCTCTACCGCAGGCCGCGTACGGAGTTCACGGCGTCGTTCGTCGGCAACGCGAACCTGCTGCCGGTGACGGTGACCGCCGACGGGGTCGCCTTCGAAGGGACCGGGCTGAAGGTCGCCCCCGGCGCCGCGGCCCCCGGCGCCGCGGCCCCCGGCGCCGCCGCCACCCTCTGCGTACGCCCCCACCTCGTCGGCCTCGGCGAGGGCCCGAACGCGCTGCGCGGCCGGATCGTCGAGGTCCAGTGGCGCGGGTCCACGCACCGGCTGTACGTCGAGATCGGCGGGCACCGGGTGAAGGCGGACGTGCGGGAGCTGCGGGAGACGCCGCGGCTTGGCGCCGAGGTGACGCTGCACTTCGCGCCTGAGGACGCGGTGGTGCTGGCCGCAGGGGTGAACGATGGCCACTAGGGCTCCAGGTCTCGTCGAGGAGCACCCCGCAACCGGCGTCGTGCCCGCCCCTTCCGCCCCGGCGGAACCCGTGCCCGCGACGGGCGGGCAGCGCACGATCCCCGCCTGGGTCTGGGCCCTGCCCCCCGTCGCCGTCCTCGCCGTCGTCTTCCTCTACCCGCTCGCGCTCGTCGTCCAGGAGTCCCTGGCCCCCGGCGCCTACGCCGACGTCCTCGCCTCCGCGTCCTTCCGCGAGGCCCTCGTCACCACCGTGTGGCTCGCCGTCGCCTCCACCGCCGGCTGTCTGGTCCTCGGCTTCGTGCTCGCGGTCGTGATCGCGTTCGTCCCGTTCCCCGGCGGGAAGGCGGTGTCGAAGTTCATCGACGTCTTCCTCTCCTTCCCGTCCTTCCTGATCACGCTCGCCCTGCTCTTCCTCTACGGCACGGTCGGCATGGCCAACGGCCTCTGGACGGACGTCACCGGTGACTCGACCGGCCCCTTCCACTTCCTGACCACGCCCTGGGGCGTCCTCCTCGCCGAGATCACGTACTTCACCCCGTTCGTGATGCGGCCCCTCCTCGCCGCCTTCTCCCAGATGGAGACGGCCCAGCTGGAGGTCGCCTCCTCGCTCGGCGCCCGGCCGCTGCGGATCGTCCGGCAGGTGATCCTGCCCGAGGCGCTGCCCGCGCTCGCAGCGGGCGGCAGCCTCGTCCTCGTCATGTGCCTCAACGAGTTCGGGATCGTCCTCTTCACCGGCGCCAAGGGCGTCACGACCCTCCCGATGCTCGTCTACGGCAAGGCGATCCTCGAATCGGACTACGCCGCCGCCTGTGTCGTCGCCGTCGTCAACGTCGCCCTCTCCGTGGGCCTCTACGTCCTCTACCGGGGGGTGAGCCGCCGTGCTGGTGCATAGCCGAACGGGCAGGTGGACGGCGTGGGCCGGGTTCGCCGTCCTCTTCGTCCCCCTCTTCGCCCTCCCGCTCCTCGTCATCGTCGCCGCCTCGTTCTCCACGAACTGGTCCGGCGCCTTCCCCTCGGGACCGACCACCGCGCACTACGCGGCGGCCGTGCGCGGCGAGTCCCTCCAGGCCCTCACCACCAGCCTGGTCACCGCCGTCACCGCGAGCCTGATCGCGCTGACCGCCGGCACCTGGGCGGCGCTCGCCGGAGCCGCGCTCGGCGCGGGCGGCCCCTGGGGCAGAAGGGCCAAGAGGGTCCTCGACGCCCTGTTCATGCTGCCGGTCGCCGTGCCGTCCGTGGTCGTCGGCCTCGCCGTCCTCGTCGCGTACTCACAGCCGCCGGTACTCCTCAACGGCACCCGCTGGATCGTGATCCTCGCCCACACCGTCCTGGTCACGGCCTTCGCCCACCAGTCCGTGTCGGCGGCCGTCGTGCGGCTCGACCCGATGTACGAGCAGGCGGCGGCCAGCCTCGGCGCCCGCCCCTCGTACGTCCTGCTCCGGGTGAAGCTGCCGCTCCTCCTGCCGTCCCTGAACGCCGCCGCCGGGCTCTGCTTCGCCCTGTCCATGGGCGAGCTGAGCGCCACGATGATGCTCTACCCGCCGGACTGGACGCCGCTCCCGGTGCTCATCTTCACCCGCACCGACCGCGGTGCCCTCTTCACCGGCTCGGCGCTCGCCGTGGTCCTCATGGCGGCGACCCTCCTCGCCCTGCTCGCCGTCTCCCGCATCCGCACCAAGGCCTCGTACCGCTAGGGCCTGCCGTAGAGCCCCGCTTCCCTGCCGCTTCACTTCCGCTAGGAGAAAACGACGTTATGCGCACGTACGCCAAGCCGATCGCCGCCCTCGCCGGCTCCCTCGTCCTCGCCGGGAGCCTCACCGCCTGCGGCGGCTCCCCCGCCGCCTCCGACGAGAAGATCGTCACCGTCTACAGCGCCGACGGCCTCAAGGGCGAGGCGGGCGACGGCTGGTACGACAAGGTCTTCGCCGACTTCGAGAAGAAGACCGGCATCAAGGTCAAGTACGTCGAGGGCGGCTCCGGGGAGATGGTGCAGCGCGCCCTCCGCGAGAAGAGCAACACCCAGGCCGACGTGATCGTGACGCTGCCGCCCTTCATCCAGCAGGCCGACTCCAAGGGCCTGCTCCAGTCGTACGAGCCCCAGGGCGCCGACCAGGTCGACGGCGGCGACAAGTCCGGCGACGGCAAGTGGACCTCCGTCGTCAACAACTACTTCGGCTTCATCCACAACAAGAAGGAGCTGCCCGCCGCCCCGAAGACCTGGGAGGAGCTGCTCGACGCGAAGTTCAAGGACAAGCTCCAGTACTCCACCCCCGGCGTCGCGGGCGACGGCACCGCCGTCCTCATCAAGGCGATGCACGACTTCGGCGGGAAGGAGCCGGCCATGGAGTACCTGAAGAAGCTCCAGGCCAACAACGTCGGCCCGTCCTCCTCCACCTCCAAGCTCGCCCCCAAGGTGGACAAGGGCGAACTCCTCGTCGCCAACGGCGACGTGCAGATGAACTTCGCCCAGTCCAAGTCCATGCCGAACCTCGGCATCTGGTTCCCGGCCAAGGACGGCGGAAGGCCCACCACTTTCGCCCTGCCGTACGCGGCCGGCCTGGTGAACAAGGCCCCGCACACGGAGAACGGCAAGAAGCTCCTCGACTTCATGCTGAGCGAGGGCGCGCAGCGCGAGGTCAGCGCCATCGGCGGCGGCTTCCCGGCCCGCAAGGACGTCAACGCCACCGACGCCAACGCCATCCAACTCGCCAAGCTGATGGTGGACGTCGAGGTCTTCGAACCGGACTGGTCCGACATCGACCGGAACCTCAAGGCGTATGTGGACGCCTGGAAGTCCGCGACCGGAAGCTGATCGGCACCAAGAGTTCACCGCACGACCCTGGAACACCTCCGTACATCGCGGAAGGATAACGGGTACGGACCAACGCCCCTGAGGAATCGGGGGCGTTGGCGCGCCCGCACCCCCTTCCCCCTTCCACGGACTTCCACGGAGGACTCCGACATGCCGATCACCGGCATCTCCCGCCGCACCGTGCTCGCCGCCGCCGGCGCCACCGCGGCCGTCGCCGCCACCGGCCTCGCCACCGCCCCCGCCGCCCAGGCGGCCTCGCCCACGCTCCCCAACGGCACCAGCAAGGACAAGGTGCTCGTCGTCGGCATGGACGGCCTGCGGTACGACCGGATCGACGCCGCCAAGGCCCCGCACCTCAAGTCCCTGATCGCGAACGGTACCTACGGCCGCTCGCTGCTCTACGCCAACCCGATGGCCGCGACCTCCTCAGGACCCGGCTGGTCGACGATCTCCACCGGTGTCTGGCCCGACAAGCACGGCGTCAAGGACAACAGCTTCACCGGCAAGAACTACGGCCAGTACCCCGGCTTCCTCGCCCGGCTGCACCAGATCCGCCCCGAGCTCTCCCTCTTCGCCGCCGTCGACTGGCCCGAGCTCGACACCCACGGCACGGTCACCCCCGGCGCCGACGCCAAGATCGTCTACAACAACAACTATGTCGTCAATGATCTCGTGATCACCGACATCACCGAGGACATCCTGCGCAACCAGAACCCCGACGTCCTGTTCGTCTACTTCGGCGAGACCGACGAGATCGGCCACAACCACGGCGCCGCGAGCCAGAAGTACCTCGACGCCATCGACGTCCAGGACGCCTACCTCGGCCGTCTCCTCACCGCGATCAAGGCCCGCCCCGGGTACGCCACCGAGCGGTGGACGGTCATCGTCACCACCGACCACGGCCACACCGACGCCGGAGGCCACGGCGGCTCCGCCATCGAGGAGCGCCGCACCTTCGTCCTCGCCCAGGGCCCCGGCATCGCCGCCGGCCTGCGGCCCATCGACACCCGCCTCGTCGACGTCGCCGCCACCGTCTACCACCAGCTCGGCATCACCCCCGACCCGTCCTGGGGCCTCGACGGCAAGCCGATCCAGGAGCGCTCCACCGACCCCTTCGACGCGCTCTACGGGTCCCTCTCCGGCCGCGTCGACGAGACCGGCATCCCCGCCGGGGTCCTCGGCTTCACGCACACCGCGCCCAGCGGCTGGTCCGTCATCAACAACGCCATGGGCACCGGCGGCATGACCGAGTGGCGCGGCTGGTCCTTCGCCACCGACGAGTTCTGGTCCCGCACCCAGCGCGACCAGTCCCGCGAACTCAACGTCCGCGCCCGGGGCGTCTTCGCCGTCGCCGACTCCGACGAGTGGGCCGACAAGACGTTCTCCGGTACGTACGACTCGACCCTCGTGACCCCCGCGTACGGCGTCTCGGGCGCGTCCAGGGTCACCCTCGACTTCACGACCTTCTACCGCCAGGAGGGCGCCCAGTCCGCCCAGGTCCTGGTGAGCTTCAACGGCGGCACCCCGACACCGGTCAGGAGCTACACGGCCGACGTCATCTCCAAGCCGCAGTCCCTCACGGTCGCCGTCCCCGCCGGCGCCTCCAGCGCGAGCTTCCGCTTCCGCTACACCGGCGCCAACAACTGGTACTGGACGATCGACGGGGTCAAGGTCACCGCATCCTGATCACCAGGGTCAACATCAGGACATCCTGACTCAGGACCTCCCCGCCCGCACCGGCTGGGCTCGCGGGCTCTGGCACGCACATCTGCCGCGTTGTCGTCGGTCGCCATGGCTCCGCCATGCCTCCCTCCTCCGCCTTGCAGCTGCACGCACCAGAGCCCGCTCCCTGACCCAGCCTGCGCGGGCGGGCAGGCCCTAGGCTTGGGGGCGTCGCCACAGCGCTGTCGCGGCGCCCCCAGTACACCGCACGTCAGTACGGCAGGAGTCCCGCACCCATGGCAGAGCGCAAGCCGATCGAATCCTGGCTGACCGACATGGACGGCGTCCTCATCCACGAGGGCGTGCCGATCCCCGGCGCCGACGCGTTCATCAAGAAGCTGCGCGAGACCGGGAAGCCCTTCCTGGTCCTCACCAACAACTCGATGTACACGGCCCGCGACCTGCACGCCCGCCTCGCGCGGATGGGCCTCGAAGTCCCCGTCGAGAACATC
The DNA here is from genome assembly GCF_044452745.1 of Streptomyces sp. NPDC051822. Classification (NCBI taxonomy): domain Bacteria; kingdom Bacillati; phylum Actinomycetota; class Actinomycetes; order Kitasatosporales; family Streptomycetaceae; genus Streptomyces; species Streptomyces sp. NPDC051822. The sequence continues at coordinate 1,116,634 of NZ_JBITBZ010000001.1, read as the reverse complement.
TGGACCTCGGCCCTCGCGACCGCGAAGTTCCTCGACGACCAGCGCCCCGGCGGCACCGCGTACGTCATCGGCGAGGCCGGCCTCACCACCGCGCTGCACGACATCGGCTACGTCCTCACCGACCACGCCCCCGACTACGTGGTGCTCGGCGAGACCCGTACGTACTCCTTCGAGGCGATGACGAAGGCCGTACGCCTCATCAACGCCGGCGCCCGCTTCATCTGCACCAACCCCGACGAGACCGGCCCCTCCCTGGAGGGCCCGCTGCCGGCCACCGGCTCGGTCGCCGCGCTCATCACGAAGGCCACCGGCAAGGAGCCGTACTTCGCCGGCAAGCCGAACCCGCTCATGATGCGCACCGGCCTCAACGCGATCGGCGCCCACTCCGAGACCAGCGCCATGATCGGCGACCGGATGGACACCGACATCCTGGCCGGTCTGGAGGCTGGCATGCAGACGTTCCTGGTGCTCACGGGCCTGACGACGCAGGCGGAGATCGACCGCTTCCCGTTCCGCCCGTCCAAGATCGTCGACTCGATCGCGGACATCGTCGACCGGGTGTAGCGGCCCTCCGGCCGAGCCCCTGCGGATGCGATCAGTACGGATCCGGGTGACCCTGCCAGTACCAGGAGGTCACGATGCGTTCAGGTCCCATTGCTCTCCGTGCCGCAGGGGCGGCCGTGCTGCTCGTACTGGCGCCCGCCGCCGGCGGCGCGTACGCCCATGACGGGGTGAAGGTCACCGTCACCCCGTCCACCGCCTCGCCCGGCGCCGACATCGACGTGCGCGTCCAGGGCTGCAAGGGCACGACGGGCGCCGCGAAGTCCCAGGCGTTCGTCGCCGACGCGGAACTCACCGGCCGCGACGGCGGGGGCAAGCCGCTCTTCGGCGACACCACGGTGAAGTCCGGTCTCGAGACCGGTACGTACAAGGTCAGCGTGACCTGCGACGGCCACGACCACCCCGACGTCGGCACCGTCCAGGTCCAGCACCGGAAGCCCACGCACGAGCCGACGCACAAGCCGACGGGGAAGCCGACTGAAAGGCCGACCGAGAGGCCGGCCGGCAAGCCGACCCACCACGCGAGCCCGGTCGCCCCGGTCCGCGCGGGCGGCGGCGGCACCGCCGCGTTCGCCGCACCGGCCGCCCCCGGCGTCGCCCAGACCACGAGCGAGAGCGGTCTCGGCACCCCGTACACCCTGCTCGGCCTCGGTCTGGCCGCCGTCGCCGCCGTCGCGGTCGCCTTCCGCAGCTCCCGCCGCCGCACCACCGGCTCCGGTACGGACGCGGAGTGACGATGTCGTCCGGATCCCGCCCGGCGGGCACCGGGCGACTCGTCACCGGCGTGACCTGGGCGCTGCTGCTCGTCGGGCTCTGGCTCTGGGGCCGCGAGGCCACCGAGGGGCCCGGCGGCAGCTCCGCGCCGACCACCGGCGACATCGCCGCCGTCGGCCGACCGCTCGGGGCGGCGCTGCCCCCGGCCCGCGACCCGCTCGCCCCCGTCGCACCGCGACGGATCGAGATCCCCTCCCTCGGCATCAGCGCGCCCGTCGTGGCGCGGGGCCTGGACGGCACGGGGGCGATCGAACCGCCGCCGTACGAGATGCCGCACACGGTCGGCTGGTTCGGTTCCGGCACCCGCCCGGGCGCGGCGGGCCCGGCCCTCTTCGTCGGACACGTCGACACGGACACCCGCCCGGCCGTCTTCTACGGCCTGAGCGCGGCCCGTCCCGGCGCCAAGGTCCGCGTCACCCGGACGGACGGATCGGTCGCCGAATTCACGGTCGACGACGTCCAGGTCCACTCCCGGGAACACTTCGACGCCCGGAAGGTCTACGGCGCCCGCGAGCCGCACCGCGCCGAGCTGCGCCTGATCACCTGCGGCGGGACCTTCGACCGCGCGGCCGGTACGTACTCGGCGAACGTGGTGGTCTCGGCGTATCTGACGGGTTCGGAAAGGGCCCCGGCCGGCGTCTGAGCCGGTGGCCGAAAACGGTCAAGACCCCCTCACCATCGGTGAGGGGGTCTTGACTTTGCGTGCGCCGCCAGGGACTCGAACCCCGGACCCGCTGATTAAGAGTCAGCTGCTCTAACCAACTGAGCTAGCGGCGCCTGCTGACAGAGAGAACTCTACCTGACGTGCGGGCGTGCTCCTGACCAATATCGGTCACCACCGGCCTGTCGGATGGTCGTATAGAGCCTTTAGTTCGTCAAAATGCGATATGACCAGACAGTTGAGACACTGACGCCCAAAACCAAGGGTCAAAAGATCTTGACGAGTGTGGAGGGGAATCGCATGAGCGTGCCGGTCTTCGAGGAGTTCGAACCAGCGGCCGACTGCGGCTGCCCGGGGTGCGCCCGGCAGCGGCGCGACCTCGCGCTTGGCCTGCCCGTCAGAGCGGGTGGCCACCCCGCGGCCCACGGCGCCCGCCGCGCCCTGGTCCTGGTGACGGCGGCGGGCGTGGTCCTGGGCGGAGGCGGGGCCTCGGTGGCGACGGCCCTCCCGCCGCCGGCGGGCCCGTACACCCCGGCGGATACGACGGATACGACGGACACAACGGATGAGACGGACGCGGTGGACTCCACGGATGCGGTCCGCACCGCCACCGTCCCGCGACCCGACACCCCGCAGGGCAGGCCGGAACCCCTGCACGGAGCGCCGGGCCCCGGGCCCCAGCCCTCCCCGATCGCGACTCCGACGACCAGTCAGGTCTCGACCGGCACCCTGCGGAAGACGACCCGGTCCGAGATCATCAACCGCGCCAAGCTGTGGGTGACGGCCCAGGTCCCGTACTCCATGGAGAAGTACTGGTCCGACGGCTACCGCCAGGACTGCTCCGGCTACATCTCGATGGCCTGGAACCTGCGCAGCAACGAGTGGACCGGCAGTCTCGACCGCTTCGCCGACCGCGTCGACCGGACCGAGCTCCAGCCCGGCGACATCCTGCTCTTCCACAACCCGGCCAACCCGACGCGCGGCTCCCACGTCACGATCTTCGGCGGCTGGACCGACTACACCCACACCTCCTACGTCGCCTACGAGCAGACCAAGCCGCGCACCCGCAGGCAGGCGACACCCCTGGCGTACTGGGAGAACTCCAACCGGTACGTGGCCTACCGCTACAAGGGCGTGGTCAGCGGCGGAAGCGGCGGCGGCAGCACCGGCGGCGGGGCGACGCCCACGGCGACGCCGTACCCCGGCACGGCCATGTTCGGTCCCGGCGCCTCCAACGCGTACGTCACCCAGCTCGGCAGGCTCCTCGTCGACCGCGGCGGCAAGAAGTACTACAGCAAGGGACCCGGCCCGAAGTGGGGCGACGCGGACCGGCGCGCGACCCAGGCGTTCCAGCTGGCGCAGGGCTGGAAGGGCAAGGAGGCGGACGGCCTGCCCGGCCCGCAGACGTGGAAGCTCCTCGTGACCGGCGGGGGCAAGAGCATCGGCGGTTCGGGTGGTTCGGCCGGGTCGAGTTCGAATGCGTCGGGCTTTCCCGGGCGTGGCTCCTTCCGTCCGGGCCAATCCAACGCATATGTGGAGAAGCTGGGCAAACAACTGGTGAAGCGGGGCTTCGGCAAGCACTACCTGTCGGGACCCGGTCCGCGCTGGACGGAGGCGGACCGCCGCAACGTCGAGGCGTTCCAGCGGGCACAGGGATGGCGCGGCGCGGCTGCCGACGGCTACCCGGGCCCGGAGACCTGGCGGCGTTTGTTCCGATGACCCCGAGAGCATGAGGTGGACCCGAATGACGGCATCGCTCCCCAACCCCGCGGACTCCGGCGCGGCGGCCTCGCGTGACGCGGCCCGTACCGCCAGACGTCTGACGGACGGCACCCTTCCCCGCACGTCCCCTCCCCAGGACGCACCCCCGGGCACCCCGCCCGGGCCGGCCTCCCAGGACCCGGCGGCGGCTCCCGCCGGGACCGAGGAGGTCCGGGCCACGGGGAGCGAGGCGGCGGACGCGGTCGCCGGGGGAGGGGCGGAGGCTCCGGCCGCCGGTGGCGGGGGAGGGGTGGAGACTCCGGCCGCCGGTGGCGGGGTGGCGGTGCCGCCCGTCGGCGAGGCGCAGGCGCCCGCCCCGGACGGCCCGTCACAGGCCACGGATGTCCTGACGCCCCTCGGGGGGCCGATGCCCCGCGCGACGGACGGCAACGACGGCGGAGCCCCCGCTTCTGCCGTCGTGCGCCCGGTTCCTGGCGGTACGTCACCGGACCTTCCGGGTCTCCCAGGCCTTCCGGTGGCTTCCTCGGGCGTCGTCCCGAAGCTCACGCGGGACGGGTCCGGCTCGGACGCGTCACGGGACGGGCAGGCCGGGCCCGATACGGGCGGAACCGCGTCCGGCGCCTCCCCGGCGCGCCCGGCCGAACGGTCCGGCGAGCCGCCGACGCACCCGGCCGGCCCCGCCCGTACGTCGCCGACGCACCCTGCCGGTTCGTCCGGCATGCCATCGGTCCGTCTGATCGAGGGACCCTCCGGTACGTCGCCGTCGGCGCCGGTCCACCTCACGCCGCCTTCCGCCGTCCGCATCCACAAGGCCACGACCGGCTCGGCCCCCGGTGCGGCCGCCGGTACGCAGCCCGGCACCGCTACCACCCCCCCGGCCGCGGCCGAGCCCACGCCCGCCGTCGGCGTGTCGGCGGGACGGCACCGCGCCTCCCCGCCGGAGGCGGTCACCGACGCGGAGGCCGGCCCGGACGCTCCGAGGGGCCCCGCGCCCGCTCCCGCCACGGGTCCCGCCCGCGCCTCCGCCCCCTCCGCCGGCGTCGCCGAGCGCAGCGGCCCCGCCCCCGACTTCGGGCGGATCACCGGAGCCCGCGTCGGTACCGTCGCCGTGCCCGTCGCCGCCGTCGTGCGGGTGGCACGGCGGAAGAACGTGATCGGGGCGGAGACCACCGGCTCCATCCCGGTCCACCTGCTCTTCCGCGACGAGCCGGAGACCGCCGGGCCCCGGGCGGCGGGCGCCGACGACGGGGGTCCCGACACCGTCGCCATGGCCGCGCCCCTGACGCAGACGAACGGCCGCGGGGCCGCCATTCCGGCCCCGTCGAAGGTCCAGCCGCAGACCGGGACGGCGACCAAGCCCGTATCCGAGCCCGCGACCAGGGACGCGACCAAGTCCCCCAGCAGGTCCACCGCCAAGGCCCCCGCCAAGGCCAGACCCGCGTCCAAGCCTCCTCAGACCAGAGCGACCGCCTCCACCTCCCGGCCCGCCCCCACCGCCGACCCCGGTCTCGTCGAGCGGCCGGGCGCGGTACTGCCGGGGTGGGTCGGGGTGATCGGCGGGGCCGCGGCGCTCGCCGGCTGCGCGGCGATCGTGTGGTGGACCGGGGCGGTGCCGGAGGAGGCGGCGCGGATGCTGCGGCTGCCGGAACGCCCGTACCACGGCATCCACCTCGGCCAGTGGGCGCTGCTCGCGCTCGGCGTCGTGCTCGCCCTGTTCGCGCTCGGCGGTCTCGGCCGGGGCCGGGTCGGCTACGCCTGGGTGCTGACGCTGTTCGGTGACTACCGGGGCACGGTCCGCCGTACCGGTCTGGTCTGGGTCAGCCCGCTCCTGCTGCGCCGCAGGGTCGACGTACGGCTCCGGCACTGGCGCAGCGAGCCGCTGTCGTCCGTGGACGCGAAGGGCACCGCGCTCGACGTCACCGTCCTCGTGGTGTGGCGGGTGCGGGACACGGTGCGGGCGGCCCTGGGGGTCGACGGGCACGAGGACTACCTGCGGGAGCAGGTCGAGGCGGCGATGGCGCGGGTCCTCTCGCAGCTTCCGGCGGACGCCTTCCACGAGGACGCCCCGACGCTCCGGGACGCGGAGGCGGTCGGCGCGGCCCTGACGCGGATGCTGTCGGCGGAGTGCGCCCCGGTCGGGGTGGACGTGTTCTCGGCGCAGCCGACGCGGATCGAGTACGCGCCGGAGGTGGCGGCGGCGATGCGCAGGCGCCGGATCGCGGCGATCGACGCGAAGCACCGGGACAGCGTGCTGACGTCGGTGGTGGACGCGGTGGACGACGTGGTCCACCGGCTGACCAGTCGTGGTCTGGTGGAACTGGACGACTACGAGCGCAAGGCGCTGGTCAAGGACCTGACGGTGGCGTTCTACACGGGTCGGACGGGTCCGGTGGAGGGGGCCTGAGGGGATGGACATGTTCAACTTCCGTCCATACCTTGGTACTTGGTCCAGACCAAAATGAACGACCGCAGGAACCGCACGCGCGCGCACGGCCCAATGGAACTCCCCCACGTTCTCCTGGAGCGACAGCATGCGCAAAAAGTCAGTCGGGGCGGCGGTGGTGGCGCTCGGCGTCGCCGGCGCCACCCTCCTCGCCACCGGTAGCGCCGGAAGTCACGGCTACACCGACTCGCCGATCAGCCGCCAGAAGCTCTGCGCCAACGGCACCGTGACCAACTGCGGCTCCATACAGTGGGAGCCGCAGTCGGTCGAGGGCCTCAAGGGCTTCCCCGCCGCCGGCCCCGCCGACGGCAAGATCTGCTCCGCCGGGCTCACCCAGTTCGCCCAGCTCGACGACCCCCGGGGCGGCACGTGGCCCACCACCCGGCTCACGGCCGGGCAGAGCTACAGCTTCCGCTGGCAGTTCACGGCCCGGCACCGCACCACCGACTTCAAGTACTACATCACCAGGAACGGCTGGGACCCGAGTCAGAAGCTGACCCGGGCCGCGCTCGACCCCCAGCCGTTCCTGACCGTCCCCTACAACAGCCAGCAGCCGCCGGCGACCCTCTCGCACTCCGGGACGGTCCCGGCGGGCAAGACGGGCCGTCACCTGATCCTGGCGGTGTGGACGGTCGCGGACACCGCGAACGCGTTCTACGCCTGCTCGGACGTCCAGTTCTGACGCCGGCCTGACACCACCCGTGCCGGGGGGCGAGCCGCACCCCGGCATCCTGCTCGACCAACCCGCCGGAGCACCCGCTCCGGCCGGCGCGGCGGCCCTCGCGGGGGCCGCCGCCGCCGGAACCAGCCCGCCCAGGCGCCGAACCAGCCCGCCCAGGCGCCGAACCAGCCCGCCCAGGCGCCGAGCCGACCCGCCCAGGCACCGGACCGACCCGCCCCGGTGCCCGGAGGTAGGCCCAGCCCCACCTCCTCCCCACCCCCCAGGCCCATGGCCCCGCCTCCCGCGCCCGCCTACCGTGGGCGTCCATGGACCCCCGTAACCTCTGGCAGGCACTCGCCCGGCCCCGCTTCCCCCGGGGCTCCTGGCCCTGGAGGGCCGCCGGGTATCTCGCCACCGGTGCGCTCGTCGGGGCCGCCGCCTGTCTCGTGCTCCTCGTGCTCGGCGTGTTCTCGCTCCTCCTCGTCGGGCTGCCGCTGCTCCTCCTCTCCGGCACCGCCGTCGGCGGCGTGGAACGGCTCCGGCTCCGGCTCGTCGACCTGGATCCCGCCCCCGACCCGCACCGGGTCCCCGCCGTGCCCGGTCTCGCCGCCTGGCTCCGGCTCCGGGCGGGGGAGCAGGCGACCTGGCGGGAGCTCGCGTACGCCCTGCTCCTCGCCACCGTCCTGTGGCCGCTCGACCTCATCGCGCTCGCCGTCGGCATCGGCCTGCCCGTCGCCCTCCTCAGCACCCCGCTCCAGCTGGCGGTCGACGGCCACGAGGTCAAGGTGGTCAAGGCGTACCTGGTCACCTCCTATCCCGAGGCCTTCGCCGCCGCCCTCCTCGGGGCGGTCCTCCTCGTCCTCCTCGCCTACCCCCTCGCCGCCGTCGCCGGGGCCCGCGCCGCCCTCGCCCGGGCCCTGCTCGCGCCCCGCGAGACCGGGCCGGAGGACGGGATCGGGGAGGTCATCGCCTCCCGGGCCCGGCTCGTCGACGCCTTCGAGGCCGAGCGGCGCCGCATCGAACGCGATCTCCACGACGGGGCCCAGCAACGCCTGGTCGCCCTCACCATGACCCTCGGCCTCGCCCGGCTCGACGCCCCGCCGGGCCCGCTCGCCGACCAGCTGGCGAAGGCCCACGAGGAGGCCGGCCAGGTGCTGACCGAACTGCGCGAGCTGATCCACGGCATCCATCCGCAGGTCCTGGCCGACTACGGGCTCGGCGCGGCCCTCGCCGACGCCGCCGACCGGTCGGCCGTCCCCGTCGACCTCGCCCTCGACAGCGACCTGCCCCGGCTGCCCGCCGCCGTCGAGAGCGCGGGCTACTTCGCCGGCTGCGAGGCGCTCGCCAACATCGGCAAGCACAGCGGCGCCCGCCAGGCGAGGATCACCGCCCGGCACGCGGACGGCGTCCTGCGGCTCGTCGTCGAGGACGACGGGCGGGGCGGCGTGGACCCGGCCAGGGGCAGCGGACTCACCGGTCTCGCCGACCGGATCGCCGTCCTCGATGGCACACTGACGATCATGAGCCCGCCGGGCGGGCCGACCGTCCTGCGAGTGGAGATCCCGTGTCCCGCACCGACCGAGAAGCCGGCACCGACCGAGGAATCGGCATCGACCGAGAAACCGGCACCGACCGAGCGATCGGCGCCGACCGTAGGCTCCGCGTCGTCCTCGCCGAGGACAGCGTCCTCCTCCGGGAGGGACTGATCGGGCTCCTGGCCCGTTTCGGCCACGAGGTCGTCGCCGCCGTCGGCGACGCCGACGCCCTGCGCGAGGCGGTCGCCGCCCATGATCCGGACATCGTGGTCACCGACGTCCGGATGCCGCCCGGCTTCCAGGACGAGGGGCTGCGGGCCGCGGTCGCGCTCCGCGCCGAGCGGCCGGCCCTGCCGGTCCTCGTCCTCAGCCAGTACGTGCAGCGCAGCTACGCCGCCGACCTCCTCGACGCGGGCGACGGCACGGGCGTCGGCTATCTGCTCAAGGACCGGGTGGGGCAGGTGGAGGAGTTTCTCGACGCCCTCGGCCGGGTCGCGGACGGTGGGACGGTGGTCGACCCCGAGGTCGTACGGCAGCTGCTCCGGCGGCACCGCGACCCGCTGGAGGCGCTGACCCCGCGCGAGCGCGAGGTGCTCGGGCTCGTCGCGGAGGGCCTCTCGAACGGGTCGATCGCCCGCCGTCTCGTGGTGACGGAGGCCGCCGTCGGCAAGCACATCGGCAACATCCTGGCGAAGCTGGACCTGCCGCCGGCCGATGACACCCACCGCCGGGTCCTCGCCGTCCTGACGTACCTCAGGGCATGACGGGTGTGACGGCTGTGACGGGGACGACAAGAAAGCCCCTCGCTTCCGCGAGGGGCTTTCTCTGTCTGTGCGCCGCCAGGGACTCGAACCCCGGACCCGCTGATTAAGAGTCAGCTGCTCTAACCAACTGAGCTAGCGGCGCCTGCTGACAGAGAAAATACTACCCGGTCCCGGGGGGTGCTTCCGACCACCCCGCGGGACCGGGTCCCTCCGCGTCCTCAGATCGCCAGGGAGAGCACCACCGGCGCGGCCCTGCGGTTCAGCGTGTCGGCCGCCGAGCGCAGCCGGTGCGCGTGCTCGATCGGCAGGGAGAGCGCCAGGCAGCCCACGGCGGAGCCCGCCGTCAGCGGGACGGCGGCGCAGACGGTGCCCACCGCGTACTCCTGGAGGTCGAGCACGGGGACCGTCGCCGGCTGGCTGTCGAGCTTGGAGAAGAGGATCCGCTCGTTGGTGATCGTCCGGGAGGTCAGCCGGGCGATCTTGTGCCGGGAGAGGTGGTCCCGCCGGCCGTTCAGGTCGAGCTGGGTGAGCAGGCACTTGCCGACCGCGCTGGCGTGCGCGGCCGAGCGGAAGTCCACCCACTCGTTGACCTTGGGTGTGCGCGGGCCGTCGGCGAACTGGGTGATCTTCACCTCGCCGTCGATGTACCGGCTGATGTACACCGCCGCGCCGACGGAGTCGCGCAGCTCGGTCAGGGTCTCCTGGAGCTTGGCCTCCAGGGCTTCGCGGCGGGTCATGCCGGAGCCGAGGAGGACGAGGGAGTCCCCGATCACGTACGCGCCGTCGGCGACCTGTTCCACGTACCCCTCGCGGCGGAGCATGAGGAGCAGCGAGGAGAGGTGGGCGACGGGCAGGCCGGTTTCGCGCGCGATCTGGACGTCTGTCACTCCGCCACCGTGCCGCGAGACCGTCTCGAGGACGCGCAGGGCGTATTGCACCGAGTGGAACGGCGCGGTGGGCTCGGGCTTCAGCGCCACGGTTTCCCCCTACCAGGTTGTGACCGCAAGCTTTCGTCCCACGATAGCCGCCAAGCCCCTTTTTAGGGGCGGCTGTTGGCGAGAATGATGCGGAGCATCCAGGCCCTACGCTGGGGCTCGCCACCCTGGCATATGCCAAGGTCATGAGTGGTTCGTAGACCCTCAGGTCAGGGCCGTGCGGGCGGGTGCTCGGGCGTCAGTTCGGGCCACGGCGGGCGGGAGATTTTTTGCGCGGAATCCAGGGGAAGCGGACGCCGTCGCCGACCTCCGCGGTGGCTGAGAACCGCCGAAACCGGTCGGAATAAACGGAGACCCCCTCCTGTTATGCCTCCGAAGCAGCTGCAGAAGCGGCTGCAGAAGCAGCCGCAGAAGCAGCCGCAGAAGCAGTGACCGTACGTGTGCCGAGGAGGGTCCCGAAGGTGTCCGACGCTATTCGAGGAGAGGTGCGGGGTACCGCGCCCGTTCCGCTGTCCGTACTGGACCTGGTGACCGTCGGCAGCGGCAGGACCGCGACCCAGGCGCTGGCCACCAGCGTCGAGCTGAGCCGGCTCGCCGAGCGGCGCGGCTTCCACCGCCACTGGGTGGCGGAACACCACTCCATGCCCGGCGTCGCCTCCTCCTCGCCGGCGGTGATCCTCGCCCACCTCGCCGCCCACACCAGCCGCATCCGCCTCGGCTCGGGCGGTGTCATGCTGCCCAACCACGCCCCGCTCGTCATCGCCGAGCAGTTCGGCACCCTGGAGGCCCTCGCCCCCGGCCGCGTCGACCTCGGCCTCGGGCGCGCCCCCGGCACCGACGGGGCCACGGCGGCAGCCCTGCGCCGCTCCGACACCCTGCACGAGGGTGCCGACGACTTCCCCGAGCAGCTCGCCGAACTGACCCGGTTCCTGGACGACGACTTCCCCGACGGGCACCGGTACGCCCGGATCCACGCCGTGCCCGGCCCGGTCCAGGGTCCGAAGGGCCGTCCGCCGATCTGGCTGCTCGGCTCCTCCGGCTTCAGCGCCCGCCTCGCCGGTGTGCTCGGACTGCCCTTCGCCTTCGCCCATCACTTCTCGGCCAGGAACACGATCCCGGCGCTCGATCTCTACCGCGACTCCTTCCGGCCCTCCGCCGTCCTCGACGCGCCGTACGCGGTGATCGGCGTGGCCGCGCTCGCGGCCGACGACCCGAAGGAGGCGCACCGCCAGGTCCTCACGGGCGCGCTGTCGATGCTGCGGCTGCGCACCGGCCGGCCGGGGCTCATCCCGACGCCGGAGGAGGCGGAGGCGTACGGATTCAGCCCCGCCGAGCGCGAGTTCGTGGACGGCTGGCTGGCGAACGTCGTGTACGGCACGCCCGACGAGGTCCGTACGGGTCTGGACGACCTGAGGAAGCGGACCGGGGCGGACGAGCTGATGATCACGGCCAACGCGCACGGCGGTGAGGCGCGGCTGCGGAGCTACGAGCTCATCGCCGACGCCTACGAACTCCCGGAGCTGACGGATTCCGAGCCGGGGGCGGCCGGGTAAAAACCTCGGTCCCCGCGCGCGGCTGGTTCCTTCGCGAACGGCCCCCGCGCTCCCCCTAAGTGAACCTTAAACCGCTCGTCACCGATGGTGGCGGGCGGTTCCGCTTTGTGCTGCACCCCTCTGACAAGGGCTTTCGGCAGGGAATTGGTCTAGTCCTCAATCTGGTTCAGACCATTGACGAGGTGTTCACGCGCCGGTTATCACTTCCTCATCTCCTGTACGGCACCACCCAGTTCTCCCCCACTTCGGAGGCCGCACGTGCACCCCCGTAAGCCATTGATCGCCGCGCTCCTCAGCTCGGCCCTCGCCGCCGGCGCCCTCGCGGCGACCGCAGGCCTCGGCTCCGCCCAGGCGGCCGACACGACGACCACTGCCTCTGCGGGCAATGTGCGCATCGCGTACTACGACCAGTGGAGCGTCTACGGCAACGCGTTCTACCCCAAGCACCTCGACACCCGGGGCATCGCGAGCCAGCTGGACGTCATCAACTACTCGTTCGGCAACATCCACCCCACCGACCTCACCTGTTTCATGGCCAACAAGGCCGCGGGTGACGACAACAACCCCAACGCGGGCGACGGTGCGGGCGACTCGTACGCCGACTACCAGAAGTCCTTCTCCGCGGCGGACAGCGTCGACGGCGTCGCCGACAAGTGGGACCAGCCGATCGTGGGCGTCTTCAACCAGTTCAAGGAACTGAAGGCGAAGTACCCCCACCTGAAGATCAACATCTCGCTCGGCGGCTGGACCTACTCCAAGTACTTCCACGACGCGGCGAAGACGGACGCGAGCCGCAAGAAGCTCGTCACCTCCTGCATCGACCAGTACATCAAGGGCAACCTGCCGGTCGAGGGCGGCTTCGGCGGTGCGGGCACGGCGGCCGGCATCTTCGACGGCATCGACATCGACTGGGAGTACCCCGGCTCCTCCGGCGGCCACCTGGGCAACCACTACGGCCCCGAGGACAAGCAGAACTTCACCCTGCTCCTCGCCGAGTTCCGCAAGCAGCTCGACGCGCACGGCGCGGCCAACGGCGGCAAGAAGTACCTGCTGACCTCGGCCCTCCCGGCCGGCCAGGACAAGATCAAGTACATCGAGACCGACAAGATCGGCCAGTACTTGGACTACGCCAACATCATGACGTACGACATGCACGGCGCCTGGGACGGCGACGGGCCCACGTACCACCAGTCCCCGCTGTTCCCCTCCCCGAACGACCCGACCGACGTGATCGCGCCGGGCACGGAGAAGTACAGCATCGACTCGGCCATCGACTCCTGGATCGACGGCAACCCGGCGTACGGCATCGCGGGCGGCTTCCCCGCCAACAAGCTGACCCTCGGCTACGAGTTCTACTACCGCGGCTGGAAGGGCGTCCCGGCCGGCACCACCAACGGCCTCGCCCAGACCGCGACCGGCGGCTCCAACGCCCGCCCGCTCAGCCAGCAGGCCGGCATCGCGCACTACAAGGAGCTCGGCGGCATCGTCGACAACGCGGCGACCACCTTCTGGGACGACCAGTCCAAGTCCTCGTACTTCTACAAGGACGGCGAGTTCTTCACCGGTCTGAACCAGAAGTCCATCCAGGCCCGGGTGGACTACGGCAAGCAGCGCGGTCTGGCCGGCGCGATGATGTACTCGCTCCTCGGCCTGGACAACAACGCCACGCTGCTGACCCAGATCAACACCGCGCTCGGCGGCACCACGGCCCCGCCGACCACGACGCCGCCGACCACCCCGCCGACGACGCCCCCGACCACCCCGCCCACGACCACGCCTCCCACGACCACGCCGCCCACCGGCAGCTGCACCGCCCCGGCGTACGTGGCCGGCACCGTCTACAACGGCGGCGCGCTCGTCTCCCACAAGGGCCGCACCTGGAAGGCCCAGTGGTGGACGCAGAACGAGGAGCCGGGCACGACCGGCGAGTGGGGCGTCTGGAAGGACCAGGGCGCCTGCTGAGGCCCTGACATGACCGGCTGAGCCCCCTCATGAACCGCTGCCCCCGCCCGGGATGTCCCTCCCGGCCGGGGGCAGTTCCATGCCCGAGCCCATGCCCGTGTCCCACGCCCTCGCCATGCGGGAGCTTCAGACGGGCAGCGGTTCCACGCCGATCAGCTCGGCGATGCGGTCGGGGGCCACCGCCCGCGAGTACAGCCAGCCCTGCCCCGTGTCGCAGCCGATCCGGCGCAGCCGGCTCGCCTGCCCTGAGGTCTCGACGCACTCGGCGGTGACCGTGAGGCCCAGCCGGTGCGCGAGCTGTACGAGCGCCTCGACGATCAGCTCGTCCGCCGGGTTGGCGTGCTCCTCGTCCTGGAAGCCGCGCACGAACGATCCGTCGAGTTTCAGCACCGAGACTGGCAGCCGGCTCAGATAGGCCAGGTTCGAGTAGCCCGTGCCGAAGTCGTCGATCGCGATCCGCACGCCCATGTCGCTCAGCGCCTGGAGTGCCTGGAGCGGCCGCCCTGCCGAGCCCATCACGGCGGACTCGGTCAGCTCCAGCTGCAGCAGGTGCGGCGTAAGCCCGGTCTCGGCGAGGATCCCCGCCACGTCCGCGACGAGGTCGGAGTCCCATACCTGACGGACCGCCACGTTGACGCTGACGAAGATCGGCCGCTCGCACGGATGGTCCTTCTGCCACTGCCTGGCCTGCCGGCAGGCCGTGCGCAGCACCCACCGGCCCAGCTCCACGATGGAGCCGTCCTCCTCGGCGATCCCGATGAACCGATTCGGCGCCAGCGTGCCGAACTGCGGGTGGTTCCAGCGGACCAGCGCCTCCACCCCGCGCACCGCTCCGTCCGCCAGGTCCACCAGCGGCTGGTACTCCAGGCCGAACTCCCCCCGCTCCACGGCGGGTCGCAGGGTGGAGGAGAGCGCCTGCCGGGTCATCCGGTGCGCGTTGCGCTCCGGGTCGAAGAGGGTCCAGCGGGCCTTGCCGTCCGCCTTCGCCCAGTACAGCGTGGTGTCGGCGGCCTGCATCAGGGCGGTCGCGGTCGTCCCGTGCCCGGAGCGCTCGACCACGCCGATCGAGGCGGAGACCGAGAGCCGCTGGCCGCCCAGGTCGAAGGGGTCCTGGAGTGCGTCGAGCACCGAGCTCGCCAGGTCGGCGAGTTGCTCGGTGCCGGTGGACTCCTCGACCAGGATCGCGAACTCGTCACCACCGAGCCGCGCCACGAGATGGCCGCCGCTGCGGGTGTAGCCGTCGCTGTCCGCGCACTCGGTCAGGCGGCCGGCGACGGCGGCGAGGAGCCGGTCGCCGACACGGTGGCCGAGGGTGTCGTTGACCGCCTTGAAGCCGTCGAGGTCGAGGTAGCAGAGACCGATCCGCCCTGTTCTGCCATACCCGTAGGACTCGTACGAAGAGCTGATGGTGTCCTTCGCGCCGATGCCGTCCGTACGGTCGGCGCAGGAGCCCCCGACCGCCTCCGTCGCCGCCTCGGCGTCGAGGGTCGAGGCCTCCAGGGCGGCCGAGAGGCGCTCGAAGAACAGGGCGCGGTTGGGCAGCCGGGTCACTGGGTCGTGCATCTGGAGGTGGCGGAGCCGCGCCTGGAGCTCACGCCGGTCGCTGATGTCCGCGATCGACAGCAGGACGCTGCGGCTGTCGGGCACGGGGGCCACGGTGACCTCGGCCCACAGCGAGCGCCCGTCGGGGTGCTTGAGGCGGCGGGTGCAGCGGAAGCGGGAGCGGCGGCCGCGCAGCACCTCGCGGTACGCGTGCCAGGTGCGCCCGTCGGACGCGAGGTCGACGAGGTCGGCGGCGGCCTGCTCCCGCAGGTCGGCGGCCTCGGTGCCGAGGAGCGTGCCGAAGGAGTCGTTGGCGGCGACGACCACGCCGTCCTGGTCGACGACGGCCATGGCGAGCTGCGAGATCCGGAAGGCGGCCATGCAGTCGCGGTGTTCGGCGTCGGGGCGCTCGCCGGGGGGCCGGGGGGCGAGGCCGGGGTGGAGCCCGCAGTGACGCTCGGCGCGGGGCTCGGGGTGACGCTCCGTGAGTGCGGTCTCTGCCGCGTACTTCTCCGGCGGCTCTGGGTGCACCGGTCCTTCGGGGGTTCCGCTCACCGCTCGCTCCCGTAGTGCAGTCGGGCCGGTCACATGTGGTCGGGACGGTCGGCCAAGGAAGAGTGAGCCGATCATAGAGCCAGCGCGGGGGAGCCTTCCAGCTTCGGAGGCCCTCCGGGGGCTCCCCGGCCCTGTGAGGCTGCCCACCGTCGACGACTGCGCGATCGTTTCTGCGCGGGTCTGACACGGGTCGGTGGTGACGTGACCGAATGTGACTTTCCGTGAGCTGAAGCGCGCCCGTGTCGCGTCGACCCCGGGCCGGTCTCTCACCCGACCGGGGCAGTGGAAACGTGCGAAACACCGCAAACCATCACAAGGTGGGTGGGGTGTCCCGCATTCGCGATCCGGAGGTCCACGTGAGGGGTCAGCAGCCACCCGGGGGAGTGGAACGCTCACGGCTGCGCGCCGGAGCGGCCGCCTTCACCTCGTTCGCCGCCCTGGCCGCCACGGGGCTCGTCGCGGGCCCCGCCGTCGGCGCGTCCTCGGCGAATCCCTGCGCCCTGCCCCGTACGACGGCTCACCACTCGCTGGGCCTCGACACCTGGAACAGGTCGTACCCGCGCCCCGACCGCGCCCTCGACGCGGTCATGATCTTCCTGTCCTTCCCGGACGCCGAGCCGCTCACCGAACCGGCCGAGCTCGCCGCCGACCACTTCCCCGCCACCAGCGAGTACTTCTCGCGCGCCTCCTACGGGCGCTTCACCCTGCGCCCGCACATCCAGACGGCCTGGACCCCGATGCCGAAGCCGTCGAGCGCGTACGACATACGGCGTGACTGGGACGCCGGGCAGCGCGCCGCCTACCTCAGGGACGCGGTCGCCGCCGCCGACGGGGGCGTCGACTTCTCCCGGTACGACATCGTCTACCTGGTCGCCGACCCGGACGCGCCCGGCGTCGACTCCGACGCGACGAAGGTCGTCAACCTCGAACGCCCCCTGGAGGTCGACGGCACCGAGATCAAGCGGGTCGTCACCGTCTTCGAGCGGCACCCGCCCGACCGCAACGTCCTCGCCCACGAGACCGGCCACGTCTTCGACCTGCCCGACCTCTACCACCGCCCGGAGGACGGCAAGGGGGACTGGGACACCCATGTGGGCGACTGGGACGTCATGGGCAGCCAGTTCGGACTGTCACCCGACCTCTTCGGCTGGCACAAGTGGAAGCTCGGCTGGCTCTCCCGGGCGCAGATCACCTGTGTCCAGGGCACCGAACCCCGGATGGTCACCCTGGAGCCGACCGACGCCCCGCCCACCGCCGGCGGCACCCTCGGCACCCGGCTCGCGGTGGTCCGCACCGGCCCCGACACCGTCCTCGCGGTCGAGGCCAGGACGGACGCCGGGAGCAACGCCGACACCTGCACCGAGGGCGTGCTCGTCTACCGGGTCCGGGGCGGCGCGGCCTCGGGCGACGGCCCGGTCGAGGTCGTCGACGCGCACCCGCGCACCGACGCCTGCTGGGACCGCTCCGTCTACCCGCCGCTCGCGGACGCACCGCTGGAGGAGGGCGAGACCCTCACCGTGCCGGGGGTCGGGGTCAGGGTCGAGGTCAGGGACCGCACGGAGGCGGACGGCTGGACGGTACGGATCACCCCGCCCCCCGTCGGCTGACCGAGGCGCCCGCTCCGGGACACGAAGAAGCCCCCCGCTTCCGCGAGGGGCTTCTTCCGTCTGTGCGCCGCCAGGGACTCGAACCCCGGACCCGCTGATTAAGAGTCAGCTGCTCTAACCAACTGAGCTAGCGGCGCCTGCTGACGTCGTAGACATTAGCACCCGGATCGGCGGGAGGAAAAATCGATACCCGCACGTCGGCGGCGGAAGCCGCCCGTACGGCGCGCACACAGGCCCAGAGCACGACCTCGGGGCCGGGCAGCCAGGGGTGACGGGTGTCGGGGGCGACCAGCCAGCGCGGTCCGGAGGGTCCGGAGGCGTCGGAGCGGGCGGAGGGGACGAGCGGCGGCACGGTCACCGCGTCGCCGAGCCCGTGGCAGAGCGGCCGGGGGACCGCCTCGCCCCACTCCTCCCAGTCGAGGAGGGCCGGCAGGCGCTGGGCCGTGCCGGGCGCGGCGAACAGCATCATCCGGCCCCGGTGCACGGCGACGGGCCCCGATCCCGGGCCCTCCTCCCAGAGGCGGCCGAGGATCCGGCGCCCGAAGACCGGGTCCACGTTGACGACGTCGAAGGCCGATCCGCACGGCAGCACGGCCGACGAGTCGGGCCGGGCCTCCCAGCGGCCGAGCGCGGCCGCGCCGCCGGCGCCGACGGCCGAGGTGAGCCAGGCGGCTCCGTCGGCGGTCACCCGGGCCGTCTGGTGCCGCCCCTCGTCACCCTCCCGGAGGAACCGGAAGATGTCGTGCGAGGTGTCGGGCGCAATGTCAGGCGCAATGTCGTGCGCAATGTCGTGCGAGGTCTCGTCGCGCAGCCACGTCGTCATGGCTCCAGATCTACCGGGCGTGACGCCTCTGTCGCCGAGGGTTGGCGAATCCCGGACAGGAGGGGTGGGCGAGGAGTATCGTGCGGCCCGCATATGCCAGGAGGCGCTTCCGGCAGCAACCGGAAGCGCCTCCCGACCGGGCCTGGCCCCTATGGGTCCTTGCCGAGCAGGCCCTACTCCTCCGCCGGGCGTCCGTTCGTCCGGATCAGGTCGCGGCCGAACTCGATCATCTTGCGCGCGTAGTCCTCGGTCCACTGCGCCCGGTCGGCGACGTCCGCCTCCGTCAGCCGGTCGAAGCGGCGGGGATCCGCCAGCTGCGCCGCCGCGATGGCCTGGAACTCGGTCGCCCGGTCCGCCGCCGCGCGGAACGCGAGCGTCAGCTCCGTCGCACGGGACAGCAGCTCGCGCGGGTCCTCTATCGACTCCAGGTCGAAGAAGTGCTCCGGATCGGCAGTCGCCTCGGCGGGTTCGAAGATCAGCGGAGCCGGCCTGAGCCGCCGCTGTCCGCTCCGCTCCACGGGTTCCGCCATCGTCCGTTCCTCCTCGCACAGGCACGGCCCGGAGACCCGGGCCGACTTCCATTGTCCCGCGCCCCGCAAGGGGGTGTCGTGGCCAGGGCCGCACTGTCGGTCGTCAGTCGGCGAGCCCGCGCAGGATCAGTCGCAGGCCGCCGAAGAACTCCTCGTCCGGTCCGACCCCGCCGGCGGTCCGTGCCGTCTCCGCGAGGAGCGGGAACCGGTCCTTCGGCAGGTTCGCGATCACCGCCGTTCCCTCGCCGGAGAGCGCCCCGAGGTGTTCGAGCTGGATCGCCCCGGTCACGTACGCGTGGAGGGCGCGCAGGGCGACGACCCGCCGCGCGTCGTCGACGCCGGCCTCGGCCAGGATGCCGAGAACGGTCTCCGACCAGCGCAGGCCGGCGGCGGCGTGGTGGCGGTGGATGACGGTGAGCGGGATGGCCGCCGGGTGCCGGATGACGGCGTCGCGCAGCCGCCCGGCCATCGTCTCCACGCGCTCCTGCCAGGGGAGGTCGGCAGGGGGCGGGGTGGCGTCGACGGCGCCCAGGACGCGGTCGACCACGAGACCCTCCAGTTCCTCGCGGTCGGCCACGTAGCGGTAGAGCCCCATGGGGCTCATGGAGAGTTCCTTGGCGACGGTGCGCATCGAGAGGCCGGCCAGGCCGTCGCGGTCGATGACGGCGAGGGCGGCGAGGGCCAGTCGGTCGAGGGTGAGGGAGCGGGGTCGTGGCATGGCGGTTGACAGCGTACGCCCTACGCTTACGCTGATGAGCATACGCCGTACGCTTACGCGTGCGGTCAGGCCTCGCAAGGAAGGTGTCCCATGCGCGCACCCCGTACCTCGCCGCTGCCCCCCGTCTCCCGGAGCCGACTCGAACCCGGGCACAGCGTGTCCTCCCGGCCCCTGCAGCCGGTCCTCGGCCCTCCGCTGACCCTCCCGGACCCCGAACGGCTCACCCACGTCCAGTTCCGGCGCTTCGCCGGCTGCCCGGTCTGCAACCTCCACCTGCGGTCGGTGGTCCTGCGGCACGAGGAGATCGAGCGCGCCGGGATCCGGGAGGTCGTGCTCTTCCACTCGCCCGCCGACGAACTGCGCGAGCACGTGAGCCATCTGCCGTTCGCCGTGGTCGCCGACCCCGACAAGCTGCTGTACGCCGAGTTCGGAGTGGAGGCCCACCGCAGGGCCCTGCTCGACCCGCGCGCCTGGCCGGCGATCGTCCGCGCCGTGCTCCTCGGCACGGCGGACCTGCTCAGGGGCAGGGGGCGGCTGCCCGCGACCGTGCAGCCGGGCGGCCGGATCGGCCTCCCGGCCGACTTCCTCGTCACGCCCGGCGGCCGGATCGCCGCCGTGAAGTACGGCGAACACGTCTACGACCAGTGGTCGGTCGACGAACTCCTCGCCCACGCGGCGCAGCTCAGGACGGTCGGCTGACGCAGGGCCGTGGACGCGGGAAGGTCACGGCGTCCAGGTCACCCGGTGCTCCTCCAGGTGGGAGAGGACCGCGTGGTTGGCCTCCCAGCCGTCGGGGAACGAGACCACGGCCCCCAGCTGGACCGGATCCGTCGACGGGTGCTCGTCCAGGAGTTCCGCCACGCCCGCCCGGCACACCACCACGCACGCGTGCCGGTGCCGGGAGGCCAGCACGCACAGCCGGCCCGTCTCCAGGTGGAAGGCCGTCGCGTCCGGGCGGCCGGAGAGCGGGTGCAGGACGACCGTCACGTCGTACTCACGTCCCTGCAGCCGGTTCGCGGTGTCCACCGTCACGCCCGTCACGCCGAGGTCCGCGAGCGCCGCCCGGACCGCCGCCGCCTGGTCGCGGTGGGCGGTGCCGACCGCGACCCGGTCCGGTGTCAGCGGCACCGGGGTCTCCGAACGCTCCGAGACCGCAGCCCCACCCCGGTCCAGGAGCCTGCGCACCACCAGGGCGACCGCGCCGACGGCCTCGGGGTCGGTGCGCGGGGTGTGCTGGGCGGGCAGTTCGAGCAGGCCCCAGCCCGACTCCGCCGCCTCGTCGAGGACCTGGTCGGGGCCCGAACCGTCCGACGCCACCCCGAAGGACAGCCTCCGGTCCCCGGGCCCGGTGCCGCTGCGGAACGGCGTGTACGGATAGAAGGCGTCCGAGACCAGCGGCGCCGCCGAGGCGGGCAGCCGCCAGGAAACCGGAAGGCGGTGCTGCGGCAGCTCGGGGTTGTGCGCGAGCAGCGTGGAGACCGCGCTCGCCGACGGGTCGTACGTGAGCCCCGCCCACTGCTCGGCGGCCACCACCGAGAACGGGTCGAGCTGCCCCGGGTCGCCCACGAACAGCGCCCGCTCGAACAGCCCCGCGACGGCGAGCAGCGCGTCCGAGCGCATCTGGTACGCCTCGTCGACGATCGCGTGCGCCCACGGCTCGACGTTCTTCACGTGCCCCCATTTGGCGGACGTGGAGATCACCACCGGAAGCCCGGTCAGCTCACCGGCCTTCGCGGACTTCCGTACGTTCTCCAGGTCGTCGAGCGCCTTGTCGTACGGGTCGCTGTCGTTGGAGTGCAGCCGGCCCACCTGGAGCTCCGGCTCCTTCTCGGCCAGCCGCAGCACCAGGTCGTCCACCTGCGCGTTCGTCTGGGCGACCACCATGAGGGGGCGTCCGGCGGCGGCCAGTTCGAGCGCGGCCCGCACCACGAGCGTC
Source organism: Streptomyces sp. NPDC051822 (assembly GCF_044452745.1). Classification (NCBI taxonomy): domain Bacteria; kingdom Bacillati; phylum Actinomycetota; class Actinomycetes; order Kitasatosporales; family Streptomycetaceae; genus Streptomyces; species Streptomyces sp. NPDC051822. The sequence goes on along the minus strand of NZ_JBITBZ010000001.1, from coordinate 1,095,352 downwards.
GACTTCCCCGCACCCGGCGGGGAGTCCACGACGACACCGCGCGAGGTGCCGTGCAGGGTGTCCGCCAGGATGGCGGCCGTCGCCCGCCCGGCCTCGGCGGAGGGATCGAAGGCCCCCCGCGCGGTATCGATCCGGCTCACAGCACGTCCTCGGGGGTCACGGCGTCGGGCAGTTCCACGGCGTCCGTCCGGGGCGGACCGCCGTGCGTCCAGGGCGTCTCCTCGGGGTCAGGCAGCTGCGGCCCGACCCGCTGGTCGTGCTCGAACAGCGTCCAGGCGATCCGCTCGCCCTTCTCCGGCACCGAGCCCTCCGCGGGCTCCTTCGACCGGCCCATCCTGTCCAGCAGCCGAAGCAGCAGCGAGCCGTCCTCCTCGTACCGCACGAACTCCGCCGTCTGCGGCTTCCCGTCCAGCGACCGGTACACCCGCGTCTTCTCACCCAGGTGCGGCCGGTCCTCCGTGCGGACCGTGAGGAGCGGGCGCGGCGCGGGTCGCTTCGACTCCGTCCAGGCCATCGTCACCTCGGTCACCTCGGCCGTGAACGCCTCGCCCGCGAGCCTCCGCCCGGCGAGCACCAGCGGATCGTCGAGCGCCTCGTGCGCCTCCAGCTGCCCCTGCGCCTGCTCGCGGGCCGCGAGCTTCCGGGCCGCCGTCACGGCGTCGTCCCGGCGCGGCTGCGGCGGCTCGCCGGCCGCGACCCGGTCGCGGTGGGCGGTGAAGGACCAGCGGTCCCGGGTCCAGCGGTCCTCGACCCTGGACCCCTCGGGCAGCTCCCGCAGCAGGTCGATCGCCCGCCAGACCCCGTCCCAGGTCGGCCTGAGCTGGGAGACGACCAGCCGGCGCAGCTCCCGCTCGGCCCGGTGCAGCTCGCCGAGGCCGATGTCGGCCGCCTCGCCGTCCTGCGCCGCGCCGACCGCCTGGCGGGCCCGGTCGTACCGCTCGATCGCGGGCGCGAGGAGCTTGTTGTCGAAGGCCGGGTCCGTGGCGGGACCGGCCGGCGGGCACAGCAGCTGGCCCCGGGAGTCCCGGCCCGTCTCGGCCCGCAGCGCCGCCTCCGCGCCCGGCTCCCCGTCGTAGGGGTCGATCCACGCGAGCAGCGCGCCCAGGTGCTGGTCCTCAAGGGAGGACTGGCCCGTCGCCCAGTGCCGGTTGAGCAGGTCGGTCGCCGCGAGCAGCAGCGAAGAGCCGGGCACCCGCGCCCGGTCGCCGAAGTGCGTCAGCCAGCGCCCGAGCAGCGGGACGCGCGGAGGCGCGGGGAACGGCGTCTCGGGGTCCTGCTCGGCCGTCCGCCGGAACCGCGTGGAGCGCCCGAGCAGCCGTACGTACTCGACGCCGGCCCGGCTCGGCACGATCAGCTGCGGCGCGTCCGCGCACAGCTCGACCTCGACCTTCACCTTCTTGCCGGTCTCGGGGTCGACCTCGCTCTTCTCCGCAGCCTCGACGACGTCCGCGAACGAGTCGACGTACGGCAGGACCTCCTCCGCCAGGTCGGCGAGGAAAGCGAACCGCAGGTCACGGTCGCGGGGCTGCGCCACCACCAGGAGCCGGGGCTCCTCCCGGTCGGTGCCGACCAGGGCGCCGAGCGGGGCGCCCGCCTCACCGGCCGTCGTCAGCGGCACGAGGACGAGGGGCCGCTCGGAGACCCGGCGGTGGCGGACGGTCGCCAGGGGCTGCGCCCGGCCCGACTCGACGGCCTCCATCCGGGCCAGCGTGGAGATCAGCGACATGCGGGGGCCTTCCGGGGCGCGACGCGGGAACGAGGGGTCAGCAGGGGCATTCGACGCTCTCCCGGGCCACTCGGGCGGGCGCCGACTCCAGCGCCTCCACCCGCAGCGCCCGCGCCCTGCGCAGCGCCGCCACCGCCGGGTCCTCCGGGTCGCCCTCCTCACCGCGCGCCGCCGCGAGGACCGCGCCGACCGTCGTCAGGCCGCCCAGCTCACCCCGTACCGAACGGCCCAGGGTCTCCACGGCGCCCGCCTCCCGGGCCCGCGACCGGCAGTGGAAGGCCAGCTCGCAGGCGGCCAGGCACTCCGGCGCGTACTGATGGGGTACGGACTCCACGGCCGCTGTCAGCTCCGCCGGCGAGCGCTCCGCCACGTCGAAGCTCGTGCCCTCCGGCAGGGCGTCCGCGATCTCGTCGATCCGGGTCAGCCGGGCGAGCTGGCGCCGGGTGACCGACCGCTGCTTGCGCACGTCGACGACCGACGCCGTCGGCACGTTCGAGAAGTCCTTCGGGCAGACCAGGAGCACCGAGTGCGCGACCCGGGCGCCCTCCGTGCGAGCCGCCACCCGCTCAAGGGCGAGGACGTACACCGCGGCCTGGCGGGCCGCCGCGCCCACCTTCGACGCGTCGGCCGCGCCGTCGACCATCGGGAACGACTTGATCTCCACGACCGTCCACCCGCCGTCGGGACGGACCACCACCGCGTCCGGCTCCAGGTACACCGGCGACCCCGCCACCTCCAGGGCGAGCAGCGGATGGTCGAGCAGGGCCCACGCCCCGGCCCCGGTCGCCTCCCGCAGGGCGAGCGCCGTGCGCGCCACCCGCCCCTCGGGCCCGGCCGCCGCCAGGTCGGGCACGGAGACGACGCCCGGCTCCTCGACGCCGATCAGGCGCAGCAGCTCGCGGCCGCCGTCCGCCTTGACCTTCGCCTCGAAGGAGTTGCCCCGGACGATCGCGAACTGCGACTGCCCGAAGGGGGCGGGCGAGCCGAGCTTCGAGGCCAGCGCCGACTTGTCGACGCCGGCGCCGTCAAGCAGGGCCCGCCGCCGGCAGCCGGGGTTCGCGGCGAGCGCCGCGAGCGCCCTCGCGTCCAGCGGGCGCGGTGCGACGCCCGGTCCACGCAGCTCAGCGAGCAGCTGCCGACGTGTCGTCCGCGGTGTTCGTGACAGACCGCTGTCCAGGGATGCGCTCACCCGTGGAAGTCTCGCATCCGCCACTGACAACCGGAGGCGCTTCCGCCGTCCCGCGCCGCCGCAGCACGTACAGGGCGAGCAGCAGACCGGCGCCCATCACCGCCGCACCGGCGACGGCGTCGAGCAGATAGTGATTGGCCGTCCCCATCACCACGAGGGTGGTGAGCAGCGGATACGCCACCCCGAGGGTCTTGAGCAGCGGCGTCCGCCCGTGCCGCCACAGCATCACCCCGCACCACAGCGCCCAGCCGACGTGCAGGCTGGGCATGGCCGCGTACTGGTTCGTCAGCCCGCCGAGACCGCGCGGCGCGCTGGCCTCGCCGCCCCACCAGCCGTACGCGCTGAAGTGGGCCATCGTGTCCGTGAAGCCGTGCGCCGGGTCGAGCAGCCGTGGCGGGCAGGTGGGCAGCAGCGTGAAGCCGACGAGACCGAGCAGGGTGGAGGCCATCAGCCAGGTGCGGGCGGCCCGGTAGTGCGCGGGGCGGCGGTGGAAGAGCCAGACCAGGACCGCAGGGGTGACGAGGTAGTGCAGGGAGGCGTACGCGAAGTCGGCGGGGATGCCGAGCGCGGGGACGCTCGTGAAGAGCCGGTTCAGCGGATGCTCGGCGTCGATCCCGAGGCTCTCCTCCAGGCGCAGGATCGCGAGGCCGTGGTCGACGGCCGAGGCCTCGTCGCCCCGCACGAGCAGCCGTCCGCCGGAGTAGGCGGCGTACACGACGGCGATCAGCGCCAGTTCGGCCCACCAGCGTGGTCTGTGCATCGAAGAAGTTCCCCCCGGACGGTGACGGCCCGGGGGAGGGGACGCCGGTGGCCCCCGGAGGGTTGCCCGGACGTCACCCCGAATCCACGTGGGCGATGATGGAGAGGCACGTCCGCACCGTGAAACCCCTGGAGAGTCCTTCCCATGGCACCGCGCATCCTGCTCGCCCGGCACGGCCAGACCGAGTGGTCACTTCTCGGCCGGCACACCGGCAGGACCGACATCCCGCTGCTCGACGAGGGGCGGCGCGGCGCGAAGCTGCTCGGCGAGCGCCTGCACCGCGGCCCCTGGCAGGGGCTGCCCGGCGTGGAGGTGCGCACCAGCCCGCTGGTCCGCGCGAGCGAGACCTGCGAACTGGCCGGCTTCGGCGACCGGGCCGAGCCCTGGGACGCGCTGATGGAGTGGGACTACGGGGCGTACGAGGGGATGACCCCGCCCGAGATCCAGGCCGTCCAGCCCGGCTGGTTCATCTGGCGCGACGGCGTCCCCGACGGGGAGACCCTGGCGCAGCTGTCGGACCGCGCCGACGAGATCGTGAACTGGGCCCGCTCCGCCGACCGTGACGTGCTGGTCTTCGCCCACGGGCACATCCTGCGTTCGATCGGCGCCCGCTGGCTCGGGGAGGACGTGTCCTTCGCGTCCCGCATCCGTCTCGACCCGACGAGCCTGTCCGTCCTGGGCTGGGCGTACGGCGCCCCGGCGGTCGAGCGCTGGAACGACACCGGCCACCTGGAGCAGTAGGGCCTGTCCGGCGGATCAGGGTCGGACAGGCCCTGGCGGCCGGAGGGCCTCAGTACGCGGCGAGCACCCGGCGGGTCTCGGCGAGCATCCCGCGGATCCGGGCCGAGGCGATGCCGTCCAGGGAGTCCACCACCCGCTTCGCCTCCGCCGCGGCCTCGTCGGGGCGCCCGGCGTGCGCCAGGTCCTTGGCGAGGTGGGCGCGGTAGAGCGCCAGGTTCCGGGCGAAGTACGGATTCTGCAGGACCGTGGCCCGGTGGGCGTGCCGGGACGCCCGGCCCCACTCGCCGAGCGCCGACCAGCACTGGGCCTCCAGGGCCTCGCGCTCCGGCTCGCCGAAGAACGACATCCACTCCGGGTCGCCGTCGGCCGGGCCCCGGTCGAAGAAGCCGTGGGCGCGTCCGAGGGCCTGCTCGCAGGCGGAGCGGTCGCCGATCCCCGCCCACGCGCCGGCCTCGCGCAGCGACAGCAGGGAGAGCAGCCGGGCCGAGTTCAGCGGCTGGGCGGCCCGCAGGCCGGCCTGCGCCGCCCGTACCGCCTCGCGGTACCGGCCGGTGTCCCTGGCCAGGAACGACGTGTTGCAGAAGGCGTGCGCCTCAAGAGCCGCGTTGCCCGACACGCGCGCGGTCGCGAGGGCTTCGGCGTAGTGCGAGCGCGCGTCCTCGTGCCGCCCCGAGTCGTGGGCCAGCCAGCCCACGGAGAGGGAGAGTTCGCCCGCGCCCGCGTGCAGCCGGTCCTCGGTGGAGCGGCGGGTCATGGTGCCCGTGTCGAGCAGCGCGTACGCGGCGCGCAGCGGCTGGGCGGCGACCTTGTAGAGCCCGTCGGCACCGTGCCGGTCGTCGAGCAGCCGGATCTGCCGTACGGCTTCCTCGACGGCCCGCACCTCGGACTCGCCGATCCGGTGGGTGCCGCGGGGGGCGGGGATCGCGACGGCGGGGCCGCCGAGTCCCAGCGAGGCGGTCGCCAGGGTGGCGGAGCCGCTCGCAATGAATGCGCGACGCAGCACGTCGCTCTCCTCATCGTTCCGGGTGGTGATGGCGGCGGGAGGCGCTGCCCCGGCCGGGACGGCCTGCCGCCGGCCGCGTACCGTCTCCCGCGCGGAGAACCCCAGGTCGGCGAGGCCGAGTCCGGGGAACATGTGCAGGAAGACCCGCTCGTACGCGTAGTTGGGGCAGCGGATCTCTCCCGCTTCCACACGCCCGATGTAGCGGGCGTCGCACGCGACCTGTTCGCCGATCTCCCGCGCCGCCCGGCGGACGGCCGCGGCGAACTCCGCCGGCGAATGCTGTCCGCGGAGCCGGCGGAAGGCGAGATTGGGAACTGCCCGTGACGTCGTCATGGCCGAGCCCTCTCCTGAGCTGCCGGGTGGTCCGGCGGCAAGAACGTACCTGCTGTGACCGGATGCGTACGCAGAGTTTGGCTACAAATCGGATATCTCGCCTGTGATCTGCCATGAACTGCCATCCTTTGCGGCGGCATGGCGCCGTAGCCGTTGACGCGCACGGGCGTTGAACCGTAAGGGAGAGACGGAACGTGTCTCCTCTGGAGCGAGGAGGGGTCCCCATGTCGGAGATCGGTTCGCAGTCGTCGGCCACGTGGCACGCGCCCGCCCCGGACGCCGACGGGCCCAAGCCCGCCGCCGGACCCTGGGACCTGGTGACCGTCCCCGTCCGGCAGGGTCTGGAGGCCGTGGACATCCTGCGCCGCGGCGCCGTCCCCTCCGTCGGGCCCGTCGTGCACGACGGCACCTGCGACACCCTGGGCTTCCTCGTCCCGCCGGGCACCGCCGCCGCCTGGGACATGCCCGGCAGCGCCTGTACGAGGACCTCGGGGCGCGGCTTCCGCCTCCCCGAGCTGCCGGAGCTGCCGGAACTGCCCGATCCGGCAGGGGGCGCGCCCCGCCCGGCCGGCTGGCTGCTGCCCCCCGGGGACACCGACCCCGTCACCGACCCCGTCGTCCTGCGCGAGGCGCTCGGCGAGGCGGCCCGGCTCATCGAGGCGGCCGACGGCTGCCACTGAGCCCCTGGGGGCCGTCTTGTCGCGGATGCACCGATAATGGGCCCGTGGCCAGGAACAAGCAGCGCGAGCGGGCGGCCGCCGCCCCCGTCGTCGAGACCGTCGACGGCGGTCTCGCCGAACTCATACCCGACCGGGAACGCCCGCGCGCCTGGACGCTCCTCATCGACGGCGCCCCGCAGTCCCACGTGGACCTCGACGACCCGGCGCACCTCTCCTTCGAGTACCAGCGGCGCCTCGGCCACATCGCCGACCTCGCCGCCCCGCCGAACCGGCCGCTCCAGGTCGTGCACCTCGGCGGCGGCGCCTTCACCCTCGCCCGGTACGTCGCCGCGACCCGGCCCCGCTCCACCCAGCAGATCGTGGAACTCGACGGGCTCCTCGTGCAGCTCGTCCGCCGGGAACTGCCGCTCGACAGCGCGGCCCGCGTCCGGGTCCGCTCCACCGACGCCCGCGCCGGCCTCGCCAAGGTCCAGGACGGCTGGGCGGACCTGGTCATCGCCGACGTGTTCGGCGGCGCCCGCACCCCGGCCCATCTGACCAGCACCGAGTTCCTCGCCGAGGTGCGAAGGGTGCTGCGCCCCGGCGGCTTCTACGCCGCCAACCTGGCCGACGGGCCGCCGCTGACCCATCTGCGCGGCCAGATCGCCACGGCCGCCGCCGTCTTCCCCGAGCTGGCGCTGACCGCCGATCCGACGGTGCTGCGCGGGCGCCGCTTCGGCAACGCGGTGCTCCTCGCCTCCGACCGGGAGCTTCCGGTGGCCGAACTGACCCGCCGGGTCGCCACCGACCCGCACCCGGGCCGGGTCGAACACGGCCGGGCGCTGGCCGACTTCGCCGGGGGAGCGGCGCCCGTCACCGACGCGAGCGCCAAACCCTCACCCGCACCGCCCTCGTCCGCCTTCCAGTGACGGCGGCGAGTGACGGCGGCCGCGTCAGGTGGCGCGGTCCTCGATCTCCACGCGGGGCGCGGTGTCGTGCCAGACGCAGAAGACGGAGAGCTCACGGCCGTCCGCGGTGAAGGTGACCCGGATCCAGGACGGCTGCTTCCACACCTGCATCTGCCAGCCGGCCGCCGGGGTCGCCGAGACCAGTTCGGCCGAGGTCTTCCCGAGGTCGAAGGTGACCCGGCCGCCGTCCACCGTGTAGGTCTTCACGTTCGACTCGTTCGACTCGTCCGAGCCGCCCGATGCCGTACCGCCGGCGGCCGGGGTGGTGGCCGGCGGAGCCGCGGTCGTCGGCTTCGCCGTCCGTGAGGGGGCCGCCGTCGGGGCGGCGGAGCTCGTGGCCCCGTCGCTCGGCGCCGGCTTCGTCGTCACCGGCGCGGAGGGCTCGGTCGTCCCGGGCCGCCGGGTCGACGAGGTCAGCGGATCGCTGCCCGCCGAGACCCGGTCGGCGGTGCCGCCGGCCGGGAGGGGCAGGGCGCGCGGGGGGTCGTACACCGTGCCGGACAGCACCGTGTGCACTCCCCACCAGGACAGGGTGACCGCCGCGCCGGTGGCGAGGGACCAGGCCAGGGCGTGAACGAGTCCTCTTCGCATCCGGGCCATACTGCACCACCCCGAGGGGACCCGTACCGGAGGGTGGTCCGTACCTGACCTCACCCGAATGGCGTACGGTGCCGCCCATGGCAAGTGTGCTCGTGGTCGAGGACGACCAGTTCGTGCGCTCCGCCCTCATCCGGCAGCTGTCCGAAGCCTCCCACACCGTACGGAGCGTCGGCACGGCCCTGGAGGCGCTGCGCGAGGTCGCCCATTTCCGTTTCGACGTGGTCGTCCTGGACCTCGGACTGCCCGACCTGGACGGGTCCGAGGCCCTCAAGATGCTGCGCGGGATCACCGACGTACCGGTGATCATCGCGACCGCCAGGGACGACGAGGCGGAGATCGTACGGCTCCTCCACGCCGGGGCCGACGACTACCTGGTGAAGCCCTTCTCCGTCGACCACCTCTCGGCCCGGATGGCCGCCGTCCTGCGCAGGGCGCGGTCGGCCGCGGGCGAGGTGCCGCCGTCCCGGGTGATCCGGGTCGGCGGGCTCACCGTCGACCCGCTGCGTCGTCAGGCGGATCTGGACGGCACGCCCTTGGACCTGACGCGGCGAGAGTTCGACCTGCTCGCCTTCCTCGCCGGGCGGCCCGGTGTCGTCGTCCCGCGCAAGGAGCTGCTCGCCGAGGTGTGGCAGCAGTCCTACGGGGACGACCAGACCATCGACGTACATTTGTCATGGCTGCGACGCAAATTGGGCGAAACGGCCGCCCGGCCGCGCTATCTGCACACCCTGCGTGGAGTCGGCGTGAAACTGGAGCCGCCCCGGACGCCGGAGCCGCGGCCGTGAGATGGGCCCTCGTCAAGGTGTCGCTCGCCGTCACCGCCATGGTCGTCGTCGCCTTCGCCGTACCCCTCGGGCTCGTCGTCAAGGAGATGGCCCGCGACCGGGCCTTCTCCAACGCCGAACGGCGGGCCGCCGGGCTCGCCCCCGTCCTCGCCATCACCACCGACCGCGACGAACTCGACAAGGCCGTCGCCACCACCGAGGACGGGCCCGCCGGACGGCTCGCCGTCCACGTCCCCGCCGCCGAACCCGGCACCGCCGACCTGGAGATCGGCACCCGGCGGGCCGCCGACGAGGACCTCGCGACCACCCGCGGGCTCGGCCGCGCCACGATCGCCGAGGTCCCCGGCGGCTTCGCGCTGCTCCAGCCCACCGCCCTCAGCAGCGGCAAGGTCGCCGTCCTCGAACTCTTCGTGCCCGAGGGCGAGGTGTCCAACGGCGTCGCCACCGCCTGGCTGGTCCTCGCCGGAGTCGGCATCGCCCTGATCGTCGGCTCCGTCGCCGTCGCCGACCGGCTCGGCGTCCGGATGGTCCGGCCCGCCCAGCGGCTCGCCGGCGCCGCCCACGACCTCGGCGAGGGCAGGCTCGGAGCGCGCGTCCCCGAGGAGGGGCCGCCCGAACTCAAGTCGGCCGCCGTCGCCTTCAACTCCATGGCCGACCAGGTCGTCCAACTGCTCGCCAACGAGAGGGAACTCGCCGCCGACCTGTCCCACCGGCTGCGCACCCCGCTCACCGTCCTCCGGCTCAACGCCGCCTCGCTGGGCTCCGGCCCGGCCGCCGACCAGACCCGGGCGGCCGTCGAACAGCTGGAACGCGAGGTCGACATCATCATCCGCACGGCCCGCGACGCGAAGCCGCAGACCCAGGCGACCGGCCCCGGCGCGGGCTGCGACGCCGCCGAGGTGGTGCGCGAGCGGATGGGCTTCTGGTCGGCGCTCGCCGAGGACGAGGGCCGCCGGGTCCGGATCGCGGGCGTCGAACGCCCGGTCCGCATCCCGGTCGCCCGCCCCGAACTCGTCGCCGCGCTCGACGCCCTGCTCGGCAACGTCTTCCGGCACACCCCCGAGGGCACCGCCTTCTCGATCGACCTCCACAACGGAGACGACGCCGTCATCGTCCTCGTCTCCGACGCGGGCCCCGGCATCGCCGACCCCGCCGCCGCGCTCGCCCGCGGCAACAGCGGTGGCAGGGACGGATCCACGGGCCTCGGCCTCGACATCGTGCGGCGCATGGCGGAGAGCACCGGCGGCGACGTCGCCATCGGCCACTCCGTCCTCGGCGGCACGGAGGTCCGCATCTGGATCGGGCTCGACGGACGCCGCTCGGGCGGCGCGGGACGCCGGGACCGCCGCCCGGCCCGCCGCAGGCGCGGGGGTACGGGCGCCCGCCGCGCCGCCGACGCCTGACCCCGTGGGGGGGAGTGAACCTTTCGTGGTTCCGATGCCCTCCTTAAGCGGACCCTAAGGATCCCCGCCCACGCCCCCGGACACCCCTTTGTCCGTTTTCCGGTCGCTAGCGTGCTGCCGCACCCCCTCCCCACTCCCCAGTACGCAGAGGCAGGCACGCGATGGGCACCAGTTCGCACCGGCGCAGGGCGAGCACCAGGACCAAGGCCGTCGGAGCGGTCGTCGCCGCGGCGGTCGTCGGCGGCGCCGTCTTCGCGCTCACCGGTACGGCCCAGGCCGCCGCCGTCGGCGCCGCGTACACCAGGACGAGTTCCTGGAGCGGTGGCTACACCGGGCAGTACGTCGTCACCAACGAGACCTCCACCGCCCAGTCCGACTGGACCCTGGAGTTCGACCTCCCGGCCGGCACGACCGTCGGCTCCCTCTGGAACGGCGAGCACACCGTCTCCGGCCGCCACGTCACCGTGAAGCCCGCGAGCTGGAACAAGCAGCTCGCCCCCGGCGCGTCCGTCACCGTCGGCTTCGTCACCTCCGCGACCGGAGAGGCGGGCGACCCGGCGAACTGCCTCATCAACAAGGCCACCTGCTCCGTCGGAGGCGCCACCCCCACCCCCAGCGGCCGCCCCACCGACCAGCCCACCGCCACGGCCTCCCCCTCGGCCACCACGAGCCCCGAGCCGACCGCCACGGCCACCACGAGCCCCAAGCCCACCGCCACCGCGACCACGGCGCCCCCCACCGCCACCCCCACCCCGACGCCCACCGCCACCGCGACCGGAGCCCCCGGCGGCGGCGCGAAGTACGCCCCCTACGTCGACACCTCGCTCTACCCGGCGTACGACCTGCTCGCGACCGCCGACGCCACCGGCGTGAAGGAGTTCAACCTCGCCTTCATCACCTCCGGAGGCTCCTGCGCCCCGCTGTGGGGCGGGGTCACCGGCCTCGGAGACGACAAGGTCGCCGCCCAGATAGGCGCCCTGCGGGCCAAGGGCGGTGACGTCCGCGTCTCCTTCGGCGGCGCCGCGGGACACGAGCTGGCCCTGAACTGCTCCTCCGCCTCGGCGCTCGCCGCCGCGTACGGCAAGGTCATCGACCAGTACAGGCTGACCAAGGTCGACTTCGACGTCGAGGGCGCGGCCCTGCCGGACACCGCCGCCAACACCCGCCGCTCGCAGGCCATCGCCCAGCTCCAGAAGTCCCACCCCGGCCTGAACGTCTCCTTCACCCTGCCGGTCATGCCCGAGGGCCTCACCCAGCCGGGCGTCGACCTGCTCGCCGACGCGAAGCGGAACGGGGTCCGCGTCGACGCCGTCAACATCATGGCGATGGACTACGGCCCGGCGTACAGCGCGGACATGGGCACCTACGCGATCCAGGCCGCGACCGCGACCCAGGCCCAGATCAAGGGCGTCCTCGGGCTCTCCGACGCCGCCGCCTGGAAGGCCGTCGCCGTCACCCCGATGATCGGCGTCAACGACGTCACCACCGAGATCTTCAAGGTCGACGACGCCACCCAGCTCGTCGACTTCGCGAAGTCCAAGGGCATCGGCTGGCTGTCGATGTGGTCCTCGACACGGGACAAGCAGTGCGCCGCCGGCGCCGTGAACCACGCCGACGCCACCTGCTCCTCGATCCTCCAGCAGCCCCTGGCCTTCACGAAGGCCTTCGCCGCCTACAAGTAGGCACGGCCCCCGAGTCCCCCCACACCGCGCGCCCCGGCCGGAACCACCCCACCGCCGACCGGGGCGCGCACCCCTTTCCCGTACCGCCGGCTAGGCCTTCGAGGCCTTCCACTCCTCCGCGTAGTCGTTGAAGATCGCCCGCAGGTGGTGGCCGATCTTCAGGTAGTCCAGGTCGTCCAGGTTGGCGAGCGAGACCCGGACCGACCACTCGGGGCCGTCGAAGCCGCCGCCGTTGAGGAGGACGACGCTGGTCTGCTCGGCGAGCCGGAACAGCGGGTCGACCGGCTCGTAGTTCTTCTCCAGGAAGTCCGCGAAGTCCTTCCCGTGCACCCGCTCGGCCTCCGCGACGAGGTCGAGCTCGATGTAGTAGCAGGCCCGCTTCGGGTCATCGGCGATCTTCATCTGGGCGCCTTCGAGCAGCAGGTCGAGACGCTGCCGGACGATGGCACGGATCCTCCGCTTGTACGCCTGGCCCTCCTCCAGCATGTCGAAGAGGGAGAAGAGCGACATCATCACCTGCTGCGGGAGGGAGAGCCCCGCCGTGTGGTTGAGGGCGACCTGCCGGGAGTCGGCCACCAGACGGTCGATGAACCGGATCTTCCCGGGCTCGAGACTCAGCGTCCCGTACCGCTTGTCCAGGCGGTCCTTCTCGGCCTGCGGCAGGTCCGCGAGCATCTCGTCGATGACGTTGTCGTCGTTGAGGCCGATGACGCCGAGGCGGTGGCCGGTGCAGCCGTAGTGCTTGGAGTACGAGTACACGAGGAGCGTGTTGCGCGGCAGGTCGGCGGCGAGGGAGCGGAAGCCCTCGACGAACGTGCCGTAGACGTCGTCCGTGACGATCAGCAGGTTCGGGTTCGGGCCGGCGACGATGTCCTTGATCTGGTTCGTCACCCGCTCGCTCATCGCGAGCGACGGCGGGTTGGACGGGTTGACGACGCAGACCAGCCTCACCGACGGGTCGGCCAGCTTCTCGACCTCCTCGGCCGGGTAGCGCCATTCGCGCACGCCGGTCTCGGTGAAGAGGCTCGCGTTGACGGTGACGACGTCGAACTCGTACGTGTCGAGCTCGGGGATCTCGATGTACGGGGTGAAGACCGGCACCATCAGGGCGACCCGGTCGCCCTTCCTCAGGATCCCGTTCTTCATGAGGGAGTCGAAGATGTAGCACATGGCGGCCGTGCCGCCCTCGGTCGCGAAGAGCGACAGGTTCCCTGCCGGCGGCCGCTTGTCGAACATCTCGTCGCCGACGTAGCCGCGGACGATCTGCTCGGTGTGGGCGAGGATCCGGTCCGGTACGGGGTAGTTGTCGCCGATCGAGCTGTCGGTCAGCTCGTGCACGAAGGCGTCCTTGTCGAAGCCGAAGCGCTCGACCGCGTACTCCACGCAGTCCCGGAGCAGTTCGATCCCCGGCAGGTCCGGGTGCTGCCGTACGAAGGTGTCGAAGCGGGCGCCCGAGCCGGGGAGTTCCGGCATGCCGCCGAGGTTGTCGGCGGTCCACACGCGGCGCGACTCGGAGAGCGCGAAGTAGCCGAGCGCGTGGAAGGCCTCGCGGGGGCCGGTGGCGACCCAGTTCGGGTTGCCGCGGCCCGCGTTGAGCATCTGCGTCTGCGACTTCTCCTTCTGGCCGGGCTTGTCGGCCTGCGCGGCCTGCGCGATCTGGATGAACTTGTCCTTCAGCTCGAACGGCGAGAGCTGCGCGAAGGACTGGATCTGCTCACGGGTGAAGGTGGTCTTGGGCACGGGGCGTCCTTAGTGGTTGAGGATGACGATCACGGCGCCCCAGATGGTCAGCAGGACGTTGCCCACCGCGTAGGGGATCGTGTAACCGAGCGTCGGGATCTGGGACCTGGACTGTTCGTTGATCGCGCCGATCGCGGCGGTCGTCGTCTGGCCGCCGGCCAGGACGCCCATCAGGATCGGGAAGCGGATCTTCTGGACGTGGTGGCCGTACACGAAGCCCACGATCAGCGGGATCACGGTCGCGACCGCGCCCCAGACGAGCAGGCCCCAGCCGGCCGTCGACAGGCCGCTGGTGAAGCTGGGCCCGGCGTTGATGCCGACGACCGCGACGAAGAGGCACAGGCCGAGGGTGTCCATGAACCACTGGGCACCGGGCGGCACGTTGCCGTACGTCGGGTACTTGCCGCGGATCCAGCCGAAGACCAGACCCATGATCAGCGCGCCGCCTGAGGTGGACAGCGAGATCGGCACGCCCGAGACGGTCAGGGCGGGGATGCCGATGCAGCCGCCGAGGAAGATGCCGAGGCCCACCCAGAGCATGTCGGTGGCGAACGAGGTCGGCACCGGCTTGCCGAGCGTCCTGCCCGCCGGGTCCACGAGCCGCTTCGGGCCGGTCAGGACCACCGTGTCGCCGCGCTCCAGCTCCGTCGACAGCCGGTACGGGAACTCGGTGCCCGAGCGGTAGATCTTGTCGATGTACACGCCGACCATGAAGGGCTCGCGGCGCAGGTCCGCGACGCTCTTCCCGAGTTGCTCCTTGTTCGAGGCGACGACGTGCAGCGTCTCGGTCTGGTATCCGAGCAGTTCGACGTCGTCGGTCTCGGCGCCGATGTGGGTCCGGGCGTCGAAGGCGACGAGCGAGCCGCGCAGCGCGCTGACCGCCACGATGTCGCCCTCGCGGAGCACCGTCCGCTGGTCGTGGTCGAGGATCTTCCCGTCGCGCCGCACCCGGGTCAGGTAGATGCGGTGGCCGAGCGTCCGCTGCTGGTCCTCGAAGTCGTCGATGGTGCGGCCGACCAGGTCGGGACGCTCGATGCGGTACGCGCGGAGGACGACCTCGTAGTAGCCCTCGGCCAGGTCCGGGTCGTCGCCCGGGGCGTCCAGCTCCTTGGCGAGCTGCGCGGACTCGGCGGCCAGGTCGCGCTTGTACAGCTTGGGCAGGACGTTGGCGAGGAGCATCGCGCACAGGATGGTGCCGAGCGGGTACGTGACCGCGTAGCCGATCGCGACCAGGTTCTCCTCGGTCTTGATCTGTTCGGCGGAGAGCCCCGGCAGGTTGCCGATGGCGTCCTGGGCGACACCGATGACCGCGGACTGGGTGAGCGCGCCGCCGAGCAGACCGGCGGAGAGCCCGGGGCCGTACCCGAGCATCACGGCGAAGCCCCAGGAGACCAGGAGGCCTGTCACACAGACCACGAGGGCGTTGACGACCTGCGGCAGACCGTCCTTCTTCAGGCCCCGGAAGAACTGCGGGCCGACCTTGTAGCCGAGGGCGAAGAGGAACATCGTGAAGAACAGGTTCTTCACCGTGCCGTCGATCGTGACCTTGAACTGGGCGCCGAGCAGCAGCCCTGCCACCAGGCAGCCGGTGACGGCGCCCAGCGCGATCGCCTTGTAGCGGAGCCTGCCGAAGAGGAAGCCGAGCGCGACGGTGATGAAGACGAGGAGTTCGGGGTGGGGCTGGAAGATGTTCCGGTTGAGGAAGTCGATCATCGGGTGATGCGTCCTCTCACGCTCCGAGGATGCCGACGAGGAGCGGGCCGGTCAGCGGGAGCAGGAAGTTCGAGAGCGTGTACGTGATCGTGTAGCCGAGCATCGGGACCGAGCTCTGGGCCACCTGGGTGATCGAGGTGATCGCAGGGGTCGAGCACTGCTGGCCAGCGATGGCACCGATGAGCAGCGGCTTCTCGATCTTCAGCAGTTTGGTGCCGACGATCAGCGAGATCGTCGCCGGGATCAGGACCATCGCGATCCCCGCGAACGGCAGCAGCGCCCCGTACTCCTTGAGCAGCGGCCAGGCCTGCGGACCCGACACCAGTCCCGTACAGGCGATGAAGATCGCCAGGCCCATGTCCTTGAGCGTGGACGCGGCCTGCGGGGGGAACGCGCCGAAGGTCTGCGTCCGGGAGCGGAACCAGCCGAAGAGCAGTCCGGAGATCAGACAGCCGCCGCCGGTGCCGAGCGACATCGGGACGTCGCCGAACTCGACCACGACCTGCCCGAGGAGCGAACCGGCGACGATGCCGAACCCCAGGTAGATGAAGTCGGTGGCGTCGTTCTTGACGACCGCGCCGACCTTGGAGGCCAGCTTGCCGAGGCCCGAGCGGGAGCCGACCAGGGTGAGCACGTCACCGCGGCCGACGACGGTCTCCGGGGTCGCGGGCAGATGCTGCTCGTTGCGCACCACGTCCGTCACGTACACCCCGCCGGAGGAGAACTCCGGGTGCTCCTTGTTGAGGGTGTCCAGGGACTTGCCGACGATGCCCTTGTCGGTGAGCGAGACCTGGGTGGTGGCGAGCGGGGTGTCCAGGCCGGGTACGGCCGGGGTCTCGGGCCCGATGACCCGCCCCGCCTCGATGATGTTGGCCCGCCGGCCGACCGTGAGCACCAGGTCGGAGAGCGTCAGCTCGAAGTCGGGCGGGGGAGGGGTGAGGACCTTGCTTCCCCGCTTCACCGCCTCGACCGTGACCCGCCCGCCGAGCCGCCGTTCCAGGTCGCCGACCTCGGCGCCGTCCGCGAGCGTCACCAGGAACGTGCGGCCGACCATGCCCGGGAGCGCCTCCCGCTCGTCGTCCTCCAGGCCGCCGCCGGAGCCGCGCATCTTCTCCCAGAGTTCGCGCGAGGCGTCGCGGAGGTTGATCCGCAGCATCATCGGCATGATCTGGCTGGTGTAGATGACGATGGTGATGAGGCCGAAGAGGTAGCAGACGGTGTACGCGGTGGCCACGTGCCCCTGGTACTGGGTGATCTGCTCCTGCGTCAGGTCGGACAGCTTGCCGATGGCCTCGGTGGCCGTACCGACGACCGCCGACTCGGTGGCGGCTCCGGCGAGGATGCCGGCGGCGGTGCCGACGTCGAGGTCGAAGGCCTCCGCGAGGCCGAGGGCGATGCCGACGACACAGACGACCTCGATGAGGCAGAGGGTGAAGAAGCGCAGGCTCTTCTTGTTGAGGTTGGCGAAGAACTGCGGTCCCGCCATGTAGCCGAGGGAGAAGATGAACAGTGCGAAGAAGATCGTCTTCACGTCGTCGGAGACGGTGACCTTGGTCCAGGCGCCGACGAGCAGCGAGACGATGAGGGTGCCGCAGATGCCGCCGAGCGTGATGGGGCCGACCCGGAGCTTGCCGACGAGATAGCCGGCCGCCAGGCAGAGGAAGAGGGCGAGTTCGGGATTGTCACGAAGGATCCCCATCCGCCCTCACCGCGCCCAAGAGGGGCTAAATGTGAGGATATTGGACATAAGGGGACGCTAGCAGGGAGGGTGTGGAAGTGGATCACTCGTTCGCCTGAACGGGTGAGGGGGACATCAGCCCTTCACCGCGCCCCGCATCACCCCGCCCACGATGTGCCGCCCGAACAGCGCCAGCACGACAAGCAGCGGCAGCGTCCCCAGCAGCGCCCCCGCCATCACCACCGACTGGTCCGGCACATGCCCCCGCCCCAGACCCGTCAGCGCCACCTGCACCGTCGGGTTGCCGGCCTGGGTCAGCACGAGCACCGGCCAGAAGAAGTCGTTCCACGCCGCCACGAACGACAGCGTCCCCAGGACCGCCATCGCCGGCCGCGCGGCAGGGAACACCAGGTGCCACACCACCCGGGCCGTCCCCGCCCCGTCGACCCGTGCCGCCTCCAGGAGCTCCGGCGGCAGCGCCCGCTGGAGGTGCTGGCGCATGAAGAAGACCCCGAAGGCCGAGACGAGCGCGGGCAGCACCACCGCCTGCAGCTCGTCCGTCCACCGCAGCCGCGCGATCAGCAGGTACAGCGGAACGACCCCCAGCTGGGGCGGGATCAGCATCGTCGCGCCCACGAGCAGCAGCAGCGCGCCCCGGAACCGGAAGCGCAGCCGGGCGAAGGCGAACCCGGCGAGCGTCGAGAAGAGCACCGTGCCCGCCGCGACCGCGCCCGCGACCAGGGTGGTGTTGACGAGCGCCTCGCCGAGCCCGCCCTCGTTCCAGGCGATCCCCAGGTTCCGCGGCAGGTTCCGCCCGAACCGGAACGGCGGCGGCGCCGACGCGAGCCGCGTGCTCGTCCGCGAGGCCGCCACCGCCGTCCACAGCAGCGGGAAGAGGGACACCGCGGAGAAGAGACCGAGCAGCGTGTACGTACCCCAGCCCGCCCGCACCGTCCGCATCAGGCCGCCCTCCCGGTCTGCTTGGGGCTCGTCCGCATCAGGCACCCCTCCCGGTCCGCTTGAGGCTCGTTCGCATCAGGCACCCCTCCCGCGCAGCACCGGCCGCAGCAGCCGGGCCGCCCCGAACACCACCGCCAGGATCAGCAGCATCGCCCAGGCGATGGCCGCAGCCCGCCCGAGGTGCAGGTTCACCCAGCCCTGCTCGTACAGATAGAGCCCCAGCGTCTGGTACTGGTGGTCCGCACCGCCCGAGGCGCCCGCCCCGCTGCCGAACAGCATCGGCTCACCGAACAGCTGGGTCGCGCCGATCGTCGACACGAGGACCGTGAACAGCAGCGCGGGCCGCAGCCCCGGCAGCGTCACATGCAGGAACTGCCGCCACCGCGAGGCCCCGTCGAGCGCAGCCGCCTCGTACAGCTCGCGCGGGACGGTCTGCATCGCCGCCAGGTAGATGAGGGCGTTGTAGCCCGTCCAGCGCCAGATCACGATCGACGCGACGGCGACCTTCGACGCCCACGGGCCGTTCTGCCAGTCCACCGGGGCGATCCCGGCAAGCCCGATCGCCCAGTTGACCATCCCCTGGTCCCGCCCGAAGAGCAGCGCGAAGACCAGCGTCGCCGCCGCCACCGAGGTCGCGTACGGCGCGAGCGCCACCACCCGGAAGGCCAGCCGCGCGCGCAGCCGCACGTCCAGCAGATGCGCCACGCCGAGGGCGAGCAGCAGCTGCGGCACGGTGGCGAGGACGCCGATGGCGGCGGTGTTGAAGAGGGCGTTCCAGAAGAACTCGTCGTGCAGCAGCCGGGCGTAGTTGTGCAGCCCCACCCACTCCCGGGCCTCCGGCGCCGTCAGCTCCACCCGGAACAGCGAGGTCCACGCGGTGGCGACCAGCGGGAAGAGGCCGAACGCCCCGAACAGCAGGAAGAACGGCGCGACCAGCGCGTACGGCGCGGAGCGGGACCGCAGCCGGCCGAGCCGCTCCCGCCGCACCCGCCCCGGTCCCGGTCCCGTCCGTGGGGGCGCGGCGCCGGGCGGCGAAACGGGCGGCGCGACGGGCGCGCCTGCGGGTGGCAGGAACGGATCCACGGGGTCCCTCGTCTCGGTCACGCGCGCGCTCACCGGTCCAGTGCGTTGTCGATCGCCTTCATCGCCGCCCGCCAGGCCGAGTCGGGCGACCGCCCGGTCTGGTCGACCTGGAGCATCCCGGTGTCGGAGAGGATCTGGTGGACGAGCCCGTCCTTCGGTCCCACCGGGGCCGGCGGCACGCCCCGGGCCGCCGCCGCGAAGAGCGGGCCGGTCGGCGCGTCACCGAAGTAGGGGTGCCGCGCCTCCGCCACCTCCGGCAGCCGGTACGCGGCGGAGGCGCTGGGGAAGGCGCCGCGCCGGGCGAAGAGCCGGGCCTGCTGCTCGGGCGCGGTCAGCCAGGCCGCGAGCCGTGCGGCCTCGGCCCGCTGCCGCCCGGCGGAGGGCACGACGAGGAAGGAGCCGCCCCAGTTGCCGGGCCGGGGCGACACCGCCACGTCCCACCGCCCGCGCGCGGCCGGTCCCGCCTTGTCCTGGATGTAGCCGAGCATCCAGGCCGGGCAGGCGATCGTGGCGAAAGACCCGCGCGCGAACGCCTGGTCCCAGTCGGGCGTGAACTGCTGGAGCCGGGCGGTCAGGCCCTGCCGGGCGAAGCCGGCGGCGAGGTCCCAGGCGGCCCGCACGTACGGGTTGGTAGCCACCACCAGGTCGCCGCGCGCGTCGTAGTAGCGCACCGGCGCACCCGAGACGGCCGCGGCGAACACCCCGGAGGCGGAGTCGGTGAACGCAACGCCCCGCGGGGCCCGTTCGGCGAAGCGCCGCCCCGTCTCCTCGTACTTGCGCCAGTCCCCTGCCCACAGGCGTCCGACCGCCTCCCGGTCGGTGGGAAGTCCGGCCGCCGCGAAGTGGTCCTTGCGGTAGCAGAGGGCGAGCGGGCCGATGTCCGTGCCGAGCCCGAGGGTGCGGCCGTCGGGGGTGGTGGCCTGCGCCCACTTCCACGGCAGGAAGGCGTCCTGGTCGACGCCGGGCGCCGAGCCGAGGTCGTCGAGCCGCCCGGCCTGGGTGGCGACGACCTCGGCGATGTTGCCGCCCTCGACGGCCTGGACGTCGGCGAGTCCCGAGCCGGCGGTGAGGTGGGTGAGCAGCTGGGGGTAGTACACGTCGTTGCGGGTGAGCGAGGTCTGCCGGATCGCGACGTCCGGACGGAGCCGCATGTACGCGTCGTAGAGCCCGGCCTCCTGGTAGCCGAACTCGCCGAAGACGCCGACGGTGAGGGTGATCGGCCGCCCGGCGCCGTCGACGCGCTCGCGGGCGGGCACGGGGGACGGTTCCGGCGGGTCGGTGGCGCACCCGGCGGAGAGCGCGGCGCCCAGGAGGAGCGCGAGGGCGAGGGCGCGGGTGGTGGTGGTGCCGCGTACGGGAGCCCCGTGTCCGGCGGCGCCGGGTCCGCTCCTCCACCACATGGCCCCGACCGTAGTGCGCGGGCCGTCCGGCGGCAGGGACCCACCCGGCCGCGCCACCCGTCCGGCCGAACGTCGTCGAACGTCTTCGACGGGTCGAGCACCTTGACCCTGTTCTGACAGCCGCCCAATAGTGGGAGCGCTCCCATTCAATCTTCGACAGGACACCCATGCGCAGACCACGACACCTCCTGGCGGGGCTCGCACTGACCGCCGGCCTCCTCGCGGGAGCCGTCCCGGCCACCGCCGCACCCGCCCCCGCCCCCGACGCCGCACCCGCCGCCGCCCCGGCGGCAGCCCCCGCGTACACCTGGAAGAACGTCCGGGTCGACGGCGGCGGCTTCGTGCCCGGCATTGTCTTCAACCGCAGCGAGAAGAACCTCGCCTACGCCCGCACCGACATCGGCGGTGCCTACCGCTGGAACCAGGCCACCTCCACCTGGACCCCGCTCATGGACCACATCGGCTGGGACGACTGGGGCCACACCGGAGTCGTCGGTCTCGCCACCGACTCCGTCGACCCCGACCGGGTGTACGCCGCCGTCGGCACCTACACCAACGACTGGGACCCCGGCAACGGCGCCGTCCTGCGCTCCGCCGACCGGGGCGCCACCTGGCAGCGCGCCGACCTCCCCTTCAAACTCGGCGGCAACATGCCGGGCCGCGGCATGGGCGAACGCCTCGCGGTCGACCCGCACAAGAACAGCGTCCTCTACCTCGGCGCCCCCAGCGGCAACGGCCTCTGGCGCTCCACCGACTCCGGCGCCACCTGGTCGAAGGTCACCTCCTTCACCAACCCCGGCGACTACCAGCAGGACCCCACCGACACCAGCGGCTACAACTCCGACAAGCAGGGCATCGTCTGGGTCACCTTCGACGAGTCCACCGGCACCGCCGGCAGCGCCACCGGCACCATCTACGTCGGCGTCGGCGACAAGCAGAACGCCGTCTACCGCTCGACCGACGCGGGCGCCACCTGGACCCGGCTGCCCGGCCAGCCCACCGGCTACCTCGCCCACAAGGGCGTCCTCGACGCCGAGAACGGCTACCTCTACCTCGCGTACAGCGACACCGCCGGCCCCTACGACGGCGGCAAGGGCCAGGTCTGGCGGTACGCCACCGTCACCGGCGCCTGGACGGACATCAGCCCCGTCGCCGAGGCCGACACCTTCCACGGCTTCAGCGGCCTCACCGTCGACCGGCAGAACCCCGGCACGGTCATGGTCTCCGCCTACAGCTCCTGGTGGCCGGACACCCAGTTCTTCCGCTCCACCGACAGCGGCGGTACGTGGACCAGGGCCTGGGACTACAGCTCGTACCCCACCCGCGCCAACCGCTACACGATGGACGTCTCCTCCTCGCCGTGGCTGACCTGGGGCGGCAACCCCGCCCCGCCCGAGCAGACCCCGAAGCTCGGCTGGATGACCGAGGCCCTGGAGATCGACCCCTTCGACTCGAACCGCATGATGTACGGCACCGGCGCCACGATCTACGGCACCACCGAACTCACCAAGTGGGACACGGGGACGAACTTCACCATCAGGCCGATGGTCGAAGGACTCGAGGAGACCGCCGTCCTCGACCTGGCCTCCCCGCCCTCCGGGGCCCCGCTCATCAGCGCCCTCGGCGACGTCGGCGGCTTCCGGCACACGGACCTCACCAAGGTCCCCCCGATGATGTTCACCGGCCCCAACTTCACCTCCACCACCAGCGTCGACTTCGCCGAGACCAAGCCGGCCACCGTCGTACGCGCCGGACACCTCGAAGGCGGCCCGCGCGTCGCCTTCTCCACCGACAACGGCGCCAACTGGACCGCCGGGCAGGAGCCCTCGGGCGTCACCGGCGGCGGCACGGTCGCGGCGTCCGCCGACGGCAGCCGCTTCGTCTGGAGCCCCGAGGGCGCCGGCGTCCACACCGGCACCGGCGGCGCCTGGACGGCCTCCACCGGCATCCCGGCCGGTGCGACCGTCGAGTCCGACCGCGTCGACCCGCTCACCTTCTACGGCTTCAAGGCCGGCACCTTCTACGTCAGCACGGACGGCGGCCTGACCTTCACGGCCAAGGCCACCGGTCTCCCCGCCAAGGGCAACGTCCGCTTCAAGGCCCTCCCCGGCAAGAAGGGCGACGTCTGGCTCGCCGGCGGAGCCCCCGACGCGACGTACGGCCTCTGGCACTCCACCGACGGCGGCGCCGCCTTCACCCGGGTCGCCGGGATCGAGCAGGCCGACACCATCGGCTTCGGCAAGGCCGCGCCCGAAGCCTCGTACCCCGCCCTCTACACCAGCGCGAAGATCGGCGGCGTACGCGGCATCTTCCGCTCCACCGACGCGGGCGCGAGCTGGGTCCGGATCAACGACGACGCCCACCAGTGGGGCTGGACCGGCGGCGCCATCACCGGCGACCCCCGGGTCTACGGCCGGGTGTACGTCTCCACCAACGGCCGCGGCATCATCTACGGCGACACGGCCGAGACCGGCGGCGGCGACGGCGGCACCGAGCCGCCCGCACCCACCGGCGCCTGCAAGGTCACGTACAAGGTGACCAACCAGTGGCAGGGCGGCTTCCAGGCCGACGTCACCCTGACCAACACCTCCACCACCGCCTGGACCGGCTGGAAGCTCGGCTGGGACTACCCGGCGGGGCAGCGGGTCGGCCAGATGTGGAACGCCACCCCGGCCCAGACCGGCACCGCCGTCACCGCCCAGAACGTCGGCTGGAACGGCGCCGTCGCCGCCGGGGCCTCGGCCTCCTTCGGCTTCACCGGCACCTGGACCGGCACCAACCCCGCGCCGGCCGCCTTCACCGTCGGAGGTGCGACATGCTCCGTCGCCTGATCGCGGCGACGGCGCTCCTGGCCGCCGCCCTGACCACCACGCCCGCGAGCGCCGCCACCGCCGCCGACGCCCCGCTGCGGGACCTCGCCGCCGCCCGCGGCGTCTACCTCGGCACCGCCGTCACCGGCGGCAAGCTCACCGGCGGCTACGCGGACACGGCCGCCGCCCAGTTCGACTCGATCACTCCCGGCAACGAGATGAAGTGGGACGCCGTCGAGCCCGTCCGGGGACAGTTCGACTGGGCGGGGGCGGACCGGGTCGTCGCCTTCGCCGAGGCCCACGCCCAGAAGGTCCGCGGCCACACCCTCGTCTGGCACAGCCAGCTGCCGTCCTGGGTGAACAACGGCACCTGGACCGCCGACACCCTGCGCACCGTCATGACCGACCACGTCACCACCGAGGTGAGCCGCTACAAGGGCCGCGTCGACCACTGGGACGTCGTGAACGAACCCCTCGACGAGGACGGCACCCTGCGGCGGTCCGTCTTCGGCGCCACCCTGGGCGAGTCGTACATCGCCGACGCCTTCCGCGCCGCCCGCGCCGCCGACCCGGCCGCGAAGCTGTACATCAACGACTACTCCACCGACGGCGTCGGCGCCAAGAGCGACGGCATGTACGACCTGGTGAAGCGGCTCCTCGCGCAGGGAGTCCCCATCGACGGCGTCGGCTTCCAGGCGCACCTGATCCTCGGCCAGGTCCCCGCGTCCATGGAGGCCAACCTGCGCCGCTTCGCCGACCTCGGCGTGGACGTGGCCGTCACCGAACTCGACATCCGGATGACCCTGCCCGCGACGGCCGAGAAGCTCGACCGGCAGAAGGCCGACTACGCGGCCGTCATGCGGGCCTGCCTCGCCGTCACCCGCTGCGCGGGCGTCACCGTCTGGGGCTTCACGGACTCCGACTCCTGGATCCCGGACTTCTTCCCCGGCGAGGGCGCGGCGACCCTGTACGACGAGGGCCTGAACCCCAAGCCCGCCTACGCCGGAGTCGCCGGGGCGCTCGCTCCCACGACGCCGCCGCCCGCGGGTGTGTGCTCGGTCACGTACACGGTCACGAGTCAGTGGGCGGGCGGCTTCACGGCCCAGGTCACGGTCCGGAACACGGGGACGACCGTGCTGAACGGCTGGACGGTCCGCTGGGCCCAGCCCGCCGGCCAGCGGGTAGCCCAGGCCTGGAACGCGGCCGTGACCCAGACGGGGGAGGAGGTGACGGCCACGCACCTCTCGTACAACGGGACGGTCCCGCCCGGCGGCTCCACCGCCTTCGGCTTCAACGGCACCTGGACGGGCTCCAACCCGCCCCCGACGGCCTTCACCTGCGCCTAGGGAACGGCGAAACGACTCAGGCCCCCGGTTCTTCCGAACCGGGGGCCTGAGCCTTCAGGGTGAGTAACGGGACTTGAACCCGCGACATCCTGGACCACAACCAGGTGCTCTGCCAGCTGAGCTATACCCACCATGACCGGCGTCGGTGTTCCCGAAGGTTTCCCTGACCGGCCGAGAAGAAGTCTACAGGGTTCTGGAGGGTGCTCGCGCCCGCGTTTTCCGAAGGGGCTTTCGAGGGCGCGAGCGGGCGGTCATTCCGCGGGCAGGACGTGGCGGGCCGCGATCTTCTTCGCGGTCTCCGAGTCCGGGCCGGGCTGCGGGACGAAGACCGCCTCCCGGTAGTAGCGCAGCTCCGCGATCGACTCGCGGATGTCGGCCAGCGCCCGGTGGTTGCCGTTCTTCTCCGGACTGTTGAAGTACGCCCTCGGGTACCAGCGCCGGGCCAGTTCCTTGACCGAGGAGACATCGACGATCCGGTAGTGCAGGTGGCTCTCCAGGGCCGGCATGTCCCGCGAGAGGAAGCCGCGGTCCGTGGAGACCGAGTTCCCGCACAGCGGCGCCTTGCCGGGCTCCTTGACGTGCTCGCGGATGTACGCGAGGACCTGGGCCTCGGCGTCGGCGAGCGTGGTGCCGCCGGGCAGCGCGTCGAGCAGACCCGAGGCCGTGTGCATCTGGCGCACGATCTCCGGCATGGTCTCCAGGGCCGCGTCCGGCGGGCGGATCACGATGTCCACCCCGTCGCCGAGCACGTTCAGTTCCGAGTCGGTGACCAGTGCGGCCACCTCGATGAGTGCGTCGTCCGTCAACGAGAGCCCGGTCATCTCGCAGTCGATCCACACCATGCGATCGTTCATGCGTCCACCTTAGGTGCTCTTTCCGCAGGGGGAAGCGGCCCGACGGCCGACGGGCGCCCGGGGGAGGTGTCCCCGGGCGCCCGCCGGTCCTGCTGTGCGCCGCTTGTGGCAGCGCGGGTCGGTGTCAGGGTGTCCGGCGGATCAGGGCCGGACACCCCTTACGGCGCGCTGCGCTGGCCCGGCAGTGACGACGCGCGCCCGGGAGCGAACGCGTCGGACTGCGGCCTGCCGTCCAGCGGGGACGGCTGGCGCCGGATCCCCGCCGAGACCTGGGCGGGCACGACCGCGTCGAGCACCGCCGTGGCGGTCTCGCCCTGCGGCCGCCGGGCACGGTACGCCGCCCGGTAGGCCGCCGGCGAGGAGCCGAGCTGCCGCCGGAAGTGGCCGCGCAGCGCCACCGGGGACCGGAAGCCGCACCTGCCCGCCACCTCGTCGACCGAGTAGTCGGAGGTCTCGAGCAGCCGCTGGGCCTGCAGGACCCGCTGGGTGATCAGCCACTGGAGCGGGGCCGAGCCGGTCAGCGAGCGGAACCGGCGGTCGAAGGTCCGCCGTGACATGTACGCGCGGGCGGCCAGGGTCTCCACGTCGAACTGCTCGTGGAGGTGCTCCAGCGCCCAGGCGACGACCTCGGCCAGCGGGTCGGCGCCGATCTCCTCTGGTAAAGACCTGTCGAGGTAGCGCTCCTGACCGCCGCTGCGCCGCGGCGGGACGACCAGCCGGCGCGCCAGGGCGCCCGCGGCCTCCGTGCCGTGGTCGGTCCGCACGATGTGCAGACACAGATCGATTCCGGCCGCGGTGCCGGCGGAGGTGAGGACGTCGCCGTCGTCGACGAAGAGCTCCCGGGGGTCCACATGGACCGACGGATAGCGCTTGGCGAGCGTCGGCGCGTACATCCAGTGGGTGGTCGCCGGGCGGCCGTCGAGCAGGCCGGCCGCGGCGAGGACGAAGGCGCCGGTGCACAGACCGACGATCCTGGCGCCCTCCTCGTGGGCCCGGCGCAGCGCTTCGAGCGCCTCCGGCGGTGGCGGCGAGGTGATCGACCGCCAGGCCGGTACGACGACGGTGCCCGCGCGGCCGATGGCCTCCAGGCCGTACGGCGCGGTCAGTTCGAGTCCACCGGTGGTCCGCAGTGGCCCGTCCTCGCCGGCGCAGACGAGCAGCCGGTATCTGGGCACCCCGGCGTCCTGCCGGTCGATGCCGAACACGGAGAGCGGGATGGAGCTCTCGAAGATGGGGCCGCCACTGAACAGCAGCACCGCGACGACTTCGCGACGGCGGCGCCCGGTCAGCTTCCGTGCGACCTCCGGTGCGGCGGAGTCCTGGCTCATGACGCTAAGCCCCCCTCGGTGTTCGCGTCTCCCTGGTCGTGTCGCTCCTGCACGTTTCCCCTCGGTTTTGCACGAGACCCCAGTCTTCGGTACCCATGATCGAATCTACTGCGTCCCGTGGCGCCGGCGTGACAAGTTCTCCATCCGGTGGATTGTCGACAAGGCCACTTGGCGCGAAGCGATCGATCGCGAAGTCTTCCGTCCGACGGCCGCCAGGGGAAGAGCGGTGGGACGAACGCCCCCGTACGCGGGGGGTGCGAGCCCCCGGGGCGGGGTATTCGGGGGTGTCGGCACCCGGGTTGGCCAACCGTTTTGCCAAGGACTCGCCGAGAGATGGAAGTTGGCCGAAAACATATGGGTTCGCGTGTACGAACCTGTCAACTCGAAGAGGGGCGGGAGCGGTGCGGGCTCCGATTCGACCCGTTTCGTGACGGGCTGCCCCCTGCGGGCCGCCCGCCGCCGGCGCTCTCGCCCCGCAGCCCCTGCTCCGAGCGGCGCAGAAGCACCCGGCAGGCCGCCGTCACCGAGACCAGGCCGAGCGCGGTTCCGGCGGCCCCGCCGAGCGAGGTGCCGTAGACGACCAGGACCACCGGGACGAGCGCGCAGCAGAAGACCGCCCAGCGGACGACGTCACCGGCCTGCTCGCCCGCGCCCGCGCCCGCAGCCGCGCCCGTGCCCGCCAGCGCTCGCGCCGTCCGGGGCGTCGTCCCGGGGTCCTGCCCGGCCGCCGGGGCCGGGGACGGCACGGGTGCCCTGCGGCGGCCGCGGGGTCCGGCGAGCGGGCCGGCGGGGGCGGTGGAGGTCTGGCCGGCGGCGGTCGATGGTGCGGGCACGGGCGGTCTCCCTGCGACGGTGGGCTGGACCTGTGGGGAACGAGGAGTGGAACGTTCCGGTCACTCTCGGCGACGTCCGTTTGGCCCCCGTACGGACGCCTGTAAGGCACAACCGGCATTGCCATATCCCGAGCCGCTCGTGCATGCTCCCTGGAACGCCGCGTGAGAGCGGCGGGCACGCCGGGAGTGGCGCGGCGGGCTCTGGGCAGGAGAGGAGTGTCGCCGTACCCTTGGGGGTATGGGCTTGGGAAGATGATTCCCGGACACACAGCTCCGCCGCCACCCTTGTTCCGTCCCCCTCCGTTCCCCGTCCCTTCCCACGAGGACTCTCTTCGCCGAGACACCGATGGCCGGTCACGAATTCTCCGAACCCGCGGACCGCAAGCGCGTCGCCGATTCCACGGTCGACCCCCTCGCGGTAGAACAGCCACGTCATGCCTGCGACCCGGCCTTCCGGCACGGGGTCGTGGTCGGCTTCGACGGCTCCACGTCCAGTGAGCGCGCTCTCGCGTACGCGATCGGCATGGCCCGGCGCTCCGGCTCGGGCCTGATCATCGTGCACGTGGCCAACCGGCTGCCCACCACGGTGTGGGCCGGCTGCGAGCCCCCGGTCTTCGTCGACGTGCCCGACCACCGCACCGAGGTCCTCGGCCTGGAGCTGGCCTGCGCCGAGCACCTCTCCGAGGTGCCGTGGATCCTCGTCGAGCGCGGCGGGGACATCTGCCACGAGCTGGAGGAGGTCGGCCGCGAGTACTCGGCCGACGCGATCGTGGTCGGATCCACGCACGGCATCGTCGGGCGGATCTTCGGCTCGGTAGCCGGGCGCCTCGCGCGGCGCGCCAAGCGGCCCGTGATCGTCATCCCGTAGCGCCCCCTTCCACTGCTGCTCGATCCCCAACTGGCGTGCCCCGGCCATAAATTCGGCCTTCCTCAGGTGAATTGTGCGCTTGTGAAGGGTAGATAAGGGTCACCGGATCACAGCAGCTCACGCAGCACGACTGCACTCCTGAAGGGAGCCCGCCGTGGACAATGAAGTCGCCGCGGGAAACAGCACCTCCAATCTCGGCAACCTCGCACTCGGACTGACCCTGCTGGCCTTCGGGCTGGGCGGGACGGGTGTCATCGACAACGTCGCGGCAGCGGATGCCGCGGGCCTCGCCACCTGGGTCGGCGGGGTGGCGCTCTTCCTCGTCGGCCTGCTCGCCCTGCGCGCCGGCAGCACGGGCGAGGGAACGGCGTACACGGCGCTCGGCGCCTTCTGGTTCACCTGGGGGACCGCAGTGGGCAGCGAAGCCTCGGCGGACGCCGTGGGGCTCTTCATGCTCCTGTGGGCGCTCCTCGCGCTCACGCTGACGATGGCCGCGTCGGGCAGCGGTCTGTTCGGGCAGGGCGTGTACGGGCTGCTGTTCGTCGGGCTCCTGCTGCTCGGCATCGGCGCGCTCGCCGACAACGGCGGGCTCGGCAAGGCGGGCGGCTGGGTCGCGGCCCTCGCGGGTCTCCTCGCCTGGTACGGCGCTACGGCGGCGGTGGCGGGCTGGCCGACGGCGCTCCGCCGCTCGGCGGGCACGAGCGCCCCGGCGGCGGGGTGACCCGCAGGGCCGGCGAGTGAGCCGAAGGGGCGCGCGGCTGTCGTAAGGGAGAGCGCGCGGAGGTCCCGAGGGACGAGGGACCGAGCACGGTCGACCGTCGACAGTCGCACCAGCGCCCCGGAGGCGAACCGAGCCCTCAAAAAAAGCGGTCCCCCGCGCACCTGGGTGTGCGCGGGGGACCGCTTTCGTGTCCGGTCGAACCGCCGGGGGACAGGCCCGGCGGCGCGGGGGTCGGGGGGACAGGCCCCGACCGGCTGCTACTCGACCGTGACGGACTTGGCCAGGTTGCGCGGCTTGTCGATGTCGCGGCCCATGGCGAGCGCCGTGTGGTAGGCGAGGAGCTGGAGCGGGATGCCCATGAGGATCGGGTCCAGCTCGTCCTCGTTCTTCGGCACGACGATGGTGTGGTCGGCCTTCGCCTGCGGCTGGTGCGCGACCGCGAGGATGCGGCCGCTGCGGGCCTTGATCTCCTCCAGGGCGGCGCGGTTCTTCTCGAGCAGGTCGTCGTCGGGGACGATCGCGACCGTCGGCAGGGCCGGCTCGATCAGGGCGAGCGGGCCGTGCTTCAGCTCGGAGGCCGGGTAGGCCTCGGCGTGGATGTAGGAGATCTCCTTCAGCTTGAGGGAGGCCTCCAGGGCGACGGGGTAGCCCCGCACGCGGCCGATGAACATCATCGACTGGGCGCCCGCGTACTCCGCGGCGATCTTCTTGATCTCGTCCTCGGTTTCGAGGATCTCGCTGATCTGCGCGGGCAGCTTGCGCAGGCCCTCGATGATCCGCTTGCCGTCGGTGACGGACAGGTCGCGGATGCGGCCCAGGTGCAGGGCGAGCAGCGCGAAGGCGGTGACCGTGTTGGTGAAGCACTTGGTGGAGACGACGCAGACCTCCGGGCCGGCGTGGACGTACACGCCGCCGTCGGCCTCACGGGCGATGGCGGAGCCGACCACGTTGACCACGCCGAGGACGCGGGCGCCCTTGCGCTTGAGCTCCTGGACGGCGGCGAGCACGTCGTAGGTCTCACCGGACTGCGAGACGGCGATGTAGAGGGTGTCGGGGTCCACGACCGGGTTGCGGTAGCGGAACTCCGAGGCCGGCTCGGCGTCGGCGGGGATGCGGGCCAGGGACTCGATGAGCCCGGCGCCGATGAGGCCGGCGTGGTACGAGGTGCCGCAGCCGAGGATCTTGATGCGGCGGATGGTGCGGGCCTCGCGGGCGTCGAGGTTCAGGCCGCCGAGGTGCACGGTGGAGAAGCGGTCGTCGATCCGGCCGCGCAGCACGCGGTCGACCGCGTCGGGCTGCTCGGAGATCTCCTTGTGCATGAAGGTGTCGTGGCCGCCCATGTCGTAGGAGGCGGCCTCCCACTCGACGGTCTCCGGGGTGGCCGTGGTGGTGGCGCCGGAGGTGGTGTACGTGCGGAAGTCGTCGGCCTTGAGGGTGGCCATCTCGCCGTCGTCGAGGGTGACGACCTGGCGGGTGTGGGCGATCAGGGCGGCGACGTCGGAGGCGACGAGCATCTCCTTCTCGCCGATGCCGAGGATGACCGGGGAGCCGTTGCGGGCGACGACGATGCGGTCGTTGAAGTCGGCGTGCATCACGGCGATGCCGTAGGTGCCCTCGATGACCTTGAGCGCCTCGCGGACCTTCTCCTCGAGCGTCGTGGCCTGGGAGCGGGCGATGAGGTGGGTGATGACCTCGGTGTCCGTCTCGGAGGCGAAGACGACGCCGTCGGCCTCCAGCTTGGCGCGGAGCTCCTGGGCGTTGTCGACGATGCCGTTGTGGACGACGGCGACCTTGTTCTCGGGGTCCATGTGCGGGTGCGAGTTGATGTCGCTCGGCGCGCCGTGGGTGGCCCAGCGGGTGTGGGCGATGCCGGTGGTGCCGGTGAAGCGCTTGGGGACGCGGGCTTCGAGGTCGCGGACGCGGCCCTTCGCCTTGACCATCTTCAGGCCGGAGGCCTTCGGGCTGGTGACGACCATGCCCGCGGAGTCGTAACCGCGGTACTCGAGGCGGGCGAGGCCTTCGAGCAGCAGCGGGGCGACGTCGCGCTTACCGATGTAACCGACAATTCCGCACATAAAGGTGAAACCCCTCCAGGTTGGTGAGCGTGCTCGGCCGTGTGGGCCGTGACTCAGCCGTAGACGATGCGCCGCAGCTGCCGGAGCGAGAGCTCCGCCGGTGCCACGGCCCGGTGCGGCAGCTCCGCCGCGATCCGTTCGAAGATCTCGGTGTTCACGGCCCCGCCGGACTGCAGCTCGCGGTGGCGGCGGCGGACGAACTCCTCGGTCGTCTCGTCGAAGTACGCCAGGACGTCGAGTACCACCCGGGCGGCCTCACCGCGCTGGAGCGCGGTGCTGCGGACCAGATGGTCGACGAGGTCGTCGTGGGACGGGCGGCGTTCGAGCACCCGTGAATACTGAGGGGTCGAGCCCGCTCTTCGCAAGAATCCTGCCCGAAATCGGGCAGGGAGGCCATGATCACACCCAAAAACAGGTTCTTTGGTCCAGACCTCGACTCCGCGGAGTGGTGAGGGTACGCATGGTGACGGATCGGATATAGAGACTACGGACGTGTCGATCGCTCGAAGGGGAGCTTGCCTGTGAGACAGCGCCGAAGGATTCCTCGCCTGATCGGATCCCTCCTCCTGTTCGCCACCGCCGGCGTCGCCGTCGGTCAGACACCCGCCCACAGCCGTTCCGCCGCCGAACCCGAGGTCCGCCCGCTCGGCCGCATCGTGCCCGTACCCGCCTCCGTGGCCCCCGGGGGCGAGCCGTACACCCTCACCCCCGCCACCCGCATCGGCGTGGACACCGCCTCCCGCGAGTCCAAGGCCCTCGGCCGCTACCTCGCGGGACTGCTCCGCCCCGCCACCGGCTTCCCGCTCCCCGTCGTCGACCAGGCCGCGGCCCGCGGCGGCATCCGGCTCCGGCTCAGCCCCGGCGAGACCGCGCTCGGCGACGAGGGCTACCGGCTGCGCTCCGCGCCCGAGGGCCTCACCCTCACCGCCCGCGAACCCGCGGGACTCTTCCGC
Source organism: Streptomyces sp. NPDC051822 (assembly GCF_044452745.1). Taxonomy (NCBI): domain Bacteria; kingdom Bacillati; phylum Actinomycetota; class Actinomycetes; order Kitasatosporales; family Streptomycetaceae; genus Streptomyces; species Streptomyces sp. NPDC051822. The sequence goes on along the minus strand of NZ_JBITBZ010000001.1, from coordinate 1,063,141 downwards.
GGCGTCCAGACCCTGCGCCAGCAACTGCCCGCCGCCGTCGAGCGCAAGAGCGTCCAGACCGGACCCTGGAAGATCGCCGGCGGCACGATCACCGACAGCCCGCGGTACGCGTACCGGGGCGCCATGCTCGACGTCTCGCGCCACTTCTTCACCGTCGACGAGGTGAAGCGGTACATCGACCAGCTCGCGCTCTACAAGATCAACACGCTCCATCTGCACCTCTCCGACGACCAGGGCTGGCGCATCGCCATCGACTCCTGGCCCCGCCTCACCACCTACGGCGGCTCCACCGAGGTCGGCGGCGGACCCGGCGGCTTCTACACCAAGGACGAGTACCGGGAGATCGTCCGGTACGCCGCCTCCCGCTACCAGGAGGTGATCCCCGAGATCGACATGCCCGGGCACACCAACGCCGCCCTCGCCTCCTACGCCGAGCTCAACTGCGACGGCGTCGCCCCGCCCCTCTACACCGGCACCAAGGTCGGCTTCAGCTCCCTGTGCGTGCCGAAGCCCGTCACGTACGACTTCGTGGACGACGTGATCCGCGAGATCGCCGCCCTCACCCCCGGCCGCTACCTCCACATCGGCGGCGACGAGGCGCACTCCACCAGCCACGCCGACTACGTGGCCTTCATGGACAAGGTGCAGCCGGTCGTCGCCACGTACGGCAAGAAGGTCGTCGGCTGGCACCAGCTGACCGGCGCGAAGCCCGCCGACGGCGCCCTCGTCCAGTACTGGGGCCTGGACCGCACCCCCGCCGCGGAGAAGGAGCGCGTGGCGGCCGCGGCCCGGAACGGCACCGGCCTGATCCTCTCGCCCGCCGACCGCACGTACCTCGACATGAAGTACACGAAGGACACGCCGCTCGGCCTGGCCTGGGCGGGTTACGTCGAGGTCCAGCGGTCGTACGACTGGAACCCGGCCACGTACCTGCCGGGGGTGCCCGAGAGCGCCGTCCGGGGCGTCGAGGCCCCGCTGTGGACGGAGACCCTGGCCACGACCGACGACCTCGACGTGATGATGTTCCCCCGCCTGCCGGGCGTGGCCGAACTGGGCTGGTCTCCCGCGCGGACCCACGACTGGGAGACGTACAAGGTGCGCCTCGCGGAACAGGCCCCGCGCTTCGACGCGCTGGGCATCGACTACTACCGCTCACCGCAGGTGCCGTGGCCGGCGGGGTAGTACGCCCACGCACGCGGAACGCCCGGCCGGTTCGATTCCGGCCGGGCGTTCCGCGTGGATGGGGGGCGCCAGGAAGGCGCCCAATCCTCGCCGGTGGATCAGAAGGCGCCGTTGAGGCCCCACCATTCGCCGTCGTGGCGCTCGCCGGCCGCGAAGCCGCCGGTGCCGAGACCGCGGTAGCCGACCAGCCATCCCCAGTGCCCGCTGCCGCCGTCGATGACGTAGCTGCTGTTGGTGACGGTGGAGAGGTCGGGCCTGCCGTCGCCGGTGGTGTCACCGACCGCGAGGAAGGTGTCCATGGCGTTCCAGCCGCCGGACCCGATCAGCTTGCGGGCCCCGACGCCACCGGAGGTGGTCCCCGGGTAGAACCAGAGCTTGCCGGTGGACTTCTCCCGGGCGATCAGGTCGACGCGACCGTCGCCGTTCGTGTCGCCGGCGCCGACGAGGGCGTTCATGGCGTTCCAGCCGCCGGTGCCGATCAGCTTGCGGGCCCCGAGGGCGCCCGAGGAGGTGCCGGGGTAGAGCCAGAGCCTGCCCGTGGAGTTCTCGACGGCCACCAGGTCGGCGCGGCCGTCCCGGGTGAGGTCGCCGACGCCGGTGATCCGGTTCATGCCGTTCCAGCCGCCCGAGCCGATGAGCTTGCGCGTGCCGAGCGCGCCCGTCCCCGTGCCGGGGTACAGCCACAGCCTGCCGGTGGACCGCTCGCGGGCGACGAGGTCCTCGCGGGCGTCGCCCGTGAAGTCCCCGTGGCGGGTGAGGGCGTTCATGGCGTTCCAGCCGCCGGAGCCGACCATCCGGCCCGTGCCGTCGCCGGGCAGGAACCAGAGCCGCCCCACCAGGTCCCGTACGAGGGCGTCGGCCCTGCGGTCGCGGTTCATGTCACCGAAACCGGCCACCGTCGGGGACGTCTCCGCGTACCACCGGGGGTACGCGGCCTGGGAGCACTCGCGCTCCGTCCGGACGAACTTCAGCGAGGCGATCGTGGTCGTCCCGCCGGAGGTCCAGGAGCCGTTGGACGACGGCTCCTCCGACCAGTAGCCGTTGTACGCCTTGTAGTCCGAGGACTCGTACAGGCAGGCGTACACGGACGTCCGGTTGATGTACGAACCGAACCGGGTGCCCCACGAGCCCATCGTGGCCATGTTCGTCTTCGTCTTGAGCATCGAGCCCCGGGCGTTCTCCTGCGTCCACGCGCAGAAGTAGCCCGCCGGGCAGTCGCTCACGGCCGCCTGGGCCGGCGCGGCCGTGGTGACGGCGACGGTGCCCAGCGTCGCGAGGCCCAGCAGCGACGCCAGACCCCGCTTCATCATCTTGCGCAATGTGATCCCCTTTCGCCGGGTGAGACTCACGAGCGGGCGAAAGGTTGTACGGGCGGGTCAGTGACCTCCGAGGCCCGGGAGGCACGTGCCGTCCATGGTGCGGCCGGCGACCTCGGCGGTGACCTGGCCCTGCCCGTCGATACCGCCGTTGACGCAGACCTTGCCCTCGCCGCCGCCGAGTTCGACGTACTCACCGCGTTTCCGGTACTCGACCTCGTTCGGCTCCAGGCCGAGAGCGGCGGCGGCCGCCGCCCGGACCTCGGCCTCACCGGCCGGCGTGCCCGCGAGACCCCGCAGGGCCTTGCCAAGGGCCTCCGCCTTGCCCCGCGCCCCAGCGCGCTGCTCCTCGCTGATCGCCATCTGACGCCGGTAGCCGTGGTTCTCCGCGTACTTCTGGGCCGGGTCCTGGGAGATGCACGGCGTCCGCGGGTCGATCGGAGGCTCGTTGGGCCCGGGGCAGTACCGCATGCCCTCGGAGGAGGCCGTCGCACGCGGGTCGTCACGGGGTTCGGCGCAGCCGCCGAGGAGGCCGGCGAGCAGAAGCGTGCCGAGGGCGGCGGTACGGAGGAGGTGACGGCTCATGTCCCTCATCCTGAGGACCGGATCCGATCTCCAGGCCCGTTCCCCCGAGATGTGACCGAGCCGTATCCGGACGGGAGCGCGTGTCGGTCCGGGGCTAAGCTCCGTGGATGGAGCGAGCTGAGATTCTGAGGCGAGTGATCGGCATTCTGACGGAGGCTCAGGAGATCCGGCGGGCGGTGGAGGACGGGGACGCGGAGGTTCCGGAGTCGCCGTCGGAGGTCGCACCCCGGGTGATCACACAGATGCTGAACGAGATGCTGCCCCACATCAGGGTGCCGGCCGACGCCACCCCACAGGAGGTGTCCCGCCTCCTCGCCACGGCGCTCGGTCCCGCGCTGTACACGATGGTCTCCGGGTTCACCCTGGCCTTCACGAGTCTCGCCATGGCGCACGACGAGGGGCGGACCGACGTCTCCTCGGCCGAGGTGCTGCAGACCCTCGCCCTCCAGGTGGAGGCGGGCCGCTTCGACGAGGGGGCCTGAACGGCCCCCTCTCCCGACCGGCCGCGGTCGGGAGGGAAGGCAGGCGCCTCGGCTCGACGGCCGTCAGGGTCAGGCGTCGCGCCTGATGGTCCTACGGATCCAGTCCGCGTAGGCGGGCACATCGGCGTAGAGGCCCGGCCCGGCCGAACAGTCGACCCCCGGGGCGCCGGGACCCGACGTCGCTCCGACGAGCTCCCATCGCCCGTGCCTGCCCTTCTGGAGCTGCGGCCCGCCGGAGTCCCCGAAGCGCGCCATGGTCCGGGGCACACGGCTGATCGTGCACAGCCGGGTCCGGTCCGCCTAGCCGGGAGCGCACTCGCCTGCGGCACCCGTACGCGTCTCCAGCTCCCGCAACCGCTCCACGAACCTCAGCTCGGTGTCGAGGGTGGTTCCGAACCCCAGGATCCGGGTCGGGGTGCCGGGCCGTCCGGCCCGGTCCGCGATCCGGACGGGCTGCTCGTCGACCGGGCGGTCGAGGCGGAGCAGCGCGATGTCGTTCTTGTTGGGGCCGTCCCGTCACCGCTCACGAAGCCGGGGTGAACGACGGTCCGTTCGATGGCCCGGACGGTTCCCCCGGACTTCCGCTCCTCGCTGCCGATCCGGACGATGCCGTCCAGGACCAGGCCGTCCCCCCGCACACAGTGGGCCGCCGCCAGCACCCACTGCGGACCTGCTTCGATCCTCAGGCCGTACCCCCGAGATGTGACCGAGCAGTAGCCGGAGCGCGGCCGAGGTCAGGCGGTGCCGAGTCGGCCGTCCTTGACGCCGGCCACGAAGGCGGTGAAGGCGGTGGGGGTGATGTCGAGGACGGGGCCGGTGGGGCGCTTGGAGTCACGGACGGGGACGGTGCCGTGGGAGTCGGTGAGGTTGGTGGCGACCTCGACGCAGTTGCCGCCGTTGTCGCTGTAGGAAGACTTGAACCAGCGGGGGGAGTCGGTCGTCACGAGGTGCCCTTTCGCGCTTCTTGGATCACGGCCACGGATTCTGCCTGGGAGAGCGATGCGGCCTGAAGCTGATGGTAGGCCGTCAACATGGGCACCACGGACGGCATTTCTCGGTCGAAGTGCCCCTGTGTCTGCGACTCGGCGTAGCACACCACGGCCCGGTCAGCGAGCGTGAGGAGGTTGACCGGCAGGTTGAACGTGCGGCGCTCTCCTATGGCGTACGGGGCGATCTGGAGAAGGGAGGTGGGGCGGTCCGCGTACTCCACGAGCCACTCCAGCTGGGCGTCCATCACCTTCTGTCCTCCGACCGGCCGCCGGACGCAACTCTCGTCCATCACCACGAAGATCATGGGCGGTTGATCCCGTTCCAACGCAGCTTGACGGGCGGTCAGGAAGGCAACCCGCTCGTCGGCCTGGTCGGGGGTGATGGCTCCTCGCTTCACGGCGCTGTTCGCGAGTACCCGCGCGTACTCCGGAGTCTGCAGCAGGCCGGGGATGATTCCGATCTCGAACAGCCGGATCTCCACGGCCCGGCCCTCGTACCCGACGTACTCCGGGAAGCCCTCCAGCAGGACGCCGTGCCGCATGTCCCGCCACTCGCGTTCGAGCGACTCGCTGGTTCCGGCGAGCCCGAAGAGCTGGTCGGCCTTACGCGAGAACGGCAGGGTCGGCGGTTTGCGACAAGTTTCCACGGCGGAGATGTGCTGGCTGGTGCAGCCCATGGGACCGGCCAGGTCCTCCTGGGTCCAGCCCCGCTCCTCCCGCAACCTGCGCAGATGGGCCCCGTAGGCCGCCCGCGGGCTGGATTCAGGCCGTAATTCCTTGCGATTGACCACAACTCATCCTTCGGCTCGGGCTAGTTGAAGGCACGCCAAGCCTAGGCCACCGTAGGCACCCCTGGTAGTGAAATCACTACGGAGAGGAGTCACCGTGCCCGTGCACAGCCAACCCGCCACCGGCGCCTTCGTGGCCGACACCGGCAACGGAACGACCCGGCTCGGCCGGGTGTCGCGCAGTCAGGCGGGGAGTATCTACCTGCGCCCGCCCGGCGGCGGTGCCGAGTGGACCGCCTCGCCCGAGGACCTGCGCGCACCGACCGAGGACGAGTGGTCGAGCATCCGGATCCTCACCACCCCCGTACGCCCCGCGCTCGTCCTCTCCGCCGACCACGGGCTCCGCCCCCGGCCCGAGCCGGTCCCGGACTGCACGCCGTGCGCGTACCTCGTCCAGTGGTTCGACCGCTACATGGGCACCGGGCCGGAGCACGACGAATCCGCCGCCGTCGACTGCGTCGTCGAGATCCGCAACCACCCGCACGACCCGCCGAAGATGCGCATCGAGGCGCCGTGACGGCGGCACCGGTGGACGTACCCGTGACCACCGGATCGGCCCGCACCCGCAGGGGGAGGTCGTCGCGAAGGCCTACTGCCTGGACGGCGAGTGCACCTGGGAGACGCAGCCGACGCCCGCACCCCCGGGCGTGAACGTCGAGTGCCTGGCGCACGCCGTCGCCGCCGGGCACGACACCTTCGCCGTGACGGTCGAGTACGTCGCCCGGGTGACGGACGGGTCCCGGTGAGGCTCCACGCGGTGGCGGTCACGGCCGTGGGGGTCCTCGGCATCCTCGCCATGGCCCTGGCTGTCACGCGGTAGTCCGCGAACACAGACCCCGTTCCCTCCACGAGGGGGAGCGGGTGCATCCCGTCGAAGACAGAGACAGGAGATCAACAGTAATGAGCGATCTGTACGACCGTGAGGTGGCCGGTCCCTTCGCCGCACTTTGCGGGGGCGGAACGGACAACACCGGCAACATGGAGAGCTGCATCACCCTCGCGGAGCTGCACGGAGGTGGGTACGCGCTCGGTGACAACAAGCCCGAGGGGGCCGACCGTGAACTGAGGATGAGCGCGGACGAGATTACTGCGTTCGCGCGGGCTTGGATCGCCAAGGTCGACGCGGCCAACTGACCCATGGCGGGGCCCGCGCCCATGTGACGGGCCCCGTTCGGCTCCCCCCACCCGAAGGAGTCAGCAATGCCGCTGGCTGATCTTGTGGACCGCGTCCCGGAGATCCTGGCGAGGTGGCCCACCCGGCCGACGCTCTTCCGCCGCGACCCCGGCACCCTGGCCCGCCTGTGGTCCATGGGCGAACTCAACGCTCTCGTGGACGCCGAGTGCCTTCCGGCCCGGAACGTCGTCCTGGTCAAGGACGGCAAGGTCCTTGAGCGGTACGCGTACATCGATGGTGACATGCCCCGGTCCGGCGCGATCCGCGACCACCTCGACGACGGGGGCACCGTCTCGGTCCGGCAGCTCCAGACGGTCAAGCCCTCCCTGAGCGTTCTGCGACGCGAGATCCAGGACGAGACGGGTTGCCTGGTTCATGTGAACGCGTACCTGACCCCGCCGGGGGCGCAAGGGCTCAAGTACCACTACGACCCGTACGTGACGCTGATCGTCCAGCTCTCAGGACGGAAGGCGTGGCCGCTGCACCCGCCCTTCGTCGCGAACCCGACGACGGAACACGGCAACTTCCTGGAGAGGGGATTCACTCCGAAGGAGCGGCACTATCTCGCCAACACGCCTCCAGCCCAGTCCTTCACGCTGGAACCCGGTGACGTGTTCTGGCTGCCGCGCGGCTATGTCCATTCGCCGTACACGGTGGGGGACCAGCCCTCGCTGCACCTCACGTTCGCGCTCAAGGAGCGTACGTTCCACTGGCTGGCGTCCGAGATGGCGCGCGAGGTCCTCTCCCAGGCTCTGGTGGACCCCGCGCTGCGGGCCGAGATCGCGCCGGCTGCCCTGCTGGACGCGCCGGAGGAGGCGATCCGGTGGACGCGCGAGTACCTGATCGGCGCACTGCTGCTCCTGGAGTCCGCGGACGTGGCCGAACTCGCACGGAGGACCGCTGTCCGTGTCACGCGGTGAGGACCTCGGGCGGGGCTACGTTGCGCCCGTGACACAGCACTGGCACGCGTACGCGTACACCGGCCGGGCGTATCCGGATTCGGCGGTCCGGCGGAGGGAGGTGCCGGCGGACCATCCGCCGATCGAGATCAAGGACTGGCTGAGGCGGCCCGGTGATCAGGTGGTGGCCACGTTCGCCGACGTGGAGGCGGCAGTCGCCTGGGTCGAGGGGGAGCTGACGCAGAACCCGCCCGTGGACCAGGAGCACTTCCCGGTCTGGGACCGGTTGGAGCGCACTCGGGAGACCTTGCGGCTGGCGGCGGGGAACGATGTCGTCTACGGGCATTACTCCAAAGCCCAGCAGTACGTGTCGCGGGCGCTCATCGCGTGCCCGCGCGAGGCAGGGCAGCACTGCCCTTACGGAGTGACGTAACGAGATCAGATGTGAGCCCCGGCGGGGACCGTACCCGCCGGGGCTCACATCGGTATGGGGAAGGGTTACGCGAAGCGGGCGATCGGGTTCGCCAGGTCGCCGACCAGCTGGAGGGCCGCCGACGGGTCCGCCAGGTCGACCATCTGCTTGTTGTTGCGCAGCTGGAGGCGGTTCAGGGCCGACAGGGCGAACGTCTCCGCGAACATGTCGTACTGGGCGAACCTGTCCGCCAGTTCGGGCTTCGACGCCTCGTAGTCGCGGACGCACTCCGCCACCGTCCGCCAGAAGTCGTCCTCCGCGAGGACGCCCTCCGCCGCCAGGGTCGCGCCCAGGAAGCGGAAGAAGCAGTCGAAGACGTCCGTGAAGACCGAGAGGAGCTTCATGTCCTCCGGGATCTCCGCGCGGACGCGCTCCACCGCCGGCGGCAGGACCGCCGCCGGGTCCATGACGACGATCTCCTCCGCGATGTCCTTGAAGATCGCCCGCGCCACCGCGCCGCGCTCGTCGAGGACCAGGATCACGTTCTCGCCGTGCGGCATGAACGCCAGGTCGTACGCGTAGAAGCTGTGCAGGACCGGGAGGAGGTACGCGTCCAGGTACCGGCGCAGCCAGACGGACGCCTCCAGACCCGATTCCTTGATCAGGGCGCCCGCGAACGACGCTCCCGCGTGGTCCAGGTGCAGGAGCGAGGCCATCGTCGCCAGGCGCTCGCCCTCGGCGAGGGACGGCACGGGGGACTCGCGCCAGAGCGCCGCCAGCATCTTGCGGTACGGCGAGTAGCGGTCGGTGGCGGCCTCGTACTCCAGGTGCCGGTAGCCGACGGCCGCCCGCTCCCGGATGATCGAGAACCGGGCCGCCGCGAAGACGGAGTCCGACTCGATGAGCTGGTGCAGCCAGTCGTTGATCGCCGGCGTCGCCTCCATGTACGCGGCCGACAGACCCCGCATGAAGCCCATGTTGAGGACCGACAGGGCCGTCTTCACGTAGTGCTTCGACGGGTCCGACGTGTTGAAGAACGTACGGATCGACTGCTGCGCCAGGTAGGTGTCGTCGCCCTCGCCCAGGTAGACGAGACGCTGCTGCGCCACCTCGGCGGCGAAGGTCACCGACAGCTTGTTCCACCACTGCCAGGGGTGGCAGGGCATGAGGAGGTAGTCGGCCGGGTCCAGGCCGCGGGCGGCCAGCGTCGCCGCGAAGCCGTCCACCGCCGCGTCGCCCAGCTCCGCGCGGACGAACGTCTCGTACTCGATGTCCGCGCCCGCCGTGAACGTGGTGCGGTCGCGGTGCGCCGCCAGCCAGACCAGGTGGATGTCGCTCGCGGCCTCGGGGGCGTACGCGCGGAACTCGTCGACGCCGAAGCCGAGCCGCCCGTTGTTGGCGACGAAGCAGGGGTGGCCCTCGGTCATGCCCGTCTCGATGGCCTGGAAGCCGGCGTGGGTCAGCTCGGCGGAGGTCACCTGCGGCTTGGTCGACTTGTAGGCCGTGCCGGCGAGGGTGGAGGAGATCTCCTCCAGGTACACCGGCAGGACCTCGTCGCTCAGGCCGAGGGCGCCGCGCAGTTCGGTGATGAACTGCAGCGCGTCGAGCGGGAGCTGCTCGTCGCCGCGGTGCCGGCTGATCGACTCGGGGTAGACCTGCCAGTGGTCGAGGGCGAACCGGTCCGCGGTGAAGCGGTACTCGGTCACGCCGTCGTCGGCGAGGACCTTGTAGCGGCTCTCGCCCAGCTCGCGCGGGTCGAGCAGCCGCTCGTGGGCGAACTCGGCGAGGCCCTTGCGGATCAGGGCGCGGTTGGCGTCGGCCCAGCGCTCGGGCGTGAGGTGGGCGACGGGATCGGTGAGGGTCATACGGTCGCTCCCACTGCGGCCTCGAACTGCTCCCGGGTGCAGAAGCTCAGCAGGGCCTTCTTCTCCGGCTTCTGGATCTCCCGCTCGGGCACGAACCCGACGGCCTCGTTGAGGGCGTGGACGGCCTTGTTGGACACGTCGGGCTCGACGACCACGCGGGCGGTCGCCGGGTCGGCGAACAGCTCCGCCATCACGGCGGTGATCACGGTCCGGGTGAAGCCGTGCACGGGGGTGTCGGTGGGCGCGACGAGGAAGTGCATGCCGACGTCACCGGGCTGCGGCTCGTAGAGGCCGACCAGCTCCAGCTGCGAGGGGTCGTACCGCTCCATCAGGAAGGCGGGCTCGCCGTCGACGAGGCCGATGAAGGCGTCGTGGTGCGGGTGGGCGGTGATCGCCGTGTACTCGCGCTCGACGTCCTGGAGGGTGGCGCCCTGCATCATCCAGAAGGCGGCTTTGGGGTGGGTGACCCACGGATGGATCAGCCGGGCGTCCTTCGACGGGTCGAAGGGACGTATCGATACGGTCATGCCGCGAACTCCTGGAAAGCGATGGTCTTCTCGACGGGGTAGTAGTCGTATCCCAGCATCGCCCCGATGATGTACGCGTTGCGGTACGCCCCCATGCCGAGGTCGGGCGAGGTGATCGAGTGGGTGTGCACGCCGGCGTTCTGCAGGAAGACCCCGCGGCCGGTGGTGTCGATCGCGTAGTTGCGGGCCACGTCGAAGCGGCCCTGGCCGTCCCACTTGAGGCGGTCGCGGACCGGCTCAAGGAAGGCGGGGACGGCGTACTTGTATCCGGTGGCGAGGATCAGGCCCTCGGTCTCCAGGGTGAAGTCCTTCTCCTGCTCCTCCTGGTGGAAGCCGAGGGTGTACGTGCCCGTCTCGGCGTCGTACGCGGCTTCGTGCAGGGCGGAGTTGGTGAGGAGCCGGGTGGGCACGGGGCCGTTCAGGTTCTTCTGGTAGAGCAGGTCGAAGATGGCGTCGATCAGCTCGCCGTCGATGCCCTTGAAGAGGCCCTTCTGCTGGGTCTCCAGGCGGTAGCGGGTCTGCTCGGGCAGCGCGTGGAAGTAGTCCACGTACTCCGGGGAGGTCATCTCCAGGGTGAGCTTGGTGTATTCCAGCGGGAAGAAGCGCGGGGAGCGGGTCACCCAGTTCAGCTTGTAGCCGTGGACGTCGATCTCGCTCAGGAGGTCGTAGTAGATCTCGGCGGCGCTCTGGCCGCTGCCGACCAGCGTGATCGACTTCTTCTTCTGCAGCTCCTCCTTGTTGGGGAGGTAGCGCGAGTTGTGGATCAGGTCGCCGCCGAGGCCCCGGCAGGTCTCGGGGACGTACGCCGGGGTGCCGGTGCCGAGGACGAGCTTCCGCGAGCGGAACGTTTCTCCGGCCTCGGTGGTCACCACGTACACCTCGGTGGCCTCGTCGAAGGTCACGGTGGCGACGGTCGTCGAGAAGCGGACCGAGGAGAGCTTCCCGGCGGCCCAGCGGCAGTAGTCGTTGTACTCGGTCCGCAGCGGGTAGAAGTTCTCCCGGATGTAGAACGAGTAGAGCCGGCCCTTCTCCTTCAGGTAGTTCAGGAAGGAGTACGGCGAGGTCGGGTCGGCCATCGTGACCAGGTCCGACATGAACGGCGTCTGGAGGTGTGCGCCTTCGAGGAACATCCCCGAGTGCCATTCGAAGTCCGGCTTCGACTCCAGGAAGAGGCCGTTCAGCTCGTCGATCGGCTCGGTCAGGCAGGCGAGTCCGAGGTTGAACGGACCGAGCCCGATGCCGATGAAGTCGTACGTCTCGGTCGTCTCAGGCGTGGACAAGGGTCTCTCCCAGGTACTGCTCGGCGTGGCCGGCGATCAGATCGAGGACGGCGGCGATGTCCGCCACGGTGGTCTCGGGGTTGAGCAGGGTGAACTTGAGGTACTGGCGGCCGTCGACCTTGGTCCCGGCGACGACGGCCTCGCCGGAGGCGAACAGGGCCTTGCGGGCGTGCAGGTTGGCGCGGTCGATGTCCTCGGGGGAGGTGACGGCCTCCGGGATGTAGCGGTAGACGAGCGTGGAGAGCTGCGGTTCGACCACGACGTCGTAGCGCGGGTCGGCGGCGAGCAGCGCGAAGCCCTCGGCGGCCAGGTCGCAGACCTCGTCGAAGAGCTGCCCGACGCCGTCGGCGCCCATCACGCGCAGGGTCATCCACAGCTTGAGCGCGTCGAAGCGGCGGGTGGTCTGGAGGGACTTGTCGACCTGGTTCGGTATCTGCTCCGCGATGGTGCGGCGGGGGTTCAGGTAGTCCGCGTGGTAGGTCGCGTGGCGCAGGGTGGCCCCGTCGCGGACCAGGACGGCCGAGGAACTGACCGGCTGGAAGAAGGACTTGTGGAAGTCGACGGTGACCGAGTCGGCCCGCTCGATGCCCTCCAGGAGGTGGCGGCGGGTCGGAGACGCGAGCAGGCCGCAGCCGTAGGCCGCGTCCACGTGCATCCAGGCGCCGTACTCGTCGGCCAGGGCGGCGATCTCGGGCAGCGGGTCGATGGAGCCGAAGTCGGTGGTTCCGGCGGTGGCGACGATCGCCATCGGCACGAGGCCCTCGGCGCGGCAGGCGGCCAGCTCGGCGGCGAGGACGACGGACTGCATCCGCTTGTTCCGGTCGACCGGGATCGAGACGACGGCGTCGTGGCCCAGGCCGAGGAGGGTGGCCGACTTCTGGACGCTGAAGTGGCTGCACTCGGAGGAGAAGATGCGCAGCTTCGCCAGGTCGCGTGTCTTGGCCTCCTCGCGGGCGAGGAGCAGGGCCTGCAGGTTGGACTGGGTGCCGCCGCTGGTGAACACGCCGTCGGCGGCCGGGCCGAGACCGATGCGGCCGGTGGTCCAGTCGACGAGCTTGCGCTCGATGAGGGTGCCGCCCGCGCTCTGGTCCCAGGTGTCGAGCGAGGAGTTGACCGCCGAGAGGACGGCCTCGCCGAGGACGGCCGGGATGACGACCGGGCAGTTGAGGTGGCCCAGGTAGCGCGGGTGGTGGAAGTAGACGGCGTCGCGGAGGTAGACGCTCTCCAGCTCGTCGAGGGCGGCGGAGGAGTCGCCGAGCGGCCGGTCGAGGTCGACGGCGTCGATGACGGGGCCGAGGTCGGCGGGCGTCACACCGGTGAACGGGCCGCGCGTCGAGGCGAGTTTGGCCGCCACGCGCTCGACCCCTTCGGTGACGGAGCGGCGGTAGCTCTCCGCCGTGGCGTCATTGAGCAGGTGCGAGCGCATGTGGGGGGCCTCCGGGCAGCAGAGAGGGGCGAGGGCGGCGATGCGTTATTAGGTTAGCCTAACCTAATAACGCATCGCAACGCCCCCTCGCCCTCTCAGGGCACAACAGTCGTAAGGGAGTTGAACGCCGTGAGGCGCCGAAGGCCTATGCGTCTTCCTGCGTCTCGTCCGGCACCTCGCGCAGCGCGTCCTCGGAGAGGCCCTTGCGCCAGTAGCCGACGAACGTCACCCGGCGGCGGTCGAGTTCGCGCTCCCGCACGAAGTGCCGGCGCAGCGCCTTCACCGCCCCGGACTCGCCCGCGATCCACACGTACGGGGCCTCCCCGGGCAGTTCGACGCCACGCACCGCGTCCACGGCGGACGGCGCCCCCTCCTCGCGTACGAGCCAGGTGACGGTCGCGTCGGCCTGTGTCGCGAGCTCCGTCCGGTCGCCCGAGTACGGCACCTCCAGGAACACCTGGGCGCGGGTCTCGGCCGGCAGCCACTCCAGGATCGCCGAGGCGGCCGGAAGGGCCGTCTCGTCCGCCCAGATCAGCACGGAGTCGGCGTCCTCGGGCAGCTGGAAGCGGACGCCGGTGTTGTCGGCGACCGCCGGGCCGAGCACGACCACCCGGTCGCCGGACCTGGCCTGGGCGGCCCAGCGGCAGGCGGGTCCGCCGTCCTCGTGTAGGGCGAAGTCGATGTCGACGGCGTTCTCGCCGTGCTCCGGCTCCGTGCGCTGCTCGCGCACCGTGTACGAGCGCATGACGGCCCGCTCGTCGTCCGGCAGTGCCCGCCAGGCGCCCAGGATGGCGTACATGTCCGGGTCGTCGAGCGGCGGCAGGACGGGCGCGTCCTGGCCGGGGTGCGGCAGGAAGAGGGAGAGCGACTGGTCGCGGCCGCCGGCGGCGAAGTTCTTCAGGTCGTCACCGGTGAAGGTGACGCGCACCAGGGACGGGCCGAGGCGGCGGGTCCGGTCGACCTGGAGGCGGAAGAACTGGAAGGGGGCGGTCTCGGCGTGCGTCATGGGGCAGGACACCTTTGCGGTACGGGCGAGGGTCGCTCCTAGGGGAGTCAAAGATAGGTTAGCCTAACCTCATGACGCGGGGTAAGGCCGGGGGGCACAGAGCGAGGCCCGCCGCCCCGGAGGGGACGACGGGCTCCGCGCCTGGGGGAGTGCTCAGGCCTGCAGGCCCAACTCCCGTGCGATCAGCATCCGCTGGACCTCGCTGGTGCCCTCGCCGATCTCAAGGATCTTCGAGTCGCGCCACATCCGGGCCACCGGGTACTCGTTCATGAAGCCGTAGCCGCCGTGGATCTGGGTCGCCTCGCGGGCGTTGTCGACCGCCACGGTGGAGGAGTACAGCTTCGCGATGGCCGCCTCCTTCTTGAACGGCTCGCCGAGCACGAGGCGCGAGGCCGCGTCCCGCCAGCCGATCCGGGCCATGTGCGCCCGCATCTCCATGTCGGCGATCTTGAACTGGATGGCCTGGTTGTCGCCGATCGGACGGCCGAAGGCGTGACGTTCCTTCGCGTACTTCACCGACTCGTCCACACAGCCCTGCGCGAGCCCCGTCGCGAGCGCCGCGATGGCGACCCGGCCCTCGTCCAGGATCCGCAGGAACTGCGCGTATCCGCGGCCCTCCTCGCCGAGCAGGTTCGCCGCAGGGACGCGGACGTCGGAGAAGGACAGCTCACGGGTGTCCGAGGCGTTCCAGCCGACCTTCGAGTAGGGCGCGGCGACCGTGAAGCCCGGGGTGCCGGACGGCACGATGATCGAGGAGATCAGCGGACGCCCGTCGGGCTTGCGGCCGGTGACCGCCGTGACCGTCACCAGACCCGTGATGTCCGTACCGGAGTTGGTGATGAAGCACTTCGAACCGTTGATGACCCACTCGTCGCCGTCGCGCACGGCGGTGGTGCGGGTGCCGCCCGCGTCCGAGCCGGCGCCCGGCTCGGTCAGACCGAACGCGCCGAGCAGCTCACCGGCGCAGAGCCGCGGCAGCCACTCGCGCTTCTGCTCCTCGGTGCCGAAGAGGTGGAGCGGCATCGCGCCGAGCGAGACACCGGCCTCCAGGGTGATGGCCACGGAGGAGTCGACCCGGGCCAGCTCCTCCAGGGCGATCCCGAGCGCCAGGTAGTCGCCGCCCATGCCGCCGTACTCCTCGGGGAACGGCAGCCCGAACAGGCCCATGCGGCCCATCTCGCGGACGATCTCGTAGGGGAACTCGTGCCGCTCGTAGTAGTCGCCGATCTTCGGCGCCACCACGTCGTGGGCGAACGCCTCGACGGTACGGCGGAGTTCCTCGTGCTCGGTGGTGAGCCGGTGGTCGAGGGTCATGGCTGGGGTCACTCCTTGTGGGAGAGGGCGCGGACGGTGCGGGAAGGGCTGGGCCTGCCCAGGTGGTCGGCCATCCACGCGCTCGTGGCGGTGAGGGCGGCCAGGTCGATCCCGGTCTCGATGCCGAGACCGTCGAGCATCCACACGAGGTCCTCGGTGGCGAGATTGCCCGTCGCGCTCTTCGCGTACGGGCAGCCGCCGAGGCCTCCCGCGGAGGCGTCGACGGTGGTCACCCCGTGGCGCAGGGCGGCCAGGGTGTTGGAGAGGGCCTGGCCGTACGTGTCGTGGAAGTGCACGGCGATACGGGAGGTGGGGACGCCCGCCTCGTTCAGCGCGGTCAGGAGCGCCTGGACGTGGCCCGGGGTGGCGACCCCGATGGTGTCCCCGAGGCTCAGCTCGTCACAGCCCATGTCGGCGAGCGCCTTGGTGACCCGGACGACCTGCTCGATCGGGACGGCGCCCTCCCAGGGGTCGCCGAAGCACATCGACAGATAGCCGCGGACCCCGAGCCCCGCCTCTATGGCCCGGGTGACCGTCGGGGCGAACAGCGCGAGGGCCTCGTCGACGGTCCGGTTGAGGTTGGCCTTCGCGAAGGACTCGGTGGCCGAGGCGAACACGGCGATCTCCCGGACCCCGAGGGCGAGCGCCCGGTCCAGGCCCCGCTCGTTCGGCACGAGCACCGGGAGGCGGACCGGCAGGTCGCGGACGAGCGGGAACAGCTCCTCCGCGTCCGCCAGCTGGGGCACCCACTTGGGGTGCACGAAGCTGGTCGCCTCGACGGTGGAGAGGCCCGCCGCCGCGAGGCGCCGCACGAACTCCGCCTTCACGGCCGTCGGGACGAGCGCCTTCTCGTTCTGCAGCCCGTCCCGGGCCCCCACCTCGTGGATCCGGACCCGGGTGGGAAGTCCCGGGTCGGGCACGCTCATGGGCAGACTCATGCGGTGTCCTCCTCGCGGGGTGCCACCACGGCCAGGATCTGGTCCATGGCGACGGTGGTGCCGGGGGTGACGTCCAGTTCGGTGACGGTGCCGGCGTGCGGGGCGGAGATGACGTGCTCCATCTTCATCGCCTCCACGACCAGCAGGCTCTGCCCCGCCTCGACCTCGTCCCCGACGGCCACCTTGACGACGGTGACCGTGCCGGGCATCGGCGCGGCGAGCGTGTCGGCCCCGCCGTGCTTCGCCCCGCTGAGCGCGGCCTCGACGGGGTCGTGGTCGAGGACGTGCCAGGAGTCGCCGTCACGGCCGAGCCAGTTGCCGGCGCGGTGGAAGTGGTGGACGAGCCCGTCCACCGTGACCGTCACCGCGGTCTCCGTGACCCGGGCGCCGACCGGCGCCTCGACCGTGACGGGTTCGCGTCCCGACACGCGTACGGGGAAGGGCAACGGAGCCGGACGACCGCCCAGGCGCCAGCCGCTCGGCGCAGAGAACGGGTCCGTCCAGCCGTCCCGGGGTGCCGGGGCCAGCGCAGCGAGCCGTACGGCCGCCGCCGCCGCGTACACCTCCTCCGGTACGCCCTCGGGGATCAGGCTCTCCGCGTCCCGCTCCACCAGGCCGGTGTCCAGGGCACCCGCCACCACGTCCGGGTGGGCGAGGAGCCTGCGCAGGAAGCCCGCGTTCGTCGGGACGCCGAGGGTGACCGTTCCGGCGAGGGCCGCGCGCAGCTTGCGGAGGGCCGTGGGGCGGTCCTTCGCATGGACGATGACCTTCGACAGCATCGGGTCGTAGAGGGAGGAGACCTCCGTGCCCTCGCTCAGGCCCGAGTCGGTACGGACCCCGTCGCCCTGAGGCTCGTTCAGGGACAGGACCGTGCCGCCCGACGGCAGGAAGCCACGGGAGGGGTCCTCCGCGCACAGCCGGGCCTCGATCGCCCAGCCGTCGAGCCGGACGTCGTCCTGCGTGAAGTCGAGCGGCTCCCCGGCGGCCACCCGCAGCTGCCACTCCACCAGGTCGACGCCGGTGACCAGCTCGGTCACCGGGTGCTCGACCTGGAGCCGGGTGTTCATCTCCATGAAGTAGTACGACGAGGGGTCGACGCCCGGCACGATGAACTCGACCGTGCCCGCGCCCACATAGCCGCAGGAGCGGGCCGCCTCGACCGCCGCCGCGCCCATCGCCGCCCGGATCTCCGGGGTGAGGAGGACGCTCGGCGCCTCCTCGATGATCTTCTGGTGGCGGCGCTGGAGCGAGCACTCGCGCTCGCCGAGGTGGACCACGTTCCCGTGGGCGTCGGCGAGGACCTGGATCTCGATGTGCCGGGGCCGGTCGATCCACCGCTCCACGAGCAGCGTGTCGTCACCGAAGGACGAGCGGGCCTCGCGGCGGGCCGCCGCGATCTCGTCGTCGAGCGTCGACAGGTCGCGCACGAGGCGCATGCCCTTTCCGCCACCGCCCGCCGACGGCTTGAGGAGCACGGGCGCGCCGAGCTCGCGGGCCGCCGCCTCCAGTTCGGGGTCGGCCGCGCCGGGGACGACCGGGACGCCCGCCGCCTTCACGGTCTCCTTGGCCCGGATCTTGTCGCCCATCAGGGAGATCGCGGAGGCCGGGGGGCCGATGAAGACCAGACCGGCGTCCGCGCAGGCCTGCGCGAAGGCGGTGTTCTCCGCGAGGAAGCCGTAGCCCGGGTGGACGGCCTGCGCGCCGGTGCGGGCGGCGGCTTCGAGCAGCGCCGGGACGGACAGATACGACTCCGAGGCCGGCGGCGGACCGATCCGTACCGCCGTGTCCGCCTCCCGTACGTGCCGGGCGTCGGCGTCCGCGTCGCTGTACACGGCCACCGAGCGCACGCCGAGCGCCCGCAGGGTGCGGATGACCCGGACCGCGATCTCGCCGCGGTTGGCGACGAGCACGGTGTCGAACATGCTGTGCTGGAACAAGCTGCGCATCTCCTGGGAGCCCCTCACATCCGGAAGACGCCGAACTGGGGGTCACCCAGGGGCGCGTTGGCACAGGCGGTCAGGGCGAGGCCGAGGACCTGCCGGGTCTCCGTCGGGTCGATGACCCCGTCGTCCCAGAGCCGGGCGGTCGCGTAGTAGGCGCTGCCCTGGGTCTCGTACTGCTCGCGGATCGGGGCCTTGAAGGCCTCTTCCTCGTCCGCGCTCCACCCGTCGCCGAGCTGGTCGCGCTTGACGGTCGCGAGGACCGAGGCGGCCTGCTCGCCGCCCATGACCGAGATCTTGGCGTTGGGCCACATCCACAGGAAGCGGGGGGAGTACGCCCGGCCGCACATCGAGTAGTTGCCCGCGCCGTACGAGCCGCCGACGACGACCGTCAGCTTCGGCACCCGGGTGGTGGCCACGGCCGTGACCATCTTGGCGCCGTGCTTGGCGATGCCGCCGTGCTCGTACGCCTTGCCGACCATGAAGCCGGTGATGTTCTGCAGGAAGACGAGCGGGATCCCGCGCTGGTCGCACAGCTCGATGAAGTGCGCGCCCTTCTGGGCGGACTCGGCGAACAGGATGCCGTTGTTGGCGACGATGCCGACCGGGTGCCCGTGGATCCTGGCGAAGCCGGTGACCAGGGTCTGCCCGTACTCGGACTTGAACTCCTGGAAGCGCGAGCCGTCCACGACCCGGGCGATGACCTCGCGCACGTCGTACGGGGTGCGGGAGTCCACCGGCACCGCGCCGTACAGACCGTAGGGGTCGACCTTCGGCTCCTCGACGGGCTCCACCGACCACGGCAGCGGGCCGCGCTCCGGGAGCGTGGCGACGATGTTCCGCACGATCCGCAGCGCGTGGGCGTCGTCCTCGGCCAGGTGGTCGGTGACGCCGGAGATCCGGGAGTGGACCTCGCCGCCGCCCAGCTCCTCCGCCGTGACGACCTCGCCGGTGGCTGCCTTCACCAGGGGCGGTCCGCCCAGGAAGATCGTTCCCTGGTTCCGTACGATCACGGCCTCGTCGCTCATCGCCGGGACGTACGCGCCGCCGGCCGTGCACGAGCCGAGGACGGCGGCGATCTGCGGGATGCCCGCGCCGGACATCCGGGCCTGGTTGTAGAAGATCCGGCCGAAGTGCTCCCGGTCGGGGAAGACCTCGTCCTGCATCGGCAGGAACGCGCCGCCCGAGTCGACCAGGTAGAGGCAGGGGAGACGATTCTCCAGCGCCACCTCCTGGGCGCGGAGGTGCTTCTTCACCGTCATCGGGTAGTACGTGCCGCCCTTGACGGTCGCGTCGTTGGCGACGATCACGCACTCGCGCCCGCTGACCCGGCCGATGCCGGCGATGACGCCGGCCGCCGGGGCCTGGTCGCCGTACATGCCGTTCGCCGCGAGCGGCGCCAGCTCCAGGAACGGGGATCCCGGGTCCAGGAGGGTGTCCACCCGGTCCCGGGGCAGCAGCTTCCCGCGCGCGGTGTGCCGGGCCCGGGACTTCTCACCCCCGCCCAGGGCGGCCGCCGCGAGCTTGGCGCGCAGCGTCGCGGCCAGCTCGTGATGCGCCGCCTCGTTCGCCCGCCAGGCCGGCGAGGCGGGATCCGCCGCACTCGTCAGCACAGGTGCCTGCTGCATCCCTCGAGCTCCCTTGCTCGGTTAATGAGCGTTAACGTATGTCGTTCAGGTTAACGACCGCTAACCGGGTTGTCTAGAATCGACTTATGACCACGACCCCGTTCGCCACCGGCAGGACCGATGCCCCGACGCGGCGCGAGCAGATCCTCAAGCAGGCCGCGCGCCTCTTCGCCGAGCGCGGCTTCCACGGCGTGGGCGTCGACGAGATAGGGGCGGCCGTCGGCATCAGCGGCCCCGGCCTCTACCGGCACTTCCCCGGCAAGGACGCGATGCTCGCCGAACTCCTCGTCGGCATCAGCGAACGGCTCCTCGACGGCGGGCGGCTGCGGGTCGGCGAGACCACCGGCGACCCCGAGGCCCTCCTCGGCGCCCTCATCGACGGGCACATCGACTTCGCCCTCGACGACCGGCCGCTGATCACCCTCCACGACCGGGAGCTCGACCGGCTCAAGGACGAGGACCGCAAGCGGGTGCGGCAGCTCCAGCGGCAGTACGTGGAGCTGTGGGTGACGGTGGTCCGCGAGCTGTACCCGGACGCGGCCGAGAGCGAGGTGCGGACGGCGGTCCACGCCGTCTTCGGCCTGCTGAACTCCACCCCGCACCTGGCGGCGGTCGGCCGCCGGTCCATGGAGGACCTGTTGCGCAGGCTGGCCCACGGGGCGTTCGGGGCACTGGCCGGGTAGCTGTTCCCCGGGCGGGGCGGGGGTCCACGGGGCGAAACGTGTGTCCATCGCGTCCGCCGCTCGGACAGAATGTGGCCCATGCCGATACTCAGCCGTGACGCCCTCGTCGAGCACCTCGTCCGCACCAGGATCGCGGGAGACGTCGCCACCCCGCGCGACAACAACCTCTCCCACTACCGCAGGCTCGCCAACGGCGACCGCCACTACTGGCTCGGCCTGGAGCTCGGTGACCGCTGGGCCGACGAGCAGGACGTGCTCGCCGTCATGGCCGAGCGCTGCGGAGTGATCGACGACCCGGCCCACCGGACCGGCCAGGACACCATCGACCCCGAGCTGACCGTCGACGGCCTCGACCGGATGGCCGCCCGGCTGCGCAAGGCCGCCGCGGGCAAGGAGCGGGTCCTCTTCGCGACCGGCCACCCCGGCGCGCTGATCGACGTGCACAGCCGGGTCGCCGCCGCGCTGCGCGCCCAGGGCTGCGACATCGTCCGCATCCCCGGCGGGCTCGTCGCCGACGAGGGGTACGTCGTGCAGTTCGCGGACGTCGCCGTCTTCGAGCGGGGCGCGAGCCTCTGGCACACCCACTCCCCGGAGCCCATGAACGCGATCCTGGACGCGCTGGGCGAGGACGGCCGGCCCGACCTGGTCATCGCGGACCACGGCTGGGCGGGCCGGGCGGGCCAGCGGGGGATCGACTCGGTCGGCTACGCGGACTGCAACGACCCGGCGCTCTTCCTCGGCGAGGCGGAGGGCACGATGCAGGTCACGATCCCGCTCGACGACCACGTCCTCGACCCCCGCTTCTACGAGCCGATGACGGCGTACACGCTGAACGCGGCGGGCCTGGCGGTCTGAGCGTTCATCCGTCGGTACGGGGCCGTGCCACCCCCGGGGCCGGGTTCACGCCCGGGGTCGGGTCCAGGTAGACCCGGCGGATCGCCGGGAAGCGTTCGCGGAGCTGGGACTCCGCGTCCTCGCAGGCCCATTCCACCTGCGCCGCCGACGCCACGTCCCGGAAGTCGACCTTCGCCGCGATCAGGACCTCCCCCGGCCCCTGGATCAGGGTCGTCAGGTCGAGGACGTCCACGACGTGCGGGACGGAGAGCAGCTCCTCGCGGACCTCGTCCCGCATCTGCCGGGGCAGCGGGCGGCCGATGAGGAGTTCGGCGTTGGAGCGGCCGAGCACCCAGGCCACGTACACGAGCAGCACGCCGATGAGGATCGAGGCGACGCCGTCCCAGACGCCGGATCCGGTGATCTGGCCGCCGAGGAGGCCGCCCGTGGCGAGCATGAGGCCCGCGATCGCGGCGGAGTCCTCCATGACGACCGCCTTGACGGTGGTGTCGGGGGTGAGCCGCAGGTACTTCCCGAAGGGCGCCCTCATCCGCTCCGCCTCGGCCTTGACCTGCCGGATCCCGGTCCGCAGCGAGAAGCCCTCCAGGACGAAGGCGACGGCGAGGACGATGTACGAGATCAGCGGGTCGCCGAGTTCCTCGCCGTGGGTCAGGGTGTGGATGCCGTCGTAGACGGAGAAGACCGCGCCGCCGACGAAGGTGGCGACGGCCGCGAGCATCGCCCACACGTACCGCTCGCCGGCGTGTCCGACCGGATGGTCCTCGTCGGCCGGCTTCTCGCTCCGCTTGAGCGCGGTGAGGAGCATGACCTCGGTGACGGTGTCGGCGAGCGAGTGGGCCGCCTCGGACAGCATCGCGCTCGATCCGCTGACGACACCCGCGACGGCCTTGGCGGCGGCGATCCCGAGGTTCGCCACCGCCGCCACGATCACGGTGAAGGTGCTCTCCCCGTTCCCGGAGTCCTTCCCCGGACCCGTCCCCGAATCTTCTGTCATGACATCGGACGGTATGTCCGGGCGTCAGCGCGGGACGCGAACGACACCCTCCTGGATGACGGAGATCGCGAGCTTCCCGTCCCGGGTGAAGATCCGGGCCTGGCCGAGGCCGCGCCCGCCGGACGCCGTCGGCGACTCCTGGTCGTACAGGAGCCACTCGTCGGCCCGGAAGGGGCGGTGGAACCACATCGCGTGGTCCAGCGACGCCCCGACCACGTCGCCGAGCGCCCAGCCGCCCCGCCCGTGGGCGAGGAGGACGGAGTCGAGCAGGGTCATGTCGGAGACGTACGTGGCGAGGACGACGTGCAGCAGCGGGTCGTCGGTGAGCTTGCCGTTGGTGCGGAACCACACCTGCGAGCGCGGCTCGCGCGGCTCGCCGACGGAGCCCCAGGGCGGGGTGTCGGCATACCTCAGGTCCACCGCGGCGCGCGCCTCGACGAGCCGGGTCGCGATCTCCTCCGGCAGGTGCCGGGGCAGCATCTCGGCGGCCGTCGGCAGCGTCTCCGGGTCGGGCGCGGCCGGCATGTCCGTCTGGTGGTCGAGCCCCTCCTCGTACGCCTGGAAGGAGGCGGAGAGGTGGAAGATCGGCTGTCCGTGCTGGACGGCGACGACCCGGCGGGTCGTGAAGGACCGGCCGTCGCGGATGCGGTCGACCGTGTACACGATCGCCGCGCCCGGGTCCCCGGCGCGCAGGAAGTACGCGTGGAGCGAGTGCGCGAGCCGGTCGTCGGGCACGGTCCTGCCCGCCGCCACGAGCGCCTGGGCGGCCACCTGGCCGCCGAAGACGCGGGGGACGAGCGCGGAGCGGGACTCGCCCCGGAAGATGTCCCGCTCGATCTGCTCCAGGTCGAGCAGATCGAGCAGGTCATCCAGAGCGCTGTGCGCGTCGGGCACCTGTACCTACAGGCCCATCGACTTGGCGATGATCGACTTCATGATCTCGCTGGTGCCGCCGTAGATGCGGTTGACGCGGTTGTCGGCGTACAGGCGGGCGATCGGGTACTCGTTCATGTAGCCGTAGCCGCCGTGCAGCTGGAGGCAGCGGTCGATCACGCGGTGCGCGACCTCCGTGCAGAACAGCTTGGCGCTCGCGGCCTCGGCCGGGGACAGCTCGCCCGCGTCGAGGGCCTCCAGGGCGCGGTCGGCGACGGCCTCGGCCGCGTCGACCTCGGCCTGGCAGGCGGCCAGCTCGAACTTGGTGTTCTGGAACGAGGCGACCGGCTTGCCGAAGACGGTGCGGTCCGTGACGTACTGCTGGGCGAACCGGACGGCGGCCTTGGCCTGCGCGTACGCGCCGAAGGCGATGCCCCAGCGCTCGGAGGCCAGGTTGTGGCCGAGGTAGTAGAAGCCCTTGCCCTCCTCGCCCAGCAGGTCCTCGACGGGCACCTTGACGTCGACGAAGGCCAGCTCGGCCGTGTCGGAGGTGCGCAGGCCCAGCTTGTCCAGCTTGCGGCCGATCGAGTAGCCCTCGGACTTGGTGTCCACCGCGAAGAGGGAGATGCCGAAGCGGCGGTCGTCCTCGGACGGGGCGGAGGTGCGGGCGCAGACGATCACGCGGTCGGCGTGGACGCCACCGGTGATGAAGGTCTTCGAGCCGTTGAGGACGTAGTGGGTGCCGTCCTCGGAGAGCTTGGCGGTGGTCTTCATGCCCGCGACGTCGGAGCCGGTGCCCGGCTCGGTCATCGCGAGGGCCCACATCTCCTCGCCGGTGACGAACTTCGGCAGGAAGCGCTTCTTCTGGTCGCCGGTGGCGAGCATCTTGATGTACGGCAGGGCGAGCAGCACGTGCACGCCGGAACCGCCGAACTGGACGCCCGCGCGCGAGGTCTCCTCGTAGAGGACGGCCTCGAACTTGTGGGTGTCCAGGCCCGCGCCGCCGAACTCCTCGGGGACGTTGATGCCGAAGATGCCCAGCTCGCCGAGCTTGTCGTAGAACTCGCGCGGCGCCTGCCCCGCGGCGAACCACTCGTCGTAGACGGGAACGACCTCGGCCTCGATGAAGGCGCGGATGGTCTCCCGGAACGCCTCGTGGTCCTCGTTGAATACGGTACGGCGCACGAGCCGCCTCCTCGGAGTCCTGGGCGCCTGGCCCACTATGCCTAAGCGCTTGCTCAGTCAAGTTACCCGTCAGTTCGCGTCGCTGTCCAGATCTGCGCGCCCAAGGTTGCCCACGTCACGTCCTTCAGGACGCGGACGCCTCCTGGCGGCTCCAGCGGCGGTTCGCGGTGTCGTACTCGAACGACGGTCTGCCCGTGACGGGAGCGGTGCGGAACGGGGCACCGTCGTCGGTGATCCGGACCGTGCCCCGGCGCCCCTCCGAGCTCCACTCCAGCTCCAGGTACCAGCGGCAGTCGCACCCCGCCGCCCCCGCCGAGACCAGCAGTTCCTCCGGCTCGGCGGCGCTGACCGTGTACGGGAAGGAGACAGCCGGGAGCGTCCGGCCCTCCTGCCCGGAGGCGTCGTACCCGTCAAGGGGCCGCGCCACCGGCCGCGGCCGGTCCAGGTCCACCTCGAAACGGCGCGGCGTCACCGCCCCGCCGCACCCGCCGCCCATCCGGTACGCCGCCCACGGCAGCGGTGCGCCCCGCTCCACCACCCGCACGTGCAGCGCCTGGAGCACCACCGCCGCCGCGCCCTTCCCCTGCACCGACACCCGCACCAGCGTCTCCCCGCCGTCCACGGCCCCCTGCGCCGCCGCCCAGTTCAGCGCGTCGGCCGACTCCGGCGGGGGAGGGGGCGTCCGCTCCACGAGGTAGGTGTGCCCGCACCCGTTCTTCCAGAGGTGCGAGGCGACCGTCCACGTCAGGGGCGCCGGTGGTTCGGCGGCCCGCTCCCGGGTCTTCCCCGGCAGGAGTACGGCTCCGAGCGTCACCGTCGCCACGACGGCCAGCGCCCCGCAGACCACGCCCACCCACGCCCAGCGGCGCCCCCGCCGCCCGGACGGGAGGCCCGGCACGCGCGCGTGCACGGG
The DNA here is from genome assembly GCF_044452745.1 of Streptomyces sp. NPDC051822. Taxonomy (NCBI): domain Bacteria; kingdom Bacillati; phylum Actinomycetota; class Actinomycetes; order Kitasatosporales; family Streptomycetaceae; genus Streptomyces; species Streptomyces sp. NPDC051822. Next base: position 1,037,887 of record NZ_JBITBZ010000001.1, on the reverse strand, counting down.
TTCCAGCTCGGCCTCGGCCACAGGCTCCGTGGCCGGCTCGGGCCCGGGCTCGGGCTCAGGCGCCGACGCCGGCGCCGGCTGCGGTTCCGGGCCGGGCTCGGGCTCCGGCACCGCGCCGGGCTCCGGCACCGGAGGGCGACGGGTGCGGTCCGCGCGGCTCCAGACCACCTCCAGGGCCCGCCGCTCCTCCTCGTCCGCCCCGCACAGCAGGGCGAGGCGGTCGACCACGGCGAACTCCTCCGGGACGGTCGCGCCCGAGCAGTAGCGGTGGAGGGTGGACGCGCTGACGCTCAGGCGCCGGCCCAGCGCCTCGTAACTGCGCCCGTCCCGCGCCTTCAGCGCGCGCACGAGCCGCGCGAACTCCTCGACGGCGGCGTCCTTCGGCATTCCATCCCCCTCGACCCTGCGTCCCACCCTTCACGTCCTTGCACGTCAGCGGGGGTGGAATGGTTCCGGGACGGATGGTGGGCGCGTCACCGTTGCAGCCGGCGGGCGCCGGCCCGACGCTGGTGGAGCACTGACCGAACGACCCGACGGGGGATCCACCACCATGAACAAGCTCCGTACCGCACTCGCCACCGCCGCCGCTGCCGCCCTGGGCCTCGCCGCCCTCGCCACGGCCCCGGCGCAGGCCGCCGCCCAGCCCGCCTTCCTCGCCGCCTCCCAGATGCCGCCGTCGTCGACGCCGTGGACCGCCACCCAGATCTTCACCGGCGTCCCGGAGAACGGCGGCGCCCTCTGCGCCCCGTACAAGATCCCGGCGCAGAACACCCGCTACCGCGAGTTCAGCACCGAGCTCGACACCAACGGCGTCCAGATCACCACCGTCGCCCGCACCGAGGCCGACGCCGTGAAGCTGGTCGACACCCTCCGCAAGGCCCTCGCCGGCTGCGGCCCCCTCCTTGAGCAGCAGAACCCGGGCCTGCACGCCGTCAGCGCCTCCCACGGCAAGCTCGCCGTCGAGGAGGGCGCCTGGGTCTACAGCCTGGACACCGCCGACCCGCAGATCGGCATCACCGACATCCACCTCTTCTCCGTCGGCCGCGACGGCCGCACCGTCACCCTCGTCCGCTGGGGCCAGATGGGCGACTTCGAGGACGCCCCGCTGACCGCCTTCCGCACGACGACGAAGACCGCCGTCAACAAGCTCTACTGAGCCGGGGGCTCCCCCAAGGGCTGACCAGGTCACGAAGCGCGGAGGGCGAACCACAGCTCCATCCGTACGTCGGGATCGTCCAGGTCCCGGTCCAGGAGCGCCGCGCAGCGGGCGATCCGCTGCCGGACGGTGTTGCGGTGGATGTCCATCGCCACCGCCGTCCGGTCCCAGCCGCCGTGCAGGGAGAGCCAGACGCGCAAGGTCTCGGCGAGGGGTTCGGTGAGCGGTGCGAGCAGCGTCCGGGCGTACGCGGCGGCCTCGCCGGGGTCCACGAGACCGGCGAAGCCGCCCGCCCGGTGCCGGATCAGGGACGTGCGGGAGGCCTCCGCCCGGCGCAGCGCCCGTGCCGCCTGCGCGTCGGCGGCCGGCAGCTCCGCCGCCGCCACGGGGGCGCTCGCGCCGAGCATCCACCCCTCCTGCGCGGTGACGGCGGTGGAGGCGGGCAGGAGGAGCCGTACGGTTCCTCCGGCCTGGTCCGTCAGCGGTGTCCCGAGCGCCGCCGCGAGGCTCGCCGTCGCGAACGGGGTGCCGTCGCCGCCCGAGGCGTGGACCACCGTCCACGGGCCGGGACCGAGCGCGCCCGCCACCTCCGCGGGGGGCGCGCCGAGCAGCAGCCGGACCAGGGCCCCGTCCCGTACCGTCGCGTCCGCGCCCCGGTGCGGGGCCGTCAGCAGGGACAGCAGGACGACCGCGACGCCCGCGATGGTGTGGTCTCCGGGGTCCCGCCGCTCCGTCGCGACCCCGAGGGCCAGGCTGTCCCCGCCGCCCAGCGCGTAGGCGGCGAGCCGCAGCCCGTCCGCATCCCCGCTCGCCGAGGCCGGTCCGCCCGGCCCGCCGGAGACCAGACCCGCCAGCTCGGCGAGCGTCCCCGCCGCCTCCGCCGGGATCTCCGGCCCGGCCACCGCCGACTCCGTGCCCTCCGGACCGAAGAGCACCGCCCGTCCCGCCAGGCGCGAGGCCAGCGCGCCGAGGACCGCGGGGACCGGGGCCGGCCGGGCCGCGGCCGTCGCCAGGGACTGCTGCGCCTCCGTCACACGGCGCAGCTCGTGCAGCCGGGCCTCCGCCATCAGCTGCCACAGCGCCCGCGCCACCGCCGTGAACGGCGTCCGCGGCGGCACCTCGACCAGCGGCAGACCCTGACCGGCGCAGGCCTCGACGAGCTCGGCCGGGACCGTGTCGTACACCGGTGTCACCCCGAAGGCCAGCGCCGCCGCCCCCGCCTCCACCACCCGCTCGACGTAGCGCGCCGGATCGGTGAGCTGCACGCCCGCCGTCATGAGCAGCTCGCCGCCGAGGAGGTACGGATAGGGGTCGGCCATCTCCGAGGTGTGGACCCAGTGGAGGGGGACGTCCCCGGGCCCCGCGAGCAGCCGGAGGCCGAGATCCCGGCGCGCGAGCAGCGCGGTCAGCGGCACGGGTGGCGCCGGGGGAGTGGAGGCGGGGTGCGCCGAACGCGTCGTCATGGACTCTTCGTACACCACACGCTCGTACAGTGGAGAAAACGCACACTTCTGCACCGCTTTCCCGCCGCCTACCGTCGTGATGTCCGGCGTGCCGGAGAACCCAGCCGGAGAGCCCAGCCGGAGACACCCCCCAGGAGGACCCGACCATGAGCAGCAGCGACCAGAACACCCCGCGCGGCCCGATCGACTCGTCCCGCATCCCGCGGTACGCCGGTCCCGCGACGTTCGCCCGGCTGCCGCGGCTCGACGAGGTCGGCACCGCCGACATCGCCGTGGTCGGCGTCCCCTTCGACAGCGGCGTCTCCTACCGCCCCGGCGCCCGCTTCGGCGGCAACGCCATCCGAGAGGCCTCCCGCCTGCTCCGCCCCTACAACCCGGCGCAGGACGCCTCCCCGTTCGCCCTCGCGCAGGTCGCGGACGCCGGTGACATCGCCGCCAACCCGTTCAACATCAACGAGGCCGTCGAGACCGTCGAGGCCGCCGCCGACGAGCTGCTCGGCACCGGCGCCCGCATGATGACCCTCGGCGGCGACCACACCATCGCGCTGCCGCTGCTGCGCTCCGTCGCCAAGAAGCACGGCCCCGTCGCCCTGCTCCACTTCGACGCGCACCTCGACACCTGGGACACCTACTTCGGCGCCGAGTACACCCACGGCACCCCGTTCCGCCGGGCCGTCGAGGAAGGCATCCTCGACACCGAGGCGCTCTCCCACGTCGGCACCCGCGGTCCGCTCTACGGCAAGCAGGACCTCACCGACGACGAGAAGATGGGCTTCGGCATCGTCACCTCGGCGGACATCTACCGCCGCGGCGCCGACGAGGTCGCCGACCAGCTGCGCCAGCGCATCGGCAACCGCCCCCTGTACATCTCCATCGACATCGACTGCCTCGACCCGGCCCACGCCCCCGGCACCGGCACCCCCGAGGCGGGCGGCATGACCTCCCGCGAGCTCCTGGAGATCCTCCGCGGCCTCTCCTCCTGCAACCTGGTCTCCGCCGACGTCGTCGAGGTCGCCCCGGCGTACGACCACGCCGAGATCACGGCGGTCGCCGCCTCCCACACGGCGTACGAGCTGACGACGATCATGTCCCGTCAGATCGCGGAGAGCCGCGCCTCCGGCGCGAAGTAACCTCGGTGGGTTGTGGGCATTCGTTCCGCCGGGTGGAACGGGTGGGCACAACCCGCCCACCGGGCCGCACCCGCCCACCGAGCCACGCCCAAGGGGACCCGTTCATGACCCACGACCACGACCTGGTCCTGCGCCCGACCGCCGCACAGACGGAGGCCGCCCTGAACCCGCCCCCCGGGCGCACCGGCGGCGACCTCGTCGTCGAGACCCTGACGGGCCTGGGCGCCACCACGGTCTTCGGCCTCCCCGGGCAGCACGCCCTGGGCATGTTCGACGCCCTGCGCCGCTCGTCGCTGAGGTACGTCGGCCTCCGCGTCGAGAACAACGCCGGCTTCGCCGCCGACGCGTACGGCAGGATCACCGGCGAGGCGGCCCCGCTGCTGCTCTCCACCGGACCCGGCGCGCTCATGTCGCTCGCAGCGCTCCAGGAGGCCGCCGCGGCCTCCGCGCCCGTCCTCGCGATCGGCAGCCAGATCCCGGCGGCCGGCCTCGGCGGCGGCCGCCACGGCTACCTCCACGAGCTGCGCGACCAGCAGGCCTCGTTCCGGGACGTGGTCAAGTCCGTCCACACGGTCCGTACGCAGTCCCAGATCCCCTCCGCCATCGCGGCGGCCTGGGAGTCGGCGCTCACCGCCCCGCACGGGCCGGTCTGGGTCGAGGTCCCGCAGGACGTGCTCGTCGCGGAGACGGCGCTGCCCGTGGTCACCGCGATGGACGCCACGCCCGAGGACATCGCCCCGCGCCCCGAGCTGACGGCGCTCGCGGCCCACCTCCTGGCGAACGCCGAGCGGCCCGCGATCATCGCGGGCGGCGGCGTCGTACGCTCCGACGCCTCCGGCAAGCTCCGCGCGCTCGCGGAGCGCCTGGACGTCCCCGTCGTCACCACCTTCGGCGGCAAGGGCGCCTTCCCCTGGGAGCACCCGCTGTCGCTCCAGTCCTGGCTGGAGGACCGGCACACCACCGACTTCCTGGAGGACGCCGACGTCCTCCTCGTCGTCGGTTCGGGTCTCGGCGAACTGTCCTCGAACTACCACACGTTCGCCCCGCGCGGCCGGGTGATCCAGATCGAGGCCGACGCCGGGAAGCTGGAGTCCAACCACCCGGCGCTCGGCATCCACGCGGACGCCCGCCTCGCCCTCCAGGCGCTCCTGGAGACGGCCCCCGAGCGGCGGGACCCGACGGCCCCCGAGCGGGTGCGTACGGTGCTCGGCAAGGTCAGGGACCGGATCGCCGCGCAGGACCTGGACCTGGAGCAGCAGGTCGTCGCGGCCGTCCGGGCGGCGCTGCCGGCCCGCTCGCCGAGCTTCTGGGACATGACGATCCTGGCGTACTGGGCGTGGTCGGCCTTCGACGCCCGGCACCCCAACACCATGCACTCGGCGCAGGGCGCGGGCGGCCTGGGCTACGCCTTCCCCGCCGCCCTCGGCGCGGCCGTCGCGGACCCGTCCCAGCCGGTCCTCGCGGTCTCCGGCGACGGCGGCGCGATGTACTCGATCGCGGAGCTGGCGACGGCGAGGCAGTACGGACTGGACGTGACCTGGCTGATCGTCGACGACGGCGGCTACGGCATCCTGCGCGAGTACATGACGGACGCCTTCGGCGAGACCACGGGCACCGAGCTGACCCGCCCGGACTTCGTGGCCCTGGCGGAGTCCTTCGGCGTCCCCGGGACCCTGACCAGCCCGGAATCCCTGACCGCGGACCTCACGAAGGCCCTCGCGACCCCCGGCCCGTCGGTGGTGGTCCTCCCGGTCCTGCTGCGGATGTTCGAGCCGACGCACCTCTGACCCGGAAGACCGTCCGGCTCCCGCCGAGGGGGCCGGACGGCCCGGCCCGGTCAGTCGACGAGCTCCCCCCACCGCTCCCGGTACTCGGCGAGCTGTGCCACGTACCCCTGCCGGAACTCCTTCTCGTGCCCCTCACCGAGGCAGCCCCGGCCCATCGGCTCCGGGCGGATCAGCCGCCCGACGTCGGCGAGGACCACGGCGGCGGCCTCGGCGACGGTGCCGCCCTTCTGCCGGGCGGTGAACACGCGGTTCCCCACCTCTCTCAGGAGCTCCTCGCACACCGTGCGGGGCTTGCCGACCGCCGTCCTCATCGCCGCCTCGGGCACGGCCGCGACCCTGCCCGCCCCCGCGAGCCCGCCCAGGGCCCCCAGCGCCGCGTACAACCGTCCCCACGCGTAGTACTTCCCGTCCTCGACCCGCGTCAACGGACCTCCCCTTCTCCTCCGACCCTACGAACCGCCCTCCGACGGCCACCGCTTCCCTACCCAGACCGGGGATGACTTCTCTCCTCCGCGCAACGGCCTGACATCCCCTGAGGTCCTAGGACCAGCGACCGGTCTTGGCCCGTTCTTCGTCGCGGCGGGATGAAATCGCACGTCGGCCGCGTTGGGCCTTCCGGTAGAGCAGGACGGACGGGAGGCCATTCGTGGCGGCGGTGGGGCAGCGACAGGCGGCGGACGGACAACCGGCGGCCGACGGGCGACCGGCGGCGGACGGGCGGCAGGGGTGGGCCCGGCGGCTCACCGGGTACGCCTGGCGGTACAAGGCGAACGTGATCCTCGCGCTCGGCTCCTCCCTGCTCGGGATGGCCGTGCTCGCCCTCGTGCCGCTCGTCACCAAGGTGATCATCGACGACGTCATCGGGACGAAGACCCGCGACCTCGGCCTGTGGACCGGCCTCCTCATAGGCGCCGCCGTCCTCGTCTACGTCCTCACCTACGTCCGCCGCTACTACGGCGGACGCCTCGCCCTCGACGTCCAGCACGACCTGCGTACCGACATGTACGCCACCATCACCCGGCTCGACGGGCGGCGGCAGGACGAACTGTCCACCGGCCAGGTCGTCGGGCGGGCCACCAGCGACCTCCAGCTGATCCAGGGCCTCCTCTTCATGCTCCCGATGACCATCGGGAACGTGCTGCTCTTCCTCATCTCGCTGGCCGTCATGGCCTGGCTGTCGATCCCGCTGACCCTCGTGGCCCTCGCCGTCGCCCCCGCCCTCTGGTTCATCGCCAAGCGCAGCCGCACCCGCCTCCACCCCGCCACCTGGTACGCCCAGCAGCAGGCCGGTGTCGTCGCCGGAGTCGTCGACGGGGCCGTGACCGGCGTCCGCGTCGTCAAGGGCTTCGGCCAGGAGGACCAGGAGACCGGCAAGATCCGCGAGGCCGGGCGGAAGCTGTTCGCGGGCCGGCTGCGGACGGTCCGGCTGAACTCGAAGTACACCCCCGCGCTCCAGGCCGTCCCGGCCCTCGGCCAGGTCGCCGTCCTCGCCCTCGGCGGCTGGCTCGCCTACCGGGGCCAGATCACCCTCGGCACCTTCGTCGCCTTCTCCGCCTACCTGGCCTCCCTCGTCGGCCCGGTCCGCATGCTCGCCATGGTCCTCACCGTCGGCCAGCAGGCCCGCGCCGGCGTCGACCGGGTCCTCGACCTCATCGACACCGAGCCGGTCATCCAGGACGGCACCAGGGAACTCCCGGCCGACGCCCCCGCCACCGTCGAGTTCGACGACGTGTCCTTCGCGTACGAGGACGGCACCCCCGTCCTCGACGGCTTCTCCCTGGAGATCCGCCCCGGCGAGACCGTCGCCGTCGTCGGCGCCTCCGGCTCCGGCAAGTCCACCGTCTCGCTCCTCCTGCCCCGCTTCTACGACGTCTCCCACGGCGCCGTCCTCGTCGGCGGCCACGACGTCCGCGAGCTGACCCTCGACTCGCTGCGCGCCGCCGTCGGTCTCGTCCCCGAGGACTCCTTCCTCTTCTCCGACACCGTCCGCGCCAACATTGCGTACGGCCTCCCCGACGCCACCCAGGAGCAGATCGAGGCCGCCGCCCGCGCCGCCCAGGCGGACCGTTTCATCGCCGAGCTGCCCGAGGGCTACGACACCAAGGTCGGCGAGCACGGCCTGACCCTCTCCGGCGGCCAGCGCCAGCGCGTCGCGCTCGCCCGCGCGATCCTCACCGACCCCCGGCTGCTCCTCCTCGACGACGCCACCTCCGCCGTCGACGCCAACGTCGAGCACGAGATCCACGAGGCCCTCAAGTCGGTGATGGCGGGCCGCACCACCCTGCTCATCGCGCACCGCCGCTCCACCCTCAACCTCGCCGACCGCATCGCCGTCCTGGAGCACGGCCGGCTCGCCGCCATCGGCACCCAGGCCGAGCTGGAGGAGCACTCCCCGCTCTTCCGGCGCCTCCTCACCGACCCCGAGGAGCTGGGCGCCGTCTCGCCCGGCCACATCACCCCGCCCGACGTCCCCGAGGACCGCACCCTGCGGGCCGAGCTGGACGCCGAGTTCGACGCCGAGCGAGGCATCACCCCGGCCCTGTGGGTACGGGACGAGGCCGCCGGCCGGGAGAGCGATCCGCCCGGAGCCACCCCCGAGCTGCTCGCCGCGGTCGAGGCCCTGCCGCCCGCCGCCGACACCCCCGACATCGACGAGGCCCGCGCGGTCTCGCCCGAGGACGCGTACGGGCTCCGCCGGCTCCTCCGCGGCTTCCGCGTCCCGCTGCTCATCAGCCTCGGCCTGGTCGCCCTCGACGCCGGCGCCGGCCTGCTGCTTCCGATCCTGATCCGGCACGGCATCGACGAGGGCGTGAACCGGCTCGCGATCGGGGCCGTCTGGGCGGCCTCCGCGCTCGCCCTGGTCACCGTGCTCGTGCAGTGGGTCGCGCAGACCGCGGAGACCCGGATGACCGGCCGCACCGGCGAGCGGGTCCTCTACGCGCTGCGCCTGAAGATCTTCGCCCAGCTCCAGCGGCTCGGCCTGGACTACTACGAGCGCGAACTCACCGGCCGGATCATGACCCGGATGACGACGGACGTGGACGCCCTGTCCACCTTCCTCCAGACGGGCCTGGTCACCGCCTTCGTCTCCGTCGTGACCTTCTTCGGGATCATGGTCGCGCTGCTCGTGCTCGACCTCCAGCTCGCCCTGGTCGTCTTCGCGACCCTGCCGGTCCTCGCCGTCGCCACGTACTTCTTCCGCCGCTCCAGCGTGAAGGCGTACGAGCTGGCGCGCGAGCGGATCAGCGTCGTCAACGGCGACCTCCAGGAGTCCGTCTCCGGCCTGCGGATCGTGCAGGCCTTCCGCCGCGAGCGGTCGGGCGCGGCCCGGTTCGCCGAGCGGAGCGACTCCTACCGCGAGGCGCGCGTCCGCGGGCAGTGGCTGATCTCGATCTACTTCCCGTTCGTGACCCTGCTGTCCTCGGCCGCCGCCGCCGCCGTCATGATCGTCGGCGCCAACCGGATCGAGGCGGGCACGCTCACCACGGGCGCGCTCGTCGCCTACCTCCTCTACATCGACCTGTTCTTCGCCCCCGTGCAGCAGCTCTCCCAGGTCTTCGACGGCTACCAGCAGGCCGCCGTCTCGCTGAAGCGGATGCAGGAACTCCTCCAGGAGCCGACGTCGACGGCCGCCGCCGACGCACCCCTGGACGTGCTGTCCCTGCGCGGCGAGATCGCCTTCGAGGACGTCTCCTTCGCGTACGGGGGAGAGGACGGCGCCACCAAGAAGGAGACCGCCCTCACCGGCATCGACCTGCGCATCCCGGCCGGGCAGACCGTCGCGTTCGTCGGCGAGACCGGGGCGGGCAAGTCCACCCTGGTCAAGCTGGTCGCCCGGTTCTACGACCCGACCGGCGGCCGCGTCACGGCCGACGGCACCGACCTGCGGGACCTCGACCTCACCGCGTACCGCCACCGGCTCGGCGTCGTCCCCCAGGAGGCGTACCTCTTCGCCGGGACGGTCCGCGACGCCATCGCGTACGGCCGTCCCGACGCGACCGACGCCCAGGTGGAGGCGGCGGCCCGCGCGGTCGGCGCGCACGACATGATCGCCACCCTCGACGGCGGCTACCTCCACGAGGTCGCCGAGCGGGGCCGGAACCTCTCCGCGGGACAGCGCCAGCTCATCGCCCTCGCCCGCGCCGAGCTGGTCGACCCGGACGTGCTGCTCCTCGACGAGGCCACGGCGGCCCTCGACCTGGCCAGCGAGGCCCAGGTCAACCAGGCCACCGACCGCATCTCGGGCCGCCGCACCACCCTGGTCGTCGCCCACCGGCTGACCACGGCGGCCCGCGCGGACCGCGTCATCGTGATGGACCACGGCCGGGTCGCGGAGGACGGCACCCACGAGGAACTCCTCGCCCTGGACGGCCGGTACGCGACGCTGTGGCGCACGTTCATCGGTGAGCCGGGGACGGGGACGGGGACGGAGACGGAGACGGAGACGGAACGGGTCTGAGGCGGGAAGCGCGTACGGGCCGCCGGGTGGGACGAGTACCCCGGCGGCCGGCCCGGCCTCCGTCCGGCGGGGTGGGCCGGCGTGGCCGGAGGCAACCATTCCGGGGTCGGGCGCGTCGTACGCCCGTACGCTGATCCGTTCGGGAGGGGAACGCATGCTCACGGAGACGCAGGACCCACGGCGCGGCCGACGGCTGCTCACCCGGGTCCTCGCCCCGCTCCTCGCGGCCCTCGCCCTGCTCGTGCTCCCCGGCCCCGGGCCCGGCACCGGCACCGCCGAAGCGGCCTCCGTCTGCCAGGGCCGTCCGACCAAGACGTACCGTTTCGCCACCGGCGAGCTGCGCCTCTACAAGACCCGCCACTACGCCTGCGCCGTCACCGTCGCCAAGCGCCCGGGCGCCGCCCGCCCGATGAGCGTCTCGCTCCAGCCGCGCGGCGGCCGGCCCGCCGTCAAGTCCGGCCGGTACGCCCGGCAGACCGGCCCGGTCACCGTCCACGCCCTCAACCGCTGCGTCCGCGCCTCCGGCTCGGTGTCCGGCCGCGGAACGTCCACGGCCTGGATCCTGTGCTGATGTACAGGAAAGTCCAAGGGTAAGGACCAACTGGGTCTGGCGGTCCACACGTTGCCCCGCTAGGTTCGCGACACCGTTGTGAACCAAGGGGAGGACGAATGCGCAAGTCGCTCAGATGGCTGGTGTCGCTCTCGGTGCTCATAGGCACCGTCGGCTCCACGGGCGTGGCCACCGCCGCGAACACGGAGGCCGACAGCAGCACGGCTGTCGCCGACTCGCAGAGCACGGACATCAAGGACCGCATCCTGGCGATTCCCGGGATGAGCCTGATCGAGGAGAAGCCGTACGCCGGCTACCGCTATCTCGTCCTGAACTACGAGCAGCCGATCGACCACCGACGCCCGTGGGCGGGCACCTTCCAGCAGCGGATCTCCGTCCTCCACAAGGGCACGGACCGTCCCACCGTCTTCCGCACCAGCGGTTACGGGCTGAGCACCACCCCCAGCCGGAGCGAGCCGACCCGGATCGTCGACGGCAACCAGATCTCCATGGAGTACCGCTTCTTCACGCCGTCGCGCCCGCAGCCGGCCGACTGGTCGAAGCTCGACATCTGGCAGGCGGCCAGCGACCAGCACCGGATCTTCACCGCCCTGAAGAAGATCTACGCCGAGAACTGGCTCTCCACCGGCGGCTCGAAGGGCGGCATGACCGCCACCTACTACGAGCGCTTCTACCCGAAGGACATGGACGGCGTCGTCGCCTACGTCGCTCCGAACGACGTGGTGAACAACGAGGACTCGGCCTACGACCGCTTCTTCGCGAACGTCGGCACCAAGGAGTGCCGCGACCGCCTCAACGACATGCAGCGCGAGGCCCTGATCCGCCGCGAGCCGCTGCAGAAGAAGTACAAGGAGTGGGCGGAGGGCGAGGGCGCCACCTTCAACACGGTCGGCACCCTCGACAAGGCCTACGAGGCCGTCGTCCTCGACTTCGTGTGGGGCTTCTGGCAGTACTACGGCGAGGACGTCTGCGACCAGATCCCGGACGCGAAGACCGCGACCGACGACGTCGTCTACGAGACGATCGACGCCTACTCCGGCTGGTCCGCCTACGCCGACCAGGGCCTGGAGTACTACACGCCGTACTACTACCAGGCGGCGACCCAGCTCGGCTCGCCGACCATCCAGCAGCCGCACCTCGCGGGCCTCAGCCGCTACGGCTACCAGCCGGCCCGCAACTTCGTGCCGAAGTCCATCCCGATGAAGTTCCAGCCGCAGGTCATGCGGGACGTCGACAACTGGGTCCGCAGGAACGCGAACCAGATGCTCTTCGTCTACGGCGGCAACGACCCGTGGGGCGCCGAGCCGTTCCACCTCGGCAAGGGCGCGCGCGACAGCTACGTCTACACCGCGCCGGGCGCCAACCACGGAGCCAACGTGGCCGGGCTCGTCGACGCCGAGCGGGAGAACGCCACCGCCCGCATCCTGGCCTGGGCCGGCGTCTCCGCCCCGGCCGTCCAGGCGGCGCAGCCGCTGGCGAGCTTCGACGCCCGCCTCGACAAGGCGGTCGACGAGGACGTCACCCGGGAGCACGGCGTGCGGCCGTAACGCGTGACCCGTGGCTCGTCAGGTGCCCGGTGGTCCTCGGCGGAGGACCACCGGGCACCGTCGTGTCAGCTGTACGAGAGTCCGTGGCCGACCGGATACAGCACCTTCGCCGGTTCGTCCGCGTCCTGCACCGGGACCGGGAGCCGGCCCCTCGGCCGCGCCCGGCCCGCCAGGACCCGTACGGCCGCCCGGAGTTCGACGTCCGTCCAGGAGTAGGACGCCAGCGTCGCCCGCTGGCCGGCGATCCGGGCGATGTCGTACGGGTTGCGGATCGCGATCGTCACGACGGGCACCCCGGTCGCGACGAGCCGCGCCACGAGGGTGCGCTGCGGGCTGGCCGCGGTGACGTTGTACGTACCGACGACGACCACGTCCTTCCCGGCGGCCGCCGCCACCGCCTCCTCGATCCTCGCGGCCGTCGGGGTGATCCCGGTGGAGAGCGCGGTGGCGGTGAACCCCAGCTCGCCCAAAGCCGTCGCGAGGGTGGTGGTGGGCGGCCCGGTGGTCCCGGACGGCGAGGCCGGGTCGGCGCCGACGACGAGGACCCGGCCGTGCGAGGCCGGGCTCAGCGGCAGGAAGCCGTCCTCGTTGAGGAGCAGTGTCGTGGTGGCCTCGGCGATCCGGTCCGCCTGGGCGAGGTGGGCGGCGGTGCCGACCACCCGCTCGACACCGGCCCGGGTCGTGTACGCGTTCCGGAACAGGCCGAGCTTCGCCTTGAGGCGCAGGATCCGCAGGATCGATTCGTCGAGCCGGGCCTCCGTCAGCTCGCCGCCTCTGACCGCCGCCATGACCGCGTTCCACGCGACGTCGAGCTTCGGCGGGTTGAGCAGCTGGTCCACACCGGCCTTGAGCGCGAGCACCGGGACCCGGTCGTCGCCGTACTTGGTCCGCACGCCCTCCATGCCGAGCGAGTCGGTGACCACCACGCCGTCGTAGCCGAGCTGTTCGCGCAGGATGCCGGTGAGGATCGGCCGGGACAGGGTCGCCGGGTCCTCGCTCGGGTCGAGCGCCGGGACCACGATGTGCGCGGTCATGATCGAGTCGACCCCCGCGTCGATCGCCGACTCGAAGGGCGGGGCGTCCAGCTCGGCCCACTGCGCCCGGGTGTGGGTGATCGTCGGCAGACCGTAGTGGCTGTCCACGGCGGTGTCGCCGTGCCCCGGGAAGTGCTTGGAGGTGGCCGCGACCCCGGCCCGCTGGTAGCCCTTTATCTGCGCGGCGACCAGACCGGCGACCGCCGCCGGGTCGGAGCCGAAGGAACGGACCCCGATGACCGGGTTGGCGGGGTTGACGTTGACGTCGGCGACCGGGGCGTAGTTCTGCCGGATGCCGACCGCCGCGAGCTCCGTGCCCGCGATCTGCGCGGCCTTGCGGGCGTCCGCGTGCGAGCCGCCGGCGCCGAGGGCCATCGCCCCGGGCACCAGGGTCGCGGGCTCGCCCACCCGGCAGACGATGCCGTGCTCCTGGTCGGTGGAGATGAGCACCGGGACGGGCGTGTCCTGGGCGAGCGCGGCCTGCTGGATGCCGTTGGAGAGCTCGGCGATCTGCTGCGGGTCGCGGGTGTTGTGGGCCCAGGTGAAGTAGATGACCCCGCCCACGTGGTAGCGCTCGACCAGCTCGGCGGCCGTACGGACGCCGATCTCCTTGAGGTTGGCGTCGATGTCGGCCTGGTCGGGGGCGGTCGCGGAGTGGCCGTACACCCGCATCACGAAGAGCTGGCCGACCTTCTCCTCGAGGGACATGCGGTCGATGATCCGCCGGAGCCTGTCGTCCTGGTCGGCTTGGGCGGGCGTGCTCAACCCGGTGACGGCCGCCGCGGCGGCTGCGGCGGTCACCGTGAGGAGGGTGCGTCGGGAGGGGGCGGGGGCGCGGTGGTGCACTGATGCTCCTTCCGGCCGTGCGAGAGGGAGTGAAGGAAACTTCCAAGGAGACACGGATAGCCCGAAAGTAACTGCCAGGTCAAGGACCGCGCACGAATCGTCCAAGCGAGCCGGGCCCGACCGGCAGGGCACCCCCCGGGGCCGCGGCGGACCATTCGGGCGCTTCTCCGCCCCCTCCGGGGGACAGCGCACGCCCGTCTCCCGGCACCCGCGTGCGCCGGACGTTCACTGACGGCATGAACATGAAACCGCCGCGCGCTGTCCGGCGCCCTGATCGCTTCCCGCCTGACGGCGGGACAGGCCTCGGCCGCCGTGCAGCAGAACATCTCGCTCGCCGAGTCCGGCACCGACGGCTCGGTCGTCTCCTGCGAGCCGCGCCGGCCGCTACCACCGGGCGATCGCATCCGGAACCATGACGCTCCAGGACGGGGTCGGCAACACCCCGGGCAGTACGGGCCCGTGGGAGGCCCAGGAGAGCGGAACGCTGACCTACTGATCCGCGCGGCCCCGGTGATCGGCAGGCCTGGGGCCTGTCTCTCGGCCGTAGGGTGCCGGTATGGATCTCGTACCCGTCGACCGCACTCCCGCCCCGGGTGCCGTCCTGCTCAGCGGCATACCCGGCAGCGGCAAATCCACCGTCGCCGCCGCCCTCGCGGCCCGGTTCGCCATGTCCGCGCACATCGAGGTCGACGAGCTCCAGAACCTGATCGTCCGGGGCGGCCACTGGCCGGACCCCGAGGGCGACCCCGAGGCGGACCGTCAGGTCTTCCTCCGGGCCCGCAACGCCTGCCTCCTGGCGGACAGTTTCGTCACGGCCGGCTTCCTGCCGGTCGTCGACGACGTCGTCGTCCGCCGCTCCCACCTCGACTTCTACCGCTCCCAGGCGAAGGCAGGACCGCTCCACGCCGTCTTCCTGGCCCCCGGCCCCGACAAGGCCTGGGAGCGCAACAACGCCCGCCACAAGAAGCTGACGACGAACTGGGCGTTCCTGGACGAGGCGATGCGCGCCGAACTCTCCGGCGAGGGCGTCTGGATCGACAACGCGGACCAGACGGTGGAGGAGACGGTGGACGCGGTCCTGACGGCGACGGGCCTGACGGCGCCGGTCTGACGGAGCCCGGTCCGACGGCGCCCGGCCCGTCTCCGTCGGGGTCGACGGCGACGGGCCGGGCGCCCGAGAAGTGACCTGAAGGACGCGCCCTAGAGGCTGCGGGCCGTGATGTCGCCGTACGACGTGGTGGCCCGGATGCTCAGCTCCGCGGCCGCGCCCTCGGTGTTGGCGAGCGCGTTGTGGATCCGGCCGTAGGCGGTGCCGGCGTCCAGCGTCGCGGAGACGCCGGGGGCGGCGTCGACGGAGATCGCGCCGGACTCGGTGCGCAGGACGACCGTGCCGCGCGTGGCCTCCGCGACGCGGAGGTCGCCCTGCTGGGTGCTGATCTCCGCGGGGCCGCCGAGACGGCCGACCGTGATGTCGCCGGCGAGGAGGGCGAGGCGGGCGTTCGCGGTCTCGTCGAGCGTGACCGTGCCCTGCGCGCCCTCGAAGGTGACGTCGCCGAGCCGTCCGGTGCCGCGGAGTTCACCGGCGGCCGTCTTCGCCTCGACGCGGGAGCCGGCCGGGAGCTGGACGGTCACCTCGACGGACCCGGAGTCGCCCAGGATCCGGTTCTTCGCGGGGGCGGCCGCGATCCGCAGGACACCGTCGCCGTACTCGACCGTGATCTGCTCCGCGGCCTTCACGTCGGCGCCCTTGGCGGCGTTCGCGGGCCGGACGTCGACGGTGGTGTCGGTCCGGTCGGAGGCGGCGAGCCGGATGAGCCCGGCGGGGAAGTCGAGGACGGTGACGATGGCGGCGGGGGTGGCGAACTTGTGCATGATGAGCTCCTTCTCCGTCAGCGTGCACTCTGTCGGCCCGCTGTTTCCGATGAGTGAAAAGCTACGTTGCGTTCGCGTGGCTGGCAACGCTGTTGTTGCCTCAAGTTGGCGTCATTGCAGGTGGATGCGGGAATTTCATTGCAATGATTCTGCGATCTAACGCAACGGCACCTCTCCTGCGCGTTGCAACGAGCTGGAAGTGAAAGCTCCATCGGGCATGCGGAAACGACGAACGCCGCCGCGAGCGCTGCTCGCGACGGCGTTCCGAGGCCGAGTGCCTACTCCCGGGGCCGCCCCGTCGACCCCCGCACCACCAGCTCCCCCGGGACCGTCTCGGGGCCGCCCGCCGGAGGCTCCTCCGTGCCCATCGCCAGGCGGCCCGCGCGGACACCCGCCCCGTGCAGCGGGAGCCTTACCGTCGTCAGGGCCGGGACCGCGTCCACCGAGAACGGCAGGTCGTCGAAGCCCGCCACGGACACGTCGCCGGGGATGTCCAGGCCCCGTTCCCGCAGGGCCGCGCAGACGCCGAGGGCCACCGTGTCGTTGGCGGCGACGATCGCCGTGAGGTCCGGGTCGCGGGCGAGCAGTTCGGCCGTCGCCTCGTGGCCCGCCTGCCGGTCGTACGCGCCGCGGACCGTCGGCCCCTCCGGGACCCCGGCCGCCGCGAGCGCCGCCCGGTGGCCTTCGAGCCGGTGCCGCGTCGTCGTGCGGTCGGCGGGCCCGGCCGCGTAGCCGATGCGCCGGTGGCCGAGACCGAGCAGGTGCTCGGTGAGCTGCCGCGCGCCGGTCCTGTTGTCGAAGACGAGCGCCGCCGTGTTCGCGTCGCCTGGCACCGGCGGGCGTCCGCACAGCACGACCCGGGTCCCCGCCTCCGCCAGCCTGGCCAGCTTGGCCGCGGTGGCCGTCAGGTGCTCCGGGTCCTCCAGTGAGCCGCCCATCAGGATCACGGCCGCGGCCCGCTGCCGCTGGAGCAGGGTGAGGTAGGTCAGCTCGCGTGCGGGGGAGCCGCCCGTGTTGCAGACGACGGCGAGCTTCTCGCCCCCGCCGCGCCCGGCCGCGCCCTCCCCGATCGCGCTCTGCGCCGCGCTCGCCATGATCCCGAAGAACGGGTCGGCGATGTCGTTGACGAGGACGCCGACCAGGTCGGACGTGGCGGCGGCGAGGGAGCTGGCGGGGCCATTGAGGACGTAGTCCAGTTCGTCCACGGCACGCAGGACCCGTTCGCGGGTCGACGCGGCGACCGGGTAGTTGCCGTTGAGGACGCGGGAGACGGTGGCGGGGGAGACCCGCGCGCGGGCGGCCACGTCCGCCAGGGTGACGGTCATCGTGTGTGCGTACCTCCGGGGGCCTTGTCGACGGCGATGTCGGCAGGCTAGCGTCATCCTCGATGGAAAGCGCTTTCTATCCCAGAGAGAAGGCACTTTCCCTCAGGAACGGGAACACCGGGGAGAGGAACACTTCGTGACACGCAGGACAGTCCGCATCGCCATGAACGGCGTCACCGGACGCATGGGATACCGCCAGCACCTCGTCCGCTCGATCCTCGCCCTGCGCGAACAGGGCGGCCTCGACCTCGGCAACGGTGAGACCCTCTGGCCCGAGCCGGTGCTCGTCGGCCGCCGCGAGCCCGCCCTGCGCGCGCTCGCCGAGCGCCACGGACTCACCGAGTGGTCGACCGACCTCGACGCCGTCCTCGCCGACGACAGCATCGACATCTACTTCGACGCCCAGGTCACCTCCGCCCGCGTCGACGCGCTCACCAAGGCCATCGACGCCGGAAAGCACATCTACACCGAGAAGCCGACGGCGGCCGACCTGGCCGGCGCCCTGGAACTCGCCCGGCGCGCCACCGAGAAGGGCATCAGGCACGGCGTCGTCCAGGACAAGCTGTTCCTGCCGGGCCTCCTCAAGCTGAAGCGCCTCATCGACGGCGGCTTCTTCGGCGAGATCCTCTCCGTGCGCGGGGAGTTCGGCTACTGGGTCTTCGAGGGCGACTGGCAGGACGCCCAGCGCCCCAGCTGGAACTACCGCTCGGAGGACGGCGGCGGCATCGTCGTCGACATGTTCCCGCACTGGGAGTACGTGCTCCACGAGCTGTTCGGCCGGGTCGCCAGCGTCAGCGCGCACGTCGCCACGCACATCCCGCGCCGCTGGGACGAGCAGGGCAAGCCGTACGAGGCCACCGCCGACGACGCCGCGTACGGCATCTTCCAGCTGGAGGGCGGCGCCGTCGCCCAGATCAACTCCTCCTGGACGGTCCGGGTCAACCGCGACGAACTCGTCGAGTTCCAGGTCGACGGCACCCACGGCTCCGCCGTCGCCGGACTCCGCGGCTGCCGCGTCCAGCACCGCTCGGCCACCCCGAAGCCCGTCTGGAACCCCGACATCCCCGTCACCGAGTCCTTCCGCGACCAGTGGCAGGAGATCCCCGACAACGCCGAGTTCGACAACGGCTTCAAGGCCCAGTGGGAACTGTTCCTGCGGCACGTCGTCCTCGGCGAGCCGTACCACTGGGACCTGCTCGCCGGCGCCCGCGGAGTCCAGCTCGCCGAGCTGGGCCTGAGGTCCGCCGCCGAGGGCCGCCGCCTCGACGTCCCGGAGGTCGGCCTGTGATCCGCCTGCCGGGACCCGACGGCGGCGTACGGGAGTACGCGCCCCGCGCCGAGCCGCTCGCACTCACCGCGACCGGCCCGCTGACCTCCCGTACGGTCTTCTCCGCCGCCCACGTCGTCGCCGACCCGTACGCCGACACCAGCCCCGACTCGCCCGCCGCCGTCGACTGGGACGCCACCCTCGCCTTCCGCCGCCACCTCTGGTCCCAGGGCCTCGGGGTCGCCGAGGCCATGGACACCGCCCAGCGCGGCATGGGCCTCGACTGGAACGGCGCCGCCGAGCTGATCCGCCGCAGCGCGGCGGAGGCGCGCGGCGTGGGCGGCCTGATCGCCTGCGGCGTCGGCACCGACCAGCTCACGGGACCCGCCGGCCTGGCCGACGTCCGCAAGGCGTACGAGGAGCAGCTCGCCCTCGTCGAGGAGACCGGCTCCCAGGCCATCCTGATGGCCTCCCGCGCGCTGGCCGCCGCCGCTTCCGGGCCCGAGGACTACCTCGACCTGTACGGGCACCTCCTGCGCCAGGCGAGCGAACCGGTGATCCTGCACTGGCTGGGCCCGATGTTCGACCCGGCCCTCGAGGGCTACTGGGGCTCCGCCGACCTCGACGCCGCCACCGAGACCTTCCTCGACGTGATCAAGGCCCACCCCGACAAGGTCGACGGCATCAAGGTCTCCCTCCTCGACGCCCGGCGCGAGGTCGAACTGCGCCGCCGCCTCCCGGAGGGCGTCCGCTGCTACACGGGCGACGACTTCCACTACCCGGAGCTGATCGCCGGCGACGAACAGGGCTTCAGCCACGCCCTGCTCGGCATCTTCGATCCGCTGGCCCCGCTGGCGGCGGACGCCGTCAGGACCCTGGACACCGGTGACGTCGAGGGCTTCCGGGCGACCCTCGACCCGACGGTCGCCCTCTCCCGGCACCTCTTCCAGACGCCGACCCGCTTCTACAAGACGGGCGTCGTCCTCCTCGCCTGGCTGGCCGGCCACCAGGACCACTTCACGATGGTCGGCGGCCTGCAGTCCGCCCGTTCGCTGCCGCACCTGGCGCGCGCGTACGAACTCGCCGACGGCCTCGGCCTGTTCCCCGACCCGGCGCTCGCCGAGGCCCGGATGCGATCCCTCCTGACGGTGTACGGAGTCCCGCAGTGAACCTGGACCGCTTCGGCATCAACCAGATGACGGTCAAGCAGCTCGCCCTGCCCGAACTCGTGGCCCACTGCGTACGCCTGGGCATCCCGGGTGTGGGACTGTGGCGCGCACCGGTCCAGGAGTACGGGGTCGAGGCGGCCGCCGCTCTCGTCCGGGACGCGGGCCTCACCGTCACCACCCTCTGCCGGGGCGGCTTCTTCACCTCGGACGGCTGGGAGGAGGACAACCGCGCGGCGATCGACGAGGCGGTGACGCTCGGCACCGACACCCTCGTCCTGGTCTCCGGCGGCCTCAGCCCCGCCTGCCCGGACCTGCCGTCGGCCAGGGCCCGCATCGCCGAGGCGATCGGCGCACTCGCCCCCTACGCGGGAGAGCGCGGCGTCCGCCTCGCCATCGAACCCCTCCACCCGATGTACGCCTCCGACCGGTGTGCGGTCTCCACTCTGGACCAGGCCCTGGAGATCGCGGAGCGGTTCCCCGCCGAGCAGGTGGGCGTCACCGTCGACACGTACCACCTGTGGTGGGACGACCGCGCCCCGGCGGCGGTGGAACGCGCGGGCGCGGAGGGCCGGATCCACACGTTCCAGCTCGCCGACTGGACCACCCCGCTGCCGGCCGGTGTCCTCAACGGCCGGGGCCAGTTGGGCGAGGGCTGCATCGACCTCCAAGCCTGGGCGGACCTGGTCGAGAAGGCCGGCTACACGGGCCCGGTCGAGGTGGAACTCTTCAACGACGACCTGTGGGCCCGGGACGGCGTGGAGGTCCTGGAGGAGACGCTGGAGCGGTTCCTGGCGGTCTGACCGGTTCCATCGAGCTGCCCGGCCCCGGTGCGGAGGGGCCGAGGCGAGGCCGCCCGGCCGTGCGGGGCCGGGCGGCCGTGGGCGTACGAGGCCCGGCGCGCTGCCCGCGAGCGGTCACCCGCCCAGCTGCCGGACGTCGTGCTGCTCGACCTCCTTGAGGACGCGGGCGACCGTGGCGAAGTCGTTGTCCCTGTGCAGGATGGTCAACCCGTGGTGGACCGCCGTGGCGCAGACAAGGAGATCGACGACGCCCGCCGCGCGGTGCTGCCCCTTCTGCGTCAGCTTGTACTGGGCGGTCTCCACCCACCGCCACGCGTCCTTGGGGACGCGCACCGACGCGAACAGGGCGGTGAGGTCCTCGTCGATCTCTTCGCGGTCGTCCGGACCGACGGCGCTGAAAAGGATCTCCGCCCGGGTGGCCTCGCACATGCCGATGGCGCCGGTCTCGATCTCGGCATCCCAGCGTCGCCGTGCCGCGGGGTCGGTGCCGAAGTGGACGTACGCGCTGGTGTCGATGAGGTAGGTGATCACTCGGCGTCCGCGCCGTGCTGGGCGGCCTTGCGGGCTTCCCAGTCCCGGCGCGTGCGCTCCAGTTCCCCTCGCGCTCCGCGCTCCGCGAGACGCTGGAAGGCCGCCCGGCGGCGGTGACGCCTTATGACCTCTTCCAGCGCTGTGTTGATCGTGTCCTTCTTCGTGGTCGTACCGAGCAGTTTCGCGGCCTCGGCGAGTACATCGTCGTCCACGTCCACGTTCGTCACACCCATGATGACCCTCCAAGTGCACCATGTGGAAAGAACACCCACTCTTCCCACATGGTAGCTCAGGGCCGGTCCCCCGCAGCGGGAGTTGTCCACAGTCCCGCACCCCTTGTCGGTGGGTTTCGCTACGGTCGGCGCATGTCCAACGAGGGTCGTGGTCCGGCAGTGCTCGAAGGGGTCCTGGAGCGGATCACCTATGCCAACGAGGAGAGCGGGTACACGGTCGCGCGTGTCGACACCGGCCGCGGCGCCGGGGACCTGCTCACGGTGGTCGGCGCGCTGCTCGGGGCGCAGCCCGGGGAGTCGCTGCGGATGGAGGGCCGCTGGGGCTCGCACCCGCAGTACGGCAAGCAGTTCACGGTGGACAACTACACGACCGTGCTGCCCGCCACGATCCAGGGCATCCGCCGCTATCTCGGCTCCGGTCTCGTCAAGGGCATCGGCCCCGTCTTCGCCGACCGCATCACCCAGCACTTCGGGCTCGACACCCTCGACATCCTCGAAGACGCTCCCGCGCGCCTGATCGAGGTCCCGGGTCTCGGCCCCAAGCGCACCAAGAACATCACCGCGGCCTGGGAGGAGCAGAAGGCGATCAAGGAGGTGATGGTCTTCCTGCAGGGTGTCGGCGTCTCCACCTCCATCGCGGTCCGGATCTACAAGAAGTACGGGGACGCCTCGATCTCCGTCGTGAAGAACCAGCCCTACCGGCTCGCCGCCGACGTCTGGGGCATCGGCTTCCTCACCGCCGACAAGATCGCGCAGTCCGTGGGCATCCCGCACGACAGCCCGGACCGGGTGAAGGCCGGCCTGCAGTACGCCCTTTCGCAGTCCAGCGACCAGGGCCACTGCTTCCTCCCCGAGGAGCGGTTGATCGCCGACGCCGTCAAACTCCTCCAGGTCGACACGGGGCTCGTGATCGAGTGCCTCGCCGAGCTGGCCGAGGACCCCGAGGGGGTCGTACGGGAAGTGGTGCCGGGCCCCGAGGGGACGCCCGTCACGGCCGTGTACCTGATCCCCTTCCACCGGGCCGAGCTCTCGCTCGCCGGGCAGCTCCGGCGGCTGCTCGGCACCGAGGAGGACCGGATGCCGGCCTTCCGGGGCGTGGCCTGGGACAAGGCCCTCGCCTGGCTCGCGGACCGCACGGGGGCCTCGCTCGCGCCCGAGCAGGAGGAGGCCGTGCGGCTCGCCCTCACCCGTAAGGTCGCCGTGCTCACCGGCGGACCCGGCTGCGGCAAGTCGTTCACGGTGCGGTCCATCGTGGAGCTGGCCCGCGCCAAGAAGGCCAAGGTCGTCCTCGCGGCCCCCACCGGCCGGGCCGCCAAGCGGCTCGCCGAGCTGACCGGCGCCGAGGCCTCCACCGTGCACCGGCTCCTGGAGCTCAAGCCGGGCGGCGACGCGGCCTACGACCGCGACCGGCCCCTCGACGCCGACCTGATCGTGGTCGACGAGGCCTCGATGCTCGACCTGCTCCTCGCGAACAAGCTGGTCAAGGCGGTGGCTCCCGGCGCCCATCTGCTGCTCGTGGGCGATGTGGACCAGCTTCCCTCGGTCGGCGCGGGCGAGGTCCTCGGCGATCTTCTCGCCCCGGGAAGCCCCGTACCGGCGGTCCGGCTGACCCGGATCTTCCGGCAGGCCCAGGAGTCCGGGGTCGTCACCAACGCCCACCGGATCAATGCCGGCACACCGCCCCTCACCCAGGGCCTGCCGGACTTCTTCCTCTTCGTGGAGGAGGAGACCGAGGACGCCGCCCGGGTCGCCGTGGACGTCGCGGCCCACCGGATTCCGGCCAAGTTCGGGCTCGACCCGCGCCGGGACGTCCAGGTCCTCGCCCCGATGCACCGGGGCCCGGCGGGCGCGGGCTCGCTCAACGGACTGCTGCAGCAGGCGATCACCCCGGCCCGCCCGGACCTGCCGGAGAAGCGGTTCGGCGGCCGGGTCTTCCGGGTGGGTGACAAAGTCACCCAGATCAGAAACAACTATGACAAGGGAGCCAACGGGGTCTTCAACGGCACGGTCGGTGTCGTCACCGCGCTCGACGCCGTCGAGCAGCGGCTGACCGTGCGGACGGACGAGGACGAGGAGGTGCCGTACGACTTCGACGAGCTGGACGAGCTCGCCCACGCCTACGCGGTCACCATCCACCGTTCGCAGGGCAGCGAGTATCCGGCCGTGGTGATCCCGGTCACCATGAGCGCGTGGATGATGCTCCAGCGGAACCTGCTCTACACGGCGGTGACCCGGGCCCGGAAGCTGGTCGTCCTGGTGGGCTCCCGCCGGGCGATCGCCCAGGCGGTCCGCACCGTGTCCGCGGGCCGACGCTTTACCGCACTCGCGTTTCGGCTCACAGGTCGCACCCTCGTGTGAAAGATCACGGAGGACTACCGGAACCGGGGCGAAGGGGGCAGGATATGAAGGTTGGCGGCACTGAGTGCCGCCGATTGGCCCAATGGTCGACCCCGAGTGCACTCTCCTGAGCCAAATGGGGGATGGTAGAGACAGTCAGGGCACCTCGAAGAAGAGGCACTACGTCGGTGAGGGATGACGTGAGCGACAACTCTGTAGTACTGCGGTACGCGGACGGTGAATACACCTACCCGGTGGTCGAGAGCACCGTCGGCGACAAGGGCTTCGACATCGGAAAACTCCGAGCCCAGACCGGTCTGGTCACCCTGGACAGCGGATACGGCAACACCGCCGCCTATAAATCCGCGATCACCTACCTCGATGGTGAGCAGGGGATTCTGCGGTACCGCGGTTACCCCATCGAGCAGCTGGCGGAGCGCTCCACCTTCCTTGAGGTGGCGTACCTGCTGATCAACGGTGAGCTTCCCAAGGTCGACGAGCTCGCGACCTTCAAGAACGAGATCACGCAGCACACGCTGGTCCACGAGGACGTCAAGAACTTCTTCCGCGGCTTCCCGCGCGACGCCCACCCGATGGCGATGCTGTCCTCGGTGGTCTCGGCGCTGTCCACCTTCTACCAGGACAGCCACAACCCGTTCGACGAGGAGCAGCGCCACCTCTCCACGATCCGGCTGCTCGCCAAGCTGCCGACGATCGCGGCGTACGCGTACAAGAAGTCGATCGGTCACCCCTTCGTCTACCCGCGCAACGACCTCGGGTACGTCGAGAACTTCCTGCGCATGACCTTCTCGGTCCCGGCGCAGGAGTACGAACTCGACCCGGTCGTCGTCTCCGCGCTGGACAAGCTGCTGATCCTGCACGCGGACCACGAGCAGAACTGCTCGACCTCCACCGTGCGTCTGGTCGGCTCCTCGCAGGCGAACATGTTCGCCTCGATCTCCGCCGGCATCTCGGCCCTGTGGGGCCCCCTGCACGGTGGCGCCAACCAGTCGGTCCTGGAGATGCTGGAAGGCATCAAGGCCAACGGTGGCGATGTCGACTCCTTCATCCGCAAGGTGAAGAACAAGGAGGACGGCGTCCGCCTGATGGGCTTCGGCCACCGGGTGTACAAGTCCTTCGACCCGCGCGCCAAGATCATCAAGGCGGCCGCGCACGATGTCCTCTCGGCCCTCGGCAAGTCCGACGAGCTGCTCGACATCGCGCTCAAGCTGGAGGAGCACGCGCTCTCCGACGAGTACTTCGTCTCGCGCAACCTCTACCCGAACGTGGACTTCTACACGGGCCTGATCTACCGCGCCATGGGCTTCCCGACCGAGATGTTCACGGTGCTCTTCGCGCTCGGCCGCCTCCCGGGCTGGATCGCCCAGTGGCACGAGATGATCAAGGAGCCGGGTTCCCGCATCGGTCGCCCGCGCCAGATCTACACGGGCGAGGTCCTCCGCGACTTCGTCCCGGTCGAGGCCCGCTAGTCGCTTCGCCGTGACTGATGGCGCGCCCCTTTGCGGCGAGTGAGCCGAAGGGGCGCGTCGGTGCTGAGAGGGCGAACGCGCGGAGGCCCGACGAAGGAGGGTCGAGCACGATCGCCCTCTCAGCACCGGCTCCAAGCGCCCCGGAGGCGAACCGAGCCCTAAAAAGAGGTGTGCGAGAAGCGCCCCGCCGCCGATCCCCCCACGGGTCGACGGTCGGGGCGCTTCCCATATCCCGGTGCGGATTCCCCCCACGGGATCCGGGCCGGGCGTCTGCCCGCGTCAGCGGTAGCTGCGCGGAGCGCGGGTGGCGACGACGCGGTCTGCCGGGGTACGTACGGGAGGGCCGCTCAAAGCTCCCCGGTGCACGTCCCCCGGCTCAACGCTTGCCAACACGGGACGTCCCCCAAGACCTCCCGATGAACGTCCCCCAAGACGTTCTCTGGCATCGCCCACTTAGACTCGCGAACAGCCCAGATGGTTACCCCCCAATATCTGTGATCTAGATCTCCTTGTGAAGGTCCTGTGCGTCACGTGTGGGTGAATTCACGCGAAGCGTCGCAGCCGCAGGCTGTTGGATACGACGAACACGGACGAAAGGGCCATGGCCAGGCCCGCGATCATCGGGTTGAGCAGGCCGGCCGCCGCGAGAGGCAGCGCGGCGAGGTTGTAGCCGAAGGCCCAGCCCAGGTTTCCCCTGATCGTGGCCAGGGTCCGCCGGGACAGCCGGATCGCGTCCGCCGCGACCCGCAGATCGCCCCGGACCAGCGTCAGATCGCTCGCCTCGATGGCCGCGTCCGTACCCGTCCCCATGGCCAGACCGAGATCCGCGACGGCGAGCGCGGCGGCGTCGTTCACCCCGTCGCCCACCATGGCGACCGTCCGGCCCTCCGCCTGGAGCCGCCGGACGACCTCGGCCTTCTCCTCCGGCAGTACCTCCGCGATCACCTCGTCGATGCCCACCTGCGCCGCCACGGCCTCGGCCACCGCCCGGTGGTCGCCGGTGAGCAGCACGGGCCGCAGCCCCAGGCCGCGCAGCCGGGCCACCGCCTCGGCGCTGGTGTCCTTGACGGTGTCGGCGACGGTCAGGGTGCCGCGGGCCAGCCCGTCCCAGGCGACGTGTACGGCGCCGGGCTCGGACGCGCCCGCCGGGACCTCGACGCCCTCGGCCGCGAGAAGGGCGGCGCGGCCGACGAGAACCTGATGGCCGTCGACGGAGCCGCGCACGCCGAGCCCGGGGACGTTCTCGAAGGTCTTCGGTACAGGCAGCTCCCCGCACCGTTCGGCGGCGCCGGCCGCGACCGCGCGGGCCACCGGGTGTTCGGAGGCGTGTTCCAGGGCGCCCGCGAGCCGTAGCAGCCGGACCTCGTCGGTGGCGTCGGTGCCGTACTTCCCCCCGTACACGTGGACGCCGGCCAGCCGCATGCGGCCGGTGGTGACCGTCCCGGTCTTGTCGAGGACGACCGTGTCGACGCGGCGGGTGGATTCCAGGACCTCGGGCCCCTTGATGAGGATGCCGAGCTGGGCGCCCCGGCCGGTGCCCACCATGAGGGCGGTCGGCGTGGCGAGGCCCAGGGCGCAGGGGCAGGCGATGATCAGGACGGCGACGGCTGCGGTGAACGCGGCGGTCGGGTCGTCCGTCACGAGCAGCCAGGTGACCAGGGTGCCGAGCGCGATGAGGATGACGGCGGGGACGAAGACGGCGGAGACGCGGTCGGCGAGCCGCTGCACCTCGGCCTTGCCGTTCTGGGCGTCCTCGACGAGCTTCGCCATCCGGGCGAGCCGGGTGTCGGCGCCGACCAGGGTGGCGCGGACGACCAGCCTGCCGGAGACGTTGACGCAGCCGCCGGTGACCGGGTCGCCCTCGGTGACGTCGAGCGGCAGCGATTCGCCGGTGAGCAGGGACGCGTCGACCGCGGACGAGCCCTCGGCGACGGTGCCGTCGGTGGCGATCTTCTCCCCGGGGCGTACGACGAAGAGGTCTCCGGTACGCAGCGCGGCGACCGGGATCCGTACCTCCGTGCCCCCGCGCAGTACGGCGACGTCCTTGGCGCCGAGTTCCATCAGGGCCCGGAGCGCGGCGCCCGCCTTCCGCTTGGCGCGGGCCTCCAGGTAGCGGCCGAGCAGGATGAAGGTGACGACGCCGGCCGCGACCTCCAGGTAGATCGAGGAGGTGGCGTCGGAGCGGTCGACGGTCAGGTCGAAGCCGTGCCGCATGCCGGGCATGCCGGCGTCGCCGAGGAAGAGGGCCCAGAGCGACCAGCCGAACGCGGCGAGGGTGCCGACCGAGACGAGGGTGTCCATGGTGGCGGCGCCGTGCCGGAGGTTGGTCCAGGCGGCGCGGTGGAAGGGCAGTCCGCCCCAGACGACGGCGGGGGCGGCGAGGGTGAGCGAGAGCCACTGCCAGTTCTCGAACTGGAGCGCGGGGACCATGGCGAGCAGGACGACGGGCGCGGAGAGCAGTGCCGTGACGGTGAGCCGCTGCCGGAGCGAGGCGAGTTCGGGGTCCGTCGCGGGCTCGGGGCCGGTCTCCGGCTCGAAGGGTGTCTCCGGCTCCGGTGGTAGTGGCTCCTCGGCGGTGTAGCCGGTCTTCACGACGGTGGCGATCAGGTCGTCGACCGCGATCTCCGGCGGGTGTTCGACCCGGGCCTTCTCCGTGGCGTAGTTGACGGTCGCGGTCACGCCGTCCATCCGGTTGAGCTTCTTCTCGACGCGGGCCGCGCAGGAGGCGCAGGTCATTCCGCCGATGGTCAGCTCGGTGACGGTGGCGGCGACCGGTGCGGCGGTGGTGGCGGGGTCCGCGAGGTGGACGTCCGGGACGGTGGTGCGGGGCATGTGCGGTTCCAGGAGGTGCCGAAAAGGGTGCAGGGCCGTACCCGGTAACGGTACGACCCTGCGAGGCGGTGGGGGCGAGAGGTCAGACCAGCTCGTAGCCGGCCTCGTCGACGGCGGCGCGGACGGCCTCCTGGTCGAGCGGGGCGGCGGAGACGACGGTGACCTGCCCGGTGGCGGCGACGGCCGTGACGGAGGAGACGCCGGGCAGTGCCGAGATCTCGCCGGAGACGGCGCCCTCGCAGTGGCCGCAGGTCATGCCCTTGACCTGGTAGACGGTGGTGAGTTCGGTCTTCGTCTCTGCGGTCATGGCGGTTCTCCTCGTGGGTTCAGGACCGTACACCACGGATTTTATACCCCTAGGGGGTATTAATCCAGTCGGCTCCGGTCGGGGCGCGCCGGAGACGCCGGCAATCCCTCCACCGTCAGGCCGTCGGGCCGTCCGGCCGGAGCCTATGGTAAATAGCCGATATGTCGCATTCGGGGACCACGCTCATCCTGATCATGACCATCGCCGTCCTGGCGCCGCTGCTCGCCTACGGAGTCGGGCGGAAGCTCCCCGTCCCCCTCGTCATCTTCGAGATCCTGCTCGGCATCGTCATCGGCCCCGACGTCCTCGGCTGGGCCCACCCGAGCGAGCTGATCGACGGCCTCTCCGAGCTCGGCCTCACCATGCTGATCTTCCTCGCGGGCTACGAGATCGAGTTCGGCAAGGTCCGCGGCGACACCCTCCGGCGCTCCGTCCAGGCCTGGCTGATCGCCCTCGCCCTCGGGCTCACCGCCGGCATCCTGCTCGGCGGCGGCTACACCAAGGGCGTCTTCATCGGCGTGGCGCTCACCAGCACCGCGCTCGGCACCGTCCTGCCGGTGCTCCGGGACGCCGGCGACCTCCATGGACGGTTCGGGTCGGTCGTCATGGCCTTCGGCGCGGTCGGCGAGTTCGGCCCGATCATCGCGATGGCGCTGCTGCTCAGCGGGCGCGGTGCGGGCGAGTCGACCGTACTGCTCGCGATCTTCGCCGCGCTCACCGCGGGGGCCGTGTACTGGGCGCTGCGGCCGCGCCCGCCGTGGTTCTCCCAGGTCATCGCCAAGACCCTGGACACCAGCGGGCAGTTCGCGGTCCGGTTCGTCTTCCTGCTGCTCGCCCTGATGCTGGCCGCCTCGCAGGCCCTCGGGCTCGACGTCCTGCTCGGCGCCTTCGCGGCCGGACTCATCACCCGGCTCGTGCTGACCGGGGCCGCCCCCGAGTCCGGCCCGAAGATCCTGGAGAAGATCGAGGGCGTCGGCTTCGGCTTCCTCGTCCCGGTCTTCTTCGTCGTCACCGGGATCGAGTTCGACCTGGACTCGCTCCTCGCGGGCGGCCGGACGCTGCTTCTGCTGCCGCTCTTCCTGCTGCTCTTCCTGGCGGTGCGCGGCGGCCCCATCTGGTTCCGCGCCCCGCGCGACCTCGGCCGGAGCGACCGGTCCTGCCTCGTCCTGTACGGCTCCACCGCGCTGCCGCTCGTCGTCGCCATCACCACCATCGGCGTGGACGACAAGACGATGACGGCGGGCGAGGCGGCGGCGCTCGTCGGGGCCGGGATGCTCTCCGTCCTCGTCTTCCCGCTGCTCGCCCTGAAGCTGAGGGGGAGGGCGGGGGCGGAGCCGGGTGACGGACCGGGGGACGAGCCGGGTGGCGATCCGCGGGGCGAGGCCCCGCGCGGGGGAGCCGTCAGTGGCTCCGAGTCGTGGTGAGCGGCCCCTCGGTCAGCGGGGCGAGGTAGCGGAGGAGGAGGGTCTTCAGCTCGGCGATCATGGCGTCCCGCTCGTGCCCCTCGGGCGCGGCGAGGACCAGGTCCAGGCCGCCCTTGAAGGTCGCGAAGGTCATCTCGGCGACGCGGGCCCGCTCCTCGGCGGGCATGGCGGGGGCGAAGTGGGCGAGCACCTCCCGCACCCGGGCGAGCAGCGAGACGTGCAGCGCGTCGTGCTCCTCGGCGATCCGGCCGGGCGCGTCGGAGCCGTGCATCAGGGCGAGGAAGGCCGGGTTGGCGCAGTTGAACTCGATCATCGGATCGACCACGGCGTCGAGGAGATCGGGCAGCGGCAGCGCGAGGTTCTCCGGGGTGAACGCCTGGCCGTGGGCCTCCCGCATCTGGTGCAGCAGGCGCTCGCCCAGCTCGATCGCGATGGCCTCCTTGTTGGGGAAGTACTGGTAGAGCGTGCCGGGCGAGACGTGGGCCTCGCGCGCGATGGCGTTGGTGCTCGCGGCCGTGTAGCCGTTCGCGCAGAAGACGCTCGCGGCGGCCTGGAGCAGCTGCGCGATGCGGCGCTCGCCGCGTGCCTGGCGGCGGCGCGGCTTCGGCTCTTCCGGCGTCGCTTCGGACGCCGCTTCCGACGTCGCTTCGGGCACGTCTTCGGGCACGTCTTCGGACATGGCTGTCCCCAGCTCTCCTCAACACGTTTGACAAATGCGAGCGGTCGCTCGCATTCTTGGGGAACGCGAGTGATCACTCGTGTTTGCCAGTCTATGGCAACGGGCGACCCATGTGACCTGCCGGGAAGCGAGCGCAGGGGTCAGGTGAAGGGGACACCTCGTCATGGCCGAAGTCAAGAAATCAGCGCCCGGGAGCGGATCCCGTGGCGGGGGCGGACTCCGTGGCGGGGGCGGCGGGTGGACGCGGTTCGTCACCGCGCGGCCGCGTCTCACGCTCCTCGTGGCCCTCGTCCTCACCGCCCTCGCCGTCCTCGCCGGCGGCGGGGTCGCCGACCGCATGGGCAGTGGCGGCTGGGAGGACCCGGCCGCCGAATCCACGTACGCGACCGAGGCGCTCGAGCGCCGGTTCCCGGGCTCCCAGCCCAACCTGATCCTGCTCGTGAACGCCGGACCGGAGGGGGTCGACGCCCCGGCGGTGGCCGCCGAGGCCAGGAGGCTCGCCGAGCGGCTCGACGCCGAACCGGGCGTCGACGGCGTCGGCTCCTACTGGTCCACCGGTTCGCCCGCCCTGCGCTCCGAGGACGGCCGGCAGGCCGTGATCGCCGCCCGCATCGCCGGCGAGGAGAAGGGCGCCGCCGCCGTCCTCGACCGGATCGCCCCCGAGTACCGGGGCGCGCACGGCCCCGTGGAGGTCTCCCTCGGCGGTGGCCTCGCCGTCCGCCACGAGATGCAGGTGATCATCCAGGAGGACCTGCTGCGGGCCGAGCTCATCGCCCTGCCGCTCACCCTCGTCCTGCTCGTCATGGTCTTCGGCAGCGCCGTCGCCGCCCTGCTGCCGCTCGGCGTCGGCATCGTCGCCATCCTCGGCACCAACGCCGTCCTGCGCGGCATCACGGAGTTCACGGACGTCTCCGTCTTCGCGCAGAACCTGACGACCGCCCTCGGCCTCGGGCTCGCCATCGACTACGCCCTGTTCGTCGTCCGCCGCTACCGCGAGGAGCTGGCCGCCGGGGCCGACACGTACACCGCCGTCCGCACCACCCTGCGCACCGCCGGGCGGACCGTGCTCTTCTCCGCGCTGACCGTCGCCGTCTCGCTCGCCGCGATGCTGGTTTTCCCGCAGTACTTCCTGCGCTCCTTCGCGTACGCGGGCATCGCCGTCGTCCTGCTCGCGGCGACCGCCGCGCTCACCCTGCTCCCGGCGGCCCTCGTGCTGCTCGGCGACCGGGTCAACGCGCTCGACCTCCGGCGCCTCCTCCGGCGCCGTCGCGCCACCCGGGAGGGCGCGGACACGAACGAAGGCGGCGACGAGGGCGCGGGCTGGGCGCGGGCCGCCTCGCTCGTGATGCGCAGGGCGCCGGTCTTCGCCGTCCTCACCACCGCCGGACTCGTCCTGCTCGGACTGCCCTTCCTCGGCGTGAAGTTCGGCACCGCCGACGACCGCCAGCTGCCCGTCACCGCCTCCTCCCGAGTCGTCCAGGACGAGCTGAGGGACAGCTTCCCCGGCGACCCCGGCGGCGGGATCACCGTCCTCGCCGAAGGCGAGGCCACCCCCGCGCAGTACGCCTCCTACCGCGAGCGGATCGCCGCCCTCGACGGCGTCGCGCGGGCCGAGGGGCCGGTGACCGCCGCCGGCGGCCACGCCTACTTCACCGTCGTGCCCGAAGGCGAGACCGTCGGCGCCGAAGCCCAGCGCACGGTGAGCGAACTGCGCGCCGCACCGGCCCCGTTCGACACCTCCGTCACCGGGCAGGCCGCCGTCCTCGTCGACTCCAAGGACGCCCTCGCCGAGCGGCTGCCCTGGGCGGCGGGCATCGTCGTCCTCGTCACGCTGCTCCTCGTCTTCCTGCTCACCGGCAGCGTCCTCATCCCCGTCCAGGCCGTCGTCCTCAACGCCCTCAGCCTCACGGCGATGTTCGGCGCGGTCGTCTGGGTCTTCCAGGACGGCCACCTCGCCGGACTCCTCGGCTTCACGGCCACCGGCGACATCGAGACCACCCTGCCGGTGCTCATGTTCTGCGTGGCCTTCGGACTGTCCATGGACTACGGGGTGTTCCTGCTCTCCCGCATCAAGGAGGAGTACGACGCAACCGGCGACCACGAGCACTCCGTCCGCTTCGGCCTGCGCCACACCGGCGGCCTCATCACCGCCGCCGCCGTGATCCTCGCCGTCGTCATGGTCGCCATCGGCACCTCGCGCGTCACCAACACCAAGATGCTCGGCCTCGGCGTCGCCCTCGCCGTCCTCATGGACGCCATGGTCGTCCGCAGCCTCCTCGTTCCCTCCGTGATGAAGCTGACCGGCCGCCTCACCTGGTGGGCCCCTGGGCCGCTGCGCCGCTTCCACGACCGGTTCGGAATCAGCGAGACGGATCCGCACAACCATGCGTCGACTCCGGGTGTCATAGAGGTGTCCGAGGAGTTGCGGGAGACCGCTTCCTCACGATCAACAGGCTGAATCCATGGGGGATTTCGTGGCACGTGCACGTGCAGGTCTGGTTCTGGCGACGGTCCTCGTCGCCGGCATCGCACCGGTGGCGGTCGGGGGAGCAGCGGCTGTCGCCGCACCGGTGGAGGCCCGGTCGGGAACGACCTTCGAGCCGGGCACCGTGGTCCAGGAAGGCGGCCGGCTGACCGTGCCGGCCGGCGTGGAGGGACCGGTGACGCTGCGGTTCAAGGCGACGCCGCCGGCCGGCGTCACCGGCCCGGTGCGGGCCCGTGTCACCCTCCCCATCACCAACTGGCCGCCCGGCGGCTGGACCGACCACCGTGCGGCGGCTCAGATCGCATCCACGTGCTCGGTCGGTGGCGGGGCCTTCGCGGCCTGCGCCTGGCAGGGGACGAGCTTCACCGACGACCCCGGCCCGTACCGGATCGTCCTCGACCTGCCCGCCGTGGAGGCCTCGGCGACGCTCGACCACGCCGTCACGATCGACCTGCCGGAGACCCTCGCCTGGATCGGCTCGCTCGACGCGCCCGTCGAGCTGAGGGACGCCGCCGGGACCGTCGTGGCCCAGGGCAAGGTCGGCCTCGACGTCGTGGCCGGCAGCCCGCGGTCGTCCCTGTGGGGCGCCGTGCACGCCGTCGACAAGGACGGTGTCCTCTGGCGGTACGAGGCCACCGGCAAGGCCGACCGGACCCTGACGCCCCGCAAGCGGATCGGCGGCGGCTGGAACGCCTACGACCTGATCGTCCCGCTGAACCGCGCGACCGCCGCCGGCACGGGCGACCTGGTGGCCCGGGACAGGAGGGGCCACCTCTGGTACTTCGAGGGCACCGGCAACCCCGCGGCCCCCTTCCACCGCGCCAGGCGCACCTCAGGCGACCAGATCGGCAGGTGGCAGGAGTACACGTCCCTCGCCTCCAACGGCGAGGGTGGCCTCGTCGCCCGCGACAAGGACGGCGTCCTCTGGAACTTCGAGCGGTCGGACGAAGAGGGCATCAGCCTCTTCGAGCCGCGCGTGCGCGTCGGTGGCGGCTGGAACGTCTACACGCAGATCGCCGCCTTCGGTGACGGCCTGGTCGCCCGCGACGCGGCCGGTGCGCTCTGGAAGTACAACGGGTCCACCTCCACGTCGGCGGCGCGGCCGTTCGACGCCCGCTGGCGGGTCGGCGGCGGCTGGAACATCTACAACACCCTGGCGGGAACGGCCGAACTCGGCGCCGGGACCCACACCGAGCTCATCGCCCGCACCACCAACGGCGACCTCTGGGCCTACGACGCCAAGCCCTCCGGCTACGGCTACACGCCCAGCTCGCTCCGCACCCGGATCGGCTGGGGCTGGAGCATCTACAAGACGGTGATCTGACACCTCTGACCGGCACCTCTTCAAGGGGGATCCATGAGAAACACCCGTACGTTTCTGGTCGCGGCGAGTGTCCTGCTCGCCGCTCTGATCCCCCCGGCCACCGGAGGGGCGCAGGCTCTCGCCGCGCCCCTCACGGCGCGCACCCCCGGCCCGGCCACCGCGGCGCCCGAGCCCGGCACCGTCGTCCAGCGGGACGGCACCGTCGTCGTCCCCGCGGGCGAGGAGGGCCCCGTCACCACCTACCTGCTCGCCACCCTCCCGGCCGGTGCCACCGGACAGGTCTCGGCCCGGATCGACTGGACCAACCTCGAATGGTGGAACAGCGAACGGCCCGGCTGGCTCTCCTACCTCACCTGGTCGTGCTCCGTGAACGGCGGCCCGTTCACGCCCTGCCCGCTCAACGGTCCCCATGACGGGGAGCACCCCTACACCCAACTCCCGACGACCACGGCCGCGCCCACCATCACCTACGCCGTCCGGGTCGACGCGGCCACGTACGGTTCCGTGGGCGTCCCCGCCCGGGGCACCGTCTCGGTCACCGCGGCGGGCGAGAAACTCGCCGACGGGCCCGTCGAGTTCCAGTTCGTCGACGGCACCCCGGAGGCCTACCGGCGCACGGCGCTGCACGCCCGCGACCGGAGCGGCGTGCTCTGGCAGTACGAGGGGACGGGCAAGGAGGACGCACCCTTCAAGGCGCGCACGCGGGTCGGCGGGGGCTGGGGCGTCTACACGGCGCTCACCAAGCTCGGCCCCTCGACGGCGGACGGCGGCGGCGACCTCGTCGCCCGGGACGGCGCCGGCACCCTCTGGTACTACTCCGGCTCGGGCGACCCGGCCGCACCGTACTGGCCGCGCGTGCGGGTCGGCGGCGGCTGGAACGCCTACACCGCCCTCACCGGTACGCCGGGAGGCCTGCTCGCCCGGGACCGTTCCGGTGTCCTCTGGCACTACGTGCGCTCCCACCAGGCCCCGCCCGCGGCCCCCTTCAAGGCACCCGTCCGGGTCGGCGGCGGCTGGAACGCCTACACCGCGATGACCGCGCTCGGCGACGGCCTCGTCGCCAGGGACACGAGCGGAGTGCTCTGGCTCTACCGGCAGAGCCTCCCGCGCGACCCCGCCGTACCTTTCGCGCCGCGCGTCCGCGTCGGCGGCGGGTGGAACGTCTACTCCGGCCTCGTGGGCACCGGGGAGCTCGGGCGCCTCGGTCCGCCGGACCTCGTGGCCCGCGACAGGGACGGCATCCTCTGGACGTACGAGGGCACCTACTACGCGCCCCCGGGACCCATCCGGAAGCGGGTCGGCTGGGGCTGGAACATCTACGACGCCCTCGTCTGACACCGGCTGTCCCCCCCACGACGCGGCGCCGGCACCGGATCCTCCCGGTGCCGACGCCGTGGGGTGACCGTCGTGGCGCGGTTGTCTCAGTCGCGTCAGTCGCGTCAGTCGCGTCAGTCGCGTCAGTCGCGGCGGCCCCGGTTGCCGGGGCGGCTGGCGACCCAGGCGCGGATCGTGTCCGGGTACCAGTAGGGCTTCCCCGATTCGACCTGGTCGGGCGGCGGCAGCAGTCCGTGCTTCCGGTAAGAGCGGACCGTGTCCGGCTGGACCCGGATGTGCGCGGCGATGTCCTTGTACGACCAGAGCCTTCTGTCCGTCATGCCTGGTACCTCCCTGCGCGCCACGCAGCGGCGGCGGGGGTGCCGTTCGGGGGCGCTGCGGGCGGGCGTTGGCGATCACTGAGCCATTGCCCCCTGCAACGACCCCTTCAGACCGCAGGAGAACGCCTGTCGTGCGCCTGTGACGGAAGACCCGCGTAACGGAGACACGTGTGACGCCGAAGGGACGTGCGTGACGAAAGCGGAGTATCGGAACAACGGTGTGTCTCCGTGCGTCCTCCCCGGTCAGAGGGGTATGCGCCGGTCACGCGCCGCAGGAGCGCAGAAAGCGCCGGGTGCGCAGCGCGATCGGGTACGGGACGTCCGGCTCGCACGGGTACATGTCCTGCTCGACGATCGCGAACAGGTCCGCGTCCAGGGCCGACGCGGCGGCGAGCACGGGCTCCAGGGCGGGCACCCCGGACGGCGGCTCGCACATCACGCCCCGCGCCACCGCGGGCCCGAACGGCACCCCCTCGGCCACCACCCCGGCCAGCACCTCCGGGTCGACCTGCTTGAGGTGGAGGTAGCCGATCCGCTCGCCGTACGTCTCGATCAGCTTGACGCTGTCCCCGCCCGCGTACGCGTAGTGCCCGGTGTCCAGGCAGAGCGAGACCGCCTCCGGGTCGGTGGCGTCGAGGAACCGCGTGACGCTCTCCTCGCCGTCCAGATGGGTGTCGGCGTGCGGGTGGACCACGATCCGCAGCCCGTACCGCTCGCGCACCTCCCGGCCGAGACGCTCGGTCAGCCGCGTCAGGTCCCGCCACTGTCCGGTGGTGAGGGTCCGCTCCTCCAGGACCTCGCCCGTGCGGTCGTCGCGCCAGAAGGACGGGATGACGACGAGATGGCCGGCGCCCACGGCCTGGGCGAGGGCCGCGTTCTCCGCGACGTGCGCCCAGGTCCGCTCCCAGACGCCGGGGCCGTGGTGGAGGCCGGTGAAGACCGTCCCCGCCGA
This sequence comes from Streptomyces sp. NPDC051822, assembly GCF_044452745.1. Classification (NCBI taxonomy): domain Bacteria; kingdom Bacillati; phylum Actinomycetota; class Actinomycetes; order Kitasatosporales; family Streptomycetaceae; genus Streptomyces; species Streptomyces sp. NPDC051822. Next base: position 1,001,212 of record NZ_JBITBZ010000001.1, on the reverse strand, counting down.
GACCCGCAGGCCGCGCCGCTCGGTCTCGTCCCTGAGGACGGCCGGATCGGTCGGCAGATAGCCGTACGGCCCCAGCTCGATCCACTCGTAGCCCGCGCCGGACACCTCGTCGAGGAAGCGCTGCCACGGCACCTGCCGGGGATCGTCGGGGAACCAGACACCCCACGAGTCCGGGGCGGAGCCGATCCGGATCCGGGACGGGGGCGACGGGGGCGGGGGCGACGGGGACAACGACGGCTTCGGCGGCTTCGTCATGCCTGCCACCTTCGCCGGGCCCCGAGAGCACCGTCAAGCGGGCCGCTCCGGCCTCGTCCGGTCCCGCCCGTTCCGCTCCCGCCGATCAGCCCCGGCCCGTCCCGCCCCTTCCGGTCGTCCGAATGTCCGGACATGTCGTTGACACGCCTCCGTACGGCCGACTAGACCTGGGGTGACCGGCCGGGACGGGCAGACCGGACGCGAGAGGTGGCGCGTGGAGACCGAGCCGTACGACCTGATCACCATGGGGCGCCTCGGCGTGGACCTGTACCCGCTCCAGACCGGCGTCGGCCTCGACCGCGTCGAGACCTTCGGCAAGTTCCTCGGCGGCTCCGCGGCCAACGTGGCCGTCGCCGCCGCCCGCCTGGGCCGTCGCACCGCCCTCGTCTCCCGCACCGGCGCCGACCCCTTCGGCACCTATCTGCGCCGCGAGCTCAAGGGCTTCGGCGTGGACGAGCGGTGGGTGGGCGAGGTCGAGGAGTACCCGACTCCGGTCACCTTCTGCGCCCTCTTCCCGCCCGACGACTTCCCGCTCACCTTCTACCGCCGCCCCAAGGCGCCCGACCTGGAGATCCACCCGCACGAGCTCGATCTCGACGCGATCCGCGCCGCCCGCGTCTTCTGGGCGACCGGCACCGGCCTGAGCGCCGAGCCGAGCCGTACCGCGACCCTGGAGGCGCTGCGGGCCAGGTCCGGCCGGGAGGTGACGGTCCTCGACCTGGACTGGCGGCCGATGTTCTGGGCGGACCCCGCCGAGGCCCGCCCGTACTACCGCGAGGCCCTGCGGCACGCGACCGTCGCCGTCGGCAACCTCGACGAGTGCGAGGTGGGGACGGGGGAGCGCGATCCGTACGCCGCCGCCCGCGCCCTGCTGGCCGCCGGCGGGGGAGGACTCCGGCTCGCCGTCGTCAAGCAGGGCCCCAAGGGCGTCCTCGCGCTCGCCGCCGACGGGACCGGCGCCGAGGTGCCGCCGCTGCCGGTGGACGTCGTCAACGGCCTGGGCGCCGGCGACGCGTTCGGCGGGGCGCTCGTCCACGGACTGCTCGCCGGCCGGGACCTCGACACGATCCTGCGCCACGCCAACGCCGCCGGGGCGATCGTCGCGGGCCGTCTCGCCTGCTCGTCCGCCATGCCGTACGCGGAGGAGATCGCCGAGGCGCTCGCGACGGGCACGGGAACGATCCCCGAGCGCCCCCGAAAGATCCCTGAGGGCCCCGGAACGAACCCCGAGAGCACGGGAACGATCCGGGAGAGGGGGTAGGGATCCGCCATGAACGCCGACCCGCCCGCCTCTTCCCCCGACCCGCCCGCCTCTTCCCTCCACCCGCCCGCTCCCTCCCTCCACCCGCCCGCTCCCTCCCTCCACCTGTCCGCCGGGACCGCCACCCAGGGCCCGTACGCGCTCCACATCGATCCCGGCCGGGCCGGATGGGCGTACTCCGCCCTGCGGGTCCTCACCCTCGGACCGGGGGAGATCCACTCCTTCGGGAGCGGGGATTCCGAATGGGTCGTGCTTCCCCTCTCCGGTGCCTGTAGCGTGCGCGTCGACGGCGAGATCCTCGAACTCCTGGGCCGCGCGAGCGTGTTCGACGGAGTGACCGACTTCGCCTATGTACCGCGCGACGCCCACGCCCAGATCGCCTCCGGTGCGGGAGGCCGCTTCGCTTTGGCAGGAGCGAAGTGCGAGCGACGACTCCCCGCCCGCTACGGCCCCGCGCCGGAGGTTCCCGTCGAGACGCGCGGCAGCGGCAACCGCGCACGCCGGGTGCGGAACTTCGCCTCGGCCGACGCCTTCGACTGCGACCGGCTCATCGCCGTCGAGGTCGTCACGCCCGGCGGCAACTGGTCCTCCTACCCGCCGCACAAGCACGACGAGCACCGCCCGGGCGCCGAGTCCGTCCTCGAAGAGATCTACTACTACGAGATCGAGGGCCCGCGGGGCCTCGCCTACCAGCGGATCTCCCCCTCCCGGCCCGGCGGCACGGAGCTCCTCGCCGAGGTGCGCGACGGCGACGCCGTCCTCGTACCGGACGGATGGCACGGCCCCTCGATCGCCCAGCCGGGGCACGACCTCTACTACCTCAACGTGATGGCGGGCCCCGGCCCCGAGCGCGAGTGGAAGATCTGCTTCCACCCGGACCACACGGAGGGATACGCATGAACAGGGGATACCGATGAGCAGGGGATCAGCATGACCATCCGGCTGACCGTCGCCCAGGCGCTCGTGCGCTTCCTCGCCGCCCAGTACACGGAGCGCGACGGAGCCCGGCACCGGCTGATCGCCGCCACCTGGGGCATCTTCGGCCACGGGAACGTCGCCGGGATCGGCCAGGCGCTCCTCGAAGAACCCCGCATGCCCTTCCACCAGGGCCGTAACGAACAGGCCATGGTGCACGCCGCCGTCGGCTACGCACGCCAGCGCAACCGGCTCTCCGCGCACGCCGTCACCACCTCCATCGGCCCCGGCGCCACCAACCTCGTCACCGGTGCCGCCCTCGCCACCGTCAACCACCTGCCCGTCCTGCTCCTGCCCGGAGACACCTTCGCGGGACGCCCCGCCGACCCCGTGCTCCAGCAGCTCGAAGTCCCGTACGCCGGCGACGTCTCCGTCAACGACTGCCTGCGCCCCGTCTCGAAGTACTTCGACCGGATCGGGCGCCCCGAGGCCCTGATCCCGGCCGCGCTCGCCGCGGCGCGGGTCCTCGCCGACCCCGTGGAGACCGGCGCGGTGACCCTCGCCCTGCCCCAGGACGTCCAGGCGGAGGCTTACGACTGGCCGGAGGAGTTCTTCGCCGAGCGGACCTGGCGGGTCCGCCGCCCCTCCCCTGACGAACACGAACTGACCGCCGCCGTCGCGGCGATCGGCGGGGCCACCCGTCCGCTGATCGTCGTCGGCGGCGGGGTCCGGTACAGCGGGGCCGAGGAGGCGCTCCACGACTTCGCCACGCTCACCGGCATCCCCGTCGCCGCCACCCAGGCCGGCAAGGGAGTGCTCCCGCACGGCCACCCCCAGGACGTCGGCGGCATCGGCCACACCGGCACCGCCGTCGCCGACCACCTGGCGCGCACCGCCGACGTGGTCCTCGGCGTCGGCACCCGCTGGACCGACTTCACCACCGCCTCCGGCACCCTCTTCGGCCACCCCGGCCTGCGGTTCGTCAACCTCAACATCGCCGCATTCGACTCCCACAAGATGGCCGCGCTCCCGCTCGTCGCGGACGCCCGCGAAGGCCTGGAACAGCTCCACGCGCTCCTCGACCCGCACCACGTCACCGCGCACTATGTGCACGAGTACGCCGAGGAGAAGCTCCGCTGGCAGACCCGCGCCGACGCCGCGTACGCCGTCCCCGACGAGGACGCCCGCCCCACCCAGGCCCAGGTCCTCGGCGTACTCGACACTCTGGTCGACGCCAGCGACATCCTGGTCAACGCGGCCGGCTCGCTTCCCGGCGACCTCCACAAGCTGTGGCGGACCCGCGCACCGGACCAGTACCACGTCGAATACGGCTACTCCTGCATGGGCTACGAGATCCCGGCGGCCATCGGCGTCCTGCTCGCCGCACCCGACCGGCCCGTCTGGGCCCTCGTCGGCGACGGTACGTACCTGATGAACCCCACCGAAATCGTCACCGCCGTGCAGGAGCGCCTCCCCCTCAGGCTGATCGTCCTCCAGAACCACGGCTACGCCTCCATCGGCGGCCTCTCGGAGGCGGTCGGCTCCGAGCGGTACGGCACCGACTACCGGCACCGCGACGCGGACGGCGGCTTCACCGGCCCGCCCCTCCCCGTCGACCTCGGCGCCAACGCCGCCTCCCTCGGGATGCGGGTGCTGCGTCCCCGCACCATCCGTGACCTGCGGGAAGCCCTCGCCGACGCGCGGGCCGCGACGGTTCCCACATGTGTCTACGTCGAGACCGAAACGCCAGACACTGTGTCGGGCCCGCCCCCGGCGCAGGCGTGGTGGGATGTGCCCGTGGCCGAGACCTCGACCCGCCCGTCGGCGGTCAAGGCCCGGGAGGAGTACGACCGGCACGTCACCGCCCGACGCCGCCATCTCTGAAGGAGTAACTCGTCATGACGAAGACCGTCCACCACTGGATCGGTGGCAAGACCGTCGAGGGCACGTCGGGCAACTGGGGCCCGGTCACGGACCCGGCCACCGGCGCCGTCACCACCCAGGTCGCGCTCGCCTCCGTCGAGGAGGTGGACGCCGCCGTCGCCGCCGCGAAGGACGCCTTCGCGACGTGGGGCACCTCGTCCCTCGCCCAGCGCACCACGATCCTCTTCAAGTTCCGCGCGCTGCTCGACGCCAACCGCGACGCCATCGCCGAGCTGATCGTCGCCGAGCACGGCAAGGTCCACTCGGACGCCCTCGGCGAGGTCGCCCGCGGCCTGGAGATCGTCGACCTGGCCTGCGGCATCACCACCCAGCTCAAGGGCGAGCTGTCCACCCAGGTGTCGAACCGGGTGGACGTGGCCTCGATCCGCCAGCCGGTCGGCGTCGTCGCCGGCATCACGCCCTTCAACTTCCCGGCCATGGTGCCGATGTGGATGTTCCCGATCGCCATCGCGACCGGCAACACCTTCATCCTCAAGCCCAGCGAGAAGGACCCCTCGCCGGCCCTGAAGATCGCCGAGCTGCTCGCCGAGGCGGGCCTCCCGGACGGCGTGTTCAACGTCCTGAACGGCGACAAGGTCTCCGTGGACCGGCTCCTGGAGCACCCGGACGTCTCCGCGATCTCCTTCGTGGGCTCGACGCCGATCGCCCGCCACATCCACACCACCGCCTCCGCCAACGGCAAGCGCGTCCAGGCGCTCGGCGGCGCGAAGAACCACATGCTGGTCCTCCCGGACGCCGACCTCGACGCGGCGGCCGACGCGGCCGTCTCGGCGGCGTACGGCTCCGCCGGCGAGCGCTGCATGGCCATCTCGGCGGTCGTGGCCGTCGGCGCCGTCGGCGACGAGCTGGTCCAGAAGATCCGCGAGCGCGCCGAGAAGATCAAGATCGGCCCCGGCACCGACCCCACCTCCGAGATGGGCCCGCTCATCACGGCCGTCCACCGCGACAAGGTCGCCTCCTACGTCCACGGCGCGGCGGACGAGGGCTGCGAGGTCGTCCTCGACGGCACGGGCTACACGGTCGAGGGCCACGAGGACGGCCACTGGATCGGCCTCTCCCTCCTGGACCACGTGCCGACCACGGCCAAGGCCTACCAGGACGAGATCTTCGGCCCGGTGCTCTGCGTGCTGCGCGCCGAGACGTACGAGGAGGGCCTCGCCCTCATCAACGGCTCGCGCTTCGGCAACGGCACCGCGATCTTCACCCGCGACGGCGGCGCGGCCCGCCGCTTCCAGATGGAGGTCGAGGCCGGCATGGTCGGCGTGAACGTGCCGATCCCGGTGCCGGTCGGCTACCACTCCTTCGGTGGCTGGAAGGACTCGCTCTTCGGCGACCACCACATCTACGGCACCGACGGCGTGCACTTCTACACCCGCGGCAAGGTCGTCACCACCCGCTGGCCGGACCCGTCCGAGGCCCCGGCGGGCGTGGACCTGGGCTTCCCGCGCAACCACTGACGGCACTGAGGTGAGGAAGGCCCCCAGGCCCGCTTCGGCGGATGCCCGGGGGCCTTTCCGCGGCACCGGGAGTACCGGCCGAATACCGCGCCCGTGGTACGGGGCCGCGCCACGTACGACCTCAGGAGGGCGGGCGCCTCCGTCCCCGGGCAGCAGAGGTCCACAGCGAGCCCGCATAGGCTCGACAGCATGCGACTCCGACTTCCCCGGTGGGCCGCGGTCACCGCCGTCCTCGCCGTTCTCGCGGGTGCCGGCACTGTGACCGCCGTCGCCTCGGACGATCCGCCGCCCGTGCACCGCGCGGACCGGATGCTCGACCTCGACGGCGTGAAACTCGACACCTCGTACTTCACCGGGGACGGTGACGGGCGCAGGCCCGCCGTCCTCCTCGGCCACGGCTTCGGCGGCTCGAAGGACGACGTCCGGGCCCAGGCCGAACAGCTCGCCCGCGACGGCTACGCCGTCCTCACCTGGTCCGCCCGCGGCTTCGGCGCCTCCACCGGGCAGATCGGCCTCAACGACCCCGACCACGAGGTCAGGGACGCCAGGAAGCTGATCGACTGGCTCGCCGCCCGGCCCGAGGTCCTCCTCGACAAGGCGGGCGACCCGCGCGTCGGCGTCACCGGCGCCTCCTACGGCGGCGCGATCTCCCTGCTCGCCGCCGGGAACGACCCGCGCGTCGACGCCATCGCCCCGCAGATCACCTACTGGAACCTCGCCGACGCGCTGTTCCCCGAGGGCGTCTTCAAGAAGCTGTGGGCCGGCATCTTCTTCTCCGCCGGAACGACGGCCCAGCCGGGCGCGCAACCAGGCGCACAGCCGGGCGCCCAGCAGGGCGCACAGCCCCGTGCCGCCGCGGGCAAGGCCGCCGCCGACGCCTGCGGGCGCTTCACCCCCGAACTGTGCGCGCTCTACCAGCGGGTCGCCGTCTCCGGGAAGCCCGACGCCGCCGCCCGCGCCCTCCTCGAAGCCCGCAGCCCCTCCGCCGTCGGCGCCAGGATCAAGGTGCCCGCCCTGCTCGTCCAGGGCCAGTCCGACTCCCTCTTCACCCTGGCCCAGTCCGACGCCATGGCCAAGGCCCTCACCGCCAACGGAGCCCCCGTCGCCGTCGACTGGATCTCCGGCGGCCACGACGGCGGCGACCGCGAGACCGAGCGCGTCGAGCGGCGTATCAGCGGCTGGTTCGACCGCTGGCTGAAGCGCGACACCTCCGTCGACACCGGCCCCGCATTCCGCGTCAGCCGCACCGGCGGCGTCGACTCCACCGACGGCCAGGCCACCCTGCGCGCCGCGACCGCCGACCGCTACCCGGGGCTCACCGCCGGCACCACGGCCGTCCCCCTCACCGGACCGGCGCAGACCTTCGCCAACCCCGCGGGCGCCGCACCGCCCGCCGTCTCAGCCGTCCCCGGCCTCGGCGGCGGCGTCGCCGGACTCTCCTCGCTCGGCGTCGGCATCTCCCTCGACTTCCCCGGCCAGCACGCCAGGTTCGACGCGAAGCCGCAGACCGAGCCGCTCCGGATCACCGGCACCCCGACCGTCCGCGTCAAGGTCACCTCCACCGCCGCCGACGGCTCCGCCGTCCTCTTCGCCAAGGTGTACGACGTCGGGCCCGACGGCCGGCAGCAGGTCCTGCCCGCCCAGCTCGTCACCTCCGTCCGCGTCGACGCAGCCAAGGCCGGGAAGGGCCTCACGCTCACGCTGCCGGCGATCGACCACGAGGTGGAGGCCGGGCACCGGCTCCGGCTCGTCGTCGCCGCCACCGACCTCGGCTACGCCTCCCCGGCCGCCCCCGCCGCCTACACCGTCGGCGTAGAGAGCCCGCTCACCGTCCCCACCGCGCCCGGCCTCGACACCCAGGCCGCCACGCTGCCCTGGTGGGTCTGGGGCCTGCCGCTCCTCGGCCTCGCCGTCGCCGCCGCGCTGCTGCTCACCGCCCGCCGCCGTACCACCGCCCCCGCGCCCGACCCCGAACTGGCCGCCGTACCGCTCCAGATCGCCGGACTCTCCAAGAAGTACAAGGGCGGCGACCGGTACAGCGTCCGGGACCTCTCCTTCCGCGTCGAACAGGGACAGGTCCTCGGCCTCCTCGGGCCGAACGGCGCGGGCAAGACCACCACCCTGCGCATGCTGATGGGCCTGATCACCCCCGACGAGGGCGAGATCCGGGTCTTCGGCCAGGCCATCAGGCCCGGCGCCCCGGTCCTCTCCCGGGTCGGCGCCTTCGTCGAGGGCGCCGGCTTCCTGCCGCACCTGTCAGGACGGGAGAACCTGGACCTGTACTGGAAGGCCACCGGCCGCCCCGCCGAGGACGCCCATGTCGACGAGGCCCTGCGGATCGCGAACCTGGGCGGCGCCCTGGAACGCGCGGTCCGGACCTACTCGCAGGGCATGCGGCAGCGCCTCGCCCTCGCCCAGGCCATGCTCGGCCTGCCGGACCTCCTCATCCTGGACGAGCCCACCAACGGACTCGACCCGCCGCAGATCCGCGAGATGCGCGAGGTGATGATCCGGTACGCGGCCGGGGGCCGTACCGTCATCGTCTCCAGCCACCTCCTCGCGGAGGTCGAACAGTCCTGCACCCACCTCGTCGTCATGGACCGGGGACAGCTCGTGCAGGCGGGGCCGGTCGCCGAGATCACCGGCTCCGGCGACACCCTGCTCGTGAGCCTGGCCCGGGAGATCGACGACGCGCTCGTCGAGAAGACGGCCGCCCTGCCCGGCGTCGCCGCGGCCACCCGCGCCGACGGCGGACTCCTGGTCAGGCTCGACGGCACCGACGCGACCGCCCTCATCGGCGAACTCGTCCGCCTGGACGTGCCGCTGACCGGGGTCGGACCGCACCGGCGCCTCGAAGACGCGTTCCTGACCCTGATCGGAGGCGGAGCCGCATGAGCACCCCCACCACCACCCGCACGGGCACGACGGAGTCCGCCCCCGGCTACCGCCCCGGACGCACCCTGCCGCTGCGCGTCGAGGCCCTGCGCCAGTGGAAGCGGCGCCGCACCCTGGTGATGGGCGGCATCCTGGTCGCCCTGCCGTTCATCCTGGTGATCGCCTTCGCGATCGGCGGTGAGGACGGCGACCGCAACGGCCGCATCACCCTGATGGACACGGCGACCGCCTCGGGCGCCAACTTCGCGGCGACCTGCCTCTTCGTCTCGGCCGGTTTCCTCCTCGTCATCCCGGTGGCCCTGTTCTGCGGGGACACCGTCGCCTCGGAGGCGAGCTGGTCCTCGCTGCGCTACCTCCTGGCCGCGCCCGTACCCCGGTCACGGCTGCTCGCCTCCAAGCTGGCCGTCGCCCTCGGCTACAGCGCCGCCGCGATGGTCCTTCTTCCGCTCGTGGCTCTGGCCGTGGGCACGGTCGCCTACGGCTGGGGGCCGCTCCAGCTGCCGACGGGCGGCTCGGTGCCCGCGGGGGACGCGCTGTTCCGCATCGCCGTCGCCGTCGCGTTCGTCTTCGCCTCCCAACTGGTCACGGCCGGCCTCGCCTTCTGGCTGTCCACCCGCACCGACGCCCCGCTCGGCGCGGTGGGCGGCGCCGTCGGCCTGACCATCGTCGGCAACGTCCTGGACGCCGTCACGGCGCTCGGAGACTGGCGCGAGTACCTGCCCGCGCACTGGCAGTTCGCCTGGATCGACGCGCTGCAGCCGCAGCTGGAGTGGGGCGGCATGGTGAAGGGAACCGCGATCTCCCTGACGTACGCGGTGGTCCTCTTCGCGCTCGCCTTCCGGGGCTTCGCCCGCAAGGACATCGTGTCCTGAGGCCAGAGGTCACACCCACCCCCTTCGAGCCGCTTCCGCGCCCGCGCGGAAGCGGCTCGTCGTGCCGAGGGCGGCCATCAGCTCGCCCACCCGGCGGCTGTACGTCCGCGCGGACATGCCGAGCCGGGCCGCCGCCGTCTCGTCCGTGAGCCCCGACAGGAGGGCGTCGAGCACCGGGCGCAGCTGCGGCGGCAGATCGCTCCGAGGGGGAGGCGGCGGTATGTACGTCAGCTCCTCGGCCGCGGCCCAGCAGGCGTGATGGGCGCGGACGAGGGCCTGCACCACCACCGGGTCGCGGATCAGCAGCAGGCCGTTGTAGAGCAGTTCCAGGTCGAGCGGGACCGCGGCCACCGCGCGGTCGACGAGGATCATCTTGAAGGGGATGGCCTCCGCGAGCCGGGCCCGGCCGGGCATCGCGAGCCCGCCTTCGAGCCGGGGCAGGGCGTGCCGCGGCACGATCCTCCTGACCTCGCCGGCCCGCTCGGCCGCCGCCCGCATGCACGCTCCCGCCAGTTCGAGGAACGGCCCCGGGATCGCGCAGCCCGCGGAGGCGACCGGATCGTCGAAGGTCAGCAGCTCGTACCGGGTGGAGGCGGCCAGCCCGGCGAGCGCCGCGCTGATGCGCCGCGCACCCCGGACCGGGCGCCCCGCGGGCCGCTGTCCCTCGGTCGCGGCCCGGTTCATCGCCGAACGGGCGAGCATCACGGAGCCCGCGCTCTCTGCCACCGCTGACCACCCCCGCCCGATCGATGTCCACTCCATGTACGCATGCGACTGCACACGGTGACAAGCCCTGTTGAGAAGGTTGGCGAATCCCTGCCATTGGTCGCCACCCCCTCGCCGTTGCAGCATCGAGATCCATCCGCAACCCCTTCGACGGGTCCCAACGGCCCTCTCGTTCGTCACATTCACAAGTGCCGGATCAAGAGGGGGAGATGACATGGGACGACCCATCGACAGGATGGACAGGACGGGCGGGGCGGACAGGACGGACAGGGGGGACGGTGCGGGCCGACGCAGACGGGGCCGGTTCACGGCCACGATCGCGGGCCTGCTCGCCGCGGGACTCGCCGTCGCGGGCTGCGGGGCGGGCGAGGAGAGGAGCACCTCCGACCGGTCGGACCTGTCGGGCCGGGAGTCCGGCGGGACCGCCCCGGCGGTCCCCGACGGCGGCGGAACCGCCCGCCCCGACGGCGGGAACGAGGAAGGGAAGGACGGCGAGCAGCGCTCACCGGCCCCGGCCCCCGACTACCTGTCCACCTTCGCCCTGGACGTGGACACCGCCTCGTACGGCTACGCCCGCCGCACCCTCGCCGAGGGGCGGCTGCCCGCTCCGGCGACCGTGCGCCCGGAGGAGTTCGTCAACAGCTTCCGCCCGGACTACCCGCGCCCGGCGGACAACGGCTTCAGCGTGACCCTCGACGGGGCCCGCACGGGGCAGGACGGCTGGTCCCTCGTCCGCGTGGGGCTCGCCACCCGGGGCGCGGACCGGGGCGCCGAGCGCCCGCCCGCCGCCCTCACCTTCGTCGTCGACGTCTCGGGGTCGATGGCCGAGCCGGGGCGGCTCGACCTCGTCAAGGAGTCCCTCGGCCTGCTCGCCGACCAGCTCCGCGACGACGACTCGATCGCGCTCGTCACCTTCAGCGACGAGGCCGAGACCCGGCTGCCGATGACCCGCGTGGGGGAGGACCGCGGCCGGATCCGCGAGGTCGTGGGCTCCCTCGCGACGAGCGCCTCCACCAATGTCGAGGCGGGTGTCCGCACCGGTTACGACGTCGCCGTCGAAGGCCACCGCAAGGGCGCCACCAACCGGGTCGTCCTGCTCTCCGACGCGCTCGCCAACACCGGCGCCACCGAGGCCGGGACGATCCTGGAGCGCATCGAGGAGGAGCGCCGGCGGTACGGGATCACCCTGTTCGGCGTCGGCGTCGGCAGCGAGTACGGCGACGAGTTCATGGAACAGCTCGCCGACAAGGGCGACGGCCAGACGACGTACGTCTCCAACTCGGCGCAGGCCCGCAAGGTCTTCGTCGACCAGCTGCCCTCCCACGTGGAGCTGCGGGCCCGCGACGCCAAGGCGCAGGTCGCCTTCGACCGGCGGACCGTGGAGAAGTTCCGGCTGATCGGCTACGAGAACCGGGAGGTCGCCGACGAGGACTTCCGCGACGACCGGGTCGACGGCGGCGAGGTCGGGGCCGGGCACACCGTCACCGCGCTGTACGCGGTCAGGACCAGGCCGGGGGCGACGGGGCCGGTCGCCACCGCCACCGTCCGCTGGCTCGACCCGGCCACGCGGGCGCCGCGCGAGCGGTCCGGCAGCGTCGCTACGGGCGGGCTTACCGGGGACATCTGGGGCGGCGGTCACGACAGCCTGCAACTGACGGCGATCGCGGCCTACTTCGCGGACGCCCTGCGCGGCGGCGGACTGCCGGGCGCCCCGGGGCTGAGGGCGCTTGCGGAGCGCGCCGAGGCGATCTCCGGCCGGTCGGGTTCGGCGGTGGTGCGGGAGCTGGCCGAGGCGGTACGGCAGGCCGAGGGACTGATGGGTCCCGGCGACGGCGCTCCGAGTGAAGGTCCCTCGCGCGAGGGTGAGTTGAGATCAGGGGACCCGTACAGCTGACGCGCGTGGCGGGCAGCGGGTCACAATGACCGCATGGCCTCCCTGCTGCTCGCCCTCGCCGTCGGATGCACCGGTCTGTACGCCGGATTCATGCTGATCTTCCAGACCGGGATCATGCCCGCGCTCGCCCGCCTCACGGACGCCGAGTTCGTCACGGCGATGCGCCGGATCAACGAGTACGTGCCGAAGGGCGTGTTCCTGACCGTCTTCCTCGGCGTCGTCGCCCTGCCCGCCGCCGCCTTCTTCGTCCCGGTCGACGGGCGCACGGACACCCAGAAGTGGCTGGTCCTGGCGGGGCTGGTGTGCGCGGTCCTCAACCACCTGGTCACCATCGGCGGCAACGTCCCGCTCAACAACGCGCTGGCCGCGTCGGAGGCCCCGGGCGACGACCCGGCGTCGGTCCGGGCCGCCTTCGAGAAGCGCTGGAACGGTTTCCACCGTGTCCGTACGGCTCTCATCATCGTCGCGTTCGGGCTGCTGACGGCCGCCGCCGTGCTCTAGAGCCGCTTCTTGAGCCTCTTGAGCCTCTTGAGTCGCCGGCAGAGCCCCTTTAGCCGGACCGGAACCATACCGAGCGCCCGGATTCTGGCGTGAACTCGCGCGTGTCGGCCCCTCCGGCATCCGCAAGGACCCTGCGAAAGCGTACCCCCGAGTCCGGAAACAGCCTTCCGAGGGGTGCAGGTCTGCGCCAGTGACGAAAACCTGACGCACCAATACTCCCGCAAAGGGGGTGAATCACCCCGATATCCCAGACCCGGATTCCGTACCCTCCGGTTTCTTATTGACATGCCTACGGGGGTCTTTTCTAATCAACAAGAGTCATCCCGCGCGCAGACACCGCACAGGCACTGAGGGGGCAAGGTGGACGTCCGGATCCTGGGGGGACTGTCGGTACGTGAGAACGGGGTCTCGATCACCCCGACCGCGGCCGCACCCCGGCAACTCCTCGCCCTGCTCACGGCCAGCGCCGACCAGGTCGTCCCCGTGACCGTGCTGACCGAGGAACTCTGGCCGTCCGGCGCGCCCCGCGGCGCCCGCGCCGAACTCCAGGCCCACATAGCCGAGCTGCGCGCCCTCATCACGGCGGCCCTGCTGCGCGGCACCGAACCTGCGGAATCCGACTCCGACTGGTCCGACCGGCGCACCGCCGACGCCATCCTCGTCTCCCAGCCCGGCGGCTACCGCCTCGACACCGGCGGCGGCGCCCACGACGTCTGGCAGTTCGAGCGCGCGGCAGGCGCCGGCTACCGCGCGATGGAGGCCGGCGACCTCCCGCGCGCCGCGCTCCGCCTCGGTGAGGCGCTCGCCCTGTGGCGCGGCGAACCCTATGCGGGCGTCGCCGCCGGCCCCCGCCTCCGCCGGGAGATCGAACGCCTCGAAACCTCCCGGCTGAGCGTCCTCGACCAGTGGGTGGAAGCACAGCTGGGCCTCGGCCGGCACGCCGACCTCGTCTCCGAACTCTCCGGGCTCGTCGCCCGCTACCGCACCAACGAGCCCCTCCACGCCCACTACATGGTGGCCCTGCTGCGCTGCGGACAGTACGACGAGGCCCTGACCGTGTTCGAGCGGCTGCGCGTGGCCCTCAAGGGGGAGAGCGGCATGGAGCCCTCGGCCCGCCTCCACCGTCTCCAGCGCTCGGTCCTCACGGTGCGGAACACCGTCGCCCGCCCCGTGTACGCGCCCCGCGTCCCCTCCCAGTACGACCCGGCACGGTCCCGGCTCGTCCCGGCGGGCTCCGTCGGCTGACCGCCGGGACGGCCCGGGCGGGCCGCGACCGGCTCCGCCGGACGGGGCTCACGGCCCCGCCACCGGGAATGAAGTGCGGCAACTCACCGTTGACCGACTCCCGAAGCCGAATTAGTTTCGGCGAGCAGTACGGGTTTCCGCCCAGGTGCCCGATTTTCGCTCGACCACGGGGGGACGGGACCATGACCTTGCACGGCGCCGACGGAGCCGGTGGTGCCGACGCGCTGCTCACGGTCCTCGAACTGCTCGCCCAGCAGGCCCCGCCCGCCCGCTTCGACGCGTTCCTCGACGAGGCCCGCCTCTCCGGACTCGCCGGCGAGGAACTCCACCGCCTCGAACGGGCCGTCGCACTCGCCGGCGAGGCCCGCGCCGCAGCCGCGCACGACACGCGCCGCGAAGCCGGACTCGCCACCCTCACCGACACCGCGCGCGACCTGACCTCCTCCTACGACCTCGACAGCCTGCTGCGCGTCATCACCCGCCGGGCCCGCCGGCTCCTCGGCCTCGACCTCGCGTACGTGACCCTGCGCGGCCCGCACGGAGCCTGCTACGTCCACACGACCGAGGGCTCCCGCACCGGCCGCACCGAAGGGCCGCGGCTCGCCCCCGGGCTCAGGATCGCCGAGGGGTACGGGCTCGGCGGCGCCGTACAGCTCCACGGCGAGGCCGTCTGGACCGCCGACTACCTCGCCGACGAGCGCTTCGCCCCCTCCGGCTCCCTCGACGCCGGAGTCCACGCCCCGGCCTTCGACGAAGCCGCCGAAGCGGCCCTGCGCGCCGAGGACCTGCACGCCATGATGGCCGCGCCGCGGCGCAGCGGCGACACAGTGATCGGCGTCCTGCACGGCGCCGACCGCCGCGTCCGCGACCACACCGCCGAGGAGATCGGGCTGCTCTCCGCGCTCGCCGACCTCGCCGCACTCGCGGTCGAGAAGGCCGGACTCCTCGACCGCACCCGGGCCGAGGTCTCCGAACTGGAACGGGACAGCTCCCGGGTCCGCACCAGCCTCACCCGCATGCGGCACGTCAGCGAGGCCCACGGCCGCATCATGAACCTCGTCCTCGCGGGCGGCGACCTGTGCCACGTGGCCAAGGCCGCCGCCGACGCCCTCGACGCCAGCGTGATGATCCGCGACCCCGGCGGACGCTGCCTCGCCACCGCCGGCGACATCCCCGGTCTCGACGAGGAGGCCGTCGCCAAGGCCTCGCTCGACGCGCACGCCCGCCGCCGCCCGGTCCTCGCCGCCGACGACACCTGGGTCGCCCCCGTCATCGCCGGCTCCGAGGACCTCGGCGGCCTGATCATCCGCGCGGCCGGCGGCCTCACCGGCGAGGACGAGCGGCTCCTCGAACTCGCCGCCCAGTCCTTCGCCTTCCTCCTCCTCATGCGCCGCTCCACGGCCGTCGCCGAAGGACCCGTCCGCGACGAGCTCCTCGACGACCTCATCGCCGACCCGCCGCACGCGCCGCAGCAGATCGCCCAGCGGGCCCGCCGCCTCGGCGTCGACCTGCGCAAACCGCACGTCCTCGTGCTCGCGCGGCCCGAGGGCGGCGAACAGGGCAGGGCCGTCGTCTGGGCGTCCTCGTACGCGTACCGCCTCTCCGGTCTGAAGACCGTGCAGGGCGGCTGCATCGTGCTGCTGCTCCCTGGGATCGACGCCTCGGCCGCCGCCAAGGCCGTCGCCGCCGAACTGTCCCCGCTGCTCGGGCACCCCGTCTCGGTCGCCGCCGCCGGACCCGGCTGGAGCCCGGACGGCGTCGTGCGGATGTACCAGGAGGCCGGGCGCTGCCTGGACGCGATGAGCGCGCTCGGCGGCACCGGCTCGGCGGCCTCCGTGCAGGACCTGGGCTTCCTCGGGCTGCTGCTGTCCGACGACAACGACGTCGACGGTTTCGTCGAGGCGGCGATCGGGCCCGTACTCGACTACGACGCCGAGCGGTTCACCGACCTCACGCACACCCTGGAGGCGTACTTCGCCTCCGGCGGCAGCCCGACCAACGCGGCCGAGGCGCTGCACGTCCACCCCAACACGGTCTCCCGCCGCCTCGAACGGATCGGTGAACTCCTCGGACCGGAGTGGCAGAAGCCGGGCCAGGTCCTGGAGGTCCAGCTGGCCCTGCGCCTCCAGCGCACCCGCGAGGTCCTGTCCCGCGGCCGCGCCGCCACCGGCCCCGACCCGTCACCGGGCCCGGCCGGAGCGCGCTGACCGACCGGAGTGCGCCGACCGATGGGAGCTGATCGACCGGAGCCGACCGACGGGAGCGCGCCGACCGGCGGGACCTCCGCGCGTACGGACGTCCCGCCCCGGCGAGCCCTCAGCTGGCCGTGCGGCCCGAGCGGTAGCCGGTGCCGTAGGGCGCGTCCCAGTCGTTCGCGGCCAGGACCGTCGCCGCGTGGGCGGCCGAGGCCAGCGTGATGTGCCGGTGCCAGCCACGGAACGAGCGGCCCACGAAGTCCCGCAGCCCCGCCTCCTCCCCGACCTCGGCGAAGTCCCGCTCCACCCGGCGGCTCAGCTTCGTGAGCCGCACCAGGGAGCCGACAGGCGAACTGGTCAGATCGCTGATCCACACCCGCGCCGGGGCGCGCCGCGGGTCGTCCCACTCGCCGAGCAGCACGAGCGGACGCATCCGCTCCCCGCCCGGCGTGGGCAGCGCCACCCGGACGGCCGTGGCGAGCGAGGTCCGCGAGGTCCGGGCGCCGGCCACGGTGTCGACCCAGCTCACCGGCCTGCGCAGGCCCTTGAGCGAGTCCAGGATCTGCAGGGCGGACAGCGGGCCCGCCCCGAAGCCGGGCAGCGACCGGTCGGCGATGGCGAGCCGGGAGCCCGGGTTGATCCGGGCGACGACCGGCACCCCGGCCGCGGAGAGCCGGGTGAGGGCCGCGCGCCCCGCACCGCCCCGGATGTCGAGCAGCACCGGCTTGCGGGTCACGTCGGACCAGCGGGCGGTGTCGAGCGCCGCGGCGACCGCGCACTCCTCCAGGGTCTCCTCGCCGGCCTCCTGGGGGACCTCCGCGCGGTCGCGCCGGGTGCGGTCGTTGACCCAGGGGTCCGGCAGGAACAGGCGCCAGTTGACGGGAACGCTCAGCTCCTCGCCGGCGAACCACACCCCGAACGCCTGCTGGCCGTGGAAGACCTGGCCGCGCTCCGGGTCGAAGCGCCGGTCCACGCCCACCGAGTGCTCCCCGGCCTTCGGGATCGGCATGGGCCGCACCACCCAGGCCTGCGGGCAGCTGTTCAGCTCCAGGAACCGGGCGAGCGCGGCCCGCATGGGCTGCCAGTCCCAGGTGGAGCTGGACACGAAGTGGTGCAGGCTCTGCTCGGCGGCCGGCCCGCCTATCTGGGCGGCGATGTTGCGGATCGACTTGCGGCCCTGCGCGGTGAGCAGGCCGTGCAGGTACTGCTCGGCCTTCAGGCGCTGGTCGCGGCGCGGGAAGCCGGAGAACAGCGCGGCACACAGCTCGGCGTAGACGTCCTCGCGCGAGCCGCCCGCGCGGACGGACCTGACGACGCCCAGGGGAGCGGCCGGAGGAACAGCCCCGGTGACGGCCCTGCGCTTGATTGCGACGGATGTACTCACGACACTCCTGCCCGAAGGTTGCGCAGCTCCCTCCCGCTGCCCCACCACCGTCCCCCGGCACCACCGTCCGGGACGAGGTGTACCCGGCACCCGAATCGGCCGCCGGATGGTGGCCGGACCACCCCTCGCCGTGTCGTCGCAGGTCGGAAGGGTCTCAAGCCCCCTCCGCGCCTCTCCTGCGGACCCCGGCCACGGCCCTCGGGGACGTCCCGGGGGGATCTGACACACTCGCCCGACCGGCTTTGACCCGTCGCAGGGCGTGGCCGGACCATCGCAGAGCGAGGCAGCACAGGCCGGATCCCGGTTAATGCCCCAGGCCGGGAACCGCGCCTGTGCGCCTCGCCTTGTCCACGCCTCGTAACCTGTGGGAATGCGACTGCGCGCCCAACTGCCGGTCGTCGGGGTGGTGGCCGCCGGCGGCGCCCTCGGCGCGAGCGCCCGCTACGGCGCCGGGCTGCTCTGGCCGACCCCGCAAGGCGCCTTCCCCTGGACGACGTTCACGGTGAACGTGACCGGGTGCGCACTCCTCGGCGTGCTGATGGTCCTTCTCACGGAGCGGTCGACCGAGTGGTCGACGGCCGTCCCGCACCCCCTTCTCCGCCCGTTCCTCGGCACCGGGTTCTGCGGCGGGTTCACCACCTTCTCGACGTACGGCCTCGAAACGGAGCGGCTGTTGAGCGGGGGTGACCCGACCCGGGGCCTGCTCTACCTGGGCGGGACCGCGGTCACCGCGCTCGCCGCCGTCCTGGCCGGGGTCACCGCCGCCAGGGCCGTACGCGCGCGGACCGGCCGGCGGCGGACGGGGCGCGCGTGAACTGGCTGCTCGTCGTCGCGGGAGCCGCCGTCGGCGCGCCCCTGCGCTACCTCACGGACCGTGCGGCACGGGCCCGGTTCGGCCCCGGCTTCCCCTGGGGCACGTTCCTGGTGAACGTGGCCGGCTCCTTCCTGCTCGGACTGCTCACCGGGGTCGCGTCGGTCCACGTCCACCTGTTGCTCGGCACGGGCCTGTGCGGAGCCCTGACGACGTACTCGACCTTCTCGTACGAGACGCTGAAGCTGTACGAGGACGGGGAGAAGGGGTACGCGGTGCGCAACGTCGCCGCGAGCCTGGCCGCCGGACTCGGAGCCGTGTGGCTGGGAGTCCGGGCGGCCGGGCTGCTGTGAGCCGGATACGAATCAGGCACTGATCCAGTCGCTGGTCGCGATCACCGGCCGGACGCCGTCGCGGTGGACGGTGCCCTCGATGAGGCCGTACATCCGGTCGGCGGCGAAGTACACCTCGTTGTCGTTCTTCAGGCCGAACGGCTCCAGGTCCACCAGGAAGTGGTGCTTGTTCGGCAGGTTGAGCCGGACCTCGTTGACCGTGGACACGTGGTCGAGGACCCGGCCGGCCATCGCGTGCAGGGTCTGCTGGAGCGAGTAGCTGTACGTCTCCGCGAACGCCTCCAGCATGTGGCGGCGCACCTTCTCGTAGGAGCGGTCCCAGTCGTGCTCCGCGTCCGCCGCCGTCGAGGCCGAGTTCGCCCAGCGGGCGGTCACCTTGGTGGCCAGGATCCGGTCGTACGCCTCCTTGAGCGTCGTGTACCCGTCCTTGATGAAGCCGTGGAACTCGGAGCCGGTCGAGTTCATCACCGTCAGGCCCTTCAGGCCCGAGAGGACCTGGAGCCCCGTGGCCTCCGAGTACGTGACCTGCGCGGTGCGGACCTCCTGCCCCTTGCGCACGAAGGAGTGCTGCTCCTTGCGCGTCGGGACCGGGATCCGTTCCCAGGCGTACTCCTCGACCCGGATCTGCGCTTCGTGGATCACCGGCTGCGAGGACACGAAGTGCCGGGCGAGGAGGACGGCGAAGGCCTCCGGGGAGGCCACGCCGTGCTCCTTGGCGAAGGCGTAGACCGTGTTCTTGGTGGTGTCCGTCGGCAGGCAGTTGCCGTTGTCGCCGGTCAGGTGGACGTCGCGGTACTCACCGCGCAGCGCCACCGACACGTTCAGGTCGCGGATCTCGTGCCACGCGCCGTCGCCGCCCTTGCGGGTGACCGTGACGATGCGGTTCTCGGCCTTGCCGTACTGGTTCTGGGCCAGGACGTGCTTGCTCATGTGCTGCTCAGCTCCTGCGGGTACGTGGATACGGATATCCCGTACGCCCGGCGTCCAGCTCCCCCGTCGTCCTGAGGGTCCGCTCCCCGCCGTCAGGCCCGTGAACGGCGGACCGCCCCGGGACTGACGAGCATCCCGGTCCGTAGGTTTCGCTCGAAGATATGTCCCCTTCCGGCCACTGGCAATGGGGAGAGCCTCGCGTAGGGGAACCGTCAAGACGGGCATTCGCGGCGTTAGGGGCACGTCAACGGCGGCGGAGAGCGGCTTGGAGAGAGGTTTCCTCATCTCGTCCGAGAATCCGTTCTTCCTTCTTCCTTCATCCGGGAGCTCACGATGGCCGACGTGGCCTTCGTCGTCACCACGGTCGCGGTCTTCGCGCTGGTGGCCTTCATCGCCAAGGGGGTGGCCAAGCTGTGAGTGCCGAGAACATCGTCGGTCTCCTCGTGGCCGCCGCCCTGCTTGGCTATCTCGTCCTCGCCCTCGTCAAGCCCGAGAGGTTCTGAGGTCGACGATGAGTCCTGTTCTTGCCGGCGTTCTCCAGCTGCTGGCGTTGACCGTCGCCCTGGGCCTTTCGTACCGGCCGCTGGGCGACCACATGGCCCGGGTCTACTCCTCCGACAAGCACCTGCGGGTGGAGAAGTGGATCTACAAGGGTATCGGCGCCGACCCGTCGGTGGAGATGCGCTGGCCCGCCTACCTGCGCGGCGTCCTCGCCTTCTCCGCCGTCGGCGTCCTCTTCCTCTACCTGCTCCAGCGGGTGCAGGGATCGCTGCCCGGCTCGCTCGGCTTCGTGTCGATCGACCCGGACCAGGCGTTCAACACCGCAGCCTCCTTCGTCGCCAACACCAACTGGCAGTCGTACTACGGCGAACAGGCCATGGGCCACGTCGTGCAGACCGGCGGCCTCGCGGTGCAGAACTTCGTGTCGGCGGCGGTGGGGATCGCGGTCGCGGTCGCCCTCGTACGGGGCTTCGCCAGGTCCCGTACCGGCGAACTGGGCAACTTCTGGACCGACCTGGTCCGGGGTGTCCTCCGGATCCTGCTCCCGATCTCCGTCGTGGGCGCGGTCGTCCTCGTGGCCTGCGGTGCGATCCAGAACTTCGCCGGGATCCACGAGGTGGGGCAGTTCGCGGGAGGGGCGCAGCAGTGGAACGGCGGCGCCGTCGCCTCGCAGGAGGTCATCAAGGAGCTGGGCACCAACGGCGGCGGCTACTTCAACGCCAACTCCGCCCACCCCTTCGAGAACCCCAGTCCGCTGTCGAACCTCTTCGAGATCTACCTCATCCTGCTCATCCCCTTCGCGCTGACGCGGACCTTCGGCCGGATGGTCGGATCGCTGCGGCAGGGGTACGCGATCCTCGGCACGATGGCGGCCATCTGGCTCGTCTTCACCGGCCTGATGCTGTGGACCGAATTCGCCGGCGGGGGACCGGCCTTCGAGCTGGCCGGCGGGGCGATGGAAGGCAAGGAGACCCGGTTCGGCATCGGCGGGTCGGCGATCTTCTCGGTCGCCACGACGCTGACCTCCACCGGCGCCGTGAACTCCTTCCACTCCTCGTACACGGGCTTCGGCGGCGGCATCACGATGCTGGGCATGCAACTGGGCGAGATCGCGCCCGGCGGGGTCGGCTCCGGCCTCTACGGCATGCTGATCATGGCGGTCATCGCCGTGTTCATCGCCGGGCTGATGGTCGGCCGGACCCCCGAGTACCTGGGGAAGAAGATCGGCACCCGCCAGATCACGTTCGCGGCCTGCTACATCCTCGTCACCCCGGCGCTCGTCCTCGGCTTCACCGCCGTCGCCATGGCTCTCGACACGCCGTCGCACTCGATGACGAACTCCGGCGCGCACGGATTCTCCGAGATCCTCTACGCCTACACCTCGGGCGCCAACAACAACGGCTCGGCCTTCGCGGGTCTGAACGCCGACACCCAGTGGTTCAACTCGACGATCGGCACCGCGATGCTGCTCGGCCGGTTCCTGCCCATGGTGTTCGTCCTCGCGCTCGCCGGTTCCCTTGCCGAGCAGACGCCCGTACCCGAGACGGCGGGCACCCTGCGGACCGAGAAGCCGCTGTTCACCGGCCTGCTCGTCGGCACGATCCTCATCGTCGCCGGACTCACCTACTTCCCGGCCCTCGCCCTTGGCCCGCTCGCCGAAGGACTCGCAGCATGAGCACCCTCACTCCCACCAGGCCCCCGGAGTCGGGGGCGCCCATCGGCCGGCCGGCCGGGGCCGGCCGCGTCGGCGGCGGCCTCTTCGACCCGAAGCAACTGGTCACGTCCCTCCCGGACGCGGTCAGGAAGCTCGACCCGCGGGTCATGGTCAAGTCGCCGGTCATGTTCGTGGTGCTGACCGGTTCGGTCGTGACCACGGTCCTCGCCCTCAAGAACCCGGGGGACTGGTTCGGCTGGGCGATCACCGCCTGGCTGTGGCTGACCACGGTCTTCGCCAACCTGGCGGAGGCGGTGGCCGAGGGCCGGGGCAAGGCGCAGGCCGACACCCTGCGCAAGGCCAAGACCGACACGGTCGCCCGCAGGATCGACGGCTCGCACGAGGAGCGGGTCCCGGGCACGGAGCTGCGCGTCGGAGACCTGGTGGTCTGCGAGGCCGGTGACGTCATCCCCGGCGACGGTGACGTCGTGGAGGGCGTGGCGTCGGTCGACGAGTCCGCGATCACGGGCGAGTCGGCGCCCGTCATCCGCGAGTCAGGCGGCGACCGGTGCGCGGTGACGGGCGGCACGAAGGTCCTCTCGGACCGGATCGTCGTGAAGATCACGACGAAGCCCGGCGAGACCTTCATCGACCGGATGATCAACCTGGTCGAGGGCGCGGCACGGCAGAAGACACCCAACGAGATCGCGCTCAACATCCTGCTCGCCTCGCTGACGATCGTCTTCCTGCTCGCCGTCGTCACCCTCAAGCCCTTCGCGATCTACGCGGGCGCCGACAAGCAGACGTCGATGATCGTCCTCACCGCCCTCCTCGTGTGCCTGATTCCGACGACCATCGGCGCCCTGCTGTCCGCCATCGGCATCGCCGGCATGGACCGGCTCGTGCAGCGCAACGTCCTCGCGATGTCCGGCCGGGCCGTCGAGGCGGCCGGTGACGTGAGCACCCTGCTCCTGGACAAGACGGGCACCATCACGCTGGGCAACCGCCAGGCGGCCGAGTTCGTCCCGGTGCGCGGGACGACGGAGGCCGAGGTCGCGGACGCCGCCCAGCTCTCCTCGCTCGCCGACGAGACGCCCGAGGGCCGCTCGGTCGTAGTCCTGGCCAAGGAGAGGTACGGGCTGCGGGAGCGCCACCAGGGTGAGCTGGCGCACGCCACGTGGATCGAGTTCACCGCGCAGACCCGTATGTCGGGCGTGGACGTGGACGGCCGGAAGATCCGCAAGGGCGCCACCGGTTCGGTCGTCGCGTGGGTGAAGGAGCAGGGTGGCACTGTCGCCGATGACGCACAGGCGCTCACGGACCGGATTTCCGAGGCTGGTGGCACGCCGCTGCTGGTGGCTGTGGAAGACGGCAAGGGCGCGCGTGTCCTGGGCGTCGTCCACTTGAAGGACGTGGTGAAGGAGGGCATGCGGGAGCGGTTCGACGAACTGCGCCGCATGGGCATCCGTACGGTCATGATCACGGGCGACAACCCCCTGACCGCGAAGGCCATCGCCGAGGAGGCCGGAGTCGACGACTTCCTCGCCGAGGCGACGCCCGAGGACAAGATGGCGCTCATCAAACGCGAGCAGGCGGGCGGGAAGCTCGTCGCCATGACCGGCGACGGCACCAACGACGCCCCCGCGCTCGCCCAGGCCGACGTCGGCGTGGCCATGAACACCGGGACGTCGGCCGCGAAGGAGGCCGGCAACATGGTCGACCTCGACTCCGACCCGACGAAGCTCATCGAGATCGTCGAGATCGGCAAGCAACTCCTCATCACCCGGGGCGCGCTGACGACGTTCTCGATCGCCAACGACGTCGCGAAGTACTTCGCGATCATCCCCGCGATGTTCACGGTGGCGTACCCGAGCCTGGACAAGCTCAACATCATGGGCCTGGCCTCGCCCGAGTCC
The DNA here is from genome assembly GCF_044452745.1 of Streptomyces sp. NPDC051822. Lineage (NCBI taxonomy): Bacteria > Bacillati > Actinomycetota > Actinomycetes > Kitasatosporales > Streptomycetaceae > Streptomyces > Streptomyces sp. NPDC051822. Next base: position 977,503 of record NZ_JBITBZ010000001.1, on the reverse strand, counting down.
GCGATCCTCTCCGCCGTCATCTTCAACGCGCTGATCATCGTCGCCCTGGTCCCGCTGGCACTGAAGGGCGTCCGCTACCGGCCGTCGAGCGCCGACTCGATGCTCCGGCGCAACCTCGGGATCTACGGACTCGGCGGCCTGATCGCCCCGTTCATCGGCATCAAGCTCATCGACCTGCTCATCTCTCTCATCCCCGGAATCGGCTGATCCACGATGAACAACTCAGCAGCGAACACGGGACGAGTCCTCTGGGCGGGACTGCGCGCCCTCCTCGTCCTCACCGTCGTGTGCGGCGTGCTCTACCCGCTCGCCGTCACCGGCATCGCCCAGGCGGCCTTCCCATGGCGGGCGAACGGCTCCGAGGTCGAGGACGCGAGCGGGAGGACCGTCGGCTCCGCGCTCATCGGCCAGACGTACCTGACCGACGGCAAGCCGGACCTGCGCTGGTTCCAGCCACGCCCGTCCAACGGCCTCGGCACCAACAGCGTCAACACCGAGTACCGGCTGATCCTCTCCGGCGCCACCAACCGCTCGGGCGACAACGCCGACCTGATCCAGTGGGTCGAGGCCGCGAAGGCGGCCGTGATCAGGGACAACTCGGTGAACGGCCACACGGTGAAGCCCTCGGACGTGCCCGCCGACGCGGTCACCTCCTCCGGCTCGGGCCTGGACCCGCACATCTCCCCGGCGTACGCGAAGCTCCAGGCGCACCGGGTCGCGGCCAGGAACCACCTGCCCGTCACGGAGGTCGACGAGCTGATCGCCGCCCACACGGACGACCGCGTCCTCGGCTTCGTCGGCGAACCCCGCGTCAACGTCCTCCAGCTCAACATCGCGCTGCGGGACGTGGTGGAGCGGCGGGGCTGACCGGTACGGGATGCCCGCGCTGTCGAGGCCCCGCGTCAGGCGGCCGGGAGGATCCGGGTCTCGACGCTCGGCAGCCCCTTGGCCCACCAGTGGTCGTAGCGGGCGTAGACCCGGGGGTCCCGCGCGGCGAGGAAGCCGCCCAGGGCGCCGGCCTCGGCCGCGAGGCCCTCCCAGGCCGCGGCGGGCAGCGGGTGGAAGGCCGAGGCCTCGATGCCGCCCTCGACCGGCCGCCACACTCCGGCGACGTACCCGTCGACGAGGAGCGTCGGCAGGGTGTCGCCGTTCACGCGGATGACGTGCTTGCGGTACGCGGGCGGGATGACGCGGCTCCGGTCCGCGTAGGCCAGCAGGACGCTGTCCCACATGGCCATGAGGCGGGGCGGCGCCTGGACCCCCTCGTCGGGCCGGGGCGCGCCGGGCACGTCGTACAGCACCGTGCCTTCGGGCCCCTCCAGCCGCTCCAGCTCCCCGTCGAGGGCCGCCACCGCCGCGCGCACCATGCCCCGGGGCGCCATCGTGAACTGCGCCATGTCGGGAACGGACGCCGGGCCGAAGCCCTCCAGGTAGCGCCGGACCAGGGTGGTGAGCCCCGCGTGCGCCGCCTCCGGGTCGGCGAGAACCGGCGGCGTGCTCGCCGTCACGAACGCCTGCGCCGGCCCGTACGACCACGGCGGCCCCGTCGGCGCGTGCCACAACGGCGCGTACTGGCGCATCATCCGCCACACCACGGCCTCCACCGGCCCGCCGCGCGCCGCCTCCAGGCGGGCCCGCAGCTGGGCCCCGGTCCGCGCCTCCCGGGCGTACGCCAGCAGATCGGGCAGCAGCTCGTCGGCGTCGGCCGCCGTGAACCCCGCCGCCTTGAAACGCGGATCGTGCAGCCGTGAACCGCGCAGCGTCGGCTCCATGCCCTCCCGGAAGGCCCGCCAGTCCTCGGCGTGCACCAGATGGAGGGTGAGCCGCATCAGGGTCGACCTGACCAGCTCGTAATCGGCCACGGCCCCGTCGAGCCGTTCCGGCTCGAAGCCCGCGACCCGGTTCCAGAGCGCGACGTACGGCGAACCCGGCTGCTGCGCCTGGAGCGCCACCACCCGCCGGACGGCCTCCCCGACGCCGACCGGGGTCCGGTCGAGGAGCAACTGCCGGGCGAGAGTGGCGCGGTTGAGCCCGCGCGTGGTGATCACCATGATCCGATTATCCCTGCGCGTTCACCCAGGGCTCATGCCGCCGTCGGGAGCCCGACGCTCGCCGTTGTGGCCGGAAACGGACCATGAGGCGGCCTCCACGGGTGGCATTCCACGTGTTCAAGGGAGTTCAGATGAATCCGCGCCTCCTCCGCAGGCCCGCCGTCGTGGCCCTGCCCCTGACCACCGCGCTCGCGCTCTCGGTGGTCATGGGCACGGCCGAGGCGGAGCCCGCGCGGCACGGCTCGCCCGCCCGGGTCCTCTCCACCTCGACCCTGCCCGACATCCCGCTGGCCGCCTTCAGCAACGGCCTGCTGCCCGGCAGCGTCGACGACGACCGGGACGTCGACCTGGGAGGCATCGGCAGCGACCTGTACCCGGCCGAACGGCGCGGCGAGTACTGGACGGTCACCGACCGCGGCCCCAACGGCCAGATCGCCGTCGGCAAGGACAAGCGGCGCACGTTCCCCGTGCCCGGCTTCGACCCGGCCATCGTGAAGGTCCGCGTCGTCGGCGACCGCGTCGAGGTCCTGAAGTCCATCCCGCTCACCACCGCCTCCGGCGCCCCCGTCACCGGCCTCCCGAACCAGCAGGGCCGCGACGAGGCCCCGTACACGTACGACGCCTCGACCCCCCTCCCGTACAACCCGAACGGTCTCGACACCGAGGGCCTCGTGCGGGACAGGGACGGCGGCTTCTGGCTGGTCGACGAGTACGGCCCCTCGCTCGTGCACGTCTCCGCGAAGGGCCGCGTCCTCGCCCGCCACGTGCCCGAGGGCCTGAACCTGACCGGCGCGGACTACCCGGTCGTCGAGTCCCTGCCGTCGGTCTTCCTCAAGCGCAAGACCAACCGCGGCTTCGAGGGCCTCACCCTGCTGCCCGACGGCGACCTGGTCATGGCCCTGCAGAGCCCCCTGCTCAACCCCGACAAGGCCTCCGGCGAGGACTCCCGGACGACCCGGCTGCTGCGCTTCTCGACGCGCGAGCACCGGGTCACGGCCGAGTACGCGTACCGCTTCGACCCGGTCGGCGTCGTCGAGCCCGGCCAGACCAAGACCTCCGAGCTGAAGATCTCCTCCGTGGTCGCGCTCGGCGGCGACCGCCTCCTGGTCCAGGAGCGCACCGACAAGGCCTCCCGCCTGTACGAGGTACGCCTCCGCCGCGGCTCCGACATCCTCGGCTCGCGCTGGGACACGACGGCTGCCCCCACCCTGGAGCAGCTCGACGACGAGACCGCCGCCGACGCGCCGGTCCTCGGCAAGCGCCTGGTGGTCGACCTGAACACGGTCGCGGGGGTCCCCGGCAAGATCGAGGGCGTCGCCGTCGAAGGCTCGTCGACGCTCGTCCTCCTCAACGACAACGACTTCGGCATGACGGACGGCCCGCAGGCCTTCGACGCGAACGGCCGCCTGGTCGACAGCGACGTGGACACCACCCTGGTACGCGTGAGGCTGCCCCGCCCGGTCCGCTGAGCACGACGCCGGGCTCGCGGGGCTCAGGCGGCGCGCGAGCACCGCTAGCTCAGGCGGCGCGCGACCGCACCGACTCCCGCAGCTCCCGCTCCGCGTCCTTGGACAGGCTGACGCGGACGAGGGCGGCAGCCAGCGGGGCCACGTCCTGGGGCGGGACGTGCCGGGCGAGCCCGGCCGGGGTGCGGGGGAGGCCCAGGCCGGCCGCGGTCGCGCAGGAGCGCTCGTCGAAGAAGGGGCGCAGTTCCGGCCAGACGGCCTGGACCTCCCGGCAGAAGATGTCGGCGCCGACGGGGCCGATCCGGGGCACCTCCCGCAGCAGCCCGCGCAGCTCCTCGACGTCACCGCCCGCCCGCTCCCGGAGCAGACGCAGATCTCCGTGGTACCGGTCGAGGACGAGCTCCGCCCCTTCTCCGAGGGCGGTGGCGGTGCTCTCGTCGTACCGCACGTAGTGGGCCCGCCCGAGCGCGTCCACGCGCTGCTGCCAGGAGGCGTCCAGCATGGCCCGGGGCGCCCGGAAGCCGGCGGAGAACAGCTCCCGGGCGGCGGCGGTGGCGACGTCGGCCCGGATCCGGACCGAGCACAGCACGGTGAGGACGAGCAGCTGGTAGAGCGGCGAGGGCTTGTCCCGCAGCCGTATCCCGGCCTCTGCGGCATAGGTGCGGCCGTGCTCCCGCAGGAGCCGGTCGATCAACGTGGCGGCGTCCACCGAAGACCTCCCTCCTGGGCCCTCCGTCCTTGGGCGCGTACCCGGAGGACGCCCGGGAACACGCCAGGCCGCCGGCGGAAACCGATGGCCTGGCTGCTGAGGGTGGGCGTCAGTGGTTGACGTCGACCGGAAACCGACGGCCTGGCTGCTGAGGGTGGGCGTCAGTGGTTGACGTCGACCACGATCCGGTTGGGCGCCGTCAGCTTGAAGACCTTGTAGGAGGAGTGCGCCCCGAGGGCGAGACCGAAGGTGTTGCTGTCCTCGAAGCTGTAGACGAGCGCCTGGCCCTTGATGCTCGGGAAGGCGAAGGTCTGCGACCGCGGGCTCGTGTAGGTGGACTGGTAATTGACGTCGAAGGCCTCGGCCGGCATCAGCGTGACCTTGAGGTAGGAGTCGCCCTGGATGGGCACCTGGGTCTCCGACCCCTCCTCGCCCCAGTAGAGCGGGGTGGTCTGGACGCTGGTCGTCCACCCGGGGACGGTGCCCTCGCCGAGGTCGATGACGAACCGGTCGAAGGTGGGGTGGGTGGCCGCGCGAACGCCGAGTATGCAGATGTCGGCGCAGGTGGGAGAGGTCACGGCGACGGCGGGCGTCTGGGTGAGCAGGGTGACCCCGAGCGCTGAGGCCGTCAGGGTGGCGAGTGCGGTCTTGCGCATGCGTACTCCTGCAAAGTGATGAAGTGATGATGTGCTGACGACAAATCAAAAAACCTGTAAAAGAAGCGGACTTCAACGCCGCGTGGGGAAGAAATCGCGCCCCCACCAGGCCGTTTCGGGCCTGGAGCCGCGTGACCGTAGCAAGGATCAGGACACCTCGGGCCGCCGCGAAAAGTAGTTGGCCGGTTTTCGCCTGGGGGTGTCCGTCTACGACCGGAGAAACGGGTCTCTTCAGGACCACGCACGTGATGCGGGCGAGTCCGGACGAGCGGGGACGAGTACGGGCACGCAGGCACGGCGGGAGACGTCCCCGAGCCCGTCATCGGGCACCGCCGGTCCGGTGTCCAAGACGATGTGACCGCGGACGAAGCCGGCGCCTTCGCCGTTCGGCGGCGCCCCGGCCGCCGGCAGCGGCCAAAGAGGAGGGCACGCACAAGTGCCTGACCCGGGTGCCCGGCCGGTCCGAGGTGTCCTTCGCCGGCCGGGCTCCCGCCCCCTGGGTCAGCAGGTGCTCGGCGCGGTCCTGCCCGCGAAGCGGTCCGCGAGCCAGGGGAGGCCGTCGGCGCTCGTGCCCCCGGCCGCGGCGATGTGGCCGGGGATGTAGTTGCCGGCGAACCGCACCGTCGCGCCCCGGCGGCACCAGTCGGCGGCCAGATCCTTGCCGACCTGCTGGGGGACGACGTCGTCCAGGGCGCTGTGGGAGAGCAGGACGGGCACGGCCGGCTTGCGCTTGCCGAGCTGCTGGTCGGCCACGATCGCGTCCCACGGGGCGCGCGTGAGGCGCTCGGTCAGCGGGCGCCCGTCCACGGTGAGGAAACGCGAGTTCAGGAACGGGTACTTGGCGAGGGCCTGCGTCGTGCACAGGTTGTCCCGGAGGTCGTTCGTGACGCGCTTCCCGTGGGCGTTCAGGTATGGGTCGATGTCGATGCCGTACGCGGTGGAGAGGCCGGACAGGGCGTAGTTGAAGAACGCTCCGTAGGCGGAGCCGTCCATGCCGGCGGCGACCTTGTTCATGTCCGCGGGCGGGGCGCCGACGACGGCACCCGTGATCTGGAGCTCGGGCGCGTACGTCGGGGCCAGTTCGGCCGCGGACGCCGTCGCGCCGCCGCCCTGGGAGTAGCCGTAGAGCGCGACGGGACCGGCGTCCGGGAGGTCCACCGCGTCCAGGCGCTGGGCCGCCCGGACGGAGTCCAGGACGGCGCGGCCCTGCGCCTCGCGGGTCATGTAGGTGTGGACTCCGGGCGTGCCGAGGCCCTGGTAGTCGGTCACGACGACGGCGTAGCCCTCGTCCAGGAGCTTCTTGACGGGCAGCGCCTCGTACTCGGTGCCGTCGGCCATCTGCCGCGAGGGCGCGCACTTGTCCGCCAGGCCCTGGGTGCCGGGGGCGAAGGCGACGATCGGTCGTCGGCCGTACGGCGAAGTCCTGGGGTTCAGTACGGTGCCGGTGACGGCGATGGTCTTCCCGGCGCGGTCGGTGGTGCCGTACATGATCCGGTGCACGCTCGCGTCGACCTTGAAGGCCTTGAGCGGGTCCAGGTAGAAGACGCCGGCCTCCGAGCTGAGCACGTCGCCGTTCGCCGCGGGCAGGATCCTCGGCCTCTCCGGCGTACGCGACGGGCCGGCGGCCGCCTCGCCGGACGACACGACGAAGGCGAGGGTGGCGGATGCCGCGGCGGCGAGTGCTGCGACAGCACGTCCGGCCGGGGTGCGACGACAAGGCACGAGGGCTCCTCGGTGAGGGAAAGGGAATCGGAAGATCCACTAGCTATCCGAGGCCCGGCACCCCTCCGCGCAGATACGCCGACGCGCCGCATTTATGGCGTGAACTGATCTCTTGCGTTCTTTGCGGCGATTCATCCGTTCTGCCGCCGGGGTGGCGGCGCCACGGGCGCTCAGGGGCTGGCGGTGTCGCGGACGAAGACGGGCTCGAGGTGCTTCTCGGGGAGGGCGTCCGGGATGTGGGCGCGGACGTTGTCGCGGGCGGTACGCGCGCCGAAGCCCTCGGCGAGCGTGCGGTGCCCGGGGTCGGGATCCACGTACAGGACGTCAAAGGCGCCGACGGCGCGGGCGATGTCGCACCCCTGCAGGCCGATGCTGCGGCGGGCGACGCCGAGGCCATGGCGACGACCGGATCGAGGCCGGCGGGCAGCGGGACCGGCATGGCGTCCGCGTACGGGACGTGGACGAGGTCGGAGAAGAGGCCACCCCGGCCGCCGCCGATCGACACCCCGTACATCGCCATGTGCGGGACGGTGGCGCAGCGGGCGGTGAGCCCGTCGCGCCAGCGGGCGCAGGCGCCGCAGCTGACGGATCAAGCCACCTGCGGCACCTCTGACCAGCGAAGAAGACCCTCCCGAAGGAGGGTCTTGATGTTGTGCCCCCGGCAGGACTCGAACCTGCGGCCAAGTGCTTAGAAGGCACCTGCTCTATCCACTGAGCTACGGGGGCCGGGTGGTGGCTGTGTGGCCGGGAACCCCTTGTGGGTGGGGTGTGGCCTGCCGGGACAAGGATAGGGCTCCGATCACCTTGGCCCGCTTGCTTCACCTGCGTGGCACGATGTGGAGGTTCGGTGAAGCGGAACGATAATCGCAGGCAGGTGCGATTCGCGCAGCGCTTTTCGCGCCACTCGGGGCGGGTGTTGTGCACTCGTTATGCCTGAGGTTCCGGCCACCGCCGCTCTCTTCGGCGCGCAGAGCCCTAATAGGCTTCAAAAACACTCATAAATTGGGCATTCTTCGCATGTGGTGACCTTGGACGAACGGCCTCAGCTGATCGACGCACTCTCCGCCCTGCGCGACCGTGTCGCCGCCGTGCGTCTCCCCCTGCCCCTCCCCGACACACCACGCGCCCGGCAGACCAGGGCCGAGCTGCTCGCCCAGCTCGACGACTACCTGGTGCCACGGCTGAAAGATCCCGACGCCCCGCTCCTCGCCGTCATCGGCGGCTCCACCGGAGCCGGCAAGTCCACGCTCGTCAACTCCCTGGTCGGGCGGCGCGTCAGCGAGTCGGGCGTGCTCCGCCCCACCACCCGGACGCCCGTGCTCGTCTGCCACCCCGAGGACCACCACTGGTTCGCCGGGATGCGGGTCCTCCCGCAGCTCACCCGCGTCTGGCTGCCCCAGGCCGACGAGGACCACCCCGCCGACGAGGCGACCCCCGAGGAGAACGCCCTGCGCGTCGAGACGGCCGCGTCCGTCCCCCGGGGCCTCGCCCTCCTCGACGCGCCCGACATCGACTCGCTCGTCGTCGAGAACCGGCTCCTCGCCGCCGAGTTGATCTGCGCCGCAGACATCTGGGTGATGGTCACCACCGCCTCCCGCTACGCCGATGCCGTGCCCTGGCATCTGCTCCGTACCGCCAAGGAGTACGACGCCACCCTCGTCACCGTCCTCGACCGCGTCCCCCACCAGGTCATCGGCGAGGTCTCCCGGCAGTTCGAGGCCCTGCTCGACAAGGCGGGCCTCGGCGACGTGCCCCGCTTCACCGTCCCCGAGCTGCCCGAATCCGCCGACGGCGGCAGCGGGCTGCTGCCCGACAGCGCCGTCGCCGCGCTCCGCGGCTGGCTCGCCCACCGCGCCGAGGACCCGGCCGCCCGGCAGCAGGCCGCCGTCCGGACCGCCACCGGCGTGATCGACTCCCTCGACGCCCGGCTCCCCGAGCTGGCCGCGGCGGTCGCCGCGCAGTACGCCGCCGCCGGCCGCCTCGGCGGCGCCGTCGAGACCGCCTACGGCGAGCAGGGCAAGCGGGTGCGCGAACAGCTCGGCCGCGGCGCCGTGCTCGCCGGGGACGCCCGCACGCGCTGGCGCGGCTACCCCCGCGACAGCACCGCCGACGAACTCCTCGACGCCCTCACCGAATCCCTCGCCGCCCTCCTCCACTGCGCGGTCTCCGCCGCCGAGGAACGCGTCCGCGACGCCTGGCGCCGCGAACCCGCCGCCGGCGCCCTCGGCCCCCTGCGGACCGGCGGCGACCGTGACACGGGCGAACGGATCGGCGTGGAGGCACGGCGCTGGCGCCGCGTACTCGAAGAGCTGGCGGAGGAGGAGGTAGGCGGGGTCGAGCGCCCCTCCACCTCCCGTACGGCCGCCCCCGAGGCCGACACCGTCGCCGCCCTCCTCGCCGCCGCCCTCCTCGGCGGCCGGCGCACCCGGGCCGCGGGCGAACGCCTCGCCGAACTCCTCGGCGCCCAGGCCGCCCTGCGCCTGCGCGACAAGGGCGGCGAACTGGTCCTCTCGTACGTCGACCGTGTCCTGCACGCCGAACGCGACCGGCGGGTCGCGCCCCTCGAAGCGCTCGACGTGACCCCCGAGCCGCAGGCGGAGCTCATCGCCGCGCTCTCCGTACTGCAGAAGGAGAAGTGACGTGGCGGATGGCCGCGACCGTGCCCTTGACCTCGACCCACAGAACCCCGAGCCATACAGCCCCGACCCGCACAACCCCGACCCACAGCACCCCGACCCACGGAACCGTGACCGCGAACGCTGGGACGACGGGCTGATCGCCCGGCGCGCGAGCGAGCGGGCGGCCGACGCCGTCGCGGTCGGCGGCGACACGCGCCCCGGCGGCGGCGACCAACCGGAGGAGGACACGCTGCCGCCCCTCGGCGGGAGTTACGGCGGCCCCCTCCGTACCCGCCTCGACGCGCTCCACGAACTCGTCGGACTCTCCCGTACGCGGGTCGAGAGCGAGGCCCTCGCCGAAGCCGGGCGCGTGCTCGACGAGGCCGCCGCCCGGCAGCGGCTCTCCTCCCGGCACACCGTGGTCGCCATCGCCGGCGCCACCGGCAGCGGCAAGTCCACGCTCTTCAACGCCCTCGCCGGCGTCCCCGTGTCCGAGACCGGCCTGCGCCGCCCCACCACCTCCGCGCCCATCGCGCTCAGCTGGTCCGAGGGCGCCGCCGGGCTGCTCGACCGGCTCGCCGTCCCCAGCCGGCTGCGCCGCAAGCCCCTCGCGGGGGGCGCCGCCGACACCGAACTCCAGGGGCTCGTCCTCATCGACCTGCCCGACCACGACTCCGCGGTCACCGCCCACCGCGACCAGGTCGACCGGGTCCTCGGGCTCGTGGACGCCGTCATCTGGGTCGTCGACCCGGAGAAGTACGCGGACGCCGCCCTCCACGAGCGCTACCTCCGGCCCCTCGCCGGGCACGCCGAGGTCACCTTCGTCGTCCTCAACCAGATCGACCGGCTCGGCACCGACGCGGCCGACCTCGTCCTCGACGACCTGCGCCGCCTCCTCGACGAGGACGGCATGGCCCTCGGCGAACACGGCGAACCCGGCGCCACCGTCCTCTCCGTCTCCGCGCTGACCGGCGAGGGCGTACCCGAACTGCGCGAGATGGTCGCCGCGTTCGTCCAGGAACGCACCGCCCCCGAACGTCGGCTCGCCGCCGACGTGGACGCCGCCGCGGCCCGGCTGCGCCCCGCCTACCTCGCCGACGGAAGACCCGGCCTCGACGAACGCGCCAGGGACGCCTTCACGGACCGGCTCGCGGCCGCCGTCGGCGCCCAGGCCGCGGGCGAGGCCGCCGAGCGGGTCTGGCGCCGGGGCGCCATCCGCGCCTGCGGCACCCCCTGGCTCCGGCTCTACCGCTGGTACGAGCGGCTGCGCGCCCACGGCTCCACCGACCCGCGCCTGAGCTTGCCCGTCGAGGAGGAACTGACGGCGCGACAGCGCGTGGAGCAGGCGGTACGGGCCGTCGCCGACGAGGCCTCGCGCGGGCTCCCGGCACCGTGGGCACAGGCGGTGCGCGAGGCGGCGACCCGTGGGGCGGAGGGGCTGCCCGAGGCGCTGGACGAGCTGACGGTCTCCATCGGCGACCCGGCGGCCCGCCCGCCGCGGCCCGCCTGGTGGCCCGCCGCCGTCCTCGCACAGGTGGTGATGACGTTTCTGCAGATCTTCGGCGCGGTGTGGCTGGTGGGGCAGATCGTCGGCGTCGTGGAGCCGGGACTGCTGCCACCGGTCCTCGTGATGCTCGGCGGGATCGTCGGCGGACCGCTCGTCGAATGGGCCTGCGAGGGAGCGGTGAAGGGCCCGGCGCGCCGGTACGGACAGGAGGCCGAACGGCGCCTGCGGGAGGCGGCGGCGGCCTGCGGCAGGGCCAGGGTGCTCGACCCGGTGGCGGCGGAACTGGTGCGCTACCGGGAGGTGCGCGAGCAGTACGCGACGGTGGCGGGTTCGCGCGCCTCGGCACGGATCGTCGGCGGACTCCGCTCCGGTACGAGCCGGCTGGGCGCGACCCGGGCGGGGGTACGGGGGAGGTAGCAGCGCGGCACCTCGAAATCCCGCGGTATCCCCTACTCCCTCTGGTCACTCCCTCCGGTTGACCCTTCCGGGTGGGGGAGTTGTCCACATCCGTTCCGCCGTCCACAGGCCCCGGCGGGATCTTCCGGAGGGTCCGACGATGGGTGTCGACAGGACAAGGACAGCGAAGTGAACGCAGGGTGGGGGACGGGGACCATGAACGAGACGACCGTGACGCTCGTCGGCAACGTGGCGACGGCGGTGGAGTACCGGGACACGGCGACGGGCGGGGTGGCCCGGTTCCGCTTCGCCGTGACCGCGCGCCGCTGGGACCGCGAGCGGGGACTCTGGACCGACGGGCACACCAGCTTCTACACGGTGTCGGCCTGGCGTTCGCTCGGCGCCAACCTCGCGGCCTCGGTGTCCGTCGGGGAACCCCTCGTCGTGCACGGCCGCCTGAGGGTGCGTGAGGACGAGCGCGACGGGCAGCGGAAGACCTTCGTGGACGTGGCCGCGCTGGCCGTGGGACACGATCTGAGCCGGGGGACGGCGGCGTTCAGGCGGGCGGCGCGGCCGGAGCAGAGGGCGGAGCCGGAGCAGGTGCGGGAAGGGGTACGGGAGGGGGCGGCGCTCGGTCCCGCACCCGGGGACGATCCGTGGACGGAGGCGGCGGCGGCCGCCGCGACCGAGGCGACTCGTTTGGTAACCGTCCCCTGACCTTGTGTTGTGGAGATTTGTCGACCAACTCGCCCTGAGTGATAACGATTCCGAGTCGGAATGGTTATCTGACCGGAAGGCAGGGCACCGGGGGGTTCCGCTTCCCTAGGATTCGCGAGTACTCATGTGGCACGTGAGCCCATCGGGTCTGTGAATTCTGCTGGCGTGCGCTCCCCCCACGCGGATCGACCAAGTTCGCGGAGCGGCTCGCCCGGAGGGGAATGCAATGTTTTCATTTCGTGGGCGAGGCGCTGCCCGCCTTGCCGCCGCGACCCTGGTCTCCGGCCTTGTCGCGGCCGGATCGATAGCGACCGCTGTTCCGGCCTTCGCCGATGACGCGCCGGGAACCGGTGGCGTCACGGCGAAGCTCGGCAGTATGACCGACGCCGGCGCCGTCCAGATCACCGAGAAGAGCGGCAAGTCGTGGCAGCTCGACGGTGGTCTTTTCAAGATGGAGGTCGAGGGCGGGGGAACCCTCTTCACCTACTGCATCGACCTCCGCACCGAGGCGATCCATGACTTCGACTACAAGGAAGTCGGCTGGGAGGAGTCCTCCCTGCACAACAACGAGAACGCGGGCAAGATCCTCTGGATCCTGGAGAACGCCTACCCGAAGCTCTCCGCCGACGCCCTCGGCGGCAAGCTGGGCGTCGACCTCGACAAGAAGGAGGCCGCGGCCGGCACCCAGGCCGCGATCTGGACCCTCTCCGACGACGTCAAGGCGACGCCGAAGGAAGAGGACGCCAAGAAGCTCACCGAGTACCTGCTCGAGAAGGCCGTCCAGCTCGACGAGCCGAAGGCCTCCCTGAGCGTCTCCCCGTCCTCCGTCGCGGGCAAGGCCGGCGGGAAGATCGGCCCGGTCACCGTCGACACCAACGCCGAGACCGCCAAGGTCTCGGTCGCCCCGGGCGCCCCGGCGGGCGTCACGCTCGTCGGCAAGGACGGCAAGCCCGTCACCGAGGTCCCGAAGGGCTCGACCGAGGTCTTCTTCGACGTCCCCGCCGGCACCGCCGACGGTGGCGCCGAGCTGACCGCCGAGGCCACCACCAAGGTCTCCCTCGGCCGCGCCTTCGTCTCCATCGACGGCCCCTCGCAGACCCTGATCCTGGCCGGCTCCAGCGAGTCCACGGTCAACGCCAAGGCCTCCGCGACCTGGGCGAAGACGGGCGCCGTCCCGGCCGTCACGGTCGCGAAGGACTGCGCCAAGGGCGGCCTCGAGGTCATCGCCTCCAACGAGGGTGACGAGGCCTGGACCTTCGACCTGAAGGGCACCTCGCACACGGTCGCCCCGGGCGAGCGCAAGACCATCCCGGTCCCGCTCTCCGAGGACGAGGCGTACAAGTTCACGATCACCGGCCCGAACGGCTTCGAGGAGACCTTCGAGGGCGTCCTGGACTGCAAGACGGCCACCCCCGGCCCGAAGCCGTCCGAGACCCCCACCACGGAGCCCTCGACCGAGCCCACCCCGTCGACCTCTCCGTCGACGTCCACCGGCACCACCGGTGACACCACGGGCGGCACCGGCACGACCGGCACCACCGGTGGCGGCGACCTCGCCGAGACCGGCAGCTCCAACGCCACCCCGATGATCGCGGGCATCGCCGCCGCGCTCGTCCTGGTCGGCGGTGGCGCGGTGTTCTTCCTCCGCAAGAAGAAGACCGCAGGCAACTGACGCGGGTTCCCGGTGCCGGCCCCGTCGGCACCGGGACGGAACCCGGTCCCATGGAGTGATCTGCGTCACATCCGCATCGCTCCGTGAACATCGCACGGCCCCGGACCGCACATCGCGCCCGGGGCCGTCGCACGTCCGGGCCCTGCCCCCGCCCCGAACGCCGCCGCGAACCCCCGGGCGTCCCCCTCGGAAACCCCGGCTCCCGCCTTACCGGTTTCCGCCTGAGGGTGGCGGTCAGGCAAGATGGGGTGTATCTGCCCACTCACTCCTAGCCGGACGGTTTCTCTTGGCTGAGTACATCTACACGATGCGCAAGACGCGCAAGGCGCACGGCGACAAGGTCATCCTCGATGACGTGACGCTGAGCTTCCTGCCGGGTGCGAAGATCGGTGTGGTCGGCCCGAACGGTGCCGGTAAGTCCACCGTTCTGAAGATCATGGCGGGCCTCGAGCAGCCGTCCAACGGTGACGCCTTCCTGTCGCCCGGCTACAGCGTCGGCATCCTCATGCAGGAGCCGAAGCTGGACGAGGCCAAGACGGTCCTGGAGAACGTCCAGGACGGCGCCGCCGAGATCATGGGGAAGCTCAAGCGCTTCAACGAGGTCGCCGAGCTCATGGCGACCGACTACTCGGACGCGCTGATGGACGAGATGGGCAAGCTCCAGGAGGACCTGGACCACGCCAACGCCTGGGACCTCGACGCGCAGCTCGAGCAGGCCATGGACGCCCTGGGCTGCCCGCCCGGCGACTGGCCGGTCACCAACCTCTCCGGTGGCGAGAAGCGCCGCGTCGCGCTCTGCAAGCTGCTGATCGAGGCGCCGGACCTGCTCCTCCTCGACGAGCCCACCAACCACCTGGACGCCGAGTCGGTGAACTGGCTGGAGCAGCACCTCTCGAAGTACGCGGGCGCCGTCGTCGCCGTCACGCACGACCGGTACTTCCTGAACAACGTCGCCGAGTGGATCCTCGAGCTCGACCGCGGCCGCGCGATCCCCTACGAGGGCAACTACTCCACGTACCTGGAGAAGAAGGCCACCCGCCTCAAGGTCGAGGGCCGCAAGGACGAGAAGCGCGCCAAGCGCCTCAAGGAAGAGCTGGAGTGGGTCCGCTCCAACGCCAAGGGCCGGCAGACCAAGTCCAAGGCGCGCCTCGCCCGCTACGAGGAGATGGCGGCCGAGGCCGACAAGATGCGGAAGCTGGACTTCGAGGAGATCCAGATCCCGCCGGGCCCGCGTCTGGGCTCCATCGTCGTCGAGGTCAACAACCTCTCCAAGGCGTTCGGTGACAAGGTCCTCGTCGACGACCTGTCCTTCACCCTGCCCCGCAACGGCATCGTCGGCATCATCGGCCCGAACGGCGCCGGCAAGACCACGCTGTTCAAGATGATCCAGGGCCTGGAGGCCCCGGACTCCGGCGAGGTCAAGATCGGCGAGACGGTCAAGATCAGCTACGTCGACCAGACCCGCGCCAACATCGACCCCAAGAAGACCCTCTGGGCCGTCGTGTCGGACGAGCTGGACTACATCAACGTCGGCCAGGTCGAGATGCCGTCGCGCGCGTACGTCAGCGCCTTCGGCTTCAAGGGTCCGGACCAGCAGAAGCCCGCCGGCGTCCTCTCCGGCGGTGAGCGCAACCGCCTGAACCTGGCGCTCACGCTCAAGGAGGGCGGCAACCTGCTGCTCCTCGACGAGCCGACCAACGACCTCGACGTCGAGACCCTGTCGTCGCTCGAGAACGCGCTCCTGGAGTTCCCCGGTGCGGCCGTGGTCATCTCCCACGACCGCTGGTTCCTGGACCGGGTCGCGACGCACATCCTCGCGTACGAGGGTGAGTCGAAGTGGTACTGGTTCGAGGGCAACTTCGAGTCGTACGAGAAGAACAAGATCGAGCGCCTCGGCCCCGACGCGGCCCGTCCGCACCGCGCCACGTACAAGAAGCTGACCCGAGGCTGAGTCAGTGACCAGGCACATCTACAGCTGTCCCCTGCGCTGGTCGGACATGGACGCCTTCGGGCACGTCAACAACGTCGTCTTCCTGCGGTACCTGGAAGAGGCGCGGATCGACTTCATGTTCCGGCTGGCGCCGGGGGACGGTTCCCCCTCGTTCTCCGGCGGGTCCGTCGTGGCCCGGCACGAGGTCGACTACCTGCGGCCGCTGGTCCACCGGCACGAGCCGGTGACCATCGAGTCCTGGGTCACGAAGATAGGCGCGGCGTCCCTGACGATCGCCTACGAGATCAAGGACCCCGACGTCACGTACGTACGGGCGGCCACGGTCGTCGTGCCCTTCGACCTGCAGGCGCAGCGCCCCCGGCGGATCACCGCCGAGGAGCGCAGCTTCCTGGAGGAGTACGTGGACGACGGGATGACCGTCACCGCATGACCGTGCTCGCTCCACTGCACTTCGCCGACGCCAGGGAGGCGGCGGCCCTCGCCGCCTTCCTGGGCCGGCTGGTCCACTACGACCGCGCCGCCGCCGTCCGCCTTCAGGCGGCCGGCGGAACGCTGGCCGTCTTCGGCCGGCCGCCGTCCTTCGAAGTGCTCGCGATCCGTACGGCCCGACTCGTCGACGCCGTCGGGCTCGACGTCACCGTCTCCGCCGGTGAGCTCCTCGAAGGCATCGAGGAGTCGGCGGGCAAGGCGGTCGTCCCGGACTCCGTCACCGGACCGCCCTGGACCGGGGTGCTCCCGCCGCGCGCCGGCTGGGCGCCGGTCGCCGGGCTGCCGGGTGCCGCGGAGATGCGGGCCGCGGTCGCCGCGGCCGTCGCCGAGTTCCGCGCGCGGGACGAGGAGCTGCCCGAGGAGCGGCGCACCAGGGCCGAGCGTGACCGCATCGGCCACGAGATCTGGTCCCGGACCCTCGGATCCACCGGACTCCCGCTCCGGGCCGTGCACGCCGCCCAGTCGCTGGGCTTCCTGCCGCCCACGCGGGAGGAGTCGCCGGTCGCGGAGTCGCCGGTCGCGCTGTTCGCCTCGGGACCGTGGCTGCGGCTGCGCACCCCGTACGGCTCGATCGCGCTGCGCACCGTATCGCTGTCGCTGGCCGTCTCCCCCCGCTGACGGCTGTCTCCGGCGCCCCGTGCGGCCCCTCGGCGCGGGTGCCGGGCGGCTCTCCCGCCGGCCGACGTGCCTCGCTCCCGCCGTCGCGGCGGTCAGCGTGAGCACGGCCAGGAACGCCGGGAGCCACGGCGAATTCGAGCCCTCTAGGGCCGGATCCACCCGCCGCCGCGGATCGTAGGCCACCCGGACCGTCGCGCCGTCCGGGGCGATCCGGCGGTCCTCCGCGAGGGCCGACGGGTAGCCGCCCGGGCAGCGCAGGGTGTGGTGGTAGAGCGTCGTGTCGAGGCCGCCGTCGACGATCGCCTCGTGGTGCTCCCCTGTGACCTTCACGACGACGCACGCGGCGACCTCCCCGCGCGCGGCCGCCTGGTCCACCGCGGCCGCCGTCAGGAGCATCCCGCCGGCCAGCGCGAGCGCGCCGAAGAAGCCGAGGTTCCCGGTGACGAGGACGAAGTACGTCACCCCCGCGACGGCGATGGCCGTCCCGCCGACCGAGACCGCGACCGTGGTGGACGGTGCCGTGTCGCCCCCGAAGCACCAGGCCGCCCAGAGGGCCAGCGCGACCGCGCCGACGGCCGGCAGGAACATGGCCGGCCGGGCCCGCCGTGCCTTCCTCGACGAGCTCGACGAGCTCGATCCGTTCGACGAGCTCGATGCGTTCGATGACATGGACACCCCCAGAGGGGGACGCCGGGTGCCCCGTCAGCGTTCCACGTCGTCCGGCCAGATCCCGATGTGGTCCTGCTCCAGTTCCAGGGCCACCCGGTGCTCCATGCCGAGGGCCTGCGTGTACTCCGCGGGCAGCTGGAGTCGGCCCGCGCGGTCGAGCATCGCGTACTCCCGCGCCACCAGCGACTCCTGGCCCTGCTCGTCGACCTCCGTGCGGCGCAGTACCTCCGAGGAGGTGCGGCCGTCGCGGATGGCGACCGTGCGGCGCACCTCGGAGGCGACAGCCTGGTCATGGGTGACGATCACGATCGTCGTGCCCAGTTCGTCGTTGGCGCGGCGGAAGGCCGCGAAGACCTGCTCGCCGGTGGCCGAGTCCAGCTCGCCCGTCGGCTCGTCGGCGAGGAGCACGGCCGGGTTGTTGGCCAGGGCGACCGCGATGGCCACCCGCTGCTGCTGGCCGCCGGAGAGCTGGTGCGGGCGCCGGTCGCGGGCGTCGGCGACGTCCAGCAGGGCGAGCAGTTCCTCGGCCCGTTCCGCCTTCCGCTTCGAGCGGCCCCGGAGCTGCATGGGGAGCGCCACGTTCTGCGCCGCCGTCAGGTAGGGGAGGAGATTGCGGGCGGTCTGCTGCCAGACGAAGCCGACGGTCTCGCGCCGGTAGCGCAGCCGCGCCTTGGCGTCCATCGCGACCAGGTCGCATCCGGCGACCCTGGCCGCTCCGGCGGTCGGCACGTCCAGGCCCGCGAGGACGTTCATGAGCGTCGACTTGCCGGAGCCGGAGGCGCCGACCAGGGCCATCAGCTCGCCCTCCTTCACCAGCAGGTCGAGCCCCTGGAGGGCCTGCACCTCCACCCCGTCCGTGCTGAAGATCCGGACCAGCCGGTCGCAGGCGATGAGCGCGTCATGACCGTACGAGGGGCGGTCGCGGCGCGCGGTCGCCCGCCGCTCCAGCTCCTCCAGGGTCGTGGCGCCGCCGGAAGCCGCACCCGTCCCTGCTTCGGTTCCCGTCCCGGTCCCGGCCTTCGTCATCGTGCGTCTCCCGCCCTGAGTTCCTTGATCGAGCCCTTGCGCCCCGCCCACCAGGCCTGTCCTGCCGCAGCCGCCCCGGTCAGGAGCACGACCGCGAGCGCGGGCACCGCCAGCGACCACGGGTCCGCCCGCAGCGGCGCGGTGACCGGCGGGGCCGCCCCCGGCGCCATCGCGAACGCGAGCCGGAACAGGTCGATGCCCGGGGCGAGCAGCGGGACCGTCGCCCAGCCGACCAGCGTGCCGCCGAGCGCCGCCAGGACCGCCTGCGGTACCGCTTCGAGCCCGAGCAGCCGCCGTCCCTGCTTCCGGGTCAGGCCCATCGTCCGCAGCCGCGCGAGGAGCACGGTCCGCTCGGGCGCGCTCTGCATGAGGGAGAGAAGGACCGCCACCACGGCGAATCCGGCGCCCGCGCCGATCGCGCCCAGGTAGATCCGCTCGGCGCCCGACTGGATCGGCGAGTCGACGAAGCCGGCCCGTTCCTCGGTCCGCATCGACACCAGAAGGGCGTCGGACCTCGCCTTCACCGTGGCCCGCAGCGCGGCCCCGTCCCGCGGCCCCGTGACGAGCAGCGTCGTGGGCGCAGGGCGCGTGAGGTCGGCGGTGTTGACGAGGAGGAAGTCGGTGTCGGGCATGGCCGGGGTCGCCGGCCGGACCGCGACCACCTTCACCCGGAACACCCCGGCGGCCGACACGATCTCCTGCGGCGCGTCGCCGAGCCGTTCGGCGACCGAGGGGGAGGCGACGGCGGGCAGCACCCGCTGCCTGTCGGCCGCCGTGTCCGGGCCGCCCTTCCCCGTGGACGCGAGCAGCCCCGCCGGGAACGCGCCGGTACCGGTCCGGCCCGCGAGCCGGGTGTACGAGTCCGGCTCGACGCCCACGAGCAGCGTGGTCATCGGCTCGTCCGCGGCCTGGACGGACGGCAGCGACACCCCGTACTCGATCTGCACGGGCGCCAGGTCCCGTACCCCCGCCGTACCGCGTACCGATGCGGTGAGACCGGCCGGCAACGGCGTCCACGCCACCGAGCCGTCGATCCGGGCGTCCGCGCCGATCGCCAGGAGAGCGGCCCGGTCACGGGCCTCGGCGACCCCCGCGAGCACCGAGCCGCCGAAGGCCGCCGTGGTCAGCGCGAGGACGAGGGCGAGCAGCGGGAGCGTGCCGGCGGCGGAGGAGCGTCCGGCGCGGGCCAGGGCCAGCGGGCCGACCGCCCCGCGCAGCCGGCGCACCGGCCGGCCCAGCCACCGCAGCGGCAGGGGGTAGATCCGCACGAGGAGCGTGGCGGCGATCAGGCCGACGAGTACCGGGGCGGCGCTCACCAGGAAGTCGGCCGAGTCGCCGGTGCCGCGCAGCCGCAGCGAGGAGACCGCGCCCGCGGCGAGGACGAGCAGGGTGAGTTCGACGACCGTACGGCGCGCGGAGGGACGCGCGGTGACCAGGTCGTCGCGCCCGCCGTGCAGGCGCGGGCGCCGGTGGCGTACGACCGCCCGCAGCGGCAGGACCAGCAGGGCGAGCAGGGCGACGGCGGAGGCGGCGAGCAGGGAGGGGAGCAGCGGGATGGCCGCGGCCCCGGCGGTGGCCCCCGCGGCTTCGGCGGTGGACCCCAGGGCCTCGGCTGCTGCGCCGGCGGCCTCGGCTGCGGCCCCGGCCGAGCCGGTGGCCGGCGCGTCGGCCACCGGCGCCCGTACGGTCGTCACCGCGAGCCAGAGGGCGAGCGCCGTCGCCGGCAGGACGACCGCGGAGGTCTCGCCGAGCAGCCGCAGACCGATGCCGGTGAGCGAGGCGCCGCGCGAGCGGATCAGGGCCAGCTCGCCGTCCCTGCGGGTGACGAAGAGGCCGCCGGTCATGGCGAGGACGACCGCCGCGACCGCGCCGATCCCGAAGACGGCGACGGCGACGACCGGATTGATCGCGTCGCGCGTCGCCCGGTACGAGTCGACGATCGTGTCGAGTTCGGTGGTGAGGGCGCCGGTGGGCCCCACGACCTTCCGCATCCTGACGAGATCGGGTCCGGCGGCCGCCGAGTCGAGCGCGGCGGCGAGCCTGTCGGTGTCGCGGCCCGTGAGATGGCCGTACGTGGGCATGAGGCGGACGAAGACCTCCGGTTCGCCGGTGGTGGCGAGCAGACCGGGCGCCGAGGCGGGGGAGACGAGCAGGGCCGCCTGCCAGTAGTACTTGACTTCGAGCCCCACCTGCCGGGAGGCGAACGCCGGGGTGTGGAGCAGCGGCTCGACGGCCCAGTACGGGCTCGCGGGCTCGCGGGGCTCCACGATTCCGGTGATCGTGAAGCTGATCGGCTCCGCGATGCCCCGGCTCGGTACGTGCACGACGGAGCCGGGCTTCAGCCGCAGCGACGCGGCGGTCTTCGCGGTCACCACCGCCTCCGGCGCGCGGGCCGTGCCCGCGGGGAGACGGCCCTTCCGCAGCGTCGCGTGCCGGGTCAGGTCGGACGGCGCGGAGAGCACGAACTCGGGCTGGAGGCCGTCCGGCCGGGGCAGCCACGGGTCGAGCCCGTTGACCCGCTTGACCGTGCGGACGCCCTGGACGGACTGTTCCGGATCGGTGCGCAGCGGCTCGGGCACCAGGGCCCGTACCTTGTCGCGCTGTTCCCGGAGGACGGCGGGCGCCAGGCGCGCCTCGCGTTCGGCGGGGTCGAGCTCCAGTCCGGGCGGGGAGGCGGTCAGTTCGAGGACGCTGTTCCGGGCGGCGGCGGTCCGGATGTCGTGCCGCAGGCTCTCGGTCTCGTACGCGTCCACGGCACGCGGCAGCGCGGCGGCGAGGTACGCGGTGACCAGGACGAGGAGGGCGAGGAAGACGGCGGTCCAGGGCGCGGTCCGCAGCCGGGTCCGCACCCAGGGCGCGGCGGCGCGGGCGGGCTTCTCGGACCGGGGCCGGGGCCGTGGCATGTCGGGGGCCTTTCTGCGTACGGCGGGCACGGCGGCGGGTATGGCTTGCACGGCGGGTGCGGCGGGTGCGGCGGGTGCGGCTGGTGTGGCCGGTGCTGCGGACACGGCAGGCACGGCAGGCCCGTCGGATGCGGCCGGTGCTGTGGGCACGGCGGGGGCGCTCGGCTCGGCGGGAGGCGGCTCCCCGTCCACGCCGGTCACCTCGGGGTTCTCGTCCGCCGCCGGCATCAGTGGTCCCCCTGGTGCCGTAGCGTCACGACCGGGTCGGCGGGGCGGAGGGCGATCACCGCGACGATGGCGAGCGGCAGCGCGGCGACGCCTGCGAGCAGCAGCGTCACCTGACCGAGGGGCAGTTCGACCAGGACCGGGGGGACGGGCCGGGCGGCCTGGCCGGTCAGGACGACGAGCGGCACGACGGCGCGGGCGAGCAGGGCGCCGAGTCCGGCGCCGACGAGCAGGCCGATGCCGATGAGCAGCCCCTGTTCGGCGGCGATCAGCCGGGCGAGGCGGCGGCGTGGCGTGCCGAGCGCCCGCAGCACCCCGAACTCGGCGGACCGTTCCCGCATCGCGGCGGCCGAGCCGACCGCGAAGCCGACGGCGGCGAGCGCCGCGGCCGCGGCGGCGACCCCCATCAGGGCGGCGTTGGGGCCCGCGCCGAGCGGGTCGCCGAGCAGCTCGGCGGCGATCTCGTCGCGTACGAGGATCTGCGCGGGGTCCGCGTCGGGCCGTGCACGCAGGGCCGCGGCGACCTCGTCCGTCCGGCCGGGTTCGACGGCCAGCCACCATTCGTTGGGCGGCACGGTCGAGACGGTGTCCGTGTCCGCAGACAGGAAGCGGTTGACGGACGCCAGGTCGAGAAGGATCGTTCCGCCGTCGTCGGGGGTCGCGGCGGAGCCGGTCGACGGGACCGTCCGGGCGCCGGGGCCGGTGGTGGGGAGTTCGTCGACGACCTGGTCGACGACGGCCCTGACGCGAGCGCCGCCGACGGAGACCTCGACCGGTTCGCCCGGCTCGGCGCCGGCCGCCGCCATGAAGGCCGCGGTGGCCACGGCCGGCACCCGCCCGGGTGCCTTCGGGCCCGGCGCGGCGGTCCGCAGGGTGAACTCCTCGGTGTCCCAGAAGAACTCCCCGCGGGGCGTGCCGGTGAGCGCGAACGAGAAGGCGTACGGGGCGGGCCGGCCCCCGGCGCCCGCGGTGCCGGGGATACCGGGCGTGGGCTTGCCGCCCGTGGGCGTGCCGTACTTGGTCTGCCCGAAGGAGTGCGTCCAGCGGGCGAGGACCCGGCCGGCGGCGTGGACCCGCTCACCGCCGTCGGCGCTGACGACGCCGAACCGTTCGACGTGGAGGGTCTGCGTACGGTTCTCGCCGTCGTCGATGCGGCCCGTGAGCTCCAGGCCGGTGAGGGTGAGGAGCCCGGCGGAGCCGCGGCTGCCCCCGGCGCCGGGGGCGGAGGCCAGGGCGCCGAGGTCGAGGGTCAGCCGGTGCGTCCGGCCGTCGTCGGGCAGCTGCCCCAGGACCTGCCGGTACGGGACGCTGCTCGGGTCCTCCAGGACGGCCGTGACCTGGGCGGCGCCGGTGGGTGCGGCGAGCCGCAGGTCGACGGTGAGGCCGCGGGTCCCGGCGGGCAGCGGGAGGCCCGCGCGGCTGGTGGCCGGAGGGACGAGCGGGGCGAGCAGGGAGCGGACGGGAACGCCGGCGAGGTCGGGGCGCAGCAGCAGGCCGGCGGCGGCGTCGCGGGTGTCCATGACGAGGACGGCCGCGTTCTTCCCTGACACGTCCGTGCTGGTGCGGAACGCCGGGGCCACCGCGCGGACACCGGGTACGGCGGCCAGCTGCGCGGTGTCCGTGGGGCCGCCGGGACCGGCGCCGAGGACGCGGACGGCCGCGCCGGCGCGGAAGTCGGCCTGGTCGCGCTGCGAACGTTCCCACGAGCCGCTCTGCCCGATGGCCAGCATGCCCATCGCCATGGCGAGGACGAGGAGGAGGACGGGGCCGGCCCCGCGCAGCGGCCGGCGGCTGAACTGCCAGCCGGCGAGCGCGGCGGACAGCCCGCGTCCGCCCGCCGCGCGCCGCTCGGCGAGCCTGGCGGCGGGCGGCAGCAGGCGCAGCGTCAGGACGGTGCCGGCGAGCAGCGCGAGGGCGGGCGCCACGACGAGCACGGGGTCGACGGAGCCGCCGCCGGACCCGTCCGCGCCCAGGGTGCCGCCCGTCGCGGAGGGACGTCGCAACTGCCAGTACGCGACGGCGGCGACGGCGAGCAGACCGAGGTCGGCCCCGGCCCGTACGGGACCGGGCAGCGCCGCCGAGCGGGCCTTGCGCAGCGGGACGACGGAGCCGTCCCCCGCGGCGAGCGCGGGCGCGACGACGGCCGCCGCGCAGCACAGGGCCACGGCGGCGGCGACCAGCCACACCTGGAGCGACGGCGTCGTGTCGAGCCGGACGCCGAGGGAGGAGAACGCGGAACGCTCGGCGAAGAGCCGGGTCAGCGGTCCCGAGAGGAGCGGGGCGGCGAGCGCGGCGGGCAGGGCGAGCAGCAGAGCCTCGGTGGCGGCGAGACCGGCGATCCGGCGCCGCGAGCCGCCGCGGGCCCGCAGCAGCGTGGTCTCGGCGGCGCGTTCTGTGCTGAGCAGCCGGGCGACGAGCAGCAGCGCGTACGCGGCGAGGAGCACCAGCTGGACGGCGACGATCAGGAGGGTGGAGCGGGAGACGAGCAGGGCCCGCTGGGTCTGTTCGAGGACGGTCGGGAGCGCGGTGGACGCGGCGACCGTCGTACCGAACCGGTCGGTGGCCCCGACCAGCGCCTTCGGGCCCTCGGTCGCCGTGGCGCGCAGGGTGTCGATGCGGTCGGTGGTGACGCCGGTGAAGTCGGCGGAGCCCAGCCAGGACGTGTCGCCGCGGCTCAGCGCTCCCGAGGTCATGACGGCCGGGTCGACGAGCAGCGGCCCGTACGTCGTGAACGCGACGGTCCGCACCCCGCGGCCGCCGGCGGGATCCAGCCGCCAGTACAGGTCATGGGTGTCGACGGGCCGGTAGACGCCGGTGATCCGGATCGTGACCCGCCGCCGGTCGTCGAGCCGGTCGCCCAGGTCGAGCACCGTCCCGGGGCCTGCCCGCAGTCGCCGCGCCGCCTCTTCGGGCAGCGCCGTCTCGACCACACCGGCGGTCCGGGTGGCCGAGGGCCAGGCGCCCCGGACGAGGGCGAGCCGCGAGCGGTCGAGCGCGGCGAGGTGGGTGAGGTCGGGGTCGCCCTCGCGGGCGGCGGGCGGCTTGAGACTCCGGGGCAGCGCGTACGGCCCCGAGCGTTCGAGCCGCCGCACGGTCACCGGCAGCCCGTCGAAGGTCCGCCGCATCCCCTCCCGGACGGCTTCCTCGGCTCCGGCCCGCCGGTCCGCGGGCACCTGCCCGCTCACGTGCAGCGAGGCGGCGGCCGCGGACCGGCCGCGCAGTCCGGCCTGGAGCGCCGCGTCCCCGACGGCCCCGGAGAACGAGGCGAGGGTGGCGAGCACCGAGGTGGTCAGGAGCACGGCGAGCAGCGCCGCGACGAGAAGCAGCCGGTGCGCCCTGACACGCAGGAATACGAACCCCGTCACTCATCCCCCTGAACCCTGAATCCCCTTGACCGGCCTCGCGCGCTTCGACGCCGCCGGAAGTCGGATGCTTTCAGAATGCACGGGTCGTCGGTAACCGCTTACGGACCGACCTTGATGCGATCGTGACCGTTATTCGGCGCTCCCTCTCCGAAATATGTCCGGCCAGGGAGGGCGGTCGTGTTCTCGGCCGTGCCGTCGTCAGTCGCCGTGGGGGACCCAGCGATGGGTGAACCGGGCCGCAAGCCATCCACCGGCCGCCGTCGCGACCGCGCAGACGGCGGAGGCGAGGACCAGACCGCCCACCAGGAGCCCGAGCGGGGAGTCTCCCGAAGGGGCGAGGAAACCGAGGTTGAACGCCGCGAGCAGCCCCGCGAAGAGTGTGGCGAGCACCAGTGCGGAGAGGGTCGGCACGCCCATGCCCCACCAGGCGACCCGCAGGTGGAACCGTACGCCCGAGGTGTATCCGGCCAGCGGACGCAGGGTTTCGGCCCGGTCCAGGAAGGCGTGCAGCAGGCCCGCCGCCCCCGTCAGGGCCAGGAAGGCGAAACCCGTCAGCGCCACCAGGAGCACCCAGTCGGCGATCCGGGCCCGCGCCGAGGCGCCGACGGTGAACTCGGTGCCGGGGACGCTGACATGCGGCAGCGGGAGGGCGGCGTACGCGGCCCGCTCGACCCGGGCGGCGCCGTCCGGTCCTTCGGTCAGGACGACGAAGCTGCCACCGCCCTCGCGCAGTTCGGCGGGTCCGGTCGCCGCCCGCACCCGCACGTCACCGAAGCTCATCCAGCGCAGGGCCTCCGTGCGGGCGGTGCGTCCTTCGTACGCCTCCGGGACCGGCACCGCGCGGTCCCGGGGGCACGCCCGCAGCGCGCCGAGGGCGGCGAGCGCCCGGCAGTCACCGACGAGGACGGGCTGCCCGGGAGGCGGTTCCGCGGCGGACCCCTCGTCCGCGCCTCCGGGGTTGGGGCCGGTGCCGGGGGCCGGGTCGGGGCCCGGACCGGTGCCGGGGTCGGCGTCAGGACCGTGATCCGGTTCCGAGATCCGCAGCACCAGGTCCCCCGGGCCCAGTCCCGCCAGGAACAGGGTCGCCTCCGCGGGGGTGGAGGCGCCGTCGACCTGGTGCAGACGGCCGTCGAGGCGTCCGGCCAGCGCACCCGCGCGACGGGCCTCGGACGACAGTTCGGTGACGCTCACCTGCACCTGGGCGAGCAGCCCGAGCAGCACCGCGAGCGCCGCGCAGGTGCGGGCGACGACACCGGGGTGCGCGGCGGCCCAGCGGTTCCCGATCAACCGGGCCGCGTCGCCCCGGTGATGCCCGGCCAGGCGTACGGAGAGCCGCGCGGCGGCCCGGCCGAGGAGCGGCGGCAGCCCCGCGAGCGCGACCAGGGAGCCGAGCGTGAAGATCCGTACCCCGACGGCGTCCCCGATCATCGCGCCCCACAGCGCGGCCAGGGTGCCGACCCCGCACAGCGCGCCCGGCCAGGCGGGCGGCCGGTCCCCCTCCCGCCGCGGGCGACTGCCCGTGGCGCGACGGATCCGCAGGTGGAGCGCGGCGAAGACCAGACAGAGCAGGGCCCAGAGGACGAGGAGCGAGAGGGGGAAGGCCCAGCGCAGCGGGGCGAGGTCGCGGGCGGCGATCCCGTACCCCGTGAGGGGGAGCCGGAGTCCGGTGAAGGCGAGGACGGTGAGCGGGACTCCGGCGACGGCCGTCCCCAGCGCCAGCGGGCGCAGGCATTCGCCCGCGGCGATGCGGCCGCGTACGGAAGGACCCGCGCCGATCGCGTGCAGGACGGCGAGCCGCCGGTCCCTGCCCCGCGCGCCGAGACGGGCGGCGACGACGAGGAGGACCAGGGCGGGCAGGCCGAGGAAGGGCACGAGGAGCCAGTGGAAGTCGGCCTCGGCGCGGTCGAAGCCCTGGCTGATGAAGGGCGGGGCGGACCCTGTGGACCCGCCGAAGCCTCTGATCCCGCGGAAGGGGGCGCCGGCCGCCAGCTTGGTGCCGGCTTCAGGGGCCCGGTAGACGAGGAGTTCGCCGGGGTCGGCGAGGCCGTCGGGTCCGATCGTGCCGGCGAGCCGGCCGTAGCGGGTGGCGGCCTCCGGCATCACGGCGAGGAGGGCGGGCGCGACGTAGGTCTCGCTCGGCGCGGGCCAGCGGGGAAGGCCGGGCGGCGGCGGTGCGGAAGCGCCTGCGGACCGTACCGTCACGACGGAGAAGCCGTGGTCGCCCCAGGTGTCCGGCTGTTCCCACCACCAGGCGACGGGCGGGGTTCCCGGGGCCGCGGTGAGCGGCATCCGCGCGGCGATCCGGTCCTCCCGGGCGCCGTACACGGAGTGGGTGGCCTCGGCGCCCCAGAGCAGCAGCGCCGCGGCGACGGCCGCGAGGGCCAGGCACAGGGACTGTACGGCGACCCGAGGATCCCGCCCACCGCCCGCGCCCCGCCGCCCGATGGCCAGCAACTGCGCGGTGGCACCACGCCGCGCCCGGCCTTCCGCCCGCCGAGCGCGGAACTCCGTCACGGGCGCTCCGGACTCCGTCACGGGCGCTCCGGAGCCCGTCACGGGCGTTCCGGACTCCGTCCCAGGCGCTCCGGACTCCGTCTCCAGCTCTTGCGCGCCCGGCTCCGTGCGCCCGGGGGTGCGCCTCACACGTCCGCCGATTCGCTCAGCCGGCCCCCGCGCAGGACGAGCCGGCGGTCGGCCCAGTGTGCGACCGAGGGGTTGTGCGTGACGGTGAGGAGCGTGGTGCCGTACCGGCGCGGCAGTTCGTACAGGAGGGCGCAGACATCGTCGGTGGCGTGCTCGTCGAGCGCGCCGGTCGGCTCGTCCGCGAGGATCAGCGGCGGGCGGGTGGAGAGCGCCCGGGCGACCGCGACCCGCTGCCGCTCCCCGCCGGACAGCACACCGGCGGGGGAGTCGGCCACCTCGGCCACTCCCAGCTCGGCGAGGAGCTGCTCGGCCGTGGCGTACGCGGTCCGGCGCCCGGTCCCACCTATGAGCAGCGGCAGCGCCGCGTTCTCCACGGCGCTCAGCTCGGGCAGCAGCTCGCCGAACTGGTACACGAACCCGATCGTCCGCAGCCGCCAGGCCGCCGCCTTCCCCGCCCTCAGCGCCCCGACGTCGGTCCCGCACACCCGGACGCTCCCCGCCGTCGCCGGAAGCAGCCCGGCGAGACAGGCGAGCAGCGTGGACTTCCCGCTGCCGCTCGGCCCCATGACGGCCAGGGACTCGCCGCTCCGCGCGGTCAGAACGACGTCCCGCAGGAGCACGCGCCCACCGACCGCACAACTGAGACCCCGGACATCCAGGGCGGGGGAGGAGCCCATCGGGATCAGTAGTGCTCCTTCCAACCCGAGCAGGGGTCAGGGGCGAAGGGGATGTTCTCGCAGACGTTGATGCGGTAGACGGAGGAGGTGCCGGAACCCGTCGACTCGCAGTAGCCGGCGCTCTCCTCCACCCGGCCGGACGCCCCCGACAGACGCGTGTACTCGGCGTACACGTTGAATCCGTCGACCTCGCGGTCGCAGACCCCGACGTACTTGTGGTCGCTTCCGATGTAGCCGAAGTCGTCGCCCTGGTAGGCGTAGAAGGTGCTGCCTTCGGCAAGGAAGAGGGGCATCCGCCGTATGCGGATGCCCGTTCGATGTGTTGCGTCCGTGAACCTATGGGGCGCCTGGGGGAGCCACCCCCTCCTTGCCCGTGGTTGGCCGGATATCCCGGCCTGTCGGCGTGAATCGCATGGCGTGCGGATCACCGGCGACGGGAGGAAGAGGGGGCGTCAGCCGGCCGTGTTCACCATCGAGGCCGCCGCGTAGGTCAGGTAGCGCCAGAGTTCCGCCTCGTGCTCCGGGGCCAGGGACAGGTCGTCCAGGGCCGTGCGCATGTGGCGGAGCCAGGCGTCGTGGGCCGCCTGGTCCACGGTGAACGGGGCGTGGCGCATACGGAGGCGGGGGTGGCCGCGGTGGTCGCTGTACGTGCGGGGGCCGCCCCAGTACTGCATCAGGAAGAGGGCGAGGCGCTCCTCCGCGGGGCCGAGGTCCTCCTCGGGGTACATCGGGCGCAGCAGCGGGTCCTCCGCGACTCCTTCGTAGAAGCGGCGGACCAGGCGGCGGAAGGTCTCCTCGCCGCCGACCTGCTCGTAGAAGGTCTGCTCCTGCACTGTTTCCCCGGGAATCTCGTTCACCGTTCCATCGTCTCAGATGACCCGCCCGGGACCTGAGGCCCAGGACCGCTCGCCGGGCTCCCGGGGCGGCGGGACAGTGGAGGCATGAGTGAGTGGCGGGACGAGTTCGCCGAGGCCGGCGCACGGGCGCGACGGGCACTCGTGCGGGAGGTCGTGCGCGAGGTCGAGGCGGACGGCGAGACGGTCGATGCCGCCTGGCGGGACGCCTTCGCCGAGGTCCCGCGCCATCTCTTCGTCCCGTACTACTACGTCCCCGGGGCCGGCGGCTACGAGCGGCTCTGGTGCGGCGACCCGGAGCGCGAGCGGCGGGGACGGTGGCTGAGCGGGGCGTACGAGGACACCGCGCTCGCCACCCGGGTACGCGACGGGGAACTGCTCTCCTCCGCCAGCCAGCCCTCCCTGATGGCGCTGATGCTCCAGGCCCTGGACGTACGCGACGGGGACGACGTCCTGGAGATCGGCGCCGGGACCGGCTACCACGCGGCGCTGCTGTGCCACCGCCTCGGCGAGGAGCACGTCACCACCGTCGACCTGGACGACGAGATCGTCGAGTCCGCCCGCGCCCATCTGGCCGCCGCCGGGTACCGCCCGACGGTGATCGTCGGCGACGGCGCCCGCGGCTGCGCCGAGCGGGCCCCCTACGACCGGATCGTCGCGACCTGTGCCGTGCCCTCGGTGCCGCACCCCTGGCTCGCCCAGTGCCGGCCCTGTGCCCTCGTCCTCGCCCCGCTCTCCACCGGGCTGCTCCTGCTGCGGGTGCGCGACGCGACGCACGCGGAAGGACGGTTCCTGGCGACGTCGGCGTACTTCGTGGCGCTCCGGGGCGCCGCGGGGCGCGCCCCGTACTCCGAAGCGGCCGGGGACGAGGGCTTCCGCTTCCTGTGGGGACTGGTCGGCGGGACCCTCGACAGACGCGAAGCGCTCTCGCTCTGGCTGCGCGAGCGGCGGCCGGAGCGGGAGCGCTTCGGGGTGACGGTCAGCGGCGACCGCCAGTGGTCCTGGCTCGACGACCCCGGAGGGCCGTACGCCTGGCCCCTGCCGGACGCGTGAGCGCGCGGATCAGCCCAGGCGGATCGTGATCGTCGTCCAGGCGCCGACGTGCACCCGGTCGCCGTCCTGGAGCTGGACGGGGACGTAGGGCTGGATCGGCTCCTCGCCGCCGTTGACCGTGGTGCCGTTGGTGGAGTTCTGGTCCACCACCGCCCACGAGCCGTCCGGCTGCTGCACGAGCACCGCGTGCTGGTGCGAGACGCCCGGGTCCTCCGGCGGCACCGACAGGTCGATGTCGGGGGACTCGCCGGTGGAGTGCCGGCGACGGCCGATGGAGATCTGGTTACCCTGGAGCGGCAGGTGCTTGGCCGGCGAGTAGGCGGGCAGGTTGAGACCCGTCGCCTCCGGGCCGCTGCGCTGCATCATCGCCATGAAGTAGTCGCGGTCGGGTCCGATGACCGCGGTCCAGGACAGGGGGCGGTGCGGCTGCTGGAACTGCTGCGGGGGTTGCTGCTGCTGTCCCTGGTGCGGCTGCCCCTGGTGCGGGGGCTGCTGCTGTCCCTGGTGCTGCGGCGGGCCCTGAGGGGGCTGGTGCTGCGGAGGCCCCTGGTGCTGCGGGGGCGCCTGCGGCGCCTGGTGCTGCTGCGGCGGGGGTGCCTGGTGCTGCTGAGGGCCCTGGTGCTGCGACGGCGGGGACAGGACCCAGTCGTCGTCCGCGCGCGGCTGCGGCGGCGCGGGCGGCGCCGGGGCCTGGGCGGGGGCCTGGAGGTACGCGGGCGGGGCCGGCGGCTGTTGCTGCTGCGCCTGCGGGCGCTGCGGCGGGGCCTGGTGGTGCGTGGGATCGCCACCGAGCGGCTCTGCAGGGCGGTTCACCTGCGAGGGCCGCGAACCCTGGTACCCGAACGGGTCCTGCGGCTGCGGCTGCGGCTGCTGGTGCTGCGGCGGCTGCTGCGCGGGCGGCGGCGAGGACTGGAATCCCGGCGGCAGGTTCAGGCCGGGCGGCGGGCCGGGCTGCTGCTGCGGCGGCGGGGCCGGGGCGTTCTGCGGGGCCAGCGGCGTGTACGAGGTCGCCGTGTTCGTGAGGAAGTTCCAGCGGCACTCCTCGCAGAACGGCGCCATGTACTCCCGCGGGGTGCGGCACTGCGGGCAGAGCTCCGCCTGCGCCGTCGCGTTCGGGTCGCCACCGGGGCCGAAGCCACCGGGAGCGGGCGGCGCACCGTGACCACCCGGGCCGGCGTGACCGCCGGGCGCACCGGGGCCGCCGGGCGCACCCGGTGGCGGGCCCGCCGGGGGCTGGCCGGGGCCGCCGGGGCCGGGGTATCCGTACGCGGGAGGCGGCGGCGGGGGAGGCGGCGGTACGGCACCCGCCGGCGCACCCGCCCCGGCCATGCGATGGCCGCAGACCTCGCACCAGTCGTCGGAGACCGACTGGTGTCCGTTCGGGCAGGTCGGCATGTCGGTGCTTCCCCCTCTCGTCGTCCGGCCCGGTGGCCGGGCTACCTCTTGACGCGAACGGTCTTGGTGGAGCGGGTTTCGAGTGTCATCTCGTCCGCTTCCGCGACCTTCGCCTTCAAACGCACAGTACCGGTCGCCGCATCGACGACGTCGACCACCTTCGAAAGCAGTTTCGCCGTATCCGCGTTCCCCGAGGCCGCCGCGAGCTGCACGGCGCGGCCCAGTTTGGCCGTCGCGCCGTCGTGATCACCCGATTTGCGGGCATCCAGACCCTGTTGGATGACGTCCGCCAGCTCCGCCTGCCCCGTGTAGTGCGCGACCTGCGGGTTGATCGACGTGGACATCGCCAGGTCGTCCGTCCACACCGCCCGTACCAGTCCCTGGGACAGCGGACGCGGCTCGCCGCCCGCCGGGTCCGGGGCGATGAGGGAGACCCGGGCGGCGAGCATCTCCTGCCCGATCGCGGCCCGCGGGACCCGCACGCTCACGTGGTAGTCGCGGGACTCGTCGCCCCACGAGCCCGTCGGATAGTCCCCGGCCCGCGGTCCGGCCTCGGTGCGCCGCGCGGTCAGGTCCTCGACCGTCGGCGCGACCTGCTTCACGAAGGAGATCTCCACCCCGACCGGTGTCCACAGGCGCAGCGCGACGTCCGCGACGCCCTTGTCCATCGCGTGTTCCATCATCGCCGTGAAGTCGGCGGCGAGGCCGGACGGGTCGGCGACGATGTCGGCGGTGCCGAGGAGTGCCGAGGCGATCCCGGTGACCTCCTTGACCTCCCAGTCGGTGCCCACCCCGCGCGCGTCACAGGTGAAGCGGCCCGCGCAGGCGTCGAGCGCGGCCCGCAGCTCCTCCGGCGACTCGTGCTCGTTGCGGCCGTCGGTGAGCAGGATGCCGTGCCGGATGGTGAGGTCGGCGGAGGCGAGCAGCCGGTCCGCGAGCCGCAGCCAGGTGCCGATCGCCGTGCCGCCGCCCGCGCTCAGCCGGCGCAGCGACTCCTTGGCCTCGGCACGGGTCCTGGCGTCGGCGACGGCGAGGCCGCCGTTGCCCGGGTAGACCTCCTTCGCCAGGTGCGTACCGGCGACGACGGCGAAGGACGTGCCGTCGCGCAGGGTGTCCACCGCGGCGGCGGTCGCCTCACGGGCGCCGCGCATCTTGGTCGAGGGGTAGTCCATCGAGCCGGAGCAGTCGACCATGATCACGACACCGGCGGTGCCGACGCCCCCGCCCGCCGGACCGAACAGCCGCTGTCCGCTCGTGCCGCCCCCGGTCGACGTGACCGTGACGATCGCGCTGACGTCCCGGCCGCCCTCGGGCAGGAACTCGTTCTGGTAGACGTCCACCGAGAACTGCGGCACGGTCGACTTGGAGAAGTTCGCCATCTGTTACTGCTCCTCGGGCAACAACTTCGAACGGTGAAGGGACGGGGATCGGCGACCGCTCAGGCGGATCCTGCCCCTTGGGAAGCGACGGTGAACGGCACGAGGGCGACCGTGATGTTGTCGTGGCCCCCGCCGTCCAGGGCGTGGCCGACGAGCACCTGCGCCCCGTGGAGCGGGCGCTCCGCCGCATCGGCCGGGACGACCCTGGCCATGTCGTCAGCGCCCTCCGCGTAGTTCCACAGGCCGTCCGTGCACACCACCACCACGCCGGACCGGTCCGGCTTGAACGCCGCCGTGTGCGGCTCCAGTTCGTACGAGTCGGCGCCCAGCCAGCCGGTGATCGCGTGGGCGCGCTCGTCGGCGTACGCCTCCGCCTCGTTCATCAGGCCCGCCGCGACCATCTGCGCCGCCCACGAGTCGTCCTCGGTGAGCCGGACCGGCGCGGTGGTGCGGTCGTCCGGCACCCAGTAGGCGCGGCTGTCGCCGACCCAGCCCACGACGAGCAGTCCGTCGGCGACGACGGAGCCCACGATGGTGCAGGCCGGGGCGTTGCGGTGGCGGTGCGGATCGTGCTCCGCGCCGTCCTGGCCCGGCTCCTCCGCGAGGGAGTTGACGGCCTCGGCGGCGGCCACGATCGCCTCGTGCATCGCCTGCTGCGGGTGGGTGCCCCGGGGCAGCGCCGCGAGCAGCGAGGCACCGGCCGCCTCGGCGGCGGCGGCGGAGGCCTCGTCGGGACGGGTCGCCGAGGACACGCCGTCACAGACGATCGCGACGGTGGCGGGGGAGCCGTCGGGGAGCGTGGTCGCGTACACGGCGAACGCGTCCTCGTTGCGGTGGTGGCGCAGCCCCCGGTCGCTGACGGCGGCGACGCCGCCGAACTCCCGCTCCATGTGGTCCCGTTCACGGGGCTGCGCGTGCCCGCAGTTCTCGCAGTAGCCGTCGGTGTCCACCCGCCCGGCCCGGCAGGCCACGCAAACGGCGGCGGTGGTGGTGGTGGTGGTGGCCGAAGCAGCGGGGACAGCGGGAGGCGAGGCCGGTGCGGGGGCTGGTGCCGAGGCCGGTGCAGGGGCCGCCCGTACCGCCGTACGCGGGTCCGGCGGGGGCAGTTCGAAGTCCCCGCTGCCCGCCGTGGTGTTCCCTCCCGGCGGCAGCGGCTCGTCCGTGCGGACCGGCATCGTGGGCAGGTCACGGCCGCCGGAGTCGGTGCCCGGCAGGTCACCCGGGTGCTGCGTCATGGTGGACAGCGAACCGGGCTCCCGGGGCGGGGCGTCCGGCCAGGCCACGGGGGTGCCGATCGCCACGGTCGGCCGGTCGGGACCGGCCTCGGCGGCCGGCAAGGCCGTGAGGTCGTGACCACACGCCCCGCAGAACCGGTCACCCGACTCCAGAGGCTCCGCGCAGTCCGGGCAGACCACGAGTCCGTGCGACGGCTTCGGCTTCTGGGACATCCTCACACCCACGTCCGGGGGCGGAAGCGGTTGGCCCGCTCCACCAGTTCGATCCTCTCCTCGCCCCGCTGGGCGAGCCGGGCCAGCACCCGGTACGAGCGTTCGAGGCCGAAGCGCAGTCCGCGCTCGTCCAGTTCACTTCCGAGCAGCAGCGCGCCGCCGCCCGGTTCCGCACCGGGACTCCCGGAGAGTACCCAGTCGAGGGCCGTTCCGAGCACCTCCACCGACAACTGCTCCCGGCGCACCGCGTCCAGACCGAAGCCCTGGAGCGCGGAGACCTGCGCCGCGGCCGCCGTCAGATCGGCACCGAGCGGCTCCCACGCCGGGCGCCGCCGCAGCCGCGCCCGCACGGTCGCCACGCGGGCCGCCGTGTAGTGGATCGAGGCCTCCGGTACGGACTCCAGGGTCGCGACGGCACCGGTGCGGTCGCCCGCCGCGAGCCGCACCCTGGCGAGCCCGAAGGCCGCGCTGACGAAGCTCGGGTCGGTGGCCCACACCAGGCGGTAGTACTCGGCGGCGTTGTCCAGCTGACCGAGCACCTCGGCGCAGATCCCGAGGGCCAGCTTCGGGGCCGGCTCGCCGGGGAAGGCGTCGTAGACCGCGTCGAAGGCGAGCGCCGCGTGCTCGTGGTCGCCGGTCACCAGAGAGGTGACGCCCCGGTACCAGACGACCCGCCAGTCGTCCGGGTCACGCTGCTCGATCCCGGCGAGCGTCCGCACGGCGGAGGGCAGGTCGCCCAGCTCCAGCTGGGCCCGCAGGGTGCGCAGCCACAGCTCGGCGGAGGCCACGGGCGCGGCGTGGAGCGCGGCGAGCAGCTCGCCGGGAGCGGCGGCGGCGAGACCGGCGAGGAAGCCGGCGTTGGGATCGCCCGGGTCGACACGCGGTACGGGCAGCGCGAGCGCGGTGGCGGGCGTGTCGAGCGGCGCGAGCAGCTCCCCGAGCCCCGGACCGCGGGACGGCGCGGTACCGGGGCCGCCCCCGGCAACACCTCCAGCAACAGCCCCGGGACCGGCACCCGGAACAGCCCCGGGACCGGCACCCGGAACAGCCCCGGGACCGGCACCCGGAACGCCCCCAGGACCGACCGCGGGCGCCTTTCTCCCACGCTTCCGCGCCCCGAGCAGCGACACGTCCTCCGTCAGCTCGGCGAAGAGCGCCGTGTCCGTGACCCGGACCTCCGTGCCGAACAGCGTCGAGAGCGCCGGGCGAGGCCGCCCCGACTGGAGCGCCACGACCTCCCGCAGCACACCCGTCAGCTGCTCCGCCATCTCCTGCGCGGAGGCGAACCGGCGCGCGGGATCGGGGTCGGTGGCGCGGACCAGGAAACGGTAGAAGGACTCGTACGTCCGGAAGACCGCGATGTTGTCTGGGTCGGGCAGCGAGTCCACGAAGACGTTCGTGTAGCCCTGGAAGTCGAAGGTCATCACGGCGAGGGTGCGCGCCACCGTGTACAGGTCGCTCGCCACCGAGGGGCCCACCTCGGCCACCTCCGGCGCCTGGTAGCCGACCGTGCCGTAGATCGCGGACTCCTCGTCGTCCATCCGCCGGACCGCGCCCATGTCGATGAGCTTGAGCTGGTCCTCGGACTGGATGGCGTTGTCGACCTTGAAGTCGCAGTACAGCAGGTTCCGGCTGTGCAGGTGCCCGAGCGCCTCGAGGGCCTCGATCCCGTACGCGCAGGCCTGCTCGACCGGCAGCGGATCGCGCCGCCCGTCCGGGGTCCGCCGGTCGTTGGCGATCTCCTTGAGCGACTTGCCGCCCACGTACTCCATGACGATGTAGCCGTCCAGGGAGCCGGTGCGCTGGTCGAGGTGCTCGACGAAGTTGTAGATGCGGACGATGTTGGAGTGCTCGATCTCGGCGAGGAAGCGGCGCTCGGAGATCGCGGCGGCCATGGCGTCCTGGTCGCCGGTGTCGAGCAGGCCCTTGAGGACGACCCACCGGTCGGAGACGGCCCGGTCGACGGCGAGGTAGATCCAGCCGAGGCCGCCGTGCGCGAGGCAGCCCGCGACCTCGTACTGGCCGTGGACGATGTCCCCGCCGCGCAGCTTCGGCACGAAGGAGTACGGGTGCCCGCACTTGGTGCAGAAGCCCTCCGTACGGCCCTGCCGGTCACCCCGCGAACGCCCCACGGGCGCGCCGCAGTCGGAACGGGAGCAGAATCGCTTCCGCTCGGGAACCTCGGGGTTGTCCATCACCGCGCCCCGCGGGTCGGGACGCGGGACCTCCGGGATCGACACCAGGCCCGCGCCGAGCCGGTTCCTGGCGGACTGGCCGGTCGACGAGCCCGAGCTGCGCACCGACACCGAGCGGGACGTGGAGGCCCCGGAGAGCGAGCGGGAGAGCCGTCCGGAGACCGAGCGGCGGGACGTGGACGAACGAGACGAGCGCGAGGAGGCCCGCGAGGACGCCCGCGAACTGCTGCGCGAGGAGCCGGAGTCCGGCCCCCCGACACCCGCACCCGTACCGGTGCCCCTGCCGGGCACGGCCACCCCCGTCGGCGTCGAGCCGATGAGCCCTCCGGGCGCCACCACCGGGGCGAGCCCGCAGGTGTCGCAGTACAGCTCACCGCCCCCCATGTCCTCGTACGCGCCCTCGCACGAAGGACGCTGACAGCTCCCCACGCCCGTCTCCCCGCTCACCACTGTCGTCCTCCCGCGTCTCTCGGGCCGGACAGTACGTCCGCCGCCGCCTGCTGGTAGCGCAGCACGGCCTGTTCCGCCACCCGCAGATCGCAGGGCGCGCTCCACAGCATCCTGCGGGCCGCGTCGTACCGCTCCACGAGCAGCGGGTCCTCCGCCGCGCCGAGGCGCGCCACCTTCGCCTTGTACGCGTCGAGCCGGCCGCGCAGCTCGGCCCGGACCGCGAGCGGCGCCGTGACCGCGGTCAGCGACTCCCGCGCACGCAGCAGTTCGTCCTCAGCCTCCCGCTCCAGGGACTCCAGGAGCGGCGAAAGCCGGTGCCACTGGGCGTGCCTGCGGTACTCCGCGGCGGCGGCCAGCCGTTCCTGGAGCACGAGCGAAGGCCCGCTGACGGCCGGCACCTCCGAGGCGGCGATCTTCGCGAGGACCTCGCCGCGCGCGGCCCGCGCCTCGGCGAGCGTACGGTCCGCCCGCGAGAGCACGTCCCGCAGCCGCAGGAGCCGGTCCTCGGAGTCCTGCCGGACCGCGAGCACCGCCTCGATCTCGCGCCGGATGTCCTCGAGGGCCAGGGCGGCCCGGTCGTACCGCACGGTGTCGGGCCTGCCCCCGCCGGGCGCCGAACTGCCCGCCGCGGGACGCCAGAAGGCCAGCGGATCGGTCACCACCTGGGTACGCAGCAGGGTCAGCTCGGCCGTGATCTCCTCGAGCTCGTCCCCTGCCGGGTGCTCCCCCGGCCGCACGCCCACCGAGTGGGCGAGCGAGCGCGTGCGGCCCAGCTCGGCCGCCAGCAGGTCTATCCGGGCGGGCAGCGCCGACCAGACGGCGTCCGCGGTGACCACCAGGTCGAGCGAGGACGCGTACAGCTCGTTCATCCGCCTGACGAGGCCCTCCAGGCTGAACCGCTCGGAGAGCAGCCCCTGCTCACCTGCGCCGCCCGCGACGACGACGCTCTCGCCGCGCAGCCGCTCGGTCAGCTCCACGAGCTCGTCACGGCCGGGCCAGCGGCGCCGGGCGCGCAGCTCGCGGGCGTCCCGCAGGGCGCCCGTGTACACGTCGAAGCAGGTCCAGAGCAGGGTGATGGTCCGCTCGGCCGCGGCCCAGCGGTCCCGGGTCGTGCCGGTCAGCTCGGCCCCTTCGAGCAGCCTGCGGCCCGCGTGGTCCTGGAGCGCGAGGAGCGAGTCCTCGATCGCCTTGTGCTCGGCGCCGAGCCGCGCCAGCGCACGGTCCACCTCGTCCCGGTCCATCACCGGCCCAGGGGGTCCCGTGACGCCCATCGATCACCTCTTCCGCCGCGCGTACAGGGGCTGCTGCATGCCGTGTTCCCCGGCCGGGTCACTTGTACAGGGGGGCGGGCGGCCCGGTTATGCCGGGCAGGTCCGCCTTGAGCCAGTGCTTGTACGCCTCCTGCCACGGCCCGTTGCGGTAGTTCACGAGGACGTGGTTGACCCGGCGGACCAGGTCGTCGTTGCCGAGTTTCGCGGCCACCCCGTAGAACTCGGTGGTGAACGGCCGGCCCTTCAGCTCGACCGCCGGGTCCTGGGCGGCCTGGCCGGCCGCGAGGGCGTTGTCGGTGACGACGGCGTCGACCTCGCCCAGCTGGAGCCTGGCCAGACAGTCCAGCTGGTTGGGGACGGTCAGCAGGTCCTTGTCGTCCTTGGTGCCGTCGCCGTCGTCCTTGAAGACCGCGCCGAAGGAGTTCTTCTCCAGGGCCTCGTAGGCGGTGGAGCCCTCGGCGGTGCAGACCCGCTTGCCGCGCAGCGAGGAGTCGTAGCCGGTGATGTCCTTGGCGCGCTTGGGCGCCAGGACCTGCTGCCCGGCCTGGAAGTAGGCGGTGGAGAAGGCGACCTGCTGGATCCGCCTGCAGTTGATCGTCATCGTGCGCACGACGAGGTCGATCTTGCCGCTGTCCAGGAGGGCGATCCGCTGGTTGGTCGGGATCGCCCGGAAGATGACGGCGTTCTCGTCGCCCAGGATGTCCTTGGCTATCGCCCGCGCCAGGTCGATGTCGAAGCCCTCCAGGACGCCCTTCTCCGGGTTCCGGTAGCCCCAGCGGAAGCTGGACTGGTCGACGCCGACGATCAGCTTCCCGCGGTCCTTGACGGCCTGGATCGCCGGGCCGTCGGCCGTCGAGGGCCGCAGGGACGCCTCCGGGTTCTCGCAGGTGTCCGCCTTGACCTGGACCCCGGTGCCGACGCCGGGTCCGGCCCCGTGCGTCCCGGGCGCTGCCGCCGCGCCGCCGGCGTCGTGGGCCAGCGGAAGAAGGGTGAGCGAGGCGGTGAGCCCGCAGGCCACGGCCATGGCGGCCACCCCGCCCCAGCCCCGGAACCGCATGGCTGCCCGCCGCACCAGCGGGTACGTGCCGTTCGGCATCCCGCCCCCTCTCACCGGTACTCCGACAGTCTGCGGTTGATGCCGAGCACGGCGCCCGCCGCGCCGAGGATCCCGAGGGCCGCCGCGCCGAGGGGCAGCGCCGTCAGCGCGTCCCTGGCGTTCCCGGCGGAGAGGGTGAACTCGTCCTGCTCGTGGTCGAGGGCCTTGTCCAGGGCCGCGTCGACCTGGTCGAAGGACTGGCCGGTCGTCTCCTTCGGGCCGACGATCCGGCCGAGGGCGCCTTCGAAGTCGCCGGCCTCGTCCTTCGCACGGGCGTCCTTGTGGCGCTTCTGCCACTCGCCGGTGCGGGAGGCGGCCTCGTCGACAGGGGTGCGGCCCTGGTCGTCGTCGGCCCGTCCGCGCGCCGTGGCGAGCGCGGTCGTCAGGGCGCCCATGCTCGCCGCGTACTCGGCCTCGTACTTGTCGTTCCTGCCGTCCTCGGTGAGGACGGCGCCCCGGGCGACCAGGGTCAGGTTCTCGTTGGCGCGAGCCGTGAGCGAGCTGATCCGGGCGGTGTTGAGGACCTGGAGGGACTCCTGCCCGTGGGTCCGCGCGCTGTCGAGCCCGGCCCGGGCGACCGTGTGCGCGGCGAGGAGCCAGATCGTGACGACCACGGTCGCGGCGGTGGCGGCGAGCAGGCCGTGGTTGAAGACCCGGTGCGTCCTGGCGTAGTTGCGGCGCTGGGCCCAGACGAGGACGGCGAGGGTGAGGAGGCCGAGGCCGAGGGAGAGGAACGGCCACGTACGGGCCGACTCCTCGTCCTCCTGGAGCCGTACCGTCTCCGCCGCGTACAGCCGCTCGGCGGCGGGCAGCAGGGTGCTGGTCATCTGCTGGTTGGCGTACCGCAGATAGGCCCCGCCCAGCGGGAGGCCCTGCCGGTTGGCGGCCCGCGCGCGCTCGACGAGACCCGTGTAGCGGGGGAGTCCCTCGTTGAGGGTGGCGATCTCGCGGGCCGACTCGCTCGAACCCTCGGTGCTCGCCGCGGCCTTCACGAGGAGCTTGGCGGCGGTGGCGATGTCCAGGTCGTACCGCGCGCGTGAGTCCGCGGGCTCCAGGGTGCCCGCGAGGAAGCCGCTGGCGGCGGTGGTGTCGGCGTCGGCGAGGGAGCGGTAGATCGCGGCGGCGTCGGCGGACAGCGGCTGGCTGCGGCTGACGACGTCGTCGGCTGCGGTGGCCCGGTCGTCGACCTGGAGGGCGGTGACGGCTCCGAACGCGACGACGAGCAGCGCGAGTACGGCCCCGAGGATCTGGAGCCGGCCGGGCTCCGTCGTCGTGGCGACGCGCAGCTTCTCCCGGCCCACGGCCCAGGCTCCGCGTCCCGCGGGCGGGGCGGCGGCGGGCGGGGGCGACGGCTGAGCGGGCACCCCGGCCGGGCGTGCGGGCGCGGGAGCCGTGCTCCGCGCCGCCGAGGCGGCGGGCGCGTTCGGCGGGTGTGTCACTGGACCTCCCCCTCGGTCGCTGACGTCGGCCGGTCCTGCCGGTGCTCCGGTGATCACCGGACCGTTGGACGACCACCCGGCCAGCAGTATGGCCTCAGGGGGCCGCCCGCACACCGGTATTGACTCGATCTTGTTCTTATCGTGCCGTATGCCTCCGGCACATCCCCAGGCGAACCCCCTCACTCTGAATACGTCCCCGGGCGGTGATCGGTTCCTGGCCGGACGTCGCTCGAACAGGTGAACGTGCGAGGGGGGTGCCCCTCCACAGCGGAGAAGCGCCCCCACGATCCGCCTCGTTCAGCCTCCGTAGTGCCCCCGCAGCCGGGCCGCCGCCTCGGGACCCGCCGCCACCTCGTCCAGGGCGAGCAGCCCCGCCCCGAGGACCGGCGGCGCCGTCACGAAGCCGATGACGGCCTTCGGCGCCCGTTCGCCGAGGAGTTCGCGGATCCGCGCCTCCAGCTGCGGGTGCCGGGCGGCGAGCACGCTGCCGCCCAGCATCACCGGGGCCTCCTCGTCGAGGAGACCGAGCCGCCCGAGCGCGACCGCCGAGAGGGCGACGACCTCCTCGGCGAGCCGGTGCACCAGGGCCAGGGCGACCGGGTCGCCGGCCGCGCTCACCCGGAACAGCACGGGCGTCAGCTCGTGCCGCCGCTCGAAGGGGACCCGGCCCAGGTGCAGCGCCTCGATCAGCGCGTACATCGTCTCCAGCCCGAAGTGCGCCGGCAGCGCGTGCGCGAGCGCGGTCGGCTCACCGCGCCCGTCCTCGGCGCGCGCCGCGAACCAGAGCGCCTCCTCGGCCAGACCGCTGCCGCCGCCCCAGTCGCCGGAGATCTTCCCGATCGCGGGGAAGCGCGCGGTCCGTCCGTCCGGGGTCATCCCGACGCAGTTGATCCCCGCCCCGCACACCACCGCCACACCGCGCGGCTCGTCGATCCCCGCCCGCAGGATCGCGAAGGTGTCGTTGTGCACCCGTACCGACCGGCTCCAGCCCCTGCCGAGGACCTCGGCCCGGAGCGCGGTCTCCTCGACGGGCAGGTCGGCGTTGGCGAGACAGGCGGTGACATGGTCGAACGCGGCGGGGACACCGGCCTCTTCGCACGCCCGGCCGACGATCTCCGCGAGCGCGTCGACCGCCGCCGTCACCCCCACCACAGGCGGCTGGAACCCGCCGCCGCGGGCCGCGCCGAGGACGGTGCCGTCCGCGCCGAGGACCGCGACATCGGTCTTGCTGTTGCCGGCGTCGACGGCGAGGACGGTTCCGGTCATGCCCACGCGAGGTGCTCCCGGTTGTGCGCGATCAGCCGGTCGGTGAGCCCGTCGGCGTACGCGTACTGCCCCACCAGCGGGTGTGCGAGCAGCGCCTTGAACACCCGGTCCCGCCCACCGCGCAGCGCCGCCTCCAGAGCCAGATCCTCGTAGGCGGTGACGTTCGCGATCAGACCGGCGTACAGCGGGTCCACCGGCGCGGCCGGCAGCGGCGTGGCGCCGTGCGCGCCCACCGCGGCCTGCGTCTCGATGACGGCGTCGTCCGGCAGGAACGGCAGCGTGCCGTTGTTGTACGTGTTGACCACCTGGTACGGCGAACCGCCCCCGCCGAGGAGCGCCGCCGCCAGGTCCACGGCCGCCTCCGAGTAGAAGGCGCCGCCGCGCTTGGCGAGCAGGGCCGGCTTCTCGTCGAGCGCCGGGTCCCCGTACATCTCCAGGAGCTCCTTCTCCATCGCGGCGACCTCGGCGGCCCGTGAGGGCTTCGTGCCGAGTTCCCGCACCACCTCGTCGTGCGCGTAGAAGTACCGCAGGTAGTACGAGGGGACGACGCCGAGCCGGTCGAGGACCGGGCGCGGCAGGCGGAGGTCGTCGGCGACGGCGTCGCCGTGCTCGGCGAGCAGCCGGGGCAGGACGTTCTCGCCCTCGGGGCCGCCGATCCGTACGGCGCGCTCCCAGGTCAGGTGGTTGAGCCCCACGTGGTCGAGGTGGATCTCCGACGGCGCCACACCGAGGAGCTTGGCGAACTTCCGCTGGAAGCCGATGGCGACGTTGCACAGGCCGACGGCCTTGTGCCCGGCCTGGAGCAACGCGCGCGTGACGATGCCGACGGGGTTGGTGAAGTCGATGATCCAGGCGTCCGGGTTGGTGCGCCGGACCCGCTCGGCGATGTCCAGGACGACCGGGACCGTCCGCAGCGCCTTGGCGAGGCCGCCGGCGCCGGTGGTCTCCTGGCCGACGCAGCCGCACTCCAGCGGCCAGGTCTCGTCCTGCAGACGGGCGGCCTGTCCGCCGATCCGCAGCTGGAGCAGGACGGCGTCGGCGCCCTCGACCCCGGCGTCGAGGTCGGTGGTGGTGACGATCTTCCCCGCGTGGCCCTGCTTGGCGAAGATGCGCCGGGCGAGGCCGCCGACGAGTTCGAGCCGCTCGGCGGCCGGGTCGACGAGGACGAGTTCGGTGATGGGCAGGGTGTCGCGCAGGCGCGCGAATCCGTCGATGAGTTCGGGGGTGTAGGTGGAACCGCCCCCCACGACAGTGAGCTTCATGGTCGATTCAGCCCTTCACTCCGGTCAGTGTGACTCCCTCGACGAACGCCTTCTGGGCGAAGAAGAACACGAGGATCACGGGGGCCATGACCAGTACGGTCGCGGCCATGGTCAGGTTCCAGTCGGTGTGGTGCGCGCCCTTGAAGGACTCCAGGCCGTAACTGAGCGTCCAGGCAGCCGGGTTCTCGGAGGCGTAGATCTGCGGCCCGAAGTAGTCGTTCCAGCAGTAGAAGAACTGGAACAGGGCCACGGCGGCGATGCCGGGCTTCGCCATGGGGAGGACGATCCGGATCAGGGTGCGGAAGTCGCCGCAGCCGTCGATCCGAGCGGACTCGATGTACTCGTTCGGGATGGTCATCAGGAACTGGCGCAGCAGGAAGATCGCGAAGGCGTCGCCGAAGGCCATCGGGATGATCAGCGGCCACAGCGTGCCGGAGAGGTCCATCTGCTTCGCCCAGAACAGGTACATCGGGATGATGACGACCTGAGGCGGCAGCATCATCATCGAGATCACGAGCAGCAGGGACAGGTGCCGGCCGCGGAAGCGGAACTTGGCGAGCGCGTACGCCACGGGGACCGAGGACACCACGACGAGGACGGTGCCGAGGCCCGCGTACAGCAGCGAGTTCCGCCACCAGGTGAGGAAGCCCTCCGTCTCGAAGACCCGGACGTAGTTGTCCCAGTGCCAGGAGTTCGGGGTCAGGTCCGGGGTGAGTGCCTGCTGGTCGCTCATCAGGGAGGTGAGGAAGACGAAGACGAACGGCAGCACGAAGAAGAGCGCGGCGGCGATGCCGAGCGAGTGGACGGCGATCCAGTGCAGCAGCGCCTTGCGGCGGGCGGTCTTCCCGGCCGGGCTCGGCGCGGTCCCGGCGGGAAGGTCGCGTACGGATGTGGTCGTCATGGTTCAGTCACCCGAGCCGATCAGGCCGCCGCGCCGGCGCATGAGGAGCGCGGTGAAGGCCATGGAGAAGGCGAAGAGCACCAGC
The DNA here is from genome assembly GCF_044452745.1 of Streptomyces sp. NPDC051822. Classification (NCBI taxonomy): domain Bacteria; kingdom Bacillati; phylum Actinomycetota; class Actinomycetes; order Kitasatosporales; family Streptomycetaceae; genus Streptomyces; species Streptomyces sp. NPDC051822. The sequence goes on along the minus strand of NZ_JBITBZ010000001.1, from coordinate 933,329 downwards.
GCCACCACACAGGCCGCGCCGTAGTTGAACTGGCTGAAGCCGAGGCTGTAGACGAGCTGCGGCAGGGTGAGCGTGGAGTCGTCCGGGTAGCCGGGATGGAAGACCGCTCCGGAGCCGCCCATCTTCCCCGAGGCGACCTTGGCGGCCACGATCGGCTGGGTGTAGTACTGCATCGCGCCGATGATCCCGGTGACGACCGCGAAGAGCACGATCGGCGAGATGTTCGGCAGGGTGATGTAGCGGAACCGCTGCCACGCCGACGCGCCGTCCAGCTCGGCCGCCTCGTACTGCTCCTTCGGTACGTCGAGCAGCGCGGCCATGAAGATGACCATGAGGTCGCCGACGCCCCACACGGCGAGGACGGTGAGGGCGGGCTTGGCCCAGTCGGCGTCGTTGAACCAGGAGGGGGCGGGGATGCCGACCGCCTCCAGGAGCGAGTTGACCGGTCCGGTCCCGGGGTTGAGCAGGAAGACGAAGGCCAGTGTGGCGGCCACCGGCGGTGCCAGGTACGGCAGGTAGAAGAGGGTGCGGAAGACTCCGGCACCCGTCTTGATCTTGGTGATGAGGAGCCCGACGCCGAGGCCGAAGAGCACCCGGCAGGAGACCATCACGACGGCCAGCCAGAGGGTGTTCTGCATCGCCGGCCAGAACTTCGGCAGGTCGGAGAAGACGTACGTCCAGTTCTCCACGCCCCGCCAGGCCGGCGCGTTGAGGCCGTCGTACCGCATGAACGAGAAGTACAGCGTGGAGATCAGCGGATAGGCGAAGAAGAAGCCGAATCCGATCAGCCAGGGCGACATGAACAGCGCGGTGCGCAGCGCGTTGCGCCGGCGCTTCGACCGCAGGGTGTTCCGTCCCTCCGGGGAGGCGGCGGCCGGGGCCGTCGCCTCCTTCGCGGGCAGGGTGTCCGTGCTCATGGGTGTGTTGTCCCGGCCGTCACTTCGCCGCGGCGATGTCGCGGTCGATCTGGGCCGCCGTGTCGGCGAGGCCCTTCTTCAGGTCCGTGACCTGGCCCTTCTCGTACTTGTGGGCGAGGTCGGAGAGGGTCTCCTGGTAGGTGGCGCCGTTCACCGCGCCGGCCATGGTGGTCGACTCGGGGTGCTGGGCGATGTCCAGGAAGGTCTTGAAGCTGTCGTCGAACTTCAGGTTCGGCGACTTCAGCGCCTCCAGGGTGGAGGGGACGTTGCCGATGTCGTTGGCGAAGCTCACCACGGCGTCGGTGTCCGTGGTCATGTACTTGATCAGTTCCCAGGCCGCGTTCTGCTTCTTGCTCTGCGGCGCGATGCCCATGATGGTGCCGGAGAGGTAGCCCTTGCCGTACTCGGCGACCTCGTCGTCGGCGACGGGCATCGGCGCGACGCCGACCTCGAAGCCGACCTTGGCCTCCTTGAGGAAGTTCAGCCGCCACTCGCCGTCCAGCTGCATGGCGACCTGGCCGGTGTGGAAGGGGTGCTTGGCGCCCCACTCGTCACCGAAGGTCGTGCGGTACTTGTCGAGCTTCTTGAAGCCACCCAGGGCGTCCACCAGGGACTTCTGGTAGGTCATCATCTCGGCGAAGGCCGGGTCCTTGGCGACGTTCGACTTGCCGTCCGCGTCGAAGTACGTGTGGTCCCACTGCGACATGTAGTGCTCGACGACGGTCTCGTAGCCGAGGTAGTTCGGCATGAAGCCGAGCTGCTCGTACGAGTCGCCCTTGGACTTGGTGAGCTTCTTGGCGACCTCGGTGAACTCGGACCAGGTCTTCGGCGGCGCCTTGATACCGGCCTTCTCGAAGGCGTCCTTGTTGTAGTAGAGGCCGTACGCGTCGGAGAGCAGCGGCAGCGTGCAGCGCTTGCCCTCGAACTGCGTGTACTCCTGGAGGACCTTCGGGAAGGTCTTGTCGAGGTCCAGCTTGGACTTCTCGATGAACGGCTTGAGGTCCGCGAGGGCGCCCGAGGCGCAGAACTTGCCGACGTTGGAGGTGGTGAAGGAGGAGACGACGTCCGGTCCGTTCGAGCCGCCCGCGCGCAGGGCCTGGCCCAGCTTGTCGTCGTTGATGTTGCCGACGACCTTCACCTTGATGTTCGGGTGCGCCTTCTCGAAGCGGGCGACGTTGTCCTGGATCGCCTTGACCTCGGCGGGCGCCGACCAGCCGTGCCAGAAGGTGATGGTCGTCTCGGCCTTGGGGTCGTCGGAGGACGCGTTGTCCGCGGAGCCGGTACAGGCGGAGGCGAAGAGGGCTATCGAGGCGGTGGCGGCGAGCGCGGCGGCTGCTCTGCGCGGGCGTACGGGCATGACGGTGTCTCCCTGGGCGGGTTTCGGGCGTACGGGGCGGACGTACGGGTCGGGCGTACGTTTCGGGCGAAGGTTTCGGGCGAGCGTTTCGGGCGGACGGAGGAGCGGGGACGGTCAGCGCGAGGTGTCGAAGACCTCGTCGCGCGTGACGGCGAGGGCGCTTTCGAGGGCGCCGCGCAGGACGGGCCGTACCGGGACGGCGGCGAGGACGAGCCGTGGCCGGGAGGCGGCGAGGTCGGCGAGTTCGGACTGCACGCGGGCGCGCAGGGCTTCGCCGCCGGCGACGAGGACGTCACCGGACAGCACGATGAGTTCGGGGTCGAGGACCGCGACGATCGAGGCGAGGCCGGTGGCGACGCGCTCGGCGTACCGGTCGAGCAGCTCCGCGTACCGCGGGTCGTCGCCGTGCGCCTCCGCGGCGTGCGCGAGCAGCCGCGACGCCACCGGTACGTACGGCTGCTCGGGCGTCTCGATCCCGGCGGCGCGGGCGATCCGGGGCACGGACTGGACGCCCGCGAGCTCCTGGTAGCCGCCGGAGTTGGCCTTGGTGACCTGGCGGACGAGCGGAGTGCCGGGCACCGGCAGGAAGCCGACCTCGCCGGCGCCGCCGGTGAAGCCGCGGTGGAGCCGCCCGCCGAGGACGAGGGCGGCGCCGAGGCCCTCCTCGTTCCACAGCAGGACGAAGTCGGCGTGGCCGCGGGCGGCGCCGACGCGCTGCTCGGCGACGGCGACGAGGTTGACGTCGTTCTCGTACTCGAACGGCATGGGCAGCACGGCGGCCAGCTCGTCCAGGAGCGTGGGGGAGTGCCAGCCGGGCAGGTGGGAGGCGTACCGCAGACGCCCGGTGGCCGGGTCGAAGGCACCGGGGGTGCCGATGACCAGGCGCCGGACGTCCGCGCGGGTGATGCCGGCCGCCTTGACGGCCCCGTCGAGGGCCTCGGTGACCTGGCGGACGACGCCGGAGGCGCCGCGGCCGGGGGTGCGGAGCTCGTACTCGCCGACGATCTCGCCCGTGATGTCGGCGACGGCGGCGTGGATGCGGAACTGGTTGACGTCGAGTCCCGCGGCGTACGCGGCCCGCGCGTTCACCGCGTAGAGCTGGGCGTTGGGTCCCGGCCGGCCTTCGGTGGTGCCGGTGGCGACGACGAGCCCGGCCGCTTCGAGGCGGGCGAGCAGCTGGGACGCGGTCGGCTTGGACAGGCCGGTGAGCTTGCCGATCCTGGTGCGGGAGAGCGGGCCGTGCTCCAGGAGCAGGTCCAGGGCGGCCCTGTCGTTCATGGCGCGCAGGACGCGCGGTGTGCCGGGTGTTCCCGGAGTCGTACCGGCCATGACGGTCGCACCTGCCTTCGAGTACCACTGAGCCCCACTGAGCAGCACCCAGCAACACCCAGCAACACTGCCCACACTGTTAGGAAAGTTTCCTATTCGGTGGGAGGAAAATAAGGCGGCCGTCACCGGGGCGTCAAGACCCGGGAACGCGAGACGCCCCCGACGGCAACCGAAGCGTTACCTGCGGGGGCGTCCTGCTGTGGCGCTACTTGTTGAGGTCCGGCTTCGGCAGCGGGGTCGCCGCCGCCGACTGCGGCGAGGTCGCCGAGGCGAACGCCGAAGGCGCCGCCATGCCCGCGGTCGGATCGGCGGCCTGCTCCTCGGCCGGCGCCGGGAGCCCGCCCACGATGCGGATGCCGGCCTCGTCCAGGCCGCGCTTGATGCGCCAGCGCAGCTCGCGCTCCACACCGAGCGCCTGGCCCGGCATCGTCTTCGCCGAGACCCGGAAGGTCATCGAGTCGAGCAGCACCTCGTTCAGACCGAGGATCTCCACCGGGCCCCAGAGGCGCTCGTTCCACGGCTCCTCCTTGGCCATGGAGTCCGCCGCCTCGGAGATCACGGACCGCAGCTGCTCCAGGTCCTCCGTCGGCCGGACCGTGACGTCCACGCCCGCCGTCGCCCAGCCCTGGCTGAGATTGCCTATCCGCTTGATCTCGCCGTTGCGCACGTACCAGATCTCGCCGTCCACGCCGCGCAGCTTCGTCACACGCAGGCCCACCTCGACGACCTCGCCGGAGGCCACGCCCGCGTCGACCGAGTCACCGACCCCGTACTGGTCCTCCAGGATCATGAAGACACCCGACAGGAAGTCCGTCACCAGGTTCCGGGCGCCGAAACCGATCGCCACACCGGCCACACCGGCCGAGGCGAGCAGCGGCGCCAGGTCGATCTTGAACGCGCCGAGGATCATCAGCCCGGCCGTACCCAGGATCAGGAACGACGCCACCGAACGCAGCACCGAACCGATCGCCTCCGAGCGCTGCCGGCGCCGCTCGGTGTTGACGAGGAGACCGCCGAGGGCCGTCCCCTCCACCGCCTGCGCCGATCGGTTCATCCGCTCGATCAGCTTCGTCAGGGCGCGGCGGACGGCCATCCGGAGCAGCAGCGCGACGACCAGGATCAGCAGGATGCGCAAGCCGGTGTTCAGCCAGGTGGACCAGTTCTCCTCCACCCAGCTCGCCGCACTCGTCGCCTTCTCGGCCGCCTCGTCCAGGGTCGTCGGAAGGGGCTCGGGCTCGGTGGCAGCCGCCAGGGCGGACCAGGACACGGAAGACCTCCAGGCATCGCGTACGCAGGCCATCCACAGTAACGGGGCGCCGGGGGTGGTCCCGTTGCCCTGTTCGAGGGAGAGACGGACCTCACCCGGGAAGACAGAAGGCAGACGGAGAAGTCGTCACAGAGAAGACAGACATGCCGATGTGGTCGAGAACACGCGGGGCCCGTCACCCCGATCCCGTTACGTGGTGGCGTTCCGACCAGGCATGAGGAGAGACTGAGAGCAGTTCGTCCCGGCGCGAGCCACGCGCCGCCGGCGTCATAGGAGGCATCCGTGCCGCATGTCCTGGTCCTCAACGCGTCGTACGAGCCGCTCGGCGTCGTACCGCTCCGCCGCGCACTCGTCCTCGTACTGGAGAACAAGGCTCTCTGCCTCGAGGAATCCGGCGCCTTCCTGCACAGCGAGACCCAAGTCGTCCCCGCGCCCAGCGTGGTGCGGCTGAAACGCTTCGTGCGGGTCCCCTACCGGGGGCCCGTTCCCTTGACCCGCAGGGCACTCTTCGCCCGTGACGGCGGGCGCTGCATGTACTGCGGGGCGGTCGCCACCAGCGTCGACCACGTCATCCCCCGCAGCCGAGGGGGCACGCACGCCTGGGACAACGTGGTGGCGGCCTGCCGCCGCTGCAACCACGTCAAGGCCGACCGCCACCTGCGCGAGATCGGCTGGCGGCTGCGCCACCAACCGGCCCCGCCGACCGGCCTGGCCTGGCGGATCATCGGGACCGGACACCGGGACCCCCGGTGGCTGCCGTACCTCCAGCCGTACGGTGCCGAGGACGTGATGGCCCGGATCGACTCCGTCGCAGAAGCCCCCGTGCGGGCGCTGACGACGGGTTGAGCCGGGCCTTTCGCGTACGCGGGGGCCGGCGCGGGCGCACGCGCGCGGGCCCTTCGCGTACGGGGCCGGCCACGGCCCGGGAGCGGCGTGCCCGTCAGGGGGCGGGCCGCTCCTCCGGCGTGTCCGCGGGCGGGGTCACCGGCTCCTCCGGCGGGTCCTGCGGCGCCACCGCGTAGGTCTCCACCGACCAGAGCGAGTAGCCGTACGGGGTGGCCCGCGTCTCGCCCTGCACCCGCAGGAAGCGCGTGTCCGCCGCGTCCATCCGGACCGACTCCCGGCCGCCCCTGCCGTCCGCCACCGTGGCCGCCGTCCGCCAGACGCGCCCGTCGGCCGACACCTGGACCCGGTACCGGGAGGCGTACGCGTCCTGCCAGTGCAGCACCACCTGACCTATCCGGGCCGGTTCGGGCAGCTCCACCTGCCACCAGGCGCCGTCCTCCGCGGGGGACGACCAGCGGGTGGCCGGATCGCCGTCCGCCGCCGAGGAGGCGGGGAAGTCCGGCGTCTCGTCGCCCGACGACGAGGCCGTCGCCGTCCGCGCGAGGTCCGGGCCGGCCGTACGGGGGAAGGCCCGCACCGTCAGGACCCGCTCCTCGCCCGCGAAGGACACGGGCACCCGGTACGCGCCGGCGGGCGCGTCCGGCGCCACCGACACCTCCAGGGGAACGGTCGTCCGCGCACCGCGCTCCACCACTGCCTGCTCCGGCAGCCGCACCGTGACGCCCTTCGGGGCCTTCGCCGTCAGCGGCCCGCGCACCTCGCCCGCGCGCTGCCCCGACAGCTCCACGTCCACCCGCTGGGGCGGACCGCCGATCTCGGCGTCCGTCTCCGTACGGGCCAGGGCGAGGCCCGCCCGCGGCCCGTCCGCGAACCAGGGCACCAGCGAACGCACCTCGGGCGCCGGTCCCTCGCCGTCCCACACCACCCGAAGCGCCTCGGCCCGCAGCCCCTTGAGCTCGGCCTGCGTCCACCCGGACGCCGACAGCGGGCCGAGCGGACGCCAGCCCTCGCCCGGGACATACGCCTCCACGCGCGCGTGGTTCGTGCCCGCGTCCGCGCCCGGCCCACCGGATTCGGCCGGTTCGACCGGTTCGACCGGCTCGGTCATCACCGTCAGGGCCTCCACGGGCCGCGCCCGGTCGAGCCGCACGGTGTACGAGCCGGAGGTGCGGTCGGCGGTGGCCGCCGGGGTGCGGTCGGCGCCCGTCCAGGCCTCGGCCCGGTCCACCGCGCGCGTGAGGAACGGATCCAGCACCCCCGCGCCGACCGTCACCCGGCTCGCCTTCAGGTCCTTCCGCAGCTGTTCGAGGCGCAGCTGCGCCTTCCAGGCCGCCGCTCCGTCACCGGCCGACTGGGCGAGCAGCATGTCGACCGCCGTCTCGCCCGCCAGGCCGTACCGGGAGAGCTGGTCGAGCCAGGGGCCCGTCTCGTCGTCGAGGGCGCCGCCCGCGGTCGCCGCGAGCCGTCCGGGGGCCTGGCGCATCACGGCGAAGGCGGCCCGCAGTTCGCGTGCCGCCTTCGCCCCGCCCGCCCCGTCGCCGCCCGCGCCCGTGCCCGCGGCCGTACGGGTGGCCCAGAAGGCCGCCAGGAGCGGCTTCAGGTAGGCCGATTCGCCCGCCGGGTCGAGGACCGAGGAGGCACCGTTCCCGGCGAGCGCCCGCAGGGCCTCGCGGGCGGCCGGGTCCGGGCCCGCGAGGTCGTCGACGGCCGCCCGCCACGACTCCCGCGGCCGGTAGCCCCGCGGGTTCCAGGCGTAGTCGGCGGTGGTGAAGAGCGGCACGCGGGAGGCCGCGGCCTGCTCCATGGCGTGGGCGAGGAAGGCGGCGGAACCGGCGGCCACGGCCGGCTCCCGCCCCGTGGCGGGGCCGAGGAACAGCCGGTCCTGCGCGTAGTCGTTGACCGGGTAGTTGTCCATGGTGACCAGCGGGTGGCGCAGCGCGCCGCGCGCGCCCGCCAGTTCGCCGCCGGTGATCGTGCGCGGGACGACCCCGACGCCGGTCCACGCCACCCGCACGTCCGCGTCGAGCGCCTCGGCGAGCTTCGTGCGGTAGGCGGTCGCGCCGTCCTGGTAGTACTCCGTCGGCATCACCGTCAGCGGCTCGGCGTCCGGGTGCCGTTCTGCGAGACGGTGGGCGATCGTGTTGGCCACGCGCGCGTGGGCGGCGGCAGCGGCCTCGGGGCCGCGCCCGAAGGTGTCGGCGTCCCGGTCGCAGTGCCACTCGTCGTACGAGGCGTCCTGGAACTGGAGCTGGAAGGAGCGCACCCCGAGCGCCCACATCGCGTCGAGCTTCGCGCTCAGCGCCGTCACGTCGGCGGCCGACGACAGGCACATGGACTGGGCGGGCGCGACGGCCCAGCCGAGCGTCACGTGCCGGGCGCGGGCCCGTTCGGCGAGCGCGCGGAACTCGGCCTGCTGGGCGGCCGGGTACGGCTCGCGCCACTGCACCCCGCGGTAGGGGTCGTCGCCGGGCGCGTACAGATAGCGGTTCTGCTTGGTGCGGCCGAGGAAGTCGATCTGGGCGAGCCGCTGCTCCGCGGTCCAGGGGCGGCCGTAGAAGCCCTCGGTGATCCCGCGCTCGGCCGTTCCCGGCCAGTCGCGGACGACGACCCCGGGGACCTCGCCGCCGGCGCCGAGGAGCTGACGCAGCGTCTGCACGGCGTGGAACAGGCCGTCCTCGCCCACGCCGTCCAGGACGACGGTGTCCCGCCCCTGGAGGCGGCCCGTGGCGAGCCGGTAGCCCCCGTGCGGCAGGTCGACACGGTCGGGCACGCGCAGGGCGGTCAGCGCCGCCCCCGCGGCCTCGCCGGAGGGCCCCGAGGCCCGGAGGACGGGCCCGCGGCCCGGGAGTCCGGTGTGGACGGTCCGCACCCCGGCGGACCGCAGCAGCTCGCGCAGGGCGGCGAGGGCGTACGGATCGGCGTCGTCGTCGGCGAGCAGCGTCACCTCGTCCCCGAGGCGTACGGAGGGCCCGACGGCTGTCAGGGACTGCGGCCGGGGCCAGACGGCGGGAAGCGATGCGGCCGGACGGGCGGGCGAGGCGGTGGGACGGGCGGGCGTGGCGGTGGGACGGGCGGGCGTGGCGGTCGGCGAGGGCGGGGCGCCCGGCGACGGCGAGGCGGTCGACGAGGCCACCGGCGGGGCCGGGTTCCCGGGCGACGGCGGGGCGAGCGGTGTCACGGGCGGGCGCGGCGCCTTCGGAGCCGCCTGCGCCGCCCCCGGCATCACCGCGCCGCCGAGGAGGCCGCCGATGACGGCGGCGGCGACGGCCGTCGCGGTGCGCCTGCTGCGCCCGAGGTGCACGGGATCTCCCTTCGGCCGGTCCGGCCGGTCCAGGGCCTGCGGTCGGTAACGAGTGGGTCACGAGCCCACCACCCGTCGCACTGAGGTGTCAATGAGGGTGGCCGATGTGTCGCCTTTGCCCGGCGAGCCGTCGGCGAGGTGACGTCACTTCGCCACTTTCCGCCGGTAAAACGAGGTGCGGTGGGTAGGGCTCAGTCATTGCCCCAGGTCCCACCTGTCGAGACGAAACCGGGAGACCCCCGTGACCCCCCTGAGCACGACCGCCCACCACCCCGGACGGATACGGATCGCACAGCGGTCGGCCCCGGCCGGCGAACCGCTCACCGGCGAACCGCTCACCGGCGAGCCACTGACCGGTGAGCCGCTGACCAGCGAGCCGCCGCTCCCCGACGCCGCCCCCCTCACCAGCGAACCGCCCCTCACCGTGGCGGCCCCCCTCACCAGCGAGCCCACCGCCCCCGGCAGCGCGGGCGGCCCGGAGTCCCCCGGAGTGTGAAGTGACCCTGGCCCGTCTCGCCGCCCGTCACGGCGTCGCCACCGCCTACAGCCCCTCCGAAGGCGTCACCGTCCCCGTGCCGGACGCCACCGTGGTCGCCGTGCTCGGCGCCCTCGGCGTGGACGCGGCCACGCCCGAAGCGGTCTCCGCGGCCCTCGACGCGGCGGAAAGGGCCGACCGGGAGCGCCTGCTGCCCCCGACCCTGGTCCGGCGCCACGGCGGGGAACCCGCCCGTCCCCCGGCCGGCCTGCCGCCCGGCACCCTGCTCCGGGTCACCACCGAGGACGGCACCGTCGTCATCGGCGAGGACTGGGAGCGGCTGCCCCTCGGTGTCCACACGGTCGAGGCGCAGGCCCCGGACGGCCGCACGGCCACCAGCACCCTCATCGTGAGCCCCGCGCGCGTACCCGGCCCCGAACACCGCACGTACGGGCTCCTCGTCCAGCTCTACTCCCTGCTCTCGCAGCGCTCGTGGGGCATGGGCGACCTCGGGGACCTCCGGGAGCTCGTCACCTGGGCGGGCCGCATCCACGGCGCCGGTTTCGTACAGGTCAACCCGCTCCACGCGGGCGTGCCCGGGGCGCCGAGCGACCCCTCCCCGTACCGCCCCTCCTCGCGCCGCTTCCCTGACCCCGTCCATCTGCGGATCGAGGAGATCCCCGAGTACGCCCTGGTCGGCCCCGAGCGCCGCGAGGAGCTCGACCGGATCCTCGCCGAGGCCGCCGAGCTGCGCGAACGGGTCCTCGCCAAGGGCGCGGCGATCGACAGGGACGCGGTCTGGGAGGTCAAGCGGCGGGCCCTGGAGCTCGTCGTCGAGAGCGTGGAACTCGGCCCCGGGCGCCGCGCCGACTTCCACGACTTCCTCGCCGCGCGGGGCCGCGCCCTGGAGGACCACGCCACCTACCAGGCCCTCGCCGAGCGGCACGGCCACCACTGGCGCGCCTGGCCCGAGGAGCTGCGCGAGCCGCGCACGGCGGAGGCCGTCGTGCGGGACGACCCCGCCCTGTCCGCCCGGGTCGACTTCCACCTGCGGCTCGCCTGGCTGACCGACCGGCAGCTGGCCGACGCCGCCGCGGCCGCCCGGGAGGCCGGGATGGCGGTCGGGATCGTCCACGACCTCGCGGTCGGCGTCCACCCCGAGGGCTCCGACGCCTGGGCCCAGCAGGAGGCCTTCGCGGCCGGCATGTCGGTCGGCGCCCCACCCGACGCCTTCAACGCGCGCGGCCAGGACTGGGGCCTGCCGCCCTGGCGCCCGGACGCCCTCGCCGCCGCCGGCTACGCCCCGTACCGCGGACTCCTCCGGGAACTCCTCCGGCACGCGGGCGCGTTGCGCATCGACCACGTGATGGGTCTCTTCCGGCTCTGGTGGGTGCCGCAGGGCCACGAGCCCACCCAGGGCACATACGTGCGGTACGACGCCGAGGCGATGCTCGCGGTCCTCGTCCTCGAAGCCCACCGCGCGGGCGCCCTCGTCATCGGCGAGGACCTCGGCACGGTCGAACCGGGCGTACGCGAGGAGCTGGCCGGGCGCGGGGTGTTCGGCACGTCCGTGCTCTGGTTCGAGCGGGACTGGGCCGGCACGGGCCGCCCGCTGCCGCAGGACGGCTGGCGCGCCGAGTGCGTGGCCACGGCCACCACCCACGACCTGCCGCCGACGGCCGCGCGGCTCTCCGGCGACCACGTCACCCTGCGGCACCGGCTCGGGCTGCTCCCGGGCGACCTGGAGCGCGAGCGGTCGGCGGACGCGGCCGAGACCGCCGAGTGGCTGGGCCTCTTCCAGCGGCTCGGGCTGCTGCCGGAGGGCCCGGGTGACGAGCAGTCGGAGATCAGGGCCGTCCACCGGTTCCTGCTCGGCACCCCGGCCCGCATGGTGGGGGTCTGGCTGCCGGACGCGGTGGGCGACCGCAGACCGCAGAACCTGCCGGGGACGTGGGACCAGTACCCCAACTGGCGGCTGCCGCTCGCGGGCGCGGACGGGCAGCCGCTCACCCTGGAGCAGCTGGCCGCCTCGCCCCGGGCACACGCCCTGCTGCGCGAGCTGCAGGCCCGAACGGCGGTCGGGAACGTCCGCGCGGGCGCGCCAGGGGGTGTCTGACGCCCGTACGGCACCCCCGGGCGCGCGGCCCGTTTAGGTGTTCGCTACGTTTGCACCGTGGACAAGAAGAACGCTCTGCGCGCCGGCTCGCTCGCGGCCGGTACGACGCTGATGATGCTGCTCATGTCGTCCCCCGCGCTCGCGCTCACCCGCGACGACGGCGACGACCCGGCCCCCAAGCTGGAGGTCGTCGAGACCCTCGGCCTGTTCGTGGCCGCCCCGCTGGTGCTGTTCCTGGTGATCGTCGGCCTCGTGATGGTGCTCGACAAGTCCAAGAAGGCCTGACCGCCTCCTCCTTCTCCTCGCCGAGGGCGCCGCACGGTACGACGTACCGTGCGGCGCCCTCGCGTGCGTCGAGCCCCTCACGCCGTGGTCGCGAGCAGCTTGCGGAGCAGCCCGGCCAGCTGCTCCGCCTCCTCCTCGCCGAGGGCGGCCTCCAGGGCCGCCCGCTGCTCCGCGAGACCGGCCCCCACGGCCTGGTCCACCAGCTCCTTGCCGCGCTCGCTGAGGGTGACCCGCAGGGCGCGCCGGTCGTTCGGGTCGGGGCTGCGGGTGAGCAGCCCGGCCTTCTCCAGTTTGTCGAGCCGGCCCGTCATCCCGCCGGTGGTGATCATCAGCGTGGCGGTCAGCTCGCGCGGCGAGAGCGTGTACGGCTCGCCGGAACGCCGTAGCGTCGCGAGCACGTCGAACTCCCCGAGCGCCATGCCGTAGGGCGCGTACGCCTTGTCGACCCTGCCGCGCATGGCGTTGGCCAGCCGGTAGATCCGTCCGAAGACCGCCATGGGGACGGTGTCCAGGTCCGGGCGGACGGCTGCCCACTGGTCGGTGATGGCGTCGACGGCGTCGTGGGCGGCGGGCTCCGTAGTCATGGATCCAGTGTTCCCTTCACGCCACCTCGATGGCAACTAAGCCACTCGCCACTAAGCCACTTGTAAGTAAGTAGCTTAGTGCTAAGTTAATTACTGCCAAGCCAGTCCGGAACTCCATCTCGGCCGGCACTCCAGAGCAGGGGGAACCGTCATGTCCCGCAAGGCAGCCGTCGTCGCGCTCACCGCCCTCGCCCCCGTCTCCTGGGGCTCCACCTACTTCGTCACCACCGAGTTCCTGCCGCCCGACCGGCCGCTCTTCACCGGCCTGATGCGCGCCCTGCCCGCCGGCCTGCTGCTCCTGGCGCTCACCCGCAAGCTCCCGCGGGGCGCCTGGTGGTGGAAGTCCGCCGTCCTCGGGGCCCTCAACATCGGCGCCTTCTTCCCGCTGCTCTTCCTCGCCGCCTACCGGCTCCCCGGCGGCGTCGCCGCCGTAGTCGGCTCCGTCGGCCCGCTCTTCGTCGTCGGCCTCGCCGCCCTCTTCCTGGGTGACAGGCCCACCGTGAAGTCGCTGCTCACCGCCGTCGCCGCGGCGTTCGGCGTCAGCCTCGTAGTCCTCAAGGCCGGCGCCGCGCTCGACCTCGTCGGGGTGATCGCCGGGCTGCTCTCCGCCCTCTCCATGTCGGCGGGCGTCGTCTTCACCAAGCGCTGGGGCCGCCCCGAAGGCGTCGGCGCCCTCGCGCTCACCGGCTGGCAGCTCACCGCGGGCGGCCTGTTCATCCTGCCCGTCGCCTTCCTGATCGAGGGCGCCCCGCCGGCCCTGACCGGCACTCACCTGGCCGGCTACGCCTACCTCGCCCTCGGCAACACCGCGGTCTCCTACTTCCTCTGGTTCCGCGGCATCGAGCGGCTCAGCGCCTCCTCCGTCACCCTCCTCGGCCCGCTCTCGCCCCTCACCGCCGCGATCATCGGCTGGGCGGCCCTCGGTCAGGCCCTCGGTCCAGTGCAGGTGCTCGGCATGGTGATCGCCTTCGGCGCCACGCTCGCGGGCCAGCTGGACCCCCGTACCCCGAGGGGCGCCGCCCCAGAGTCGGTCGAAGTGCCCAACGCCGCCGGAACGTTCAGCTCAGCTGAAATGAATGGAGCTCGATTGGGGCTCCGGGCGGGTGGTGTGCGGACGGACGCACGGCATCCTGCTCGCGCTCGCCAGTGATCATGATAGGTCATCCTATGAACTGAAAAATAAAGGTACGTGCGTATTGCTGCCCTTAACTTTTCAATTCCTGGCATCGACGCCAAGGGTTCGCCGCTGCGCTCTATCTTCGGGGTGTGAGTGGACGCGCGAGGGTGAAACGACAGTTCGGACATCGCGCCCGGCTGGTGCTTACACCTGCGCAGGTCCTCCTCATGGACGACCAGGCCCACGCTGCACGCGCGATGTGGAACTGCCTTCATGACTGGTGGACGATGCTCTCCCGGGAGCGCAGGTCCCTGGCCGCTGCCGATGCGGCGATCCGCCAGGCGCGGAGGGAGATCGACTGGCTCGCTGTGCTTCCCGCGCAGGCCGCCCAATCGGTGCTGAAGACGTACGTTCAGGCGTGGAAGAACTGTTGGGAGGGCCGGGCTGGCGAGCCGGGATTCAAGGCCCGTTTCCACACGGTCATGTCGGTGGACATCCCACAGGGCCGGGACCTTCAGATCAAGCGTGTGCACCGCCGCTGGGGCATGGCCAACATCCCCAAAGTGGGCCGGGTCCGGTTCCACTGGACGAAGGATCTTCCGGTCGGCAAGCACGCTCACACCGACAACCGGATCACCGGTGCCAGGCTGGTCAAGGACGCGCTTGGTTGGCACATCGCCTTCCGTGTGACAACCCTTGACCCCACTCCTCAACCCCATCAGGGGCCGGAAGTCGGCATCGATGTCGGCGTCACCGTCCCTCTGGCACTCTCCGACGGGACCACACACGATCACGGCAGGTGGCTTACCAAAACGGAACAGGCGACGCTACTCCGCCTGGAGCGGCGGGCCGCCCGCCGCAAGACCTGCCGCAACCGCGGGGAGCAGACCTCCCAGCGCCTGCGGCGCACCTATAACCGGATCCAAGGGCTTCGTGCGAGAGCCAAGCGCAGGCACCTGGACTGGCAGCACAAGACCACCACCGACATCGCCAAGAAGTACGGCACCGTCGTGGTGGAGGCATTGAAGATCACGAACATGACCAGGTCCGCCAAGGGAACTGTGCACTCCCCGGGTAAGAACGTCGCGCAGAAGTCAGGCCTCAACCGCTCCATCCACGCCGAGGCGTGGGGCCGCACGGTGGAGCTTCTGGCGTACAAGACCGCTCGCGAGGGCGGGACCCTGGTGAAGGTGCCCGCCACCGGAACTTCCCAGCGCTGCTCGGCGTGTGGGCACACCACCCCGGGCAGCCGGGAGTCCCAGGCCGTGTTCGCGTGCAAGAACCCCGATTGTGGGTGGACTGGCAACGCCGACCACAACGCGGGCCGGAACATTCTGGACCTCTATCGGATGGGCCTCGCGCTCATCCCGGCTGCCGGGAGGGCAGTCGTCAGGCGCGCGTGCCGCGTCAAGCCCGCCATCGTGAGATAGGTGGGAATCTCCTCCGCTCGCGGAAGAGAGCACTTCAATACCTCCAGCCCGTCTGTGGCCCGAGGCCGCTGAGTGCCGCCCGGCACGCCCGGTAGGTTGCGCCCCATGACCGAGTGGGACATCAAGAAGCTCCAGATCCTCCGCACGCTCCGCGACCGCGGCACCGTCACCGCGACGGCCGAGGCCCTGCTCATGACCCCCTCGGCCGTGTCGCAGCAGCTCACCAACCTCGCCAAGCAGCTCGGCGTACGGCTCCTCGAAGCCCAGGGCCGCCGGGTCAGGCTCACCGACGCCGCCCATCTGGTGCTGCGGCACGCCGAGGTGGTCTTCGCCCAGCTGGAGCGCGCCGACGCCGAACTCGACGGCTATCTGCGGGGCGAGGCGGGGCAGGTACGGGTGGCGGCGTTCCCGACGTCCGTGCCCGCGCTCGTCGTGCCCGCCGTGCGGCAGCTGCGGACCGCGCACCCCGGGCTCGACGTCCGCGTCCGGGAGGCCGAGGCGGCGGAGGCGTACGAGCTGCTCACGGCGGGCGAGGTCGACCTGGCGCTGTCCCTCGCCGCCCACGCGCCGA
The DNA here is from genome assembly GCF_044452745.1 of Streptomyces sp. NPDC051822. Lineage (NCBI taxonomy): Bacteria > Bacillati > Actinomycetota > Actinomycetes > Kitasatosporales > Streptomycetaceae > Streptomyces > Streptomyces sp. NPDC051822. Next base: position 917,734 of record NZ_JBITBZ010000001.1, on the reverse strand, counting down.
CCGCCCGCGACCCCAAGTTCAGCCGGATGCCGCTGCTCGCCGACCCGCTCGACGTCGCGCTGCCCGCCGGGCACCCGCAGGCCGAGGCCCCCGGCCTGCGGCTCGCGGACCTCGCGGCCGAATCCTGGATCTTCGGCGGCTCGGGGCCCTGGTCCGAGATCACCACCGCGGCCTGCGAGGCGGCCGGTTTCGTCCCCGACCAGGCGCACAGCGCCTCGGGCTGGACCGCGATCCTCGCGATGGTCGAGGCGGGCATGGGGGTCGCCCTCGTGCCCCGGATGGCCTCCGCGGAACGCCGGGGCGGCGCGGGCGTCGTCATGCGCGTCCTCGCCGCCGACCAGCCGCGCCGCCATGTCGTCGCGGCGGTACGGCGCGGGGCGGAGGAGGGCCCGGCGGTGGCACGGGTCCTCGCCGCGCTGCGGCAGGCGGCGGCCGCCCGGGAGACCGTTCAGCAGAGCTGAACATACCCGTCGGAAACATTCGATGGACGCGGGGAAACGGTCGCGGGAGAGTCGTGTCATGAGCTTCGAAGCGAACGACGAGAACACGGACCCGCACGCCAACGACGCCGCCCCCTACTCCGGCGGCGACCCGTACGCCGACTACCGCACCGGTGACTTCCCCTTCACCGAGCTGGTCGACCTCGCCGACCGCCGCCTCGGCGCCGGGGTCGTCGCCGCCAACGACGAGTTCTTCGCCGAGCGGGAGAACCTCCTCGTCCGCGAGCGGGCCGTCTTCGACCCGGAGCACTTCGGCCACAAGGGCAAGATCATGGACGGCTGGGAGACCCGCCGCCGCCGTGGCGCCGACGCGGAGAACGTCTTCCCCGCCCCCGAGGACCACGACTGGGCCGTCGTCCGGCTCGGCGCCCCCGGCGTGATCCGCGGGATCGTCGTCGACACCGCCCACTTCCGCGGCAACTACCCGCAGCGCGTCAGCGTGCAGGCGACCGCCGTGGAGGGCTCGCCCAGCCCCGCCGAGCTGCTCGACGCGAAGTGGGAGGAGCTCGTCCCGCCGACCCCCGTCCGCGGCCACGCCGCCAACGGGTTCACGATCGACGTGGAGCGCCGCTTCACCCACCTCCGGCTCTGCCAGCACCCCGACGGCGGCATCGCCCGCCTCCGCGTCCACGGCGAGGTCGTACCCGACCCCGAGTGGCTGGAGCTGCTCGGCACGATCGACCTGGTCTCCGTACTCAACGGCGGTTCGTACGAGGACGCCTCGGACCGGTTCTACTCCTCGCCGACCCAGATCATCCTGCCCGGCACCTCCCGCAAGATGGACGACGGCTGGGAGAACCGGCGCCGCCGGGTCCGCGGCACCAACGACTGGGTGCGCTTCCGGCTCGCCGCGCAGGGCGCCGTCCGCGCCGTGGAGATCGACACCGCCTACCTCAAGGGCAACTCGGCCGGCTGGATCGCCCTCCAGGGCCGCAACGGCGAGTCCGGCGAGTGGTTCGAGATCATCCCGAGGACCAGGCTCCAGCCCGACACCCTCCACCGCTTCAAGCTCCCCGCCCAGGCCGTCGTCACCCACGTCCGCCTCGACGCCTTCCCTGACGGCGGCGTCGCCCGGATGCGGCTGCACGGCGGGCTGACGGAGCAGGGCGCGGCCGACCTGCGCGCCCGGTTCACGGCGCTCGGCGGCTGACACCCCCAAAACCTCCGCCCGGCGGCAGCGGCAGCGCACCGACGCCCGCCCGCCGGGCGGACACCAAGCGCGGAAGGGGCGCCCCCCGGGGGGAGGGCGCCCCTTCTCCGTACCGGACCGGCGGCGCCTCCGCGCGGGGGCGCCCCTTCTCCGTACCGGATCAGCCGTGTCAGACCGCCGCGGCCGCGTCCGCCGCCCGTGCCCTGAGGGCGCGCTCGATACCAGCGCGGCACTCCGTCACCATGCGTCGCAGCGCCGGGACCGGGTCGTGCTCGGCGATCCACGCGTCCGTCGCGTCCAGGGTCTCCTGCGAGACCTGGAGGGTCGGGTAGAGGCCGACCACGATCTGCTGGATCATCTCGTGGCTGCGGGTCTCCGAGACCCCCTTGATCGACGCGAAGTACTTCGCCGTGTACGCGGCGAGCAGCTCACGCTGGTCGGACTGGACGAACCCGCCGATGACGGCCTCCTGCACCGCGTTCGCCAGCTTGTCGTCCTCGACGACCGAGGCCCAGGCCTCCGCCTTCGCCGCCTCCGTCGGGCGCGCCGCGCGCGCGGTCGCCGCGTGCCGCTCGCCCGCCGCCGTGCGGTCGCGCTCCAGCTCGCCGGCGATCTCCGTCTCGTCGTAGACACCGGTCGCCGCGAGCCGCTGGACGAACGCCCAGCGCAGCTCGGTGTCGACGGCCAGACCCTCGATCGACTCGCGGCCCTCCAGGAGCGCGGCGAGCAGGTCGAGCTGCTGCGGCGTGCGCGCGGTCGCGGCGAAGGCCCGCGCCCACGCCAGCTGGTGGTCGCTGCCCGGCTCGGACGCCTGGAGGTGCGCGAGCGTCGCCTCGGTCCAGCGGGTCAGCCCGGCCTCCCGCCACTCCGGCGCCGCGTACAGGTCGAGGGCCGCCTTGACCTGGCCCTGGAGCGACTGGACCACGCCGATGTCGGACTCCTTGGCGACACCGGAGAGCACGAGCTCCAGGTAGTCACGGGTGGCCAGCTCGCCGTCGCGGGTCATGTCCCAGGCGGAGGCCCAGCACAGGGCGCGCGGCAGGGACTCGGCGAAGTCGCCGAGGTGCGCGGTGACGTTGGTGAGGGACACCTCGTCGAGGCGGACCTTGGCGTACGACAGGTCGTCGTCGTTGAGGAGGACGACGGCCGGGCGGGCCTTGCCCGCGAGCTGCGGCACGGCGGTCAGGCCGGCGGCCTCGACGTCGAGTTCGAGGCGCTCGGTGCGGACCAGCTTGCCGGCCTCGTTCAGCTCGTAGAAGCCGATCGCGATCCGGTGCGGGCGCAGCACGGCCTCGCCCTTGGCGCCGGCGGGCAGCGCCGGAGCCTCCTGCCGGACGGCGAAGGAGGTGATGAAACCGTTCTCGTCGGTCTCGATCTCCGGCCGGAGGATGTTGATGCCGGCCGTCTCCAGCCACGCCTTCGACCAGGTCTTGAGGTCGCGCCCGGAGGTCTCCTCAAGGGCGCCGAGCAGGTCGGAGAGGCGGGTGTTGCCGAAGGCGTGCGCCTGGAAGTAGGCCTGCACGCCCTTGAAGAACTCGTCCTCGCCGACGTAGGCGACGAGCTGCTTCAGGACGCTCGCACCCTTGGCGTACGTGATCCCGTCGAAGTTGACGAGCACGTCCTCCAGGTCGTTGATCTCCGCCATGATCGGGTGCGTCGACGGCAGCTGGTCCTGGCGGTAGGCCCAGGTCTTCTCCGCGTTGGCGAAGGTCGTCCAGGCGCCCGGCCAGCGGGTGCCGGCCACCGAGGCCTGGCAGGCGACCGAGGTGAAGGTGGCGAACGACTCGTTCAGCCACAGGTCGTTCCACCACTCCATGGTGACGAGGTCGCCGAACCACATGTGGGCGAGCTCGTGCAGGATCGTCTCGGCACGCCGCTCGTACGCCGCGTCCGTCACCTTCGAGCGGAAGACGTACTGGTCGCGGATGGTGACCGCGCCCGCGTTCTCCATCGCGCCCGCGTTGAACTCGGGCACGAAGAGCTGGTCGTACTTCGCGAACGGGTAGTCGTACGCGAACTTCTCCTGGAACCAGTCGAAGCCCTGGCGCGTGACGTCGAAGATGTGGTCGGCGTCGAGGAACTCGGCGAGCGACGGGCGGCAGTAGATGCCCAGCGGGACGCTCTGCCCGTCCTTCTCGTACGTCGAGTGCACCGAGTGGTACGGGCCGACGATCAGGGCGGTGATGTACGTCGAGATCCGGGGCGTGGGCTCGAACACCCACACGTCGTCCTTCGGCGTCTCCGGCGTCGGCGAGTTGGAGATGACCTTCCACCCGTTCGGCGCCTTCACGGTGAACTGGAAGGTCGCCTTCAGGTCGGGCTGCTCGAACGAGGCGAAGACGCGACGTGCGTCCGGCACCTCGAACTGCGTGTACAGATAGGCCTGGTCGTCGACGGGGTCGACGAAGCGGTGCAGGCCCTCACCGGTGTTGGTGTACGCGCAGTCGGCGACGACCTTCAGCTCGTTGCGGCCCGCGACGAGGTGGGCGAGGGCGATCCGCGAGTCGCGGAAGACGGCGGCGACGTCGAGCGCGTGGCCGTTCAGGACGACCTCGTGGACGGCGGGCGCGACGAGGTCGATGAACGTCGAGGCACCGGCCTCTGCGGAATCGAAGCGGACGGTGGTGACGGACCGGTAGGTGCCGCCCTCCTGCGCACCGGAGAGGTCGAGTTCGACCTCGTACGCGTCCACGGTCAGCAGCGCCGCCCGCTGCTGAGCCTCTTCACGGGTCAGGTTCGTGCCAGGCACCCGGTCATCTCCTCGGTTTCGTGACGTTTGGCCCATCCTTCCACGGGGCCCTTCCCCGGCGCACGACACATTTCCCAGGGCGAACACGGGAGGGGCGGCCACCCACCCGGGTGGCCGCCCCTCGCTGGTGTCCGTACGGGTCAGCCCTTGAGCTCGGCCGCGACCAGCTCCGCGATCTGCACGGCGTTCAGCGCCGCGCCCTTGCGCAGGTTGTCGTTGGAGAGGAACAGCGCCAGACCGTTCTCGACGGTCTCGTCCACGCGGATGCGACCGACGTACGAGGCGTCCTTGCCGGCCGCCTGGAGCGGGGTCGGGATCTCGGAGAGCTCGACGCCCTCGGCGTCCTTGAGGAGCTCGTAGGCGCGCTCGACGCTGATCGGACGCTCGAAGCGCACGTTCACCTGGAGGGAGTGGCCGGAGAAGACCGGGACGCGCACGCAGGTGCCGGAGACCTTGAGCTCGGGGATCTCCAGGATCTTGCGGGACTCGTTGCGGAGCTTCTGCTCCTCGTCGGTCTCGTACGAGCCGTCGTCGACCAGGTTGCCGGCCAGCGGGATGACGTTGAAGGCGATCGGGCGGCGGTAGACGCCGGGCTCGGGGAAGGCGACGGCCTCGCCGTCGAACGCCAGCTGGTCGGCGGTCTCGGCCACGGCACACGCCTGGGTGCGCAGCTCGGCGACACCGGCCACGCCCGAGCCGGAGACGGCCTGGTAGGTGGTGGCGACGAGCGCGGTCAGGCCGGCCTCCTGGTGGAGCGGCTTGAGGACCGGCATCGCGGCCATCGTGGTGCAGTTCGGGTTCGCGATGATGCCCTTGGGGCGGTCCTTGACCGCGTGCGGGTTGACCTCGGAGACGACCAGCGGGACCTCGGGGTCGCGGCGCCAGGCGGAGGAGTTGTCGATCACGACGGCGCCCTGGGAGGCGACCTTCTCGGCGAGGGCCTTGGAGGTGGCGCCGCCGGCGGAGAAGAGCACGATGTCCAGACCGGTGTAGTCGGCGGTGGAGGCGTCCTCGACCGTGACCCCGTCGACGACCGTGCCGGCGGACCGGGCGGAGGCGAAGAGCCGCAGCTCGTCGACCGGGAAGTTCCGCTCGGCCAGGATGCTGCGCATGACTGTGCCGACCTGACCGGTGGCTCCGACGATTCCGACCTTCACGGGGACTCCTCCGTACGTATGTGCAGGCTGCTGCCGGTCCATGATGCGTATGTCCCGGGGCGCCTTGTCCAATCCATTGTCCACAGGGCGGGACGCTTGCCCGGGGCCGGATCGAACGTTTCGTGCCGCTTCCGCGTCACAGGGGGGACGCGGAAGGGGAGGATGCGCGGTGGTGGTAGTGAGGAAGGCCCGGCGGCCCGGGGCCGACGATCCGCTGGACGCGGCCCTCGTGGACCGGGTGAGAGCGATCCTGGCACTGGGCGGGGTGCCGCACGCGGAGCTCCAGGACGGCGTGCAGCAGGTGCGGCTGAAGCTCCTGGAGTTCCGGGCGGGGGGACGGGAGCCGCTGCGGTCCACCGCCGCCTGGTGCGCGGTGGTGGCCTCCAACATCGCCGTGGACTGGCACCGGGAGCGCCGCCGCCGCGAGCGGCTCGACGAGCGGCTGACCGCGCTGCGGCCGTGGGACACGGAGCAGCCGGGCGTCGAGGAGGCACGGGTCCTGACGCTGTCGGTGGCGCAGGGGCTCGACGCGCTGCCCCTGCCGCAGCGGCAGGTCGTGGTGCTGCGCTTCTACGCGGATCTGGCGGTGGCCGAGATCGCGCAGGCGCTGGAGATCCCCGAGGGAACGGTCAAGAGCCGACTGCACGCCGCCGTGCGCGCGCTGCGTGCCCGGCTGCACACGGACGAGGTGGTGTGAGGGTGGAGAGGGACGAGCGGGACGAGAGCGACGCGGTACGACTGGCGGTGTCCGGCGAGCCGCTGCCCGAGGGGGCCGAGGGGGACCCCGACGTGCGGGCGGCGCTGGCCGACGTGGAGATCCTGCGCGAGCAGCTGGCCTTCATCGCCACGGCGGTGGCGGGGCCGGCACCCGCCCCCGAGGGGCCGCCGCGCCCCCGTCGGCGGCGTGCTCTGCGGCGGGCGCTCGCCGTGGTGGCCGCGGTGGCCGTCCTTGGCGTCCTGGGGACCGCGGGCGCCTACCTCGTGGCCCACAACGGACGGCTTGACGAGGGGATGGAGAGCGCGAAGCTCACCCCCGAGGGCCTGGTCGCGTGCGCCACGGACATCGCCGAGGGAACGGTGACCCGGGTCGAGCGGCTGGGCGGGGACGAGGGGCTCCGCGTCACCCTGAGCGTGGAGCGCAGGTACAAGGAGGGGGCCGAGGGGGAGGCCGAGAAGGAGGCAAGGACGGCGGGGACGGCGGCCGGGGAGTCCCGCCTCGTCTTCACCGCCGGGGACGTGCCCGTGGAGGAGCCTGGCGGCGGATCCTACTTCCGGGTGGGCACGCGCATGCTCGTCGTCGTCTCGCGGTTCCCCGGAGAGGGCCCGCTCACCTACCGGCAGGGGGACCCTCCGCCCCGGGACTCCGGCGAGGACGTCGGAGCGGTGCGCGACGGTCTGGAGTACGGCCGCGCATGGGTGGAGAAGGCGCTCCCCGGGTCCGCCGGAGCCGACTGCCCGCACCCCGGCTGACCGGCGCGCGCGGGAGGAACAGCACGCGGAGGAACGGCGCGCGGAGGAACGGCGCGCGGAGGAACGGGAGAGGGGCGGACACCGGAACCGGTGCCCGCCCCTCACTGTCTCGCGGTGTTACGGGGTGACGCTGCCGATCAGGACGCTGCCGGAGCCCGCGACGGTGCCGCGGGCGTTGAGCAGCTGGACCTCGCCGAAGAACTGGCGGCCCTCGGGAGCCGCCCCGGCGACCAGGACCTCGGCCGTGACCTTGGCGCTCGCGCCGTTGGCCAGCGGGTAGGTCGTGGCGTTGTCGACCTGGACGCTGCCGAGCGCGGCGGAGTAGTACACGTCCTTGTAGTCGAAGGTCGTGCCGCCCTCGGCGTGGACCGCGTAGCCGTCGATGACGACGGTGTACGTGCCCGCGGCCGGCTTGACGAGGGAGACGGACTCCTCCGAGTCGCCGTCCGCCGACTGGCCGACCTGCTTGCCGCCGAAGGAGACGGTCAGGTCGAGGTCGGCGGCCTTGTCGGAGGTGTTGCCGATCGCGATGTCGAGGCGCTCGACGCCCTCACCGATGGTGACGGTCTTCGTCTGCTGCTCGTGGTGCTGGATGGTCGGGGTCTCGACCTTGGCCGAGCCCAGCGGGCCGCCCTTCAGCTTGCCCTCGAGCGCGGCGAACTTGTTGGTGACGGTCCACTCGACGGGGGCCGGCGTGCCGACCTTCGCCTCGGCGACGGTCTGGACGGCCGGGTCGAACGAGGCACCGAGGACGGAGACGCCCAGGGTGAACGGGTTGTCCAGGTCGGGCGAGGTGCGGCGCGACTCGACCTCGATCTCCCAGACGCCCGGCGTCGGGTTGGCGTACGACCGCAGGTCCGGGCGGCAGGTGTTCGCCGGGTTGTAGTGCGGGTAGCACGCGGTGGACGCGGTGGACTCGATGGCCACGCCGTACGGGTGGATCGCGATGAACCGGGTCTGGCTCTTGGCCTTCAGGCCGCCGAGGGCGACCTCGAGGGACTTGGCGCCCTCCGGCACGGTCACGAAGTACGACTTGTGGCTGTTGCGCTGGACGGTGCCGGCGGTGGAGAAGCCGTAGCCGGGGGCGACCAGGTCGCTCGCGACGACCGAGGTGGCGAGGATCTGCTTGTCGACGCCCTCGGTGTCCTCGTCGTCGGCCTCCAGGATCACGCTGTGCACGCCGGCGCTGGTCGGACGGGCCTCGAGCCTGACGGTGACCGGCTTGTTCAGCGGCAGGTCGATCTCGTCGTCGCCCAGGATCCGGAAGGTGCCGTCGTTGTACTTGAGCTCGAGCTCGTGCTCGACCGCCCAGGCCGGGCCGTTCGTGCGCGTGACGGTGACGTCGTAGACCTTCTTCTGGCCGACCTTGAGGCCGCCCTCACGGTCGTACACACCGGTGCCGGTGTGCGGGGCCGGGAAGATGGCGGTGTCGACCGGGGCCTCGACCTTGTAGTCGTGGGCGGTCGCGCCGTCCTTGATGGAGTCCCAGGCCTCGTTGATGTCGATGCGGCCCGAGCCCTGCTCGTGCGCCTTGACGCCGTCGATCCGCCGGGCGGTCGAGGTGAGCGCGGTGCGCAGGGTGAGCGGGGAGAGCTCCAGGCCCCGCTGCTTCGCGGCCGAGAGCAGCAGCGCGCTCGCGCCCGCGACCTGCGGGGAGGACATCGAGGTGCCGTTGAGCATGCCGTAACCGGCGGGCAGCGCGTAGCCGGCCTCGGCGACGCCGGCGCCGGCCTGCCAGGTCGGGATGGTGTTCACGGCCGAGCCCGGACCGGTGATGGTCGGGGTGAAGCCGCCGTCCTCACGCGGGCCGCGGGAGGAGAAGGGGAACATGGCGTACGACTTGGTGACGGCCGAGCCGTAGTTGGCGGCCCAGGTCGACTTGGAGATCGCCGCGCCGACCGAGACGACCTTGTCGGCCAGGCCGGGGTCGCCGATCGTGTTGATGCCGGGGCCGGAGTTGCCGGCCGAGATGACCAGCTGCACGCCGTACTGGTCGATCAGACGGGTGTAGAGCCGGGCGCGGACGTTGTCGCCGTCGTTCTGCGCGGGCAGGCCGCCGATCGACATGTTGACGATGTCGACGCCGCGGTTGACGACGAGGTCCGTCATGCCCTCGGTGAGGGCGGTGTTGGTGCAGCCGCCGGTCCAGGTGCACGCGCGCGAGGAGACGATCTTCGCGCCGGGCGCCGCGCCGTTCATCCGGCCGCCGAACAGGCTGTTGGCGGCGGTGATGCCGGCGACGTGGGTGCCGTGGGAGGACTCGACGATGCCGATGTTGACGAAGTCGCGCTTCTGGCCGACCCAGCTGCCGCCGAGCGGGTCCATCGCGACGTCCTTGCGGATCTCGACGACGAACGGGGTCTTCTCCGCGACCTCGGTGGCCGGGTTGTCGGTACCGAAGTAGCCGACCTGGTGCCCGTCCTTGTACGGCTTCATCGGCGCGTTGTCCGTGAAGTCGTTGTTCTGGTCGGCGTCCACGCGGACGGTGCCGGCGGCCGGGTCGTACAGCATGCCGAACACGTCGGTGGTGTCGCCGTCGCGGTTGATGTCACCGGCCGGGTCGCCGCCCGCGGTGATCGACTCGCTGAAGCGGCTCCACTGGTAGGAGCCCTCGGGCGCCTTCCAGCTCTGGGTGGCCGCGGTGAAGACCGGGCCGGTGACCGGGGTGATCTGGGCGCGCCAGGTGGCGTCGCCCTCGGTCAGCGGGTCGGTGGCGGTGACCCAGTCGACGATCTTGCGCTCGCCGGTGGTGGTCTTCTGCAGGGCCGGGTGGCCCAGGTCGACACCGGAGTCGAGGATGCCGATGGTCACGCCGCGGCCGTCGGCCCGGGGGTGGTCCTCGACGAACTCGACCGCACCCGTCTCGTGGGACGGGTTGTACGGGTTCTTCGCCGGGGTGTTCTTGCCCGGGGCCGGGTACGTCGTGGTGACGGTCGTGCCCTCGACGGCGCCGGTGGTCGCGCCCGCGTCCGGGGTCGGGTCGTCCAGCGGGATCTCGGCCTGGAGGTCGATCGACTGGACGGAGGAGAGCTTCGCCGCGGCCTTGATGGCCGCGTCGGCCTTGGCGGTCGGCAGGGTCGCGCGGACGTAGCCGAGCGCGTCCTGCCGCTTGCCGACCGAGGCGCCGGCGACGGCGTCGAGCTGGCCCGCCACCTGCTCGGTGGCGCCGGGGGCGGTGGCGACGAGGATCGTGACGTTCTTCTCGCCGCTCGCCTCGGCCTCGGTGAGGCGCTGCGCGTCGGTGGCGCCGAGCTTGTCGGCGGCGTCGGTGGCCTTCACCGGGGGAGTGGTGGCGGGAGCGTCGATGGCCAGGACCGGGGCGGCACCTGTCGCGACGAGCGCGGCGACGAGTCCTGCGGCGGCCGCGATGCGGGCCGCACGTCTCCCGGAGGGCGAGCGCCCGGGTATGGAGCTCTGGGGGGTCATGTACATCCCTGATTGTGAAAGAGAGGGTCCGGATTTCGGTACCGGATGACCGCTGAGCCTTTCGCAAGTGACAGGGGTTTGTGGAGACTTGCCGGGTGGCGGAATGCGTCGATGGCGCACATCCGCCAGTGCGGACGATGCGCCATCGGGGATTAATCACCCGCAAACGGGGCGATCTGGCGGGGTGTTCAAGGGGCAGGGGCGTTCAAGGGGCAGGGGTGTTCAGGGCCCGGCAGGGGTTCAGGCGTCCTTCGAGCGGGCGTAGTGGCGCGAGGCCTTGGCCCGGTTGCCGCAGGCCGCCATCGAGCACCAGCGGCGGGTGCCGTTCCGCGAGGTGTCGAAGAAGTGCAGGATGCACGCCTCGTGGGCGCACGCCCTGATGCGGTCGGGCGCGGTGCGGAGCAGGTCGAGGTAGTCGCGGGCGGCGGTCCAGCCGGGGCCGTGGGCCGGGTCCGCGAACTCGACCTGCTCGCCGGGGCCGGCCGCGGTGAGCGTGGCCCGGATGCGGCCGTGGCCGAGGACCGCGTCGACGCGGGCGGTGGCGGCGGGGTCGCCGGGGTGGTCGACGAGCGCGGCGAGCGCGTCCCTCGCGGCGAGGGTGTGGCGCAGGGTGGCGGCGTCGGCCGTGAATCGCCGCTCCAGACCGTTGGCGGCGAGCCACACGGCGAGTCCCTCGACGTCGGAGAGCAGGTCCTGGCGGACGCCCTCCTCGTTCCAGCGGGTGTTGAGGAGGTCGAGCGAGACGGGCTCCCCGGTGAGCGGCCGCGGGTCGGTGGCGGTCATGGCGGGAACCTCCTCGGTGAACTGACCGTGAACTAACCCCTCAAGAGTACGTGAGCGGTTGACGCTCGCAATCCTAACCTCTAAGGTCGAGTTAAGAGGTTAGCCCGAGGGGCTGGCCCGCCATCCCAGGGAGAGCTACGCCATGACCGCGATCGGCACACTCGCCACCCACCACGTCGGCCTCAGCGTCACCGACCTGGACCGCTCCCTCGCCTTCTACGGCGACGTCCTCGGCTTCGACACCCTCGGTGAGGGCGCGGAGGGCGACAGCCGTTTCGCCTTCCTCGGTCAGAACGGCCGCCTGGTCCTCACCCTCTGGCAGCAGGCCGACGAGGCCTACGCCCCCGGCCGCGCCGGCCTCCACCACCTCGCCTTCGAGGCCGAGTCCCTCGACCACGTCCGCGCCGCCGAGGCCGCGCTGACCGCCCGCGGCGCCACCTTCGCGTACGAGGGCGTCGTGGCCCACCGCGAGGGCGCGGCCTCCGGCGGCATCTTCTTCCACGACCCGGACGGCACCCGCCTGGAGATCTCGGTCCCGAAGGGTGCCGAGGGCGCGGAGGCCCCGTCGGAGACGGCCCCCACCTGCGGCTTCTTCTAACAGCCGGCACTCGACCCGCACTCCAGGGAGGCCTGTCATGGACCCGTACACCCCCGGCTCGCTCGCCGTCCAGGCGCGTGTCGGCGTCCGCGAGGTCGCCCAGCACGTGGGCCGCTCCATCACCCCCGGCATCCGCCCCGTCGCCGCCGCCTTCCTGGAGCTCCAGCCGATGCTGATGATCGGCGCGGCGGACGGGGCGGGCCGCGTCTGGTCGAGCCTGCTCACGGGCGCACCCGGCTTCACCCGCGCCACCGGCCCGCACACCGTCTCCGTCGCCGGCGGCGTCCCCGCCCACGACCCGCTCGCCGGCGCGATCACCCACGAGGGCACCCCCGTCGGCACCCTCGCTCTCGACCCCCGCACGCGCCGCCGCATGCGCCTCAACGGCACCGCCCGCCCCAGCGCGCGCGGTTTCACCGTCGAGGCCGAGCAGGTCTTCTCCAACTGCCCGAAATACATCCAGAAGAGGGAGTGGTACGGCTCCGATCCCGACCGCACCGGGACCGGAACCGTCCACCACGGCGAGGCGCTCACCCCCGCCCAGGTGCGCCACGTCCGGGCGGCGGACACCTTCTTCGTGGCCACCGCCGCCCCCGACGGCGTCGACGTCGGCCATCGAGGCGGCAACCCCGGCTTCGTCAGGGTCGACGCGCCCGGGGAGCTCAGCTGGCGCGACTACCCGGGCAACGCGATGTTCCTGACCCTGGGCAACCTGGAGGAGGACGGCCGCGCGGGCCTGCTCTTCCTGGACTGGGAGACCGGGACCACCCTCCAGCTCAGCGGCCTCGCGCACACGGAGTACGGCCCCGGAGGACGCGTCACCCGCTTCCGCGTCGAGCGCGTGGCCGAGACCCCGGCCGGCAGCCCCCTGCGCTGGTCGCCCCCGGAGTACTCCCCGGCGAACCCGTCCGAGGTCTGACCGCCGACCGCCGACCGCCGACCGCCGACCGCGACCCCAGCCCGCCCTGCGGTCGGCCCCGTCGCCGCCCGAACCGACCCCCGAGGACCGCCCGTGCTGCCCACCGTCCCGGCCCCCGGCACCCCTCTGCCCGAAGCCGCCGCCGCCCTTGCCGGCACCCCTCCTCGCACCCGCCCCGGCCCGCCCCCTCGCCCCCGGCCCCGGATCCTGCTCGCCTCCACCGCCGGCAGCATCGCCGCCCTCCTGGTCCTGGTCGCCGTCGGCACCGTGCTCGACCAGCCCCTGCTCATCCCGCCGCTCGCCGCGAGCATGGCGCTCGTGGCGGGCGCCCCCGACCTCCCGCTGTCCCAGCCGCGCTCGGTCGTCGGGGGCCAACTGCTCTCCGCCCTCACCGGGTTCGCCGTCCTCCTCGTGGGGCGGGCCCCGGCCTGTGGGCCGCCGCCGTCGCGGGCGGCCTCGCACTCGGCGTGATGATGCTCGCGCGCACCCCGCACTCGCCCGCCGCGGCCACCGCGGTGATCGTCGCCCTCCAGTCCCCGCCGTTCTGGTCGTTTCTCGGCCTACTCGCCCTCGCCTCCCTCCTCCTGGTCGCCGTCGGCCTCGGCTCGGCCCGCGCCTCGGGCCGCACGTATCCGGCCTACTGGTTCTGACCGGCGGACGCTCTAACCTCTCCTCATGAAGCAGGAGTTGCGGGTGGCGGCCTACGCCGTGTGCGTACGGGACGGGGAGGTGCTCCTCGCCCGCTGGGTGGCGAAGGACGGCACCAGACGGTGGACGCTGCCCGGCGGCGGCATGGACCACGGCGAGGAGCCCGTGCAGACCGTCGTCCGCGAGGTGGAGGAGGAGACCGGCTACCTCGCCGAGCCCACCGCCCTCCTCGGGATCGACTCCATCCGGCGCGGACGGCTGCGCCGCCTCGGCGACCCCGGCGACTTCCAGGGCCTGCGGATCATCTACGAAGCCCAGGTCACCGGGGGTGCGCTGCGCAACGAGACCGGCGGCTCCACTGACCTCGCCGCCTGGCATCCGCTCGACTCCGTCCCCGGCCTGACCCGGGTCGAGCTCGTCGACATCGGCCTCGACCTGTGGCGCGAGCGGCCCCCGGTCGGCCGCTCCCGGCTCGCCGATCCGACCAACGGCTGACCCCGCCGCCGAACGGCTGAAAGACGCTCAACCACCGCACCCCCGCTCAACCGTCCCGCCCGCCCCGTGGTCCTCCCCGCCGACCGCAACACGCACCGCAGAATCTCAGGGGAGCCCGCATGTCAGCCGTACGCACGACCCGCACCGTCCTCGCCACCGCCCTGGTCGCGGGGCTCACCGCCACCGCGCTCGCCACTCCCGCCCTCGCGGCACCGGCGCCGGAGCGGCGCGACCACACGGCCACCCAGCAGGCGCTGCAGGCCGCGGTCGACGCGGGCGTGCCCGGCGCCGTCGCCCAGGCCCGCGACGGAGGCGACCGGTGGACCGGCACCGCGGGCGACCGCGGGGGCGACGACCGCTACCGGGTCGGCTCCATCACCAAGACCTTCGCCGCCACCGTCCTCCTCCAGCTCCAGGCGGAGGGCCGCCTCGACCTCGACGACCGGGTCGAGAAGTGGCTGCCCGGCGTGGTCAGGGGCAACGGCCACGACGGCCGGAACATCACCGTCCGCCAGCTGCTCAACCACACCAGCGGCATCTACAGCTACACCGGCGACCCCGCCTTCCAGGAGAAGGTGTTCGGCCCCGGCTTCCTGGAGCACCGCTTCGACACCTGGACGCCCGGGCAGCTCGTCGGAGTCGCCATGGCCCATGAGCCGGAGTTCGCCCCCGGCGCCGGCTGGAGCTACTCCAACACCAACTTCGTCCTCGCCGGAATGGTCATAGAGAAGGTCACAGGGCGCCCGTACGGAAAGTCCGTCGAGAACCGGATCATCAAGCCGCTGAAGCTCCGCGCCACCAGCGTCCCCGGTACCCGGGTGACCGTGCCGCAGCCCAGCAGCCGCGCGTACTCGCCCCTCTACGTCCAGGGCGGCCCCGTCCACGACGTCACCGAGCTCAACCCCACCCTCGCCCTCGCCGCGGGAGAGATGATCTCCGACTCGGCGGACCTCCAGACCTTCTACCGCGCCCTCCTGAAGGGCCGGCTCCTCCCGAAGTCCGGGATGAGCGAGCTGACCGCCACCGTGCCGGTCGACCCCGAGTACCCCCAGTTCCGCTACGGCCTCGGGATCTCGTGGCAGAAGCTGGGCTGCGGCACGGAGATCTGGGGCCACGGCGGCGGCATCCACGGCTCGATCTCGGAGGCGTACACCACCCGCGACGGGCGGCACACCCTCGCCGGCAACTTCAACGCGGACTGGACGGGCGACACCCAGAGCGTCATCGACGCCGAGTTCTGCGGTACGACCCCGAAGGGCGCCGACCCCAAGGGCCTCACCGCGAAGTCCGGGGAGGCCGCGAAGTTTGTGAAGTCCGCGAGGCCCGCGGTGACCCTGTCCGGCCTGGTCCCCATGAACTGACGCCCCACTCCGCCCCGTTCACCGCGGCAGGACGACGACGTACGCGGCGGGCTGCCGGTCGGGCGAGGCCATCAGGGCCGTACGCACCACGGTGGCCTGCTGGTCCCTCGCCTCGCGCAGCTTGCGCGGGGTGAGGTGGACGACCGTGATGCCGAGCCGTTCCAGGTGCTCCCGCTTGCGGGTGTACTCGGACCACAGCGCGTCGTCCTCCTGCCGCGGCGCCCGGGTGTCCAGCTCGACGGCGACCGCCTGGTCCGGCCAGTAGGCGTCCACCCCGCCCAGGTGCGGGCCGCCCGGCAGCCGCAGGTCCACGTTCCACAGCGGGTCCGGCAGGCCGAACTCCCGCACCATCTCGTACAGGCGCTCCTCGGAGAGCGCCCGTCCCTCGACGAGGAGGGCGTCCACCGCGTCCACCACGTGCGGCCGGGTCAGCAGCCGGGCCCGGCTCAACTCGCGTACGACCGTGGCCGGTTCGCAGTGGCCTCCACGGACGGCCTCGGTGAGCAGCCGGCGTACCGTCTCGGCGTCCGAGAGCCCCGACACCGCGTCGGCGAGGGCGCGGGCGACCGGGGCGACGGGAACGCCCGTCAGCTCCACCGGCTCGGGGGACTCCGGGGCACGCACGATCCGCACCCAGCCGGTCGACCGCAGTCGCCGGGTGCGCGGCACCAGGACGTCGATCCGGTCCAGGGCCGTGAGCGGGGGAGCGGAGGAGAAGCGGTGCAGGGTCAGGGCGGCGAGCCCGGTGATCATCGCCTCGGGTCCCTGCGTGGGGACGGCCCCGGTCCTGCGGGCGTAGAGGAGCGCGGCGCGGAGCCGGTCCTCGCTGGTGGGGGGTCCCGGCTGGAGCAGGAAGACGCCGGGGAGCAGCTGCTGCCAGCCGCCGGGCCCGCAGTGGGCGGCGACCTCGGCGGCGGGAACGCCCTGCGCCCTCAACTGCTCGGCGGAGGCGAGACGTTCGGCGCGACCCGTGGTGCCGATGCGGGAGGCGAGGGGGGCGGGGCGGGGGGTGATGGGGGTGTTGTGGTTCATGCCGGGGGTCTTCCGCTCCCGAAGGCTGCCCTAACCTCTGTTACACGCTCGTCGACAATTGGGGACAAGCCTGCCCTAAAGTACGCGCGTTCGAATGCCGAAAAGGGGCCGCGCGCCGAAGCCCGCGACCCCCTTCGATCTCACCGGTGTGAGGACTACGCCGCCAGGAGGTCGCAGGCCTGCGCGCGCAGCGCCCGCGCCAGGTCGTCCCGCGCCTCCAGGACAAGGCGCCGCAGCGCCGGCGCCGCCGACTCGTGCGCCGACAGCCACGCGTCCGTCGCGGTCAGCGTCGCCTCGTCGTCCTGGAGTCCCGGGAACAGGCCCCGGACCACGTCCATGCCGATCTGGATGGACCGCTCGGCCCACAGCCGCTCGATCGCCGCGAAGTACTTCTCCGCGTACGGGGCGATCAGCTCACGCTGCGAGGGCTGGACGAAGCCCGCGATCGTCGCCTCGACCAGCGCGTTCGACAGGGTGTCCGACTCGACGACCTGCGCCCAGGCCTGCGCCTTGACGGCGGCCGAGGGCCGCGAGGCCAGCAGGCGCACCTGGTGGCGCTTGCCCGTCGCCGTGTCGTCCAGGGCCAGCTCCTCGCCGATCCGGGCCTCGTCGGCCCGCCCGTGCACGGCGAGCGGGGACAGCAGCGCCCAGCGCAGCTCCTGGTCGACGTCGAGCCCGTCGATCTTCGCCGTGCCGTCGAGCAGCCCCTCCAGGAGCTGGAAGTCGGCGTCGGTGGAGGCCGTGGCCGCGAAGAACCGCGCCCACGTCAGCTGGTGCTCGCTGCCGGGCTCGGCGACCCGCAGCTCACTGAGGCCGCCCTCGGCGAGCAGCCGCCCGCCCCGCTCGCGCCACTCTGGGGCCGCGTAGAGGGTGACGGCGGACTTCGTCCAGGCGTGCACCATCTGCAGGACGCCGATGTCCGTCTCTCGGCCCGCGAAGGCCAGGGCCACGGCGACGAAGTCGCGGGCGGGCATCAGCCCGTCGCGGGTCAGGTTCCACAGCGCCGACCAGCACAGGGCGCGGGCGAGCGGGTCGGTGATGTCGCCGAGGTGCGCCCGCAGGGTGGCGAGCGAGCGCTCGTCGAAGCGGACCTTGCAGTAGGTGAGGTCGTCGTCGTTGACGAGGACCAGGTCGGGCTTCTCCTGGCCGGTCAGATCGGCGATGACCGTCCGGGTGCCGGTGATGTCGGCCTCGGCGCGCGCGTACCGCACGAGTTCCCCGCCCGACAGCCGGTAGAGGCCGACGGCGGCGCGGTGCGGGCGCAGCTCGTCGCCCTCCTGGAGGACGGCGAGCTCGGTGATCCGGCCCTCGGCGTCGTAGGTGACGGCCGGGGTCAGCGCGTTCACGCCGGAGGTCTGGAGCCAGGACTTCGCCCACGTCCTCATGTCGCGGCCGGAGGTCTCCTCCAGGATCGACAGGAGGTCGGCGAGCCGCGTGTTCCCGTAGGCGTGGCGCTTGAAGTAGCGGCGCGAGCCCTCCAGGAAGGCGTCCCGCCCGGCGTACGCCACGAGCTGCTTGAGCACCGACGCGCCCTTGGCGTACGTGATGCCGTCGAAGTTGAGCTTGGCGTCCTCCAGGTCACGGATGTCGGCCGTGATCGGGTGGGTGGACGGCAGCTGGTCGGCGCGGTACGCCCAGGACTTGCGGTTGTTGGCGAAGGTCACCCAGCTGTTGGTGAAGCGGGTCGCCTCGGCGTTCACGAAGGAGCCCATGAAGTCCGCGAAGGACTCCTTCAGCCACAGGTCGTCCCACCACACCATGGTGACCAGGTCGCCGAACCACATGTGCGCCATCTCGTGCAGGATGACGTTGGCCCGGGCCTCGTACGCGGCCTGGGTCACCTTGCCCCGGTAGATGTACTCCTCGCGGAAGGTCACCATGCCCGGGTTCTCCATCGCGCCGAGGTTGTACTCGGGGACGAAGGCCTGGTCGTACTTCCCGAAGGGGTACGGGTAGTCGAAGTTGTCGTGGAAGAAGTCGAAGCCCTGCTTGGTGATCAGGAAGACGTCGTCCGCGTCGAAGTGCTTCGCGAGCGACTTCCGGCACATCGCGCCGAGCGGGATCTCGAGGTCGCCGCGCGTGTAGCTGTCGGTCACGTAGTGGTACGGGCCCGCCACGACACACGTGATGTACGTGGAGATCGGCGCCGTCTCCGCGAACCGCCACACCCCCTCGGCATCCTGCTCGCCCGCGCCGTTCGACCAGACCGTCCAGCCCTCGGGCGCGGTCACCGAGAAGCGGTACGGGGCCTTGAGGTCGGGCTGCTCGAAGTTGGCGTACACCCGGCGGGCGTCGGCGGGCTCGTACTGCGTGTAGAGGTAGACCTCGCCGTCCTCCGGGTCGACGAAGCGGTGCATGCCCTCGCCGGTCCTGCTGTAGGCGCACCGCGCGTCCACCACGAGGGTGTTCTCGTCGGCGAGGCCGTCGAGCGCGATCCGTGAGCCGTCGAAGACGACCGCCGGGTCGAGGGAGCGCCCGTTGAGGGTGACCGCGTCCACGGAGGGGGCGATCAGGTCCACGAAGGTGCTCGTGCCGTCGCCGGTGCGGCGGAAGCGGATCGTCGTCTCCGAGCGGAAGGTGCGCACCGCCTCGTCGGAGTCGCCGACCGCCGACCGCAGGTCGAGGACGATCTCGTACCCGTCGACGGACAGCAGCGCGGCCCGCTCCTGGGCCTCGTCGCGGGACAGATTCTCACCGGGCACGGTCACTCCTTCGTGGCGCGTTCGAAACAGCACCGATCCTCCCATGTGCCACTGTCACGCGGCACACGGGAATGCCGTGGGGCGGTCATGGCGTTGGCTCGTTTCGGCCCATCCCCTTCAGCACGGTCGTACCGAGGAGTGACATGTCCGAGAGCAGGACCACCGCCGAGTTCTTCTTCGACCCCCTGTGCCCGTGGGCCTGGATGACCTCCCGCTGGATGCTTGAGGTCGAGAAGGTGCGGCCGGTCGACGTGAGCTGGAAGGTCATGAGCCTGGCCGTGCTCAACGAGAACCGGCTCGACGAGCTCCCGGAGGAGTACCGGGAGATGCTGGAGACCAAGGCGTGGGGCCCGGTCCGGGTCGTCATAGCCGCCCAGCAGCTGCACGGCGACGAGGTCGTCGGCAAGCTCTACACCGCGCTCGGCACCCGCTTCCACAACAACGGCGAGGGCCCGACCCGCGAGGCGATCGTCGGAGCCCTGACGGACGTCGGCCTGCCCGGGGACCTGGCGGACTACGCCGGCAAGGACACGTACGACACGGAGCTGCGCGCCTCCCACAAGGAGGGCATCGACAAGGTCGGCCAGGACGTCGGCACCCCGGTCATCGCGGTTCCGGGCGCGGACGGCGACGAGGTCGCCTTCTTCGGTCCCGTCGTCACCCCGACCCCGCGCGGCGAGGCGGCGGCCCGGCTGTGGGACGGCACGCTGCTCGTGGCGTCGACGCCGGGCTTCTACGAGATCAAGCGCACCCGCACGGCGGCGCCCAGCTTCGAGTAGTCCGGGCCCGCACACGGCGGAACCCCCGCGATTCACGTCATCGCGGGGGTTCCGCCTTCTTCCGCCTGCCCCGTGAAGGCTGAGAAGACGATCACGAGCAGGGCGTCTGTCAGCCGCCGATGAGCGGGGTGCGTCCCTGGGCGTCCGTGTAGCGCCTGCTCACGTCCTGCCAGTTGACGACCTGCCACATCGCCTCGATGAAGTCCACCTTCTGGTTCTTGTACTGGAGGTAGAAGGCGTGCTCCCAGGCGTCGAAGACCAGGATCGGGACGGAGCCCTGGCCGACGTTGCCCTGGTGGTCGTAGACCTGCTCGACGATGAGCCGGCGGCTGACCGGCTCGTACGCGAGGACGCCCCAGCCGGAGCCCTGGGTGGTCGCGGCGGCCTTGGTCAGCTGGGCCTTGAACCCGGCGAAGGAGCCGAAGGACTCGGTGATCGCGTCCGCGAGGTCACCGACGCCGTCGGCGGCCAGCGGCTCGCCGCCGCCACCGTCCTTCGGGCTGTCCATGTTCTGCCAGTAGATGCTGTGCAGGATGTGGCCGGAGAGGTGGAACGCGAGGTTCTTCTCCAGGCCGTTGACCGCGCCCCACGCGTCCTTCTCCCGGGCCTCCGCCAGCTGCTCCAGGCTGTCGTTGGCGCCCTTCACGTAGGCCGCGTGGTGCTTGTCGTGGTGCAGCTCGATGATCTCCGGGCTGATCACCGGTGCCAGCGCCGCGTAGTCGTAGGGAAGTTCAGGAAGTGTGTAGATCGCCATGCCGGGCCCTCCCACTGCTTATTGCACATTCTATGCAAGTGCAGGCTAGCAGCAAGAAGATCGACAGCACACGAAGAACCCCCGAACCGAGTGACGGTCCGGGGGCTTCGGGGAAGAAGGCGGGAATCAGGACGTACGGTCCGCCGTCCTCTGGCGTACGTAGCCAGCGACGGCCAGCAGCAGCGTCAGGCCGCCCGTCCAGTACAGCTGCACCCGGGTGCCCTCCTCGCGGGCCATCAGGACGAAGATCGCCGCCATGCCGGCCAGCGCCACCCACGTCAGAACCGGGAAGGCCCACATCCGCACGACCAGCTTCTCGGGCGCCTCGCGCTCGGTGCGGCGGCGCAGCACCAGCTGGGAGGCGGCGATGAAGAACCAGACGACCAGGATGATCGCGCCGATCGTGTTGAGCAGCCAGACGAAGATGTCCTCAGGGCGCCAGTAGCTGAGCAGCACACAGGCGAAGCCGAAGACGGAGGAGACGAGCACCGCGGGACGCGGGACCCCGCCGAAGGTGCGGCCGAGCGCCTTCGGGCCCTGGCCGCGCGAGACCAGTGAACCGGCCATGCGGGAGGCGCCGTAGATGTTGGCGTTCATCGCCGACAGGAGGGCGACGAGCACGACCACGTTCATGATCTGGCCGGCCGCCGGGATGCCCAGGTGGTCGAGGGTGGCGACGTACGGGCCCTTCTCGACGACCGCCTTGTCGCCCCACGGGACGAGGGTCACGATGACCGCCATCGAGCCGATGTAGAAGAGCGCGATCCGCCACATCGCCGTCCGCACGGCCTTGGCGACACCCTGCACCGGGTGCTCCGACTCGGCCGCCGCGATGGTGACCGTCTCCAGACCGCCGTACGCGAAGACGGAGGCGAGCAGACCCACGATCAGGCCCTCGGAGCCGTGCGGGAAGAAGCCGCCCGCCCCGGTGAGGTTCGCGGTGCCGGGGGAGTCCGTGCCGGGCAGGACGCCGACGATGGCGAGCACGCCGATGCCGAGGAAGAGGACGATCGCGCCGACCTTCAGCGCGGCGAACCAGAACTCGAACTCGCCGAAGTTCTTCACGGCCGCCAGGTTGGTGGCGCAGAAGACCAGCATGAAGAGCGCCACCCAGGCCCACTCGGGGCTGCCGGGGAACCAGCCGGTCATGATCTTCGCCGCGCCGATGCCCTCCAGGCCGACGGCGACACAGAGCAGGAACCAGAAGGCCCACCCGGCCGTGAAACCGGCCCACGGGCCGAGGGCCCGCTCGGCGTGGACGGAGAAGGAGCCGGACGCCGGGTTCGCCGCGGACATCTCGCCGAGCATCCGCATCACGAGCATGACGAGCACGCCCGATATCGCGTACGCGATGACGATCGAGGGCCCGGCGGCGGCGATACCCGCGCCGGAACCGACGAAGAGTCCGGCGCCGATGACGCCGCCGAGGGCGATCATCGACAGATGGCGCTGCTTCAGGCCGTGCGTGAGGCCCCCGGCAGGTGCGGTCGCGCCGTCCTTCCGGTCGGCCGGCGCGGGCGCGGTGGTCCGAGACATGGGCGAGCCCTGTTCACTAGCTGAGACGAGGAGAGCCCACAGTCTGGGCGGGCCCACCGCTCACAGGGAACCGGAGTCCGCTATACGGTCACCGACCTCACACATCGTGAAGGATTAGTTCCGGTTCGTACGCAGTTCCCGCACCCAGGCCACCAGGAGCACCGCCCCGGTCGCCCCCGCCGACCACAGCACCTGCGGCCGCGCCGCGTCGTCGGACAGCATCAGGACGAGCACCGCCCCCATCGCGGCGAGCGCCACCCAGGTCAGCCACGGGAACCCCCACATGCGCAGCGTCAGCGTCTGCGGCGCCTCGCGCTCGATCCGGCGCCGCAGCCGCAGCTGCGAGACCGCGATCAGCGCCCAGACGAAGAGCAGCACCGCCCCGACGGCGTTGAGCATGTAGAGGAAGACGGAATCCGGCCACTTCAGATTGAGCAGTACGGAGACGAAGCCGAAGGCCACCGAGGCGAGCACCGCCCGGCGCGGCACCCCTCCGCCGGACACCCGGAGCAGCCCCTTCGGCGCCTCCCCGCGCTCCGCGAGCGAGAACACCATCCGCGAGGAGCCGTACAGGTTCGCGTTGAGCGCCGAGAGCAGCGCCACGAACACCACCACGTTCATGATCTGCCCCGCCGCCGGCACCCCGATCGAGTCCAGGACCGCCACGTACGGCGACTCGCCCGGCTTCATCGAGGTCCACGGCAGCAGCGTCACGATGACCAGCATCGAACCCACGTAGAAGAGGAGGATCCGCCACACCGCGCTGCGCACCGCCCGCGCCACGTTCCGCGCCGGGTCGTCCGACTCGGCCGCCGCGATGGTGACGACCTCCAGGCCGCCGAAGGCGAAGACGACGGCGAGGACGCCGGAGACGACGCCCTCCCAGCCGTTCGGCAGGAAACCGCCCTGCCCGGTCAGGTTCGCGAGCCCCACGGGGTCCGTGTCGGGCAGCCAGCCGACGATCGCGAGCGTTCCGAGGATCAGGAAGAGCACGATCGCGCCGACCTTGAGCGCCGCGAACCAGAACTCGAACTCACCGAAGTTCTTCACCGCCGCCAGGTTGGCGAGGGTGAACACGATCATGAAGATCAGTACCCAGCCCCACTGCGGGACCTCCGGCACCCAGCCGTTCGCGATCCGCGCCGCGCCCGTCGCCTCCACGGCGAGCACCACCACGAGCAGGAACCAGTACAGCCAGCCCACCGAGAAGCCCGCCCACCGGCCGAGGGCCCGCTCGGCGTGCACCGAGAAGGCCCCCGAGGCCGGCATCGCCGCCGACATCTCGCCCAGCATCCGCATGACGAGCATCGCGAGCGCGCCGGCGAGCAGGTACGAGACGACGATGCCGGGCCCGGCGACGGCGATGCCCGCGCCCGAGCCGACGAAGAGCCCGGCGCCGATCACACCGCCCAGCCCCAGCATCGTCAGGTGACGCTGCTTCAGGCCGTGGGAGAGGGGCTCCGGTTCGGTGAGGGGGCCGGTGGCCCGGGGGGACGGCGGGGCGTCGCGCATGGTGGGGGCTCGCGCTCTCGGGGAGTTGACACTTTATGGAGACCCCACAGTCTCTCTGGTGACGTCCCTCCGACGCAAAAGGGACGTCTCGCGGAGAGCGCCAGTGACAAGGGTCACGTGGTGGGAAGCAGGGAATCCGGCATGGAATCCGTCCTTTGTCGGAACCCGATGAAGCGGCTGGCTCCCGCTTTGTCGGCGGCTGACGGTGATCGAGCGTTCACTCCTGGCATACCGTCAATCCGTCCCCCTCACCCTCACCCTCGCGGAGTACCGATGAGCACCGCCGCCGCCCCTGTCCGTACCCTCCGTGCGGGCACCGTCCTCGCCGACCTGCTCCCGGCGAGCCGCACCCGCGACATCGCCCTCGTCGTCGGAGGCGCCGCCCTCACCGGCCTCGCCGCACAGCTCTCCGTCCCGGTCCCCGGCTCCCCGGTCCCGGTCTCGGGCCAGACCTTCGCCGCCCTGCTCGTCGGCACCGCGCTCGGCGCCCGCCGCGGCTTCCTCGCCCTGGCCCTGTACGCGGTGGCCGGCATGGCGGGCGTGCCGTGGTTCGCTCAGGCCACCTCCGGCTACGGCATGCCGTCCTTCGGCTACATCCTCGGCATGCTCCTCGCCTCGACCGTCGTCGGCGCCCTCGCCCGCCGCGGCGCCGACCGCTCCGTGCTCCGCACGGCCGGCGCGATGGTCCTCGGCTCGGCGGTCATCTACGCCGTCGGCGTGCCGTACCTGGCCCTCGCCACCGGCATGACCCTCGGCCAGGCCGTCGCCGCCGGTCTCACCCCCTTCCTCATCGGCGACGCCCTCAAGGCCGCCCTCGCCATGGGCGCCCTCCCGGCCGCCTGGAAGCTCCTCGACCGCAAGGCCTGAGCCCCTCGGCACGGAAAAGGGCCCTGCCGCTCCCGGAGGAGCGACAGGGCCCTTTCGCGTACGAGCGGTCGTACGAGCAGCCGTAAGGGGAGCCGTACGAGGAGCTACACGAGGTCCCGGCGGCGGGCCGACTTCGCCACGCGCTCCTTGACCAGCGCGATGGCGATCACGAGCGCGGCCACCAGGAGCGAGAGCACGACCTGCTCACGGGCGCTGCCGCCGTCGTACAGCATGTAGCCGAGGACGAAGACGATCATGAAGATCGTCGCCCAGGTCAGGTACGGGAAGAGCCACATCTTCACGACCAGCTTCTCCGGCGTCTCGCGCAGGATGATGCCGCGCATCTTCAGCTGGGTCACGCAGATGACCAGCCAGACGAAGAGCGCCACGGCGCCGGAGGAGTTCAGCAGGAAGGCGAAGACGGTGTCCGGCCACTTGTAGTTGAAGAAGACCGCGACGAAGCCGAAGACGACCGAGCCGAGGATCGCCGCCGTCGGCACGCCCCGCTTGTTGACCTTGGCGAAGGCCTTCGGCGCGTCACCGCGCCGGCCGAGCGAGAAGGCCATGCGGGAGGCGGTGTAGAGGCCCGAGTTCAGGCAGGACAGGACGGCCGTCAAGACGATCACGTTCATGACCTGGCCGGCGTGCGCGATGCCGATGGAGTCGAGGGCGGCGACGTACGAGCCCTTGTCGACGATCGACTTGTCGTTCCACGGCAGCAGGGTGAGGACGACGAAGATCGAGCCCAGGTAGAAGACGCCGATGCGCCAGATCACGCTGTTGGTGGCCTTGGTGACCGCCTTCTGCGGGTCCTCGGACTCGCCGGCGGCGAGGGTGACGATCTCGCTGCCCATGAAGGAGAAGACGACCATCAGCACACCGGTGAGGATCGCGCCCGCACCCATCGGGAAGAAGCCCCCGGAGTCGGTGAGGTGGGCGAATCCGGCGCCCGGGTTGTCCGAGCCGGGCAGCACGCCGAAGACCGCGAGCAGTCCGATGCCGACGAAGGCGGCGATGGCGACGACCTTGATGCCGGCGAACCAGAACTCGAACTCGCCGTACGAGGCGACGGAGCCGAGGTTGGTCGCGGTGAGTACCACCATCACGATGAGGGCCCAGGCCCACTGCGGGACGGCCGGTACCCAGCTCTCCAGGATGACCGCGCCGGCGGTCGCCTCTACGGCGAGGACGACGACCCAGAAGAACCAGTAGAGCCAGCCGATACTGAAACCGGCCCAGCGGCCGAGGGCCTGGTCGGCGTAGGCGGAGAAGGAGCCGGAGGAGGGCCGGGCGGCGGCCATCTCGCCCAGCATCCGCATCACGAAGACGACCATGGTGCCGACGAGTGCGTACGAGAGCAGGATCGCGGGGCCGGCCGCGGCGATGCCGGAGCCGGAGCCGACGAAGAGGCCGGCGCCGATGACACCGCCGATGGCGATCATCGACAGGTGGCGGTTCTTGAGCCCGGCCTTGAGGCCGTCGGAGGAGTGCGACGTCCCGGGGGTACCGGTCTCCTCGCCGTCCTTCGTCAGGGTCGGTTGCGTGTTCATGGACGCTTCCTCGTGTCTGTGGGGGCGCTCGGGTCGCGAGCCTGAGCATTGAACACTGTGGACAGGGGTGATCGGAAGCCCGCATTCCGGAACGCCGTACGGGCGACCGCGCGAGAGTCGAAGGTCCGTACCAGACCGGGTGAACGTCCCGACCCCGCTGCCTGCTACCCGGCCCCTGACATGCCACACTCGGCACCATGCGCGTCTACATCGGTTCCGACCACGCCGGATACGAACTCAAGAACCACCTCGTCGAGTGGCTCACCGCACACGGCCACGAGCCGGTCGACTGCGGTCCCCACATCTACGACGCCCTCGACGACTACCCGCCGTTCTGCCTGCGCGCCGCGGAGAAGACGGCCGCGGACCCGGACGCCCTGGGCATCGTCATCGGCGGCTCCGGCAACGGCGAGCAGATCGCCGCGAACAAGGTGAAGGGGGTGCGCGCCGCCCTCGCCTGGAGCGAGCAGACCGCCGCCCTCGGCCGCGAGCACAACAACGCCAACGTGATCTCCGTCGGCGGCCGGATGCACACCCGGGAAGAGGCGACCAAGTTCGTCGAGATCTTCCTGAACACCCCGTACTCCGGTGACGAGCGTCACACCCGGCGCATCGACATGCTCAGCGCGTACGAGACCACCGGCGAGCTCCCCCCGATCCCGGCCCACCACCCGCAGGAGCCGACCGCCTGATGCCCGAAGGGCACACGATCCACCGACTGGCCGCCGACCACCGGGATCGGTTCGGCGGCCGGTCCGTGCAGGTGACCAGCCCGCAGGGGAAGTTCGCGGACTCGGCGGCACTGCTCGACGGCACCGTCCTCGAGACCACCGAGGCCCACGGCAAGCACCTCTTCCTCGGCTTCGCCGGCATGGGCTGGGTCCACATCCACCTGGGCCTCTTCGGCAAGGTGAACTTCGGGACGTCGCCCGCCGCGCCCCCCACCGACACCGTCCGGCTGCGCATCGCCCACGAGGACGGCCACGTCGACCTGCGCGGCCCCACCACGTGCGCCCTGATCACGGACGCCGAGAAGCGGGCGATACACGACCGCCTCGGCCCCGACCCGCTCCGCGAGGACGACGACCCCGCGAGGGCCTGGCACCGGATCTCGAAGTCCCGCACCACCGTCGCCGCCCTGCTCATGGACCAGAAGATCATCGCCGGCGTCGGCAACGTCTACCGCGCCGAGGTCCTCTTCCGGCACGGCATCGACCCGTACCGCGCCGGCAGGGACCTCACGGCGCGGGAGTGGGACACGATCTGGACCGACCTGGCGATGCTGATGCGCGAGGGCGTCCGACTCAACCGCATCGACACCGTCCGCCCCGAGCACACCCCCGAGGCGATGGGCCGCCCGCCCCGCGTCGACGACCACGGTGGCGAGGTGTACGTCTACCGCCGCGCGCACCAGCCGTGCCACATCTGCGCCACGGAGATCCGCACGGCGGACCTGGCGAACCGCAACCTCTTCTGGTGCCCGCGCTGCCAGGAACGCTAGACCGCCACAACGCTGCCCCGCTGGAACCCGCTCCCGCTAGAACCCGTGCGGCAACCACGGAGCGACCGGCGATCCGAGCGCCACCGACGCCTCGACCAGCGCCCCCTCCCGCAACTCCCGCACCCGTCCGGCCCCGGCCAGCGACACCAGCGAGTTCCCGCCGAGGTACGCCGCCCCCAACTCCCTTACGGACAGCGCCAGGTCCGGCGCGTCCTCCGTACGGACACAGCTCGCGCCCTTCTGGTCCCCGGTGAGCCGCCACCGCCCCGCGTTCCACGGGCAGAACGCGTCCTCGACCTCGAACACCACGTCCACCGGCGCCTGGTACGTCCGCGCCTCGAGGGCCGCACCCACCTCCACCAGCCGTACGTGCAGCGAGTCCCGCAGGGTGGGGGCACACCGCCGTACGTCGCTCACCAGGTGCTGCCAGCCGTCGTCGACCGGCCGGCTCCGGATCTGCACCTCCGAGACCAGGTCCACCGAGCAGAGGAAGCGCCACAGGGCCGCCTCCGCCGCCGGATCGAGCCCCATCAACTGATGGACCTGCACCGCCCCCTGGGCCCCCGCGGGCGACCAGTCCGGCTTGATCGCGTAGTGCGTGAACCCCACGACCTCCCCGTCCCGCTCCGCCAGCACGCACAACCGGGCCGAGGCCCCGTCCCGGTCGCCCGGAGGATCGATCAGCGGCAACCGCTCCCAGTGCGGCTGCCGGGCCGGCATCCCCGGCCGCCTCGGAACGAGCCGCGCGTACACCGCCTCGCAGGCGGCGGCGGACTCCGTCAGGTCGGCCTGCCGCAGCGCCACCCCGTCCGTGCCCTCCGGCACCGACAGCCGCACCCGCGTCGTGTCGATCGTCGCCCGCGCCCCGTACGCGCCGACGCCGTACCCGAACCGCCCGTAGATCTCCGGCTCCGAGGCCGTCAGCACGGAGAGGAACTCACCCGCGGCCCGCAGGTCGTCCAGCTGCCGCCGCATCATCGAGGTCAGGATCCCGCGCCGCCGGTGCGTGCCCGCCACGCTCACCATCGTCACGCCGGCCGCCGGGACCGACGCCCCGCCCGGCACCGTCAGCCGGAACGTGAACGCTCCCGCCGTCCCCACGCACAGGTCACCGTCCCAGGCCCCCAGGAACCGGTCGAACTCGGTCAGATCACGCCACAGCCGCCGCTCCTCCGGCGACTCCGGCACACCCCCGAAGGCGAGTTCGAGAACCCCGTACCAGCGGTCCCAGTCGCTCGGGTCGAGAACCCGCAGTTCAGTCGTCATATGCCATCGATATCAGCGGCGCGCGTCCAGGGCGACCCGATTTCGAGCGCATTGTCACCGGGGTACCCCTGCGCGATGTCGGACGGGATGGATAGGGTCCAGGCCAATGGGACACCGCGCCGGAGTGAACACGTACGCGGCCCGGACGCGCAGACGCGCCCGCCGGGCCCGCATCGCGCTGCGCAAGTCCGGCGTCGACTACTTCCGCGGCGACGGCTCCGACTGGCTCGCCTTCGCCGGACTCCTCCTGATGATTCCGGCCATCGCCGTCGGCACCCTCCTCGACCCCGTCTGGTGCTCGCCCGCCGCGCTCGTGCTGCCCATCGTGGCCGGCGGACTACTGCTGCGCCCCGCCAGCCTCCTCGGTCTGTACGCGACGGCCGCCGGCGCCCTCATCGTCGAATCCGTCGTCCTCGGCCCGTACACCCAGGGCCCGGCCAGGGTCACCCCCGGCACCGTCCTCGTCGTCGCCGCCTGCGGCCTCTTCGGTCTGCTCATCGCCCAGTTCAGGGCCCGGGTCGGAGTGCCCTGGCGGCGCGGCGGCACCATGCTCTTCGACCTGCGCGAACGCATCCGCGTCCAGAGCGCCCTGCCCCGGCTCCCGCAGGGCTGGCACCGCGAGATGGCGCTCCGCCCGGCCGGCGGCCAGTCCTTCTCCGGCGACTTCGTCGTGGCCGCGCGCACCCACGGCGGCCGCACCCTGGAGGTCGTCCTCACCGACGTCTCCGGCAAGGGCATGGACGCCGCCTCCCGCTCCCTGCTGCTCTCCGGCGCCTTCGGCGGCCTCCTCGGCTCGCTCCCGCCGCACGGCTTCCTCCCCGCGGCCAACGGCTACCTGCTCCGCCAGAACTGGGACGAGGGCTTCGCCACATCCATCCACCTCGTCCTCGACCTGGAATCCGGCGACTACGAACTCTTCTCCGCCGGCCACCTGCCCGCCCTCCAGCTCCACGCGGGCGGCGGCCGCTGGGAGGAGAAGGCCGCCGAAGGACCCCTCCTCGGCGTCTACGACGGCGCCGAGTTCCACCCGGTGAAGGGCTCCCTGCGCCCGGGCGACGTGCTCATGCTCTTCACCGACGGCCTGGTCGAGGCCTCGGACCGGGACATCGCCGAGGGCATCGACCGCCTCACCGGCGAGGCCGACCGCTGCGTCACCGAGGGATTCGAGGGCGTCGCCTGGCACCTGATCGAAGCCGTGGCCAAGGACGTCAACGACGACCGCGCCCTGCTGCTCATCTCGCGCCCCGCATAGGGAGCGTCGCTACCAGACGTCTCGCATTTTCCGCCAGCCGCAGACGAGACGATTCGTCACCGTGCAGCGGGGGCAGGGGGGTTGGTGGCACGATGGAGGCAGCGGGGGGTGTTCCGGGACTCGGACTCCCTGGTGGGCAAGGCGGGACCGACCGAGGGTGTGATCAGTTGTGGCCATTTCACTGTCTGTGGTGTTGCTGTTGGCAATCATCCTGGTGGTGCTGATCCGCGGGGGAAACCTCAAGGGCGGCCCGGCGGTGGTCGCGGTGCTCTTCGGCTTCTTCCTCGCCTCCACCGGCATGGCCGACGACATCCAGCGCTTCCTGGACTCGATAACGCAGACGGTGGCCTCCATCAAGTTCTGAGCGACGCCGCCGGGCCCCCGCCGACACCGGCGGGGGCCCGACGCGCGCGCGAGTGGTTTCGAGAACTGGGACGGGGGCGTCAGGGGCATGCCCCTGACGCCCCCGGAAACGAAGAAAACCCCAGGGTGACCTGGGGTTTTCCTCATAAGAGCGGGTGACGGGAATCGAACCCGCGTAGCTAGTTTGGAAGACTAGTGCTCTACCATTGAGCTACACCCGCACAGCATCGCGCCGCAGGTCAGAAGGACCGCGGCACGAAGAGCATGGTAGCGGTTCCGGGGCCGTTCGCGCACACCCGTAAAAACAGGGGGCGCCGCACAGTCCCCGTCCATGTACCCTACGTGTCGCACCGACGGGGTGTGGCGCAGCTTGGTAGCGCGTCCGCTTTGGGAGCGGAAGGCCGTGGGTTCAAATCCCGCCACCCCGACCATGACGATCACGCGCTCACCTTGCGCACCCTTGATCACGTTGTGGGCGTCATCCCGCTTGCGGTTACTATGCAAGCTGCGTGCCCGTGTGTCTTTCTGACCGGGCCGACCTGCCGGAACCGCTTCACGTGGTCCCGGTGGATTCCAGGAATCAGCCACAAGGAGACCGAACCGTGAAGAGCGCCGTGGAGACCCTGAACCCGACTCGGGTTCGGCTCACTGTCGAGGTGCCCTTCGAGGAGCTCAAGGACAGCCTCGACGCGGCGTACAAGAAGATCAACCAGCAGGTCACGGTCAAGGGCTTCCGTAAGGGCAAGATCCCTGCTCGCGTGATCGACCAGCGGTTCGGCCGCGGCGCCGTGCTGGAAGAGGCCGTCAACGACGCGCTCCCGAAGTTCTACACCGAGGCCGTCAACGAGGCCTCCGTCAACCCGCTCGGCCAGCCCGAGGTCGACATCACGGAGCTGAAGGACGGCGAGCTGCTGGCCTTCACCGCCGAGGTCGACATCCGCCCGACGATCGAGATCCCGGACTACTCCGGCATCGAGGTCACCGTCGACGCGGTCGAGGTCACCGACGAGGACGTCGAGAAGTCCGTGGAGCAGCTCCGTGAGCGCTTCGCCTCGACCTCCCCGGTCGAGCGGGCCGCCCAGGACGGCGACGTCGTCACCATCGACCTGGAGGCCAAGGTCGACGGCGAGGTCCTGCCCGACGGTGTCGCCGACGGTGTCTCGTACACCATCGGTTCCGGCGAGCTGCTCGACGGCATCGACGAGGCCGTCAAGGGCCTGGAGGCCGGTGGCGAGGCCACCTTCACCTCGCAGCTGAAGGGCGGCTCCGCCGAGGGCAAGGACGCGGAGGTCACCGTCAAGGTCACCACCGTCGCCGCCCGTGAGCTCCCCGAGCTCGACGACGAGTTCGCGCAGATGGCGTCGGAGTTCGACACCCTCGACGAGCTCAAGGCCGACAGCCGCAAGCGCCTCGAGAACATGAAGCAGTTCGACCAGGCCACCCAGGCCCAGGAGCGCGTCCTCGACGAGCTCCTCAAGCTGGTCGAGGTCCCGATGCCCGAGAAGCTTCTCGAGGACGAGATCAACACCCGCAAGCACAACCTGGAGCACCACCAGCTCGGTCAGATGGGCCTCGACCTCGCGAAGTACCTGGAGATCCAGGGCAAGACCGAGGAAGAGTTCCTGGCCGAGACCAAGGAGCAGGCCGAGAAGGGCATCAAGACGCAGTTCATCCTCGATGAGCTCGTCAACAAGGAGAAGCTCGACGTCTCCCGCGAGGAGCTCACCGAGCACCTGTTCCGCCGTGCCGCCTCCTCCGGCATGAGCCCCGACCAGTTCGCCCAGGCCGTGGCCGAGGGTGGCCAGGTTCCGATGCTCGTCGGCGAGGTCGCCCGCGGCAAGGCCCTCGCGGTCGTCGTCGAGGCCGCCAAGGTCGTCGACACCAACGGTGAGGTCGTCGACCTCTCCGACGACGAGGACGAGGTCGAGGCCGCCGCCGACGCCGTCGAGGCCGTCACCGGCGAGACCGAGGTCTCCGAGGACAAGTAAGGGCCCCCGCCTCACGCGGACCCCGTTCCACGGGCCCGTACGCACCCCTGTGCGTACGGGCCCGTGGACGTACGCGGACCCGCTCGTACGCCCCAACTACCTTGCGCTCCCAGCGAACAGTTCGGGAACCGGGATGGCGTTGTCCTACCTGCGCGTTAGGGTCCATGAATACGAGGGCAGTGCCCTCTGAACGAGACGCTGAGACGGCCCCCGGCCGTCGGAGACGAGCAGGTGGATACGTGACGAATCTGAAGCCTTACGCCGCGGGTGAGCCGTCCATCGGTGGCGGCCTCGGCGACCATGTCTACAACCGGCTGCTCGGCGAGCGCATCATCTTCCTCGGTCAGCAGGTCGACGACGACATCGCCAACAAGATCACCGCCCAGATGCTCCTCCTGGCCGCCGAGCCGGAGAAGGACATCTTCCTGTACATCAACAGCCCCGGCGGCTCCGTGACGGCCGGTATGGCCGTCTACGACACGATGCAGTTCATCCCGAACGACGTCGTCACCATCGGTATGGGCATGGCGGCCTCGATGGGCCAGTTCCTGCTCACCGCCGGCACCCCCGGCAAGCGCTTCGCGCTGCCGAACACCGACATCCTGATGCACCAGGGCTCCGCCGGCATCGGTGGCACGGCCTCCGACATCAAGATCCAGGCCGAGTACCTTCTCCGTACGAAGAAGCGCATGGCCGAGATCACCGCGCACCACTCCGGCCAGACCATGGAGACGATCATCCGCGACGGCGACCGCGACCGCTGGTTCACCGCGGAGGAGGCCAAGGACTACGGCCTCATCGACGACATCATCACGCACGCCGCGGGTGTTCCGGGCGGCGGCGGCACGGGCGCCTGAGCGCCGGCAGCCCCCCGAAGAGCCCCAGCCCCCCGCCGAACGCCACCAGGACGGTGAACACCCAGATGCAGAACAACCTCTCCCCGAGCGGCCTCTACACCGGCGCGCCGATGGACAACCGCTACGTCGTGCCGCGCTTCGTCGAGCGCACCTCGCAGGGCGTGCGCGAGTACGACCCGTACGCGAAGCTCTTCGAGGAGCGCGTGATCTTCCTCGGCGTGCAGATCGACGACGCCTCCGCCAACGACGTCATGGCGCAGCTGCTGTGCCTGGAGTCGATGGACCCCGACCGTGACATCTCGATCTACATCAACAGCCCCGGTGGCTCCTTCACCGCGCTGACCGCGATCTACGACACGATGCAGTTCGTGAAGCCGGACATCCAGACGGTCTGCATGGGCCAGGCGGCCTCCGCCGCGGCCGTGCTGCTCGCCGCCGGCACCCCCGGCAAGCGGATGGCCCTGCCGAACGCCCGCGTGCTGATCCACCAGCCGTCCGGCGGCACCGGCCGTGAGCAGCTCTCCGACCTGGAGATCGCGGCCAACGAGATCCTGCGCATGCGCAGCCAGCTCGAGGAGATGCTGGCCAAGCACTCCTCGACGCCGATCGAGAAGATCCGCGACGACATCGAGCGCGACAAGATCCTGACGGCCGAGGACGCCCTGGCGTACGGCCTGATCGACCAGATCGTCTCGACCCGTAAGACCACGTCCGCCGCGGCACACTGACGCCGACCTTTCCCCAGGCACGGTCCGCGTGGCCGAATCGCGACCATGTGAACCGTGCCAAGGGGGGCCCGAACGGGGGGCCCGGCAAGGTACCGTCGAATATGAGGCACCAGGAGTCGCTGAACCAAGCACTCCCAGGCGAAGGGGAAGCACCTCGTGGCACGCATCGGTGATGGCGGCGATCTGCTCAAGTGCTCGTTCTGCGGAAAGAGCCAGAAGCAGGTGAAGAAGCTCATCGCGGGACCCGGTGTGTACATCTGCGACGAGTGCATCGACCTCTGCAACGAGATCATCGAGGAAGAACTCGCGGAGACGAGCGAGGTGCGCTGGGAGGAACTTCCCAAGCCCCGCGAGATCTACGAGTTCCTCGAGGGATACGTCGTGGGGCAGGAGCCCGCGAAGAAGGCCCTCTCGGTCGCGGTGTACAACCACTACAAGCGCGTCCAGGCCGGCGAGAACGGCGGCGCGCAGGGCCGTGACGACGCCATCGAGCTGGCGAAGTCCAACATTCTGCTGCTCGGCCCCACGGGCTCCGGGAAGACGCTGCTCGCGCAGACCCTGGCCCGGATGCTGAACGTCCCGTTCGCCATCGCCGACGCGACGGCGCTGACGGAGGCCGGCTATGTCGGCGAGGACGTCGAGAACATCCTGCTCAAGCTGATCCAGGCGGCCGACTACGACGTCAAGAAGGCCGAGACCGGGATCATCTACATCGACGAGATCGACAAGGTCGCCCGCAAGAGCGAGAACCCGTCGATCACGCGTGATGTGAGTGGTGAGGGCGTCCAGCAGGCCCTCCTGAAGATCCTGGAGGGCACGACGGCCTCGGTTCCGCCCCAGGGCGGCCGGAAGCACCCGCACCAGGAGTTCATCCAGATCGACACGACGAACGTGCTCTTCATCGTGGGCGGCGCCTTCGCCGGCCTGGAGAAGATCATCGAGTCGCGGGCGGGCGCCAAGGGCATCGGCTTCGGGGCGACCATCCGCTCCAAGCGCGAGATCGAGGCGAGCGACCAGTTCCAGGAGGTCATGCCGGAGGACCTGGTGAAGTTCGGGATGATCCCGGAGTTCATCGGCCGTCTCCCGGTCCTCACCTCGGTCCACAACCTGGACCGCGAGGCGCTCCTCCAGATCCTGGTCGAGCCGCGGAACGCCCTGGTGAAGCAGTACCAGCGCCTCTTCGAACTCGACGGCGTGGAGCTGGACTTCGACCGCCCGGCCCTGGAGGCCATCGCCGACCAGGCGATCCTGCGCGGCACCGGCGCGCGCGGCCTGCGCGCCATCATGGAGGAGGTCCTCCAGTCGGTGATGTACGAGGTCCCGTCCCGCAAGGACGTGGCCCGGGTCGTCATCACGGCGGACGTCGTCCGCAACAACGTCAACCCGACGCTGGTCCCGCG
Organism: Streptomyces sp. NPDC051822; assembly: GCF_044452745.1. Lineage (NCBI taxonomy): Bacteria > Bacillati > Actinomycetota > Actinomycetes > Kitasatosporales > Streptomycetaceae > Streptomyces > Streptomyces sp. NPDC051822. The sequence goes on along the minus strand of NZ_JBITBZ010000001.1, from coordinate 882,391 downwards.
GATCGTGAAGAACGACGGCAGGCACGAGAAGTCCGCCTGAGCCGTACGGACAACGAAGGGGCGCCCCACCGGACCGGTGGGGCGCCCCTTCCACGTGCGCCGCGTGCGCCGCGTGTGCCGCGTCAGAGCTTGACGCGGACTTCCTTGCGGAGCTTGGCGGCGATGCCGGCGGCGTCCTCCATGGAGCCCGCCTTGCCCGCGACCATGGCGGCCATGTCGACCGGGGTCACGAAGCCGACCGTGCTGTGGTCCGCCCACACGCAGACCGTCATGGAGAATGCCGGGGTGGCTGCGGAGGGGTTGGCCTCGGACTTGGCCTGCTGGCACTTGAGGACCGCGCCGTCGAGCTCCGCCGGCGTGAACTCCTGGGGGCTGCCGACGAGTTCCGGCTCACCCTCCTTCGCCGCGGCCTTGTCCTTCTCCGCGTTGGCCTTGATGCTCGCGAAGACGTTGTCGACGACCTTCTCGGGGTCCTCGATCTCGCCGTAGAGGCCGCTGAAGGAGATCAGCTTTCCGGCGAGCGGGTTGGCGGCGTTCTTCACCTCGTAGGTGGCGCCGACGTTCTTGGCGTTCTTGACGCCGTTCTGCTCGGCCTCCTTGAGGGAGTCCTTGTCCTTGTTCTCACCGGGCTTCTTCTTGTACTCGCCGAGCACCGTCTCCGGCGTGATCAGCTTGTGCGGGCCGTCGTTCGCGACCGAGGAGCCGCCACCGCCGAGCAGGAAGTACGCGCCCACACCGAGCGCCGCGACCACCGCGACCGCGCCGATGATGATGCCCGCCTTGGACTTCTTCGGGGCCGGCGGGTGCGGTACGTAGCCGCCGGGGCCCTGGGGGGCGCCGTACGGCGGCTGCTGGCCGTACCCGGGCTGCTGGGGCTGCTGGGGGTAGCCGTAAGGGGGCTGCTGCTGCGGCGGGACGCCCTGCGGGGCCTGCTGGGGGTATCCGTAACCCGGCTGCGGAGCCTGCGGCGGCTGACCGTACGGGCCCGGCTGCTGCGGCTGCTGGCCGTACGGGCCCGGCTGGCCGTAGGGGCCGGGCTGCTGGGGCGGTTGACCGCCGTACGGGCCGGGCTGGTTGTAGCTCATCGACAGGTTCCCCTCACAGAATGCTTATGGCTACCGAACATCCTGGCGGAACCGTCGAGCGGTCCGTGCGGCGGGGGCCACACCGTTACCGAACCAAAGCGTTTCAGGACAGGGCCGCAACACCCCTAAACTGGCCCGGTGACCGAGAACACTCAGCAGCAGACAGCGCCCACCACCGAACTGCCGACCCAGTACGCGCCGGCCGAGGTAGAGGGGCCGCTGTACGAGCGCTGGGTAGAGCGCGGGTACTTCGAGGCGGACGCGAAGAGCGAGAAGCCGCCGTACACCATCGTCATCCCGCCGCCGAACGTCACCGGCTCGCTCCACCTGGGCCACGCCTTCGAGCACACGCTCATCGACGCCCTCACCCGCCGCAAGCGCATGCAGGGCTTCGAGACGCTGTGGCAGCCGGGCATGGACCACGCCGGCATCGCCACCCAGAACGTCGTCGAGCGCGAGCTCGCCAAGGAGGGCAAGTCCCGCCACGACCTGGGCCGCGAGGCGTTCGTCGAGCGCGTCTGGCAGTGGAAGGCCGAGTCCGGCGGCCAGATCTCCGGCCAGATGAAGCGCCTGGGTGACGGCGTCGCCTGGTCCCGTGAGCGCTTCACCATGGACGAGGGCCTGTCCCAGGCCGTCCAGACCATCTTCAAGAAGCTCTACGACGACGAGCTGATCTACCGCGCCGAGCGCATCATCAACTGGTGCCCGCGCTGTCTGACGGCGATCTCGGACATCGAGGTCGAGTACCAGGACGACGACGGCGAGCTCGTCTCCATCCGGTACGGCGAGGGCGACGAGTCCCTGGTCGTCGCCACCACCCGGGCCGAGACGATGCTCGGTGACACGGCCGTCGCCGTCCACCCCGACGACGAGCGGTACAAGCACCTGGTCGGCAGGCAGATCAAGCTGCCGCTGACCGACCGCACCATCCCGGTCGTCGCCGACACCCACGTCGACCCCGAGTTCGGCACCGGCGCAGTCAAGGTGACCCCGGCGCACGACCCCAACGACTTCGAGATCGGCCAGCGCCACAACCTGCCGAACCTCGCCGTCATGGACGAGCGCGCGGTCATCACCGTGCACGGCCCCTTCCAGGGCCTGGACCGCCTGGAGGCCCGCTCCGCCATCGTCGCCGCGCTGCGCGCCGAGGGCCGGATCGTCGCCGAGAAGCGGCCGTACGTCCACTCCGTCGGCCACTGCTCGCGCTGCAAGACCACCATCGAGCCGCGCCTTTCGATGCAGTGGTGGGTCAAGGTCGGCCCGCTCGCGCAGGCCGCCGGTGACGCGGTCCGCGACGGCAAGGTCAAGATCCACCCGCAGGAGATGGAGAAGCGGTACTTCGACTGGGTCGACAACCTGCACGACTGGTGCATCTCGCGCCAGCTGTGGTGGGGCCACCGCATCCCCGTCTGGTACGGCCCGAACGGCGAAGTGGTCTGCGTCGGACCGGACGAGCAGCCGCCGGCGGGCGAGGGCTGGCACCAGGACACGGACGTCCTGGACACCTGGTTCTCCTCCGGCCTGTGGCCGTTCTCCACGCTCGGCTGGCCCGAGCGGACCGAGAGCCTCGAGAAGTTCTACCCGAACTCCGTCCTGGTCACCGGCTACGACATCCTCTTCTTCTGGGTCGCCCGGATGATGATGTTCGGTCTGTACGCGATGGACGGCACCCCGCCGTTCCACACCATCGCCCTGCACGGCATGGTCCGTGACCAGAACGGCAAGAAGATGTCGAAGTCCTTCGGCAACGTGGTCAACCCGCTGGACTGGATGGACGAGTACGGCTCCGACGCCGTCCGCTTCACCCTGGCCAACGGCGCCAACCCGGGCGTCGACGTCCCCATCGGCGAGGACTGGGTCAAGGCGTCCCGCAACTTCGCCAACAAGATCTGGAACGCGACCCGCTTCGCGCTGATGAACGGCGCGACGGTCGAGGGCCCGCTGCCCGACGCGTCGCAGATGTCCGCCACGGACCGGTGGATCCTCTCCCGTCTCAACAAGACGGTCGCCGAGGTCGACGCGTTCTACGACGACTACCAGTTCGCGAAGCTCGCCGACGCCCTCTACCACTTCGCGTGGGACGAGGTCTTCGACTGGTACGTCGAACTGTCGAAGACCACGTTCTTCGCGGGCGGCGAGCAGGCCAAGGTCTCCGGCCGGGTCCTCGGCGAGGTCCTGGACGTCATGCTGCGCCTGCTGCACCCGATCGTCCCGTTCGTCACCGAGACGCTCTGGACCACGCTCACCGGCGGCGAGTCCCTCGTCATCGCCGACTGGCCCAAGGACAGCGGCTTCCGCGACGAGGCCGCCGAGCGGGAGATCGAGCTCGTCCAGCAGGTCGTCACCGAGGTCCGCCGGTTCCGCTCGGACCAGGGCCTCCAGCCCGGCCAGAAGGTCCCCGCCCGCCTCGACGTGACCGGCACCGCGCTCGCCCCGCACGAGGCGGCCATCCGCCAGCTGCTGCGCCTCCAGCCGGAGGGCGAGGGCTTCTCCGCCACCGCCTCCCTGCCGGTCGCCGGCGCCACGGTCGCGCTCGACCTGTCGGGCACGATCGACGTGGCCGCGGAGCGCAAGCGCCTCGCGAAGGACCTCGCCGCCGCCGAGAAGGAGAAGGCCCAGGCGAACGGGAAGCTCGGCAACGAGGCCTTCCTCGCCAAGGCCCCGGACAACGTGGTCGACAAGATCCGTACCCGCCTCGCCAAGGCGGACCAGGACATCGCCCGCATCGAGGCCCAGCTGGCGAACCTGCCGCAGGCCTGACCCGTACGCGAAGGGGCCCGGAACCGGTACACGGTTCCGGGCCCCTTCGCATAAACCCCGAAGACGGGCGAAGTGCCCGAACTCACAACAGACGGGACTTCAGGTCCACGGCACCGGGCCGAAAGACCCTGGATGATGGAGGGCATGCTCCGCCTCCCCGCCGTCCCCGCGCTGCGCCGCCGCGTGGACCGATGGGCCGGCACCCCCCGCGCGCTCGACGTCGTCGCCGCCCTCAGCGCCTTCGGCCTCATGCTCCTGGACGTGCCGGGGCTCGCCCGCGCCGACAACTCCCTCACCGGCCTCACCGCGACCCTGGTGCTCGCGGCCGGAGCGGCGACCCTGGTGCTCCGGCGCCGATTGCCGGTGCTCCCTTACCTGGTGGCGCTGGTCCTGCTGGGCTGGCTGCACGAGCTGACCATGATCCAGTTCTCGCTGTACTCCATCGGCCGCTTCCGGGGGCGCCGCGCCGCCGTCGTCGCGACCCTGCTGTACGTCGGCGTGGCGTACGCGCTCTTCCAGACGCCAGGCTGGCCCGCCCGGCACGGCGACACCCTCAGCGACTTCCTGAGCCTGGTCGTCCCGATCGGCGTCCTCGCGGCGGGCGTCGGCGTCGCCGCGTACCGGCAGGACCTCGTCCGGGCCCTGGAGGACCAGCGGCGCGAGGCCGCCGCCCGGCAGGCCGTCCAGGAGGAGCGGATCTCCGTCGGCCGGGACGTCCACGACCTGGTCGGCCGTGAGCTGACCGTCCTCGCGGTACGGGCCGAGGTCCTCGCCGTACGGGCCAGGGGAGACGCCCACCGGAAGGACTTCGAGGAACTCGCGGACACCGCCCGGCGCGCCCATCTGATGCTCAACGAGACGATCGTGCGCCGAGCCGACCGGGACGCGGCCACCCCCTGCCTCGAAGGGCTCGCCGCGCTCGCGGGGGAGAGCGAGCGGATGGGCAGCCCCGTGGAGCTCGCGGTCGCCGAGGAGGCCAAGGCGCTGTCGCCGCTGCGGCAGGCCGCCGTCCACCGGGTCGTCCAGGAGTGCCTGACGAACGCGGCCAAGCACGCACCGGGCCTGCCGGTGACGGTCGCGATCACGGTGGAGGGCCCCGGTCTGCGGATCGAGGTCCGCAACCCGCTGCCGAAGACCCCGCCGGACCCGGCCCCCGTCTCGACCGGCACCGGCCTGCTCTCCATGGAGGAGCGGGTCACCAGCATGGGCGGCACGCTCAGGGCCCGCCAGGAGGACGACGGCTACGTGGTGACGGCGCTGCTCCCGACAGGCCTCCCCGGCCCCTAGGGGGTGACCGAAAGTCCCGAAAGGGGTGGGTCCATCGTCCTGTCGGTACCCCTCCGTAGACTGGGCCCGTGAGCGAGCCGAGCGACCCGAGTGACCAGTTCGACGACATCGTCGACGCCGAGACAGACCGAGACCCCGACCTCGCGGTGATCGAGGCCGGCAGCCGTACCCTGCGCACGCAGGCCGGGCCGCCTCCGGGCGACCCCGTCCCCGGCCGGCCCGAGGACCCGGAGCTGGACAAGGCGCTGCGCGAGGTCGAGACCGAGCTGTCCACCCGCTGGGGCGAGACCAAGCTGGAGCCCTCGGTCACCCGGATCGCGGCCCTGATGGACGTCCTCGGCGACCCGCAGCGCGCGTACCCCTCGATCCACATCACCGGCACCAACGGCAAGACGTCGACGGCCCGCATGATCGAGGCCCTGCTCGGCGCCTTCGAGCTCCGCACCGGGCGGTACACCTCGCCGCACGTGCAGACCATCACCGAGCGGATCAGCCTGGACGGCGCCCCGATCTCCGCCGAGCGGTTCGTCGAGACGTACCAGGACGTCAAGCCGTACGTGGAACTGGTCGACGCCCGCGAGGAGTACCGGCTCTCCTTCTTCGAGGTCCTCACCGGAATGGCGTACGCGGCCTTCGCCGACGCCCCGGTCGACGTGGCCGTCGTCGAGGTGGGCATGGGCGGCACCTGGGACGCGACGAACGTCATCGACGCCTCCGTCGCCGTCGTCACCCCGATCGACCTCGACCACACCGACCGGCTCGGCGGGACGACCGGCGAGATCGCCGGCGAGAAGTCCGGGATCATCAAGCAGGGCGCGACCGTGATCCTGGCGCAGCAGCCGGTGGACGCGGCGCAGGTCCTGCTCAAGAAGGCCGTCGAGGCGGACGCCACCGTCGCCCGCGAGGGCATGGAGTTCGGCATCGTCTCCCGCGAGGTCGCGGTCGGCGGGCAGCTCCTCACCCTGCGCGGTCTGGGCGGCGAGTACGACAACGTCTTCCTGCCGCTGCACGGTGCCTACCAGGCGCACAACGCGGCGGTGGCGCTCGCGGCGGTCGAGGCCTTCTTCGGGATCGGCGCCGACCACGCCAGGACCCTGGACCAGGACACGGTCCGCCGGGCCTTCGCCCAGGTGGCCTCGCCCGGACGGCTCGAGATCGTCCGCACCTCCCCGACGGTGCTCCTGGACGCCGCGCACAACCCGCACGGCGCGCGGGCGACGGCGGAGGGCGTCAGCGAGGCCTTCGGCTTCTCGCGGCTGATCGGTGTGGTCTCCACGAGCGGAGACAAGGACGCCAAGGGTCTCCTGGAGGCCTTCGAGCCGATCTTCGCGGAGGTCGTGATCACGGCGAACTCCAACCCGCGGGCCACGGACGTGGACGTGCTCGCCGCGGCCGCGGTCGAGGTCTTCGGCGAGGACCGGGTCGTCGTCGAGCCGCGACTGCCCGACGCCATCGAGGCGGCCATCACCCTCGCGGAGGAAGAGGCCGAGTACGGCGGCGCGGGTGTCCTGGTGACCGGTTCGATCTTCACGGTCGGCGACGCCCGGCTGCTGCTGCGAAGGGGCTGAACGGTATGCGCACGCTCTGTTCGTCGACGCTCATCGGCGAGTTCTTCGTGATCGGTTTCGCCGGGCTCGTCGCCATGAAGGACGACAGCCTCGCGATGTCCACCGTCTGGTGGGTCTGCGGTGTCGCGATGGTCTTCTCGGTGCTGCTGTGCGGGATGGTCACCCGGCCCGGTGGGGTGCAGCTCGGCTGGGCCCTCCAGATCGGCCTGGTCCTCAGCGGCTTCTTCGTCCCGACCATGTTCTTCCTGGGCGCGGTCTTCGCCGGCCTGTGGTGGGCCTCGGTGCACTACGGGCGCCGGATCGACGACATCAAGGCCCGCTGGGCCGAGGCGCAGACCGCCGGGGCCTCGGCAGGGCCTGACGCTGCGTAATCGAGGGGCGTGCGGGGCCTGTAGCCTCGGAGGTCCCGCACACCGCTTTTCCGAAGGAGTTCCCCCGTGAGCCAGCGCACGCTCGTCCTGCTCAAGCCCGACGCCGTCCGCCGTGGCCTGGTCGGCGAGATCATCGGCCGTATCGAGCGCAAGGCCGGCTGGACCCTGGCGGCCCTGGAGCTGCGCGAGCTGGACCAGGAGACCCTGGAGCTGCACTACGGCGAGCACAAGGGCAAGCCCTTCTACGAGCCGCTGATGGGCTTCATGTCCTCCGGTCCCGTCGTCGCGCTCGTCGTCGAGGGCGAGCGGGTCATCGAGGGCGTCCGTCAGCTGGCCGGCCCGACCGACCCGATCGCCGCCGCTCCCGGCTCCATCCGGGGCGACTTCGGCACCATCGTCCGGGAGAACCTGATCCACGCGTCCGACTCGGAGGAGTCCGCCCTCCGCGAGCTGAAGATCTTCTTCCCGGGTCTCGTCTGACCCGAAGAGACTGACCCGGCGTCAGCCGAACGCAGGACCCTGTGGGGCGACCGAAGGAATTCGGTCGCCCCCAGGCATATGAACGCCGATGGCGGGAACGGATCGCCGCGTCCTTCCGTCACCTGTACATGAGGTGGACCACCGCGCGGTATCCGGGCGGGCGGCACTACGATGGAAAACTCCACGCCGCACCACCCTTAGCCATGGGAAACAAGGGGAACTCAATGTCGTTCATCGGCCGTGACATGGCTGTCGACCTCGGGACCGCCAACACGCTGGTGTACGTGAGGGGTCGAGGCATCGTCCTGAACGAGCCGTCCGTCGTCGCCATCAACACCAACACCGGCGGAATCCTCGCGGTCGGCTCCGAGGCGAAGAAGATGATCGGCCGGACCCCCGGCAACATCGTCGCGGTCCGGCCCCTGAAGGACGGCGTCATCGCCGACTTCGAGATCACCGAGCGGATGCTCCGCTACTTCATCCTCAAGATCCACAAGCGCCGCTACCTGGCCCGCCCCCGCGTCGTCGTCTGCGTCCCCTCCGGCATCACCGGAGTCGAGCGCCGCGCCGTCATCGAGGCCTCGACCCAGGCCGGTGCCCGCCAGGTGCACATCATCGAGGAGCCCATGGCGGCGGCCATCGGCGCGGGCCTCCCCGTCCACGAGGCCACCGGCAACATGGTCGTCGACATCGGCGGCGGCACCACCGAGGTCGCGGTCATCTCCCTCGGAGGAATCGTCACGGCACAGTCGATCCGGGTCGCCGGCGACGAGTTGGACAACGCGATCATCCAGCACATCAAGAAGGAGTACTCGCTCCTCCTCGGTGAGCGGACCGCCGAGCAGATCAAGATCACCATCGGCTCCGCGTACGACCTCGACAACGACGAGCACACCGAGATCCGCGGCCGCGACCTCGTCTCCGGCCTCCCCAAGACGGTCGTCATCTCCGCCGCCGAGGTCCGCAAGGCCATCGAGGAGCCGGTCAACGCGATCGTCGACGCCGTGAAGACCACCCTCGACAAGTGCCCGCCGGAGCTGTCCGGTGACGTCATGGACCGCGGCATCGTTCTCACAGGTGGCGGCGCCCTGCTGCGCGGCCTCGACGAACGCCTCCGCCGTGAGACCGGCATGCCGATCCACATCGCCGAGGACCCGCTGGACTCGGTGGCGCTCGGTTCCGGCAAGTGCGTGGAGGAGTTCGAGGCCCTCCAGCAGGTCCTGGACGCCCAGCCGCGCCGCTAAGGGACGGCGTTCACCCGTACGCTCCACCCGCACGCGTTTCACCCGCACAGCCGAACAACCGAACCACGAGGAAAGGCACGGCCGCCGCACGTGAGGGACACACGAGAGAGCCGGCTGCTCCTGGTGCTGCTGATCGCCATCGCGTTCGCACTGATCACGGTGGACATCCGCGGCGGTCAGGAGTCACCCGTCGACGGTGCCCGGCAGGCCGCAGCGGCGGTCTTCGGGCCGGTCGAGAACGGTGTGGCGGCCGCCGTCGATCCCATCGGCAACGCCATAGGCGCGGTCCGGGACTCCGGCGAGCGGCACACCCGGATCGCCGCCCTGGAGAAGGAGAACGCCGAGCTCAAGGCCGAACTCGGCAGCGACGACCGCAACCGCAACCGGCTGCGTGAACTCGACTCCATCCTGAAGACCGCCGGCGCCGGGCAGTACGGCATCAAGGGCGCGCAGGTCATCGCCATAGGAGCGGCCCAGGGCTTCTCCTGGACGGTCACCATCGACATCGGCGCGCGCGACGGCGTCCAGCGGGACATGACCGTCCTCAACGGCTCGGGTCTCGTCGGGCGCGTGACCACCGTCGGCCCCTCGACCTCCACGGTCCTGCTGGCCAACGACCCCGACTTCACCGTCGGCACCCGCATGGAGAAGTCGAACGAACTCGGCTTCGCCACCGGCCAGGGCGACCGGCCGCTGCTTGTCCAGCTGCTCAACGGCAAGGCCAAGGTGAAGGCCGGCGACCGGCTCGTCACCTTCGGCTCCGCGGGCGACAGGCCCTTCGTGCCCGGGGTTCCGGTCGGCGAGATCGTGCGCGTCGACCCGGCGGGGGGCGGCCTGACCCGTAACGTCTACGTCCGTCCGTACGTCGGCTTCACCAGGCTCGACATCGTCGGCGTCGTCGTCCAGGCCCCGCCCTCGGACCCGCGCGACACGGTCCTGCCGCAGAAGCCCAAGCCCGCTCCGACCGTCACCGTGACGGTCACGCCACCGCCACCGGACGGCCAGGCGAACCAGCAGAACCAGGGCGAGAACCAGACGCGGGACCAGGGCCTGAACCAGGGTCAGAACCAGCAGGCACCGCAGGACCAGGGGGACGCGACACCGTGAAGTTCAACCGCATCCTCCTCTCAGCGACCCTGATCGTGGTGGCCCTGGTCGTCCAGGTCTCCGTCCTCGCCCGCCTCCAGCTCCCCGGAGCCGTCCCCGACCTGGTCCTCCTCACCGTCGTCGGCCTCGCCCTCGTCTACGGACCCGTCAGCGGCTCCCTGATCGGCTTCAGCGCCGGCCTCCTCGCCGACCTCGCCCCGCCCGCCGACCACGCCGCCGGGCGGTACGCCCTCGTGCTGTGCGTCATCGGCTACCTCGTCGGCCTGGCCCGGCCGGAGAACGGCCGGCTGACGTCCGCCGCCGGCCCCATGGCGGTCGTCGTCGCGGCGGCCGTCGGCTCCACCCTCCTGTACGCGGGTGTGGGCGCCCTCGTCGGCGACACCGCCGCCCGCCACGTCGGCCTGGGCTTCCTGCTGTTCACGGCCGCCGTCTACGACCTGCTCCTCGCGCCCTTCACGGTGCCGCTCATCATGGCGCTGGCCCGCAGAGCGGAGAACGACCCGCTCGCCGACGCCGGCGGGGGCAACGGCACCGACGTGGCCTCCGGCTGGCTCTCGTCGGGCACCGGCCTGCGGATCGGCACCCAGCGCGGCGGCCTGCGGGTGAAGACCGCCCGGAGCCGCGCCTCACGGGCCGGACGCATCAAGGGAGTCAAGCGACTGTGACCGAGGGGGCACCGGCGGTATGAGCAACATCCCCGAGACAGGACGGACCCCCCGGGTCCAGATCCGGCTCGTCGTCATCCAGATCCTCGTCTTCTCGCTGCTGCTGACCCTGGGGGGCCGGCTCTGGTACCTCCAGATCCGCAACGGCAAGGAGTACACGGACGAGGCGAAGAACAACCACGTCCAGCAGGTCGTGCAGCCCGCCGTGCGCGGCTCCGTCCTCGACGCCCGCGGCGTCCCGCTCGCCGACAACGAGACCCGGCTCGTCGTCTCCGCGTCCCGCACCGAGCTGATGAAGATGAAGGACCGGGGCAAGGGCGTCCTGACCCGGCTCGCCGGTGTCCTGGAGATGAAGCCCGACGAGGTCATCAACAAGATCCGGCTCTGCGACTCCAAGACCCCGAAGCCCTGCTGGAACGGTTCGCCCTACCAGCCGATCCCGGTCACCGACGACGCCACCACCCAGCAGGCGCTGACGATCCGTGAGGCCTCCGAGGACTTCCCCGGCATCACCGCCGAGCCCACCGCCGTCCGCCGCTACCCCGCGCCCGGCAAGGCCCGTACGGCCCAGGTGCTCGGCTACCTCTCGCCCGTCACCGACGGGGAGATCGAGAAGGCCAAGGACAGCGACTCGCCGTTCCTCCGCTCCGACCAGGTCGGCCGCTCCGGCATCGAGCGCACCTACGACAAGGAGCTGCGCGGCAAGGCGGGCGTGACCCGCTACGAGGTGGACAACCTCGGCCGCGTCATGGGCCAGACGAAGTCCGACCCGGGCGTCGCCGGCTCCACCCTCGTCACCAGCATCGACGCCCGCGTCCAGGCCGTCGCCGAGTACGAGCTGAACGCGGCGATGAAGCTCGTACGGGGCGAGACCGACAAGATCACCGGCCGCAAGTACGAGGCCGACGCCGGCGCCGTCGTCGTCATGGAGACCAAGACCGGCCGTGTCGTCGCGATGGCCTCCCAGCCCGACTACGACCCCAACGCCTGGGTCGGCGGCATCTCCGCCAAGGACTACGCCGCGATGACCAGCAAGGGGTCCAACTACCCGCTGCTCAACCGGGCGATCCAGGGCCAGGCGCCCGCGGGCTCCATCTTCAAGGTGGTGTCGGCGAGCGCCGCGGTGCGGGCCGGCCACGACTTCAACGACAAGTACAACTGCAGCAGCTCCTACAGCCTCGGCAGCCGCAGCTTCGCCAACTTCGAGTCCAAGGGCCACGGCCCCATCACGCTCGGCGAGGCGCTCAAGTTCTCCTGCAACACCGTCTTCTACGCCCTCGGTCACCAGGAGTGGCAGCGCGACGGCGGCCTCAAGGCCAAGCCGGGCGCCCACGACTGGTTCTACAAGACCGCCCGCGACTTCGGCCTCGGCTCCGAGACCGGCATCGACCTCCCCAACGAGGTCACGGGCCGCATCCCGGACCGCCAGTGGAAGCAGAACTTCTGGGAGGCGAACAAGGACGCCTGGTGCAAGCAGGGCAAGAAGGGCGGCAGCTACGTCGAGCAGATCGCGTACGAGAGCTGCCTCGAAGGCAACCAGCTGAAGGCCTACGACAGCATCAACTTCGCCATCGGCCAGGGAGACGTCCTCGTCACCCCGATCCAGATGGCCACCGCCTACTCCGCGATCTCCAACGGCGGCACCCTCTTCAACCCCACCGTCGGCAAGGCCGTGATCAGCCCGGACGGCAAGTCGGTCCGGGAGATCAAGCCCACCGCCCACGGCAAGCTGCCCGTCGGCGCCCAGACGATCCGCGACCTCGACAAGGGCCTGCGCTCCGTCGTCGAACCCGGCGGCACCGCCGCCTGGCGGTTCGGCGGCTGGCCCCAGGACAAGATCCCGATGCGGGCCAAGACCGGCACCGCCCAGGTCTACGGCAAGCAGACCACCTCGTGGCTGGCGACGTACACCGACGACTTCACCATCGTCATGACGATCTCCCAGGGCGGCACCGGCTCCGGCGCCTCGGGACCCGCCGTGCGCAACATCTACGACGCCCTCTACGGCCTCGACGACGCGGGCAACCAGGACCTCAAGCGGGCCCTGCTGCCCAAGCCGCAGAAGGCCCTGCCGAAGATCAACGCCGACGGCACCATCGACGCCCCCGACATCAAGCCGTACGACCCCAAGGCGCAGCTGGTCGACCCCGCCGACGGCGGCGTGCCTCCGCTCGCGGGCCCGCCTCCCCACCTGAGGGACTGACACGATGACGACCCGCACGAGCTTCTCCGTGTCCCGTTACGCCCCCGACCGCGGGCCGGTCGCACGCCTCACCGCCCGGGACTCCGTGCTGCGCCGGCTCGACTGGCCGATCCTCCTGTCGGCGCTGGCGCTGTCCCTCCTCGGCGCCCTGCTCGTCTGGTCCGCCACCCGCGGCCGCACCGAGCTCAACCAGGGCGACCCGTACTACTTCCTCTTCCGCCACCTGCTCAACACCGGCATCGGGCTCGTCCTGATGGCCGGCACGATCTGGCTCGGCCACCGCACCCTGCGCGGGGCCGTGCCGGTCCTCTACACCCTTTCGATCGTGCTCATCCTCGCCGTGCTCACCCCGCTCGGCGCCACGATCAACGGCGCCCACGCGTGGATCGTGATCGGCGGCGGCTTCTCGCTCCAGCCCAGCGAGTTCGTGAAGATCACGATCATCCTGATCATGGCGGTGCTGCTCGCCGCCAAGGTCGACGCGGGCGACCAGGTCCACCCCGACCACCGCACCGTCGCCAAGGCCCTCGTCCTCGCCGCCCTGCCCATGGGCATCGTCATGCTGATGCCCGACCTCGGCTCGGTCATGGTCATGGCCGTCATCGTGCTCGGCGTCCTGCTCGCCTCCGGCGCCTCCAACCGCTGGGTCCTCGGTCTGATCGGCGCCGGCGTCGGCGGCGCGGTGCTCGTCACCGCGCTCGGCATGCTCGACGAGTACCAGATCAACCGCTTCGCCGCCTTCGCCAACCCCGAGCTCGACCCCGCCGGCGTCGGCTACAACACCAACCAGGCGCGCATCGCGATCGGCTCCGGCGGTCTGTACGGCACGGGCCTCTTCAAGGGACACCAGACCAGCGGCCAGTTCGTGCCCGAACAGCAGACCGACTTCATCTTCACCGTCGCGGGGGAGGAGCTCGGCTTCGTCGGCGCAGGCCTCATCCTCGTCCTCCTCGGCGTCGTCCTCTGGCGTGCCTGCCGCATCGCCCGCGAGACCACCGAGCTCTACGGCACGATCGTCGCCGCGGGGATCATCGCCTGGTTCGCCTTCCAGTCCTTCGAGAACATCGGCATGACCCTCGGCATCATGCCGGTCGCCGGCCTGCCCCTTCCCTTCGTCTCGTACGGCGGCTCGTCGATGTTCGCGGTCTGGGTGGCGATCGGGCTGCTCCAGTCGATCAGGGTGCAACGGCCCATGACGGCCTGACCGACGCTAGATTCGAGGTATGGCCGAGACGAAACGCGAGATCGAGCGGAAGTACGAAGCCACCGGAGAGACCCCGGTACCGGACCTCGCACGGGTCCCCGGGGTCGGGGCCGTCGTGGACCGGGGCGTCATGGAACTCGACGCCGTCTACTACGACACGCCCGACCTGCGCCTCGCCGCCGACGCACTGACGCTGCGCCGCCGCACCGGAGGGGACGACGCCGGCTGGCACCTCAAGTTCCCCGTCGGCACCGGGATCCGCGACGAGATCAGGGCCCCGCTGGCCGACACCCTGCCGGGTGAGCTGGCGGGGCTGCTGCGTTCCCGGGTCCGCGGCGGCGAGGTCGTCCCCGTCGTCCGGCTCCGCTCCGCACGGGACGTCCGCCACCTCGTGGACGCGGACGGCACCCTCCTCGCCGAACTGTCCGTCGACACCGTCCACGCCGAACGGCTGCCGAAGGGCAAGGGTGAGGGCAAGGGCCGGGAGGCGACCTGGACCGAGATCGAGGTCGAGCTCGCGGACGGCACCGACCCCGCGCTCCTCGACGCCGTCGAGAAGCGCCTCGGGAAGAAGGGCATCAAGCCCTCGGCCTCCGCGTCGAAACTGGCCAGGGCCCTCGCGGACACGGGAGACGAGCCCCGCACACAGGCCGCTCCGGGGGAGCCGGGCACCGCCGCAGCCGCCGTCCTCGCCTACGCACGCCGGCAGATCGAAGCGATCGTCACCCAGGACCCCGCCGTACGGCGCGACCTGCCCGACGCCGTCCACCAGATGCGCGTCGCCTGCCGCCGGCTGCGCAGCGCCTTCAAGACGTACCGGCGCGTCCTCGACCGGGACGTCACCGACCCCCTCGGCGAGGAACTGAAGTGGCTCGCCGGGGAGCTCGGCGTCGCCCGCGACCAGGAGGTCCTCGACGAGCGGCTGCGCGCCCGCGTCGACGACCTCCCGCGCACCCTCGTCCTCGGCCCGGTCAAGGCCCGGCTGCGCCGCAGGGACGCCGCCCGGGGCAGGAGCGCCCGGCACCAGGCCCTCGCCGCGCTGGACTCCGCCCGCTACCTCTCCCTCCTCGACGGCCTCGACGCGCTCCTCGCCGACCCGCCGCTGCGCAAGGCCGCGGGCAGGGACGCGGAGAAGGTCCTCGCCAAGGCCGTCCGCAAGGACCACGGCAGGCTCGCCACCCGGATCGAGCGGGCCCTCGCCCTCGACCCGGGGGAGGAGCGCGACCTCGCCCTGCACGAGGCCCGCAAGGCCGCCAAGCGGGCCCGGTACGCGGCCGACGCGGCCCGCCCCACCCTCGGAAAGCCCGCCAAGCGGCTCTCGAAACGGGTGAAGGCGGTCCAGTCCCTGCTCGGTGAGCACCAGGACGCCGTCGTCGCCCGCGGCGCCGTGCGTGAGCTCGGTCTCGTGGCCCACGGCGTCGGCGAATCGGCCTTCACCTGGGGACTTCTGTACGGACACGAGGAGGCCGCGGCCGAGGCCGCCGAGCGCGAGCTGCCGGAGGTCTGGGCCCGGGCGTCGGCCCCGGGGCTCACGGCGGCACTGACCCGCTGAGCACCGGGGTACGCTTGAGAGTCGCCCCCCTGCCAGCTCACGAAGGTTCGAGATGTCTGCTGCCGAGTCTGTCTTCCCGCAGCTCGAAGCTCTGCTCCCGCACGTGCAGAAGCCGATTCAGTACGTCGGTGGAGAGCTGAACTCCACGGTCAAGCCGTGGGAGTCCGCCGACGTCCGCTGGGCGCTGATGTACCCGGACGCGTACGAGGTCGGACTGCCCAACCAGGGCGTCATGATCCTTTACGAGGTGCTGAACGAGCGCGAGGGCGTCCTCGCCGAGCGCACCTACAGCGTGTGGCCGGACCTCGAAGAGCTGATGCGCGAGCACAAGGTCCCGCAGTTCACGGTGGACAGCCACCGGCCCGTCGGCGCCTTCGACGTCTTCGGCCTCAGCTTCTCCACCGAGCTGGGCTACACCAACATGCTCACCGCCCTCGACCTGGCCGGCATCCCGCTGGAGTCCAAGGACCGGACCGTCGACCACCCGATCGTGCTCGCGGGCGGCCACGCGGCCTTCAACCCCGAGCCGATCGCGGACTTCATCGACGCGGCGATCATCGGCGACGGCGAGCAGGCCGTCCTCGACATGACCGAGATCGTCCGCGCGTGGAAGGCGGAGGGCAGGCCGGGCGGCCGCGAGGAGGTCCTCTTCCGCCTCGCGAGGACCGGCTCGGTCTACGTCCCGCGCTTCTACGACGTCGAGTACCTCCCGGACGGCCGCATCGGCCGGGTCGTCCCGAACAAGTCGGGCGTTCCCTGGCGCGTGTCGAAGCACACCGTCATGGACCTCGACGAGTGGCCGTACCCCAAGCAGCCCCTCGTCCCGCTCGCGGAGACCGTCCACGAGCGCATGTCCGTCGAGATCTTCCGCGGCTGCACCCGAGGCTGCCGCTTCTGCCAGGCCGGCATGATCACGCGCCCCGTGCGGGAGCGAAGCATCACCGGCATCGGCGAGATGGTCGAGAAGGGCCTCAAGGCGACGGGCTTCGAGGAGGTCGGCCTGTTGTCCCTCTCGTCCGCGGACCACACCGAGATCGGCGAGATCGCGAAGGGCCTGGCGGACCGCTACACGGAGGACAAGGTCGGCCTGTCCCTCCCCTCGACCCGCGTGGACGCCTTCAACGTCGACCTGGCCAACGAGCTGACGAGGAACGGCCGCCGATCCGGCCTCACCTTCGCCCCCGAGGGCGGCTCCGAGCGCATGCGCAAGGTCATCAACAAGATGGTCTCGGAGGAGGACCTCATCCGGACCGTCTCCACCGCGTACGGCAACGGCTGGCGCCAGGTGAAGCTGTACTTCATGTGCGGCCTGCCGACGGAGACCGACGAGGACGTCCTCCAGATCGCCGACATGGCGATGAACGTGATCGCCGAGGGCCGCAAGGTCTCCGGCCAGAACGACATCCGCTGCACCGTCTCCATCGGCGGCTTCGTCCCCAAGCCGCACACCCCCTTCCAGTGGGCGCCGCAGCTCTCCGCCGAGGAGACCGACGAGCGTCTGCGCAAGCTCCGCGACAAGATCCGCGGTGACAAGAAGTACGGCCGCTCGATCGGTTTCCGCTACCACGACGGCAAGCCCGGCATCGTCGAGGGCCTCCTCTCCCGCGGCGACCGCCGCATCGGCGCGGTCATCCGCGCGGTGTACGAGGACGGCGGCCGTTTCGACGGCTGGCGCGAGCACTTCTCGTACGACCGCTGGATGGCCTGCGCCGAGAAGACGCTCCCCGACTTCGGCGTGGACGTCGCCTGGTACACCACCCGCGAGCGCACCTACGAGGAGGTCCTGCCCTGGGACCACCTGGACTCCGGCCTCGACAAGGACTGGCTCTGGGAGGACTGGCAGGACTCGCTCGACGAGACCGAGGTCGAGGACTGCCGCTGGACCCCCTGCTTCGACTGCGGCGTCTGCCCCGCGATGCAGACCGAGATCCAGGTCGGCCCGACGGGCAAGAAGCTGCTGCCCCTTTCGGTGATCAAGTAATCGCGTAACGCTCTGGTGACGGCCCGGCAAAGGGGAAACTCTTTGCCGGGCCGTCGCGTCATTCTCGGCATGAACACGGAGATGCCCAGGTCGCAGCCCCCTCACGAGCCCGCGGGCTGTCTCACCGGAGTGGCGAGGGCGATCGCCCTCGTCGTCGTCCTGCCGGTCCGGCTGGTCTGGGACGCCCTCGTCTGGTGCCTGAAGCAGCTGTGGCGCTGGGTCCTCGCCCCGATCGGCCGAGCCCTCGGCTGGCTGATCGAGTACCTGATCGTCATCCCACTGCGCTGGCTGTGGGAATGGGTCGTCGTCCCCGTCGCCCGAGCCCTGTGGTGGGTGCTCGACCTGCTGATCGTCACCCCGCTCGGCTGGCTCTGGCGCTGGGTCCTCCTGCCCGTCGGGCGAGCCCTGTGGTGGGTCGTCGACCTGCTGGTCGTCACTCCGCTCAGCTGGCTCTGGCAGTACGTCCTCGCCCCCGTGGGCCGCGCGATCGGAGCGGCGCTCGCCTGGGCCTGGCGGATCGCAGGACAGATCTCGCGGGCCGTCGGCCGGGCGGTCGGATGGGTGCTGTGGCACGCGATCGGCCGCCCCGTCGCCTGGGTGTACCGGGTGATCCTCACGCCCGTCGGCCACTGGCTGCGGACCTGGGTCTGGAGGCCCGTCGCCGCCGTCGCGCGCGCCGTCCGCAACGCCGCCCGGGAGGTGCGTGTCGCCCTCTTCGGCGGGCCGTCCCGCTGACCTCGGGGAACCGCAGGTGGCTCAGGCGCGTACTCTGGGTAGTACAACGAACGTCCCCGGCGCGGCGCCCGCCCCCGAGATCTCCCCGCGAAAGCGGGGGTGAACCGGGCGGGACTCCCGGGGCCACCCGCACATCTCGTGGACGGCGTCACCCCCGCCGCCCCGCACCGAGGAGAAGAACCACTGGGCAAGCGACAGCCCGAAGGCCCGCCGCCCGCACCGGCGGTGCAGCGCATCCGACTGCGCTACACCAAGCGCGGCCGCCTCCGGTTCACCAGCCACCGTGACTTCCAGCGCGCTTTCGAGCGTGCCCTGCGCCGTGCCGAGGTGCCCATGGCGTACTCGGCCGGCTTCACCCCGCACCCCAAGGTGTCGTACGCCAACGCCGCCCCTACGGGTACGGGCTCCGAGGCCGAATACCTGGAGATCGCCCTCACCGAGACGCGCGACCCGGAGACCCTCCGGGCCCTGCTCGACGAGTCCCTCCCGGCCGGCCTCGACATCACCGACGCCGTCGAGGCCAGGACCTCGGGCCTCGCAGACCGGCTCACCGCCTCCGTGTGGGAGCTGCGGCTCGAAGGCGTCACCGTCGAGGACGCGACGAAGGCCGTCGAGGCGTTTCTCGCGGCCGAGACCGTGGAAGTACAGCGCAAGACCAAGAACGGCGTCCGCACCTTCGACGCGCGCTCCGCGGTCACCGAGCTGACGGCAGCCCGTCCCCAGGGCGATCCCCAGGGTGATGCGCCGCCGGACAGCGCCTGTGCGATACTGCGCCTGGTTGTTCGGCACGTGACACCTGCCGTGCGACCCGACGACGTCCTGTCCGGTCTCCGAGCCGTGGCCGACCTGGCGCCGCCGGTCCCCGCTGCGGTGACCAGGCTGGCGCAGGGGCTCTTCGACGAGGAGTCCGGCACGGTGACCGACCCGCTCGCGCCCGACCGCGAGGCAGTCAAGGCCGCATCTACCACGGCCGCCGCGACCGCCTCTGCGACGGCGCCGGGTGGCACCGCGTAGGGAGCGGTCGTCGTAGCGCAGCCCTGGTACTCGGGAGCCACCTGGGTCGGGCCGCGCACTGACCACAAGACTTTCGCCAGGCCGTCCGCACAGGGCGTACGGAACCGGCGAGCCAGACATAGAGCTCCCGTGCGGCGCCCGCGCCCCGGACGGCGGCACCGCGCCACAGGCGCGACTCGTGCCGCCGGACCGGAACCAGGCGCGGCGCCCGGGAGCGTGACGGGAGAACCGCCCGCATGCCCGAGTCCAACGAAGACGTCAACGCCCCCGGTGACAAGCTGCCGCCGCGCCGCAGGCGCCGCGCCGCTTCCCGCCCCGCCGGTCCGCCGGTGACGGGCGCGACCGCCGAATCCACCGAGACCACGGTCGTCGAGACCGCACCCGCCGCCGAGGCCGCCCCGGCCGCCGAGGCCGACGCAGCACCCGCCCCGCGCACCCGCCGCCGGGCCACCCGCAAGGCCACCGCACCGGTCGCCGAGGCCGCCCCGGCCGCCGCCGTGGAGAGCCCGGAGCCGGTCGTCGAGACCGCCGCGGCCGAGGCCGTCGAGGAGGCCCCCGAGGCCGCCCCCGCCCGCCCGCGCCGCCGCGCCACCCGTAAGGCCACCTCGCCAGTGACCTCCCCGGCCGCCGCCGACGAGCCCGCGGAGGCCGTCGCCCAGACGCCCGAGGCCGCCCCGGCCGCCGAGGCCGTCGAGGAGGCCCCCGAGGCCGCTCCGCCGGCCCGGACCCGCCGCCGCGCCACCCGCAAGGCCACCGCTCCGGCCGGCGCCCCCGCCGCCGCGGAGGAGACCGTGGCCGCGGCCCCCGCCGAGCCGGTCGCGGCCGCCGAGCCGGTCGCGCCTGCCGCCGAGGCCGCGGAGGAGGCCGCCGCGCCCGCTCCGCGTACCCGCCGCCGTGCCACCCGTCAGGCCACCTCGCCCGAGGCGACCACCGAGGCGCCCGCCGAGGCCCCCGCCGCCGGTGAGTCGCTGCCGACGTCGACCGTCGCGCAGATCGCCGCCGAAGAGGCCGAGGTCACCGCCGCCGAGACCGCCGCCACCCGTGGCCGCGGCCGCCGTCGCGCGACCTCCCCGCAGTTCACCTCCGAGCCGGCCCCGGTCCGGGAGACGCGCCGTGCGGCGCGCCCCGCCGTCGCCGTCTTCCAGGCCCCGGTCTTCGCGGAGCCGATGTTCCAGACGCCGGAGACCGCGGCCGCCGCGGCCGCCGCCGGTGTGGCGGAGCCGGAGGACGAGGAGACGGTCGAGGAGATCGAGCCCGCCGAGGCCGCGGCCGAGGCCGTGGAGGCCCCCGAGCCCGCCGAGACCGGCGGACGTCGTCGCCGTCGCCGCCGTGGCGAGCCCGTCGCCGTCGAGCCCGTCCCGGCCACCGTCGCCGACGAGCCCGAGGTCGAGGCCGTCTCCGACGAGATCGACGAGTCCGTCGAGACGGACGAGCCCGAGGCGGCCGCGGAGGCCGAGGACGCGGACGAGTACGAGGACCGCCCCTCCCGCCGTCGCCGCCGTGGCGGCCGTCGCCGCCGTCGCGGTGAGCTCGCCGAGGTCGACGAGGCCGAGGAGGGCGAGGAGCCGCACGCGGAGGACGAGTCCGCCGAGGCCGAGGAGGGCGAGGAGGAGCCGGACGACGCCGACGCGTTCGCCGGCGGCTCCAGCAGCTCCCGCCGCCGTCGCCGCCGCCGCCGTCGCAGCGGGGACGCCTCCGCCGACGTCGAGGGCGCCGAGGAGGAGGGCGTTCGCACGGTCGTCAAGGTCCGCGAGCCCCGCCCGGCCCGCGAGAAGGCCGAGCCCGGCACCGGCGCCGACGAGGTCCAGTCCATCAAGGGCTCGACCCGCCTTGAGGCCAAGAAGCAGCGCCGCCGCGAGGGTCGCGAGCAGGGCCGCCGCCGCGTCCCGATCATCACCGAGGCCGAGTTCCTGGCCCGCCGTGAGGCCGTCGAGCGCGTCATGGTCGTCCGCCAGAACGGCGAGCGCACCCAGATCGGCGTTCTGGAAGACAACGTGCTCGTCGAGCACTACGTCAACAAGGAGCAGGCCACCTCGTACGTCGGCAACGTCTACCTGGGCAAGGTCCAGAACGTCCTGCCGTCCATGGAGGCCGCCTTCGTCGACATCGGCAAGGGCCGCAACGCGGTCCTGTACGCCGGCGAGGTCAACTTCGAGGCCCTCGGCATGGGCAACGGCCCCCGCCGCATCGAGACCGCCCTCAAGTCCGGCCAGCCGGTCCTCGTCCAGGTGACGAAGGACCCGATCGGCCACAAGGGCGCCCGTCTCACCAGCCAGGTCTCGCTGCCCGGCCGCTACCTCGTGTACGTGCCCGAGGGCTCGATGACCGGCATCAGCCGCAAGCTCCCCGACACCGAGCGCGCCCGTCTGAAGACCATCCTCAAGAAGATCGTCCCCGAGGACGCGGGCGTCATCGTGCGCACCGCCGCCGAGGGCGCGAGCGAGGACGAGCTGCGCCGTGACGTCGAGCGTCTGCAGGCGCAGTGGGAGGACATCCAGAAGAAGGCGAAGAGCGGCAACGCCCCGACGCTGCTCTACGGCGAGCCGGACATGACCGTCCGGGTCGTCCGCGACATCTTCAACGAGGACTTCTCCAAGGTCATCGTCAGCGGTGACGACGCGTGGGAGACCATCCACGGGTACGTCCACCACGTCGCCCCCGACCTGACCGACCGCCTGTCCCGGTGGACGAGCGAGGTCGACGTCTTCGCGACGTACCGGATCGACGAGCAGCTCATGAAGGCGCTCGACCGCAAGGTCTGGCTGCCGAGCGGCGGCTCGCTGGTGATCGACAAGACCGAGGCGATGATCGTCGTCGACGTCAACACCGGCAAGTTCACCGGCCAGGGCGGCAACCTCGAAGAGACCGTGACGAGGAACAACCTCGAAGCGGCCGAGGAGATCGTGCGCCAGCTGCGGCTGCGCGACCTCGGCGGCATCGTCGTCATCGACTTCATCGACATGGTCCTGGAGTCCAACCGCGACCTGGTGCTCCGCCGCCTCCTGGAGTGCCTGGGCCGCGACCGGACCAAGCACCAGGTGGCCGAGGTCACCTCGCTCGGCCTGGTCCAGATGACCCGCAAGCGGGTCGGCCAGGGCCTCCTGGAGTCCTTCTCCGAGACCTGCGTCCACTGCAACGGCCGCGGTGTCATCGTCCACATGGAGCAGCCGACCACCGCCGGCGGCGGTGGCGGCGGCAAGCGTGCAAAGAAGCGCGGCCGCGGCGGCGCCGAGCACGTCCACGAGCACGAGCACGAGCACGCCGAGGTGACCGAGACCGAGGCCGACGTCCTGGAGACCGAGGCCGAGGTCGCGGCCGAGCTGGCCGCGCCCATCGCGCTGCCCGAGCCGATCGCCGCCGACGAGGAGCTGTACGGCTCCATCGCCGAGGCCGAGGCCGCCGCCACGCGCGGTCGTGGCCGTCGTCGTGCGACCCGCAGGGTGTCCGCGCCGGTCGCCGCGCGGCCGGTCGTGGAGACCGAGGCGGTCGACTTCGAGGCGAAGCCGAAGGCCGAGCCAAGGCGCGAGCCGAAGCCGGAGCCCGTCGCGGCGCCGGAGCCGGTCGCCGAGCCGGTCGTCGAGCCCGTGGCCGAGCCGGTCGTCGAGTCCGTGGCCGAGCCGGTGGTCGAGGAGACCCCGGCCCCGGCCCCGCGTGGCCGTCGCCGTGCCACCCGCCGGGTGACCTCCCCGGTCGTCTCGACCACGGAGCCGGCCGCCGAGCCGGCCCCGGAGCCGGCCGTCGCGCCGGTCGTCGAGGCCGCCCCGGAGCCGGAGCCCGCCGTGGCGCCGGTCGCCGAGCCCGTCGCCGAGCCCGTCGTCGAGGAGGCCCCCGTGGCCGCCCCGCCGCGTGCCCGTCGCCGGGTGGTCCGTAAGGCCACCGCGCCCGCCGGTTCGCCCTCGGGCGCCGAGGAAGCGGCGGTCGTCGTGGTGACCACGGCCCCGGCCGAGGCCGCCGAGGCGCCCGCGGAGGCCGCGGAAGCGGTCACCGAGGCACCCGCCGAGGACGAGGCCGCCCCCGCCAAGAAGACGGCGGCGCGCAAGACCGCGGCGAAGAAGGCCACGGCCAAGAAGGCCGCCACCAAGAAGACGGCGGCGACCAAGAAGACCGCGGCGAAGAAGACCACCGCCAAGAAGGCCCCGGCCAAGAAGGCGGCGGAGAAGACCGCCGCCCCGGCCCAGGACTGACCGGCGGGTACGGGCCGCTCCTCCGGGGGCGGCCCGTACCGCACGGGCGAATTTGACCCCCCGAGGCAGCCGCCCGTAACCTAGACCGTCGGCGTGTCTGTAGATACGCCACGCCTCTGAGCACCTCCCTCCCGCTCGTCGGGAGAGGCCGCTCGTCCGATTCCGGAACGCCGCGGGCCCTCGGGTCCGTGTGAGTGGCTGGCTTCAGAGGTTTCGATCCCGAGTGAGAGAGAGATCCGCGTGTACGCCATCGTGCGCAGCGGTGGTCGCCAGCACAAGGTTGCTGTCGGCGACATCGTTGAGGTTGACAAGATTTCCACTGCCAAGGTTGGCGACACGGTCGAGCTCTCGACCCTGCTCGTTGTCGACGGCGACGCCGTGACCAGCGACCCGTGGGTCCTGGCCGGCATCAAGGTCACGGCCGAGGTCGTCGACCACCACAAGGGTGTCAAGATCGACATCCTGCGTTACAAGAACAAGACCGGCTACCGCCGTCGCCAGGGTCACCGCCAGCAGTACACGGCGATCAAGGTCACCGGTATCCCCGCGGCTGCGAAGTAAGAGGGACTGAGACATGGCACACAAGAAGGGCGCATCGTCCACCCGTAACGGGCGTGACTCCAATGCCCAGCGGCTCGGCGTGAAGCGCTTCGGCGGTCAGGTCGTCAACGCGGGTGAGATCCTGATCCGCCAGCGTGGCACCCACTTCCACCCGGGCTCCGGCGTCGGCCGTGGCGGCGACGACACGCTGTTCGCCCTGCAGGCCGGTTCGGTGCAGTTCGGCACCCACCGTGGCCGCAAGGTCGTGAACATCGTTCCGGTCGCCTGATCGGTTCTTTGCGGAGGCGGACCTCACTTCCCGTTACGGGAAGCGGGTCCGCCTTTCGCGTGTTACTAGATAGACATTCCGCACGTATGTAATGGAGGCACAACCATGACCACCTTCGTGGACCGCGTCGAGCTGCATGTCGCCGCGGGTAACGGAGGCCACGGCTGCGCCTCCGTTCACCGGGAGAAGTTCAAGCCGCTCGGCGGCCCCGACGGCGGCAACGGCGGCCGTGGCGGCGATGTGACCCTGGTCGTCGACCAGGCGGTCACCACGCTCCTCGAGTACCACCACTCCCCGCACCGCAAGGCCACCAACGGCCAGCCCGGCGCCGGTGACAACCGCTCCGGCAAGGACGGCCAGGACCTGGTCCTCCACGTGCCCGACGGCACCGTCGTCCTCGACAAGCAGGGCAACGTGCTCGCCGACCTCGTCGGCCAGGGCACCACCTTCGTCGCCGGCCAGGGCGGCCGCGGCGGCCTCGGCAACGCCGCGCTGTCCTCGGCGCGCCGCAAGGCCCCCGGCTTCGCGCTCCTCGGCGAGCCGGGCGAGGCGCGGGACATCGTCCTGGAGCTGAAGACCGTCGCCGACGTGGCGCTCGTCGGCTACCCGAGCGCCGGCAAGTCCTCGCTCATCTCGGTCCTGTCGGCCGCCAAGCCGAAGATCGCGGACTACCCCTTCACCACCCTGGTGCCGAACCTCGGCGTCGTCACGGCCGGCTCGACGGTCTACACGATCGCCGACGTGCCGGGCCTGATCCCGGGCGCCAGCCAGGGCCGCGGCCTGGGCCTGGAGTTCCTGCGCCACGTCGAGCGCTGCTCGGTCCTGGTGCACGTCCTGGACACGGCGACGCTGGAGTCCGACCGTGACCCGGTCACCGACCTCGACATCATCGAGGAGGAGCTGCGGCAGTACGGAGGCCTGGAGGACCGGCCCCGCATCGTCGTGCTCAACAAGATCGACATCCCGGACGGCCAGGACCTGGCGGAGATGATCCGCCCGGACCTGGAGCAGCGCGGCTACCAGGTGTTCGAGGTCTCCGCCGTGGCCCGTCTCGGCCTCAAGGAGCTCTCCTTCGCCCTCGCCGGCATCGTCGCCGAGGCGCGCGCGTCCAAGCCGAAGGAGGAGGCGACCCGTATCGTCATCCGCCCGAAGGCCGTCGACGACGCGGGCTTCACGGTCACGTACGACGAGGCCGAGGACGTGTACCGGGTGCGCGGCGAGAAGCCGGAGCGCTGGGTCCGCCAGACCGACTTCAACAACGACGAGGCCGTGGGCTACCTGGCCGACCGCCTCAACCGCCTCGGTGTCGAGGACAGGCTGATGAAGGCGGGCGCCCGTGCGGGCGACGGCGTCGCCATCGGCGCCGAGGAGAACGCGGTCGTCTTCGACTGGGAGCCGAGCATGATGGCCGGCGCCGAAATGCTCGGCCGCCGTGGTGAGGACCACCGGCTCGAGGCCCCGCGTCCGGCGGCCCAGCGCCGCCGCGACCGCGACGCGGAGCGCGCCGACCCGGACCGCGAGTTCGACGAGTTCAACCCGTTCTAGCGGGCGGGGCGGCGTCCGCCGCCCCTCGGCTCGGACGGCCGGGCACCTTCGGGTGTCCGGCCGTTTCCGTGCGGGCTCGGGCCGTCCTCCTTCGTGCGGGCAGGGCCGGGCGTTTCGCCGGACTCCGGCCCTCCGGAGGCCGTTCGGGGGACACGTAGGATTCACGGGTGAGTGAGACCCCGCAGCCGCAGACCCCCGCGCGCGCCGGCGCCGTCAGCGTGATCGTCATCGCGTACAACGACGCGGCGCACGTCGGCGACGCCGTCCGTTCCGCCCTCGCCCAGGGCGAGGCGGTCGGCGAGGTGATCGTCGTCGACGACGCCTCAGGGGACACGACCCCCGAGGTGCTCGCCGGGTTCGCCGACGAGCCGCGGGTACGGCCGCTGATCCGGCGGGAGAACAGCGGCGGCTGCGGCACCCCCCGCAACGACGGCATCTCCGCCGCCGTCCACCCGTACGTCCTGTTCCTCGACAGCGACGACCTGCTGCTGCCCGGAGCCGTCGACGGACTGCTCGCCGTCGCCGCCGAGCGGCGCGCCGACGTCGTCGCCGGGATCTGTGTGCGACGCGAGCTCCCCGAGGGCCGCGAGACCGTCTGGGCGCCCTCGCTGTACGACGTGTCCCAGGGCGCCACGCTTCCCGGCACCGTCCTCGACGGCGTCGAGAAGCACCCGGAGTTCGTCCTCGACACGCTCTCCGTCAACAAGCTCTACCGCCGCGACTTCCTCGACCGGCACGCCATCCGCTTCCCCGACGGCGCCTTCCACTACGAGGACTTCGTCTTCAGCGCCCGGGTGCAGGCCGCCGCCCCCCGGCTCGCCGTCACCGACGTCCCCGTCTACGTGTGGCACGTGCGGCGGCAGGCCGCCACCCTGTCGATCTCGCTGCGCCGCGCCTCCCTGGCCAACTGGGAGCACCGGATCGCCGCGCACGCCGCCGTCCTCGACGTGTTCCGTACGGCCGGACGCCCCGCGCTCGCCCGCGCCGCGCAGACGAAGTTCCTCGACTACGACCTCCCCATGTACCTGCGCGAGCTGCCGCAGCGGACCGCCGCCTACCGGGCCGACTGGTGGACCGCCACCCGCGCCCACCTGGCCGGGTTCGAGGCCGGAGCGGTCGCCGAAGCCCAGGCGCCGTCCCGCTGGCTGCACGCCGCGCTCACGGCGCTCGCCGTCGTGCCCGAGGGGTGGGAGCTGACGCGGTTCGTCGAGCTGGCCGCGCCCCTGCCCCGGCTCGTCCCGCCGTACCCGCGCGCAGGGGACGGCACGCCGGTCCTCGCCGCCGCGCCCGCCGACGTACCCCTGGAGGGTCTCGCGGAGATCGCGCCGGCCGAGCTGCCCGTGGCCGTGGACGGTTCCGTGACCGTCGGCGCGTCGACCCGGCTGACCCTGACCGTTCACGATCTGTACGGGCGCGTCGCCGAGCTGGGCCCCACCGCCGTGCGCGTGGTCTTCACGGAGCGGGTCTCCGCGGCCGAGGTGGCCCTCGACGCGCCGCTGCTCCCCACCGACGAGGGCTGGACGGCGACCGTGTCGCTGCCGACCGCGAAGCTGCTCCGCGCGGGCCGGCTCGCCGCCTGGTCGCTCCGTGCGGAGCTGCGGTGCGCGGCGGGAACGATCGGAAACGCCGAGGTCAGAGCCCCGCAGGGAGCCGTGGACCGGCGTGGCATGGTCCTCGGGCGACTGGGCAGGGTGCTGCTCGTCCAGGTCGTGGCGTCGGCGCGGCGCGGGCTCGTCCTGCGCTTCGCGGGCGGTGTGGTCGGCGCCCGGCAGGTGGTGTCGGGCCGCTTCCGGAGGCTGCTTGCGATGCGGTGAACATCACCGAAGGTCCGGGAGAGCAGGTATGGAACAATTCCTCCTGCCGGGTAATCTTTCCGGTCGCCGGGTGGCGCCCATGGAAAACGCGGGGCGGCACCCTTCACCACTGAAGGCAGTAGTGCGCCATCGACCATGGCGCAGGCAGCGCCGCGCCTGGCCGGAACGCGTGCCAGTTGTTGCCGCCCGCACTTGTGAGAGGACTTGGATGCCGACTAGCGACGTCCCTGATGTGAGCGTCGTCGTCATCGTCTACAACGATGAGGAACGGCTCCCGCGAGCGGTTGGGTCACTTCTGGACCAGACCCTGAACAACCTCGAAGTGATCATCGCCGACGACTGCTCGACCGATGGCACCGAGCGGGTCGCTCGCGCCCTCGAGGCATCCGACCCGCGCGTGCGCTACGTACGCCTGGAGCAGAACAGCGGCGGCTGCAGCGCCCCCCGAAACCGCGGCATCGAGGTCGCGCGCGCGCCGTACGTCATGTTCCTCGACAGCGACGACGAGCTGCCCCGGCACGCGTGCAAGAGCCTGCTGCTGGTCGCCGAGGAGACCGGCGTCGACTTCGTCACCGGTGAGGTGACCCGCCTCTTCGAGGAGTCGAACACCACCGGCCTCTGGTACCCGCACCTCTTCACCGAGAAGCGGGTCGTGAACGGCATCGCCGAGCGCCCCGAGTACTTCTTCGACCACCTGTCGACGAACAAGCTCTACCGGACCGCCTTCATCCGGGACAACGCGCTCACCTTCCCCGAGGGCATCCACTACGAGGACCAGCTCTTCTCCGCGCAGGCCTTCTCGCTCGCGGAGACCTTCGCCGTCGTCCCGTGGTCGGTCTACACCTGGCGTCTGGCGCCCGAGAGCGTCTCCATCTCCTCCAGCCGTCACAAGATCCAGAACGTCGCGGACCGCATCGGCGTGGCCCGGCTCATCGACACCTGGTTCACGGAGAACGGCCGCGCGGAGCTGCGCCCGGAGAAGGACTACAAGTTCCTCCGGCACGACTTCCGGCTGTACCTGGGCGACCTGCCGTTCCGCGACGCCGACTGGGTCGCCGAGTTCGCCGACGTGGTCAACCCGTACCTGGACGAGATCTCCGACGAGACCTACGCCCGGCTCTCCCGCGAGGAGCGCATCTGCATCCACCTGCTGCGCACCGGCCGTCTGGACGAGCTCCAGGTCGCCGCCCGCCAGCTGGGCCGGCCGCAGCTCGCCCCGCGCTTCGTGACGGAGGACGGCGAGGTCGCCTACTGGGGTGCCGTCGCCCCCGCCGACGACGCGAGCCGCGCCGAGCTGGACATCAGCGAGTGGTACATGCGCGACCAGGTGCTCGCCACCGGCCGCATCCGCCACGAGCTGACCTCCGTGGCGATGCGGGGCCCGGTCCTGCACCTGGAGATCCGCACGTACGACCCGGCCGGTCTGATCACCGAGGGCACCAAGGCCTCGGTGAAGCTGGCCGCGCACAAGACGCCGCTCACGGTGCCGCTGACCCTCCACCCGGAGGGCGAGGGGCAGTACGTCTCCAAGGCCGCGCTCGACTTCCGCAAGGTGCCCGTCGGCAAGGTGGGCGTGGCGACCCGACGCCACCCCGTGGTCTCCCTGGAGCGCGACGGCGGCCGCCGTACGGACATCCTGCTGGCGAAGCACGACCAGCCGGACTTCCGCGCCACCGTCACGTACCACACGTTCGGCATCCACCACCTCCGCGTCAAGGCGGAGCAGAAGGGTGCCGGACGCCTTGAGGTGACCTGGCAGCGGTCCGGTGTCCTGAAGTCCCTCGAACCGCTCGGCCCCTACGCCCGCAAGGCCAAGGGCAAGGTCGGCAAGGTCAGGAAGATCCTCGTCGGCAACGAGGGCAAGGCCACCGCGTACGACGCCGTGTCCAAGCTCCCGCGCAAGCGCAGCCTCGCCGTGTTCGAGGCGATGGAGGGCCGCGGCTACGCGGACAGCCCGCGCTACATCTACGAGGAGCTCAAGCGCCGGAACCTCCCGATCGACGTGGTCTGGGCGTACTCCGGCGACCGCTCGTCCTTCCCGGAGGACGTCACCCTCGTCAGGCGCGGAAGCTTCGCGTACGGACGTGCGCTGGCCCGTGCCACCTACTGGGTCGACTCGCACAACCTGCCGTACCTGTACCCGAAGCCGAAGGGCACCCGGTACCTGCAGACCTGGCACGGCCAGACCTTCAAGGCGATGGGCTTCGACGTGCCCTCGCTGCGCGGCGCGTCGGAGATCGAGAAGGGGCGCTTCCGCTCCGCGGTGGGCCGCTGGGACGCGCTCGTCTGCCCGAGCGCCGAGTTCGAGCGGACCTTCGTCCCGGCCTTCGAGGTCTCGGCCGACCTGATCCGCTCCGGCTACCCGCGCAACGACGTGCTGGTGCGCTGGGCCGAGCCCGAGCAGCAGGCCAGGGCCGCCTCCGTCCGCGAGGCGCTGAACATCCCGGCCGACAAGAAGGTCCTGCTCTACGCTCCGACCTTCCGTGACGCGGCGCGCCGCACCGGTCAGTCGGTGCGCGTGGACTTCGAGTCGCTGGCCCCGCACCTGTCCGACGAGTGGATCATCGTCGTGCGGACCCACCCGTACGACCGGTTCACGATCGCCCCGGAGCTGGGTCACTTCCTGCGCGACGGCTCCTCCTACGCCGACATCAACGACGTGATGCTGGCCTCGGACGCGGTCCTCACGGACTACTCGTCGCTGATGTTCGACTACGCCAACACGGGCCGTCCGATCATCCTCTACACGGACGACTACGAGGCGTACAAGGGCGGCGACCGCGGCACGTACTACGACCTCGAGGAGATCGCGCCGGGGCCGATGGTGACGACCACCGAGGACCTCGCCGCCGCCGTGCGGGACCTGGAGGGCACCCAGGAGCGCCACGCCCAGCGGTACGCGCGCTTCCAGGAAATGTTCTGCTCGTACGAGACCGGCCACGCCAGCAAGATGGTGGTCGATGCTTTTTTCGAAGGCGGCACCCATGAGTGAGGCATCCCCTGTCCGCAACGTGTTCTTCGTCGGCATCGACGTCGACTCGATGGGCGGATCCCAGCGGGTGCTGCACACCCTGGCCCAGGGCATGGGGGAGCGGGGCCACCGCGTCGAGCTGATCGGCATCCGGCCGAGCCCGGAGCCCTTCCCGTACAACGCCACGCGCGCGTACCGGCACTCGACGCTCTACCCGGCGCCCTCCGAGCCCAAGCCGCCCGTGCGTACGGTCGGCGACCGGATCAGCCTGGCCCGGCGCGCCGACGCCCGGCGGGCCCGGGCCGACCGCGACAACGCGCGGGCGGAGTTCGAGCGGAAGCTCGCCGAGGTCGAGGACGGCTACGTCGTCTTCGGCTCGCCGTGGGCGGTGGACTGGGTCATGCCGCTGAAGTGGCGTCACCTCAAGGGCATCGGGCAGTACCACGAGTCCTTCGCGCAGGCGAAGCGGAGCGCCAACCTGGGCCTGATCCGGCGCCACTACCCGGCGCTCGAACAGACCCTGGTGCTCTCCGAGGGCGACGCCGTCGAGTTCGTCAACCAGCGCGTGCCGAACGTGCGGGTCATGCCGAACCCGCTGCCGTTCTTCCCGGACGAACTGGCCCCGCTCGACACCCGCAAGATCGGTGCGGTCGGCCGGCTCGACCCGATCAAGCGGTACGACCGGATGATCGAGGCCTTCGCGCAGGCGCACAAGGGCCGCGACGGCTGGGAGCTGCACCTCTTCGGCGAGGGCCCGCTGGAGGACGAGCTGCGGATGCGCGCCGAGGACCTCGGCGTCGCCGAGCAGGTCGTCTTCCGGGGCACGGCGCAGGACATGGCCGCCGCGTACCGCGAGCTGTCCGTCGTCGCGATCAGCAGTGAGCGCGAGGGCCGCCCGATGGCGCTGGCCGAGGCCGCCGCCTGCGGTGTGCCGTGTGTGAGCTTCGACGTCTCCGGCGGTGTCCGGGAGCTCGTCGCGGACGGTGTCTCCGGCACCCTGGTGCCGCCGGCCGACGTGCCGGGGCTCGCCGCCGCGCTCGGTGAGCTGATGGACGACGGCGACATGCGTCAGCGGTACGGCAGGGCCGGGCGCGAGCACGTCGCGCACCTGGCGCTGCCGCACGTCCTCGACCAGTGGGAGGCGGCGTTCGAGGAGATCGAGCGCTAGACCCGTGTGACCCCCGAGCCCCGTCCGACCACCTGTCAGGGCGGGGCTCCGGCGTGTCCGGGGCCACTTCCCGGCCTCCGGGAGGGCCCGGAGGCTGTGGCTACACTGTCGGAATGACCTGGCTCATCACCGGCGGCGCCGGTTACATCGGTTCCCACGTCGTCAAAGCAATGACCGAGGGCGGCGAGCACGTCGTCGTGGTCGACGACCTCAGCACCGGCAACCCGGCACGTCTTCCCGAGGGCATCGTCCTCGAAGAGGGCACGGTCCTCGACCGCGCGTTCCTCGACCGCGTGCTGCGCGAGCACCAGATCAAGGGCATCGTCCACCTGGCCGGCAAGAAGCAGGTCGGCGAGTCCGTCGAGAAGCCGCTGTTCTACTACCACGAGAACGTGACGGGTCTCCAGACCATCCTGGACGCGGCGGCCTCCGCGGGCGTGAAGAGCTTCCTCTTCTCCTCCTCCGCCTCCGTCTACGGCATGCCCGACGTGGACCTCGTCACCGAGGACACCGAGTGCCTGCCCCTCAGCCCGTACGGCGAGACCAAGCTCGTCGGCGAGTGGATGGCGCGCGCCGTCGGCAAGGCCCACGGCCTGTCCACGGCCTGCCTGCGCTACTTCAACGTGGCGGGCGCGGCGGCCCCGGAGCTCGCCGACACCGGCGTCTTCAACCTGGTGCCGATGGTCTTCGAGCGTCTCGACGCCGGCGAGTCCCCGCGCATCTTCGGTGACGACTACCCGACGCCGGACGGCACCTGCATCCGCGACTACATCCACGTCGCCGACATCGCGGACGCGCACCTGGCCGCGGCCCGCGCGCTCGCCGCGGCGGGCGAGGCCGGCGAGACCGCCACGCTGACCCTGAACATCGGGCGCGGCGAGGGCGTGTCGGTGCGCGAGATGGTCGACCTGATCAACGAGATCACCGGGCACAGCGTCGAGCCCGTGGTCACCCCGCGCCGCCCGGGCGACCCGGCCCGTGTGGTGGCTTCGGCGGAGCGCATCGAGTCCGAGCTGGGCTGGAAGGCGCAGCACGACGTCCGCACCATGATCAGCTCGGCCTGGGAGGGCTGGGGCGCGAACCGCGCGGCCCGCGCGGCCGTCTGACGTTCTTCTTGAAGCGGGGCGCCCCGGGTGCGGGGTGCCCCGCTTTCGCGTGCGTGGGGGCCTGTGCGGGTCACGGCCGGTGGATGCGGTCCACGCCGTAGTACGTGGCCGTGCACCGCGCCGCCCAGTCCCGCTCGTACGAGGACGCGAAGAGGGGTTCGCTGAGGCGTCCGATGAGGAGCGGCTGGTACGCGACCTCGCGGGCGCCCGCCGCCGCCTCCCCCCGGATGCGGGCGTCCTGGCGGTCCCAGGCGACCGCGCGTACCACCGTGCTCGTGGTCAGTTCGTACACCGGCCGCACCAGGGCGGCCGTGCTGCCGACGGCGATCGCGCCGACCGCCACGAGGGCGGCGACGCGCCCGGCGGGGCGGGGGTGGGCGGGCGCCAGGAGGCGCCGTCCGAGAAGGTGGCCGCCCCACGCCCCGTACGCGCAGAGGACGAGCAGCAGCGGCAGGAGGAAGCTCACCCAGGCGCGGCCGTACGACCATCCGCCGTCTCCGTACCCGCTCCGCAGTCCGAACACGACGGCCAGCGAGGCCAGGCCGATCAGCGGCAGCGGCAGGAGCACGGCGGCGCGGAACAGGGCGTGCGCGCGGACGCCCGTGGGGCGGCGCCGGGCGCTCCCGGCCCGGTGGGGGCCGGCGGCGGCGAGCGCCAGGCCGAGCAGCGCGCCGACGGCGACGGCTCCCAGATAGGCCCACTGGCCGCCGATCGTCAGCCAGAGGCGACACCAGTCGCGGAGCGCTTCCCCGATCCCCTCGGCCGACAGATGCTCCTGCGGACGCTGGGCGCGGCGCCAGCGCGCGCCCGGTGAGGTGTAGAGGAGGACGAGGCCGCAGAGGAGCCCGAGGCAGGCCGCCGCGCACCAGGTGGACACGTATCTGTCCCGCGCCCAGCCGAACCGGGGCAGGCAGAGGATGCCCACGGTGACCGCGAACACCCCGGCCACCAGGGCGAACGGTTCGCTCAGCATGCCGACCGCCGCTCCGACCAGGAGCACCGAGACCACCGCCGCGCTCCTGGCCCACCGCGCACCGCGACGCGCGGCCCGGACGGCGCCGAGCACGGTCCAGAGCCCGATCACGCTCGGCACGGTGTGGGAGATCGTGGCCGGCGCCCAGAGCAGGACCTGGTACGCGCGCGTACCGGCGAAGAACAGCAGGGCTTCGAGCATCAGGACCGCCGCCGCGGTCGCCACCACCGGGAGCGGCAGTCGCAGGGCGCGCAGCACCTCCCGGGCGAGGAGGAACAGGCCGACGCCGAGCGCGACCACGAGGAAGGCGGGCAGCAGTTTCGGCCCGCGCATGTCGTCGGAGTAGAGCAGACCGGTCAGGAAGGCGTTGGTGACGCGCCCGTTCTGGGTGCGGTAGAAGTCCGCGGTGATGCCGAGGACACCCATGTCCCGGCTCTTCCATAGGGCGCACCAGTCGTCCGACGTGGGGCGGACGTAGAAGCCGAGGAAGGCGCCGACCGCGAGCAGCGCCCCGGTGCCGGCGGCGACGACGAGGGCGACGCCGCTCAGTGCCCGGCGCTGCCGGCCCCCGTGGTCGGTGTCGACGTCGGTGTCCTCTCCGTCCTCCGGTCTCCGTGCGTCACCGCGTTCCGAGATGGTCGTCCTGCTCACCGTGATCGCTCCCGCCGGCCCGAGGGTCGTCCCTATGGGTGACAAATGGTGTAAAAATGCCAGGTATATCAATATCTGGCGCGCATGCTTTGCTGCATGGACGACATGCCGACCGGGGGTGGTCACTCGGGAGACGCCGGGCGGTCACCGCCGCTCCGTACCCTGGCCGCGCTGCTCGAAGGAGAGTTCGGTGGCGGTCCCTCAGGACGTACTCTCGCCCATCCCTCTGGAGTGACCGTTCATGACCAGGCTTTCCGTCGTCGTCCCCTGCTTCAACGAGGAGGACGTCGTCGACCGCTTCGACGCCCGGATGCGTCAGGTGCTCGACTCCCTGCCGGTCGGCTATGAGATCTGCTACGTCGACGACGGCAGCTCCGACGGAACGCTGGACAAGCTCCGCGCCATCGCCGCCCGGCACCCGCACCGGACCCAGTACGCCTCCTTCAGCCGCAACTTCGGCAAGGAGGCCGCCATGCTCGCCGGCCTCCGCAAGTCCACCGGCGACGCCGTCGTCATCATGGACGCCGACCTCCAGCACCCGCCCGAGCTCCTCGCGCGCATGCTGGACCTGCACCACCAGGGCCACGACCAGGTCATGGCGCGCCGGACCCGCGAAGGGGACAAGAAGCTCCGCTCCGCGCTCAGCCGCGTGTACTACCGGGCCGTCAACCGCTGGGTCGACGTGGAACTCACCGACGGCGTCGGCGACTTCCGGCTGCTGTCCCGCCCCGCCGTCGACGCCCTGCTCTCGCTGCCGGAGTACAACCGCTTCTCCAAGGGGCTCTTCTCCTGGATCGGCTTCGACACCGTCACCTTCGACTACCAGAACGCCGCACGCGAGGGCGGTGAGACGAAGTGGAAGTTCAGCTCCCTGGTCAACTACGGCATGGACGGGCTGATCTCCTTCAACAACCGTCCGCTGCGCATCGCCCTCTGGCTCGGGATGATGCTCACCGGCCTCGCCGCCGTCTACGCCGTCTGGGTGACCGCCGCCGCCCTCAGCCAGGGCGTCACCGCCCCCGGTTACGTCACCCTGGTCGCGATCATCGTCGGTCTCGGGGGCGTGCAGATGGTGATGCTGGGCCTGATCGGCGAGTACATCGGCCGCATCTACTACGAGACCAAACGCCGGCCGCACTTCCTCGTGAAGGAGACCCACCGCTCCTTCGGGCGCGGGGCCGCCGAACGCGCCGCCGCCGAGCGGATCCGCGTCCCGGCCACCGAGCGGGAGCACTGATGGGCGACGGCCCCCGCACGGCGCGGCGCGCACGGTTCGCCGAGATCCTCCGCTTCGCCCTGGTCGGCGGGGTCAACACCGGCACCTTCTTCGGGTGTTACCTGCTGCTCCACCCCTGGATGCCGTACTTCGCCGCGTACTCCCTCGCCTTCCTCCTCAGCATGATCGGCTCCTTCTTCCTCAACACCTACTTCACCTACCGCACCCGCCCGACCTGGAAGAAGTTCGCCCTCTTCCCCCTCACCAACGTCACCAACTACCTGGTGCAGAGCGTCGGTCTGTACGCGCTCGTCACCTGGGCCGGAATGGACGACAGGATCGCGCCCCTCGTCGCGGCGGTCGTCGCCATCCCGTTCACCTACCTCATCTCCCAGCGGATCCTCGTCCCCCGGAACACCGGGACGGATCCCGCCGACCCCGGTCCAGGGACCGAAACGGACGAGCGGCAGCCCTCCCGGCTCGCGTAGATTGCCTGGCAGCCGCGGCCGGCGAGAACCATGCGGCGCGCGGGAAAGCCGAGTGAGGACGACGCAGGTGGCGGCACAGGTGACGACGCGGGTGACGGGACAGACGGACGTGGCAAGGCAGTACGTGACGGAGGCCCGCAGGATCGTCGTCAAGGTCGGCTCCTCCTCGCTCACCACGGCCTCCGGGGGACTCGACGCCGACCGCGTCGACGCCCTCGTCGACGTGCTCGCCAAGGTGCGCAGCGGTGGCGAGAAGGAGATCGTCCTCGTCTCCTCCGGCGCCATCGCCGCGGGTCTCGCACCGCTCGGCCTCACCCGCCGCCCCAAGGACCTGGCCCGTCAGCAGGCCGCCGCCAGCGTCGGCCAGGGCCTCCTCGTCGCCCGCTACACCGCCTCCTTCGCCCGCTACGGCGTCCGCGTCGGACAGGTCCTCCTCACCACCGACGACACCAGCCGGCGCGCCCACTACCGCAACGCGTACCGGACCCTCGACCAGCTCCTCGCGATGGGCGCGCTGCCCGTCGTCAACGAGAACGACACCGTCGCCACGGACGAGATCCGCTTCGGCGACAACGACCGGCTCGCCGCCCTCGTCGCGCATCTGGTCCGCGCCGACCTGCTCGTCCTCCTCTCCGACGTCGACGGTCTCTACGACGGGGACCCGTCCAAGCACGGCACGTCGAGGATCACGGAGGTCACCGGGCCCGAGTCCATCGCCCACGTGGAGATCGGCTCGGCCGGCAAGGCGGGCGTCGGCACCGGCGGCATGGTCACCAAGGTCGAGGCCGCCAGGATCGCCGCGGCCGCCGGCATCCCCGTGGTCCTCACCTCCGCGAGCCGCGCCGCCGACGCCCTCGCCGGCCGTGACACCGGCACGTACTTCCACCGCACCGGCCGCCGCTCGGCCGACCGGCTCCTCTGGCTCGCCCACGCCTCCACCCCGCAGGGCTCCCTCACCCTGGACGACGGAGCCGTGCGAGCGGTCGTCGAGGGCAAGAAGTCCCTGCTCGCGGCCGGTGTCGCGGGCGTCGAGGGCGACTTCGTGGCCGGCGACCCCGTCGAACTCCGCGACACCGCGGGCCGGGCCGTCGCCCGCGGTCTCGTCAACTTCGACGCCAAGGAGATGCCCCGGATGCTCGGGCGCTCCACCCCCGAGCTCGCCAAGGCGCTCGGACCCGAGTACGAGCGCGAGGTCGTCCACCGCGACGACCTGGTCGTCATCCGCTGACCCCCCGCTCCCCTCCTGAAACGGCTGAAAGTGCGGCCATCCGGAAGGGACGTTTACCAAAACCGCCCCACGTGCCGCCTCGGACTGGTCAACTTTGTCTCGGGGGTAAGAGAGCAGGGCGGGGTACAGCACCACACGCATCACACAGGAGGCCGCCGGTGAGACGAGCGCGCCCAGGGGCACCGCCCCGAGGGACTGCCGAACGCGCCCTGACCAGTGTCGAGGCCGGAGCCGACTTCGACGAGGCACGGGACAGGTCCACGGACAGAAAGACCGAGACCACCACCGAGACACGAGAGGTTCGCGAGGCGCGTGAGGCACGCGTCAGGGAACAGCCCGTGTCCAAACTCTGGCACATCACCCTCAGCGTGTCGGGTGTGGAGTCACCGCTGAAGGAGGTGCGCCGCGGGCTCGAACAGCTGGCCCATGACCACCCCTTCCTGCTGACCAGCCGGTACGCCAACGACCATGCCGAGATCAGGTACTGGGAGGAGGCCCGCGACCTGCACGACGCCGCGGCCGTCGCCCTGCGCCTCTGGGGCGAGCACCGGCAGACCGCCAAGCTGCCGCCATGGGAGATCGTCGGCCTCGAGGTCATCGACCGCGAGACCTACCACCAGCGGATCGCGGAGGGCTACGGCCCGCCGCCCGCCGCTCCGGTCGGCGTCCACCCGTACTGAACCGCGAAGACCCGTCCCGGGACGTGCGTCCCGCGGTCGGAGACGCACGTCTCGGAGTGCGGGATACGTGAGGGATGTCCGCAGGGCTGCCAGTACCCTGCGGGCATGACCTCGCTCACGCCCCTCGACAACCTCTCCCCGGTCACCCGGGCCGCCTACCGGGCCCGTGGCGCCGCCGCCGAAATCGCGCCACTCCCGCGCGCGGCCAAGGACGACGCCCTGCTGGCGATCGCGGACGCCCTCGAAGTCCGCACGGCCGAGATCGTCGAGGCCAACGCCGAGGACATCGCCAAGGCCCGGGCAGCCGGGACCAGCGAGTCGATCATCGACCGGCTCACCCTGACCCCCGAGCGCGTCCGCGCCATCGCCGCCGACGTCCGTGACGTCGCCGCGCTGCCCGACCCCGTCGGCGAGGTCGTCCGGGGCTCGACCCTCCCCAACGGCATCGACCTGCGCCAGGTCCGCGTGCCGCTCGGCGTCGTCGGCATCATCTACGAGGCCCGCCCCAACGTCACCGTCGACGCCGCGGCCCTCTGCCTCAAGTCCGGCAACGCCGTCCTGCTCCGCGGCTCCTCCTCCGCCTACGCCTCCAACACCGCCCTGGTGACGGTCCTGCGCGACGCCGTCGGCGGCGCCGGCCTGCCCGCCGACGCCGTCCAGCTCGTCCCCGGCGAGTCCCGCGAGTCGGTCCGCGAGCTGATGCGCGCCCGCGGCCTCGTCGACGTCCTCATCCCGCGCGGCGGCGCCTCCCTGATCAGGACGGTCGTCGAGGAGTCCACCGTCCCCGTCATCGAGACCGGCACCGGCAACTGCCACGTCTACGTGGACGCGCAGACCGACCTCGACATGGCCGTCGACATCCTGATCAACTCCAAGGCCCACCGGGTCAGCGTCTGCAACGCGGCCGAGACCCTCCTCGTCCACCAGGACGTCGCCGCGGCCTTCCTGCCGAGGGCCCTCGACGCCCT
The DNA here is from genome assembly GCF_044452745.1 of Streptomyces sp. NPDC051822. Classification (NCBI taxonomy): domain Bacteria; kingdom Bacillati; phylum Actinomycetota; class Actinomycetes; order Kitasatosporales; family Streptomycetaceae; genus Streptomyces; species Streptomyces sp. NPDC051822. The sequence goes on along the minus strand of NZ_JBITBZ010000001.1, from coordinate 843,314 downwards.
CGCGGAGGCCGGCGTCACCGTCCACGCCGACGAGCGGGTCCTCGCCCTCGCCGAGGGCTCCAAGGCCACCGTCGTACCGGCCACCCCCGAGGACTGGGAGACCGAGTACCTGTCGTACGACATCGCCGCCGCCGTCGTCGACTCCCTCGACAAGGCCGTCGAGCACATCCGGACGTGGTCCTCCGGCCACACCGAGGCGATCGTCACCACCTCGCAGGCCGCGGCCCGCCGCTTCACCCAGCTGGTCGACTCCACCACGGTGACCGTGAACGCCTCCACCCGGTTCACGGACGGCGGACAGTTCGGCTTCGGCGCGGAGATCGGGATCTCCACCCAGAAGCTGCACGCCCGCGGCCCCATGGGCCTTCCGGAGCTGACCTCGACCAAGTACATCGTCACCGGTGACGGTCACGTGCGGTAAACACTCCTTTCGGTACGGGCGGGGAGGTCTCGCACTCTCCCTGCCCAAAACCACCTCGCGGGTCTACTCTGAATCCGTGCCGGACGACGTGGGGGGCAGGCCGTTCCAGGACGGCGGGGACCCCGAGGACTCTGTCGACCGCGGAGGCGCCGACGAGGTCTACGCCGACGTGGTGTTCGACGAGGACTTCGTGCGGGCCGCGGCCGTTCACGAGCCGACCGCCGTGGAGCGCCTCCTCGCAGCCGCCCAGGCCCGCGCCGAGGCGGAGGCCGCCAAGGCCCGCGCAGGCGGCGGACCGGGCGAGGACGACCCCTACGAGGGCTCCCACGACCACAGCGGCCTCACCTACGAGCCTGACGACATCGGCGACGACGCCAGCCCCTACGGACGCCACGGCGGCGCCCTGCGGCCCTACCGGGGCAGCCCTCGGTGGCACCGGCCCGTCGCCTGGCTCCTCGCGCTCCTCATGGGGATCGGCATGGTCGCCCTGGCCTTCAGCGCCGTCTACCGGGGAGCCGCCGCCAACCGCCAGGACCCGGTCCCCCCGCCGGCCACCACCGGCGTCGACACCCCGAGTCCCAACCCGGCCCCACCGGCCCCACCGGCCGCCCGCGCACCCGTGGCCCGCTCGGCGTCCGCCGAATAGCCCTGACGGCGGAATTCTTCCGCACTTGGCGTGTACCTGGGCGTTTACCGAGGCCCCCGCAGACCTACCCTGAAGGTATGGCAGGGCGTGGCGACCCGCCTGAGGGGACGCCCGAGGGGTTCCCCGGCGGTGGTGAGGACGAGTACCGATCCGTCGTCTTCGACGAGGCGTTCATCCGTGCTGCCCGTCTCCAGGAGTTCTCGGCCCAGGAACGGCTGGGTGAGCACTCCGCGGCCGTCCGCAGCCGCTCGTACTCCGGCTCCGGGGAGGGCCGCAGCGGCTCCCGACAGGCCGTCCTGCTCGTCCTGCTGATCCTCCTCGCCTTCGGCACCGCCATCTATCTGGGCGTCCGCAACCCGTACCAGCCCCCCGTCGACCAGCGGGCCGAGCCGCTCAGGACCACCGTGGTCCCGCTCGCCCCCCAGGGCCCCGTCGCGGGCGGCGTGCCCGCCCGGCTCCTCGACCACAGCCCGGCCGCCGAGCACCGCACGGGGGCCGCCGGCATCAACCTGCCCGTCGTCGGACGCACCACCCACTTCGCGGAGAGCCAGGTCGTCACCGCCCTCAGCATCGCCAAGGACTACCTGGTGGCCTCGTCCCTCGAACCCGACGTGCTGTCCGGGGCGACCGTGAGGCCCGCGCGCCTGCTGATCGATCCGGACCAGCTGCAGCAGTTCGACCGGAGCGTCGAGACACCGGCCGACGACGGCCGCCACGCCCTCGCCGGCTGGCTCGTCCGCTTCGACCCCCGGCACGTGGCCCTCGCGGACCCCGCCGTCCGCGTGCAGGGCACCCTCCGCTTCGAGGAGACCAGCCCCGACACGCTGGACGTCACCGCCGACCACACGTACACCTATGCCGTACGCCCGGCCGTCCAGGGCGCGGGACCGGTCGCCGGGGCGTCCCTCTTCACCGTCCACCGCGAGGTGCACTTCCGCTTCGACCGGGAGGACCTGCGCATGCACCGCGCCGAGCTGGTGACCAGCACTGCCGAGGCCGGCCCCCAGGCGTGCGGCGCGGACACCACCGGCTCCCTGAAGCCCCTCCTCGCCGGAGCACGGGTCCCCGAGGCGGGCGGCGGCCCGGCGGTCACCGACCCGTATGCCACGGGCCGCCCCGCCGCGCCCTCGCTGTGCGGGGCGCTGGCCCCGAGCGCTCAGCCCTCGCTCTGACCGTCCCCGGAGGCGCTCCGCGGACCGCCTTCGCCGCCCTTGTCGTCCGCGGACGGCGTCCCGCCGTCGGCCGGCTTCGCCGGGCCCTGACCACCGCCGAACCGGCTGCGCAGCCGGCCGCCCAGGTCGCCCGCCAGGTCACCGGCGCCCCCGGCTATGTCCCCGACGAGCTTCATCAGCGGATCCTTGCTGGTCCGCACCGTGTCGGCGTAGTGCCCCGCCGACTCGCGGAAGGAGTCGGTGACCGAGGTGTCCTTGTCCTCCGAGCGCTTCGGGTAGTGACCGTCCATGATCCGCTGGAAGTCGCGGCTCTCCGACCACTTCCGCAGCTCCGCGGCCCGGACGGTGGTGAAGGGGTGCGTGCGCGGCAGCACGTTGAGGATCTTCAGGACCGAGTCCCGCAGGTCCCCGGCCTTCTCGTACTCGTCGGCCTGCGCGAGGAACGCGTCCACGTTCATCTCGTGGAGGTGGTTGCCGCCGGCGATCTTCATCAGACCGCGCATCGATGCCTGCGGGTCCTGCCCGACGAGGAGCCCGGCCCGGTCGGCGGAGAGCTCCGACTTCCGGAACCACTCGCGCAGCGCCGTGACGATGGCCATGATCGCCACGTTCCCCAGCGGAATCCAGGCGATCTTGAGCGCCAGGCCGGTGAGGAAGAGCAGTACCGTGCGGTACACGGAGTGCCCGGAGAGGGCGTGTCCCACCTCGTGGCCGACGACCGCCCGCATCTCCTCCTCGTCGAGGAGCTCCACCAGACCGGTGGTGACGACGATGATCGGCTCGTCCAGACCGATGCACATGGCGTTGGGCTTCGGGTCCTGCGTCACGTACATCGGCGGGACCTTCTCCAGGTCCAGGATGTAACAGGCGTCCCGCAGCATGTCGTTGAGATGGCTGAACTGCGCGTCGCTCACCCGGACGGAGTCCGAGAGGAAGAGAAGTCGCAGGCTGCGCTCGGGCAGCAGTCCGCTGAGCGCCTTGAAGACCGTGTCGAAGCCGCTGAGCTTGCGCAGCGCCACCAGCGCCGAGCGGTCGGCCGGATGCTCGTAGGCCCGCGAGGAGATGCCGGGGAACCGCTTCCGCTGCCTGCTCGGCACGTTCCCCTGGTCGTTCTCGGTCATGGATGCCCCCTGTTCTTACGAGTCGGTGCTCGTCCCCCTGACGCACCCCAGCCTAGGCGTTGGCGCCATCGAGTGCCGGGGCCTGTGGATAACCCCGGCACCGCGGACGACGACAGCGTCGGCGCGGCGCGGACGGCGGCACGTGGCGGGACGCCAACGCCTGAGTCGGCGTGAGTGCGTCGGGACGGCCCGCATACGATGTGCGCGAAGTCTCCGCTCCCATCCCCGATCGATAGGTCTGTCGAAGATGAGCCTCCACAGCACCGCCGCCAACCTGGTCTCTCTCGCCGAGGGCGCCGAGCACGGCGGCAACCACGAAAGCCTCAGCCCCTACCTCACCGGCTTCGGCGCCTTCGGTGCCCTGATGCTGCTGCTGTGGATCACGACCCGCTTCAACCGCGACCGCTGAACCGGCGACCCTGATCAGGCGTCCGCTGCCGTGCCAGTAGGCTCTGCACGCATGGGAGAGCAGGAAATGCCTACTGGCGGGCGCGGGAAGCGCCGACTCGGGGTGATGGGCGGAACCTTCGACCCGATCCACCACGGACACCTGGTGGCGGCCAGTGAGGTCGCCGCCCTGTTCCACCTGGACGAGGTGGTGTTCGTGCCGACCGGGCAGCCGTGGCAGAAGAGCGACAGGGCCGTGTCGGCCCCCGAGGACCGCTATCTGATGACGGTCATCGCGACGGCGTCCAACCCGCAGTTCTCGGTCAGCCGGATCGACATCGACCGCGGCGGTGCGACCTACACCATCGACACCCTGCGGGACCTGCACGCCCTCAACACCGACTCGGACCTCTTCTTCATCACCGGGGCCGACGCCCTCTCGCAGATCCTCACCTGGCGCGACGCCGAGGAGCTGTTCTCGCTCGCCCACTTCATCGGCGTCACCCGGCCGGGCCACGACCTCACCGACGACGGACTGCCCAAGGGCGGGGTGTCGCTGGTCGAGGTCCCCGCGCTCGCCATCTCCTCCACCGACTGCCGGGCCAGGGTCGCGCAGGGCGATCCCGTCTGGTATCTGGTCCCAGACGGCGTGGTGCGCTACATCGACAAGCGCCAGTTGTACCGCGGCGCGTGAGCTTCGGGGAGGGGCACCGGTGAACGATCAGCAGCATCCGTACGACCCGTACTATCCGCAGCCGCAGATCATCGGCTACGACGAGTACGGGCAGCCGGTGTACCAGCAGCAGGCGCCGCAGCAGGCGCCCGGGCAGCACTACGACCCCTACGGCCAGTCGCAGCAGTCGCAGCAGGGGTACGGGTATGACCCGTACGCTCAGCAGCAGCAGCAGCAGCAGCAGCAGCAGTCGCAGCCTCAGCAACAGCCCCAGCAGCCTCAGCAGCAGTCGTACGACCCGTACGACCCCTACGGGCAGCAGGGCTACGCCTACCCCTCCTACGACACGGGGCAGCAGTGGGCCGCCCAGGCCGAGCCCGCCCCCGCACCCCCGCAGGCCGCGCCGGTCGCCCCGTCGGCTCCGGCCGCGCCCGTCGCCGCCCCGGCCGGCGTTCCCGGGCAGCGCCCCGCGTCCGAGCGGACCGCTCCGGCCCGGCCGTCCGCCGACGGCGACGGCGACGGCCGTGGTCATGGCGAGGGGCGGGAGTACCGCACCGAGCAGTTCTCGTTCATCGAGGAGCCGGACGAGGACTCCGAGGACGTCATCGACTGGCTGAAGTTCACCGAGAGCCGTTCGGAACGGCGCGAGGAGGCCAGGCGGCGCGGCCGCAACCGGATCGTCGCACTCGTCGTCGTGCTCGTCCTCGCGGTCGTGGGAGGCGTCGGCTACCTCTGGTCCGCGGGTCTGCTCCCCGGCTCGTCCGAGGAGAAGCCGCAGGGGAACACCGCGACCGGCCCGCAGAAGCGCGACACGATCGTCATCCATCTGCACGACCTCAAGAGCGGCGGCACCTCCACCGCCCTGCTCGTGAACAACACCAGCACCCGCCAGGGCACCACGGTCCTGCTCCCCAACTCCGTCCTCGTCGCCGCCGGAGACGGCTCCGTGACGACCCTCGCCAAATCGGTCGAGGACGACGGGGCCGGCGGGACCCGGGAGGCCATCGACAATCTCCTCGGCACCCGGATCACCGGCACCTGGCGCCTGGACACCCCGTACCTGGAGAACCTCGTCGAGACCGTCAGCGGTATCGAGACGGACACCGACACGGACGTGCCCGACACCAAGAAGGGCGCCGAGCCGCTCGTCAGGAAGGGCGAGAAGCAGGGGCTGAACGGCCGCGCCGCCGTCGCCTACGCCACCTACCGGGCACCCGGCGAGGCCGAGGCCAAGCAGCTCCAGCGCTTCGGGCAGGTCCTGCTGGGCGTCCTGCGGAAGATCTCCTCCGACCCGGAGGCCGCCACGGTCACCATCGAGACCCTCCAGCAGATCCTCGACCCCTCGCTCCCCGAGAAGGACCTGGCCGCCTCCCTGGCCAGGCTCGCCGAGCACGCCAAGATCGGCGACCACAAGACGGCCCTGCTCCCGGTCGCGCAGGACGGCACGCTGACCGAGGACGCCGGCGGCAGTGTGGTGAAGGACATCCTCGGCGGAAAGGTCACCGCTCCCGAGGCGGGCGACGTTCCCCGCGTCTCGGTGCGGGACGGTTCCGGGAAGAAGGCGACAGAGGCGGCCAAGGTCGTCCTGATCAACGGCGGCTACGCCTTCGTGGGCGGCTCGGAGACGGCCACCCAGGAGAAGTCGCAGGTCGTCTACGGTGACGACGCCCAGAAGGCGACGGCTGCCGAGGTCGCCAAGACACTGGGTCTGCCGGCCCGCTCGGTCGTCAAGGGCAAGACCTCGGCATCGGCCGCGGTCACCGTGGTCCTGGGCCGGGACTACGAGGTCCGGGGGGCTCCGTAAAGGCGCTCCGTAAAACGTTGGCAGGGCCGTCGGCGGTCCGTGAGACCCTGGAGGGGTACTGGACCGCCGACGAAAGCCTGCATGTGACCGCCACGGATCGCTCCATCGAACTCGTCAACGCCGCCGCTCAGGCGGCCGCCGACCGGCTCGCGCACGACATCATCGCGTACGACGTCAGTGATGTGCTGTCGATCACCGACGCCTTCCTGCTCGCCTCCGCGCCCAACGACCGCCAGGTCAAGTCGATCGTCGACGAGATCGAAGAGCGCCTGAACAAGGACCTCGGCGCCAAGCCCGTCCGCCGTGAGGGCGACCGGGACGCCCGCTGGATCCTCCTGGACTACGTCGACATCGTCGTCCACGTCCAGCACAGCGAGGAGCGGGTCTTCTACGCCCTGGAGCGGCTGTGGAAGGACTGCCCCGAGCTGCCGCTTCCCGAGGACGCGCGCAACACCCGCGGCAAGGCCGCCGAGCACGCCGAACTGACCGGTGTCGACCTCAACGACCACGCCGCCGGCCTCCCCGACGAAGCGGACGGTGAGCTGCGCTGAGCACCACCAAGGGCGGCAGAGGCCGCCGTATCGTCCTGTGGCGCCACGGCCAGACCTCCTGGAACCTGGAGCGCCGCTTCCAGGGCTCGACTGACATCGAGCTGACGGAGACCGGTGTCGCCCAGGCGCGCCGGGCCGCACGGCTGCTCGCCTCGCTGAGGCCGGACGCCATCGTCGCCTCCGACCTGAAGCGGGCGGCGGCCACCGCCGCCGAGCTGGCCGCGCTCACCGGACACGCCGTCGCCCACGACTCCGCGCTGCGTGAGACGTACGCGGGGGAGTGGCAGGGGCTGACCCACGACGAGATCGTCGCGCGGTACGGCGAGCAGTACGCCGCCTGGAAGCGCGGCGAGCCCGTGCGCCGGGGCGGCGGCGAGCTGGAGACCGAGGTGGCCGACCGGGCCGCCCCGGTGGTCCTGGAGCACGCCGACAAGCTTCCCGAGGACGGCACGCTCGTCGTCGTGAGTCACGGCGGCACGATCCGCACCACCATCGGCCGGCTCCTGGACCTGGAGTCCCAGCACTGGGAGAGCCTCGGTGGCCTCTCGAACTGCTGCTGGTCGGTCCTCGGTGAGGGCGCCCGTGGCTGGCGGCTGATGGAGCACAACGCGGGCACGCTGCCCGAGCCGGTCCTCGGCGACGACGACTGAGCCCCGTGGTCGGCCTGCCGGGCCGGATTTCGCTTTCCGGCAGGTCACAGGCTAAAGTTCTTCTTGTTCGCAGCGCAGAGCGCGAAGAACACGAGGGGCTATAGCTCAGTTGGTAGAGCGCCTGCATGGCATGCAGGAGGTCAGGAGTTCAATTCTCCTTAGCTCCACAGTCACCGAATCCCGTCCCCAGCAGGGGGCGGGATTCGTCGTTCCGTCACCTCGCGCAGGGACGCGAGCCCCTGGCGGCTCTCCTCGTCGTTCGGCGTGTACGTCACGATCCGGCACTCCGGCATCCCGTTGACGGAGAGGGAGACCGAGGTCAACCGCACCTCGCCCACCCGCTCGTGGCGGAAGGCCTTCACCCGCGTCCCCGGTGGGACCACGTCGCCACTGCGCCACAGCCGGCCGAACTCCGCGCTGGCCTCCGCGAGGCGCCGCACGAACTCCTCCCAGGCGGGCTCGCCCACATGGCGCCCGTACGCGCCCCTCAACTGGGCCACCATCAGCGGCAGCTCCCGTTTCCGGTCGACCAGCGGGCACGTGGCTCCGGGCACGGTGAAGAGCGCCCACAGCACGTTGCGTATGCCGAACGGGCCGGTGTCCATAGCCTGTCCGCCCCGGCTGCCATGGCTGTCCCGTCTCTCCCGGCTCTCCTGTTCGTCCTGGAAGAAGAGGCGCTCGTACATGGCGTTGGTCGCGAGCACGTCGTACCGCGCGTTGTAGAGCACCGCCGGGTGAGGGTCCAGGGCGTCGAGGATGCCCTGGAGCTCAGGACTGACCACCGCGATGTCCGCGGCCGACCGCTCCGGGGCGTACGGCACCTCGGCCAGGTGGTAGAGGTGCTCGCGCTCGGGCCGGTCGAGGCGCAGCGTGCGGGCGACCGCGTCGAGGACCTGCGCGGAGGCGTTGATCGGACGGCCCTGCTCCAGCCAGGTGTACCAGGTGACGCCGACCCCGGACAGCTGGGCGACCTCCTCGCGGCGCAGCCCGGGCGTACGGCGGCGGAGACCCGGCGGCATCCCCACGTCCTCCGGGGTCACCCTGGCCCGTCGGCTGCGCAGGAACGCGGCCAGTTCCGGCCGCCGGCGCCGCTGTGTCGGTACTGCTGCCACGATCGTCACACCCCCATGGTCGAGTCCCCGTGCCGCCGCTGCCAGGTGGTGTCAGTACCAGCATCAGCGGGCTCTCGTTACCCGTATCCGATCGCGGTCACGCTCGACGCATGACCTCGACCGCATCACGTCCCGTACTCAGTAAAGACGGTGGCACCGACAACCGCCCCGGACCACTGCTCGGCGTGGTGCTCGCCGCCCAGTTCATGGCGCTCCTCGACGTCTTCATCGTCAACGTCGCCGCCCCCACGCTCCGCGAGGAACTCTCCGCCTCCGGGGCCGAACTCCAGCTCGTCGTCGCCGGATACACCATCGCCTACGCGGTGCTGCTGATCACCGGAGCCCGGCTCGGCGACCTGCTCGGGCACCGGCGGGTCTACCTCGGCGGCCTCGCCGTCTTCACCGCGGCCTCCCTCGCCTGCGGACTGGCCACCGGGCCCAGCCAGTTGATCGCCTTCCGGCTCGCGCAGGGCGCGGGCGCGGCCCTGATGATCCCGCAGGTGCTCAGCCTCATCCAGCGGAACTTCACCGGCGAAGGCCGGGTCCGGGCGCTGAGCGCCTACTCCGCGGTCCTGGCCACGGGCGCCGCCGCGGGGCAGGTCGTCGGCGGGGTCCTGGTGAGCGCCGACCTCTTCGGCACCGGCTGGCGGCCCGTCTTCCTCGTCAACGTCCCGATCGGCGTCGGCCTGCTCGTGCTCGGCGCCCGGGTCCTGCCCCGCGACAACCCGACAGGACCCACGCGCGCGCGTGCCCTCGATCTGCCGGGCCTCCTCCTGCTCGGCGCCGCCGTGTCCCTGCTGACCGTGCCCCTGGTCCTCGGCCAGGAGCAGGACTGGCCGTTGTGGTCCTGGTTCTCGTTCGGCGGCTCCCTGGTGCTCCTCGTCCTCCTCGGGGCGTACGAGTCGCGGCTCGCCCGGCGCGGTGGTGCGCCGCTGATCGCCCCGCGCGTCCTGCGCCTGCCCGGCATGGGGCGGGCGGTCCTCTTGATCACCGTGGCCATGGGCGTCAACGCCGGCTTCCTGTTCACCCTCACCCTGCACCTGCAGGGAGGGCTCGGTCACAGCGCCCTGCGCGCCGGACTCACCTTCGGTCCCGCGGCCGTCGTCTTCGGCGCGGTCGGACTGACCTGGCGGAGCTGGCCCGCCCGGCTGCACCGCACGCTGGTGCCGGGCGGGTTCCTGCTCGCGGCCGCCGCGGCGGTCGCCATCGGCGGGCTGCTCAAGGGCGGCGGTACGGGCGGCTGGGCGCTCTACCCCGCACTGGGCGTGTTCGGAGCGGGTATCGCGCTGGCCTTCAGCCCCACCCTGACCGGCGCCCTGGCCACCGTGCGGGCCGAGGACGCGGCCGACGCCAGCGGGCTGCTGGCCACCGTCACCCAGCTCGGCCAGCTCATCGGGGTGGCCGCCTTCGGCACCCTCTTCCTCGGCGGCACCGCCGGAGACGGAGCGGGGGACTCCGCGGGCGCGCTGTGGGTGACCACCCTCGCCCTCGCCGTCGCCGCGATCGTCGGGGCGGCGGCCGGACCACCACGCCGAGCGCGCTGACGCTCTTGCGGGGCCATGGCAGAATCGGACGGCCGGAGGGGGACGAGGATCCGGACGGGAGGGTGGCCCAAGTGCTCGGCGAAAACGGCGGGGTGTCCTATGGGTGCACGGCCTGCGGCCACAGCTGGAGCTGACTGATGGGTGCACACAGGCGGAAATGCGACTGGTGCGGCAGCGGCACGCCCATCGTGCGCGACATGGACCCCGTCAACCCGGGGTTCCAATACTGGTGCGAGGAGTGCGCGCGGGCGCTGATCATAAAAGGCGACCCCATCGAGACGTACCGCGAGCTGGAGGGGGAGCCGATCTACGGCCGGCTCCTCGACGAGCACTGCACCCTCAAGCGGTTCTACTCCTTCGCCACGGCCTGAGCCTGACGCCGCAGCGTCAGCACGTACCCCACGAGCAACGCCGTCGCCGTCAGGGGATAGACGGCTGACAGCACCATCTGACCCGCGTTCTGGTCCAGTTCGGGCCGGCCCGGGTCGTGCGGGACCCACCACAGCGCGAACGACGCGAAGGCCAGGCCGACCGCCCCCGTCACGGGCCACGCGCGCGTGGCGCGGTCCGCGAGCAGGATCAGCAGCGGGACGCACCAGACCCAGTGGTGGGACCAGGAGATCGGGCTGATCATCAGCGCCGTGAACGCGCAGACGACCACCGCCACCGCCTTGTCGCCGCGCAGCGCGGCCCGGACCGCCAGCACCATCGCCGCGCCGCCCAGGACGGCCGCCGCCACCGCCCACCACATGCCTGGATCGTCGGTGTGCATCAGCCGGGCCAGGACCCCTCGGATGGACTGGTTGGCGGTCTCCTCGGCGAAGCCGACCCGGCCGGTCTCGAACAGGGTCTCCGTCCAGAACCGCTTCGAGTCGGCCGGCAGCACGAGCGCCACGGCCAGCGTCGTCCCCAGGAACACCCCGGTCGCCGTCACGGCCGTGCGCAGCCAGGTGTTCCGGACCCGGTCACGGCGCCACAGCAGCAGACCCGCGACGAGCAGCAGGACCACGAACAGGCCCGGTGTGAGCTTCACCGCGGTCGCCAGGCCGATGCCGAGCCCGGCCCAGCGGCTGTCCCGGCGGCGGGTGAGGTCCCAGAGCACCGCCACCGCTATGAGCAGGTTGATCTGGCCGTACCGCAGGGTCGTCCACACCGGCTCGCACCAGACCAGGACCGCCGCGACCCACAGTGTCGTGCGCCACAGGTCCGTACGGGACAGCGAAGGGCGGACCAGCTGCAGCGACAGCTGCACCAGGGCGACCACGAGGAGCAGGTTCCCCGCCGTGCTCAGCGTCCGCATCAGCGGCACGCTCACCAGGGTCAGGGGAACGAACAGCAGAGCCGCGAAAGGCGGGTACGTCATCCCGAGGTTCGCGGAGGTGGCGCGCATCGCGTACAGATCGCCGCCGGCCCGGACCGTCTCGCCCTCGGCCCGGTAGACCATCACGTCGAGCATGTTCACGTGGGCGAGGCGTTGCGCCACCCAGAAGGCCGCGAACGAGAGCAGACAGACCGCCGCGGCGGTGGCCAGGGGCCACGGCCGGGCGCGGGTTTTGGAGAGCACGGAGACGGACACAGTCGGCGACCCTACCCGGCAGGTCAGGAGGGCTCCGAGAATCGATTTGGAGTTCTGCCGGGGAGCCGGTTAATGTTCTGTCTGTCGCCGCGAGGGAAACCGAAACGGAGACGGAGACAAGCAAGGGGCTATAGCTCAGTTGGTAGAGCGCCTGCATGGCATGCAGGAGGTCAGGAGTTCAATTCTCCTTAGCTCCACAGAAGAGAAGCGGGCCACCCGGATCGGGTGGCCCGCTTCTTCGTTCTCGGAACGCCGGTGCGGCCGCCGCGGGCCCTGCGGTACCCTGGCGCCATGCGTGCCGTACGCCTTCTGCTTACCGAGCCGCGCTGATCAGTCCCGACGGATGACAGACATCCCGTCGGAGTCGGCGCGGCGTCCCCTCCTGTGCGAGGGGATTTTTCATTTCACGGCAGTCCGTGGCAGTGGGCAGAGACGATCGATGGAGCTTCAAGGACCATGACCGAGATCAATACGGCCGCCGAGACGGCGGCCCCGCATCGCTACACGGCGGCCATGGCCGCCGACATCGAGGCACGCTGGCAGGACTTCTGGGACGCCGAGGGCACGTACGAGGCCCCGAACCCCACCGGTGACCTGGCGGGCGACCCCGTGATCGCCGCCCGGCCCAAGAAGTTCATCATGGACATGTTCCCGTACCCCTCGGGTGCGGGTCTGCACGTCGGCCACCCGCTCGGCTACATCGCCACGGACGTCTTCGCCCGCCACGCGCGCATGACCGGCCACAATGTGCTGCACACCCTGGGCTTCGACGCCTTCGGCCTGCCGGCCGAGCAGTACGCCGTGCAGACGGGCACGCACCCGCGCGTGTCCACCGAGGCCAACATGGAGAACATGAAGGTCCAGCTGCGCCGGCTGGGTCTGGGCCACGACAAGCGCCGGTCGTTCGCCACGATCGACCCGGAGTACTACAAGTGGACCCAGTGGATCTTCCTGCAGATCTTCAACTCCTGGTATGACGAAGAGGCCGACAAGGCCCGCCCGATCGCCGAACTGATCGAGCAGTTCGAGAACGGCACCCGTGACGTTCCCGGCACCACGCGCGCGTGGAGCGAGCTGAGCGCCGCCGAGCGCTCCGACGTCCTCGGCGAGTACCGCCTGGCGTACGCCTCCGACGCGCCCGTCAACTGGTGCCCCGGCCTGGGCACGGTCCTGGCCAACGAGGAGGTCACCGCCGACGGACGCTCCGAGCGCGGCAACTTCCCCGTCTTCAAGTCCAAGCTGCGCCAGTGGAACATGCGGATCACCGCCTACGCGGACCGCCTCCTGGACGACCTGGACGCGCTGGACTGGCCCGAGGCCATCAAGCTGCAGCAGCGGAACTGGATCGGCCGCTCCGAGGGTGCCCGCGTCGACTTCCAAGTGGGCGACACCGGCGCCATCACCGTCTTCACCACCCGCCAGGACACCCTGTTCGGCGCGACCTACATGGTCCTGGCGCCCGAGCACGACCTGGTCGAGAAGATCGTCCCGGCCATGTGGCCCGAGGGCACCCACGACGTGTGGACCGGCGGGCACGCCACCCCGTCCGAGGCCGTCGACGCCTACCGCAAGCAGGCCGCCTCTAAGTCCGACGTCGAGCGGCAGGCCGACGCCAAGGAGAAGACCGGTGTCTTCACCGGCGCGTACGCGACCAACCCGGTCAGCGGCGAGCGGGTCCCGGTCTTCATCGCCGACTACGTCCTGATGGGCTACGGCACCGGCGCCATCATGGCCGTCCCGGCGCACGACAGCCGCGACTTCGCCTTCGCGCGCGCCTTCGAGCTGCCGATGCGCTGTGTCGTGGAGCCCAGCGACGACCGCGGCACCGACCCGTCCACGTGGGACGAGGCCTTCGCCTCCTACGAGGCGAAGCTGGTCAACTCCGCGAACGACGAGATCTCCCTGGACGGCCTGGGCGTCGTCGACGCCAAGGCGAAGATCACCGCCTGGCTGGCCGACCGCGGCATCGGCGAGGGCACCGTCAACTTCCGGCTGCGCGACTGGCTGTTCAGCCGCCAGCGGTACTGGGGCGAGCCCTTCCCGATCGTCTACGACGAGGACGGCGTCGCCCACTCGCTGCCCGAGTCGATGCTGCCGCTGGAGCTGCCCGAGGTCGAGGACTACTCGCCGCGCACCTTCGACCCCGACGACGCGGACACCCAGCCGGAGACCCCGCTGTCCCGCAACGAGGACTGGGTCAACGTCACCCTGGACCTCGGCGACGGCACCGGCCCGCGCCGCTACCGCCGCGAGACCAACACCATGCCCAACTGGGCCGGTTCCTGCTGGTACGAGCTGCGCTACCTCGACCCGCACAACTCCGAGAAGCTGGTCGACCCGGCCGTCGAGCAGTACTGGATGGGCCCCCGCGAGGGCATGCCGACCGGTGGCGTCGACCTGTACGTCGGCGGCGCCGAGCATGCGGTGCTGCACCTGCTGTACGCGCGCTTCTGGTCCAAGATGCTGTTCGACCTGGGCCACATCTCCTCGGCCGAGCCGTTCCACAAGCTCTACAACCAGGGCATGATCCAGGCCTTCGTGTACCGCGACGCGCGCGGCATCGCCGTGCCCGCGGCCGAGGTCGAGGAGCGGGACGGCGGCTTCTGGTACCAGGGCGAGAAGGTCAGCCGCGTCCTGGGCAAGATGGGCAAGTCCCTGAAGAACGCCGTCACGCCGGACGAGATCTGCTCCGAGTACGGCGCCGACACCCTGCGCCTCTACGAGATGGCGATGGGCCCGCTGGACGTGTCGCGTCCCTGGGACACGCGCGCGGTGATCGGCCAGTACCGGCTGCTGCAGCGGCTGTGGCGCAACATCGTCGACGAGTCGACCGGCGAGGTCACCGTCGTCGACACCGCGCCCGACGAGGACACGCTGCGTGCCCTGCACAAGGCGATCGACGGTGTCGCGCAGGACATGGTCGCGATGCGCTTCAACACCGCCATCGCCAAGATCACCGAGCTGAACAACCACCTGACCAAGTCCGGCGGTGCGCTCTCCCGGCCGGTCGCCGAACAGCTGGTGCTGCTCGTCGCCCCGCTGGCCCCGCACATCGCCGAGGAGCTGTGGCGCAGGCTGGGCCACACCGACTCGGTCGTCCATCAGAGCTTCCCGGTCGCCGACCCGGCGTACGTCGTCGACGAGACCGTCACCTGCGTCGTGCAGATCAAGGGCAAGGTCAAGGCCCGCCTGGAGGTCTCGCCTGCGATCACGGACGCCGACCTCGAGACGCTGGCGCTCGCCGACCCGCACGTGGTCGCCGCGCTGGGTGGCGCCGAGATCCGCAAGGTGATCGTGCGGGCGCCGAAGCTGGTCAACATCGTCGCCGGCTGACGGGGGTTTCCCGAAATAGGGGGCTTCCCCGCATAGGGGGTTTCCCCTACGGGCAGGTTGGGGGTTCCAATGGAACCCCTGGCCTGCCCCTTCCGTTTACGGTGGAAGGAACCACATCCGTGGGGACTCGACGAACGCCGGAGGGGCGCGCACATGGAAGCCGCGATTATCACGATCATGGCGCTGCTCTTCTTGTCGTTCGTGGCGCTCGGGGCCTACGTCACCGTGAAGGCGGCCAAGGCCGCCGCGCGGGGCGTCGACCGCACCCTGGACCAGGCCAGGCGCACGGTCGAGGACACCACCCTGAGGGCCAAGAGCTTCGGCCAGACCGGAGTGGCGGGCGAGCTGACCAGACTGCGGCTCGCGCTGCGCACCTCGATGCGGGCCACCCAGGAGGCGCTGCAGGCCGGTGTCGGTGAGGACGCCTCGCTGAAGGAGTCGCTCGCCCTGTTCCACCGGCTCAGCGCGCACGCGCGTGAACTGGACGAGGACCTCAAGCGTCTTGAGAAGGAGCCGGACCGGGCATGGGTGTCCGGTCAGCTCCCCGAACTCGCCGCGCGGACCGAGCGCATCACGAGCTCGGCCGACGCGCTGCGCAGGGCCGCGAGGGAACGGGCCGTGAAGTTCGCCGAGGACGACCTGTCGACGCTCAGCGCCCAGATCGACGTCGAGGCGGGCGCGCTGCGCCACTGGACCGAGCCGGAGACGACGCAGGGCCCGGTGCCGGATGCCGCTTCCGACAGGGCCACCGGCGCGTCGGGACAGTCCGGTCAGGCAGCTCCGCGGGACGGCGGCGAGCCGTCCGCGATCACCGCGCCCGATCCCCGGCGGACCGCCTATCCCTGGGAGAAGTCGGCGCGCCCCGAGACCACCACCTGACGGGGGGCCGGGCTGCCCTGCGGCGGCCTCGGCGGGTAACCTCCCGCTCATGTCCCGGCATGTCGCGATCGTCACCGATTCCACGGCCTACCTGCCACGCCAGACGAGGGAGCGGCACGCCGTCACCACGGTCCCGCTGACCGTCGTCATCGGCGACCGCGCCCTCGAGGAGGGCACCGTGATCTCGGAGCAGGCCCTCGCGGAGGCCCTGCAGAAGAGGCGGGCCGTCACCACCTCACGGCCGAGCCCCGAGACCTTCGCCGAGGCCTACCGCGTGGCCGCCGCCGCCGGCGCGCGGAGCATCGTGTCGCTCCACCTCTCCGCCGAGGTCTCGGGAACCCATGACGCGGCCGTACTGGCCGCCAAGGACGCCCCCGTGCCGGTACGGGTGGTGGACACCCGCATGGTCGGCATGGCGCTGGGGTTCTGCGTCCTGGCGGCGGCGCAGGTCGCGGAGGCGGGCGGTTCGCTCGACGAGGTGGTGGCGGCGGCCGAGAAGCGCGCGGCGGGCACCTCCGCCTACTTCTACGTCGACACCCTGGACTACCTGCGCCGAGGCGGGCGCATCGGCGCCGCCCAGGCGCTGCTCGGCTCCGCGCTCGCGGTGAAGCCGCTCCTCGAACTCGACGGCGGCCGGATCGAACTGCGGGAGAAGGTGCGGACGGCCTCGAAGGCCATCGCACGGCTGGAGGAGATCGCGGTGGAGCGGGCCGGCTCCGGCGCCGTCGACATCGCCGTCCACCATCTCTCCGCGCCCGAGCGGGCCGCGGTCCTCGCCGACCGGCTCCGGGAACGGCTGCCCGGCATGGGGGAACTCCACGTCAGCGAGGTGGGGGCGGTCATCGGCGCCCACACGGGACCGGGGCTCCTTGCGGTCGTCGTCTCGCCGCGCTGAGGCCGCACGTCCCCCGGGGGAGTGACGGAGTTTTCCACAACGGGGTCCTTGTGTACGGAATGGGAGCGAGGCCCGCACGGCACGGCGGCGATCCCTACCGTCACCCGCATGACTCCTCGTACACGCATCGCATCGACCACCCCCGACGTCCTGGGCGCGCCGGGTGCTCCGTCCAGTGGACCGGGCCGGGCGCCGGGCTCCGACGGGCGGAGCCGCCCCGGGGCGCGTGGCGGGTCTCCCGGACGTGCCAGGAGGCGGGCCCGGGTCAGGAGGACCGCCACGCCTTCCGAGGCCGTCGTACGGCGGCGGGGGGACGCCCTGTTTCCGGCGGCGGGGCCGCCGGTGGGACGGCCCGGGGCGCACGTGGGAGCGGCTCCCGACCCTGATCCGGGGGTTCTGGGTGGTCCGAGGGCTCCTGAGGCGCTGGAGAGGGGATCCCCGCCCGGGATGCGGGAGCGGTGGGCGGCGGTGGTGCGTGAGCGGACGCCGGTGTGGGCGCAGACGCGGTTCGGGCTGGAGCCGAGGGCGCTGGCCGCACTGACGGTGGTCCTGCTCGCGGCGGCGGGTCTCGCGGGCGGGTACTTCTGGACGGGACGGCCGGAACCGGTGCGCGCTCCCGAACTGGTCCGGGCCGCGCCCGCAGCGGTCGCGCCCGCCACACCAGCGGGGCCGGCGGCGGGCTCGGCGGCGCGGCCCGCGGGGGGCGGGGCCAGGGTGATCGTCGACGTCGGCGGCAAGGTGCGCAGGCCGGGGGTGCTGACCCTGCCCGCGGGCTCGCGTGTGGCGGACGCCTTGCGCGCCGCGGGCGGGGCGAAGCCGGAGGCCGATCTGACCGGGCTCAACCGGGCCCGCGTGCTGTTCGACGGTGAGCAGGTTCTCGTCGGCCTGCCGGGGACGCCGGTCGGCGGCTCCGGCTCCGGTGCCGGGATCGGAAGCGGTGGTGGTGGGCCGGCGGTGCCGCTGAGCCTCAACACGGCGACGGTGGAGCAGCTCGACACGCTTCCCGGCGTCGGACCGGTCCTCGCCCGGCACATCGTCGACCACCGCACGGAGCACGGCGGGTTCCGGTCCGTCGGGGAGCTGCGGGAGGTCAACGGCATCGGTGAGCGCAGGTTCGCCGACCTCGAACCGCTGGTCCGGCCGTGAACCGGGGGACGACGGCGGCCGAGGAGAGCGGGACGGAGGAAAGGACGACGCGGGAACGGGAGACGGAGGAGGGCGGGGCTGGGGACACGGGAGTCGGGGCGCCTCCGTGGGTGGAGGGGCCGACCGATCTGCGGCTCGTCCCGCTCGCGGTGGCGGCCTGGGTCGCGGCGGCCTGGGCGGTGGGCGTCAGCGGGTGGTGGACGGTGGTGGTCGTCGGCGTCTGTCTGGCGGGAGCCGCCTTTCTGCTGGCACCGGTCCCGGCCCGGTGGCTCCGCGACACGCAGGCCGTTCGGGGTCCGTCCGGCCGGCGGCTGTGGACGACCGCCTGCGCGGGGGTCCTGCTGTGTGCCGCGGCAGGGGCCACGTCGGCGGGGCTGCATACGGCGGACCTGCGGCGCGGGCCCGTACCGGCGCTGGCCCGGGAGGACGCGCGGGCGCGGCTGGAGGTGACGGTGACCTCAGATCCCCGGCTCACGCGGCCCCGGGTGCGGGGCAGTGCGACGGTCCCGGTCTCCGTGGTCCTGGACGGCGAGGTGACCCGGGTCGAGCGGCCGGACGGCACGGTCCACCGGACCAGGGCGCCGGTTCTGCTCATCGTGCCGCCGGGGGAGGGGCGGGAGGAGTGGCTGCGGCTCCTGCCCTCCACCCGGCTGGGTGTCGGCGCTCGGCTCGCGCCGCCCTTCCGCCCCGGCGATCCCTTCGCGGCGGTGCTCAAGGTCGACGGGGCGGGACCGCCTCGCGTACTCGGACCTCCGAGCACGCTGCAGCGGACGGCGGGGGAGCTCCGGGCCGGGCTGCGGCGGGCGACCGAGGGGCTCGCCCCGGACGCCAGGGCCCTGCTGCCCGGCCTGGTGGTGGGGGACACGTCCAGGGTCGGGCCCGAGCTGCGGGACGCCTTCGAGGCCACCGATCTCACTCATCTTCTGGCCGTCTCCGGCAGCAACCTCTCCATCGTCCTGCTCCTTCTCGTCGGGCGTCCCGGGCGGGCGCACCAGGTCGAGCGCGGTGGGCTCGCACCCCGGCTGGGGATGTCGTTGCGGGTCACGGCGCTGGCCGGGGGAGCGCTGACGCTGGCCTTCGTGGTCGTATGCCGCCCCGATCCGAGCGTGCTGCGTGCCGCGGCCTGCGGGCTCGTCGTGCTCCTCGCGATCGGGACGGGCCGCAGGAGATCGCTGATCCCCGCGCTGGCCGCCGCCGTGCTGGTCCTGGTGCTCTACGACCCTTGGCTCGCGCGGAGTTACGGGTTCCTTCTCTCGGTCCTGGCCACCGGCGCCCTGCTCACGGTCGCCCCGCGGTGGAGCGAGGCCCTGCGGCGACGCCGCGTGCCGGGCAGGCCGGCGGAGGCGCTCGCGGCGGCCTTGGCGGCGCAGGCGGTGTGCGCACCGGTCGTGGTCGTGTTCGCGGCCCGGGTGAGTCTGGTCGCGATCCCGGCGAATCTGTTCGCCGAGCTCGCGGTGGCGCCCGCGACGGTGTTCGGCTTCGCCGCGCTGGCTGTCGCACCCGTGTGGGCGCCGGCCGCGGAGGGTCTGGCGTGGGTGGCGGGGTGGCCGGCCGGGTGGATCGCTCGGGTGGCCCGTACCGGGGCTTCCCTGCCGGGGGCGGAGCTGGCGTGGCCCGGCGGGTGGTGGGGCGGTTTCGCCCTCGCGCTGCTGACGGCCCTCGTGGTGCTCGCGGTGCGCAGGCTGCCGCACCGGGGGCCGGTCGGTGCGCTCGTCGCCCTCCTGCTCCTGCTGGTGGTGGTGCGACCGGTGCCGCTGGCCCGGTGGGTCACCGGATGGCCGCCGCCCGGCTGGGTGTTCGCGATGTGTCAGGTGGGGCAGGGGGACGCGACGGTGCTGGCGGCGGGCGGGGACGCGGCCGTCGTGGTGGACGCTGGTCCCGACCCCGTACCGGTGGATCGCTGTCTGCGTGAACTCGGTGTGCGGCGGGTGCCGTTGTTGGTGTTGACCCACTTCCACGCGGACCATGTGGCCGGTCTTCCCGGGGTGCTGCGGGGGCGGTCTGTGGGGGCGATCCAGGCGACGTGGCTCGAAGAGCCGCCCGCGCAGGTCGCGTTCGTCCGGCGGACGGCCGCAGCGGCGGGTGTGCCGCTGATCCGGGCGGGGCCGGGGGAGCAGCGGCGGGCCGGGACGCTGGAGTGGCGGGTGCTCTGGCCCATGAAGGGTGCGACGGGTGCGGAGAGGGCGGCGGGTGCGGAGAGGGCGGCGGGTGCTGGAGGAGCGGCGGGTTCCGGGGCGCCGGCCGGTCACGGGGAATCGGCCGGAGGGCCGAACGACGCCAGTGTCACCCTGCTCGTCCGGACTGCCGGAGGGCTGACGCTGTTGCTGCTCGGCGATCTGGAACCGCCGGCCCAGCGGGGGTTGCTGCGGGCCCATCCGGAGCTTGCGCCGGTGGACGTCCTGAAGGTGGCGCATCACGGTTCCGCCCATCAGGACCCGGGACTGATACGGACCGTGCGGCCGCGGCTCGCGCTGGTCTCCGCGGGGCGGGACAACCCGTACGGACACCCGTCGCCCCGGACGCTGGAGTCGTTGCGGGCCGGTGGGGCGCGGGTGCTGCGGACCGACGAGGACGGGGCGATCGCGGTGGTGGGGGCGGGGAGAGGGCTGGTGGCCGTACCGCGAGGAGGGTGAGGGCGGGACTGTAGGCGTTGCTTGTAAAGGAGTCTTTCTAAAGATATCTTTACATCATGCCGGAGATCAGCGACCCGCACCCCGGGGACGAGCAGCCCCGCAGTATCCGACTCACCGACCCGCGCGCCCTGCGGGCCTACGCCCATCCCCTCCGGATGACGCTGGTGGGGATGCTGCGCGCCAACGGGCCGTTCACCGCGACCCGGGCCGCCGAGCTGACCGGGGAGTCCGTGGCCAGCTGCTCCTACCACCTGCGGATACTCGCCAAGTACGGGCTCGTGGAGGAGGCGCCGGGCGGTCGCGGCCGGGAGAAGCCCTGGCGGGCGACGGCCCGGTACACCGAATGGCCCGAGTACAGCGAGGACGCGGCGGTCTCGCAGGCGGCCGACGCGCTGGGTGTCGCCATCGCCGAGCGGTACTTCGAGCGGGTCACCCGCGCCATGGAGAACCGGCACCGGCTCCCGAAGGAGTGGCGGGAGGCCGAGCAGTTCGGCGACTCGCTGCTCCACCTCACACCTGAGGAGCTGGCCGTCCTCGGAGAGCGGATCGACGCCCTGCTCCTGCCCTACGAGGCGCGCGCCTCCGACCCGTCCCTCCGGCCGGAGGGCGCCCGGCCCGTCATCGTCCTGCGGATCGCCTACCTGGACCAGGACACCCCCGAAGGCGAAGACGCCCCCGAGACCGAAGACACCCCCGAAACCGAAGAGGAGTGAGCGGCGTGGCCCTCGTGGAACGCATACCGGCGCTGCTGCGCGAGCGGACCTTCCGCCGCTACTGGACCGGGCAGACCATCTCCCTCGCCGGGGACCAGATATCGCTGATGGCGATCCCGCTCGCGGCCGTCCTCGTCCTCGGGGCCGACGCCGCGGCGATGGGCTGGCTCAAGGCCGCAGAACTCCTGCCCGCCCTCCTGCTCAACCTTCCGCTCGGCGCCTGGGCCGACCGGCAGACCAGCCGCAGGCGCGCCATGATCGCGGCCGACCTCGGGCGGGCGGCCCTGGTGCTGACGCTGCCCGTCGCCTACATGCTCGACGCGCTGACGCTCACCCAGCTCTACGTGGTGGCCTTCGGGATCGGCGGGCTCACCGTGCTCTTCGACGTCTGCAACGCGACGCTCTTCGTGGCGCTCGTCCCCACCGAGCGATATGTGCAGGCGAACTCGTTGGTCAACGGCAGCCGTTCGACGGCGTGGCTGGCGGGGCCCGGTATCGGCGGCCTCCTCGTGCAGTTCCTCACCGCGCCCTTCGCCCTGGTCGCGGACGCCCTCACCTATCTGGTGTCGGCCGGGTACCTGGCCCGGATCAAACCGGTCGAAGCGCCACCGGCCCCCGTGGCCAAGGGGCACTTCACCGAGGGGTTGCGCTGGCTGTTCCGGGAGCCCTCGATGCGCGCGCTGTTCGCGGCCTCCGGCACGGTCCAGTTCTTCAACTACATGTTCCACACCCTCTTCGTGCTCTACGTGACCAGCGAACTCGGCATCAGCGCCGGCCTGCTCGGGCTGATACTCGGAGCCGGAGCCGTGGGCGGCCTCCTCGGGGCGGTGGTCAGCGGGGCGGTCGTCCGAAGGATCGGCATCGGGGGCTCGCTCGTCACCGGCTTCCTCGGATTCACGCTGCCGCTGCTTCTGGTGCCCCTGGCGGACGGGCCGCTTCCGCTGGTGGTCCTCGTGATGTTCGTGGCGGAGTTCCTCTCCTGCGTCGGGGTGATGATCGTGGACGTCGCCGCGGGATCGTTCCAGATGGCGCTGATACCGGACGCCGTCCGAGCTCGGGTCATGGGCGCGTTCCGGACGCTCAACCACGGGTTCCGCCCGATCGGCGCGCTCGTCGGCGGTCTGCTCGGCACCGCGATCGGGCTGCGCCCGACGCTGTGGATCGCCACCGCGGGGGCCGTCCTCGCCGTGCTGTGGGTGCTGCCCTCACCGCTGGCGCGCATGCGTGAACTGCCGGCCCGGGAAGGGGAATCGGCACCCGTCGGCTAGGACTCCGGCAGCGGCCGGCTCCGCCTGCGCATTCCCCGAGGCGCGCCTCGGCATCGCCGTCGTACCCGGTGATGTCGCCCGCTGGACGCGGGGTGGGAAATCCGATTCGGGCCCTCGGTCGCACTTGCTGCCGGTTGCCCGGTTTGCCTCGAACGTACCGGCGATGATCGAATGCGACTTCGTTACACAGTGAACGAGTCGCACGGGGGTGCGTGAAGAATGTTCGATCGTCTCTTCGGGAAGCGCGCGGGGGGCGCCGCGCGAGGCGGCCCGCTCGCCGGTGTCGCCGTCCCCGCCTCGGCGGGGGTCCTGAGCTGCAGGGTGCTCGACCCCGTGCACGAACCCCTCCGGCAGGCCGAGTTCGTCGTCAGTGACGCCGCCGGCCGCAAGGTGCTCGGCGGCGAGACCGACCCGTACGGTACGGCGCTGGTGACCGTGCCGGCGGGGGAGTACCGGCTCGCCGTGACCGCCGAGGGCTACACGCCGCACCACGGCAGCGCCGTCGTCACCGAGGGCGTCCACACGGGTCTGGGCGACGTACTGCTCCAGGTCGCCCCGCAGCCCCAGCTCCCCGAACCCGGCGACTGGGAGATCGACCCCTCGCATTCGCAGATCGGCTTCACGGCACGCCACATCGGCCTCGCCCGGATCCACGGCCGCTTCAACAGCTTCGCCGGCGCGGTGCGGATCGGTGACCGGATGGAGCACTCGGCGATGCACGTCGTCATCGACGCGGCCTCCATCGACACCGGGGTGCAGATGCGCGACGACCACCTGCGCTCCGGGGACTTCCTCGACGTCGGCGCCTACCCCACGCTGGAGTTCTTCAGCGAACGCTTCACGCACAAGGGCGGCACCCGGTGGGCCGTCACCGGGGCGCTCACCCTGCACGGAGTGAGCCGTACGGTCACCCTCGACACCCAGTACCTCGGCCTCGGGAGCGGTCTCGAAGGCGAGGCACGGTGCGCCTGCCGGGCCACCACCGAGCTGCACCGGGAGGACTTCACCCTCACCTGGCAGACGCTCCTCGCGCGCGGCATCGCGGCCGTCGGGTCCAGCATCAGCATCGACCTCGACATCCAGATCGTGCCCAAGGCGGCGGGCCGGGGCTGACGGAGGCGTTACGGGGCTTCCAGCCAGCCCTCGTACTCGGCTGCCAGGTCGTCGAGCGCCGCCGGGTCCAGACGGCCCGCCGGATCCTCGACGACGACCAGCCACTGGGCGTCCTCGGCGTCGTCCTCGCCGGCCAGGGCGTCCCGTACGAGCTGCGGTTCCTCGGCCAGGCCGAAACGGTCCGGGAGCTCGCCCGCGACCTCCTCGGCGGCGTCGCGGTCGGGGAGTACCAGTACGTGTCGTTCACTCACCCCGCCATTCTCGGGCATCGCTGTCAGTGGCCCGTGGGATGCTGGATCGCGATGGCCACCAGAAAGACTTCCCCCGACGACCTCCTCGGCCCCGTGACGCTCGCCGTGGGCCAGGAGGACCTGCTCCTCGACCGCGTCGTCCAGGAGGTGGTGCGCGCCGCCCGCGCCGCCGACGCCGACACGGACGTGCGCGACCTCGCGCCCGAGCAGCTCCAGCCCGGCTCACTGATGGAGCTCACCAGCCCCTCGCTCTTCGCCGAGCGCAAGGTGCTCGTCGTGCGGAACGCCCACGATCTCTCCGCCGACACGATCAAGGACGTCAAGGCCTACCTCGACGACCCGATCGAGGACATCTCGCTGGTTCTGCTGCACGCCGGCGGCGCCAAGGGCAAGGCACTGCTCGACGCGGCGCGCAAGGCCGGGGCGCGGGAGGTGGCCTGCCCGAAGACGACGAAGCCGGCGGAGCGGCTGTCGTTCGTGCGGGCGGAGTTCCGGACGCTCGGGCGGTCGGCCACGCCGGAGGCCTGCCAGGCGCTCGTGGACTCGATCGGCAGCGACCTGCGGGAGCTCGCGTCCGCGGCGGCGCAGCTCACGTCCGACGTGGACGGGACGATCGACGAGGCCGTCGTCGGGCGGTACTACACCGGCCGCGCCGAGGCCTCCTCCTTCAACATCGCGGACCGCGCGGTCGAGGGGCGCACGGCGGAGGCCCTCGAGGCCCTGCGCTGGTCGCTCTCGACCGGGGTCGCGCCGGTGCTGGTCACCAGTGCGCTCGCCCAGGGCGTGCGGGCGATCGGCAAGCTGTCCTCGGCCAGAGGCGGCCGGCCCGCCGACCTGGCGCGGGAGCTGGGCATGCCGCCCTGGAAGATCGACCGGGTGCGGCAGCAGATGCGGGGCTGGACGCCGGACGGGGTGTCGGTGGCGCTGCGGGCGATCGCCGAGGCGGACGCGGGGGTGAAGGGCGGCGGGGACGACCCGGAGTACGCCCTGGAGAAGGCGGTGGTCGCGGTGGCGCGGGCGGCGAGGATGCGGCGCGGGGTCTGAGGGGCGTCTTCCCCCACCCCGCCCCTTCCCGAGACCCTGCCGGGGGCTGGTGGGGGTGAGGCTTCTTCCTGGGGCTGCGCCCCAGGACCCCGTGCCGTCTGGCGGCGGCTTCGCGCCGTGTCCCGTGCCGTCTGGCGGCGGCTTCGCGCCGTGTCCCGTCCGGGTTGGCGGCGGCTTCGCGCCGTGTCCCGTCCGGGCTGGCGGCGGCTTCGCGCCGTGTCCCGTCCGGGCTGGCGGCGGCTTCGCGCCGCCCACGGCGGTCGGCGCTCCGGGCTTGGCTCTGCCCGGAGGCTTCGCCCCGGGCCCGCGTGCTTCAGCGGCGGCTTCGCGCCGCCGGGTCGACCTGGTGCTCTGGCCTCGGCCGGGAGGCTTGCCTGGGGGCTTCACCCCGGGGCCCGTGCCGTCTGGTGGCGGCTTTGCGTCGCCGAGCCTCTTTCCCGGTGCTTTCCCGGTGCTTTCCCGGGGCCCGAGCCCTCCGGCGGCCGCTTCGCGGTGCCGGGGCGGAGCCAGGCCTTCGGTGCCGGGACGCGGCGAAGGCCCCGTCGCTCCTGGGGAAGGAGAGGCGGGGCCTTCGTCGTACAAGCTGGGTGGGCTCGCACCCGCGTGGCGAACGCGTCCGCGTGCGAGTCCTGGTGGCCGGGCGGGAGCGGGAGAGAGGGCCCGCTGGGTCCCGTACGGCCGGTCACATCAGAGCTCAGCCCTGGAGAGCGGCAGCCTTGGTGGCCAGCGCCGACTTCTTGTTGGCGGCGGCGTTCTTGTGGATGACACCCTTCGAGACAGCCTTGTCGAGCGCGCGGGAGGCGGCGCGAGTGGCCACGACGGCCTTCTCGACGTCACCCGCGGCGACGGCCTCGCGGGCCTTGCGGATCGCGGTCTTGAGCGAGGACTTGACGGCCTTGTTGCGCAGGCGCGCCTTCTCGTTCGTCTTGTTCCGCTTGATCTGGGACTTGATGTTCGCCACGAAAAGAGCCTTTACAGGTTCGATGTTCCTTCTGGAGTGTGACCCGCGGCTGAGAGGGCGCACGAGACACAGCTGTCCACAGTATCAGTCACCCTCACGCCCGCCCAAACCGGGCGCAGGGCGACGGGCATGGGACCATGGAGCCTACGTATCGATCCGACATCGCCCCGAGACGAGACCCTGCGTGCCCGCGACTCCTACCAACGTGCCCGAGCCGAGCCGTACCGACCCGGCTCTGATCCGCAACTTCTGCATCATCGCGCACATCGACCACGGCAAGTCCACGCTCGCCGACCGGATGCTCCAGCTGACCGGTGTGGTCGACCAGCGGCAGATGCGTGCCCAGTATCTCGACCGGATGGACATCGAGCGGGAGCGCGGCATCACGATCAAGTCCCAGGCGGTCCGGCTGCCGTGGGCGCCGACCGAGGGGCCGTCCCAGGGCGCCACGCACATCCTGAACATGATCGATACCCCCGGGCACGTCGACTTCACGTACGAGGTCTCGCGTTCGCTCGCGGCCTGTGAGGGCACGGTCCTGCTGGTCGACGCGGCCCAGGGCATCGAGGCGCAGACCCTCGCCAACCTGTACCTGGCGATGGAGAACGACCTCACCATCGTCCCGGTCCTGAACAAGATCGACCTGCCGGCCGCCCAGCCGGAGAAGTTCTCCGAGGAGCTCGCGAACCTCATCGGCTGCCAGCCGGAGGACGTCCTCAAGGTCTCGGCGAAGACCGGTGTCGGTGTCGACGCGCTGCTCGACCGGGTCGTCCGCGACGTCCCCGCGCCCGTCGGTGTCGCCGACGCGCCCGCACGCGCGATGATCTTCGACTCCGTGTACGACTCGTACCGCGGCGTGGTGACCTACGTCCGTGTCGTCGACGGGCAGCTCAACAAGCGCGAGCGCATCAAGATGATGTCGACCGGCGCCACCCACGAGCTCCTGGAGATCGGCGTCTCGTCCCCCGAGATGACGTCGGCCGACGGCATCGGCGTCGGCGAGGTCGGCTACATCATCACCGGCGTGAAGGACGTCCGTCAGTCCAAGGTCGGTGACACGATCACCTCGCTGAACAAGGGCGCCACCGAGGCCCTCGGCGGCTACAAGGACCCGAAGCCGATGGTGTTCTCGGGCCTCTACCCGCTGGACGGCTCGGAGTACCCGGACCTCCGCGAGGCCCTCGACAAGCTCCAGCTCAACGACGCCGCCCTCGTCTACGAGCCGGAGACCTCCGCCGCGCTCGGCTTCGGCTTCCGCGTCGGTTTCCTGGGACTGCTCCACCTCGACGTGATCCGTGAGCGGCTCGAGCGCGAGTTCGGGCTCGACCTGATCGCCACCGCGCCGAACGTCGTGTACCGCGTGGTCATGGAGGACGGCAGCGAGCACACGGTCACGAACCCGAGCGAGTTCCCCGAGGGTAAGATCAACGACGTGTACGAGCCCGTCGTACGCGCCACGATCCTGGCCCCGAGCGAGTTCATCGGCGCGATCATGGAGCTGTGCCAGACCCGTCGCGGCACCCTTCTCGGCATGGACTACCTCTCCGAGGACCGGGTCGAGATCCGCTACACCCTGCCCCTCGCGGAGATCGTCTTCGACTTCTTCGACCAGCTGAAGTCCAAGACGCGCGGTTACGCCTCCCTCGACTACGAGCCCACCGGCGAGCAGGCCTCCAGCCTGGTCAAGGTCGACATCCTGCTGCACGGCGACAAGGTCGACGCGTTCTCCGCCGTCACCCACAAGGACGCCGCGTACGCCTACGGTGTGCGGCTCGTCGCCAAGCTGCGCGAGCTCATCCCGCGGCAGGCCTTCGAGGTGCCGATCCAGGCCGCGATCGGCTCCCGGGTCATCGCCCGCGAGACCATTCGCGCCATCCGCAAGGACGTCCTCGCCAAGTGCTACGGCGGTGACATCTCCCGTAAGCGGAAGCTGCTCGAGAAGCAGAAGGAAGGCAAGAAGCGCATGAAGATGGTCGGCTCGGTGGAGGTGCCGCAGGAGGCCTTCATCGCCGTCCTGTCGAGCGACGAGTCCTCCGGCAAGAAGAAGTAGCCGCGGCAGACGCGGTCGATGAACGGGTCCACGTGCCGAGTGCGCGCGGGCCCGTTCCGCGTCGGTACGCGGGTTCGTTCGTTATTGAAGCGACGTCAAGCGACGCCCTGTAGACCCTTACGCGCCAGACCCCGGGCCTTTACTCTGATCCCGGCTCGAAGGTTACTCGCCAGTTAGTTTTACGAACCACCAGAAGGCACCGCCGCCGCCCGGAGGACGTCGTGAGCGACACACAGACCCAGATCGAGAACCGGCCGCCCTCCGTGGCTGCCCTCTTCCTTGAGCGCGTCGAGCGGACTCCGGACGCCGAGGCCTACCGCTATCCGGTGCCCGCCGCCTCCGGCACCGGTCCCGACGACTGGAAGTCGCTCAGCTGGGGGCAGGCCGCCGAGCGGGTCTACTCCATCGCCGCCGGCCTCGCCGACCTCGGCGTGCAGTCCGAGGAGCGCGTCGCCCTCGCCTCCGCCACCCGCGTCGAGTGGATCCTCGCCGACCTCGGCGTGATGTGCGCCGGCGCCGCGACCACCACGGTCTACCCGCAGACCAACGCGGAGGAGTCGGCGTTCATCCTCTCCGACTCCGAGTCGAAGGTCCTCATCGCCGAGGACGCGGCCCAGCTCGCCAAGGCCGTGGAGCGCCGCGCCGAGCTGCCGAACCTCCACCACGTGGTCGTCATCGACGCCACCGGGGTCGAGAGCGACGGCGAGTTCGTCCTCTCCCTCGCGGAGCTGGAGGCGCGCGGCAAGGCGTACCTGGAGAAGCACCCCGAGGCCGTCAAGGAGCGGGTCGCGGCGATCACCCCGACCCAGCTCGCGACCCTCATCTACACCTCGGGCACCACCGGCCGCCCCAAGGGCGTCCGCCTCCCGCACGACAACTGGTCGTACATGGCGAAGGCCATCGCCGCCACCGGACTCGTCACCCAGGACGACGTCCAGTACCTGTGGCTGCCGCTCGCCCACGTCTTCGGCAAGGTCCTCACCTCGGGACAGATCGAGGTCGGGCACGTCACCGCCGTCGACGGCCGGGTCGACAAGATCATCGAGAACCTGCCGGTGGTCCAGCCGACCTACATGGCCGCCGTCCCCCGCATCTTCGAGAAGGTCTACAACGGCGTCGCCGCCAAGGCCCGCGCGGCCGGCGGAGCCAAGTACAAGATCTTCCAGTGGGCAGCGGGCGTCTCCCGCGACTACGCCAAGGCGACCCAGGACAACTTCCGCCGCACCGGCACCGCCTCCGCGCCCTTCGGCCTCACCGCCAAGCACAAGGTCGCCGACGCCCTCGTCTACGCCAAGATCCGTGACGCCTTCGGCGGCAACCTGCGCGCGTGCATCTCCGGATCAGCCGCGCTCGCCCCCGAGATCGGCTACTTCTTCGCCGGCGCGGGCATCCACATCCTGGAGGGGTACGGACTCACCGAGTCCTCCGCCGCCTCCTTCGTCAACCCGGGCGAGGCCTACCGCACCGGCACCGTCGGCAAGCCGCTCCCCGGCACCGAGGTCCGGATCGCCGACGACGGCGAGATCCTGCTGCGCGGCCCCGGCATCATGGAGGGCTACCACGGCCTGCCCGAGAAGACGGCCGAGGTCCTGGAGTCCGACGGCTGGTTCCACACCGGTGACATCGGCGAGCTGTCCGCCGACGGCTACCTGCGGATCACCGACCGCAAGAAGGACCTGATCAAGACCTCCGGCGGCAAGTACATCGCGCCGGCCGAGGTCGAGGGCCAGTTCAAGGCCGTCTGCCCGTTCGTCTCGAACATCCTGGTCCACGGCGCCGACCGGAACTTCTGCACCGCGCTGATCGCCCTCGACGAGCCCTCCCTCCTCGGCTGGGCCGCCGAGCACGACCTCGCGGGCAAGCCGTACGCCGAGATCGTCGCCGCCCCGCAGACCGTGGCGATGATCCAGGGCTACGTCGACCGCCTCAACGCCGGCCTCCAGCGCTGGCAGACGATCAAGAAGTTCCGCCTGCTGCCGCGCGACCTCGACATCGAGCACGGCGAGCTGACGCCTTCGCTGAAGCTGAAGCGACCGGTCGTCGAGCGCGAGTACAAGGACCTCATCGAGGAGATGTACGCGGGGTCCCGCGAGTCCTGACCCTCGCTCCTGTGGAGAGGTTGTCCACAGGCCGGCCGTTCACCTCGGGCAGTACGGGACAATGGGGCTCATGCCTTCCGTACTGCCCGATGGTGAGACCGTTCCCGACGACGGGGCGCTGCCCCCGCACGCCCTGGAAGGGGCAGGGGAGCGGCCGCTCGGGTTCTACCTGCACGTGCCGTACTGCGCGACGCGCTGCGGCTACTGCGACTTCAACACGTACACGGCGAGCGAGCTGCGCGGCACCGGGGGCGTACTGGCCTCCCGGGACAACTACGCCGACCAGGTCGGCGACGAGATCCGGCTCGCCCGGAAGGTGCTCGGGGACGACCCCAGGCCGGTGCGGACCGTGTTCGTCGGCGGGGGTACGCCGACACTGCTCGCCGCCGGCGACCTCGTACGGATGCTGGGGGCGATCCGCGACGAGTTCGGGCTCGCGGACGACGCCGAGATCACGACCGAGGCGAACCCGGAGTCCGTGAACCCGGCGTACCTGGCGGAGCTGCGGGCCGGGGGCTTCAACCGGATCTCCTTCGGCATGCAGAGCGCCAAGCAGCACGTCCTGAAGGTCCTGGACCGCACGCACACCCCCGGACGGCCCGAGGCGTGCGTGGCGGAGGCGCGGACGGCCGGCTTCGACCACGTGAACCTGGATCTCATCTACGGCACGCCGGGGGAGTCCGACGACGACTGGCGGGCCTCGCTCGACGCGGCCATCGGAGCCGGACCCGACCACGTCAGCGCCTACGCGCTGATCGTCGAGGAGGGTACGCAGCTCGCGCGCCGCATCCGGCGCGGCGAGGTGCCGATGACCGACGACGACGTGCACGCCGACCGGTACCTGATCGCCGACTCCGTCCTCGCCGAGGCCGGTTTCGAGTGGTACGAGGTGTCCAACTGGGCCACCTCCGAGGCCGGTCGCTGCCTCCACAACGAGCTGTACTGGCGCGGCGCCGACTGGTGGGGCGCGGGGCCCGGCGCCCACAGCCACGTCGGCGGCGTCCGCTGGTGGAACGTGAAGCATCCCGGTGCGTACGCCGCCGCGCTGGCCGCGGGGAAGACGCCGGGGGCCGGACGGGAGCTGCTCTCCGACGAGGACCGGAGAGTCGAGCGCGTGCTCCTCGAACTGCGGCTCAAGGAGGGCGTCGAGCTGTCCCTCCTCAAGCCGGCGGGCCTCGCGGCGTCCCGCAAGGCCCTCGCCGACGGACTGCTCGACGACGGGCCGTACGCCGCCGGGCGGGCGGTACTGACCCTGCGGGGTCGGCTGCTCGCCGACGCGGTCGTGCGGGACCTCGTGGACTAGGTGGACTAGGGGGTGTCTTGCCGATCAGGCCGGGCCGGCCTGGTGCGCCGAGAGCACCTCGCGTGACGGCAGGGCGATGAGCAGGGCGCCCAGGACGAGAAGGCCGCTCGCCCACAGCGGTCCGAGCGTCCCCGCCCCGGTTTCGAGGGCGACGGCGGCGGCGAGCGGTCCGCCGGCCGCCCCGACGTTGAGTGCCGCGGTCGCGTAGGAGCCGGCCATGGTGGGGGCTCCCGCGGCCTCGTGGAGGACCCGCGCGATCAGAGTGCCGCCCAGCGCGAACGACGCCGTGCCCTGCACGAACACGAGGGTGAGCAGCGCGACCGGCATGTCGGCCAGCACGG
This sequence comes from Streptomyces sp. NPDC051822, assembly GCF_044452745.1. Classification (NCBI taxonomy): domain Bacteria; kingdom Bacillati; phylum Actinomycetota; class Actinomycetes; order Kitasatosporales; family Streptomycetaceae; genus Streptomyces; species Streptomyces sp. NPDC051822. The sequence continues at coordinate 811,628 of NZ_JBITBZ010000001.1, read as the reverse complement.
CCAGGGCGGGCCAGCCGACGAGCAGCAGTGGACCGCCGACCGCCACGACCCGGCCCGGGTACCGGTCGGACCACCGCCCCGCGAGGGTGATCCCCGCGAAGGAGCCCACCCCGAAGAGGACCAGGGCGACCGGGACCCACAGCTCGCCGAGCCCGGCGGAACCGGTCACGACGGGCGCGAGGAACGTGAAGCCGGCGAAGGTCGCCGCGTTCACCAGGGCTCCGAGCAGCATCACCAGGAGCAGCCGCGGTCGCCTGAGCCGCGCCAGCTCCGCACGCAGGTCCGGCACCTCGGCCATGCCCTCCCGAGCGGGCCGTGCCGGGAACCCCAGGAGGACGCCGAGGGCCGCGGGCAGGCAGAGCGCGGCGACGGCCCAGAACGTGGCCCGCCAGTCGAGCAGCGTGCCGAGCAGCGATCCGGCGGGGACCCCGGCGATCGTGGCCACCGTCGTACCCGACAGCAGCACGGCCAGCGCGCGCCCCTTCCGGTCCGGCGGCACGAGCCGGGCGGCGGTGGTCAGGGCCAGGGCCAGGAACCCGGCGTTCGCGAGGGCCGCGACCACCCTGGTGGCGAACAGGACGGCGAAGCTGGTGGTGACGGCGCCCAGGACGTGCGCCGCCGAGAACACGAGAACGAACCCGAGCAGGCTCGCCCGCACCGCCCAGTTGCGGGCGAGGGCGGCCAGGAGCGGCGCGCCGACGATCATTCCGACGGCGAAGGCCGACGTGAGCAGGCCCGCGCTGCCGACGTGGACACCGAGGTCTGAGGCGATGTCCGGCACGAGGCCGGCGAGCATGAACTCCGAGGTGCCCATGGCGAAGACCGCCAGGGCGAGCAGAAGGAGCGGGAGGGGCATCGAGTGGCTCCGGGGTGAGGAGAATGACGACAGAGGCATCTCGTCACCGCGGTCAGCACCCACGGGGCACACGCGTCCGGCCGCGGAGGGCGGCGGGACGACAGGGCGGCAGGGACCCGGGAGAACTCAGGGGTTCAGGGGGCTGACGGCGTGACCGAAAGCCCCCGACGTGTCCGACTCGGGGCTCGACATGCCGCGCACGCTACCCGAGCGAGCGACGGCGGGGCACCCCCGTTCGTACGCGGGAGGCGAGGCCCCTACGGCGCCGTCACGAAGTCGATCAGTTCCTCCACGCGGCCCAGGAGTTCCGGTTCCAGGTCCTTGTACGTCGTGACCCTCGACAGGATGTGCTGCCAGGCCGCACCCGTGTTGTCGTGCGGCCAGCCCAGCGCGCGGCACACGCCCGTCTTCCAGTCCTCGCCCCTGGGGACCCTCGGCCACGCCCGGATGCCCACCGAGGACGGCTTCACCGCCTCCCAGATGTCGATGTACGGGTGGCCGACGACCAGGACGTCAGGAGAGGTCACCTGGGCGGCGATCCTCGACTCCTTCGAACCCGGGACCAGGTGGTCCACCAGGACCCCCAGGCGGGCGTCCGGTGCCGGGGCGAAGTCGGCCACGATCGACGGCAGGTCGTCGACGCCCTCCAGGTACTCCACGACCACGCCCTCGATCCGCAGGTCGTCGCCCCAGACCCGCTCCACGAGCTCGGCGTCGTGGCGGCCCTCGACGTAGATCCGGCCGGCCCGCGCCACGCGCGCGCGTGCGCCCGGCACCGCGACGGAGCCCGAGGCCGTACGGGTGGGGCGGGCGGGGGCCGCGACCGGGCGGACCAGCGTCACCACCCGGCCCTCCAGGAGGAAGCCGCGCGGCTCCATCGGGAACACCCGGTGCTTGCCGAAGCGGTCCTCCAGCGTCACAGTCCCCGCCTCGCAGCGGATCACCGCCCCGCAGAAGCCCGTGGCGACCTCCTCGACGACGAGGTCGCGGTCGGCCGGGATCTCCGGGACGGGCTTCGGCTTCTTCCAGGACGGCGTCAGGTCCGGGTTGTAGCTGCGCATTCCGGTGACGTTAGGTCACGTGGAAGCGGTGTGCCAGTTCATCGCGCTGTACCCGTACGAACGTGGCGTCCACCACGGCCCCGTGCCCCGGCACGTACACCGCGTCCTCGCCGCCGAGCCGCAGCAGCCGGTCGAGCGCGTCCGGCCAGCGGGAGGGGATCGCGTCCGGGCCCGCCTGCGGCTCGCCCGACTCCTCGACCAGGTCGCCGCAGAACACCACCTCCCGCTCGCCCGGCACCAGGAGCACCAGGTCGTGGCCCGTGTGGCCGGGGCCCACGTTCGCCAGGAGGACCTGCCGGCCTCCCAGGTCGAGCGTCCACTCGCCCGAGACCACGTGCCGCGGGACCACCAGGGCGTCCACCGCCTCCGCGGCCGCCACCGGGTCGAGCCCGTGCCGTACCGCGTCCCCGCGCAGCTCGTCCCGGTCCCGCACCCGGCCGAGCAGCTCGTCCGAGCCGACCGCGCCGAAGACCTCCGCGTCCGCGAACGCCGCCGTGCCCAGCACATGGTCGAAATGGGGATGACCGAGTGCGATGTGCGTCACTTCGCGACCGCTCGTGAGCCCCGTGATCTGGGCCCGCAGCTCGGCGCCCTCCGCGAGCGACGAGCCCGTGTCGTACAGCAGCACGGCCCGTTCACCCAGGACCAGCCCGACCGTGGCGTCCCAGCGGGGCAGCCGTCGCCGGCCCACCCCGTCCGCGAGCCGCTCCCATCCGTACGCTTCCCAATCCACGTCCATGAGGCGACGCTAGCCGGTGGGAGCGCCGCCACCTTGCCAGGAGCGACGCCCGCCGCCGTACACTGGCCGGGGGATCGCTGGCACTCGAACAGGCCGAGTGCCAAATGCGGAGCAACCGGAACGACGACGAGAGCTGGAGGTGCGCACGATGCTCAGCGAACGCAGACTCGAGGTGCTGCGCGCCATCGTCCAGGACTACGTCGGGACGGAGGAGCCGGTCGGCTCCAAGGCGCTCACCGAGCGCCACAAGCTCGGCGTCTCGCCGGCCACGGTGCGCAACGACATGGCGGTCCTGGAGGAGGAGGGCTTCATCGCCCAGCCCCACACCAGCGCCGGCCGCATTCCGACCGACAAGGGCTACCGGCTCTTCGTCGACCGGCTCGCCGGCGTCAAGCCGCTGTCGACGCCCGAGCGCCGGGCCATCCACAACTTCCTCGACGGCGCGGTGGACCTCGACGACGTCGTCGGCCGCACGGTCCGGCTGCTCGCCCAGCTGACCCGCCAGGTCGCCGTCGTCCAGTACCCCTCGCTGACCCGCTCGACCGTCCGGCACGTGGAGCTGCTCTCGCTGGCCCCCGCCCGCCTGATGCTGGTGCTCATCACGGACACCGGCCGCGTCGAGCAGCGGCTCATCGACTGCCCCGCGCCCTTCGGCGAGACCTCGCTCGCCGATCTGCGGGCCCGGCTCAACAGCCGGGTCGTCGGCCGCCGGTTCGCCGACGTGCCGCAGCTGGTGCAGGACCTCCCCGAGTCCTTCGAGGAGACCGAGGACCGCGCCACGGTCACGACCGTGCTCGCGACCCTCCTCGAAAGCCTCGTCGAGGAGCACGAGGAGCGGCTGATGATCGGCGGCACCGCCAATCTCACCCGCTTCGGACACGACTTCCCCCTGATGATCAGGCCTGTCCTCGAAGCTCTGGAGGAGCAGGTCGTGCTCCTCAAGCTGCTGGGCGAGGCCAAGGAATCGGGCATGACCGTACGCATCGGGCACGAGAACGCCCACGAGGGGCTGAGCTCCACGTCCGTCGTCTCGGTCGGCTACGGTTCGGGCGGCGAAGCAGTCGCCAAACTCGGCGTGGTCGGACCGACCCGCATGGACTACCCCGGAACGATGGGAGCGGTACGCGCAGTGGCACGTTACGTCGGACAGATCCTGGCGGAGTCGTAAGTGGCCACGGACTACTACGCCGTACTCGGCGTGCGCCGCGACGCTTCCCAGGACGAGATCAAGAAGGCCTTCCGGAGGCTCGCCCGCGAGCTGCACCCGGACGTCAATCCCGATCCCAAGACGCAGGAACGCTTCAAGGAGATCAACGCCGCCTACGAGGTCCTCTCGGACCCGCAGAAGAAGCAGGTCTACGACCTCGGCGGCGACCCGCTCTCGGCCTCCGGCGGAGGCGGCGCGGGCGGCTTCGGAGCCGGTGGCTTCGGCAACTTCTCCGACATCATGGACGCCTTCTTCGGGACGGCCTCGCAGCGCGGCCCGCGCTCGCGGACCCGTCGTGGCCAGGACGCCATGATCCGTCTGGAGATCGACCTCAACGAGGCGGCCTTCGGCACGACCAAGGACATTCAGGTCGACACGGCGGTCGTCTGTACGACCTGCTCGGGCGAGGGCGCCGCACCCGGCACCACCGCGCAGACCTGTGACATGTGCCGCGGCCGCGGCGAGGTCTCGCAGGTCACCCGGTCGTTCCTCGGCCAGGTCATGACCTCGCGCCCCTGCCCGCAGTGCCAGGGCTTCGGCACCGTCGTCCCGACCCCGTGCCCCGAGTGCGCGGGCGACGGCCGGGTCAGGTCCCGTCGCACCCTCACGGTCAAGATCCCGGCCGGTGTCGACAACGGCACCCGGATCCAGCTCGCGGGCGAGGGAGAGGTCGGCCCCGGCGGCGGCCCCGCCGGCGACCTGTACGTCGAGATCCACGAGACCCCGCACGACATGTTCCAGCGGCGCGGCGACGACCTGCACTGCACGGTCACCCTGCCGATGACGGCGGCCGCGCTCGGCACCAAGGTGCAGCTGCAAACCCTCGACGGCCTCGAGGAGATCGACATCCGGCCGGGCACCCAGTCCGGCCAGTCGATCCCGCTGCACGGCCGTGGCGTCACCCACCTCCGCGGCAACGGCCGGGGCGACCTGATCGTGCACGTCGAGGTGCAGACCCCGGGCAAGCTCGACGCGGAGCAGGAACGCCTCCTGCGCGAACTGGCCAAACTGCGCGGCGAGGAGCGGCCCACCGGCCAGTTCCAGCCCGGTCAGCAGGGGTTGTTCTCGCGGCTCAAGGACGCCTTCAACGGGCGGACCTGACCCGGTCCGTACACCGGAGTGGGAGGGGCGGGACGGTGCTGAGCCGTCCCGCCCCTCCGCGTTTCCCCGAACGGCGAGCACGTCCCGGAGCCGCCCTTCCTGACATGACGTACGGATTCGGCCCCGAAGCAGGGGCATGGCACGATGCCCATATGTCCACCACCGCACTGAACGATCTCTCTCGGTTTCCGATCGTGCAGGCCCCCATGGCGGGTGGCGCCTCCTGTCCCGAACTGGTCGGAGCCGTCTGCGAGGCCGGGGCGCTCGGCTTCCTGGCCGGCGGCTACAAGACGGCCGGAGGCCTGTACCAGGAGATCAAGCAGGTACGCGGGCTCACCGCGCGCCCCTTCGGCGTCAACCTCTTCATGCCGCAGACCGGGCGGCCCGCCGACCCCGCCGCCCTCGAGGTCTACCGCCACCAGCTCGCCGGCGAGGCCACCTGGTACGACACCCCGCTCGGCGAGGCCGACGACAGCCGCGACGACGCCTACGACGCCAAGCTGGCCATCCTCCTGGACGACCCGGTCCGCGTCGTCTCCTTCACCTTCGGCTGCCCCGAGCCCGAGGTCCTCACCTCCTTCGCCCGCGCCGGTACGTACACGATCGTCACTGTCACCTCCGCCGACGAGGCCCTCACCGCCCAGCAGGCCGGCGCCGACGCCGTCTGCGTCCAGGGCGTCGAGGCCGGCGGGCACCAGGGCGCGTACCGCGACGACCCCGCCGACGACGCCCCGGGCACCGGACTGCTCGCCCTCCTCACCCAGGTCCGCGAGAGCGTCGCCCTGCCGATCGTCGCCACGGGCGGGATCATGCGCGGCGCGCAGATCGCCGCCGTCCTCGCCGCCGGGGCCGACGCCGCCCAGCTCGGCACCGCGTTCCTCTGCTGCCCCGAGTCGGGCGCCCACCCGCTGCACAAGCGGGCCCTGACCGACCCGCTGTTCACCAGGACCGCCTTCACCCGGGCCTTCTCCGGGCGCCCGGCGCGCGGCCTCGTCAACCGCTTCATGCGCGAGCACGGGCCGTACGCCCCCGCCGCCTACCCCGAGATCCACCACCTCACCGCCCCGATCCGCAAGGCCGCCGCCACCGCGGGCGACGCCCAGGGCATGGCCCTGTGGGCCGGCCAGGGCCACCGGCTCGCCCGCGAACTCCCCGCGGGCCAGCTGGTCGAGGTACTGGCCGCCGAACTCGACACCGCACTCGCCGACCTCCGCGACACCTCCCGGTTCGCCCACAGGAGCACCTCATGACCGCACCCGTCTTCGTCGTCGACGCCGTCCCCGGCGCCGGCACCTTCGTGCTCGAAGGGCCCGAAGGGCGGCACGCCGTCTCCGTGAAGCGGCTCCAGGGCGGTGAGGACCTCGTCCTCGTCGACGGCCGCGGCCGGTGGGCCGACTGCGTGGTGCTCGCCGCCGAGGGCAAGGACCGGCTGACCGTGCAGGTGTCGGGCGTGTACGAGGACCCCGAGGAGGAGCCCCGGATCACCGTCGTCCAGGCGCTGCCCAAGGGCGACAGGGGCGAAGTGGCCGTCGAGACGATGACGGAGACCGGGGTGGACGCCGTCGTGCCGTGGGCCGCCTCCCGCTGCATCACCCAGTGGAAGGGCGACCGGGGGTTGAAGGCGCTCGCCAAGTGGCGGTCCACCGCGCGCGAGGCCGGCAAGCAGTCGCGCCGCACCCGGTTCCCCGAGGTCTCCGACCTGATGACGACGAAGCAGGTCGCCGCGCTGCTCGCGGGCGCCGACTTCGCGGCCGTCCTGCACGAGGACCGGGACCACCCGAGCGGCGCGCTCGCCACCGCCGAACTCCCGGAGAAGGGCTCGATCGTGCTGATCGTCGGCCCCGAGGGCGGTGTCTCGCCGCAGGAACTCGCGGCGTTCGAGGAGGCCGGGGCGAAGCCGTACCGGCTGGGCCGGAGCGTGCTGCGGACCTCCACGGCGGGTACGGCGGCGACGGCGCTGGTCCTGGGGCGCACGGGCCGCTGGAGCTAGCCCGGCCCCCCCGCCTTAGGGTGGCCGCATGGCCGACGAGTCCCCCCTGATCCGCAGTCTGCGCGCCGCCGTGGCCGCCGCCCCCGGTGACGTACCCCTGCGTCTTCACTTCGCCGAACTCCTCCTGTCCGACGGGCGGAACGACGAGGCCGTCGCGGAGGCGGCGGTCGCGCTCCAGCACGCGCCGGGGGACGCGGACGCGCGCGCCCTGATGATGCGGGCGATGGGGATGCCGCAAGTCACCGCGCCCACCACGCCGGCCGCGCCCACCACGCCGGCCGCGCCCACCGCGCCCACCACGCCGACCGCGCCGACCGCGCCGGCCGCGCCCACGAACGGGTTCGACTGGGACGCCGCCGAGCAGCAGGTCCAGGACCTCGTGGGACCCCGTTTCCTGGAGGACCCGCAGGCCGCCGACGGCGAGGGGCCGGCAGGGGACGCCGCCGCCTGGGACGTCGACGCCCCCGGTTCCGTACGCCTCGCCGACGTCGGCGGCATGGAGGAGGTCAAGGACCGGCTCGAAGCCGCCTTCCTCGCCCCCATGCGCAACCCCGAACTGCGCCGCCTGTACGGCAAGTCGCTCCGCGGCGGCCTGCTCCTCTACGGGCCGCCCGGCTGCGGCAAGACCTTCATCGCGCGCGCCGTCGCCGGTGAACTCGGCGCGAACTTCCTCACCGTCTCGCTCTCCGACGTCCTCGACATGTGGATCGGCGCCTCGGAGAAGAACATCCACGACATCTTCGAGACCGCCCGCCGCCAGGCCCCCTGCGTCGTCTTCCTCGACGAGCTGGACGCCCTCGGCGCCAAGCGCTCCCGTACGCACCACAGCGGCCTGCGCAACGTCGTCAACCAGCTCCTCACCGAGCTCGACGGCATCGCGAGCGGCGCCGGCAACGAGGGCGTCTTCGTGCTCGCCGCCACCAACGTCCCCTGGGACGTGGACATCGCGCTGCGCCGCCCCGGGCGTCTCGACCGCACCCTGCTCGTGCTCCCGCCGGACGCCACCGCCCGCGAGTCGATCCTCCGCTACCACCTGCGCGAGCGCCCCATCGAGGCCGTCGATCTCGGCAAGCTGGTCAAGGCCACCGAGGACTTCTCCGGCGCCGACCTCGCCCACGTCTGCGAGACCGCCGCCGAGGCCGCGCTCCTCGACTCCGCCCGCACCGGCTCCGTACGCCTCATCACCACCAAGGACCTGCTCGGCGCGGCCAAGCAGATCAAGCCGTCCACGGAGCCGTGGTTCGCCGCCGCCCGGAACGTCGCCATGTTCGCCAACGAGGGCGGCCTGTACGACGACCTCCTCGCCCACCTCAAGCGGAAGCGCAAGCTGTGACCACCCCGGCCACCCCGACCGCCCTCCTGCGCGCCGAGGCCCTCTACGACACCGGGCGGTACACGCAGGCCGGCGAGCTCGTCGCCCAGCACCTGGCGACCGAACCGGAGGACGCCGAGGCGCTCGTCCTGCTGGCCCGCTGCCACCACCGCGCCGAGGACCACCCGGCCGCCCTCGCCGCCGTGGACCGGGCGCTCGCCGCCGAACCCGAGCTGCTCATGGCCTGGCTGATGCGGGTGCAGATCCTGCTGGGCCTGCGGCGCTTCCAGGACGCCGAGACCTCCGCCCGGTACGCCGTCCGACTCGCCCCGCAGTACTGGGGCACCCACTACGCCCTCGGCACCGCCCTCGCCCAGTTCGGGGAGCACGCGCGCACGCCCGCGCGTGCCGTCGAGGCGTACGAGGCGGCGCGGGCCGCCGTCGCCCTCGCCCCCGAGGAGGACGCGGCCCACTTCCTGGTCGGGCTCACCGCCCAGCGCCGGGGCGACCACGCCACCGCGCAGCGGGCGTACGAGACGACGCTGCGGCTCAACCCGCAGAGCAGCGAGGCCCACAACAACCTGTCGCTGCTGCGGCTTCGGCGCCGCTGGTTCCGGCGCGGGGCCTGGACGCAGGCCGCCGAGGGCTTCGTCGCCTCCGCCGCGCTCGACCTCCAGGACCGCAAGGCCCGCTACAACCTGGAGGCCATGGCCTGGAACACCGTCGCCGGAGCCCGCTGGGTGGCCCTGATCGGCTTCGTCGCCGCCGCGCTCGGCTCCGCCCCGGTCCGCACCGGAGCCACCGGCACGGAGGCGGTCGTGCCCTTCGTGATCGGCGCGGCCGTGCTCCTCGGGTCCTGGGGCGGCTGGGTGCTGTGGATGGGCCGCCGGGTGCCGCCCCGGCTGCGCCGCCCCCTGCTCCTCGTGGCGCGTTCCTGCCGGCCGGTGATCGCGATGGCCGCCGCCGTGGGGCTGCTCGGGCTCCACTCGGTGGTGACGATGGCCCTCTGGTCGTTCGGCGGGGGAGTGGTCGGCGGACTGGGGACGCCGCTGTTCTGGGCCGTGGTCATCACGTACTGGGTGAGCCGCTCGGCCCTGAACCGGCGCGCGCCGAAGGACTGACCGGGGACGCGTTCCCGTCGGTGACGGCGGATAGCATTCCCGTAGTACCCATCGACAGAGGCGAGGAGGCCCGGGCCATGGCCGGAGAGCCGCAGAGCGACTGCCTGTTCTGCAAGATCTCGGAAGGCGAGGTGCCGGCGACGATCGTTCGCGAGACGGAGACCACCGTCGCCTTCCGCGACATCAACCCGCAGGCACCCACCCACGTCCTCGTGATCCCGCGCCTCCACTACCCGGACGCCGCGTCCCTCGCCGCCGCCGCGCCGACCGTCGCCGCCGACGTGCTGCGCGAGGCCGGTGAGATCGCCGCCCAGGAGAAGATCGAGGGCAGCGGGTTCCGGATCATCTTCAACACCGGCGCCGGCGCCGGCCAGACCGTCTTCCACGCCCACGCGCACGTGCTGGGCGGCCGGGGCCTCAACTGGCCCCCCGGCTAAGCCGTGTCCGTACGCGAACTGGTCGTCCTCGGAACCGCCAGCCAGGTCCCGACCCGGCACCGCAACCACAACGGCTATCTGCTGCGCTGGGACGGGCAGGGCATCCTCTTCGATCCCGGCGAGGGCACCCAGCGGCAGATGCTGCGCGCCGGGGTCGCCGCGCACGACCTCGACCGGATCTGCGTGACGCACTTCCACGGCGACCACTCGCTCGGCCTGGCCGGGGTGATCCAGCGGATCAACCTCGACCAGGTCCCGCACCCGGTCACCGCGCACTACCCGGCGAGCGGGCAGCGCTTCTTCGAGCGCCTGCGGTACGCGACGGCCTACCGCGAGACGGTGAAGCTGACCGAGTCGCCGGTCGCCGCCGACGGGCCGGTCGCCGTCACCGGCACGTTCACCCTCGACGCGCACCGGCTCTCGCACCCCGTCGAGTCGTACGGCTACCGGCTCACCGAGCCCGACGGGCGCCGCATCCTGCCCGAGCGGCTCGCCGCGCACGGCATCAAGGGCCCCGACGTGGGCCGGATCCAGCGCGACGGCGTCCTGGACGGCGTCACCCTCGACGAGGTCAGCGAGATCCGGCGCGGGCAGCGCTTCGCCTTCGTCATGGACACCCGGCTCTGCGAGGGCGTGCACACCCTCGCCGAAGGCGCCGACATGCTCGTCATCGAGTCGACCTTCCTCGACGAGGACGTCCGCCTCGCCACCGACCACGGCCATCTGACGGCCGGCCAGGCCGCCGCCGTCGCCCGCGACGCGGGGGTGCGGCACCTCGTCCTCACCCACTTCTCGCAGCGCTACTCCGACCCGGCCGCGTTCGAGCGCCAGGCGCGGGCGGCCGGATTCGACGGCGAACTGAGCATCGCCCAGGACCTCATGAGGGTCCCCGTACCGAAACGAACGTGAACATGCCCGTACCCAAGGCCGAACTGCACCTCCACATCGAAGGCACCCTCGAACCCGAGCTGGCCTTCGCGCTCGCCGCGCGCAACGGCGTCACCCTGCCGTACGCGGACACCGACGAGCTGCGCGGGGCGTACCGGTTCAGCGACCTGCAGTCCTTCCTCGACCTGTACTACGGCCTGATGGCCGTCCTGCGCACCGCCGAGGACTTCACCGAACTCGCCGACGCCTATCTGGAGCGGGCCGCCGCACAGGGCGTCCGGCACGCCGAGATCTTCTTCGACCCGCAGGCGCACACCGCCCGCGGTGTCCCGATCGGCGCCGTGATCGAGGGCCTGGGCGCCTCCCTCGAACGCTCCGAGGAGCGGTACGGGATCTCCACCCGGCTCATCATGTGCTTCCTGCGCGACGAGTCCGCGGAATCGGCGCTCGCCACCCTGGACGCCGCCCAGCCCTACCTGGACCGGATCACCGGAGTCGGCCTCGACTCGGCGGAGGTCGGCCACCCGCCGGCCAAGTTCCGCGAGGTGTACGAGGCCGCCGGGGCGCTCGGTCTGCGCAAGGTCGCCCACGCGGGCGAGGAGGGTCCCGCCGCGTACATCCGCGAGGCCCTCGACGTCCTCGGCGTGGAGCGCGTCGACCACGGCCTGCGCTGCATGGAGGACGCGGACCTGGTCGACCGTCTCGTCCGCGAGCGGGTGCCGCTCACCCTCTGCCCGCTGTCGAACGTACGGCTCCGCACGATCGACACGCTCGCCGACCACCCGCTGCGGGCGATGATGACGGCGGGCCTCCTCGTCACCGTGAACTCGGACGACCCGGCGTACTTCGGCGGGTATGTGGGCGACAACTTCGACGCGGTGCGCGAGACGCTCGGCCTTGAGCCGGAGCACCTCCGTGAGCTGGCCCGCAACTCCTTCCTCGCGTCGTTCCTGGAGGACGACGAGGAGCGCAGGGCGCGGTACCTCGCGGAGGTGGAGGCCTACGCGTTCGAGGCGTAGGCCCCGGTACGGCACGGGCCGCGGAGCCGGCCCGTGCGGCGGGCGCTATCCCCGGTCCGAGGGGCGGGCGAGCCGGTACGCCGCCTTCGTGAGGCGACGGCGGCCCGCGGGGACGGCGATGGCCGCCACCTCCTGCTCGGGGGCGCCCATCTGGGGGACCAGGGCGGGGGTCGCCGAGGCGTTCCCCGCCAGGACCGCCGCCGGCGCGCCGCCCCTGCGCCGCACCGAGCCGGGGACCAGCGGGCGGCCGGACACGTGGCGGGCCACCGCCGTCATCGGGAGCGCGACCAGGATCAGCAGGGCGCACAGGACCAGGCCCATGCCCGGGTAGCCGGCGCTCTCCGACAGCAGGCTCCCGGTCACCGGGCCGCAGGCCACGCCCAGGGAGGACGCCGAGCCGACGAGGACGGCCCAGCGGCCGCGCGGGTCGAGCGAGGCGGCGAGGCCGAGCAGGTACGACAGGACCACCGGGTAGACGGCGTTCCACAGGATCTCGCCGGTCGCGAACGGGACCAGGCCTTCGGCGGCCGAGCTGAGCAGCACGCAGCCCGCGATGAGGACGGTGCCCGCGCCGATGGGCACGGCCCGGCCCAGGCGGGAGCCGAGCACCCCCGCCGCCGTGACGCCGAGGAGCCCCGCGCCGAGGGCGGCGGCGAAGACCGCGCCGACGGTCACCTCGGAGAGCCCCGCCTGGGTGAGTCCGATGCGGCCGCTCACGCCCCACAGCGCGTTCTGCGCGAGGGACCAGCACAGGATGCCCGCCGCGAGCACCACCCCCGCCCGCCGGTGGGGGAGCGGGCCGGAGACCGTCGGGGCCTCCCTTACCGCGCGCGTGCGCCCCGGCAGCCGGCCGGTCAGCGGCCACACCAGGGCCGCCGCGCAGGCGATGGCGAGGAGCGCGGGCGCGTGGCCGCCGGCCAGGTGCGGGAGGGTGAGGTAGAGGGCGCCCGCCGTCGCCGAGACGGACAGCAGGCCGAGCGTCGCGGCCCGGTGCGGGTCCCGCTGCCCGGCGATCCCGGCGGCGGCCACCGCCGTCGCCGTACCCGAGCCGAGGCCGCCGAGGACGGCGCCCGCCACCACCAGCGGCACGAGGCCGGTCGCGGCGGCGGAGCCGTATCCGACGGCCATCGCGAGCAGGCCCGCCCGGGCCGCCGTGCGGGGGCAGAGCCGCTCCCCGTGCGCGGCGAGGACGAAGCCCGCGCACGAGGAGCCGAGCAGGAGCACGGAGCCGACCAGGCCCGCCTGCGCCGGGGTCAGACCGAGACCGGCGGAGAGCCGGCCGACGACGGTCGGCAGCAGGTACGGGGCCAGGTAACCGGCGGTGAAGAGGGCGACGAGGGCGGCGAGAGCCCCCGGGACGCGCGGGCGCGACGACATGGGCGTTCCAGGAACTGAACAGGGAAATGAGACGGCGCCCGGAGATCCGCGGGGTCGCGGCACCATGTGTATCAAGCATCCGAGTGAGCGGAGAAGGCGGTATCCCCCGATTCGGCCTGTGATACGGGTCACCATCGGTTTGGGGGCGGAACGGCGGGGGAACGCGTGGCGGGCCGTGTTGCGTAACCCCCGTCTCTCCGCCCCCATCGGGCACACTGTCCAGATCGGCATCAAGGTGCCGATCCGCCGCACCACGACCGGGGAGTCCGCCGTGACCACAGCAAGGGGAGACCAGCCGCAACCCGACGCCGAGGTCGACCCGTTGGTGTGTCTGCGCGAGCCGACCGACCCCGCCTGTGACGTCTTCCTGACCGGCACGGTCTTCCTCGACATCATCTTCACCGGCCTCGACAGCGCCCCCGTCCGCGGCACCGAGTCCTGGGCCCGCGGCATGGGATCGAGCCCCGGCGGCGTCGCCAACATGGCCACCGCCCTCGCCCGCCTCGGCCTGCGCACCTCCCTCGCCGCGGCCTTCGGCGACGACCACTACGGCGAGTACTGCTGGGACGCCCTGGAGCAGGGCGAGGGGATCGACCTGTCGCTCTCGCGCACCGTCCCCGGCTGGCACTCGCCCGTCACCGTCTCCATGGCCTACGAGGGCGAGCGGACCATGGTGTCCCACGGCCACGAGGCGCCGCCCGATGCCGCCGCCGCCCTGCCCGCCTACCCGCCCCACGCGCGCGCGGCCGTCGCCTCCCTCGCCCCCGGCCGCAGCGAGGAATGGGTCGCCCGCGCCGCCCGCGGCGGCGCCAAGGTCTTCGCCGACGTCGGCTGGGACGACACCGGCCGCTGGGACCTGGCGGGACTCGCCGACCTGGCGCACTGCGAGGCCTTCCTTCCGAACGCCGCCGAGGCCATGCGCTACACCCGCACCGACTGCCCCCGGGCCGCCGCCCGCGCCCTCGCCGACAAGGTCCGCTACGCCGTCGTCACCCTCGGTGCCGAAGGCGCCTACGCCGTCGACGGCGCCACCGGCGAGACCGCCGAGGTGCCCGCCATCCAGGTCTCCGCCCTCGACCCGACCGGCGCGGGGGACGTCTTCGTCGCCGGATTCGTCACCGGCACCCTCGCCGACTGGCCGCTCGCCGACCGGCTCGCCTTCGCCGGGCTCACCGCCGCCCTCTCCGTCCAGGAGTTCGGCGGCTCCCTGTCCGCCCCCACCTGGGGCGAGATCGCAGCCTGGTGGCAGCACGTCCAGGGCCACGCCATGCAGGACCCCGAGACCCTGCGCGACCGCTACGCCTTCCTCGAACGGCTCCTGCCGGCCCCGGACCGGCCCTGGCCGCTGCGCAGGGCGGTGCCCACGATCGGGTTCCGTGCGGCCGCTTCGTAAATCCCTTCGGGCTGTCGGTACCAAGTCGTAGGCTGGGAGCCCAGAGGTTGTCGAGCAGCGAGAACCCCTGCAACGGGAGGTATGCGCAGGCCTCAGTGCCGGCCCATGACTCAGACACCCACAGCCCACGACGACGCGCCCGGACAGGCCCGCGCCCATTTCGTCGTCCCCGCCAAGCACCCGATGGTCACCCTGCTCGGCTCCGGTGACGCGCTGCTCCGTGTGATCGAGCGCTCGTTCCCGCGCGCCGACATCCACGTCCGGGGCAACCAGGTCAGCGCGGTCGGAGACGCGGCGGAAGTCGCTCTCATCCAGCGCCTGTTCGACGAGATGATGCTGGTGCTCCGCACCGGTCAGCCGATGACGGAGGACGCAGTGGAACGCTCGATCGCCATGCTCAGGGCGAGCGAGAACGGTTCGGCGGAGGGCGGGGACGAGACCCCCGCAGAGGTCCTCACGCAGAACATCCTGTCCAGCCGGGGCCGCACGATCCGCCCCAAGACGCTCAACCAGAAGCGGTACGTCGACGCGATCGACAAGCACACCATCGTCTTCGGCATCGGCCCCGCGGGCACCGGCAAGACCTATCTCGCCATGGCCAAGGCGGTCCAGGCCCTGCAGTCCAAGCAGGTCACCCGGATCATCCTGACCCGTCCGGCCGTCGAGGCCGGCGAGCGCCTCGGCTTCCTGCCGGGCACGCTCTACGAGAAGATCGACCCGTACCTGCGCCCGCTGTACGACGCCCTGCACGACATGCTCGACCCCGACTCGATCCCCAAGCTCATGGCCGCGGGCACGATCGAGGTCGCGCCGCTGGCGTACATGCGCGGCCGCACCCTGAACGACGCCTTCATCATCCTCGACGAGGCGCAGAACACGAACCCCGAGCAGATGAAGATGTTCCTCACCCGCCTCGGCTTCGACTCGAAGATCGTCGTCACCGGTGACGTCACCCAGGTCGACCTGCCGAACGGGACGAAGAGCGGTCTGCGGCAGGTCCGCGACATCCTGGACGGGGTCCAGGACGTCCACTTCTCGACGCTCACGTCGCAGGATGTCGTCCGGCACAAGCTCGTCGGCCGTATCGTCGACGCGTACGAGCAGTACGACAGCCGTAACGGCCGCAACGGGAAGTAGCAGAAACCGCACATGTCGATCGACGTCAACAACGAGTCCGGTACCGAGGTCGACGAGCAGGCGATCCTCGACATCGCCCGCTACGCGCTCGCGCGCATGCGTATCCACCCGCTCTCCGAGCTCTCGGTGATCGTCGTGGACACGGAGGCGATGGAGCAGCTCCACATCCAGTGGATGGACCTGCCGGGGCCGACGGACGTCATGTCCTTCCCGATGGACGAGCTGCGTCCGCCGGCGAAGGACGACGAGGAGCCCCCGCAGGGGCTCCTCGGCGACATCGTGCTCTGCCCCGAGGTCGCCACCCAGCAGGGCAAGGACGCGCCGACGGAGCACTCCATGGACGAGGAGCTCCAGCTGCTCACCGTCCACGGCGTGCTGCACCTCCTCGGGTACGACCACGAGGAGCCCGACGAGAAGGCCGAGATGTTCGGCCTCCAGGCGGCGATCGTCGACGGCTGGCGCGCGGAGAAGGGCCTGACCGGCCCGTCCCCGGCGCCGACCGTCTCCTGACCCCGTGGACATGTCGCTGGTCCTCGGCGCGGTCGCCCTGGTCGTAGTGGCCTGGCTCGCGGCCTGCGCCGAGGCCGGTCTCGCCCGTGTCTCCAGCTTCCGCGCCGCCGAGGCCGTACGGTCCGGGCGGCGCGGCGGGGAGAAGCTGGCCCAGGTCGCCTCCGACCCGACCCGCTATCTCAACGTGGCCCTGCTCGTGCGGGTCGCCTGCGAGATGGCGGCCGGCGTCCTCGTCACGTACGCCTGCCTGGAGGCCTTCCCGGAGACCTGGGAGGCCCTGCTCGTCGCCATCGCCGTCATGGTCCTCGTCTCGTACGTGGCCGTCGGCGTCTCGCCGCGCACGATCGGCCGCCAGCACCCGATGAACACGGCGACGGCCGCCGCGTACGTGCTGCTGCCGCTGGCCCGGATCATGGGCCCGATCCCGCAGCTGCTCATCCTCATCGGCAACGCGCTGACCCCGGGCAAGGGCTTCCGGAAGGGCCCGTTCGCCTCCGAGGCGGAGCTGCGGGCCATGGTGGACCTCGCCGAGCAGGAGTCGCTGATCGAGGACGACGAGCGCCGGATGGTGCACTCCGTCTTCGAGCTGGGCGACACGCTCGTACGGGAGGTCATGGTGCCCCGCACCGACCTGGTCTCCATCGAGCGGTACAAGACGATCCGCCAGGCCCTCACCCTCGCGCTGCGCTCCGGTTTCTCCCGGATCCCGGTCACCGGGGAGAACGAGGACGACATCGTCGGCATCGTGTACCTGAAGGACCTGGTCCGCAAGACGCACATCAACCGGGACTCCGAGGCCGACCTGGTGTCGACCGCGATGCGGGCCGCCGCCTTCGTGCCCGACACGAAGAACGCGGGCGACCTGCTGCGCGAGATGCAGCAGGAGCGCAACCACGTCGCCGTCGTCATCGACGAGTACGGCGGCACGGCCGGGATCGTCACCATCGAGGACATCCTGGAGGAGATCGTCGGCGAGATCACCGACGAGTACGACCGCGAGCTGCCGCCGGTCCAGGACCTCGGCGAGGACCGCCACCGGGTCACCGCCCGGCTCGACATCGGAGACCTCGGCGAGCTGTACGGCCTGGGCCCCGACGAATACGACGACGAGGACGTGGAGACCGTCGGCGGGCTGCTCGCGAAGGCGCTCGGCAGGGTCCCGATCGCGGGGGCGAAGGCGGTGGTGGAGCTGCCGGACGGGCGCTCGCTGCGGCTGACGGCCGAGTCCCCGGCCGGCCGGCGGAACAAGATCGTCACCGTGCTCGTGGAACCGCTGGAACCGGAGGAGAAGCCGGAATGACCCCTGAGCGGCTGCGAGCCCTCTGCCTGGAGTTCAACGACGCGTCGGAGGAGTTCCCCTTCGGCCCCGACGTCTCCGTCTTCAAGGTCGCCGGGAAGCTGTTCGCGCTGTCGTGGCTCGACTCCGAGCCGCTGCGGGTCAACCTCAAGTGCGATCCGGACGAGGCGGTACGGCTCCGCGAGGAGCACCCGGCGATCGCCCCCGGCTATCACATGAACAAGCGGCACTGGAACACGGTGACCGTCGGAGAGCTCCCGGACCGGATGGTCCGGGAGCTCGTCGAGGACTCGTACGACCTGGTGGTCGCGGGTCTGCCGAAGGCCGTACGGCTCCGCCTCGATCGCCCCTGATCACCTGCGCCGCAGGCCCAGGGCGACGAGCGCCGCCGCGCCCAGCACGATCGCCGCGTCCAGGACGAGGACCGTGCGGACACCCCCGTACAGGTCCCCGCCGGTGGTGGCGAGCACACCGAGCAATGGGATGCCAACGGTGAGGCCGACCTGCTGGGTCGTGGTCACCAGACCCGTCGCGAGCCCCTGCTCCTCGTCCGGGACGCCGGAGGTGACGGTCAGGCCGTACGAGATGATCGCGCCGAGATGGCACATGGAGGCCAGCGAGACCGCGACGGTCGCCAGGACCACGCCCGACTCCTCGCCCAGACCGATCAGCGCCGCCGTGAGCAGGCCCTGCCCGACGAGCGAGCCGACGAGGGTGCGGCGGGCGCCGATCCGGCCGATCACCTTCGACGCGAACAGTCCGGCCACGACCGACGCCACGCCCTGCACGCCGAAGACAAGACCGGTCGCGAAGGCCGACAGGCCCAGGGTCTCCTGCAGGTACAGCGTCAGGACGAAGACGACCGCCGACATCATCGAGAAGGTCACGAGACCGCCCAGGTTGCCGAAGGCGACCGTGCCGCGCCGCAGCATCGGCAGCGACACCAGCGGGGCCGAGTGCCGGGACTCGACCCGTACGAACACGGCGAGCAGCACGATGCCCGCCACAAGCGTGACAAGCACGTCCGTGCCGCCGAAGCCGCGCTCGGCCGCCGTCGACAGGGCGTAGATCAGGGCGAGCAGACCGCCCGTGACGGTGACCGCGCCGGGCACGTCGAGTCGCGGTCGCTCGGAGGTGCGGGACTCGGGGAGCAGGCCAGGGGCCAGGGGCAGCACGACCACGCTGAAGAGGGCGAGCAGGCCCATGGTGGAGCGCCAGCCGAGGGTGTCGGTCATGACGCCGCCGAGGATCATGCCGACGGTGAAGCCGAGCGAGAGCAGCGTGCCGGAGATGCCGAGCGCCCGGTCGCGCAGCGGCCCCTCGGGGAACGTGGTGGTCAGCAGGGACATGCCGGTCGGCACGATCGCGGCGGCGCCGATGCCCTGGAGGGCGCGTGCGGTGAGGAACGCGGCCGGGTTCCAGGCGAAGGTGGCGAGCAGCGAGGCCGCGCCGAAGAGGGCGAGTCCGGCGAGGAACAGCTTCTTGCGTCCGTAGAGGTCGCCGACGCGCCCGAAGAGGAGCAGGAAGCCGCCGGAGGGAAGCGCGAAGGCGGTGACGGCCCACTGGAGGGCGGACTGGTCGAGGCCGAGGTCGGCGCCGAGGACGGGCAGCGCCACGTTCAGTACGGAGAAGTCGAGCGACACCATGAACTGGGCGGCGCACAGCACGAAGAGGATGAGCCGGGTGCGGCCGGTGATGGCCGGGGGAGCGGTCTTGTCGGTGGGGGTGGTCGGGGCGGAGGTCGTCGTTGCCATGGCCCCACCCTCGGCGTCCGGGAACAAGGCTGGGGAGCGGGAACTTATCCTGTTGGTCGCACCACCAGGCACCACCAGGCGTCCAGGGGGAGGAAGCACACGTGGCCACCGCTCTCGAGAGCACCAGCGCGAAGCAGCACCGACTCGGCGAACTGCGCGAGTTCCTGATGAGCCGTCGGGCCCGGATCAGCCCGGCCGAGGCGGGACTGCCCGACGGCGGCGCGCGGCGCCGCACGCCGGGCCTTCGCCGGGAGGAGGTCGCGGTCCTCGCCGGTGTCGGGGTCTCCTGGTACCAGTGGCTGGAGCAGGGCCGGGACATCACGGTCTCGCCGCAGGTCCTCGACTCGGTGGCGCGGGTGCTGCGGCTGAGCCCGGCGGAGCGGCGCCATCTGTACGTCCTGGCGGCGCTGAACCCGCCGGCCCTGGAGGCGGCTCCGGAGGACCGGGACATGTGCGAGGGGCTGCGGCGCCTCATCGACGCGTGGATGCCGTTCCCGGCGCACATCATGGACGTCTACTGGAACACGGTCCTGTACAACGACGCGGCGGCGATCGTGCTCGGGATGCGGCCGGAGATCTCGCAGAACTGCCTGGTGAACTTCTTCACCGACCCGCTGTACCGCTCGCGGGTGGGGCACTGGGAGGAACTGGCGCCGAAGGTCGTCGCGCAGTTCCGTTCGGCCTGCTCGGAATGCCCGGACGACGAGGGGTTCCGCGCGGTGGTCGAGGAGGCCAGGGAACTGAGCCCGGAGTTCGCGGAGCTGTGGGAGCGGCGGGACATCCTGCCGGGCGGCCAGAACCGCAAGGAGATGGAGCATCCGCTGGTCGGCACGCTGGTCGTCGAGGCGACACAGCTGCGGGTCCCGGCCAGGCCGGACCTGGTGATCGTGATGCACACGCCGCTGCCGGAGGCGGACACGGCGGAGAAGCTGGAGTGGCTGGTGTCTCCCGCGGGGCGCCGCGGGGCGATGTACCCGGTCGCGGGCTGAGACGGGCGGCTCGCGGGCCGGGACGGGCCGGGGCGCGCGGCGAGCCGGCCCGGTCGCGGGCTGAGACCGGCCGGGCCGTGGGATGAGACGGGATCCGGGTGCGCCCGGCCCGCGACCTATGCTCGGGCCATGACACTCAGCAGCGAGCACGGCGACCTCGGCGCCGAGGACCTCAAGATCATCACTCTGGCGCGGAGCGCCCGCGCCCGCAACGGCGTACCCGAGGGGGCGGCGGTGCGGGACGAGACCGGCCGTACGTACGTGGCGGGGACCGTGGAGCTGGAGTCGCTCAAGCTGAGCGCGCTGCGGACCGCGGTCGCGATGGCGGTGGCCAGCGGCGCCCAGTCCCTGGAGGCGGCGGCCGTCGTGTCGAGCGCCGAGGCCGCCACGGACGAGGACCGCGCGGCGGTACGGGACCTCGGCGGCCCGGAGACCCCGGTGCTGCTCGCGGGTCCGGACGGGCAGCTGCGCACGGCGGTCACCGCGGGCTGACCCCCGAACGGCAAGAGGGTCCGGCGTCTCGACGCCGGGCCCTTGCGCGTTTGTGAAGGATCACCGCAACTTCTCTTGCCTTCCCCGGCGGGCTGCGTATCAATGGCAGCGACCGGTCCGACGGACCGTCAGATCCACGTCCTCCACGCAGAGTCCGCACCCCTGCGTTCGTCATCGGAAGGGGTACGAACCCGCCATGAGAAGCAGAAGCACCTTAGGGACCGTCGCGGTCCTCACCGGAGGCCTCGCCGCCGCCGCGCTCGCCTTCGCGCCGACGGCCGCGGCCGTCTCGCCGGGGTCGGCCACGGCGACCTACGACTGCGGCAGCTGGGGCGGCGGCACCGCCACCCTCGCCGCGACCCAGAGCGGCACGGCCGCGACCATCACCGTCACCTCGGCCGTCACGACGCCGATCGCGGTCGGCGTCGACCAGATCAACGCCACGCTGACGATGGCCAAGGCCGGTGGCGGCACCCGGGTCTTCACCGGCAAGAAGAACCCGGCGCTCGGTGCCGGGCAGTCCGTCGTCATCGGCCCGCTGAGCGGGACCGTGGCCTCGGGTGACAGCCTCAACTCGTACTTCGCGGGCGTCGCCCTCAAGATGGTGATCTTCGGGATCACGGTGAACTGCGACGCGGTGACCTCGCAGTCGCCGGGTCCGTTCGTCTTCAGCTGATCCCCGTGCAACCCGGACCGGTGTCGCCGTCGGCGGCACCGGTCTCCGTCGTGTCCGGGAGGCGAAACCGGCCCTGTGACCTGGGGAAACGCCGACCCTCCGGGGATCTTGCCATTATCTGATGGGTCATCAGTCGATGGCTTTCGCTTGCATTGACTTCTCTCGGCCCGCAGCCGTCAATGGCGCCCACTCATCCCTCAGGAGGGGGCACATCCATGGCACTCACCCGATCCAGGGCGGCGGCCCGAAGACGGCGCTGGACCGCCGTCCTCGGCGCCACCGCCCTCGCGGTCACCGCGGGCGGCGCACTCGCCGCCCCGGCCGGCGCGACCAGCACGTCCGTGGAGGTCCAGTTCCCCACGCGCTGCGTCCCGCCGCCGATCGCCGGCATCCCGGCCATCGAAGGCACCACCACCGCCGCGATCACGGTCGACAAGAGCAGCCCCAAGGTCGGCGACACCGTGACCGTCACCTACACGATCACCAAGCCCGCCGCGTCCAACCCGGTCGACCTCGCGCTCCCGGCCGACATCATGACGCCCAGCGGCAAGGTCGTCGTCGGCGGCGCCCAGACCGGCGCGGTCAACGTCACCGGACCCAAGAAGAACCCGCCGGTCCCCGGCAAGGGCTCCTTCCCCGCCTTCTCCATGACCGGCACCTTCACGGTCACGCAGGCCGGATCGATCACTCTCTCGCCCGGCGACTACAACATCCACACCAGCTACCTCATGGAGCTGGACACCCCCTGCACGGTGCTCAGCCCGCCCGCCCCGGTCTCCGAGACGGTCGTCGCGAGCCCCGTCACCAGCCCCAACGCCCGCACGCTCCAGCTCGACAGCGCCTCGGGGGACGCCGGTGTCCGGGTCACCGTCAATGGCGCCAAGTTCACCCCGCTCACCGAGGTCACCGTCGCCGGCCGCGCCGGAGCGGCGGAGACCGCCGACCGGATGACCGTCACCACCGACAGCGAGGGCGGGTTCGCCGCGCGCCTGAAGGTCAACGACGTGGCGACGACTGGGATCGTGGCGTACGAGGGCGCGGCCTGGGACCCCGAGAAGGGCGCGGGACCCGCCGCGTACAAGGTCGTCGTCCCGGCCCCGCCGAACAGCCAGACGATCACCGCGGCCGTCACGGCGGGCGAACTGTCCATGACCCAGGCCGGGGACGCCGTCCAGCTGTCCTCCGTCGACTTCGGTCAGGGCGGCGCCGCCACCGGCGACCTCAACACGGTGACGGTCAAGGACTTCCGCGGCGGCCCCGCGGGCTGGTCCCTCACCGGCAAGGTCACCGACTTCACCGGCCCCGGCGGCTCCATCGGCGCCGGGAACCTCAGCTGGACCCCGGCCTGCACCGCCAAGGCCGGCAGCCCCAGCACCTGCGCGGCCGGCTCGTCAGGACCGGTCGGCAGCGGCGGCGCGACCCTCGCCTCCACCCCGAACGGCACCCTCACGGGCGGCGAGTTCACCGTCGGCGCCGGGCTCTCCCTGGACGTCCCGGCGTTCACCGCGCCCGGCGCGTACGCGGGCGTGCTCACCCTGACCCTGTCCTGACCGTCCGGCGGGCCGGGCGCGCACCCGCCCTGCCCGCACCTGCCCTGCCCGCTC
Source organism: Streptomyces sp. NPDC051822 (assembly GCF_044452745.1). NCBI lineage: Bacteria > Bacillati > Actinomycetota > Actinomycetes > Kitasatosporales > Streptomycetaceae > Streptomyces > Streptomyces sp. NPDC051822. The sequence goes on along the minus strand of NZ_JBITBZ010000001.1, from coordinate 788,668 downwards.
CCATCCGCACCCCCGGGGGGTCCGCACCCGTGCGCACCAAGCCGTACGTCCTCCTCCTGAGCGCCCTTCTCGCGGGCCTGTGCCTGGGCCCCGCGCCGAGCGCGGGGGCCGCCGAGAACGGCGAGTGGGCCGTCTACCCGGCCGCCGCCCGGCTCGGCAGCCGCCCCTACTTCTTCCTCACCGCCGACCCCGGCTCCACCCTCACCGACCGGGTCACCGTGGCCAACAAGACGGCCGCCCCGCTGACCTTCCGGCTCTACGGCGCCGACGCCTACAACACCGACCGCGACGGCGGCTTCGCCGTCCGCACCCAGCGCGAGAAGCAGACCGGCGCCGGGGCCTGGATCAAGCCCGCTCAGAGCCGGATCACCGTCCCGCCGGGCAAGGCCGTCACCGTCCCGTACACCCTGACCGTCCCCGCCGACGCCGACCCCGGCGACCACCCCGGGGCCCTCGTCGCCCTCGACGAGCGGATCAGCCCCGGCGGGAAGGGCTCCGTCGCCGTCGGCGTGCGGCGCGCGGTCGCCGCCCGGCTCTACCTGCGGGTCAGCGGCCCCACCGTCCCCGCCCTCGCCGTCGAGGACGTCACCCTCGACCAGGACCGGCCACTGGTCCCCGGCACCCGGGCCGGCAGCGCCGTCGTCTCGTACACCCTGCACAACCGGGGCAACGTCACCCTCGACCCCGAGGTCGTGCTCCGCGCCGAAGGCCTCTTCGGCCGCACCCTCCTCGAACGCGACCTCACGAAGGTGCCGTCCGAGCTGCTGCCCCGGCAGAAGATCCGGCTCACCGAGCGCTGGACCGGCTCCCCGCACCTCGACTGGGGCGACGTCACCCTCACCGCCACCGCGAAGAACGTGCGGGAGACCGGCACGGTGTCCTTCCTCGCCGTGCCCTGGGCCGCCGCCACGACCCTGCTCGCGGGGGCCGCCGCCGGCCTCTTCGGACTGCGGATCCGACGGCGCCGGGCGGCCCGTACGGCCCCGGATCCGCACTGAGGTACGTGAGGCGGGCGTCCATCGGGGACAATGGCCCCCATGAGCGCTCGCAACCAAGAAACCGAAGCCGTCCACCGGGCCGGCTTCGCCTGCTTCGTAGGCCGCCCCAACGCGGGCAAGTCCACTCTCACGAACGCTCTGGTCGGCCAGAAGGTGGCCATCACCTCGAACCGGCCGCAGACCACCCGGCACACCGTCCGGGGCATCGTGCACCGCCCCGAGGCGCAGCTGATCCTGGTGGACACCCCCGGCCTCCACAAGCCGCGCACCCTCCTCGGCGAGCGGCTCAACGACGTCGTGCGCACCACCTGGGCCGAGGTCGACGTGATCGGCTTCTGCCTGCCCGCCGACCAGAAGCTCGGCCCCGGTGACAAGTTCATCGTCAAGGAGCTCGCCGCGATCAAGAAGACCCCCAAGGTCGCGATCATCACCAAGACCGACCTGGTCGACTCCAAGACGCTCGCCGAGCAGCTCATCGCCGTCGACCAGCTCGGCAAGGAGCTGGGCTTCGAGTGGGCGCAGATCGTCCCGGTCTCGGCCGTCGGCGACAAGCAGGTCCAGCTCGTCGCCGACCTGCTGATCCCGCTGCTCCCCGAGTCCCCGCCGCTCTACCCGGAGGGCGACCTCACGGACGAGCCGGAGCAGGTCATGGTCGCGGAGCTGATCCGCGAGGCCGCGCTCGAAGGCGTACGGGACGAGCTGCCGCACTCGATCGCGGTGGTCGTGGAGGAGATGATCCCCCGCGAGAACCGCCCCGCGGACCGGCCGCTGCTCGACATCCACGCCAACGTGTACATCGAGCGCCCCAGTCAGAAGGGGATCATCATCGGCCCCAAGGGCAGCCGTCTGAAGGAGGTCGGCATGAAGTCCCGCAAGCACATCGAGGCGCTTCTCGGCACGCCGGTCTTCCTCGACCTGCACGTGAAGGTCGCGAAGGACTGGCAGCGGGATCCCAAGCAGCTGCGCAAGCTGGGCTTCTAGAGCGGGAGCCCGGGCCCGTATCCGCGCCGGACAGGCCACGGGGCCCGGATCCGCCGGACGGGGCCTACGCGCCTTCCTTGAGGACCCTCGCGATGAGGGTCCTCTGCGCGTCCGAGAGGCGGGGGTCGCAGCAGCGGATCGTACGGTCGTCGATCGTGATCTCGTACGCGAAGCCGTCCGGTACGCCCCGGCTCTCGTCGCTGCCCCCGTCGAGGACCTGCCCGGCGAGGGCCTGCCAGTCGCCGGCATCGGGCAGGCCCGAGGTGTCCACCTCCGCCGACCGCTCGATGCCCGCGAAACCGCCCGTGCGCCGCACTCGAATCCGCATGGGACCTGTCTACCAGGGTCCGGCGCGCCGGGTCAGTCGGTCGGTACGCCGACCGCCGCCCAGCCCTTCAGGACGGCCTGGATCTCCTCCCCGTCGCCGTACCGGGCCCGCGCCGCCGCCACCGTGGCCGCCGCGAACTCGGAGAAACGGGCCTCGGGGGTCAGCGTCCCGCCGGTCATCACGTCGTACCAGATCTGCCCGGCCCGCTCCCAGGCGTTGCCGCCGAGCTCGGTCGCGGCCAGGTAGAAGGCGTGGTTGGGGATGCCGGAGTTGATGTGCACCCCGCCGTTGTCACGGCCGGTGCGGACGTAGTCGTCCATGTGGGCGGGCTGCGGGTCCTTGCCGAGGACGTCGTCGTCGTACGCGGTGCCGGGGGCCTTCATGGAGCGCAGCGCCGTGCCCTGCACGTTCGGGTGGAAGAGGCCCTCACCGATGAGCCAGTCGGCCTGCTCGGCGCTCTGGCCGCGGGCGTACTGCTTGACCAGCGAGCCGAAGACGTCGGAGACGGACTCGTTGAGGGCGCCGGACTGGCTGAAGTACTCCAGGTTCGCCGAGTACTGGGTGAAGCCGTGGGCCAGCTCGTGGCCGATGACGTCCACGGGGAGGGTGAAGTCGAGGAAGATCTCGTCGTCGCCGTCGCCGAACACCATCTGCTCGCCGTTCCAGAAGGCGTTGCCGTAGTTCTCGTCGTAGTGGACGGAGGCGTGCAGCGGCAGCCCCGCGCCGTCGATCGAGTCGTGCCCGAAGACGTTCATGAAGAGGTCGAAGGTGGCGCCGAGGCCCGCGTACGCCCGGTTGACGGTGGCGTCCCCGGTCGCCTCCTCGCCCTCGGCGCGGACCCGCTCGCCCGGCAGGTCGGTGCCCTGCAGGCAGTCGTAGACGGTGCGGTGCGGCCGGCCGGCCTCGCCGGGGGCGAGCGTGGGCGCCGTGCCGGGCAGCGGCAGCACCCGGAAGGTACGGGCGGAGGCGTCGGCGATCAGGGTGCGTCGGGCGGCGGCGGCGACGGCCGGGTTCGAGGAGTGCGCCAGGTGCTCCAGGAGGTGCGGGGGGACGATCGAGCAGAAGGCATGCGTGTGGGGAGTCATCTCCGCAATGTGGCACTGCGTGAGGTCACTGTCACGAGATGCGACGAGGATTGGCGAAATGGAGTGATCCGTCACTGATCAGGCTTGACGCGCGAGCCGTCCCGCATACTGGAACGGAACGTCGGTCTCCGACGTCCCTGAGCTAGGCTGCGGCACATCATGCGTTTCGGGCTGCTTCTCCTTAGCTGCCGCGGCGAGGGCCTGTAGTCGTAGGCCGACCCCCTCCCCGCGGGACCTGGTGTTGCGTTCGACAGTCGGCCGTCCCTCCCTCTCGCAGGATTTCGAGGAGCCCAACGCAATGAGCCAGTCGCCCTTCATCGAGCGCCCCACGCCCGTCACCAACGCCACGCAGCTGCAGAAGCCGTCCGGGATGCCGATCCACAAGTACGGCCGCTACGAGGCCGTGGTCATCCCCGACCGCACCTGGCCCGAGCAACGCATCACCAAGGCCCCCCGCTGGCTGTCCACCGACCTGCGTGACGGCAACCAGGCCCTGATCGACCCGATGAGCCCCGCCCGCAAGCGCGAGATGTTCGACCTGCTGGTGCGCATGGGCTACAAGGAGATCGAGGTCGGCTTCCCGTCCTCCGGCGAGACCGACTTCGCGTTCGTGCGCTCCATCATCGAAGAGGGCGCGATCCCGGACGACGTCACCATCTCCGTACTGACCCAGGCCCGCGAGGACCTGATCGAGCGGACCGTGGAGTCCCTGGTCGGCGCGAAGCGCGCCACCGTCCACCTGTACAACGCCACCGCGCCCACCTTCCGCCGGGTCGTCTTCCGCGGCTCGAAGGAGCAGATCAAGCAGATCGCCGTGGACGGCACCCGCCTGGTCATGGAGTACGCGGAGAAGCTGCTCGACGAGCGCACGGTCTTCGGCTACCAGTACAGCCCCGAGATCTTCACCGACACCGAGCTGGACTTCGCCCTGGAGGTCTGCGAGGCGGTCTGTGACGTCTGGCAGCCGGGTCCCGGCCGCGAGATCATCCTCAACCTGCCCGCCACCGTGGAGCGCTCGACGCCGTCCACGCACGCGGACCGGTTCGAGTGGATGTCCCGGAACCTGACCCGCCGCGAGCACGTCTGCCTGTCGGTCCACCCGCACAACGACCGCGGTACGGCCGTGGCCGCCGCCGAGCTGGCCATCATGGCCGGCGCCGACCGCATCGAGGGCTGCCTGTTCGGGCAGGGCGAGCGCACCGGCAACGTCGACCTGGTGACCCTGGGCATGAACCTGTTCTCGCAGGGCGTGGACCCGCAGATCGACTTCTCCCAGATCGACGAGATCCGCCGCACGAGCGAGTACTGCAACCAGATGGAGGTCCACCCGCGCCACCCCTACGCGGGCGACCTGGTCTACACCGCCTTCTCCGGCTCCCACCAGGACGCCATCAAGAAGGGCTTCGACGCGATGGAGGCCGACGCGGCCGCCAAGGGCGTCACCGTCGACGACATCGAGTGGGCCGTGCCGTACCTGCCGATCGACCCGAAGGACGTCGGCCGCTCCTACGAGGCCGTCATCCGGGTCAACTCGCAGTCCGGCAAGGGCGGCATCGCGTACGTCCTGAAGAACGACCACAAGCTGGACCTGCCGCGCCGGATGCAGATCGAGTTCTCGAAGATCATCCAGCAGAAGACCGACACCGAGGGCGGCGAGGTCACCCCGGCCGCGATCTGGTCCGTCTTCCAGGACGAGTACCTGCCCAACCCGGACAACGCCTGGGGACGCATCCAGCTGCGCTCCGGCCAGACCACCTCCGACACGGACGGCACGGACACGCTGACCGTCGAGGCGGTCGTCGACGGTGTCGAGACCGTCCTGACCGGCTCCGGCAACGGCCCGATCTCCGCCTTCTTCGCCGCCCTGCAGGCGATCGGCGTGGACGCCCGACTGCTGGACTACCAGGAGCACACGATGAGCGAGGGCGCCTCCGCGCAGGCCGCCTCGTACATCGAGTGCGCCATCGACGGCCAGGTCCTGTGGGGCATCGGCATCGACGCCAACACGACCCGCGCCTCCCTGAAGGCGGTCATCTCGGCGGTCAACCGCTCCGCCCGCTGACGCACTGATCCGCTGACCCGTTCGGCAGCCGCTGCCCCGTACCTCTCCGTGAGGTGCGGGGCAGTCGCATGTGTGAGCTGCCTCACGGTTTCAGGTTCACTTAAGGAAGATGATCCCGCCATGCCGGAATCGGCGTCATATGAGGTGAGTTGACGGTACATCGGGGAATGGCGGAAGGTCGGCCCGTCCCCTTCGGACACACCCCCCACGCGCCCCCTTCGCACCTCCCTGACCTGGAGTTCCGCATGCGTACGACCGCTGCCGTGGCCACTGTTCTCGCGGTGACCGGCGCCGCCCTCGCCTGGGCCCCCGCCGCTTCCGCCGCCGGATCCGCGACCACCACGGAGTGCGTGACGCAGCCGCTCGGCACCGCCGGCCGCTACGCCGAGTTCGTCGAGAAGGACTCCACCCGCCACTCGGACTCCGAGGGCGCGGTCGCCGTCGGCGGCGACGCCGCCTTCGGCGACCCGAAGCAGCGCTCCGGCTTCTCCATCGGCCACAAGCTCACCGGTGCCGACCTCGCGAAGCTGCCCGGCGGCCACAGCCTCGTCGTCGGCGGCACGCTGTACGCGAACCAGGTCGTCCTGGACCACGGCACCGGCGTCGCGGGCAAGGTCGTCGACCGTTCCACCCCGGGCCAGGGCTTCGGCGTCGACGGCGGCAAGGTCACCGAGGGCGCCTCCCCGGTCGACTTCGCGAAGGAGTTCGCGAAGCTGCGGGCGCTGTCGGCCGGCTGGGCGGGCGTCGAGCCCACCGGCGAGGTGGCCGCCTCCGGCGACGGCCTCTTCCTGACCGGCACGGACGAGAAGCTCAACGTCTTCGCCGTGAACGCCTCCGACCTGGAGAAGGCGGGCGCCGTCTCGGTCAAGGTGCCGGCCGGTTCCTCGACCCTGGTGAACGTGCTCGGCGCTACGTACGACATGCAGGCCGAGCCCACCTACGGCGTGTGGCTCTGGGACGAGCAGGCCGGCGCCTTCGTCCAGGACGACTACGCCTCCGGCAGCGCCGCCTTCAAGCAGGTCCGCTCCCGGCTCCTCTGGAACTTCCCGCAGGCCGAGACGGTGAAGAAGAACTACTCGTCCTGGCCCGGCACGATCCTCGCGCCGAACGCCGCCGTCTCCATGGGCGGTACGGGCTACGGCCCCGGCCACGTCAACGGCTCCGTCATCGCCGAGTCGCTCGACACGGTCCCCGGCGCCGAGACCCACCAGATGAACTTCGCCGGCTGCCTCCCGGAGGAGACGAGCCCCGGCCCGGTCGTCACCCCGGAGGCCCCGAAGCCGACGGAGACCCCCGTCCCCACCCCCTCGGCGACCCCCGGCGAGGGCGGCTCCACGCCGACGGCCACGCCGACCGGTACGCCGACGTCGCCGCAGGAGTCCGCGTCGCCGTCCGCCCCGGGCACGCCCACCGCCCCGGGAGAGGCCACCACCGTCCCCGCCGCGACGCCGACCGCGGCCCCGTCCGCCACCCCGGAGGGTGATCTCGCGACGACCGGTTCGGCCATCGGTCCCGGTGTGATCGGCGCCGCCGTGGCGGCCGTCCTCGTCGGCGGAGGCTTCCTGGCCTTCGCAAAGCGCCGTCGCCGCGCTTCCTGAGGACCGCCCGGCGATGGCATGTCTCGGCCAACTCCCCACCGAAGTCGTGACGAGGTGCTGACGCCACATCAAGGATGTGGCTAACATCACGCCAACGCCGGCAGTGCAGCCGGGCCGTTGAGGAGGTGCGTATGCCGTCTGCCCGGAATTCACGTGGTGCGAAGGTGGGCGTCTGCGGAATCCGTACCTCCTGGAACACCGTGGGAGACGGCGAGTTCTTCTGCGAGGAGTGCGGGGGCGACCGCAACTACCGGCGGCGCACCGGCCGCCGCAGGTTCGCCGTCCTGGGCGTCCCGGTCCTGCCCCGCGGCTGTACGGGCCCCGTCGTCGAGTGCGCGGCCTGTCACACGCACTTCGGTACGGAGGTCCTCGACCGCCCCACGACCAGCCGTTTCTCGGCGATGCTGCGGGACGCCGTGCACACTGTCGCCCTGGCCGTGCTCGCGGCCGGCGGCACCGACTCGCGCGCGGTCCTCGACCGGGCCGTACGGGCGGTCAGGTCCGCCGGCTTCGCCGAGTGCACGGCCGTCCAGCTCGTCGACCTCGTCGAGGCCCTGGAGGCCGACACCGGGCGCTTCATGCCCGAGGTGAACCCCGAGGGGGCGCTCCTCGCGATCGAGCTGCACGAGGCCCTGGAGCCGCTCACCCCGCACCTGGCGCCCGCCGGGCGGGAGTCGATCCTGCTCCAGGCCGCCCGGATCGCCCTCGCCGACGGGACCTACAGCCCGGCCGAGCAGGAGGTCCTCGGCACGGTCGGGAACGCGCTCGCGCTCGCTCCCGACGACACCATCCGGCTGCTCGCCTCGGCGAGGACCGTGCCGTAGACGGGACTCCTCGGTACTCCTAAGGAACGATGTTCTGGTTGAGCCGGAACACGTTCCCGGGGTCGTACCGGCGCTTCACGCTCCGCAGCCGGTCGAAGTTCTGCCGGTAGTTGACCCGCACCCGGTCCTGGTCGTCGGTGTCCATGAAGTTCACGTACCCGCCCTCCTGGGTGTGCGGGCGCAGGGCCCTGTCGTAGTCCCGGGTCCAGGCGATGTTCCGCTCCGTGTCCGCCGCGTCGGTCCAGGTGCCGCCGAAGGAGTGCGAGAAGAAGGCGTCCCGGTAGGCGAACGCGGTGTCCTCCGCGCCGACCCGGTGGCAGGCCCCGTCGATCGGGAAGATCGCCGTGTCCGACTCCAGGGACGGCATGGTCGCGCCGTACTCCATGTGGGCCGCGATGGCCCCGTCCGACATCTCGCGGCTGAAGTTGCCCTTCCAGTAGTGGAGGAGCCCTGGCGGCAGCTGCTCGTCGAAGAGGGTGTTGACGACCGGGTACGGCATGCGCTCCATGAAGCGGCCGATCACCGGGCCGAGACCGTCCAGGCGGGCCAGGACCTTGTCGTCCTCCGACACAGGTCCGCTGTGGCAGGTGAAGGCGGCGCAGATCGGGCGGCCGTGCCAGCGCTCGGGCAGGAACGGCTCCTCGGGGCCGAGCGCCAGGACCATGATCACGTTCAGCTCCTCGGGGGAGTCCGCGATCAGCTCCGCCCACGCGCGGACCACGTCCCCGTCGAGCGGGTAGCAGGTCAGGCCGCCGAAGACGTCCGCGACCGGGTGCAACCGGTACGCGAGCGAGGTGGCGACGCCGAAGTTGCCGCCGCCGCCCCGCAGCGCCCAGAACAGGTCCGGGTGCCGCTCGGCGTCACAGGAGACGAGGGTGCCCTCGGCGGTCACCACGTCGGCCGCGATCAGGTTGTCGCAGCTCAGGCCGCAGCGGCGGGCCAGGTGGCCCATGCCGCCGCCGAGCGTCAGACCGCCGACGCCGGTCGTGGAGATCACCCCGCCGGTGGTGGCGAGGCCGAAGGCGTGGGTGGCGTGGTCGAAGTCGCCCCAGGTGGCGCCGCCCTCCGCCCGCGCGGTACGGGCCTCCGGGTCGACCCGGACGCCCCGCATCCGGGACAGGTCGACGACGAGCCCGTCGTCCACGGTGCCGAACCCGGCCACCGAGTGGGAGCCGCCGCGCACGGCGAGCGGCAGGCCGTGCTCCTGGGCGTACAGCACCGCCGCGATCACGTCGGCGGTGTCCACGGCGTGGACGACGACGGCGGGGCGACGGTCGTGCAGGGCGTTGTAGACCCGGCGGGACACGTCGTACGACGGGTCGCCACGGGTCACGACGGTGCCGCGCACGGCACCGCGAAGCGTGTCCAGGGGATCGGTGATGGTGGTCATGTCTCCGGTCTATCCGCCGGGCCCGGCGACCGCATCGCCCGAACCGCCCATGGCCGGCGACGCTCCCGGATGGGCCGTTCAGACCAGACCGTGGGCGTACGCGTAGGCCGTCGCGGCGGCGCGGGAGCCGACGCCCAGCTTGGCGAAGATGTTGTTCAGGTGCCGGGCGACCGTGTGCTCGCTGATCACCAGGGTGCGGGCGATGTCCTTGTTCGTCCCGCCCGACGCGACGAGCCGCAGCACCTCCGCCTCCCGTGCCGTGAGCCCGCCGGGCAGCCGCCGCCGCGCCCCGGCGGAGAGCAGCGCCGCCGCGCGCCGGGCGTCCGGTACGGCCCCGAGCCGCTCGAACACGGCCCGCGCGGTGCCCAGTTCGAGGCGGGCCGCCTCCTCGTCGCCCGCCGCCCGGTCGGCCGCCGCGAGCAGCATCCGTACCTGCGCGGCCTCGTACGGCACCCGGAGCTCCAGCCAGCCGGCGAGCGCCCGCCGCAGCGGCGGCAGTGCGTCGGGGGTCCGCCGGGCCAGGGCCACCGAGCCGAGCGCCGTGTCGGCGAGCGCGCGCAGCAGCGGTACGTCCCCGGCCAGCGCGTCGAGATCCGCAGCCGCCTCCGCCGCACGGGACACGTCGCGGACGGCGAGGGCCACCTCGGTACGGGCGGCGAGCAGCCGGGCCAGGCCCAGGAGGTCGTGGTGGGCCTCGCCCCGGCAGGCCAGGGCCAGGTCGACGCCGGCCACCGCCGCGTCGGCGCGGCCCTGCGCGAGCCGCAGCAGCGCGAGGCCCGGCTGCGGGATCCTGCCCAGCTCGTGGGCGTGCCCGTACGACACGGCGGCCTCGTCCAGGCGGCCCTGGCGCCGCTGGACGTCACCGGCGGCGTAGTAGGCGGCGGCGGCCGACTCCAGGCAGTCCACCGGCACCTCGCGGCAGGCCTGCCGGGCCTCCGCCTCGGCGAGCGCCCAGGCGCCCAGGAGGTCGAGGACCTCGACCCGGTGGGCCCGGCAGACGCCACGGAACGGGTTCTCGCCGGAGGGCACGCTCATGGGGAGCGGCGTGGGGGCGGATGCGAGCGGCGTCGGGGCGGTTGCGAGCGGCGCGGGGGCGGATGCGTCGGCCGGTTCCGTACGGGCTTCCCGGCCGTCCTGCGGCGGGTGGCCCGACCAGGGTGGGGCGCACCACTCCATCGCCGCGTTCGTCCACTCCACGGCCCGGCCGAAGTCTGCCGCCTCCATGCACTGGGTCAGGGCCAGGCAGAACAGCCAGCCCGTGAACATGCCGCTCAGCTCGTCCGCCGACACCGCGCACATCGCGTCGTCGAGGAGGGCGAGGGCCTCGGTCCTGCGGCCCGCTGCGAGGAGGACGCCCGACTCGGCCTGACGGCTGAGGGCGAGGAGGTCGGGGCTGCCGGAGTCGAGGGCGAGGCCGGTCATCCGGCGGGCGGCGGCGAGGGCGGCCTCGTGGTCGCCGCGCGCCTGGGCCTCCTCGGCGTCGCTCCAGGCGAGGAAGCACTGCTCCGGGCAGTCCGGCAGGCCCTCCAGGTGGTGCCGGGCCCGGTGGAGCCAGCCGGCCGCGGCGGCGGGGCGGCCGAGGCCCAGGTACTCGTAGTGCAGCCACCAGGCGGCGAGCCCGGCGCCCCGGTGGTCGTCGGCCGCGAGGTAGGCGGCGTGCGCCCTGAGCCGGGCGGTGACGGACTCGTCGACGTGCCCCGACCACCAGGCGGCGTCGGCGAGCACGGACAGGTCGTCGGCGGTCAGGCCGCGCGAGGGGTGCCTGTCGTGGGCGTGGAGCAGCGCGTACGCCTCGGCCCAGGACTCACGGGCCGCCGCGTCCCTGGCTCGCTCGACAGGGTCGATCGTGGTGGGTGCGGACATGGCCGCTCACCCCTTTCCCGGCCTTTTCAGAATAGGACCGGGGAGGGGTGAGGGCCCGCCGCGAGGGCGGCGACTACTGGATCGCGCCGCTCGCGCGCAGCATGTCCTCGCGCTCGACGATCTTCACGCGCTCGCGGCCCTGCGGCTCGCCGAGCGCCATCTCGGCGGCGTCCAGGGCGTACCAGCCCTCCCACGTCGTGTACGTGATGCCCTTGCCCTCCAGGAAGGACACGACCGCGTCCGTCTCCGGGGACTCGGGCGTCAGCAGGCGGCCGTTGGCGAAGTCGTCCAGGAGGTTCGCGACGGTCTCGTTGGCGTCGCCCTTGGTGTGACCGATGAGGCCCACCGGGCCGCGCCGGATCCAGCCGGTGCAGTACGTGGAGGCCATGTGCGCGCCGCCCTCCTCGATCACGCGACCGCCCTCGTCGGGGACGGTGCCGGAGACGGCGTCCCAGGGGAGCTTGGGCAGCTCGTCGGAGAGGTAGCCGACGGCGCGGTAGACGGCCTGGACGTCCCAGTCGGTGGTGGCGCCGGTGCCCTTGACGTTGCCGGTGCCGTCCAGCTCGGTGCGCTCGGTGCGCAGGCCGACGACCTTGCCGTCCTCGCCGAGGATCTCGACGGGCGACTCGAAGAAGTGCAGGAAGAGCTTGTGCGGGCGGTCGCCGATGTCGCGGATCGCCCAGTTCTCCAGAGTCTTCGCGACCATGTCGGTCTGCTTGTTCTTGCGGCGCTCGGCGATCGAGCCGTCGTCGTAGTCGATGTCCTCGGGGTTGACGATGACCTCGATGGTGGGGGAGTGGTCCAGCTCGCGCAGCTCCATGGGGCTGAACTTCGCCTGCGCCGGGCCGCGGCGGCCGAAGACGTGGATCTCCAGGGCCTTGTTGGCCTTGAGGCCGTGGTAGACGTTCGCCGGGATCTCGGTCGGCAGCAGCTCGTCGCCGGTCTTGGCGAGGATGCGGGCGATGTCGAGGGCCACGTTGCCGACGCCGAGGACGGCGACCTTCTCCGCTTCGAGCGGCCAGGTGCGCGGCACGTCCGGGTGGCCGTCGTACCAGGAGGCGAAGTCGGCGGCGCCGTACGAACCGTCGAGCTCGACGCCCGGGATGGCCAGCGGGCGGTCGGCCATGGCGCCGGTCGAGAAGACCACGGCGTCGTAGAAGGCGCGCAGGTCGTCCAGGTGGACGTCGGTGCCGTAGTCGACGTTGCCGAAGAGGCGGACCTGCGGCTTGTCGAGGACCTGGTGGAGGGCCTTGACGATGCCCTTGATGCGCGGGTGGTCGGGGGCGACGCCGTAGCGGATGAGGCCGAAGGGGGCGGGCATCCGCTCGAAGAGGTCGATGGACACACCCGGCTCGGCGGCGGCCTCGGACTTCAGCAGCGCATCGGCGGCGTAGATTCCGGCGGGGCCGGCGCCGACGATCGCGACCCGGAGGGGGCGGGGCATGACGGTTTCCCTTCGCAAGCGACATGGCGGCGAGGCCGCCGACACTTAGGCCACCCTAAATAACGCCTGGTATGGATCGGTACCCGCCCCCGGTCTATGGACTCATAAGGCGAACTTATGACTTCCATAAGTGAAGGTGTCGACCTCAGAAATCCCCCATGCCGAGGAGGCTGGTCACGACGAGCGCGATCACCCCGGCGGTGAAGAGCAGGCCGATGCCGAGGCTGAGCGCCGCCAGGATGCCGTCGTAGCGCAGCCAGGGCCGCTTGCCGAGCGTGGTCACCCGTCCGGGGTCCTCCGGATCGTAGGCGACCTCGATCGTCCACGCGGCGGCGGTCGAGTTCACGTTGCGCCGCAGACCGGTGGGGTCCATGTAGCCGAACAGGCCCGGCTCGCCCATGATCCGCTCGGCGACGACCGTGACGCCGTGCTTGCGCATGTGCCACTCCCGGTAGGGGAAGTACGCCACCGCCGAGCCGCCCGCCAGGAACCCGAGTCCCATGAACCCGAACGGGATGATCAGGATGATGGCGCCCGCGTGCCCGGTGACGATCACGAGCGCGCAGAGGGCGACGATCGCGAGGGCGCCGTACAGCGTCCACCGCTTGAGCGCGCGCAGGGCCTTCGTGGTGTGCGGGTCACCGCCCAGGCGGTCGCCCGAGAGGTGCTCCGCGCCGTCGGCGAACTTCCCCTCCGCCGGCAGGGCCGCGTTCACGGCCTCGGCGAACGCGACGGCGGCGGCCTCGTCCACGCCCTCGAAGCGCTGCACGCTCGGCGTCGTCCCCGCCGGGGCCGTCAGCTCGACGGCGACGCCCCGGCCCTCGGCGCGGACGCGCTCGATCGCCTTCAGCGGGATGTGCATCTCCTCGCGGGGGCGACGCAGGATCAGAGCCTGGCCCTCGGCCCGCAGGAAGGTGCCTTCGGGCCCCTGGAGGCGGGGTATCGGGGAAGTGATCGACATGGCCGGGATCGTACGACCGGCCGGCCGCCCGCGTCAGCCCTTCGTCACCCGGCGATGCCCGCGACGAAGGCGGACCAGGCGGCGGCGGGGACGATCAGGGCGGGGCCGGTGGGGTTCTTGCTGTCCCGGACGGGGACGACACCGGGGACGTCGTCGAGGACCTCGACGCAGTTGCCGCCGTCGCCGTCGCTGTAGCTGCTCTTGCGCCAGGCGGCGCCGACGAAGTCGTACGAGACTTCGACGCAGTCGCCGCCGTCGCCGTTGCTGAAGGAGCTCTTGAACCAGTGGGCGTTGGTCAGGTCGTACTGGCGCATCGTCTGTAGTCCTCCGCCGCCGACTCGATCAGTGCGAGGGACGCCTCCGGCGACAGCGTGGCGACCCTGAGCAGATCGTAGGCGCGCTGTGCCTGCTTCACCACCGCCGGATCGTCGAGCAGCGTCCCTGAAAAAGCCGTTTCCGCATAGGCCGTTGGCGGCTGGTCCTCGAACTCCATGAGCTTGAGCGAGCCGGTCATGTAGGCGTGTGCGCCAACTGCGCGAGGCAGGACGGTGACCAGCACCCGCCGCTCCCGGGCCGTCGTGGCGATGTGGTCCAGTGTCGCCGCCATCACCGACCGGCCTCCGACAGGGGTGAGGACCGCGTTCTCGTGCAGCACGGCCCAATACTCAGGCCTTGTAGTGCCTCTGAGGATCGCCGCCCTGTCGATCCGTGAGGTGACCTTCTCCTCGATGAACTCCTCCGTGGCGAACGGGTGCGTCGCCACCGTCACCGCCCGCGCGTACTCCGGCGTCTGGAGCAGCCCCGGCACGACCGTCGGCGCGAACTCGCAGATCTTCGTCGCCACCAGTTCCAGCTCCGCCACCTCGCTGAAATAGGAGGCGTACGGCGACTTGTTGATGAGCTTTCGCCACGTGCGTTCGAAAATACCGCCGGTTTGTAGGACTTCGTCGATTCGCATCGCCACATCCAGCTGCGGCTTTCGAATTCCCTGCTCGAACAGGCCGATGTACCCACCGGAGACGAACACCAGTCCGCCCAGTTCCTCCTGGGTGAGGCCCGCGGCCTCCCTGCGTTCCTTCAGGACCTCGCCGAAGAACACCCACGCGTCCTGCTGCTTGCCTTTGGCCATGAACTAACTCCCCGACCCTACGCCGCAGTTGTACGGCCTGCGCATCTGCCGATTCTACGGATCCCGACCCACTCTGGAGAGGCGAAGCAGGAAATGGATTCAGAAAGGCATACGTTGGTGAAGGAAGACATCATGAAGACGACCACGGGGACACTCGAAGCCGCACAAGAGGCAGTGACGGAATTGCGCGAGGCGCTTGCGAGGGCGGGAATCACGCTCCCCTCGCTCGGGCTCGACGTCGTCACCCTCGCCGCAGACCCCCCGAGGCCGCTCGTCGAATTGGGATGCTGCACGGCGGAAACGGCGCGGCTCATCGCCGCAGCCCTACTGCCGGGGGAGGAGAGCCGGTCATGACAGCCGCACTGCCCATCGGGTCGTACGTCGTGGAGATCCGCACCGGGCGGGTCGGGAGAGTGATGGGCCACGAGGGGCCGTACGTCCAGATCCGCCCGCTCGGTGGCGGACGGGAGTGGGACGTGGAGCCCGAGGACGTCCGGGAGGCGACCTCGTCGGAGCGCCTGAGCGCCGCCACGGCGCACGTCAACGCCCGGAGCCGGGGCGAGGTGCCCTGAACCACCCCCGTACGGCTGTCAGGCCGGTGACACGTCTCCGCCCGCGTTGCGGATCATGCGCTGAAGGACCTTCAGAGTGATCAGGTACTCCTCGTCCGTGATGCCGGCGTGTACGTGTTCCCGGCCGGCCCGCTGCGTACGGGCGGCGTGCGCGTGCAGCGCCCTGCCGTCGTCGGTGATTTGGAGGCGGCCGTCCGCGTCCAGGACGAGCAGGGTCCGTTCCATCAGGAGGTTGATGTCGGGCGCCAGGCCGGCGGCGCCGACGTCCAGGTTGGCCTGCTGGGCTGTGATCACCTCGTCCCGGGTGGCACCGTCCTCGCCGTACAGCACCTGGTGCAGCACCCACCACTGGGGCTGGGTGATCCCGATCGCCGCGAGCCGTCCCCTGACGAAGGCCGACAGGGTCTTGTTCGCGGCCCACGTCCAGTAGCCGATCGGCTGCTTCACCAGCTCCTCGTCCTCGTGCGAGTACGTCATGACGCTTCCCTCTCTGCCGGTCGGTGGAGTGTGCGTCCGTAGGCGAGCAGCAGGAGTTCCTGGGCGGGGCGGCGCACTACCTGAACTCCTGTTCCGTACGACCAGTCCAGGTCCGTGGCCCGCAGCGTGACGCCTTCGAGGTCCGCCTTGAAGAAGCGGAGCGTCCGAGGGGTCACGGTCGCCAGCAGGATCCGCAGGCGCTTCTCCGGGACCCGGCGCCCGAGGCCGAGCGGGACGGTGATGTCCAGGCCGTGGATCACGTCGTGGCCGAGGGCCGCCGGCAGACCGCCCACCGGCGGCTTCCAGGGGTGACGGGCGTTGTCCCGCAGGGCCGCCGCGAGTTCGCGAGGGGTGAGGGCAGCGGCGTCCCGGCGCGCGAGGCGGTCGGTCATCCGGTGCAGGTTGCCGCGTGCTCGGGCGATTTCCAGCGCCGTCCTGCCGAACGAGTACCGGAACCCCATGCTCATATGGCCGGCGACCTCCCGTACGCGCCAGCCGCCGCACAACGACGGCACGTCCCACTGCTCATCGGTCAGTCCGTCCAGGACGTCCGCCAGTTCGCGCCGCTCGGCCGCGATCTCCGCGCGTATCCCCGCCGTGGTCTCCATGATCGCCAGCGTGCCGAAGCATCTGCCAGAAGTCCAAGACCGGGTACTTCTCCTCACTAGAATCACTGCTTATGGAGCTTCGCCAGCTGCAGTACTTCCTCGCCGTCGTCGAGGAGGCCAATTTCACCCGCGCCGCCGCCCGCCTCCACCTCGCGCAGCCGGGGGTGAGCGCCCAGATCCGGCAGCTGGAGCGGGAGCTCGGGCAGCCGCTGCTCGACCGCTCCGGCCGGACCGTGACCACGACCGCCGTCGGTGAGGCGGTACTGCCCTTCGCGCGGGCGGCGCTCGCGGCCGTCGAGGGGCTGCGGCGGACCGTGGACGAGTTCGCCGGGCTCGTCCGGGGGCAGGTCACCATCGGGCTCGTGTCCGGCGCCGCCGCCGCCGACGAGTTCGACGTCGCCGCCGCCCTGGCCGACTTCCACGACGACCACCCGCAGGTGGAGATCTCTCTCACCGACGACACGTCGGAGCGGATGCTCGACGCCCTGCGCCGCGGCGAACTCGACCTCGCGGTGATCGGCCTCGCCGAGGAGGAGCCCCCGCAGGGCGTCAGTCTCCAGGTCCTCGTCGACGTGCCCCTGGTCGCCGCCATGGCCCCGGACGACCCGCTGCTCACCACCCTCGACGGCCGCACGGCCGTCCCGCTCGCCGCGCTCGCGGGCCGTCCCCTTATCAGCCTTCCGCGCGGCACCGGCCTGCGAGGCGTCCTGGAGCGCGCCTGTACGCGGGCGGGCTTCCGGCCCCACATCGCCTTCGAGGCCGCCGTTCCGCACGTCCTGGCGCGGCTCGCCGCCCGAGGCCTCGGTGTCGCGGTCCTCCCGGATCCCCCGCCCGGGGCGGCGGACGCGCTGGGGCTCCGTACCCTTCCCCTCACCGAACCGGACCTCCGCGGCCGGGTCGCCCTCGCCTGGCCGGCGGACGGCCCCGCCGCCCCGGCGGCCGCGGCCCTCCTCGCCCGTATGCGCGAAGCCTTCCCGGATGTCCGGCCGGAGGGCTGTCCCGAGATCCGGCCCGTGGTCGGCGCGCCCCCGCCGTACGGGAGAATGGGCCCATGAGTCTGTTCCGCGACGACGGCATCGTGCTGCGCACCCAGAAGCTGGGTGAAGCGGACCGCATCATCACCCTCCTCACGCGCGGTCACGGCCGCGTACGCGCCGTGGCGCGCGGGGTGCGGCGGACGAAGTCGAAGTTCGGGGCCCGGCTCGAACCGTTCTCGCACGTGGACGTGCAGTTCTTCGCCCGGGGAAGCGAGCTGGTCGGCCGCGGTCTGCCGCTCTGCACGCAGAGCGAGACCATCGCCGCGTACGGCAGCGGCATCGTCACCGACTACGCCCGCTACACCGCCGGCACCGCCATGCTGGAGACGGCCGAGCGGTTCACCGACCACGAGGGCGAGCCCGCCGTGCAGCAGTACCTGCTGCTCGTCGGCGGCCTGCGGACGCTCTCCAGGGGCGAGCACGCCCCCCACCTCATCCTGGACGCCTTCCTGCTCCGCTCGCTCGCCGTGAACGGCTACGCCCCCAGCTTCGACGACTGTGCCAAATGCGGACTCCAAGGCCCCAACCGGTTCTTCTCGGTCGCGGCGGGCGGCGTCATATGCGGCGACTGCCGGGTGCCCGGAAGCGTCGTACCCTCCTCGGAGGCCGTAGGCCTGCTCAGCGCGCTGCTCACCGGCGACTGGGCGACGGCGGACGCGTGCGAGCCGCGTCACGTCAGGGAGGGCAGCGGACTCGTGTCCGCCTATCTGCACTGGCACCTGGAGCGCGGCCTGCGCTCCCTGCGGTACGTCGAGAAAAGCTAGGTAGGAGAGACCACGTCATGGCCATCGCACGACTGCTCGGTCGCCAGCGCCGGGAGTACAGCACCCCCGAGCCGCACCCGTCCGGCGCCCGTCCGCCGAAGCTCCAGCCCGAGTTCGTCCCGGAGCACGTCGCGATCGTCATGGACGGCAACGGCCGCTGGGCCAAGGAGCGCGGCCTGCCCCGCACCGAGGGGCACAAGGTCGGCGCCGAGCAGGTGCTCGACGTGCTCCAGGGCGCGCTCGAGATGGGCGTGGGCGCGATCTCGCTGTACGCCTTCTCCACCGAGAACTGGAAGCGCTCGCCCGAGGAGGTGCGCTTCCTGATGAACTTCAACCGCGACTTCATCCGCAAGACCCGCGACCAGCTCGACGAGCTCGGCATCCGCGTGCGCTGGGTCGGCCGGATGCCCAAGCTGTGGAAGTCGGTCGCCAAGGAGCTCCAGGTCGCCCAGGAGCAGACCAAGGACAACACCAAGCTCACGCTGTACTTCTGCATGAACTACGGCGGACGCGCCGAGCTCACGGACGCGGCGCAGGCCCTCGCGGAGGACGTGAAGGCGGGCCGGCTCGACCCGGCGAAGATCACCGAGAAGACCATCCAGAAGTACCTGTACTACCCGGACATGCCGGACGTGGACCTGTTCCTGCGGCCCAGCGGCGAGCAGCGCACGTCCAACTACCTGATCTGGCAGAG
The DNA here is from genome assembly GCF_044452745.1 of Streptomyces sp. NPDC051822. Taxonomy (NCBI): domain Bacteria; kingdom Bacillati; phylum Actinomycetota; class Actinomycetes; order Kitasatosporales; family Streptomycetaceae; genus Streptomyces; species Streptomyces sp. NPDC051822. The sequence continues at coordinate 769,853 of NZ_JBITBZ010000001.1, read as the reverse complement.
CGCGTACGCCGAGATGGTCTTCCAGGACGTGCTGTGGCCGGACTTCGACCGCCGCGACCTGTGGCGCGCCTGCGTCGAGTACGCGCAGCGCGACCGGCGCTTCGGCGGCGTCGACCCGGCCGACATGGCCGTCCTCGACAAGGCCTGAGGCCGCCGTGGGGGAGGGCGTGGAGCTCGTCTACTCGGCCGAGTTCGCCGAGGTGAACGAGGCCGTACGGGTCAGGCTGCGGGCCACCCGCTGGTGGCGGCTGCTGCGGTGGACCGCGCGCGGCGCGTGTGGGCTGTCGGTCCTGGTCGCCGGCTTCGCCCTGCTGTCCGGGGACCCGGGCGAGGCGGTCCTCCTCGCGTTCCTCGGCCTGGTGGCCGTGGCCGCCGCCGAGCTGGTTCCGTGGGCGACGGCCAAGAGCCTCTTCCGGCTGATCGGGTCCCAGGGCGAGGCGCGGGCGGTCGTGGACGAGGACGGCGGGCGGTGGACGTCGCGGGACACCGACACGACGATCCGGTGGGCGCTGCTGACCCGGTACGCGGAGACGCCCCGGCTCTTCGTCCTGTTCACGGACCGCACGTCCGGCACCGGCCTCGCCTACCTGCCCAAGCGCGGGCTCGCCGGCCCGGCCGACGCGGACCGGCTGCGGGCGATCCTGGACCGGAACACCGTACGGGTGTGACATGCGGGTGTGACATCAGGGCCTGACATGCGAGTGGGCCCGCACCGGAGGATTCCGGTGCGGGCCCACTCGCATGTCAGGTCGACTTCTCCGCGCAGTCCGCGCACGTGCCGAAGATCTCGACCGTGTGCGCCACGTTCACGAAGCCGTGCTCCGAGGCGATCGTCTCGGCCCACTGCTCCACCATCGGGCCCTCCACCTCGACGGCCTTGCCGCAGACGCGGCAGACCAGGTGGTGGTGGTGGTCGCCGGTCGAGCAGCGGCGGTACACCGTCTCGCCGTCGCTGGTGCGCAGCGCGTCCACCTCGCCCGCGTCCGCGAGGGACTGGAGCGTGCGGTAGACGGTGGTGAGGCCGACCGAGTCGCCGCGGTGCTTGAGCATGTCGTGCAGCTCCTGGGCGCTGCGGAACTCGTCCACCTCGTTCAGCGCCGCCGACACGGCGGCCCGCTGCTTGGTCGAGCGGCCTCGTACGGGGGGTCCTGCCGTCACCACGGGGGCCTCCTTGAATGCTTGTCTGCCCCCGCCATTCTGCCAGTCCCGCGTGTGTCCCAGATCAGAGCACCTTCACGTCGTCCGTCGGCTGCCGGGTGGTGGGCACGCAGCGGGCGTCGCAGTCCGCCGCCGCCTGCTCCGCGGCCCGGGCCCGTCGGCGGGCGAGCGGGGCGGCGAGCAGGGTCAGGAGGACGAAGATCCCGATCGCGTACAGGACGATCGTCGCGCCGGGCGGGACGTCCTGGTAGTACGAGGTGACCGTGCCCGCCAGGGTGACCGTGACGCCGGTCGCCACCGCGAGGACGAAGGTCGCCCGGAACGACTTCGACAGCTGCTGGGCCGCCGCCACCGGTACCACCATGAGCGCGCTGACGAGCAGCAGGCCCACGACCCGCATCGCGACCGTGACCGTCACCGCGGCCGTGACCGCGATCAGCAGGTTCAGGGCGCGCACCGGCAGGCCGGTGACCCGGGCGAACTCCTCGTCCTGGCTGACCGCGAAGAGCTGCTTGCGCAGGCCGACGGTGACCAGGACCACGAAGGCGGCCAGGATGCTGATCGCCGTCACGTCCTCGGTGGAGACCGTGGAGAGCGAGCCGAAGAGGTACGAGGTCAGGTTGGCGTTGGAGCCGGTCGGCGACAGGTTGATCAGCAGGACGCCGCCGGCCATGCCGCCGTAGAAGAGCAGGGCGAGCGCGAGGTCGCCGCGGGTCTTCCCGTACGCCCGGATCAGTTCCATCGCGACGGAGCCCGCGACGGCGACGAGGGTCGCCATCCAGACCGGATTGGAGTTCAGCAGGAAGCCGAGGCCGACACCGGTCATGGCGACGTGGCCGATGCCGTCGCCCATCAGCGCCTGGCGGCGCTGGACGAGGTAGATGCCGACGGCGGGGGCGGTGATGCCGACGAGGACGGCCGCGAGGAGCGCCCGCTGCATGAAGGCAGGTTCGAGGAAGTCCATGGTCAGGTCAGCAGTCCCGTGCGGAGCGGCTCGTCGGCCGCGTGGGGGTGGACGTGGTCGTGGCCCGGCAGGGCGTGCTGGCCCAGGGCCTGGGGCGGCGGGCCGTCGTGGACGACACAGCCGTCGCGGAGCACGACCGCGCGGTCGATGAGCGGTTCGAGGGCGCCCAGCTCGTGCAGGACGAGGAGGACGGAGGTGCCGCCCGCGACCTGCTCGCGCAGGGTCGCGGCGAGGATCTCCTGGCTTCCGAGGTCCACGCCGGCCATCGGCTCGTCCATGATCAGCAGATCGGGCTCGGAGGCGAGCGCGCGGGCGATCAGGACCCGCTGGTGCTGACCGCCGGAGAGGGCGGTGACGGAGTCCTTGGCGCGGTCGGCGAGGCCGACGAGCTCCATGGCCCGCTCGACGGCGGCCCGGTCCTCCTTCGTCGTCCAGCCGAACCTGCGGCGCGCGAGCCGGCCCGCGGAGACGACCTCGCGGACGGTGGCGGGGACGCCGCTCGCCGCGGTCGTGCGCTGCGGTACGTAGCCGACGCGGGCCCAGTCGCGGAACCGCTTCTGCTCCGTGCCGAACAGCTCGATCCGGCCGCCGGTCAGCGGCACCTGGCCTATGACGGAGCGGACGGCGGTGGACTTGCCGGAGCCGTTGGCGCCGAGCAGCGCGACGACCTCACCGGTGTGGACGGTGAGGTCGACGCCCCGGAGGACGGGCCGGGCGCCGAGGGCCGCCGTGGCTCCGCGGACGGATATGACGGGGGCTGGTTCCGGGGCTGCCATGGCTCGTACCTCCTGCTGTGCTGCGGTCACTTGGCGCCGAGGGCCTTCTTCAGCGCGGTGAGGTTGGACTGCATGACCTCGATGTAGTCATCGCCCTGGGACTTGTCCGTGATTCCCTCGAGCGGGTCGAGCACGTCGGTCCTGAGACCGGTGTCGGAGGCGAGGGTCTTGGCGGTCTTGTCGCTGGCGAGGGTCTCGAAGAAGACGGTGGTGACCTTCTCCTTCTTCGCCTTGTCCTGCAGTTCCTTGATCCGGGCGGGGCTCGGCTCGGACTCGGGGTCCATGCCGGAGATGCCCTCCTGGTCCAGGCCGTACCGCTCGGCGAGGTAGCCGAAGGCGGAGTGGGTGGTGATGAAGGTCTTCGTCGTGGTGTTCTTCAGACCGGTCGCGAAGTCGGTGTTCAGGTCGCCGAGCTTCTTGACGAGCGCGTCGGTGTTCTTCTTGTAGTCGGCGGCGTGGTCCGGGTCGGCCTTCTCCAGGGCGGTGCCGACACCCTTGGCGACCTCGGCGTACTTCACGGGGTCGAGCCAGACGTGCGGGTCGGCGCCGGCCTCGGAGCCGTGGTCGTGGCCCGCTTCCTCTTCCGCGTGCTCCTCGCCGGCGTGCCCGGCGTGCTCCTCGGCGGTCTCGCCCTCGTGGCCCGCCTCGCCCTCGTGGCCGCCGGTCGAGGTGCCGTGGGCTTCGAGCTCGGTGAGGGTGGCGGCGTCGACGGTGTTCTCGACGCCGGCCTGGGAGATGGCCTCGTCGACGGCGGGCTGGATGCCCTTGAGGTAGAGGATGACGTCGGCCTCGCCGAGCTCGCCGATCTGCTTCGGCTTGAGCTCCAGGTCGTGGGGTTCGACGCCGGGCTTGGTGAGCGTGTTGACGGCGACGTGGTCGCCGCCTATCTGCTCGGCCAGGTACTGCATGGGGTAGAAGGACGCCACCACGTCCAGCTTGCCGCCGCTGTCCTTGCCCGCCGCGTCGGACGTTCCGCAGGCGGAGAGGGAGACGAGGCCGAGGGTGACGGCTCCGGCGAGAGCGGTGCTGGGTATCAGGCGACGTACGTTCATGACACTCATTTTCAACAAAACTGGAAACGATTGTCAATTGTCGGACGTGTGTTCCGCCGCACTACAGTGCGGGCCCATGCAGCGCACGGTGATCAACGGCATGCCCCTGTACTGGGACGACGTCCCCGGCCCCTTCCGGGCCTGGCTGGTGCTCGGCGCGGGCATCGAGGACGAGCCGTTCACCCGCCTCGGCCTCACCGACCTGGTCCTCCGGCTCGCCGTCGCCGCGGTGCGCGACTCGGGCGTACGGGTCGACGGCATCGAGTTCGTCACCGAGGCGCAGGACTGCAGCGTCCTGATCGACGGAGACCCCGAGCAGGTCGCCGAAGCCGTGAACCGGCTCTGCCGGACGCTGTCCGACCTCCCCGTGGACGGGCTCGCGGAGGCCGTGCGCCTCGTCACCGCCCGGAAGCGCCGCGAGAGGCCGTGGGAGGACCTCCAGGAGAGGGAGCTCCTGGACCGCTACGGGCTGCGCGGCATCGGCAAGATCGGCTGGGGCTTCCCCGCCCTCGGGGCGGTGGACGCCGACGACCTGCGCGCCTGGGCCGCGGAACGCTTCACCCGCGCCAACGCCGTCCTCGCGCTCTCCGGCCCTCCCCCCAAGGCGCTCGACCCCCGGCTCCCCGACGGTCCGCGCGTCGAGCGGCCCGTCCTCCACCCCCTCCCCGGCGTATCCGGCCGCTGGACCGGGGTTCCCGAGGAGTACGGCATGCCGGTCGCCGTCTCCTTCGAGATCCCCCGCCCTCCCGCCGGGGTCTTCTCCGTGGAGGTCGCCCGGAACCGGGCGGCGCGGGACCCGCGCGTCGCCCGGAACGTCACCGGCGAGGTGGAGATCCTCGGCGCCTACGCCGGAGGCGGCCGCTCGTTCTGCTGGCTGGTCGCCCAGACCGACGCCGAGGGCGCCGCCGAGGTCGCCGCAGGGTTCGACGCGGCGCTGCGCGAGCTGGCCGACGACGGGCCAACCGACGCCGAGGTGCGGGACGTCGAGCGGGTCTGGAGCGAACGCCTCGACACCGGTGAGGGGCGCTTCCGCCAGCTCACCGCCGCGGCCTGGCAGCACCTCCTCGGCCACGAGGTCCAGGACGTCGCCCTGGTCCGCGACAGGATCGCCTCGTTCGGCCCCGGCGTCGTCCGCGCCGCCCTCGCCGCGTACCCCTCGACCGCCGTGCTGACCGTGCCCGAAGGCTGCGAACCCGGCCAGGACCTTCCCTTCGAGGAGGAGGCCTGCGCCCTGGACGAGAACTTCCACGAAGGGCACGAGTACCGGCCGAGGTTCTTCGGACCCGTCGGGCGCTCCGAACGGATGTACCTGAGCGACGAGGGCCTGATGCACTGGACCGAGTCCCACGCGCACGGGGTGCGCTGGCACCGGGTCGTGGGGCTCGGGATCTTCGCCTCCGGGGCGCGGCGGCTCTTCGGGGAGAACGGCGCCTGTATCGATTTCGCGGCAGACTGGTACAAGTCGGGGCGCGACCTGGTCAGTGCCGTCGACAGCCGCGTACCGGCCGCCCTCCACTTCCCGATGGACGAGGTCGAACCGATTTGATTCCGGCCCCGCGGGCGCCGGTAACCTGTGGCATTCGCACTTCGTCGTCGTAATGAAGAGAGCACCGTGGCCGCCGACAAGATCGACACCATCGTCAGCCTGAGCAAGCGCCGTGGCTTCGTCTACCCGTGCAGTGAGATCTACGGCGGCCAGAAGGCCGCCTGGGACTACGGACCGCTGGGTGTCGAACTCAAGGAGAACATCAAGCGTCAGTGGTGGCGTTACATGGTCACCGCGCGCGAGGACGTCGTCGGCATCGACTCGTCGGTCATCCTGGCCACCGAGGTCTGGGAGGCCTCCGGTCACGTCGCCACCTTCACGGACCCGCTGACCGAGTGCACCTCCTGCCACAAGCGTTACCGCGCCGACCACCTGGAGGAGGCGTACGAGGAGAAGCACGGCCGTCTCCCCGAGAACGGCTTCGCCGACCTCAACTGCCCCAACTGCGGCAACAAGGGCACCTTCACCGAGCCCAAGCAGTTCTCCGGCCTGCTCTCCACCCACCTCGGCCCGACCCAGGACACCGGCTCCGTCGCCTACCTGCGTCCCGAGACCGCGCAGGGCATCTTCACCAACTTCGGTCAGGTGCAGCAGACCTCGCGCAAGAAGCCGCCGTTCGGCATCGGCCAGATGGGCAAGTCCTTCCGGAACGAGATCACTCCGGGCAACTTCATCTTCCGCACCCGCGAGTTCGAGCAGATGGAGATGGAGTTCTTCGTCAAGCCGGGCGAGGACGAGCAGTGGCAGGAATACTGGATGGAGCAGCGCTGGAACTGGTACACGGGCCTGGGTCTCCGTGAGGAGAACATGCGCTGGTTCGAGCACCCGCAGGAGAAGCTCTCCCACTACTCGAAGCGCACCGCCGACATCGAGTACCGCTTCTCGTTCGGCGGCAGCGAGTGGGGCGAGCTCGAGGGCGTCGCCAACCGCACCGACTACGACCTGAACGCGCACTCCAAGGCCTCCGGCGCCAACCTGACCTACCTGGACCAGGAGACCGGCGAGCGCTACACGCCGTACGTCATCGAGCCCGCCGCCGGTGTCGGCCGCGCGATGCTGGCCTTCCTCCTCGACGCGTACAACGAGGACGAGGCCCCCAACGCCAAGGGCGTCATGGAGAAGCGCACCGTCCTGCGCCTCGACCACCGCCTGGCCCCGGTCAAGGTCGCCGTCCTGCCGCTGTCCCGCAACCCGCAGCTCTCCCCGAAGGCCAAGGGCCTGGCGGCGGACCTGCGGCAGAACTGGAACATCGAGTTCGACGACGCCGGCGCCATCGGCCGCCGCTACCGTCGCCAGGACGAGATCGGCACCCCGTTCTGCGTCACCGTCGACTTCGACACCCTCGACGACAACGCGGTGACCGTGCGTGAGCGCGACACCATGAAGCAGGAGCGCGTCTCCCTCGACCAGATCCAGGGCTACCTGGGCAGCCGCCTGCTCGGCTGCTGAGTCTGTTCGTCCGCTGAGTCCGTTCGTCCGTACGGCGAAGCCCCCGGTTCCTTTCGGAGCCGGGGGCTTTCCCGTACGCGGTCAGGGCCGCAGCGCGCGCTGCACCAGGGAGACGACCGCCGCGAACGCGTCCCCGATGTCCGGGGCGGACCAGTCGCCGGCGTGCGCCGGGTCGTGGAAGCGGTCCGTGGCGTCGAAGACCGCGCGGGCCGTCGTCGCGAAGTCCCGCTCCGGGGCGGCGAACACGCCCTCCCGGTGCCCGTCCTCGACGATCCGGGCGATCTGGCCCACGAGATGGTCCACGTGCCGGTCGACCACCGCGCTGTTCTCGCCGATGAGGACCTGGAAGGTGGCCATCAGCTCCGGGTCGCCGCCCGCCTTGTGGCGCTTGAGGCCGAAGAGGGCGGTCAGCCAGCCGGTGAGCCGCTCGTCGGCGGGCCCGCCGTCCTCGACGTACGGGCGGAGCTCCACGACCGTCCGCTCCAGCCACCGCTCGGTGACCGCCTCGCGCAGCGCCGCCTTCGTGCGGAAGTGGCGGTAGACGCTGCCGTGGCTCACGCCGAGCACCCGGGCCACGTCCACGACGGTCGCCTTCGCCGGGCCGTAACGCCGCAGCACCTCCTCGGTGGCTTCGAGGATGCGCTCTGCGGTCAGGGTCTCGGTGGCGGCCATGGAATGACAGTACTTGTTAGCCGTGGAGCCCCGGTGGCGGCCGGTCAGTGCTCGCTGTCCAGGTGTGCCATCTGCGCCGCCGGGTACCGCTCGCCGGCCGCCGCGCCGGCCGGGACGGCCTCCTCGATCGCGGCCAGGTCCGCGGCGTCGAGCGTGACGTCCAGGGCGCCGAGCGCCTCCGCGAGCCGGTCCCGGCGCCGGGCGCCGACCAGCGGGACGATGTCCACGCCGTACCGTCCCGCCTGCGCGAGGACCCAGGCGACGGCCGTCTGTGCGACCGAGACGCCCTTCGCGTCGGCGAGCGCCCGCAGCCGTTCCACCAGGTCCAGGTTCCGCTGGAGGTTCTCGCCCTGGAAGCGCGGGCTCATGCCCCGGAAGTCGCCGGGCGCCAGCTCCCGGTCCCGGGTGAAGTGGCCGCTGATCAGGCCGCGGGACAGGACTCCGTACGCCGTGATCCCGATGCCCAGCTCGCGCGCGGCCGGGAGGATCTTCTCCTCGATCGACCGGGAGATCAGCGAGTACTCGATCTGGAGGTCCGCGATCGGGGCCACGGCCGCCGCCCGGCGCAGGGTGTCCGCGCCGACCTCGGAGAGACCGATGTGCCGTACGTGGCCCGCCTCGACCAGCTCGGCGATGGCGCCGACGGTCTCCTCGATCGGCACGTCGGGGTCGACGCGGGCGATCCGGTAGATGTCGATGTGGTCGGTGCCGAGCCGCTGGAGCGAGTACGCCGCGAAGTTCTTCACGGCGGCCGGGCGGCCGTCGTAGCCGGTGAACCCGCCCTCGACCGTGCGAAGCGCACCGAACTTGACGCTGGTCAGCGCCTGTTCGCGGGCGGCGGCGGGGGCGGTACGGAGCGCCTCGGCGATCAGGAGTTCGTTGTGGCCCATCCCGTAGAAGTCGCCCGTGTCGAGCAGGGTGACGCCCGCTTCCAGGGCGGCGTGGAGGGTCGCGATCGACTCGGCGCGGTCGCTCTCGCCGTACAGCGCGGACATGCCCATGCAGCCGAGACCGAGGGCGGAGACGCGGGGGCCGGTGGTGCCCAGGGGGCGGGTGGGGACGGTCTGGGTGGTAGTCATGCATCAAGAGTGACATGACCGATGACAGATTTCAATATTTGTCATTCCGTGAGGGGTGGGGAGAGGCGGGTGGCCGGGAAATGTGGTGCTGGGCGGTTCGCGGCCGGGGTACCGTCACCGGCATGTCTTCGTTCTTCCAGATCTACGAGTGAGCGCCCAGCCCAGCTGATCGAGCTCGACCACCGCCCACCTCACTGCACGGGAGAACCCCCATGGCCAAGCGCAACAACCTCCTCGGCGTCGGCGGACAGCGCAAGAAGCTGTCCCGCGACGAACAGCACGGCGGCGTCCAGAGCGCGGGCGCCGCCCGTCGGACGGCCGACGAGCAGAAGCAGGAGCTCCTGAAGAAGATGCGCGAACGCGCCCAGGGCACCGAGAACAGCGAGAGCGCTGAGAGCGCCGCAGGCGCCGAGACCGGTGAGGCCGGTCAGAAGTAGCCTCACCTGTACGACGAAGGGCCCGGGGCGCGCGCCGCCCCGGGCCCTCTGTCGTGTCCGCTACCCCACCGTCCTTTACCCCACCGTCCTCGGCAGCCGCAGCGACAGCGCCGCCGTGAGCAGGACGAGCGCCAGCTGGACCAGGAGCGTCACCGTCAGGGCCGTGCCGGAGCCTGCGGACGGGGCCAGACCCAGGAACAGCGAGCCGAGCGTCGCGACGCCCAGGGCCAGGGCGGACTGCTGGGTCGTCACCATGACACCGCTGCCCACGCCCGACCGCTCCGGCGGGACCTCGGAGAGCACCACCCGGAACAGGACCGGCAGCTGGAGACCCTGCCCCAGGCCCGCGACGGCCATCCCCGGCAGCAACAGCCAGACCGAGAGGTCCGGCCAGGCGCGCCGGACCGTCAGGGCGAGCAGCCCGATGCCCAGGGCCTGGACCAGGCCGCCCGCCGTCACCACCCGCGTGCCCCAGCGCCGTACGAGCCGGGGACCCGCGAGCGAGGCCGCGAAGAAGGCCACCGCCATCGGGGCGAGCGCCAGGCCCGAGACCACCGCGCCGAGCCCCAGGCCCTGCTGGAGCGCCACCGCGATCACGAACACGAAGCCGCCGAAGCCCATCGAGAGCGGCAGGATCAGCACGAGCCCGCGCCGCAGCGGGACCAGGCCGAGCAGGCTCGGCGGGACCAGGGGAGTGCGCCCCGCGCGGTCCGCCCGCAGCTCCACCCGCCAGAACGCCCACACAGCGACCGGGAACACGGCCAGGGCGATCCAGGTCCACAGCGGCCAGCCGGCCGCCCTGCCCTCCGTCAGCGGGGCGAGCAGGGTGAGCAGCGCGACGCCGAGCAGCAGCGTGCCCGGCACGTCCACCGGCGCCGGGCGCTCGGACCGGGTCTCCGGGACGGTACGCAGGGCGAGGAGCAGGCCCGCCACCGTCACCGGCACGTTCACCAGGAACACCGCCCGCCAGCCGGAGCCCGCGACGTCGGCGGCGACGAGCAGCCCGCCCAGGATCTGGCCCACCATCATCGAGAGGCCCACGGTCGCCCCGTACAGGCTGAGCGCCCTCGCCCGCCGCGGGCCCGCCGTCGAGGAGTGGATGGTCGCGAGGACCTGCGGCAGCATCAGGGCCGCAGCCGCGCCCTGGGCCACCCGCGCCCCGACCAGCGTCCAGGCGCCGGGCGCGAGGCCACAGGCCAGGGAGGTCAGGCCGAAGGCCGCCATGCCGGCGAGGAAGAGCCTGCGGCGGCCGAAGAGGTCGCCCAGGCGCCCGCCGAGGACGAGAAGGACGGCGTACGACAGGCCGTACCCGGCGACGACGAGTTCGAGCAGGGCCGGTCTCGCGGCGAGGTCGTGGCCGATGGACGGCAGGGCGACGTTGACGACGGAGAAGTCGATCAGGGGGAGCGAGGCGCCCAGGAGCACGGTGAACAGACCGAGCCGGCCGAGTGCGGGGCCTGTGGGGCCGGTGGGGGTTGTGGTGTCCGCGGGGCCTTTCGTACCGGCCGGAGAAAGCGGTGCGGGAGTCGGAGTCGTGGTCACCCCCCGACCATCCGACGCCGCTCAGCCTGGTACCAGAGTGTCTCTATCCTGGTACAAGCACCACCTGGCAACGGGCTGAAGGCCCCGGCACCCTGGAGACGTGACGACGATGACGACGGCCGCCCCCGGCACCCGGCGGCGCGAGCTCGCCGCCTTCCTGCGCAGCCGCCGCGAGCGCATCACGCCCGAACAGGTCGGCCTGCCGCGGGGGCGCCGCCGCCGCACCCCCGGACTGCGCCGCGAGGAGGTCGCCCAGCTCTCCGCCGTCGGCGTCACCTGGTACACCTGGCTCGAACAGGCCCGGGACATCCAGGTCTCCCCGCAGGTCCTCGACGCCCTCGCCGACGCCCTGCTCCTCGACCCGACCGAGCGGAGTCACCTCTTCGCCCTCGCGGGCCAGGCCGACCCGCACCCCGGCGCCGTCTCCCCGGCCGTGACCCCGGCCCTCCGGGCGCTCCTGGAGCAGCTGGAACCCGTCCCCGCCGCCGTCCAGAACAGTCGCTTCGACTTCCTCGCCCACAACCGGACCTTCGGGCGGCTCTTCTGCGACCTGGACGCCCTGCCCCGCGAGGACCGCAACTCCCTCTGGCTGGCCTTCACGAACGACGACTTCCGGACGGCGGCCACCGATCTGCCGGAGCTGCTGCCGCTGCTCGCGGGGAAGCTCAGGGCCTCCATGGCCGAGCACCTGGCGGAGCCCGCCTGGAAGGCGCTGGTGCGGCGGCTCGAAGAGGCGTCGCCGGAGTTCCGGGAGATCTGGGCCCGGCACGACGTGGTCGCCCCCGGCGGGCGCACCAAGGTCGTCCGCAACGCCCACGTGGGCCTGCTCAGGTTCGAGCACACCAACCTCTGGCTCGGCCCGACCCCCGGGCCGCACCTCGTCACCTACGTCCCGCTCGACGACGAGACGAGGGCCGGTGTCGAGCGGCTCCTCGGCATCGTGGTCCGCGAGCGGGCGGGGGCACGGCTGTGACGGCCCCGGCTGTGAGGGGCCCGGCTGTGAGCTCGGCCATGCGCGGACGGTACGGCTGACGGAAGGCCGCCGCGGTGCGGGACAATGGGACGCATGACCGCGTTCACCCCTCTCGCCATCGGGCCGCACATCGTGCAGCCGCCGGTGGTGCTCGCCCCCATGGCCGGCATCACCAACGCCCCCTTCCGTACCCTCTGCCGCGAGTTCTCCGGCGGCAAGGGGCTGTTCGTGAGCGAGATGATCACGACGCGCGCCCTGGTCGAGCGCAACGAGAAGACGATGCAGCTGATCCGCTTCGACGCGACGGAGCAGCCGCGCTCGATCCAGCTGTACGGGGTCGACCCCGTGACGGTGGGCAAGGCCGTGCGGATGATCGTCGAGGAGGACCTGGCCGATCACATCGACCTGAACTTCGGCTGCCCCGTCCCCAAGGTGACCCGGAAGGGCGGCGGCTCGGCCCTGCCCTACAAGCGGCCGCTGCTGCGCGCGATCCTGCACGAGGCCGTGACGGGCGCGGGCGACCTGCCGGTCACGATGAAGATGCGCAAGGGCATCGACGACGACCACATCACGTACCTCGACGCGGGCCGGATCGCGGTGGAGGAGGGCGTCACGGCGATCGCCCTGCACGGGAGGACCGCCGCCCAGCACTACGGGGGCACCGCCGACTGGGACGCCATCGCGCGCCTCAAGGAGCACGTGCCCGAGATCCCGGTCCTCGGCAACGGCGACATCTGGTCGGCCGACGACGCCCTGCGGATGATGAGCGAGACCGGCTGCGACGGCGTGGTCGTCGGGCGCGGCTGCCTGGGCCGGCCGTGGCTCTTCTCGGACCTCGTGGCGGCCTTCGAGGGCACGGGTACGTACGCGCAGCCGGGGCTCCGCGAGGTCGCGGACGCGATGGTGCGGCACGCGCGGCTGCTCGGCGAGTGGCTGGGCGACGAGGCACGCGGTGTCATCGACTTCCGCAAGCATGTCGCCTGGTACCTGAAGGGCTTCTCGGTGGGTTCCGAGATGCGTAAGAAGCTGGCGATCACCTCGTCCCTGGACGAACTGCGCGCTCAGTTGAGCGAGCTGGACCTGGACCAGCCGTGGCCGGTGGGTGCGGACGGTCCCCGGGGCCGTACGTCCGGAAACAACCGAGTCGTCCTGCCGGACGGCTGGTTGAAGGACCCCTACGACTGCGCGGGCGTGAGTGAGGACGCCGAGCTGGACACGTCCGGCGGCTGAGATGAGGGCATTCCGGGGGAGTGATCCTCGCCACCCCTGAGGGGGGTGCCGCTCACATGAGCAGGTTACGGTCGACTGCACCGCCTGAAGGGGTGGCACTGGGTGCCACCCCTTTTGCGTTCAAGACTTGAACGCAGATGCACGAATGCGCGCTCAGGTGAGCGATGAAATACTGGTTTGGGTCAAGGAGCCTTCGGGCCGTGAAAGCGGAAGCTGCCGCTCGGTAACTTTCGAAGCGCTGGCGGACGGGTGGTTAAGACCGGGTGTCCGCTAGGCGTACCTCCCCAGAAGCCTTCGATCTGGGTATGTTCCTCGCCGTCAGGGCAGCCAACCGAGTCATCGAGGAGTCGGGACCCGTGTCGGAAAACAATGATCAGAAGTTCGTGTACGACTTCACCGAGGGCAACAGGGACCTGAAGGACCTGCTCGGTGGCAAGGGCGCGAACCTGGCCGAGATGACCAACCTCGGTCTCCCGGTCCCCCCCGGCTTCACGATCACCACCGAGGCGTGCAAGGTCTACCTCGAGAGCGGTTCGGAGCCTGTCGCGCTCCGCGACGAGGTGTCCGCCCACCTCGACGCCCTCGAGCAGAAGATGGGCAAGAAGCTCGGCCAGGCCGACGACCCGCTGCTGGTGTCGGTCCGCTCCGGAGCCAAGTTCTCCATGCCGGGCATGATGGACACGGTCCTCAACATCGGCCTCTCCGACGAGTCCGTCGTGGGCCTCGCCCGCCAGGCCGACAACGAGCGCTTCGCGTGGGACTCGTACCGCCGGCTCATCCAGATGTTCGGCAAGACCGTCCTCGGCGTCGACGGCGAGCTCTTCGAGGAGGCCCTCGACGAGGCCAAGGCCGCGAAGAAGGTCGCCAGCGACACCGACCTGGACGCCGCCGACCTGAAGAAGGTCGTCAAGCACTTCAAGAAGATCGTCAAGGCCCAGACCGGCCGCGACTTCCCGCAGGACCCGCGCGAGCAGATGGACCTCGCCATCGAGGCCGTCTTCAACTCCTGGAACACGGACCGCGCCAAGCTGTACCGCCGCCAGGAGCGCATCCCGGGTGACCTCGGCACCGCCGTCAACGTCTGCTCGATGGTCTTCGGCAACCTCGGCCCGGACTCCGGCACCGGTGTCGCCTTCACCCGCGACCCCGCCTCCGGCCACCAGGGCGTCTACGGCGACTACCTGCAGAACGCGCAGGGCGAGGACGTCGTCGCCGGTATCCGCAACACCGTGCCGCTGGCCGACCTCGAGTCGATCGACAAGACGTCGTACGACCAGCTGATGCACATCATGGAGACCCTTGAGACCCACTACAAGGACCTCTGCGACATCGAGTTCACCATCGAGCGCGGTCAGCTCTGGATGCTCCAGACGCGCGTCGGCAAGCGCACCGCCGGTGCCGCCTTCCGCATCGCGACCCAGCTCGTGGACCAGGGCCTGATCGACGAGGCCGAGGCGCTCCAGCGCGTCACCGGCGCCCAGCTCGCCCAGCTGATGTTCCCGAAGTTCGACGAGGACGCGAAGGTCGACCAGATCGGGCGCGGCATCGCCGCCTCCCCGGGCGCGGCCGTCGGCAAGGCCGTCTTCGACTCGTACACCGCCGTCAAGTGGTCCCGGTCCGGCGAGAAGGTCATCCTGATCCGCCGCGAGACCAACCCGGACGACCTGGACGGCATGATCGCCGCCGAGGGCATCCTCACCTCCCGCGGCGGCAAGACCTCGCACGCCGCCGTCGTCGCGCGCGGCATGGGCAAGACCTGTGTCTGCGGGGCCGAGGAGCTGGAGGTCGACACCAAGCGCCGCCGGATGACCACCTCCGACGGCCAGGTCGTCGAGGAGGGCGACGTCGTCTCCATCGACGGCTCCACCGGCAAGGTCTACCTCGGTGAGGTACCCGTCGTACCGTCCCCGGTCGTCGAGTACTTCGAGGGCCGGATGCACGCCGGCGCCGACGACGCCGACGAGCTCGTCGCCGCCGTCCACCGGATCATGGCCTACGCGGACCGCGTCCGCCGCCTCCGGGTCCGAGCCAACGCCGACAACGCCGAGGACGCGCTGCGCGCCCGCCGCTTCGGAGCCCAGGGCATCGGCCTGTGCCGCACCGAGCACATGTTCCTCGGCGAGCGCCGCCAGTACGTCGAGCGGCTGATCCTCGCGGACACGGACGCCGAGCGCGACCAGGCCCTCGAAGCCCTGCTGCCGCTCCAGCAGACGGACTTCGTCGAGCTCTTCGAGGCCATGGACGGGCTGCCCGTCACGGTCCGGCTGCTCGACCCGCCGCTGCACGAGTTCCTGCCCGACATCACCGAGCTGTCGGTGCGCGTCGCCCTCGCGGAGTCCCGCAAGGAGCCGCACGAGAACGACCTGCGCCTGCTCCAGGCCGTGCACCGGCTGCACGAGCAGAACCCGATGCTGGGTCTGCGCGGCGTCCGCCTCGGCCTGGTCATCCCCGGCCTGTTCACCATGCAGGTCCGGGCGATCGCCGAGGCCGCGGCCCAGCGCATCGACGCCAAGGGCGACCCGCGCGTCGAGATCATGATCCCGCTCGTCGGCACCGTCCAGGAGCTGGAGATCGTCCGCGAGGAGGCCGAGACGGTCATCGCCGAGGTCCAGGCCCGCACCGGCGTCGAGCTCAGGCTCGCGCTCGGGACCATGATCGAGCTGCCGCGCGCCGCCGTGACCGCCGGTCAGATCGCCGAGGCCGCGGAGTTCTTCTCCTTCGGCACCAACGACCTGACGCAGACGGTGTGGGGCTTCTCCCGCGACGACGTGGAGGCCTCGTTCTTCACCGCGTACCTGGAGAAGGGCATCTTCGGCGTCAGCCCCTTCGAGACCATCGACAAGGACGGTGTCGGCGCGCTCGTGCGCAGCGCCGTCCAGGCCGGCCGGGCCACCCGCCCCGACATCAAGCTCGGTGTCTGCGGCGAGCACGGCGGCGACCCGGAGTCGGTGCACTTCTTCCACGAGGTCGGTCTCGACTACGTCTCCTGCTCGCCCTTCCGGATCCCGGTGGCGCGGCTCGAGGCGGGCCGCGCGGCCGCCGAGTCCAAGGGCAGCGACAGCCGCTGAGCCCTGCTGACCCCCGGTTCAGGAGTGGCGGTCGGGCCCTCCTGAACCGGGATCCAGGTACGGCCGCCGGATCCTGCTGAACCCCCGTTCAGCAGCGGATTCACCGGAACCCCCGGGGCCGCCGCCGGTCAGCTTTCCACCCTCACCGGCGGGCGGCGGCTCCGGATTCACAGGAGACGGGACGGACACCTTTGTGCGGAGGTGTCCGTCCCGTCGTTTTTCACCCTGAACGCGGCCGCTCATTCGCGTGATCGTCGGCCAGATGTGAGTTCGTGTTCAATTACGGCCGATTGAATTATTGGCCGTTGAACTTTTCCGTTTACGCGCCGCAAAGAACGGAGCGGGCGCGACCCCCGGATCCCCACCCGGAGGCCGCGCCCTTTACCGATGTCGGGCAGGTGAGCCGCAACCCTCGCCGACCGCCGCCGGACGGGCAAAGCCCCCCACGGTCTTCACCACGTCACCTCGGTCCTGAAGGTTTCCTGCCCGACCCGTACAGCTTTTCGGTTCCGGGCCGATCGCCGCGATGCTTTTCAACTGTGGCTGAAACACCCTGGTAACGTGCAGTGATGCTGTGCATACTCGTCGTCGGGGGCGGTTGCGAGTGCACAGGTGGGGACGTTCATGCTGCGGATTCATTTCACAGGAAACGACTTGGCGGGGGTGCGTACGGCCGCCCGGCCGGATGTTCTGTGGGAAACGATTCTGAGCTTTCACCGTTTAAGAGACCGGCGCGGCCATGTCGTCTTCGGAGAATGGCGCTCCGAAGCCCGGATGCGGCTCGGCGGTGAGACCCGCCTCCTCGCCGCGCTCGTTCCGAGCCGCGGGTATTTTCCCGACTTCCTGACGCCGGCCGAGGGCGTCCAGGGGCTCGACGAAGGCCTCCAGGCGATCCGTGCGACCGACCCCGGACGGCTGCGCGCCGAGCTGTCGCTGCTCGCCGCGGACCGCTCGGGGGCCCGGACCGTACCGCACTCGCTCCGTGCCCTCGCCGACGGCGGCGCGGAGCCCTTCGACCGGCTCGTGGGGGCCCTGCGGAGCTATCACCGGGCGGCCGTCGAGCCGTACTGGCCGCACATCCGGGCCCGGGTCGAGGCCGACCGTGCCCGGCGCGGGCGCGCCCTCCTGGACGGCGGCGCCGACGAACTGCTCGCCTCGCTGCCGCCGATGCTGCGCTGGCGCGCGCCCGTCCTGGAGGCCGACTACCCGGTCGACCGGGACGTCCACCTCGACGGGCGTGGGCTGCTGCTGCAGCCGTCGTACTTCTGCCGGGGGACCCCGGTGGTGCTGCGCGATCCCGCGCTGCCGCCCGTCCTCGTCTATCCCGTCACGCACGGGGAGGCGCCGACCGTCCGCGCGCCGGGCGGCTCCTCGCTCGCCAAGCTGGTCGGCCAGACCCGCTCGGCCGTCCTGCACGCGATCGGCGACGGCGGGACGACCAGCGAGCTGGCCCGCAGGGCCGGGGTGTCGCTCGCCTCGGCGAGCCAGCACGCGGGCGTGCTGCGCGAGGCCGGGCTCATCGCGACCCTCCGCCACGGCAACGCGGTCCTGCACACCCTGACGCCGTTGGGCGCCGCCCTGCTCGGCGGCGCCCAACGGACGGTGGAACCGGGGTGCTACGCGCGGAGCTACGCGCGGAACGGGCCGGTCACCTCGTAGGTGATGCCGCCGGAGGAGCTGCCGGACGTGCCCCGCTGGCTGGAGAAGTACAGCCGCTTGCCGTCGGGGGAGAAGGCGGGGCCGCAGATCTCGGAGGAGGACTGGCCGGTGATCCGCAGGAAGGGCGCCACGACGTCGTCCGGGGTGATGACGCAGATCTCCATGTTGCCGCCGTCCTCGGCGACGAAGAGGTCACCGGAGGAGGAGCCGGTGACGTTGTCGACGCCGGTCAGCGGGGCGCCGCCGCCGGAGACCAGCGAGTCGTCGTAGGCCAGCTCGTAGGTGCTGTTCGCCAGGTTGAGCTGCCACAGCCGGTTGTCGCCCTTGGTGGTGAACCAGACGGTGTCGTTGGCGTAGTGGCAGCCCTCGCCGCCGTTGAACTTCTTGGCGGCCGAGACCTGGTAGCGGGTGGCGGTGGGGGAGCCGTCCACGTCCGGCACGTTCTGCCAGGTGAACGAGCCGGAGGTGGCGGTCCCGGCCACCAGGACCTGGAGGGTGCCGGCGGAGAGGTTGCCCCAGGTGGACGGCACGAAGCGGTAGAGGCAGCCGTCGGACTTGTCCTCGGTCAGGTAGATCACCCGGCGGACCGGGTCGGCGGCCGTCGCCTCGTGGTTGAAGCGGCCCATCGCGGGCCGGCGCACGGCGGCGTTCACACCCCACGGGTCGGTCTCGTAGACGTAGCCCGTGTCGACCTCCTCGCAGGACAGCCAGGTGTTCCACGGGGTGGCGCCGCCCGCGCAGTTGCGGTTGGTGTTGGAGAGGATGCGGTACGCCGAGGTGACGGTGCCCGAGGAGTTGAACTTCACCGCGCTCGCGCCGCCGGTGCTGGAGATCTCCGAGTTGGAGACGTAGATCCAGCCGGTTCCGTCGGCGAAGCAGGCGCCGCCGTCGGGGGCGTTGTGCCAGGTGTACGAGGTGCCGGCCACGGTCTGGCCGGACCGGGCGATGATCCGGCTGGTGAACCCGGCGGGCAGCTGGATGCCGTTGGCGTTCGCGGCGCCGAGCGCCCCGTACGGGCCCGCGCCCGGCTGGGCGGGGGCCGCGTAGGCGGCGCCGTGCATCAGGGTGCCGCCGAAGGCCGCCGCCGACGTGCCGATGACCGCTCCACGCAGGAAACTGCGTCGCTCCACGTCTCACTCCTGAGAAGGGTGGTGAACCGCCCCGCCAGGCCGGTCGGCGGCGGGGTCGCGCGCTTCCGGAACTTAGGAGTACCGAATTGACTGTGCATCAACAAGCGGTGAAGGGGAAGCGGCGGGCGCCCGGAGCTTGGGAACCGGGGATGCGAGGAGCGTGGGAACCGGCGGCGCGAGGAGCGTCGGAACCGGAAGGCGAGGAGCGTCGGAACCGGGTCCCCAGAGGCGTCGGTGTCGGGGCGGGGCGCTAGGTTCCCGCCATGAATGTCGACGCACGCCTGCTCGATTCGGTCGCGCTCCCGGGAGCGCGCGAACTGGTCCACGGCATGCCTTTCGAGCGCCGGGGGGCCGGTCGTAGCAGGGCCCTGTTCCTGCACGGGGCCGATCTGGAGGTCCACGACCTCGGGGCCCTGTTCGCCGGTGACAGGGCGCCGGGCGCCGTCTTCCCGCTGCCGTGGCCGGGCTGGGGCGGGGGAGCCCACTCGGTGGCCCCGGACGGCACCTTCGCCGCCTTCTCCGGACAGAGGTCGGTGCGCGCCGTGGACGCCGGCGGCGCGACCCGGTGGACGTACGGGCACGCCTGCTGGGACCAGCGGGTCGGCCACCCGCACACCGGCGACGAGCTGCAGATATGCGGAGGGATCGAGTCCGGTTCCTGCCGGGTGTCCGACGACGGACGGTTCGTGTGGGCCCATGTCGTCCTGGAGGCGGGCGACGACCCGGACGACTACGAGGAGGGCTGGGTCGTCCTCGACGCCCGGGACGGCCGCGAGCTGGCCCGGCTCCCGCTGCCGGACAGCGTGGCCTCCGGCTCCTGGCACCTCAGCCACCCCGACGGCGTGCACATGGGCCTCTGCGTCGGCATGGGACAGGACGGCGTCCTCGTGTACTGGGGGCGCCGGGACGGAGGGGAACTGATCGTCCACGACGAGCTGAACGACGGCCTCGACCGCATCCTGTACGACGTCCACCCGGACCACCCCGGATTCCTGACCCTGGAGCACAACGGCAACGACCTCCAGCAGCACGCCCTCGACGGCACGGTCCTCGCGGAGAACGACGAACTGCGGTGGGACCACTCCTGCGGTTTCCTCGACGGCGACACCGTCCTGGCCACCAGCGACGTCGGGTACGCCGCCGCCCCCGAGGAACAGACCACCTGGCTCCTCGCGGCCCGCACCCTGGAGATACGCGGGCACGTCCGCTACCCCGGGGGCGCGGTCGACGGTCCGGTCCGCCCCCTCGGCGACGGCAGCTGGCTCACGTACGACGCCACGACGGACACCGTCCACCGCTGGACGGTCTGAGGCCCCTCCGGCGACCCGGAGGACCTTCGCCACTTGGGCGGGCGGGGGCCTCCGGGGACACTGGAGGCATGCCTGCCGCCACCCGGGACATCCGCGACCGCGACGACCTCGACGTCCTGCTGCGCCGCTTCTACGGCGCGGCCTTCTCCGACCCGCTCATCGGGCCCTTCTTCACCGGGATCGCCGGCACCGACCTGGAGGCCCACCTCCCGCGGATCACCGACTTCTGGGAGCGCGCCCTCTTGCGTACCGCCACCTACGGGCGCGACGCCTTCGCCCCGCACGCCGCCCTCCACTCCGCCGAGCCCCTCACCGCCGCCCACTTCGGGCGCTGGGTGCAGCTCTGGCGCGCGACCGTGGACGGCCTCCACACCGGGCCGCGGGCCGAGCGTGCCAAGGCGCAGGGCGAGCGGATCGCCCTCGCGATGCTGCGGCGGCTCGCCGGGCCCGCGCCGGAGACCGGCGGCGGGAGCGGGGGATTCGTCCCCTTGGCGGCACTACGGCTCCGCTCGGTGGCCTGAGCGGAGAATTCTTCGAAGAATCTTCCGGAGAGCGATGAGTTCCGGGCAGGACGCCCGTCCTACCTCTTGAACGCGCCGGAACGCAGCGAGCGGGCCGGACCGAAGGAAGAGAGAGAACACCATGGCCCCGCAGATGATCTTCGTGAACCTGCCCGTGAAGGACCTCGACGCCAGCAAGGCGTTCTACGAGAAGCTCGGCTACTCCATCAACCCGCAGTTCAGCGACGAGACCGCCGCCTGTGTGGTCATCAGCGACACGATCTTCGCGATGCTGCTCACCGAGGAGAAGTTCAGGAGCTTCACCGCCCCGGGCAAGGACATCTCCGACGCCACGAAGGCCACCGAGGTGCTCATCACCCTGAGCGCGGAGAGCCGCGCGAAGGCCGACGAGCTGGCCGACGCGGCCCTCGCCGCCGGCGGCAGCCCGGCGAAGGAGCCGATGGACATGGGCTTCATGTACGGCCGCTCCTTCGCGGACCTGGACGGCCACCACTGGGAGGTCTTCTGGATGGACCCGGCGGCCACCCAGGGCTGAACCCCGCACGGACCCCCGGGCCCCGGCGTACGTCAGGCGGAGACCCCGCCGTCGATCACCAGGTCGGTGCCGACGGCGGAGCCCGCCGCGTCGGAGGCCAGATACAGCACGGCCGCCGCGATCTCGTCGGCCGACGAGATCCGGCCGAGCGGCGACTGCTCCTTCATCCGGACCGCCCGCTCCGCCTCGGTCTCGCCGGGCAGCAGCGACATCGTGGACTCGGAGGCGCCGGGGCTGACCGCGTTGATCCGGACGCCGTCGGCGATGTGGTCCAGGGCAGCGGCCCTGGTGAGGGCCGAGACGGCCGCCTTCGAGACCTGGTAGCCGAAGACCCCGGGGATCCGGACGTGCGGGCCCAGGTTGGACGAGATGTTCACGATCGCCCCGCCGCCGTGCGCCCGCATGTGCGCCACCTCGGCCTGCAGGGCGTGCAGCACCCCCGTCACGTTGATGTCGAGCAGCGTCTGCCAGTCCTCCAGGGGGAAGTCGGCCGCGCTGTGGCCGCCCCGGAAGACGCCGGCGTTGTTGACGGCGACGTCGAGACCCCCGAAGAGCTCGACCGTGCGCCGGACCAGCTCCCGCGTGGACTCGGCGCCGGACACGTCGGCCGTGACCGCGGCCGCGGTGCCTCCGGCGGCCTCGATCAGGGCGACCGTCTCTTCGAGGGGCCCTGCGGTACGGCCGGCGACGACGACCTTCGCGCCCTCGGCGGCGAAGGCGAGCGCGATGGCCCGGCCGAGGCCTGAGCCGCCGCCGGTGACGAGGGCGGTGCGGTCGGTGAAGCGTGCGGACATCATGAGACTCCCTTGGAGATGTGTTTACCTGACGCGGATCGTGACGGCGGCGAGAGCGGTGAACAGGGCGGCCGCGGCCGCCAGCGACACCGCGTCGCCGCCGAGGGTGAGCAGTGCGGCGAAGAGCACGGTCGGCCCGAGCTCCATCGCCGTGTTCAGGACGCCGCCCGCGAGCCCCGCGCGGTCCGCGGGGACGCCCTCGACGGCGAGGACGGCGGCGCCCGCGAAGGACAGCGCGCAGCCGGCCGGCAGCAGCACGAGGCCGGGCAGCAGCCCGTACGCGTACGGGACGGAGCCGTCGAAGCCGGTCGCGGCGAGCAGGCCGAGCCCGGCGGCGGCCGTGCCGAGCCCGGCCCCGGTCACCCGCCCTGGGCCGTACCGCCCGATCAGCGCACCCGCGAGCCGGCCCGAGCCGAGCAGCGCGACCGCGAAGGGGACGAAGGCGGCCGAGGTGAGCAGCGGGGACCAGCCGCGCCCCTCCTGGAGGGCGAGCGACAGGAGCACGAAGACCGTGGCCGTGCCGGCCGCCGTGAGCCCGATCGCCGCGAGGCCGAGGGCGCGGCGGCCGTCGCGCAGGAAGTCCGGCGGCAGGAGAGGGTCGGCCGTCCGCCGCTCCACGGCCGCGAAGGCGGCGAGGAGCGCAAGGCCGGCGAGCAGCGGGACGAGGACCGGGGCCGAGCCCCAGGCGTGGGCGTCGGTGAGGACGAGTCCGAAGCTGGCGAGCGTGATCCCGGCGGTCGCGAGCAGCGCGCCGGGCAGGTCCAGGGCACGGCGCGGCCCGGGCGGGCTCGCGGGCTGCGGCCCGGGCGGGGTCGCGGTCGGCAGCCGGGGTGGTGTCGTGGGCAGCAGCCGGGGCGCGAGGAGCAGCGCGGCGAGGGTCACGGCGACCGGTACGGCGAAGGCGCCGCGCCAGGAGGTGGCGGCCGCGATCACCCCGGAGAGCAGGTTCCCCGCGGTCGCGCCGAGCACGGAGAGCCCGCCCCAGGTGGCCATCGCCCTGCCGTACGCGACCGGTGCGGGGAACAGCGCCCGGAGGACGGTCATCGCGGCCGGGGCGACGAGCGCCGCTCCGACGCCCTGCGCGAAGCGGGCGGCGAGCAGCGCCTCGTACCCGGGGGCGAGCGGCGCGAGGGCGGAGGCGGCGCCGAAGAGCACGAGTCCGGCGGTGAGGGCCCGGCGTCCGCCGAACCGGTCGGCGAGCCGGCCGCCGAGCAGGAGCAGCCCGGCGAAGGTCAGCCCGTAGGCGGCGCTCAGCAGGATCAGGTCGGCGCGGTCGAGCCGGAACTCGGCGCCGATGCGGGGGAGGGGGACGGCGAGGGAGGCGAGCGTGAAGATGAGCGTCATCTGCACGCCGCCGAGGAGGACGAACCCGCCGCGGGTGCGGGCACGGTCGTGGACCGTTGTCCTGTCGTGCTCGCGCGCCTGTGCCGTGTGCATGGATCCGTCCCCCGAGCAGTGCCGTATTTGACCGTACGTTCCAATATGAGGGCCGAAGAAAAGGGCGCCCACGGGGGCGCCCGCTCCTCGGCGGAGAAAGCCGGTGTCCGTTCAGTCCAGCAGGCTCAGCGCCTGTTCCGTCGCGTCCCGCACCCGGGCCGGATCGCTCGACACCTTGCCGACCACCCGGATGCCCTGCATCAGGACGAGCAGCATCCGCGCCAGGGCGCGTGGGTCCCGGTCGGCCGGGAGCTCGCCCCCGGCGCGGGCCCGGGTGAGCGCCGCGTACAGGAGCGTCTCGATCAGCTCCCAGCTCAGCTCGACCCGGCGGGCGACGGTGGTGTCACGCGGCCCCAGTTCCGCCGCCGCGTTGGTGACGAAGCAGCCGTTCAGGCGTTCCCCGTCCGCCGACGCCTGGGCGGCGAAGCGGCGGACGAGCCCGCGGACGGCCGGCAGGGCCGGGCCCGGCGCCGACAGTTCCTCGACCATTGCCGGGTCGCGCGTCTCCAGGTAGCGGTCCATCGCCTTCAGGTACAGGTCGTGCTTGTTCCCGAAGGTCGCGTAGAGGCTGGCCCGGCCGATGCCGAGGTGCTCCACGAGGTCCGACAGGGTCGTCGCCTCGTAGCCCCGCGCCCAGAACAGCCCGAGGGCTGCGTCGAGCGCGGCGTCGGGATCGAATTCCTTGGTCCTGGCCACGAGAGGACCGTACGACTATCTGGAACGAACGGTCAAGTCACTTGCCGCGTACGGGATAGACCGCCACCGCGACCTCGTCGTCGTCCAGGCACCGCCCCGTCTCCAGATCGAAGCGCTGCTTCAGGAGCGGCGAGGCCACGAACGGCCGCCCGTCCGCCGAGCCGACGAGTCCCCGGGACAGCACCTGCGCCCCCGTGAACGGGTCACGGTTGTCGATCGCGTACAGCCGCCCCGACCGGTCGCGGAAGACCGCCACCTGCCGGCCGTCCGGCAGCAGGGCCGCCACACCGCGCCCCGGCGTCAGCCGGGACTCCTCGCAGACCGGCACCCAGGAGTCGTCGGAGGAGCGGATCTCGAGTGTCTTCGTCGTGGGGGGAGAGCTGAGAGTCGTCGTCATCGGGAAGCCCCTTCCAGCGTGCTGTTCGTCCTGCCGAGCGTCAGGATCGTGAGGTCCGGCTTGATCTGGTCGCGCTCCGGCACGAACCGGACCGAGGGGTCCGG
This sequence comes from Streptomyces sp. NPDC051822, assembly GCF_044452745.1. Lineage (NCBI taxonomy): Bacteria > Bacillati > Actinomycetota > Actinomycetes > Kitasatosporales > Streptomycetaceae > Streptomyces > Streptomyces sp. NPDC051822. Next base: position 745,324 of record NZ_JBITBZ010000001.1, on the reverse strand, counting down.
CGCGTCCGGCGCGTTCACGAAGGACACGAAGCGCCGCAGCCGCTCCGGGTCGTCCAGGGTCTGCGCCCACTCGTCCTGGTAGTCGTCGACGTGCGCGGCCATCAGTGCCTCCAGCTCGTCGCAGAGCCCGAGCGAGTCGTGCACCACCACGTCCTTGAGGTGGTCGAGCCCGCCCTGCAGGCGCTCCAGCCACGTCGACGTCCGCTCAAGACGGTCCGCCGTCCGGATGTAGAACATCAGGAAGCGGTCGATCAGGCGCACGAGTTCGGCGTCCGACAGGTCCTGCGCGAGCAGGTCCGCGTGGCGCGGGGTCGCGCCGCCGTTCCCGCCGACGTACAGGTTCCAGCCGTTGGCCGTCGCGATGATCCCGAAGTCCTTCGACTGGGCCTCCGCGCACTCGCGGGCGCAGCCCGAGACCGCCGACTTCAGCTTGTGCGGGGCGCGCAGGCCCCGGTAGCGCAGCTCCAGCTGGATCGCCATCTTCACCGAGTCCTGGACGCCGTACCGGCACCAGGTCTGCCCCACACAGGACTTCACCGTGCGCAGCGACTTGCCGTAGGCGTGCCCCGACTCGAAGCCCGCGTCCACCAGGCGGGTCCAGATCGCCGGGAGCTGGTCCACCCGGGCGCCGAAGAGGTCGATCCGCTGGCCGCCGGTGATCTTCGTGTAGAGGCCGAAGTCGCGGGCGACCTCGCCGATCACGATCAGCTTGTCCGGGGTGATCTCCCCGCCGGGGATGCGCGGCACGACCGAGTAGGAGCCGTTGCGCTGCATGTTGGCGAGGAAGTGGTCGTTGGTGTCCTGGAGGGAGGCCTGCTCGCCGTCCAGGATGTAGCCGTTGTTCAGGCTGGCCAGGATCGAGCCGACGGTCGGCTTGCAGACCTCGCAGCCCTCCCCGCCCTTCGCCGCGTCCCGCCCGTGCGAGTCGAGCAGCGCCGCGAACGAGGTGATCCGCAGGGTGCGGGCGACCTCGTACAGCTCGCTCCGGGTGTACGAGAAGCAGCCGCAGAGCCCCTTGTCCTTGGGCGCAGGCAGCAGCTTCTCGATCACCTTCACGCAACTGCCGCAGCCCGTACCGGCCTTGGTGCACTTCTTCACCTCGGCGAGGGACTCGCACTGGCCGATCGCGTGCTTCGTCACGTTGTGGCAGGAGCAGATCACCGCGTCGTCCGGCAGCGCCGAGGGGCCGAGCGCCACCGGCGCGCCCGCGCCCGCCGGAAGCACCAGCTGCTCGGGGGAGACCGGCGGCACCGTACCGGTGAGCGGCCGGAGCAGTCCGTACTGCTCGGCGTCGCCGACCAGGACGCCGCCGAGCAGCACCCCGTCACCGGAGATCACCAGCTTCTTGTAGACGCCCGAACGGGAGTCGGAGTAGACGACGTCGAGGCAGCCCTCGGCCGTGCCGTGCGCGTCGCCGAAGGAGGCCACGTCCACGCCGAGCAGCTTCAGCTTCGTCGACATGTCGGCGCCCGTGAAGCCGTCGACCGTCTCGTCCGTCGCGTCGGCGATCGTCGCCGCCGCCGTCTGCGCCATCTCGTAGCCCGGCGCCACCAGGCCGTACACCCGGCCGTCGGAGGCGAGCGCGCACTCGCCGATCGCGAAGACCGCGGGGTCGGACGTACGGCACAGCTCGTCGACCGCGATGCCGCCGCGCTCGCCGACGGTGAGGCCGCAGTCGCGGGCCAGCTGGTCCCGGGGGCGTACACCGGCCGAGAAGACCACCATGTCGGTGGCGACCTCGGAACCGTCCGACAGCTTCATCCCCGTCACGGCGCCGTCCGCCGTCACGACCTCCTGCGTGCCCGTCCCTGTGTGGACGGTGAGACCCATCCGCTCGATCGTGCGGAGGAGCGCGGCGCCGCCGCCCTCGTCGACCTGCACCGGCATGAGGCGCGGCGCGAACTCCACCACGTGGGTGTCGAGGCCGAGGCCCTTGAGCGCGCCCGCCGCCTCCAGGCCGAGCAGACCGCCGCCGACCACGGCGCCGGTCGTCGCCGTCTTCGCGTACTCCTCGATCGCGAGCAGGTCCTCGATCGTCCGGTAGACGAAGCAGCCGCGGGCGTCCTTGCCGGGCACCGGCGGGACGAACGGGTACGAGCCGGTGGCGAGCACGAGCGAGTCGTACGCGAAGACCTGCCCGGAGCGGGCGGTGACCGTACGGGCCTCCCGGTCCACCGACTCCGCCGGATCCCCGACGTACAGCTCGATGCCGTGCTTCTCCATGAAGCCCGCCTCGACCATCGACAGGTCGTCGGGGGTCTTGCCGGAGAAGTACGAGGTCAGCTGCACCCGGTCGTAGGCGGGACGCGGTTCCTCGCACAGGACCACGATCCTGGCCCGCTCGGTGACGCCACGGTCGGCGAGCGACTCCAGGAACCGCTGGCCGACCATTCCGTGGCCGACCAGGACGATCGTCGGGGTGTGCGCGGTCATGTCAGCGCTCATGTCAGGAGCCTCCGTCGTGGGTGAGCAGGTGGAGCAGGGGGGCGTCGGGGAGGGCCTCGTCGCCCTCCCACGCCTGGGCGAGCGAGCCGACCGCGGCCAGATCGCCGAGGAGGACGCCCCCGACGAGCCGGTCCCCGCGGACGACGACCTTGCGGTACGCGCTCCGCGTGGCGTCGGTGAGCTGGACGACGTCGTCGCCCGGCCGGGGGGTGGCGTCGCCGAAGGCGGCGAGGTCGAGCGGGCGGGCGCCGCCGAGCGTGAGCCGGGTGAGGGCGCGGGTGCCGGTGTAGCCCGCCGCCGGGACGACGCGGGCGAGCACGTCCGCCAGGACGTCGGCCTGTTCGAGCGCCGGGCCCGCGAGGCCGTACACGCGGCCCGCGTGCTCCGCGCAGTCGCCGATCGCGTGGATGTACGGGTCCGAGGTGCGCAGCTCGTCGTCGACCACGATCCCCGTGCCGACGTCGAGCCCCGCCTCCCGGGCCAGGGCGACCCTGGGGCGGACCCCGCAGGCCAGGACCACGACCTGGGCGTCGAGGACGAAGCCGTCGGCCAGTTCGACCGCCGTCACCGCCCCGTCCCGCTGCCGCAGGCCGCTCACCCGGCACTCGGTGTGCACCTCGACCCCGAGGGACTCGACGTGCTCGCGCAGCAGGCCTGAGGCGTGCTCGTCGAGCTGGCGCTCCATCAGGCGCTCGCCCTGCTGGGTGAGCACCACCTCCGCGCCGAGGGCCGCGAGGGCCCGCGCCGCCGAGACCCCGAGGAGTCCGCCGCCGATGACCACCGCCCGCGTCCCGGGCCGGACCCGGTCGCGCAGGGCGAGGCAGTCGTCGAGGGTGCGGAAGGCGTGGACGCCCTCCGGGAGCTCCGCCCCGCGCAGGCCGCGCAGCGGCGGCAGCACCGGGTTGGAGCCCGTCGCCAGGACCAGCCGGTCGTAGCCGACGACCGAGCCGTCCGCGCACTCCACCGTCCGCGCCGCCCGGTCGATCCGCACCGCCCGCACCCCGAGCCGGGCCGGCTCGCGGGTCCCGGGCAGGGCGATTACCTCGGAGGCGTACCGCCCGGCGAGGACGTCGGCGAGCAGCACCCTGTTGTAGGGGGCGTGCGGCTCCTCGCCGAGGAGGGTGACGGGCAGGCGCTGGGCGAGCCGGGCGCCCGCCGTTCCGCCCCCGACCACCACGATCCGTGTACTCATAACGGGAAGCGTGCGCGGCCGGTGTTACCCGACGGCATCCCGACTGTTTCCCGTACGGAACGCTGATCTCCGTCCCGGCCCCGGCCCGCTGTGAGGGCGCGGGACGGCCGACGGGCCGCAACCTCAGAGATTGCTCAACGATCAGGGGATCGATGGACGGGCCATCCATCCCCTCCCTAGGCTCACGGCCATGCCCGAGATCACCCTGACGACCCTTGTCCTGCTCTGCCTCGCCGCGCTCGTGGCGGGCTGGATCGACGCCGTGGTCGGGGGCGGCGGACTGCTCCTGCTGCCCGCCCTGCTGCTCGGGCTGCCGAACGTCCCGCACACCTACGCCCTCGGCACCAACAAGGCCGTCGCGATCGTCGGCACCACCGGGGCCGCCGTCACCTTCGTCCGCAAGGCGCCGGTCCAGGTGTGGACGGCGGTACGGGTCGGGCTCGCCGCCCTCGCCGGATCCATGGGCGGGGCCTTCTTCGCGGCCGGGATCAGCGACGCCGTCCTGCGCCCCGTGATCATGGTGGTGCTCGTCGCGGTGGCGGCCTTCGTCATCCTGCGGCCCTCCTTCGGAGCACGGCCCGAGGGGGTGGACCGGGCGCCGCTGACCCGGGCGAGGATCGTCACCGCGATCGTCGTGGTGGGCGGCGGGATCGGCTTCTACGACGGCCTGTTCGGGCCGGGCACGGGCACCTTCCTCGTCCTCGCCCTGACCGCCGTGCTCCACCTCGACCTGGTGACGGCCTCCGCCACCGCCAAGATCGTCAACGTCTGCACCAACGCCGGAGCCCTCGCGATGTTCGCCTATCAGGGCACCGTGTACTGGCAGCTCGCTGCCGTCATGGCCGTATTCAATCTGGCGGGCGGGATGCTCGGGGCGAGGATGGCGCTGAGCAAGGGCACCGAGTTCGTGCGCGGGGTGCTGCTCGTCGTGGTCTTCTCGCTGGTCGCGAAGCTGGGCTTCGACCAGTGGGCGTGACCGGCTACCTGACGCCGATGAGGTGGCCGAAGGCGACCACGTTCCCCTGGTAGCCGTTCTTCTTCGAGAAGCCGCCGCCGCAGGTGATCACCCGGATCTCGGCCCGGTCGGCCTCGTCGTACACCTTCCGGTCCGGGAAGTCCTTGTTCCCGTACACCTCGACCGCGTCGACGGTGAAGACGGCGGTCCTGCCGTCCTGCCGGTCGACCTCGATCCGGTGGCCCTTCTTCAGCGCGCCGAGCGTGTAGAAGACGGCGGGCCCCTCGGCGTTGTCGACGTGGCCCGCGACGATCGCCGTGCCCTTGGCGCCGGGCGTCGTGCCGTCCTCGAACCAGCCGGCCATGTTCCGGTTCCCGGCCGGCGGTACGTCGAGCGAACCGTCCGCGGCCAGACCGAGCCGCATCATCGGGGTGTCCACGTCGGTCTCCGGGATGCGCAGCCGGACCGGCGCCGAAGGCGGCAGCGGGTCGGCGGCGGCGTCGGTGTGCACGCTCGGCCCGGCGGCGAAGGCCTGCGCGGCCGACGGCACGGGGGGAGTGACGTGCTCCGAGCCGTTCTGGACGAGCCAGAGGCCGACGCAGGCGGCCACGGCTATGCCCCAGCCCTTGCTCCTGTTGCTCACGGGGTCCCCTCGGTCGGTTCGCTTTCCCTGCTGCCGGCGGATGTGGCCCTGCCCCCGCCGGGCCGTATGCGGGCGCGCGGCGGGGGCAGGACAGGCGGGTGGTCCGGGGCCTGTCTTTCGGGTCAGGCGCCCTAGTGCCCCTGCGCGCCGCTCGCCCGGCGGCGCAGAAGCAGGACCCCGCCCACGGCAGCCGCGGCCAGCACCGCCGCACCTGCCGTGACCTGGGCGGTGTCGGGGCCGACGCTGCCCCCGACACCGGTCTGGACGTGGCCGCTCGGCCGCCGGTGCTTGACGATCAGATCGCCCCGGGCCGTCTTGCCGTTGTCGCAGGCCACGCTGATGCCGTACGTGCCGGGCTTGACGTGCTCCGGCACGGTGAACTGTCCGACCACGACTTCCTTGTGCGTGCTCGGGTTCAGGTGGAACTCGCCCGCGCCCAGCGAGTTCGCGTCCCCGACGCCGCGGCCGTGCTTGCCGCAGGCGAGGGTGTTGACGGTGACGGTGGTGCCGGGCGTGGCCTCGGAGGGGTAGATCTCGAGCGTCTCGGAGTTCCCGGCGTACGCCGGGGGGACGGCGAAAGCTCCGATCGCCGCGACCGTCAGCGCGGCACGGGTGAACAGACGGACAGTGGTGCGCATGGGGGGCCTCCGGGGCGCGCGAGCGGTCGAGCGGATCGGGCCTCCCGGGAGGGACTTCCCGAACGGCCTTCTGTGACCGAGATAAAAGCCGTCACGCGCCCCGCGCCTGCTGATGAGGCATCAGGATTGGGCCGTCCGATACGGTGTGTCGCCTGGATTACGGACGTTTGCGCAGCTCAGGCGGGGTTTCGTTGCGTCAGCTGACGCTCCGTGCCGAACGGGTGACCGGCCACCCCCGCGCCCTTCTCACAGTGCGTCCCACTCCACCGCGTCGTACGCCGCGAGGACCCGCCCCATCAGCTCCTCGTCCACCCCGTACGTGACCTCGTCGATCGACGTCACGGGTGCGATCGACCGGGAATTGGTCACCAGGGCGGCCCGGTAGCCCGACAGGCCGGCCACGGTGACCGGGCGCCGGACCGAGCCGAGGCGGGTCTCCAGGAGGCTCATGGTGATCCCCTCCAGGCAGGGCGCCGACGGCCAGACCAGGGAGGCGCCGTCCCAGAAGGCGATGTTGGTGATCGCGCCCTCGGCGATCTCGCCGGACGGGGAGGTCAGTGCGGCCTCGTCGTAGCCGGCGCGGACGGCCGCCTCGCGGTGGTAGCTCTGGCCGAAGCCGCCCAGGTGCTTGATGTGCGGCGCGGGACGCCAGTACGCGACGGTCCTCAGCCGCTGCGGGGCGCCGGGGCCGTCCGGGGCCGGCGCGGCGACGGTCACCGCGACGCGGACACCCGGGTACACGTACACCCGCACCGAGGCGTCCCGCCGCCCGGCCGCCTCCAGGGCTCCGGCGATCAGCGCGCGGACCCGCTTCCCTTCGAGGTCCCGGCCGAAGAGCTCGCGGGTGGAGCGGTCGAGGCGGGCGAGGTGAAGGCCGAGGCCCTTCACGCGGCCGTCCCGTACCTGCATGGCGGTGAAGTGGCCGAAGCCGCTCATGAGGGCGGCGAGCAGGGTCGGGTCGGCGGCCGGGACGCCGTCGATCTCGATGTGTCCGGGCGGGGTCGTCATGCCCTCACCGTACGGCCGGGAAAAGCGACTTGAGAAAGACCGGCGATCATCGCTTGACCTCAACCAAACTTGAGGTACCACGATCAAGGGCATGGACATCACGAGCGCCGCAACGGCCACCGCTTCCGCCGCCCCCTCCACCGACTTCGCCTCCGACGGCTCCCACGCCGCCGCCCCCCTCTCCCTCGCCCTGGTCGTCGCCAGCGACCGCGAAGGCCGCTTCGCACCCGTCATCACCGACTGGTTCCGCTCCCGCCTCGCCGAGCGCGAGGACTTCACCGCCACCGTCGTCGACCTCGCCGAGACCGACCTCCCCACTTCCCTCTCCCACAACCCGTCCCCGGCCGTCCGCGCCGAACTCGCCAAGGTCACCCCCGTCCTTGCCGCCGCCGACGCCTTCGTCGTCATCACCCCCGAGTACAACCACTCCTTCCCCGCCGCCCTCAAGAACCTCATCGACCGGCACTACGCCGAATGGCAGGCCAAGCCCGTCGGCTTCGTCTCCTACGGCGGCATCTCCGGCGGCCTGAGGGCCGTCGAGCAGCTCCGCCAGGTCTTCGCCGAGCTCCACGCCGTCACCGTCCGCGACTCCGTCTCCTTCCACTCCGCCTGGGGGCTCTTCGACGACGAGGGACGCCACAAGGACCCGGCCGGCGCCGAGGCCGCCGCCAAGGTCCTCCTCGACCAGCTCGGCTGGTGGGGCCGCGCCCTCAAGGACGCCAAGGCCGTCCGCCCCTACGGCGCGTGAGGGACCGTCACCATGCTGCTGCGGCTCCTCGTTCCCCGCCTCAGGCCCTACCGGCCCCTCCTCGCCCTCCTCGTCGCCCTCCAGCTGGTCCAGACCCTGTCCTCCCTCGCCCTGCCCACCCTCAACGCCGGCGTCATCGACCAGGGCGTCCTGCGCGGGGACACCGGCCGTGTCCTCGGCGGCGGCGCCACGATGATCGCCGTCACCCTCCTCCAGGCGGCGGCCGCGGCCGCCGCCACCTACACCGGCGCCAGGATCGCCATGGGCGTCGCCCGCGACCTGCGCTCCGAGGTCTTCCGCCGGGTCCAGGACTTCTCGGCGCGGGAGCGGGGCCGCTTCGGCGCCGCCTCCCTCATCACCCGCACCACCAACGACGTCCAGCAGATCCAGACGTTCGCCGTCCTCGTCCTGACCATGCTGGTCGCCGCGCCGCTCCTCTGCTTCGGCGGCATCGTCATGGCCCTGCGCCAGGACGTGCCCCTCGCCCTGGTCCTGCTGTTCTTCATGCCCGTGATGGCGGGCGCCGTCGGCGCCGTCGTGCTGCGCATGCGGCCCCTCTTCCGCGGCATGCAGGAGCGCGTCGACCACGCCAACCGGGTGCTGCGCGAGCAGATCACCGGCGTCCGGGTGGTCCGCGCCTTCGTCCGCGACCGGCACGAGCGGGAACGGTTCGCCGCCGCCAACGACGACCTGCTCTCCGTCGGCCTCCGGGCCGGCCGGCTCCAGGCCCTCATGTTCCCGACCGTGCTCATCGTCTGGCAGCTGACGACGGTCGCCCTCGTGTACGTCGGCGCCGGCCGCATCGACACCGGCGACCTCCAGCCGGGCGGCCTCGTCGCCTTCCTCGGCTACCAGCTCCAGATCTCCATGTCCGTGATGATGGTCCTCTTCATGCTCATGCACATGCCCCGGGCCGAGGCGGGCGCCGAGCGCGTCCGCGAGGTCCTGGCGACCGAGTCCAGTGTGGTGCCGCCGAAGGACCCGGTGAAGTCCCTCGAAGCGCAGGGGCGTCTGGAGGTCCGCGGCGCCGACTTCCGCTACCCGGGTGCCGAGGAGCCGGTCCTCAGGGACGTCGGGCTCGTCGCACGGCCCGGTGAGACGACCGCGATCATCGGTTCGACCGGCAGCGGGAAGTCCACGCTGCTCGGGCTCGTGCCCCGGCTCTTCGACGCCACCGGCGGACAGGTCCTCGTCGACGGCGTCGACGTCCGCCGGCTCGACCCCGCACTGATGGCCAGGACCGTCGGGCTCGTCCCCCAGAAGCCGTACCTCTTCTCCGGGACCGTCGCCACGAACCTGCGGTACGGCAGACCCGACGCCACCGACGAGGAACTCTGGCACGCCCTGGAGGTCGCCCAGGCCGCCGGCTTCGTACGCGAACTCGACGACGGCCTCGACGCACCCGTCTCCCAGGGCGGCACCAACTTCTCCGGCGGCCAGCGGCAGCGCCTCGCCATCGCCCGGGTCCTCGTCGCCCGCCCCCGCCTCTACCTCTTCGACGACTCGTTCTCCGCGCTCGACCCCCGCACGGACGCCCGGCTCCGCGCCGCCCTCCGGGAGGAGACGGCCGACGCGACCGTCGTGATCGTCGCCCAGCGGGTCTCCACCATCCGCGGCGCCGACCGGATCGTCGTCCTCGACCGCGGCCGGAACGTCGGCACCGGCACCCATACGTCCCTGATGGCGGACAACCCCACGTACCGGGAGATCGTCCTCTCCCAGCTCACCGAGGAGGAAGCCGCATGAGCACGGCCACGGAGAGCCGCACGGAGGAACCGGCTCCGGCGCCCACCGCCCCCGCCCGCACCGGCCCCCCGCCGCAGCGCGGCCCCGGCCTCCCCGCCGCGCCCGCCCTCGAACGCTCCCTCTCCTTCCGCGCCTCCGGCCTCCGCCTCCTGCGCACCCTCACCCCCGACCGGCCCCGGCTCCTCGGCGTCCTCGCCGCCGGTGCCACGGCCGTCGCCCTCACCGTCCTCGGCCCGCTGCTCCTCGGCCGCGCCACGGACCTCGTCATCACCGGCGCCACCGGACCGGCCGGCGTCGACTTCGCGGCCGTCGGCCGGGTCCTCGCCCTCTCCGTCCTCGTCGTCGCGGGCTCGTCCCTGTTCACCTGGGCGCAGCTGCGGATAGCCACCACCGTCGTCCAGCGCGCCGGGCACCGGCTCAGGGAACGGGCCCAGCACAAGCTGGCGAAGCTGCCCCTCACCTACCTCGACCGGCAGTCCCGCGGCGAGGTCCTCTCCCGCACCACCAACGACATCGACAACATCGTCCAAACCCTCCAGCAGGCCTTCAGCCAGATGGTCAGGGCCCTCCTCACCCTGGTCGGCGTCCTCGTGATGATGTTCTGGATCTCGCCGGTCCTCGCCCTCGTCGCCCTCGCCACCGTGCCCGTCTCGGTCGCCGTCGCCGCCTACGTCGGCCGCCGCGCCCAGCCGCAGTTCGTGAAGCAGTGGGCCGTCACCGGCCGGCTCGGCAGCCACGTCGAGGAGATGATCACCGGCCACACCGAGGTCGTCGCCTTCGGGCGGCGCGCCGAGGCCGTGCGCCGCTTCGACGAACTCGGCGAGGAGCTGTACCGGGCGAGCTTCCGCGCCCAGTTCGTGTCCGGCTTCATCCAGCCCGCCCTGACCCTCGTCGGCAACCTGAACTACGTCGTCATCGCCGTGGTCGGCGGGCTGCGGGTCGCGAGCGGCACCCTCTCCGTCGGCGACGTCCAGGCCTTCATCCAGTACTCGTACGACTTCAACGGCCCCATCACCCAGGTCGCCGCCATGGCCAACCTCCTCCAGTCGGGAGTGGCCTCCGCCGAGCGCGTCTTCGACCTCCTCGACGCCGAGGAGGAGTCCCCGGACCCCGAGGCGCCCGAGAAGCCCGCCGCACTCCGCGGCCGGGTCTCCTTCGAGAAGGTCGCCTTCCGCTACGAGGACGGCAAGCCGCTCATCGAGGACCTGTCGCTCACCGTCGAACCCGGCAGGACCGTCGCGATCGTCGGCCCCACGGGCGCGGGCAAGACGACCCTGGTCAACCTGCTGCTCCGGTTCCACGAGGTCACCGGCGGCCGGATCACCCTCGACGGCCTCGACACGGCCGCGATGACCCGGGAGGAACTGCGCTCCGGCATCGGCATGGTCCTCCAGGACACCTGGCTCTTCGGCGGCACCATCGCCGACAACATCGCCTACGGGGTGCCCGGCGAGGTCTCCAGGGAGCGGATCGTCGAAGCGGCGCGGGCCGCGCACGCCGACCGGTTCGTACGGACCCTGCCCGCCGGGTACGACACCGTCCTCGACGAGGACGGCGGAGGCCTCAGCGCGGGGGAGAAGCAGCTGATCACGCTCGCCCGCGCGTTCCTCTCCGAGCCGGTGATCCTCGTCCTCGACGAGGCCACCAGCTCCGTCGACACCCGCACGGAACTCCTCGTCCAGCAGGCGATGGCCTCCCTGCGCGCGGGCCGCACCAGCTTCGTCGTCGCCCACCGGCTCTCCACGATCCGCGACGCGGACACCATCCTGGTCATGGACCGCGGCGCCATCGCCGAACAGGGCACCCACGAGGAGCTGCTCGCGGCCGGCGGCGCGTACGCCCGCCTGCACGCGGCCCAGTTCGCCCTTACGGTGGAGACGTGATCGTCACCGTCACCACCACCACCGACGCGCGCGCCAAGGCCGACGCCCTGGCGCGCGGCGCCGTCGAGACCCGGCTCGCCGCCTGCGCGCAGATCGTCGGGCCCGTCACCTCCGTCTACCACTGGCGGGGCGCGATCGAGACCTCCCAGGAGTGGCAGGTGGTCCTCAAGACCACCGAGGCCCGCTACCCGGCCCTGGAGGCGCACCTCCTCGCCGCCCACGACTACGAGACGCCCGAGATCCTCGCCACCCGGGTGAACAGGGTCGCCGAGGGCTACGCCCGCTGGGTCGAGGAGGAGACCGCGGCGGCCGTGGTCCCCGAGACCCCGGCGGCGGACGAGCGGCCGTTCTTCATGTACGGGACGCTGCGCCCGGGCGCGTACAACCACGACCGGTTCCTCCGCGGCCGGATCGGCACCGAGGCGGACGCCGTGCTGCACGGGGCGGTCCTGCACGACGGGCCCGGCTATCCGTACGCCGTCCCCGCGGACGGGGGCCGGGTGGTCGGCTCCCTGCTCACGCCCTCCCCCGGCTCGTACGGCGAGCTGTTCGGCCTGCTCGACCGCCTCGAGCTGCCCGTCGGGTACGAGCGGGTGGCGATGGACGTCGTACGGGTACGGGACGGGGCGAGGGTGTCCGCCTGGGTGTTCCTCGCGGCGCCGGACGCGCCCCTCGGCCCGGTCATCGAGAGCGGCGACTGGTTCAGCCGGCCGTAGGGTCCCCCGCGCGCTCCAGGCGGACCGCGCACACCTTGAACTCGGGCATCCGGGAGACCGGGTCGAGCGCCGGGTTCACCAGGGTGTTGGCCCGGCCCTCACCCGCCCAGTGGAACGGCATGAAGACGGTGTCCGGCCTGATCGCCGTGGTGATCCGGGCCGGTGCGACGGCCCGGCCGCGCCGCGAGACCACCGCGACCCGCTCGCCCTCGGCCACCCCGAGGCGTTCGGCGACCCGGGGGTGGAGCTCGACGAACGGGCCGGGCGCCGCCGCGTTCAGCTCGTCGACCCGACGGGTCTGCGCCCCCGACTGGTACTGGGACACGACCCGGCCGGTGGTGAGGACGACCGGGTACTCGGCGTCCGTCTCCTCGGCCGCCGCCCGGTGCACCACCGGCACGAACCGGGCCCGCCCGTCGGGCGTCGCGAACCGGTCGAGGAACAGCCGGGGCGTCCCCTCGTGTCCGGGCGTGGGGCAGGGCCAGAACACGCCCTGCTCCTCCTCGATCCGGCGGTAGCTGATGCCCGCGTAGTCGGCGGGCCCGCCCGCGGAGGCGCGGCGCAGCTCCTCGAAGACCTCCTCGGGATCGGCGGAGAAACCCTTCTCCCAGCCGAGGAGCCCGGCGAGCGCGTGCAGCACCTCCAGGTCGCTGCGGACCCCGGCGGGCGGGGTGAGGGCGCGCCGGCGGAGCAGTACCCGGCCCTCCAGGTTGGTCATGGTGCCGGTCTCCTCCGCCCACTGGGTGACGGGAAGCACGACGTCGGCGAGCGCGGCGGTCTCGGAGAGCACGACGTCCGCGACGGCGAGGAAGTCGAGGGACCGCAGCCGCTCCTCGACGTGTGCGGCGCGGGGCGCGGAGACCACCGGGTTGGAGCCCATGAGGAGCAGGCTCTTCACGTCGCCGCCGAGCGCGTCGAGGAGCTCGTACGCACTCCGCCCCGGTCCCGGCAGCGACTCCGGCTCCACGCCCCACACGCCGGCGACGTGCGCGCGGGCGGCCGGGTCGTCGAGCTTGCGGTAGCCGGGCAGCTGGTCGGCCTTCTGGCCGTGCTCGCGGCCGCCCTGGCCGTTGCCCTGGCCGGTGAGGCAGCCGTAGCCGCTGAGCGGCCGGCCCGCCTTTCCGGTCGCCAGGCACAGGTTGATCCAGGCGCCGACGGTGTCCGTCCCCTTGGACTGCTGCTCGGGGCCGCGCGCGGTCAGGACCATGCCGGTGGGCGCGTCGGAGAACAGCGCGACGGCCTCCCGGATCCGCGGCACCGGTACGCCGGTGATCCGCTCGACCTGCTCCGGCCAGTGGGACATGGCCCCGGCCCGCGCGGCCTCCCAGCCGGAGGTGCGCGTCGCGACGAACTCCTCGTCGACGCGCCCCTCGCTCACCACGAGGTGCAGCATGGCGAGGGCGAGCGCGAGGTCGGTGCCGGGGCGCGGCGCGAGGTGCAGATCGGCCTGTTCCGCGGTCCGGGTGCGGCGCGGGTCGATGACGATCAGTTTCCCGCCGTTCTCCTTGAGCTCGGTGAGGTAGCGCAGGGCGGGCGGCATGGTCTCGGCGAGGTTGGAGCCGACGAGGATGACGCACCCCGTCTTCGGGATGTCCTCGAGGGGGAAGGGGAGTCCCCGGTCGAGGCCGAAGGCCCTGCCGTGCGCGGCGGCCGCCGACGACATGCAGAAGCGGCCGTTGTAGTCGATCTGCGAGGTGCCGAGGACGAGCCGGGCGAACTTCCCGAGGGTGTACGCCTTCTCGTTGGTGAGGCCGCCGCCGCCGAAGACCCCCACGGCATCGGGACCGTGGTCGGCGCGGGTCCGGCGCAGCCCGTCGGCGACGGCGGCGAGTGCCTCCTCCCAGGTCGCGGGTGCCAGGACCCCCGTGTCAGGGCATCGGACCAGGGGCTCGGTGAGCCTGACCCGGGAGGAGAGTACGGAGGGGGCGGTGCGGCCCTTGCCGCAGAGCGCGCCCCGGTTGACGGGGAAGTCGGTCCGGTCGACCACCTCGGCGGGCAGCTCCGGGTCGCCGGTGGGGCGGAGCGACATGCCGCACTGCAGGGCGCAGTAGGGGCAGTGGGTGGGTACGGCGGTGACCTCGGACATGCCGCCAGCGTGCGTCAGCCGTGTTACGCGGGGCGGCGCCCCGTATTACGGGCGGGGGGCTCTCCGCTCAGCTCGGGGTCGGGCCGGAGGTGAGGCGAGTGCCTCGGTGACGCCCTGCTCCGCCGGTCCGAGGAACTTCGGGTCGGGCCGCAGGGCGGCGTCCAGGGAGGCCTTCCCGGCGGCGAACAGCTCCCGGGTGGTGCCGTAGTACCAGGTGGCGTCGTGGGGTTCGGGGACCCCGACGCCGTACGCGTCGACGCCCGCGCGCCCGCACAGCGCGACGGCCCGCTTGATGTGGAAGTCCTGGGTGACGAGCACGGCCCGGTCGACCCCGAAGACCTTCCGGGCCCGGACGCAGGAGTCCCAGGTGTCGAAGCCCGCGTAGTCGCTGACGATCCGGCCGTCCGGCACCCCGCGCGCGGTGAGGTACGCGCGCATGGCGCTGGGCTCGTCGTACGCGGTCCTGCTGTTGTCGCCGGTGACGAGGAGGACCCGGACCTTGCCCGTCCGGTACAGCTCGGCGGCGGTGTCGAGCCGGTGCGCGAGGTACGGGGTGGGGCGCCCGTTCCACAGGCCGGCGCCGAACACGACGGCGACGTCCCGGGCGGGCACGTCGGCGGTGGTACGGAGCTTCCCCGCGGCGGCGGTGTGCATCCAGGTGGACGGGAGGAGGGCGAGGACGGCGCCCGCCATCACGGCCTGGACGGTACGGCGGCGGGCCCGGGTGGTGCGGGGGACGAACCGGGTGAGCCGTGCCGGCATGCGGAAACCTCCGTGGATGACTGGACTCTGTCACCCCGTCCGACGCGCGGCGGCGGGATTCGGTTCGTCGGCGCCCCGGTCTGTTCCGTACAACACACCGGCGAGGACGAGGCCGAGCAGCATCCCGAGCAGCTGGGCGGCGGCGAAGGCGGGCACCGAGGCGGGCGCGATCCCGGTGAAGGAGTCGGAGAAGGAGCGGCCGAGGGTGGCGGCCGGGTTGGCGAAGGAGCCGGACGAGGTGAACCAGATCGCGGCGCCGATGTACCCGGCGACGGCGACGGGGGCGAGTCCGGGCCGGCCGATGTGGCGCAGCCCCTGCACGACGAGGACGAGCCCGGCGGTGGCGACGGCCTCGCCGAGCAGCAGGTGCGGCGCCGAGCGCGGCTCGGTCGCCCAGGCGCCGGGCGCCCGGCCGAACATCGCCTCGGCGAGCAGGGCCCCGGCGACGGCCCCCGTGAGCTGGGCGCCGATGTAGGCGAGGGCCTCGCGCCCGCCGCGCTCGGGGCGCCGGGACCACCACTCCGAGAGGGTCACGACGGGGTTGAAGTGGGCTCCGGAGAGCGGCCCGATGAGGGCGATGAGCAGCCCGAGGCCGAGCGCGGAGGCGGCGGCGTTGGCGATCAGCCGGACGCCGATGTCCTGGCTGAGGGAGTCGGCGCGGATGCCGGAGCCGACGACGACGGCGACGAGGGCGGTGGTGCCGATGAACTCGGCGGCGACGCGCCGGGGGAGCGCGGGCGAGGACATTCTCATAGTGGAAAAGATATTCCGTGATTCGGAAGGAAAAAAGGGGGCAGGGAAGGTGTGAAGCCCCGTACGATCCGCGCCATGAAGATCGACGACCTCGACATCCGCCGTGCGGTCGACTCCGACGCCGCCGAAGTGGCCGACGTCTGGCTGCGCTCCTACACGGCGGCGCTCCCGGACGTGCGCCGGGCGCACACGGACGACGAGGTCAGGGCCTGGTTCCGGCACGTGGTCGTCCCCGGCCAGGAGACGTGGGTGGCCACCCTCGAAGGCGCGGTCGTCGGCCTGATGGTCCTCGACGGCGAAGACCTGGAGCAGCTCTACATCGACCCGCCGTGGCGCGGCCACGGCATCGGCGACCGGCTCGTGGACCTGGCCAAGCAGCGCCGCCCGGACGGACTGACCCTGTGGACCTTCCAGGTCAACGCCCCGGCCCGGCGCTTCTACGAACGGCACGGCTTCGCCGCCGCCGAACACACCGACGGCAGCCGCAACGAGGAACGCGAACCGGACGCCCGATACGTATGGCACCCGGCCACCTGATCCCGCCCACCCCGGCGGGCGGTGCCTGGACCCGCACCCACGTGTCGGGCGGTGTGAGGTCACGGCAAAGACCCGTCACCGGCCCGAAACGGGCAGGCAACGTGCCGCCGTCAGGATCGGTCCATGACGGAGCCGGACAGCACGTTCGACAGCGCCGCCGAGCTGCTCGGAAGGATCACCGAGCAGCTCGGGACCCAGCTCGGCCACGTGCATCCGTACGGCCGTCGGCCACGGAAGCACGACGAGGAGGTACGCCCACCCATGAACGTCCCCACCCTCGTCACGCCCGCCGCCGCCCCCGCGGCAACCGCCCCCACCCTCGTCGCCGTCGGCCACGGCAGCCGCGACCCCCGCGCCCGCGCCACCCTGAACCGGCTCCTCGACCGGGTCCGTGAGCTGCGGCCCGGCCTCGACGTGCGGCTCGCCCACATCGAGCTGAACGCCCCGCTCCTCGACGCCACCCTCGCCGAGCTCGCCGCCGAGAGCCGGGACGCCGTCCTCGTCCCCCTCCTCTTCGCCCCCGGGTACCACGTCACCCACGACCTGCCCGCGGCCGTCGCCGCCGTACCGGCCCTCAGGGCCCACGTCGCCGAACCCCTCGGCGCGCACCCGCTCCTCGTCGAGGCCCTCGCCGACCGGCTCGCGCAGGCCGGCTGGACCCCCGAGGACGACACCTCGCGCGGCACCGGGGTGGTCCTGGCCTCCGCGGGCTCCCGCGACCCCCGGTCGGGCGCCGAGATCCGCCGTATCGCCGCCCTCCTCAGCGAGCGCCTCGGCGGCGCCCCCGTCGTCCCCGCCTACGCCTCCGCCGCCGCGCCCACCGTCGCCGAGGCCGTCCGCACCTTCGCCGCCCGCGGCCGGCACCGGGTCGCCGTCGCCTCCTGCTTCACCGCCCCCGGCCTCTTCGCCACCCGCGCCGCCGCCGACGCCCCCTGGATCGCCGCCGCCCCCCTCGGGGCCCACCCGGCCCTCGCCCGCCTGGTCCTGCACCGCTACGACCGGGTCCGCACTACCCTTGCCACGAGGGAACTCGCCGCCGTTTGAGCGCTTCTGTCGGTCCCTCCGGTTACCGTCGGAGCATGGAAGGCATCGCAGACAGCAAGGACACCCCCGGCACCATCGACACCCCTGGCAGCACCGACACCGCCGGCAGCACCGACACCCCCGGCTACGACTCCGCCGCGACCGACCGCTGGGCCGCGGAGCCCGACAAACGCCCCGGACGCACCGCCTTCCAGCGCGACCGCGCCCGCGTGCTGCACTCCGCCGCGCTCCGCAGGCTCGCCGGCAAGACCCAGGTCGTCACCCCCGGCACCCGCGGCAACGCCTGGGACGCCAGCCCCCGTACCCGGCTCACGCACTCCCTGGAGTGCGCCCAGGTCGGACGCGAGCTCGGCGCCGCCCTCGGCTGCGACCCCGACCTCGTCGAAGCCGCCTGCCTCTCCCACGACATGGGCCACCCGCCCTTCGGGCATAACGGCGAGCAGGCGCTCAACGACGTCGCCAAGGACTGCGGCGGCTTCGAGGGGAACGCCCAGTCGCTGCGCCTCCTCACCCGCATCGAGCCCAAGCGCTTCGTGAAGGACGCCGAGGGCGAGCAGGTCAGCGTCGGGCTCAACCTCACCAGGGCCGCCCTCGACGCCGCCACCAAGTACCCCTGGGCGCGCGGGGCCCACCCCGAGGACCCGGGCTCGCCCAAGTTCGGCGTGTACGAGGACGACCTGCCCGTCTTCGCGTGGATCCGGCAGGGCGCCCCCGCCCACCGCAAGTGCTTCGAGGCCCAGGTCATGGACTGGTCCGACGACGTCGCCTACTCGGTGCACGACTTCGAGGACGGCCTGCACGCCGGGCACATCGACCCCAACCTGCTGCTCGCCGAGCCCGAGCGCGCCGACATCTGCTCGGTCGCCATCGGCCGCTACGTACCCGAGGACACCGACCCGCGGGAACTGGCCGAGGCCCTCGACCGGCTCCTCGACCAGGAGTGGTGGCCGCACGGCTACGACGGCTCGGCCGTCGCCCAGGCCCGCCTCAAGGACGCCACCAGCCAGCTCATCGGCCGCTTCTGCCTCGCCGCCGAGGCCGCCACCCGGCAGACCTGGGGCTCCGGCCGCCTCACCCGCTACGGCGCCGAGCTCGTCGTCCCCCGCGAGACCCGCAACGAATGCGCCGTTCTCAAGGCCGTCGCCGACCGGTATGTGATGCAGCGCGCCGAGCAGGAGGCCCTCCGCGCCGACCAGCGGATCGTCGTCGCCGAACTCGCCGAGGCCCTCGTCCTGCGGGCCCCCGACGGCCTCGAACCGCAGTTCCGGTCCCATTTCGACGCCGCGCGCGACGACCGGGCCCGCAAGCGCGTCATCGTCGACCAGATCGCCTCCCTCACCGACGCCTCCGCCCGCCACCTCCACGCGTACCTCCGCCCGCCCCGTTCGCTGTGAGCGACCCTCTTCCCGTCACACCGTCCGTGCGGGACGCTCGCATGCACGGCCCGAGGCGGTACGGTCCGGCGAACGCCCGGGGGCGTAGGTTGGAACCGGTCGCAAAGAGGAGGAAACGACGTGGTCGACGCAGATCAGACCTTTGTCATCGTCGGCGGGGGCCTGGCAGGGGCCAAAGCGGCGGAGACCCTGCGCGCCGAGGGGTTCAACGGCCGGGTGATCCTCATCGGCGACGAACGCGACCACCCCTACGAGCGCCCACCCCTGTCCAAGGGCTACCTCACGGGCGCCAAGGAACGCGACAGCGTCTTCGTCCACGAGGCCCCCTGGTACGCGGCGAACGACATCGAACTGCACCTCGGGCAGTCCGTCACCGCCATAGACCGCGAGGCCCGCACCGTCCGCCTCGGCGACGGCACCGTCATCCGCTACGACAAGCTGCTCCTCGCCACCGGCGCCGAGCCGCGCCGCCTCGACGTCCCCGGCACCGAGCTCGCCGGCGTCCACCACCTGCGCCGGCTCGCCCACGCCGACCGGCTCCGCCAGGTCCTCGCGGGACTCGGCCGGGACAACGGCCACCTGGTGATCGCCGGCGGCGGCTGGATCGGCCTCGAAGTCGCCGCGGCCGCCCGCGGCTACGGCGCCGAGGTCACCGTCGTCGAAGCGGACCCCACCCCGCTCCACCGGGTCCTCGGCCCCGAGCTCGGCCAGCTCTTCGCCGACCTCCACACCGACCACGGCGTCCGCTTCCACTTCGGCGCCCGGCTCACCGAGATCGTCGGCCAGGACGGCATGGTCCTCGCCGTCCGCACCGACGACGGCGAGGAGCACCCGGCGCACGCCGTGCTCGCCGCGATCGGCGCCGCCCCCCGCACCGCCCTCGCCGAGAACGCCGGGCTCGCCCTCGTCGACCGCGCCGACGGCGGCGGCGTCGCCGTCGACGAGTCGCTTCGCACCTCCGACCCCGACATCTACGCCGCGGGCGACGTGGCCGCGGCCCACCACCCGCTGCTCCACACCCGGCTCCGCGTCGAGCACTGGGCCAACGCCCTCAACGGCGGCCCGGCCGCCGCCCGCGCCATGCTCGGACAGCACGTCTCCTACGACCGCGTCCCCTACTTCTTCACCGACCAGTACGACCTCGGCATGGAGTACTCAGGCTGGGCGCCCCCCGGCTCGTACGACCAGGTCGTCGTCCGCGGCGACACCGGCAAGCGCGAGTTCGTCGCCTTCTGGCTCAAGGAGGGCCGGGTCCTCGCGGCCATGAACGTGAACGTGTGGGACGTCACAGACGCCCTCCAGAAGCTCATCAGGTCCCGCAAGGCCGTGGACCCCGACGCCCTCGCCGACCCCTCCGTACCCCTGGACGGCCTGATCTGATCACCCCCGCGCCCACGTAGACTTCATGCGTGGCAGGCAGGATCAACGATGACGACGTGAAGGCGGTCCGGGACGCGGTCCCGATCGACGCCGTCGTGTCCGAGTACCTCCAGCTCCGCAACGCGGGCGGCGGCAACCTCAAGGGCCTCTGCCCCTTCCACGACGAGAAGTCGCCCTCCTTCCAGGTCAGCCCCAGCAAGGGACTCTTCCACTGCTTCGGCTGCCAGGAAGGCGGCGACACCATCGCCTTCGTGATGAAGATCGACCACCTCTCCTTCTCGGAGACGGTCGAGCGCCTCGCCGCCAAGGCGGGCATCACCCTCCGGTACGAGGAAGGCGGCTACAACCCCGGCCACCAGCGCGGCGAACGCATCCGCCTGGTCGAGGCCCACAAGGTCGCCGCCCAGTTCTACGTCGACCAACTCGACTCGCCCGAAGCCGAGATCGGCCGGAAGTTCCTCGCCGAGCGCGGCTTCGACCAGTCCGCCGCCGCGCACTTCGGCGTCGGCTACTCCCCGGCCGGCTGGGACCACCTCACCCGCTACCTGCGCGGCAAGGGCTTCTCCGACAAGGAACTGATCCTCTCCGGGCTCTCCCAGGACGGCCGCCGCGGCCCCATCGACCGCTTCCGCGGCCGCCTCATGTGGCCGATCAAGGACGTCGGCGGCGAGATCGTCGGCTTCGGCGCGCGCAAGCTCCGCGACGACGACAACGGCCCCAAGTACCTCAACACCCCCGAGACCCCGATCTACAAGAAGTCCCAGGTGCTCTACGGCATCGACCTGGCCAAGAAGGACATCGCCAAGGTCAGCAGGGCCGTCGTCGTCGAGGGCTACACCGACGTCATGGCCTGCCACCTCGCCGGCGTCACCACCGCAATCGCCACCTGCGGCACCGCCTTCGGCGGCGACCACATCAAGATCCTCCGCCGGCTCCTCATGGACAACGGCTCGGCCCGCGTCATCTTCACCTTCGACGGCGACTCCGCGGGCCAGAAGGCCGCCCTGCGCGCCTTCGAGGACGACCAGAAGTTCGCCGCCGAGACGTACATCGCCATCGCCCCCGACGGCATGGACCCCTGCGACCTGCGGCTCGCCAAGGGCGACGAGGCCGTCGCCGACCTCGTCCAGCCCCGCACCCCGCTCTTCGAGTTCGCCCTCCGCCAGATCGTGAAGCGGTACGACCTGGAGACCCCGGCCGGCCGCGCCGCCGCCCTCGACGAGGCCGCGCCCGTCGTCGCCCGCATCAAGAACATCGGCGCCCAGCACGAGGTCGCCGTCCAGCTCGCCGGCATGCTCGGCATCCTCGACACCCAGTTCGTCGTCAAGCGCGTCGCCCAGCTCGCCCGCTGGGCCCGCGACCGCGGCGGCAAGGGCCCCGAGCGGCAGACCCCCCAGCGCGGCTACGACACCGGGGCGGCGACCGGCGGCCCCACCGGGCCCTCCGGGCCCGCGCTCAACCTGCGCAGCCCCGCCCACCGCACCGAGCGCGAACTCCTCAAGCTCGCCCTCCAGCGGCCCGAACTGGTGTCCCCGGCGTTCGACGCGTACGGCGCCGACGAGTTCACCGCCCCTCCCTACGCGGCCGTCCGCCAGTGCGTCCAGGACGCGGGCGGCGCCACCGGCGCCCCCTCCGACTACCTGGACACCGTCCGCGAGGCGGCGCCCAACGACACCGTCCGCGCCCTCGTCACCGAACTCGCCGTCGAGACGATCTTCGCCAAGAACGTCGACGAGGCCTACGCGGGCGACCAGCTCGTCACCGTCCGCCTCCGCGCCGTCGACCGCCGCATCCGCGAGGTACAGGGCACCCTCGCCCGGCTCGGCCCCAACGGCGACCCCGAACAGCTCGCCGCCGTGCAGAACGAACTGTGGGTCCTCACCCAGTACGGCCAGTCCCTGCGGAACAACGGCGCCGCCGCGCTCTGACGTTCGGTGACCCGGCGGTCTCAAAAAGTCACCGCACGCCCCTCGTGGCGGCGATGTGTCGTACCCCACACTGGGTGACGGAGCCGTTCCGCCCCGCCTGGAGGTCGCCCGCCGTGCAGACCGAGACCCGGACCGTGTCCCAGGAGCCGCCACCGGAGGTCACGCGCCGCCGCCCCGACCCCGGTGGGAACGGGCCCTCCTCCGACCTCTTCCGCCAGTACCTCCGCGAGATCGGCCGCATCCCGCTGCTCACCGCCGAGGAGGAGGTCGACCTCGCCCGCCGGGTCGAGGCCGGGCTCTTCGCCGAGGAGAAACTCGCCACCACGCCCGACCTGGACTCCCGGCTCGCGGGCGACCTGGACCGGCTCGTCGTCCTCGGCCGGATCGCCAAGCGCAAGCTCATCGAGGCCAACCTCCGCCTCGTCGTCTCCGTGGCCAAGCGGTACGTGGGCCGCGGCCTGACCATGCTCGACCTGGTCCAGGAGGGGAACCTCGGCCTCATCAGGGCCGTCGAGAAGTTCGACTACGCGCGCGGCTACAAGTTCTCCACGTACGCCACCTGGTGGATCCGCCAGGCGATGTCCCGGGCCCTCGCCGACCAGGCCCGGACCATCCGCGTCCCCGTGCACGTCGTCGAACTCATCAACCGGGTCATCCGCGTCCAGCGCCGCATGCTCCAGGAACGCGGCTACGAACCCACCGCCGAAGAGGTCGCCGCCCAGCTGGACCTGGCCCCCGAGCGGGTCGGCGAGGTCCTCCGCCTAGCCCAGGAACCCGTCTCCCTGCACGCCCCCGTCGGAGAGGAGGACGACGTCGCCCTCGGCGACCTCATCGAGGACGGCGACGCCACCTCACCCGTCGAGTCAGCCGCGTTCCTGCTGCTCCGCCGCCACCTGGAGGACGTGCTCTCCACCCTCGGCGAACGCGAACGGAAAGTCGTCCAGCTCCGCTACGGCCTCGACGACGGCAGGCCCCGCACCCTGGAGGAGATAGGCCACATCTTCGGCGTCACCCGCGAACGCATCCGCCAGATCGAGTCCAAGACCCTCGGCAAACTCCGCGACCACGCGTACGCGGACCAGCTGCGGGGCTATCTGGACTAGGGCGGGTTCTAGAACGCCACCTCGCGGACCTTGACGGTCCAGGCGCCGTCCGCCTGCAGGAGCAGCAGCAGCGGACCTTCCGGGATCGGCACGGTGTGCCGGCCCTTGCCCTCGGCCGAGGTCAGGATCAGGGTGCGCGGCCCGGTCAGGTCCGTCTGCCCGAGGACGTGGTAGCCGTTGATACCGATGTAGCCGCCGCCGTTCATCGACGGGTCGCCGTCGAAGTCCACCCGGAGGTCGGCCGGTCCGCCCGTGTACAGCAGGGCCCCGGAGCAGTACCCGCGGACCGTTCCCTCCAGCCGGGGGGCGGCGGCGACGGGCCTCACCCGCAGGGTCCACTCGTTGTCGGCCTGGAGACGCATCCGCAGGGGGCGGCCCGCGGGGGCCATGGTGACCTGGCTGCCCTGGAAGTCGGGCAGGGTCGAACTGAAGATGTAGCGCAGGCTCTTGTTCTGCTCGTCGAGCGGGTTGAGGCCGACATAGCCGCCGCCCTTGTGCGCGAGGTCGACGAGGACGGGACCGGCGGGGACGCGGGAGTCCGTGGTGATGACGTCGTTCGCGCGTCCCTTGACGGTGAACGGCTCGAAGACCGGACCGAAGTCCCAGGCCTCGGCGCTCCGGTGCTTCCGCTCGCCCGGCTTGCGCTTCTCGTACGGGGACGGCGGGGAAGAGGGCGACGGGGACGGCGCGTGCGCCGGTGTCGCCACCTTGGCGACGCCCGTCAGCGGGACAGGGCCGGCGGCGGCCGGGGGAGCCACCGGTTCCGCGACCGCGTCCTCCTCCGCGACCTCTACCCCGTACGCCGTGACGAGCCCGGCGAGCCCGGAGGCGTACCCCTCCCCGATCCCGGTGAACTTCCAGCCGCCCGACTCGCGGAAGAACTCACCGAAGACGACGGCCTTCGCGTCGTCCGGATGCGCGATCAGCCAAGCGACGACCACCGCCCTGTCCGGGGCCATCGCCGCCAGCGAGCCGGTGACCGCCGGACCGGCGATCACGATCCGCTCGACCTCCGGCTCCACCTCGTGCAGCGCGAGGGCCAGCGACGCCCTGTCGTGCCGTACCGCGCCGGAAGGGTGGACGGGCTGCCCCTCGAAGACCATGTCCGCGTCGCCGCGGACCCGGCCGTTCGCGCCGAGAAGCAGCGCCGCTATGCCCGCGTTTCCGATGCCGACCCGCAGGGTGACCGACGGCACCCAGGAACTCTCCTTGATGTGACCCATGCCGCACATCATGCGGCACGGGCCACAGCCGAGTCGATCATGGTGAGCCGACCATCCGGATCAGTCGACCTCGGCGACCGCCTGGGCGAACTGCGCCGCGTACAACCGGGCATACGCCCCGTCCGACGCCAACAGCTCCTCGTGCGTGCCCTGTTCCACGATCGAACCGTTCTCCATCACCAGGATCACGTCCGCGTCCCGGATCGTGGAGAGCCGGTGCGCGATGACGAACGAGGTCCGCCCGTGGGCCAGTCGGGCCATCGCCTTCTGGATCAGGACCTCGGTGCGGGTGTCGACCGAGCTGGTGGCCTCGTCGAGGACGAGTATCACCGGGTCGGACAGGAACGCCCGCGCGATGGTGATCAGCTGCTTCTCGCCCGCGCTGACCCCCGCCCCGTCGTCGTCGATGACCGTGTCGTACCCCTCGGGCAGGGTGCGGACGAACCGGTCGGCGTGCGCGGCCCGCGCCGCCTCCTCGATCTCCGCCCGCGTCACCTCGCGCGTCGCGCCGTACGCGATGTTGTCGGCGATGGTGCCGCCGAACAGCCAGGTGTCCTGCAGGACCATGCCGATCCCGCTCCGCAGCTCCTCCCGGGACATCTTCGCGATGTCGGCCCCGTCGAGGGTGATCCGGCCGCCCGTCACCTCGTAGAACCGCATGAGCAGGTTCACCAGGGTCGTCTTCCCGGCGCCCGTCGGGCCGACGATCGCGACCGTCTGCCCCGGCTCCACCGCGAGCGACAGGTCCTCGATGAGCGGCTTGTCGGCCTCGTAGCGGAAGGACACGTCCTCCAGGGCGACCCTGCCCTTGAACTCCGTGGGCGTCTCGCTCTCGCTCTTCGGGGCGTCCGGCTCCTGCTCCTCGGCGTCGAGCAGCTCGAAGATCCGCTCGGCCGATGCGACGCCGGACTGCACCAGGTTCGCCATCGACGCGACCTGCGTCAGCGGCATGGAGAACTGCCGCGAGTACTGGATGAAGGCCTGCACGTCACCGATGGAGAGGGTGCCGCTCGCCACCCGCAGACCGCCGACCACGGCCACCAGGACGTAGTTGATGTTCGAGATGAAGAACATCACCGGCTGCATCACACCACTGTTGAACTGCGCCTTGAACCCGGCCTCGAACAGCGCCTCGTTCTGCTCGCGGAAGTCTCGCGCGGACTCCTCCTGCCGGCCGAAGACCTTCACCAGGGTGTGCCCGCTGTACATCTCCTCCACGTGCGCGTTGAGCGTGCCCGTGGACCTCCACTGCTGCACGAAGTGCGGCTGCGAGCGCTTGCCGATCCGCGCCGCGACGAAGACGGACACCGGCACCGTGACCAGCGCCACGAGCGCGAGCAGCGGCGAGATCCAGAACATCATCGCGAGCACGCCGACGATGGTGAGCAGCGAGTTGATCAGCTGCCCCATCGACTGCTGGAGCGTCTGCGAGATGTTGTCGATGTCGTTGGTCGCCCGCGACAGCACCTCGCCGCGCTTCGCCTTGTCGAAGTACGACAGCGGGAGCCGCGACAGCTTCGTCTGGACGTCCTCCCGCATCCGGTAGACCGTCCGGTTGATCACCTTGATCGACATGCGGGTGGAGACCAGCATGAGCAGGCCCGCCGCCACGTAGACGCCGAGGACCACGAGGAGCACGTCGCCGACGGCGGAGAAGTCGATCCCCTGCCCGGGCGTGAAGTCGACCCCGGACAGCATGTCCGCCATGCCGGAGTCGCCGGACGCGCGCAGGTTCGCGATCGCCTCCGCCTTCGTGCCGCCCTCGATCTGCCGGCCGACCACGCCCGCGAAGACGAGGTCGGTCGCCTTGCCGAGGATCTTCGGGCCGACCACGGAGGCCGCCACCGACAGCGCGACGGCGATCATCATCACCCAGAGCGCGCCGCGCTCGGGCGCCAGCTGCTTGAGCAGCCGCTTTCCCGAGCCCTTGAAGTCCATCGACCGCTGGTCGGGGCCGCCACCGGCCATCATGCGTCCGCCAGGACCGGCCATCAGGCTGCCTCCGCCTCGGTGAGCTGGGAGAGGACGATCTCCCGGTACGTCTCGTTGTCCGCCATCAGCTCCTGGTGCCGTCCGGTGCCGACGACCCGGCCCTCGTCGAGGACGACGATCCGGTCGGCGTCCCGGATGGTGGAGACCCGCTGGGCGACGATCACGACGGTCGAGTCGGCGGTCTCCTCGGCGAGCGCGGCCCTGAGCAGGGCGTCCGTCTCGTAGTCGAGCGCGGAGAACGAGTCGTCGAACAGATAGATCTCCGGCCGCTGCACCAGCGTCCGCGCGATGGCGAGCCGCTGCCGCTGCCCGCCGGAGACGTTGGTGCCGCCCTGGGCGATCGGGGCGTTCAGCCCGTTCTCCAGGTTCCGTACGAAGTCGGCGGCCTGGGCGACCTCCAGGGCGTGCCAGAGCTCCTCGTCGGTGGCGTCGGGCTTGCCGTACCGCAGGTTGGTGGCGACGGTCCCGGAGAAGAGATACGGCTTCTGGGGGACGAGCCCCACCGTCCTGGCCATCAGTCCGGGATCGAGCTTCCGCACGTCGACGCCGTCGACGAGGACCTCTCCGCCGGTGGCGTCGAAGAGCCGGGGCACGAGCCCGAGCAGCGTGGACTTCCCGCTGCCGGTCGACCCGATGATCGCGGTGGTCTCACCGGGCCGTGCGACGAGCCCGACGTCCTTGAGCACGGACTCCTCGGCACCCGGGTAACGGAAGTCCGCGCTCCGGACCTCCAGATGCCCCCGCCGGTCCAGGGTCTTCACCGGCTCCGCCGGCGGCACCACGCTCGACTCGGTCCCGAGGACCTCCTCGATGCGCTCCGCGCAGACCTCGGCCCGCGGCACCTGCATGAACATGAAGGTGGCCATCATGACCGCCATCACGATCTGCATCAGATAGGCCAGGAACGCGGTCAGCGCGCCGATCTGCATCCCGCCGCTGTCGATGCGGTGCGCACCGAACCAGACGACGGCGACGCTGGAGATGTTCACGACGGTCATCACCGTCGGGAACATCAGCGCCATCAGCCGGCCCGTGGCCATCGACACGTCGGTCAGGTCGGCGTTGGCCCCGCGGAACCGCTCCTCCTCGTACCCGTCCTTCACGAACGCCCGGATCACCCGGTTGCCGGTGATCTGCTCGCGCAGCACCCGGTTCACCGTGTCGAGCCGCTCCTGCATCGTCCGGAAGAGCGGCCGCATCCTCCGCACGATCAGCGAGACGGAGATCCCGAGGACCGGCACCACGGCGAGCAGCACACCCGAGAGCGGCACGTCCTGGCCGAGGGCCATCACGATGCCGCCGACACACATGATGGGCGCGGAGACCATCAGGGTGAACGCCATCAGGACCAGCATCTGGATCTGCTGCACGTCATTGGTCGTACGCGTGATCAGCGAGGGCGCGCCGAAGTGCCCCAGCTCCCGCGCCGAGAACGACTGCACCCGGTCGAAGACCGCGGCGCGCACGTCCCGGCCCAGGGCGGAGGCCGTCCGGGCGCCGTAGAACACCGCCCCGACGTTGCAGACGACCTGGACGACGGAGACGCCGACCATCAGGGCGCCGAACCGCAGGATGTAGCCGGTGTCCCCGTCGACGACACCGTTGTCGATGATGTCCGCGTTCAGGGTCGGCAGATAGAGGCTCGCGCAGGTCTGCAGGAACTGCAGCAGCACGAGCAGGGCGATGGGTTTTCGGTAGGGCCCGAGGTGGGTTCGCAGGAGTCTTATGAGCACGGCTCCTACTATCGCCCGCACCCCCGGGACGTTACGACTCGGTTCGGCGGCGCGGTGCGAGCCCTGGCGAAGACTTTACGAAGGCGTGCTCACGAACCGAACGCGCCGGGGTGGATCTGCTCCCGGGTCGCCACGTACTGCTGCCGCACGGCCTGCCCCGCCGCGAGTTCCCCGCCCGGCTCCAGGACCTGGGCGGCGGCGCCCTGCCAGGCCGGGGGAGCGGAAGGCGACAGCGTGCCCCGGGCCACCCCGAGCGCCCAGGCCGCCTGCCGGGCGGCACCGAGCGCCGCGTAGTCGGCCGGCTGGGGGACGACGACCTGCGCGCCGAACAGCGCGGGCGCGAGTGCCTGCACGGCAGGCAGCGCGGCCGCCGCGCCGAGCAGGAAGACCCGCCGCACCTCGACGCCCCGCCCGCGCAGGACGTCCATGGCGTCGGTGAGCGCGCAGAGCATCCCCTCGAACGCCGCCCGCGCCAGGTGCTCGGGCTTCATCGACTCGCGCCGCAGCCCGCTGAGCGTGCCCGCCGAGTGCGGCAGGCTCGGGGTCCGCTCGCCCTCCAGATAGGGCAGCAGGACGAGACCCGAGGCGCCCGGGGTCGACTTCAGGGCGAGCGCGGACAGCTCGTCCAGGGAGTCGAGGCCCAGCATCTCGGCGGTGCCGCGCAGCGCCCGTACCGCGTTGGAGGTGTGGACGACCGGCAGGTGCATGCCGGTGGCGTCGGCGAAGGAGGTGATCATGCCGCCGGCGTCGGCGAGGGCCTCGTGGTGCACGGCCATCACGGAGCCGGACGCGCCGAGCGAGACCACCGCGTCGCCGCGACCGAGCCCGAGGCCGAGCGCGGCGGCCATCGTCTCTCCCGTACCGGCGGAGACGAGGAGGCCCTCGGGGGTGATGCCGGCCGGGTCCGCGGGGCCGAGGACCTCGGGCAGCACGGCCTGGTGGCCGAGGGCCAGCTCGACCAGGTCGGGGCGGTACGTGCCGGTGCGGGCCGACCAGTAGCCGGTGCCGGAGGCGGCGCCGCGGTCGGTGGTGCGCCGGGCGGGTCGGCCGAGGAGCTGCCAGACCAGCCAGTCGTGCGGCTGGAGGACCATGGCGATCCGCCGGGCGTGCTCGGGTTCGTCACGGGCCAGCCAGCGCAGCTTGGCGACGGGCTGACCGGCGCCGGGCACCGAGCCGACGGCCTCGGCCCAGGCCTGCCGGCCACCGAGCGCCTCGACGAGGTCGGCGGCGGCGATCTGCGCCCGCTTGTCGTTGCGGACGAGCGCGGGCCGCACCAGGCCGCCCTGCGCGTCCAGCGGCACGAGCCCGTGCTGCTGCGCGGACACGCCGATGGCCTCCACGCCCTCCAGGAGCCCGCCGGTGGCGGCCTCCCCGAGCGAGAGCAGCCAGGTCTGCGGGTCGACGTCCACGGCCTTCGGTTCGCCCGGATGTGGGGCGTACCCCTGCCGCAGTACGGCACCCGTGTCCGTGTCACAGACGACGATGCGTGTGAACTCCGCTGAGCTGTCGAGTCCGGCGACTATCCCCATGACACCTGATTCTGCCGCACGTGGGGCGGTTCAGGTGTTACTGGTGCCCCACTCGTCGTCCGGGACCTTCCCGTTGCCCATGCTCCGCGCGCGCATCGCGTGAACCTTGTCGGTCACGGACGACGGCAGGCGGTCGCCCATCCTGTCGCCGACGACGTGCACGGCCTTGCCCGCGACCTGGCGCCCGGTCTGGGCGGCGGACTCGGCGGCGTTGCGCACGGCCGGGTTCCGGGAGAGGTCCTTGGCGGACTTCTTCATCTGCTCGTACCGCTCGCGACCGGCACGCGTGCCCAGCACGTAACCGAGGGCGAGTCCCACGACGAACGTCAGCTTGTACCGCACGGCTGCGATCCTTCCCTGGAGGCCCTGGGGATACCGATTGGCGGAGCACCCCCCTGCTTGCGCTAATGTATGTCTCGCAGCGAGCGAGCGCCCTCCCGGTTCAGCCGGACTGGGTACGTTCGGTGCAACGCAGCAATCCCCTGTAGCTCAATTGGCAGAGCAGCCGGCTGTTAACCGGCAGGTTACTGGTTCGAGTCCAGTCGGGGGAGCGCGATCCCCTGTAGCTCAATTGGCAGAGCATTCGGCTGTTAACCGGAGGGTTGCTGGTTCGAGTCCAGCCGGGGGAGCGAGACGGAAGAGGACCCTTCGGGGTCCTTTTTCGCGTCCCAGGGAACCATGCGGGGCGCGCCGGGGTCTTCATGGTCGGCAGAGCCGATCTTCCGGAGCAGGAGATCGTATGAGCGGCTATGCTGCGGCAGACGGCGCGCACACATGTACGCGCCTCACCGATCGGGGCGGTAGCTCAGCCGGTTAGAGCAGCGGACTCATAATCCGTCGGCCGTGGGTTCGAGTCCCACCCGCCCCACCACGCGCCCGTGGTCGCAGGAAGGTTTTTCCCTGCGACTGCGGGCTCTTCCGTGTCCCCGTCCACGGTGCCCCCGCGATGACCTGCGCCACCGCAGCGACACGCCGGGATCACCCGGATGCCTCACGTTTCCGGCGGCCGTCACGAGGCCGGAGCACTGGTCAACGCGGCGACGTGCTCGGCGAATTCCGTACGTTCCCGGGCGGTCAGTGTGGCGTACAGCGGCGCCTGCAGTTCGTCGGTGAGACGCTCGGCGCCCAGCCGGCGGGAGGCCATGGTCGCGGCGACGGGACGTGGCTCTCGCCAGCCGTAGTGGGTCGCCCGCTCGACGCCCAGGTTGACGACCATCGCCTCCCGGGCGCTCAGCCCGCTCAGGCGCACCGCCGTCAGATGGCAGGCGCCACGGTGTTCCCGCAGGACGTGGACGCGCTGCATGGCCGCCCCCACCGGGTCGTCGTCGGGTACGGGCTGCGCGCGCCAGCCGGCGAACAGCGGCAGTCCGTCGGCGTCGGCGGCGTCGATCAGCCGCTGCGCCAGGCGGTTGAAGTGCTCCACGTCGGCGTGGGCGGGGATGTTCGCGCGTCCCCACGTCCGGACGGCCTGTGCGTAGCAGGCGGCGGCTTCCTCCGGCGGCATCACCGGTCGTCCGGCCAGCCAGCCCACGGTGACCAGGTCGGGGCCGAGGAAGCCCTGTACCGCCTGGACCACCGAAGCCGGTGCCTCGCCGAGCACTCCGAACCGGCCGCGGCAGTAGAAGCCGCGCCCCGGGGCGAACCCGGCGCGCAGGCCGACGGCGGCGGTCGCGTCGTCGGACATGAACTCGTCGCCGAAGTCGTGGAGGGGCCGGGCCACCGCGGAGACGCAGTCGAGGATTTCCATGCGCAGAAGGTCGCTCGACTCGACTCAGCAGGTCAAGGGGCGGATTCCTGAGGGGACTCTTTAGGTAATCTATCGAGTCATGCTGGATGCCCGCCGTCTGTACATGCTCAAGACCGTCGCCGCCCGGGGTTCCATCACCGCGGCCGCCCAGTCCCTGGCGCTGTCTCCCGGTGCCGTGTCCCAGCAGCTGGCCGCACTGCGGCACGACGTGGGCGTCGATCTGCTGCGTCCCGACGGGCGAACCGTCGCGCTCACGGAGGCGGGCCGCGTCCTCCTCGATCACGCCGACCGGATCCTCGCCGCCATGGAGGAGGCCGAGTGCGCTGTCGCAGCGGTCAAGGGCACGGTCGGCGCCACCGCCACGCTTGCCGCGTTGCCGTCGACTGTCGCCGGGATCGTGGCCCCCGCGCTGACCGCCCTGGGCTCCCGGCATCCGCAGCTCGCCGTGACCTGTCTCGTCAGCGACCAGGCACAGCTGCGGGAACTGACGCTCGGCACCGTCGATGTGGTGTTGGGCCAGCGCTACCACCACCTGCCGGAGACCCGGCCCACAGGCGTCGAGGTGTCGCCGCTGCTCGACGATCCACTGCTCGTCGTCACCGCCGCCGACGGCTCCGGCGAGCGCCCCGTCGCCCTGCGCGACCTGTCCACGCACCACCTCGTCGTACCGCCGCCGACCACGGACTGCGGACAGGCCGTCCTGCACGCCTGCCGGCAGGCAGGCTTCACACCCACGACGCGGTACGTCACCGCCGACATCGCCGCCCAGCTCGCCCTCGCACGAGCCGGCCTCGCCACCGCCTTCGTCCCCCGGACGGCCATCGACCCGGCCACACCCGGAATTCGCACGGCGCCCATCGAGGATCACCCGATCCTGCGCCTCCTGTTCGCCGCGACCCGTCGCACAGAGACGGCCGACCCGACGACCACGGCTATCGTCGCGGCACTGCGCGCGCAGCGCGACGGAATCGCAGGAGATTGATTTCGGAACGCTTCAGGGTTCCGGGTGAATTGGTTTTCCGGAATTCGGGCGGACGTATTTATTCCTGTGCAGTCTGAGCCTCTGCCGAGCATGTGGCGCGGCCGAATGCGCCCGTGGTGGTGGCGCGCTGGACGTGCTTGTTGCGAACGGCGAGCGTGCAGGACGCCTGTCCGCCCTTGTCGTCGAGGACCACGGTGACGGTCGGGGCCTTGCCCAGGGGTATCTGGACCGACTTGGTCCAGGGGAGCGTGACGCTGTTCTCGACGGTCGCCGTACCCGTCTCGCTCTGGGTGAGATAAGAGATCTCGGCCGTTCCCGTTCCCGTGACCTCGTACTTCACCTCTGCCGTCGGTGCGGCGGAAGGCTTCGACTGCTCGTCGGTGCCGAGGATGCCGTAGCCGACCAGCCCGAAGCAGGCGAGCAGGGTGATGCCCGCGATCAGCAGGCCCCGCCGGTCCGGGGACCCCTCCGTGTTCTCGGGTCCGTTCTCCTCCCGCACCGGGCTTTCCGCAAGTTCATTGGACGACATGAGAGAGCCCGACTTTCGGTTGGTTGGCGCATGAACCGGGTCGTTATACACCACGTCACCGGACGAGTGCGAGCGACCGGAAGAAAAGGGCGAACCGCACCCCTACGGCCATTTATTTGTCCTTTATGTCGTGGGGGTTGCCCGGGTCTCACGAGAGTGTTAGAACGCCTGCTGCAATGCTCGTGATCATGGTTCGCGCCATCTGAGCGATCACTCCGCATTGCTCCAAGCTGGGCGGAGATCTCCGCACCAGCTCGTTCGGCATGCCCATTTCGCGCGCAGCGAAGCGGGTGTGTCGATGCCGAAAGGTATTGAGGTGAAAGTTCCGTACAGGAGATATGTCTCCTGTCTGGTCGTGGCGGCGGTAGCAGGCACGCTGCTGCCGCAGGCCGCCTATGGGGCTCCGCAGGCACCGGAGACGAACGACGACAAGGGCGTCTTCGACACGGTCGCGGGTTGGTTCTCGGACGATGAGGGCGAGACGAAGCCTCCCGCCGACGAGAGCCGGGAACTCCCCAGCCGGCAGAAGCTGCCGGCCGGCAAGGCGGCGGCGAAGCCGAAGCGGGTTGCCGAGCTGACCGGGAAGCGTTCGGCGAACGCCCGTTACTGGATGCTGTCCGACGGGCGG
Organism: Streptomyces sp. NPDC051822; assembly: GCF_044452745.1. Taxonomy (NCBI): domain Bacteria; kingdom Bacillati; phylum Actinomycetota; class Actinomycetes; order Kitasatosporales; family Streptomycetaceae; genus Streptomyces; species Streptomyces sp. NPDC051822. The sequence goes on along the minus strand of NZ_JBITBZ010000001.1, from coordinate 712,000 downwards.
GTGCAGGCCGAGGTGTCGGCCGTCCCGACCGGCTACCTGGCGGGGAAGTTCTGGAAGGACATCGACCCGACGGTCGTCGCCTCCGATGCCCAGGGCTTCGCGTTCTCCAACAAGACGAATGCCGCCCGTAGTTCTTTCGGTACGGATGCCGAGCGGCTGTTGCGGTTCGAGGCCGGCGGTCACACGGTGACCCTGGGTCTGGTGGGTGCGGGGAAGCTCGTTCCGGTTGCCAAGGGTGACACCGTCACGTACAAGGACGCGGTCCGCGGTGCGGATCTGTCGTATGTGGTCGGGCCTGGGCGGGTGAAGGAGAACATCGTCCTGGACGCGAAGCCGTCCGGTCCGGTGTCCTTTACCTTCACCCTTGATGCCGGTGGGCTGACGCCGAAGGCGAGCAAGGACGGTTCCATATCGTTCTTCGGTGAGGGTGCGGATCCGGTCCTGATCATCCCCGCGGCGTTCATGACGGACGCAGGGAAGGACGCGAAGGCTCCTTACGGTTCCGGTTACAGCTCGGCCGTGCGGCAGAAGCTGGCGAAGGCCGGTGGGGGCTGGACGCTGACGGTGACTCCGGACGCGAAGTGGCTTGCGGCGCCTGAGCGGCAGTATCCGGTCACGATCGATCCGACGATCTCGATCGCTCCGACGCCGTCGACGGCGCAGGACGTGATGATCTCGTCGGACGGTCCGACGACGAATTACAAGGACAACTGGCGTCTGTCGGTCGGTAACACCAGCACGGGTGCTTCGCGTGCGCTGTTGCGGTTCCCTGTGGGCGGTATTCCGGCCGGGACGAAGATCGATTCGGCTGATCTGAAGCTGTACTTCGATCAGTTCCATACGACGGGTGACTCCGAGGTCCAGCTGGAGGCGCACCGTGCCACCAGTGCGTGGACCGAGGAGAGCGCGACGTGGAACAGCGCGAGCACGTTCACCGGTGAGCTGTCGGGTACGTCGGTCGTGGTGGACAACGGTGAGGCCGGGCGTACGGCGGCGGTGGGTGCGTGGCCTGCGTCGGGGAACACGGCGTACACGCAGTACGCGGTGAATCAGACGTACATGTACAACAAGGATGCGGTCGCGGGCGACACCTACGCCTGGCAGCCGAGCCTGCCGGAGGACGGCACGTACCAGGTCGAGACGCATTACATTCCGGCGTCCGACCGTGCGGCGAACGCTCCGTACACCGTGACGTATGACGGTGGGTCGAAGGCGTACACGGTCAACCAGCAGGCCGGTACGGGCGGTGTGTGGAAGACGCTCGGTTCGCATCCGTTCAAGGCCGGCACGCTCGGCAAGGTCGTCCTCGGCGACGGACCCGTCACGACCGCCACCTCGGTGATCGCGGACGCCATGCGGTTCACCAAGGGCGGTGTGGTCACCAAGCAGCCCGGCGAGCTGAACGCCTGGCACTCCTTCCCGGTGACCAAGACGGTCCAGCAGTGGATCGACGGCACCTACACCAACAACGGGTTCGTCATCAAGGCCGGTGACGAGTCCGCAGGCGGCCCCAAGGGCGGCCCGCGTTACGAGGGCAGTGAGTTCGGCTACGGCGGCGAAGTCGCCAACTACCCGCGACTCGTCCTCACCTACGGCCGTCAGGGTGTCGACCTCGCGGCTCCGACCACCATTCATGACACGGGTGCCGAGCTGAACTGGTCCGCCTACCAGGACAAGGACCCGGTCGCGACCGGTGACGATCTGGTCGAGTACCAGGTCCACCGCTCCATCAGCCAGACCTTCACCCCGTCGGCCGCGACTCTGGTCGCGCCGGTCGCGCCGGGGACGACGGCGTTCACCGACTCCTCCGCCACGCCGACGAAGGGTGACGACCCCGATCCGTTCGGCCGCGCGTACTACTACATGGTCGCGGTCAAGACGAAGGACGGCCAGGTCGTCGCCGCCCCGACGCAGCTCGTGCGTCTGCCGAAGGCCGGCCGTACGACGAAGGTCCTGGACGCGACGCAGGACACCACCCTGTCCTCCGCCCGCACCACCACCACGCACGACACCATCGACGACGGCGGCCCCAAGAACTGGCTCAGCGTCGGCAACAACTCCGCCACCTACGGCGACACCCGCGCGGTCCTGAAGTTCCCCGCCCTCGGCATCCCCACCACCGCCCGGGTCCTGGACGCCAAGGTACGCCTCTGGTCCACCCAGACCGCCCAGGACACCACGGGTGCGGTCTACGAACTCCGGCCGCTCAGCCGTGACTTCGACGAGGCCGCGGCCACGTGGGTGAAGGCCGACGCCACCACCAACTGGACGGCCGCGGGCGGCGACTTCGGTGCTGTCGCGGGCGACACCGGGGCCAAGACCAACGACCCCGCACGCCACGACTGGAGCGTCACCTCCCTCGCCCAGTCCTGGGTGAGCGCCCCCGCCTCCCAGCAGGGCGTGCTCCTCAAGATGGCCGACGAGGCCGCTTCGCAGGAGCGGACGCTGTTCCTGTCCTCCGAGGGCACCGAGCAGCGGCTGCGTCCGCGCATTGTGGTCACGTACATCGATTCGACGACCGAGTCGACGTACTTCGCGCCGCAGACCCCTGCGCGGATGACGCCGAACACCGACTACACGGTCGACTTCACCCTCACCAACACCACCGCCTCCTCCTGGAACGCGGCCGACCATGTCCTCAGCTACAAGTGGGCCCTGCCCGACGGCACGGACGTGACGACCGGCGGCAACCAGGTGCAGACCGCTCTGCCGTCGACCGTCGCGCCCGGTGACAGCGTCGATCTGCGGGCCGTGGTGAAGACCCCGATCAACTCGGACAACGGCAACAAGCGCACCGACTACGTCCTGACCTGGGACGTCTACAACAAGACCACCGGCACCTGGACGTCCGGCACCTCCGGCATCCCCGGCCTGAAGCAGAACGTGGCCGTGGAGGACCCCACCTCCAACCAGCTCGGTCTCGAAAAGTTCTACGGCTACACCGGCAAGAACACCGGCGCCGGCGCCAGCCTGATGAACAACCTCTCCTCCGGCAACGTGTCCTGGTCGTACAACGCGTTCAACAACCCCGGCCGGGGCCTGAACACGTTCTTCAGGCTGGCCTACAACAGCCTGGACACCTCCGACACCGTCTCCGGTGCGGGCTGGTCCATGCAGGCGTCGGGGCCGATCCGGCTGGGCGCGCCGCTGGAGTTCCACCCGAAGCCGCACCCGACGGAGATCCGCCTCCCGGACGGCGACGGCACCACGCACGTGTTCCGCTGGGACAGCGTGAACAGCGTCTGGAAGGCGCCGGCCGGCGTCCACTACAAGCTGACGGCGAAGGCCGGCCTCGACTGCACGCCGCTGAAGGACCCGATCCCGGACGCCTGGACCATGGCCAGGCCGGACGGCACTCGCTTCCTGTTCGGCTGCGACGGCTACCTGACCTCCACGGTGGACAAGAACGGCAACACCATGCTGTTCACCTACGAGGAGCGGAAGTCCAACAACAAGCCGACCAAGTTCCTGACGTACATCACCGACCCGGCGTCGCGGCAGACGCTGACGGTGGACTACTTCAAGAAGGGCGACGCCTCCTACGAGTACGTCTCGGGCACCGGCACGATCGCCACTGGCTCGAACCTGACCAACTCGAAGATCTACGACCACATCAAGTCGGTCACCGACGTGTCCGGCCGTAAGATCAACTTCTGGTACACCGACAAGGGCCTGCTCGGCCAGTTCACCGACGGCGCGGGCTCCTCGCAGCCGAAGGTGTTCAAGTTCACCTACGACGCCACCCAGGGCAACAAGAACGTCAAGCTGGTTGCGGCCACCGACCCCCGGGGCAACGCCACCAAGCTGGACTACTACGCCCCGCAGGCCGGCGACGACCCGAAGTACCACTGGTGGACCAAGACCATCACGGACCGGCTGAACAGCAACACGACGTTCGCCTACAAGGCGAACGCGACGAATGCGAAGTTCACCGACACCAAGGTCACGGATGCGGAGTCGCACTCCACGGACTACGTCCTGGACGACTTCGGCCGCCAGGTGAAGTCGACCAACGCCAAGTCCGAGTCCATGGACCTGTCCTGGGACGCGGACAACAACGTCATCCTGCAGAGGGAGGCGAACGGCTCCCAGACCACCTGGACGTACGACCCGAAGACCGGCAACCCGCTCACGATGAAGGACGCGGAGGCCAACAAGAACGGCACCGCGGCGACGGTCTACACGTACCAGACCCGTGCGGACGGCTTCTCGGCCGACCTGTCCACCAAGACCAGCCCCGAGGGCCGCAAGTGGCAGTTCGGCTATGACGCCTTCGGCAACCTCAAGACGGTCACCGACCCCAAGGGTGCCGCCACCACCGCGGTGGCCGACGACTACACCACCAAGTACGACTACGACGCCTACGGGCAGTTGACGAAGGCCACCGACGCCAACGGCAACTCCACCGTCAACTCCGACTTCAGCGTCATGGGCTACCCCAGGACGATCACCGACGCGGAGAACCACGCCACCTCGTTCGTCTACGACGAGCGTGGCCAGGTCACCTCGGTGACCGACACGCTGGGCACCACCACCACCCAGACCTACGACGTCTTCAAGCGTCCGCTGGTCAACAGGCTGCCCAAGGACCAGGCGCAGGGGGTGTTCATCACCACTCCGGCCCCGGTGTACGACGCCAACGACAACGTCACCACCAGCACCGCCGCGGACGGCGTGGTGTCCACCGCGGTCTACGACCCCGCGGACCAGGTGACCCAGTCGACCGGCCCGGACAACAACCTGAGCGGTCGCACGACGCGCTACACCTACGACAAGGTCGGCAACCTCAAGACCACGACCGAGCCCAAGGGCGTGGCGACGACCTCCGTCCCGGACGACTACGTCACCACCAACACCTACAACGAGATCTACCAGCTCATGGCGGTGGTGAACGCCCAGGGCGACAAGGTCTCCTACGAGTACGACAACGTCGGCAACGCGGTCACGGTCATCGACCCGAAGAAGAACGCCACCGCCGACACCACCGACTACACCAGCAAGAGCACCTTCGACCTCAACCACCGCGTCACCAAGGTCACCGACGCGGCGGGCAAGTTCACCACCAACACGTACGACAAGGACTCCCTGGTCGTCGAGACCACCGACAAGGAAGGCAACAAGTCGCAGGTCGTCTACGACGAGCGCGGCAAGGTCGTCGAGCAGAAGGTTCCCTATGAGGGCACCACGGTCCGGTCGACCAAGTACGAGTACGACCAGATGGGCAACACCACCAAGGTGATCACTCCGCGCGGCGCCGCCACCGCGGCCGTGGACGACTTCACCAGCCGCACCGAGTACGACAAGCTCAACCGCCCGGTCAAGCGGTTCCAGCCCTACGACCCGGCGGACACGCGCTACAACGACCCCAACGTCTACACCCAGACGACCTACGACGCGGTCGGCCGCCCCGCGCGCGTCTCCGCGCCGCCGTCGGCGGGTCAGACGGTCCGCAACGACACCGACTACACCTACTTCGACAACGGCTGGACCAAGACGTCCACCGACCCGTGGGACATCGTCACCTCCTACGGCTACAACCAGACCGGCCAGCAGGTCTCGCGCACCCTCACCTCCGCCGGCGGGTCCAGCTCGCGGACCCAGGGCTGGGCGTACTACCCCGACGGCAGCCTCCAGGCCCGCTCCGACGACGGCGTGCCGGTCGGTGCCCACGTGGTGGTGGCGGACAACTCCGACACCCAGACCGTCTCGGCGACCGGCACCTGGGCCACGGCTTCGGCCACCGGCCAGCAGGGCTACGACCACCGCACCCACGCGGCGGGCGCGTCGACGGACACCTTCACCTGGACCCTGAACGTCCCGCAGGACGGCAGCTACACCGCCTACGCGAAGTACCCGACGACCTCGGGCGCCTCCACGGCAGCGAAGTACACCGTCACCCACGGCAGCGGCACCACGGACAAGGCGGTCAACCAGACCACCGGTGGCGGCACCTGGGTCTCGCTGGGCGCGTTCACCTTCAAGCAGGGGAACACGTCCAAGATCACCCTGGCGACCGACGCCTCCGGCAAGGTCGTCGCCGACGCCGTGAAGATCGTCCGTACCGTCACCGAGACGGACAACGAGAAGAAGAACTTCACCTACTCGTACGACCTCAACGGCAACCTCACCTCGATCGGGGACACCTCCTCGGGTGCCGAGGTCGACACGTACTCGATGACCTACACCGGCCTCAACCAGGTCCAGAAGGTCAGCGAATCCCTGTCCGGCGTCGAGAAGAAGGCCACGTCGTTCACCTACGACGCCAACGGCCAGAAGCAGACGACGACCCACCCGGACCAGTACGCGCAGTACATCTACGACCTGCGTGAGCTGGTCACGACGGTGAAGGTCGGCAAGTCCGCGTCGGACGCCTCGCCGAAGACCACCGGCTACACCTACACCGACCGCGGCCTGCGGCTGAAGGAGACCAAGGCCAACGGCAACACGGTCGACTACACCTACTACCTCAACGCGGCGCTGAAGAGCCAGAGCGAGAAGAAGCCCAACGGGATCCTGGTCTCCTCGCACACCTACACCTACGACGCCAACGGCAACCAGGCGCAGGACGTCGCGTCCAAGATGAACGCCGACAACCACGGCGCGTATCTGAACTCCACCACGAACTACACCTACGACCCGGTCAACCGGCTGTCCCAGTCCGTGAAGACGGGCACCGGCGCGGGCACCGAGACCTACGTCCACGACAACAACGCCAACGTCGTGACCCAGACGATCAAGAACGTCACGACCAACTACACCTACGACCGCAACCGGCTCCTCAGCTCGAGCATCGGCGCCGCGAGCAACAGCTACAACTACGACCCGTACGGCCGGCTGGACACGGTCGTCGCGGCCGGCAAGGTGGCCGAGGACAGGGACTACGACGGCTTCGACCACGTGGTCAGGAACGCCAAGCTGCAGGCCGACGGCGTCACGACGAAGACGACCACCTACGTCTTCGACCCCCTGGACCGCACGGCGTCCAAGACGGAGGGCGGCAAGACCACCGACTTCAACTACCTCGGTACCTCCAGTGAGGTTCTCAACGAGGCCGTCGCCGGTGAGATCACCAAGTCCTACCAGTACAGCCCGTGGGGCGAACGGCTGACGCAGCTGAAGCGCAACACCGACGGTTCCGAGGAGCTCGGCGTCTACGGCTACAACGGCCACACCGACGTCGAAACCCTCACCGACTCCACCGGTGACACCAAGTCCACCTACGGCTACACCGCCTACGGCACCAACAACGACGCCGAGTTCACCGGCGTCGACAAGCCCGACACGGCCCAGCCCGACAAGGAGGCGTACAACCCCTACCGCTTCAACGGCAAGCGCTGGGACTCCGCCACCGGCACCTACGACATGGGCTTCCGTGACTACAGCCCCGGCCTGAACCGCTTCACCAGCCGGGACATGTACAACGGCGCCCTGTCCGACATGCGCCTGGGATCGGATCCCTTCACGGGGAACCGCTACGCCTTCACCGGCGGCAACCCGATCAGCGGCATCGAGATCGACGGGCACAACTGGTGCGAAGGGGGCTCGTTCTGCCCCTGGGACGACAACTTCGCCTCCGCCTGGGTCGGCACCGTCACGACGGTCGCCGACACGCTTGCCGCGCCCGTTCTCGCCGCGGAGCCGATCCTTCGGGACCAGTGCCCTTCGTGCTTCGGAACCGCCGGTAATCCCAATGGAGTGGATCTGGGATTCGAATGGGTCTCGGGCGAAGGACCCAAGCAACGGGACTTCGGTGGAAACGACGCCTTCACTCAGACGCTCATGGACCACTATCATGTCCAGCGCGTCCGGGAGATCGCGGCCGACAACATCAACAGCGGAAACTACAACCTGGGTGCGAATGTCGCCCAGACGTGGAACGAAGACGCGAAGATGATGGAGAACAACGGGCTGAACCACTCGTTGAACTCCAAGACCGTCTTCATGGACTTCACGTCGAACATGTCCGCGGCGTTCCTGGGTTCCTACAACATGGACTACACCGTCAAGTCCATCGACAAGGAGGCGGGGACGGCGACCATTCAGTTCCACGTGCACAACAACAGCACCATGAACTCCGGATCGCACATCGCCCCGGAGCTCGGTGGGTACAGCGATTGGTGGAGCGAAAACATCGCCGCCCCGCTCAACGACTATTACAGTACGGGGCGTTTCAGCAAGCAGGAGCAGGACATCACGTGGACGGAGACGGTCGATCTCAACGACCCCGCGGCTCCGTCGCAGTCGTCGTCATCGTCGTCGGGGGACTCGGGGGGTGGCTTCCTGGACAGCGTGACAAGTTGGCTGGGCAGCCTCTTCTGACGACAGGCTGACGTGTTCACTCCCACCGGTCCGCCCGGTCGGGACGCGCCTTGAAAAACGGCGGGGCCGCCCCTCAGGGATTCCTGGGGGGCGGCCCCGCCGCCCGCAACGACTGGAAGCAGATCGCGTGAAGCTCGACGTATTTCGCATCGGTACAGGCCTTGGGGCTGCAATTCTGACAGTACTCACCTCGACCGCTTGCGGCATCATTCAACCCGCCCCCGCCCGCGCGGAGACCCCGGAGTCCGTAGAGCATTCGGAATTGGTCGGTCGATGGGACGGAGGGCAGGAATGCAGATCGCCGCTTCCGGTCATTCGTCTGCATGACGACTACACCTTCTCCGTCAAGGATTTTCCGGTCGAGTGGGAAGGTCCCGGTCCTGAGGACTGGAAGGTGACGCGTCGTACGACCGACGGGAAATGGCATGCGGTCAACAAGGACCCCGGCCTGACACCCTATCTGGTGCTCAAATTCGACAACGGGAAAGACAACAAGTTGCTGCCGTTCTATATGGAGAAGGGAGAGCTGCGGATGAGCCGCAGCGTCCCGGTGCTCGGGGAGCCCGGTCAGTCCTACCCATGTCGTTACAAGCGCACTTCCGCCGACCCCGAATTCGGCGAATAGGGGTCCGTCGACCCCGGTGCCTCGGCGGATGTGGCAGAGGAACGGCGAGCCGGGGGCGCAGATGCCATGCTGGAAGGCGGAGGGGGGCCGGCGGCGGCAAAAACACAGGTGATCGCTCATGTGCCGATGGCTCGCATACTCGGGTACGCCCCTGCTGCTCGACACCATCCTCTACAAACCCGCCCACTCGCTGATCGACCAGAGTCTCCACTCCCGTCTGGGCGTCGAGACGACGAACGGCGACGGCTTCGGTGTCGGCTGGTACCCGCAGGAGGACGGAGCCACCCCCGCCCTGCTCCGGGACATCGGCCCCGCCTGGAACAACCGCAACCTGAGGGAGATCGCTGATCACGTCCGCTCACCCCTGTTCTTCGCCCACATCAGGGCGTCGACCGGCACGGCGGTCCAGCAGTCGAACTGCCACCCGTTCCGGCACGGCCGCTGGATGTGGATGCACAACGGCGCCATCGCGGACTTCCCTCTCCTGCACCGCGACCTGTCCCTGCTCATCGACCCCGCGCTGTACTCCGACGTCGAAGGAACGACGGACTCGGAGGTGATGTTCTACCTGGCGGTCACCTTTGGCCTCGACCAGGACCCGCCGGGTGCCGTGGCCCGGATGGTCGGAGTCGTGGAGCGCATCGGCCGCGACCACGGCGTGGAGTTCCCGATGCAGATGACGATCGCCGTGACCGACGGCGACCGGCTCTGGGCCTTCCGTTACTCGAGCGCGGGCCATTCCCGGTCCTTGTTCTACAGCACGCGTGTGGACGCCCTGCGCAAGCTGCACCCCGACGTCGCGTTCCTGCGGGAAGTGTCCGACGAGTCCCGCCTCATCGTGTCCGAACCCCTCGGTGATCTGCCCGGTGCCTGGAACGAGGTACCCGAGAGCAGCTACGGCGTCGTCCAGGCGGGCGGCGACGAGTTGCGTCCCTTCGTCCCGGAACCGGCATGACGAGCTGCCGGCACCCGTCGTGATCACGGTCGGGGTCGAGGAGGAGTACCTGCTGGTCGACCCGGCGACGCTGCTTCCCGTACCGCTCGTGCGGGAGGTACGGGCGACCGCCGGCCTGGCGACGATCGCGGAGGCGCGGGAGGTCCAGGACGAGCTGCTGCAGGCGCAGATCGAGGTCGCCACCCCCGTGTGCACGGCCCTCGAAGAGGTGGGGGGCCATCTGCTGCGGCTGCGCCACGCGGTCGCCTCCGCGGCGGAGGCCAACGGCTGCCGCATCGCGCTCTCCGGCGCCGCCCCGGTCAGGGACGCCGCACCCGTACCCCTCACACGTACGGACCGGTATCTGAAGATGCGGGACGAGGCCCGACTGCTCGTCGACGAGCAGCTGATCTGCGGCATGCACGTCCACGTGGGGATCCCCGACCGCGCGACGGGAGTCGCGGTCCTGAACCGGTTGCGCCCCTGGCTTCCGACCCTGCTCGCGATGTCCGCGAACGGGCCCCTGTGGGACGGCCGGGACACCGGGTTCGCCAGTTGGCGCACGATCATCTTCGGCCGCTGGCCGGTCAGCGGCCCCCCACCGCATTTCGAAGGAGCGGCGGACTACGAGGCGCTGGCCGACGCTCTGGTGGAACCGGGGCTGATCCCGGACCGGGGGCAGTTGTACTGGCAGGCCCGGCTCTCGGAGCGGTACCCGACCGTCGAGGTGCGCTGCTGTGACGTACAGGCGGAGGCGGACGACGCGGTGATGCTCGCCGGCGTCGTCCGCGGGCTCACGGCCACCGCGATGGCCGAGGAGAAGGCGGGGGTCGGCGCCGCGCCCTGCCGGCCGGAGGTGCTGCGCGCCGCGACGTGGCACGCGGCCCGGCACGGGCTGAGCGGCACGCTGGTGGACGTGGCCGGCGGAGGCAGGCTCCGGAGCAGCGACGCCGTGCTGCGCGCGCTCCTGCGGTACATCCGCCCCGCCCTGGAGGACAACGGTGACCACCGCGAGGTGGCCTCGCTCGTCCAGCGGCTCATCCGGCGGGGGACGGCGGCCGACCGCCAGCGCCGCGCCCTGGCCGAGGCCGGTCTGCCGGGGGTCGCGGCGCTCTTCACCGCAGGAGCCACCACCGCCTGAGGCACATACGTGCCCGGGCGCCGCGACCACCGGCCGGGCCGCCGGGCGGCCCCGCCGGCGGCTCCGGCCTTTCCCGCCGGGCCGACCGGCCCGTCCGTGCCTATGGTGAGAGGGCGGAAGACCGCAGAGGTCTCGCGTGGGCAGGTGGAACGTGGGCACAACCGGCATCGACTTCGAAGCGGTCTTCCGTGCCCTGCCGGGCGCGGTCGCCCTGCTGGACAGGGACCTCGTGTTCGTCGACGTCAACGAGGCGTACAGCGCGCTGTCCGGGCTCACCCGCGAGGAGATGACGGGCCGTTACCTGTTCGACGTCTTCCCCGACAACCCGGGCGACCCGGCCGCGAGCGGCATGCGCAACCTGCACGCGTCCCTGCACAGGGTCGTGACCACCGGGGAGAGCGACAGCATGGCGCTCCAGCGCTACGACGTGGAGGATCCCGACCGGCCGGGGGAGTGGGAGGAGCGGTACTGGAGCCCGGTCAACGTCCCGGTGCTCGGGCCCGACGGCGCCGTGGCCCTGGTGCTGCACCGGGTCGAGGAGGTCACCGAACTCATCCGCGCCCGCGGCACCCGCGGCGGTTCCGGGGCCCGGGTCCTGGAAGCGGAGCTCTACACGCGAGCCCGTGAGCTGCAGGAACTCAACCAGCGCCTGCGCGAGGCCCACGCCCGCGAACGCGAGGTAGCCCTCCATCTGCAGCAGGCCATGCTGCCCGCGCCCGGCCCGCTCGACCACCATCGCGCGGCCGTGCGGTACCGGCCCGCCACCGGCTCCCTGAACGTGTGCGGTGACTGGTACGACCTGATCGACATGCCCGACCGCGACCGCACGGCCGTCGCCGTCGGCGACGTCGTCGGCCACGGGCTGCAGGCGGCCGGGGTCATGGGCCAGCTCCGCAGCGCCCTCTCCGCCGCGTCGAGGGTGGCGACCGGTCCCGCACAGGCCCTTGAGGTGCTCGGCCTGTACGCCCGGCATGTCGACGGTGCGGAGTCCACCACCGCCGTGTCGGTCTTCATCGACCGGGCCGGGCACACCCTCACGTACAGCAGCGCCGGGCACCTCCCACCGGCGCTCTGCCACCCGGACGGCACCGTGACGTTCCTGGACCGGGCGACCGACCCCCCGCTCGGGGCCCGGCCGGAACACGAGTCCCGCCCCCAGAGCCGGACGGCCTTCACGGCCGGATCCACCCTCGTCCTCTACACCGACGGGCTCGTCGAGCGCCGCCACGAGGACATCGACACCGGCCTCCGGCGGCTCGCCGACTCGCTCTCGCGCCATCGCGCGGCCGAGCCCGACGACCTCGCCGACGCTCTCCTGACCGACCTGATCCCGCCCGCCGGCATCACCGACGACACCGCCCTGGTCATCCTCCGCCTCTGACCGCGCGGTCGCGACGAACGGCCGTGACCGCTCGTCACCGTTCGGTCGTCCGGGCCGTCACCGCCTGGCCGAGCGGGGCTGGGTGGTGGGGACGCGCTGGGTGAAGAACAGGGCGATCAGCGCGGCGAAGGCGAGGATGGCGAGTGCGGCGCGAAGGCCGTCGAGGCGCGCCGCGGCGTTCGCCTCCAGCGCTTCCTGTGTCAGCTGCTCGCTGGTGCCGGCCTCGTCGAGCGCGCTCTCCAGCTGGACGTCGGAGAGGAACGGCACGCCGCTCTGGAGTTCCACGGCCGTCTGACTCTTCACGCTGGCCGGAACGGCCGGATTCTGCTCCACGTTCGCCAGGAAGGACGAGGTGAGCGAGGCGATCAGGACCGATCCGGCGAGTGCGGTGCCGATCGAGGCGCCGAGGTTGGTGACGGCGTTCTGGACGCCTCCGACCTCCGCGCTCTGTTCCTCCGGCAGCGCGGAGACGGTGACGGACCCCAGCTGGGAGGCGAGTGCCCCCATCCCGAGCCCGATCAGGAGCATGGGGACCGTCACCACCTCCGCGCCGGCGTCCGCGTCGAGTGCGGCCATCAGGGTCACCGCGCCGAGGAGCAGCGCGGTGATCCCGCTCCGTACCACCCGTCGGGGGGAGACGTCCGGGAGGAAGCGGGGGATGAGGACCGCGGCCGCGAGCAGGGTCGCCGAGAGCGGCAGGAGCCGGACACCGGTGGAGAGGGCGGAGAGGCCCAGGGCGACGGAGAGGTAGAGCGGGACGACGAAGAACACGCCCATCTGGACGAGGTACTGGAAGAAGAACATCGTCAGGCCGCCGTTCAGCTGCTTGTTCTGCAGCATGGCGGGGTCGAGCAGCGGTTCCTTGCCCTGCCGGACGAGGCGGGCCTCCCAGCGGAGGAACAGCCATGTGATCCCCATGCCGAGCAGCATCAGCCACACCGTCAGGGACACCCCGAGCAGTGCGGGTGCGTCGGGCTTGGGCCGGAACCAGCCCCACTCGTCCGATCGGAGCACGCCGTAGACGAAGCTCCCGAGCCCGAGGGCGGAGAGCGCCGTGCCGACGAGGTCGATGCGGGGACGCACGTCACTCACCGCGTCGGCGATCGGGCGGGCGAGGACGAGGATGCCCAGGACCACGAGGACCTCGCCGGCGAAGACCCAGCGCCAGGAGAAGTACGTCGTCGCGACACCGCCGACGAGCGGACCGACCGCGATGGCGATCGCGCCGGCCGCGGCGACGAGCCCGTACGCGGCGGGACGGCGCTCCGCGGGGAAGTTGCCCGCCACGAGCGCCACGATCGCCGGCAGGATCAGCGCGGCCCCGATGCCCTCCAGGAACGCCCAGCCGATGAGCAGCACCGGGAGGTTGGGTGCGAGGGCCGTGGTCAGGGAGCCGCAGCCGTAGATGACGCAGCCGATCATGAAGGCGCGCTTGCGGCCGATCAGTGCGCCGATCTTGCCGCCGGGGATCATGAACATCGCCATCACCAGGGTGTAGGCCGTGATGGCCCCCTGGATCCCGACCACCGTCGTGCCGACGTCCTCCGCCACCGTCGCGATGGAGACGTTCATGACGGAGCTGTCGAGCGCCATCAGGAACTGGCCGGCCGCCAGCGTCAGCAGCACGAGGCGCGCCTTCGCGGCGCCCTCGGCGGTGCCGTTGTGTGATGCCATGGTTGTCTTGTCCTTGCGCTTCGACGTCCGGACGCCCCCGGGTCAAGCCGCCCCCCGGGTCAAGCCGCGCCCCCGGGTCAGGCCTCGGGCAGTTCCTCCGCGGGCAGCCGGCCCGCCCGCACCGCGTCCTTCAGCGCCCGGTGGTCACGCTCGTTCTGGTCGGCGTACGCCTCCGCGAAGGTGGCGAGGGCGCGGTCGAACGCGTCGCCGCCGCCCAGATAGGCGGCGATGGCGATCCGGTCGCCGGACCTGGCGTGCGCGCGGGCCAGCGTGACGCCGCACAGTTCGCCGAACGCCGTCATGCGCCTCGGGTTCATCGTCTCCGGCATGGCGATGCCCTTCCAGTCGCGCAACTGCCGTACGTAGAAGTCGCGCTGGCGGCCGTCGATGCCGTCCACCCGTTCCCAGCCGAGGAAGATGTCGCTCGTGGCCTGCATCAGCCGCTGGCCCGAGACGACCCGCTCACCCTGGTTGCGGTACTGGCTCGCGCCGACGTGCGCCGCGAGCACGGAGGTGTCGGCCTCCTTGGCCTGGAGAAAGAGGGGGTCCTTGTCGTCCCTGCCGAGGAGCAGGAAGATCCAGCAGCGGGTGCCGACGCTGCCGACGCCGACCACCTTGCGGGCGACGTCCACGAGGCGGTAGTCCTCCAGGAGCGTGCGCCGGTCGGAGGGCAGGGTGCGTCCGTACCGCTCGATCAGGCCGCGGAACTGACGCTCCAGCGCGCCGCGTTCGACGTCCGGCAGGAGGTCGGCGATGGGGACGAGCAGCGGGGGATCCGCCGCGATCAGGGGCTTGCCGTCGACCGAACGGGTGACTTTGGCGAAGGCCTGCAGACTGTCGCGCGTACGGGCCTTCGCCATGACGTCGGCCAGTCTCTTCCGCCCGCCCTTGTGGAGCCGGTCCGCGGCCAGGGCCTCCAGGCCGGCCGCGTCGATCTTCGCGTACCAGACGTCGATGGTGCGCATGCCCGCGAAGCGGATCATCGCCTCGCGGTACGAACGGACCGTGGCGCGGACGATGCGGGCCCGCTCGGCGTCGTCGAAGCCGTTCGCCCGGGCCGCGATGACGAAGCTGGCCGACAGCCGCTTGACGTCCCACTCCCAGGGGCCGGGAAGGGTCTCGTCGAAGTCGTTGATGTCGAACATCAACTGCCGCTCCGGCGAGGCGAGGAGCCGGAAGTTGAGCAGGTGGGCGTCCCCGCAGAGCTGGGCCGTGAGCCCGGAGCTCGGGGTGCCGGCCAGGTCGGAGGCCATGATCGCTGCGGCGCCGCGGTAGAAGCGGAACGGGGACTCGATCATGCGGCCGTAGCGGATCGGTACGAGTTCGGGGACCCGTGTCGCCGACTGCGTCTCCAGGACCGTCAGCGGGTCCGGTCTGCCGGCGGCCGGCCGGTACTCGGCGTGGCCGGACCGCGGCGAGCGGCGCCGGGCCTCCTTGCCGAGTGCCGCGCGTTCCCCGGGCGTGGCGTGGTGTGCCGCGCGCAGCGCCGTGGCCGCGTTCCGGGCCACCGGTCAGGACTCCTTCGGAGCGGGCGGCTTGACCGGCGTGTCCGTCTTTTTGGTACCCGTACCGTTCCGTGCGGTGCGGGTACCGGCGCCGGCGCCGTTCCGTCCGGGCTCGGCGGGCGCGCTCTTCCGCTTCCGCGGGGCCGCCTTCTTCCCCGAGTCCCCGGCCTTCCCCGTGTCCCCGGCCTTCTCCGGGTCCGCCGCCTCCTTGGACGGGGCGCGCCTGGTCGGTCCGGTCGACCACTTGAACTCGATCTCCAGCTCCACCTCCCCGTCGCCGATCTCGATCTCGACCTCGCCGCGGAGGTCGTCGGGGATCTGCAGGCTCAGCGTCCCGAGGCCGAACTCCATCTCGGCCTCGCCGCCCTGCCGCAGCGCGGCCGCGAGCGCCGCGAGCTGGTCAGCGGCCTCGAGCCGTGACATCGCGCGCTTCTGCTCGAACTTGAGATCCTTCATGTGGCGTTTCCGATCAGGTAGGAACGGCGGACGGAGCCGAGGTCTTGCGACCGCTCAGGTCGCGAGGACCTTGGCCTTGGCCTGCGCGAACTCGGCCTCCGTGATCGCGCCCCGGTCCTTGAGCTCGGCGAGCCTGGCCAGTTCCTCCGCGTGCCCGCCGCTCCCGGCGGTCTCCCGCACGTACGAACGGAACTGCTGCTCGTTCTGCCGGACCCGGTTCAGCTCGCGCTCGCCCATGCCGCGCCCGCGGGCGATCAGGTAGACGAACACGCCGAGGAAGGGCAGCAGGATCACGAAGATGGTCCACCCCGACTTGCCCCAGCCGCCGAGCGAGTCGTCGCGGAAGATGTCGCCGATGATGCGGAAGAGGAGCATGAACCAGAGGACCCAGCAGAAGATCAGCAGCATGGTCCAGAACATGTTCAGCAGCGGGTAGTCCACTGCCAGCTGCACCATCGAGTCGCTCATGGCTGATCTCCTGCCGGTCGTGACCGGCCGCGGCCCCTTGGTTCCGGAAGCCGCGGTCCGGTGGGAAGAACTGCCTCCAGGGTGGGGTGCGCCCGTGCTTTCCGCATTCCGGGCGCTCGGTAGGGCGGGGCGCCCGTGTACGTCAGGACGCCCCGTGCGGATCAGTACGTCAGGATGCCCGGGTCCGTGACGCCGGGTGCGCCCGTCTCCACGTGGCCCGCGAGGCGGCGGAGGTAGTCCGCGTTCGCCGGGATCGCGATGGTCACGTCGTACCAGCGGGCCGCCGTCGTCAGGTCGACCGTGTGGGTGACCGTCGCTCCCTTCGGGACGGTCACCGTCTGCGGGGTGCCCGCGTAGGTGTTCGTGACCGTGAGGGTGGCCGCCGCCGCGGTGCCGTTCGTCAGCGTCAGTTCCAGGTTGCCCGTGGAGGCGTCGTGGCGGGCCGTGACCTCGGGGACCGCCGTCTTGCCGGGGGAGCGGAAGCGGCGGAGGAAGCCGTTGGGGCCGTGGACCGTGAGGTCGGTGACGCCCTTGGAGTACTTGGTGTTCCAGGTGTCCGAGAGGGTCCTGGCCGCCTCGGTCGTGTACGTCCAGGGCGCGTCCGTGCGGTTCGCGGAGGTCACGTAGAACTGGGCGCCGGCGGCCGGGCCGCCGCTGAAGGTGAGGCGGTAGGTGCCCGCCGTGGTGTCGGCGGCGCCGTCCACGTACGGGGCGTACTTGAGCGGGCGGGTGGGCTTGGTGCCCGGCTCCTGGCGGGGCATGGTGCCGGACGCGGGGGCGGTGGCGAGGAAGTCGGGGTGGCGGCTCCGGTCCGGCGGGTAGTAGCCGTCGGTCGGCGGCAGCGGGGCGGGCTGGGCGTTGGTGCTCGTGAAGTCGAAGGCCGAGGTCAGGTCGCCGCAGACGGCCCGTCGCCAGGGCGATATCTGGGGTTCGAGCACGCCGAAGCGCTGCTCCATGAAGCGGATGACCGAGGTGTGGTCGAAGGTCTCGGAGCAGGTGTAGCCGCCGGTGGACCAGGGCGAGACGACGATCATCGGGACGCGCGGGCCGAGACCGTACGGGCCGGCGACGTACCCCGTCTTCCCCGGGAAGTGGTCGAGCGCCGTCGGGGTCGTGGAGAGGCCCTGCGCCGCGGAGGCCGGGACGTACGGCGGGACGACGTGGTCGAAGAAGCCGTCGTTCTCGTCGTACGTGATGAACAGGGCGGTACGGGCCCACACGTCCGGGTTCGAGGTCAGCGCGTCCAGGACCTGCGCGATGTACCAGGCGCCGTAGTTCGAGGGCCAGTTGGAGTGCTCGGAGAAGGCCTCGGGGGCGGCGATCCAGGAGACCTCGGGCAGCCGGCCGGCCTGGACGTCCGCGCGGAGGTCGGCGAGGTAGGCCTCGCCCTTGGACGCGTCCGTGCCCGTGCGGGCCTTGTCGTACAGCGGGTTGCCGGGCTGGGCGTTGCGGTAGGTGTTGAAGTAGAGGAGGGAGTTGTCGCCGTAGTTGCCGCGGTAGGCGTCGTTGATCCAGCCCCAGTGCCCTGCGGCGTTCAGGCCGTCGCCGATGTCCTGGTAGACCTTCCAGGAGACCCCGGCCGCCTCCAGGCGCTCGGGGTACGTCTTCCAGCCGTAGCCCGCCTCGGCGTTGTTGAGGACGGGGCCGCCGCCCGTGCCGTCGTTGCCGGTGTGGCCGGACCACAGGTAGTAGCGGTTCGGGTCGGTCGAGCCGATGAACGAGCAGTGGTACGCGTCGCAGACCGTGAAGGCGTCGGCGAGCGCGTAGTGGAACGGGATGTCCTCACGCGTGAGGTACGCCATGGTGGCCGGGGTCTTGGCCGGGACCCACTGGTCGTACTTGCCGCCGTTGAACGCCTTCTGGCCGCCCGCCCAGTCGTGGTTGAGGCCCTGGAGGAACTCCATGCCGAGGTCGTCGCTCGGCGGCCGGAACGGCAGGGTCACCTTCCTGCCGTCCGTCTGGTTCCAGACGGACTTGCCGCTGGGCAGGGTCACCGGGCGGGGGTCGCCGAAGCCGCGCACGCCCTTCATCGCGCCGAAGTAGTGGTCGAAGGAACGGTTCTCCTGCATCAGGACGACGATGTGCTCGACGTCCTGGATGGTGCCGGTGGAGCCTTGCGCCGGGATGGCGGCGGCCCGCGCGATGCTGTCGGACAGCATGGTCAGGGCGGCGGCGCCGCCTGCGAGCTGGAGGAACCTGCGGCGATCGAGGTCGACCATGGGGAGTTGCCCTCCGGAGGGAAGCGGACGAGTACGGGTGCGGGTGCGCGCGGCCGACCGGTCGAACGGGCCGCGAAGCGCCCCAAGGACAGCGCCCGCGCCCCACCACCCGGCGGCCGCCCCATGACTGCCCGCCGTACAGGAGGCGAACCCCTCGTGCGCGTACGGGAAAACCCCCGGCGCGGGTTGTCGCGCGCCGGGGGTCTTCCGGTGTCCGTGCCGGGGGGACTACTCGACGACGAGGTCGACCTTGATGTTGCCGCGGGTCGCCTTCGAGTACGGGCAGAAGGCGTGGGTCTTCTCCAGGAGGGTCAGGCCCGCCTCGCCCTGCAGGTGGTCGGGGAACTCGGCGCGCATCACGACCGCGAGGCCGAAGCCGCCGTCCGTGGCGTCCTTGCCGATGGAGACCTCGGCGGTGATGGAGGCGTCGGAGATGTCGATCTTCTCCTGGCGGGCGACCAGGTTCATGGCGCTGGCGAAGCAGGCCGCGTACCCGGCGGCGAAGAGCTGCTCGGGGTTGGTGCCCTGGCCGTTGCCGCCGAGCGCCTGGGGGTGGGCGAGGGGGAGGTCGATGTGGCCGTCGGAGCTGACGGCGCGGCCCTCGCGGCCGTTGGCGGTGGCGACTGCGGTGTAGATCGCGTCCATGTTCTCTTCCGTTCCTGTCCTCGGGAGGCCGTGTCGTGCGGTGGCCTCTATTGATAGCGCACTATTCAGTTGTGCACAACTCAATCGTGCGCGAGGCGGCCTCGCGTATCCTGGAGACATGGAGACGCTCGACACGGTCCCGGACGAGGACTTCCTCCGGCTCGACCACCAGATCTGCTTCTCGCTGCACGCGGCGACCCGCGCCTTCAACGGCGTCTACCGCGAGGCCCTCAAGGACCTCGGGCTCACCTACCCGCAGTACCTCGTCATGCTCGTGCTCTGGGAGCACGGCGAACTGCCCGTGAAGGGCATCGGCGAACGCCTCCGGCTCGACTCCGGGACCCTGTCGCCGCTGCTCAAGCGCCTGGAGGCGGCCGGCTACGTCGAGCGGCGCCGCAGTCCCGAGGACGAGAGGTCCGTCACCGTACGGCCCACCGCCGAAGGGGCCGCGCTGAAGGCGAAGGCCCGCGCCGTGCCCCGCCGGATCGCCACCGCGACCGGCCTCGACCTGGACGAGATCCGCGAGCTGCGGGAACGCCTGGACGCGCTGGCCGTCCGACTCGACGGCGTCGACCCGGACGACCTCGCCTCCTGCGGCTGACGGTCGCCCGGTCTCGCCCGCACGGCCGGTCGACGGTCACCAAAACGTAAGGATCGATCTCCACCCACGCCCCTATACTCACCCCATGCCCGACATCACCATCCGGCGCGCCACCGCCGACGACTCCAAACGGCTCACCCGGCTCGTCCGGGGTTCCCGGGCCTACCGGGGGGACTACGCCGGCATGGTCGACGGGTACCAGGTCGGCGGTCCGTACATCGAGCACCACCCCGTCTTCGTCGCCGTCGACGAGGACGGCCGCGTGCTCGGGTTCTACGCGCTCCTCGTCGACGACGCCGAGCTCGACCTCGCCTTCGTCGCCGACAGCGCCCAGGGCCTCGGCATCGGGCGGCGGCTCATGGCGCACATGAGCGGGCAGGCCAGGGCCGCCGGGCTGCGGTCCGTACGCGTCGTCTCGCATCCGCCCGCCGAGGAGTTCTACCTGCGCACCGGCGCCGTCCGCACCGGGACGGTCCCGCACGCCGGGCACATCCACTGGGACCGCCCCGAGCTCCGGTACGACGTCGCGTGACGGCCACCAAGGAGGAGCGGGAGGAGCAGGACCGCCGCCGGGTCTTCGCCGACCTCACCCCGCTGCGCACCTCCCCGCACTACCGCCGTCTCTGGTTCGGCAGCACCATCTCCTGGGTCGGCCAGGGCATGACGGCCCTCGCCGTCTCCCTCCAGGTGTACGACATCACCCGCTCGCCCTTCTCCGTCGGGCTCGTCGGGCTCTTCTCCCTCGTGCCGCTGGTCGTCTTCGGCCTGTACGGCGGCGCCATCGCGGACACCGTCGACCGCCGCAAGCTCGGTCTCTACAGCGCCTGCGGCTCCGCCGTGCTCTCGATCGCCCTCGCCGCCGCCGCGTTCGCCGGCTTCCACCGGGTCTGGTTCCTGTACGGGATCGTCGCCCTCCAGGCCGTCTGCGCCGCCCTCAACTCGCCCGCCCGCACGTCGATGATCCCCCGGCTCCTGCCGCCCGAGCAGCTGCGCGCCGCCAACGCGCTCAACTCGATGGTCATGACCTTCGGGATGCTGGTGGGGCCCAGCCTCGGCGGTCTGATCGTCGGGTTCGCCGGGTTCCAGACCGCGTACCTGATCGACGCCGTCGCCTTCTCCGCGAGCCTCTACGCGATGTGGCGGCTGCCGTCGATGCTCCCCGACCGCAAGGGGGGCAAGCGGGCCTCGGTCCTCGACGGGCTGCGGTTCCTCGCCACCCGCCCCAACCTGCGCATGACGTTCCTCTCGGACTTCTGCGCGATGATCCTGGCCCACCCCCGCGCCCTGTTCCCGGCCGTCGCCGTGGTCTGGTTCGGCGGCGACGCCAAGACGGCCGGACTCCTCGTCGCGGCGCCCGCGTTCGGGGCGCTGCTCGGCGGAGTACTGTCCGGCTGGCAGGGCCGTATCCGCCACCACGGGCAGGCGATCCTGATCGCGGTGGCCTGCTGGGGCACCGCCATCGCCGTCTTCGGGCTCACCAGGAACCTCTGGCTCGGGCTGCTCCTGCTCGCCCTCGCGGGATACTCCGACACCGTCTCGATGATCTTCCGCAACACGATGATGCAGGTCGCCGCGCCGGACGAGATGCGCGGCCGGCTCCAGGGCGTGTTCATCGTGGTCGTCGCCGGAGGCCCTCGCCTCGGCGACTTCCTCGCCGGCTCGGTCGCCGACCTGACCTCGCCGGCCGTCGCCGTCACGGGCGGCGGGATCGCCTGCGTCCTCGCGGTCGGCGTCCTCGCCCTGTACGGGCGCGGTTTCCGCCGGTACGACGCCCTCGACCCGACTCCGTGAGCAATTCTCCCCGAACGGCACGTCCTGTTCTGGCGGTTGGCCGCCACGGCACATAACCGCCAGGAGTGAGCGGACCCAACTCCCGCCACCTGGGCCAAGACTCCTCGCAGCACCCGGAAAACACCCCCGACCCCGGGTCCGCGAGGAGTTCCAACGATGACGTCGAGGACCACACCCTTCGGCAGAGGGAGAGTCGCGCTGCTCGCCGCGGGCGTCTCCCTCGTGCTGCTCCCGGCCGGGCAGACCGCCGCCGCCGGGACCGCCACCTCCGCCGTACCGGAGACGTTCAGGGCGCCGACGAGCGCCACCGTCACCCTGGTCACCGGCGACCGCGTGACCCTCACCGACCTCGGCGGCGGACAGCAGACCGTCACCGTCGACCGGGCCGAGGGCGCCACCGGCGCGATACGCAGCCGGATCGCCGACGGCCGGGTCACCGTCGTCCCCGACGAGGCCCGCCCCTACCTGGAGTCCGGCGCCCTCGACCCGCGTCTCTTCGACGTCACCGGCCTCGTCGAGCAGGGCGTCACCGGCGAACTGCCACTGATCGTCACGTACGGAGGCAGTCGCGCGCGGACCGCATCGGTCACCCCGCGCGGTGCCCAGACCGTCCGCGCGCTGCCGAGCATCGGCGGCGCCGCCGTCACGGCCACCGACCCCGCCGCCTTCTGGCGCGGCTTCACGGCCGCCCCGAATGCCCGGGCCGCCGCCGCCCCCGCCAAGGTCTGGCTCGACGGCAGGGTCGACGTCGCCATGGCCGAGTCCAACGCGCAGATCGGCACCCCGAAGGCCTGGGAGGCCGGGCTCACCGGCAAGGGCGTGAAGGTCGCCGTCCTCGACACCGGCGCCGACCTCGGCCACCCCGACCTGGCGGGCCGGGTCGCCGAGTCGAAGTCCTTCATCGAGGGCCAGGAGGTCGCCGACCGCGACGGCCACGGCACGCACGTCGCCTCCACCGTCGGCGGCAGCGGCGCGGGCTCCGACGGCAAGGAGAAGGGCGTCGCCCCCGGCGCCACCCTCGCCGTCGGCAAGGTCCTCAGCGACGAGGGCTCCGGCTCCGAGTCGCAGATCATCGCCGGCATGGAGTGGGCCGCCAAGGACATCGACGCGAAGATCGTCTCGATGAGCCTCGGCTCGCGCGAACCGAGCGACGGCACCGACCCGATGGCCCAGGCCGTCGACACCCTGTCCGCCGAGACCGGCGCCCTCTTCGTCATCGCCGCGGGCAACTCCGGCGCCCCCGGCTCCATCGGCTCGCCCGGCGCCGCCGACTCCGCCCTCACCGTGGGCGCCGTCGACCCGTCCGACGATGCCGCGTACTTCACCAGCCAGGGCCCCCGCCACGGCGACCAGGCCCTCAAGCCCGACCTGTCGGCCCCCGGCGTCGACATCCTCGCCGCCCGCTCGCAGCTCGCCGCCGGAAGCGGCCTCTACACCTCCATGAGCGGTACGTCGATGGCGACCCCGCACATCGCCGGTGTCGCCGCCCTGCTCGCCGAGAAGCACCCCGACTGGACCGGCGCCCGGCTCAAGGACGCGCTGATGTCGTCGTCGAAGACCCTCGACGCCTCCTCGTACGCGCTCGGCTCCGGACGGGTCGACGTGGCCGCCGCGATCTCCGCGAACGTCACCGCGACCGGCTCCGCCGACCTCGGCTTCTTCTCCTGGCCCTACGAGACGAACAAGCCGGTCACGAAGACCGTCACCTACACCAACTCTTCCGACGCGCCGGTCGAGTTGAACCTCGCCGTGGAAGGCATGCCGGCCGGGGTCACCGCCCTCGCCGACACCGCCCTCACCGTCCCCGCCCACGGCACCGCGTCCACCACCGTCACCGGCGACGGCGCCGAGGCCCCCGTCGGGCAGTCCTCCGGCCGGATCACCGCCACCGCAGGAGGCGCGCCCGTCGCGCACACCGCGCTCGGCCTGGTGAAGGAGGAGGAGCGCTACACCCTCACCGTCCACGTCAAGGACCGCGACGGCGCCCCCGCCCCCGCCTACCTCGGCGTCCAGAAGCTCGCCCGGGGCGAGGACCCCTTCCCGGCCACGGTCGGCGAGTCCGGCACCCTCGAACTGCGCCTCAAGCCCGGCACGTACACCGTCGACACCTTCCTCGACGTGCGCGGCTCCCACGGCGCCGACTCCCTCGGCCTCGGCTTCCTCACCGAGCCGGAGATCACCCTCGACCGCGACCGCGAGATCACCCTCGACGGCCGGCGGCTGCGCGAGATCCGCGCCGAGGTCGAGAGGCGCACCGAGACCCGGCAGCTCCTCATGGAGTTCGACCGGCAGGCGAACGGCGCCTCCTACGGAGGAGCCGTCCAGGTCCCGCCGCTGTACGACTCGGTCTTCGCCGCGCCCACCCGTGAGCCCGCGACCGGCACCTTCGAGTACCGGACCGTCTGGCGGCTGGGCAAGCCCGTGCTCGACGCGAGCGTCGGCGGCGTCCGGCTCTCCGGCGCCACCCCGCAGGGCGGCACTGGCCTCCTGGAGGGCGGTCACCGCCTCGGCCTGGTCGACGCGGGCACCGGCACCCCCGCCGAGTACGCGGGCAGGAACGTCACCGGCAAGGCCGTCCTCGTCCGGCTGACCGGCGGCGCCGACCCGACCGCGCTCGCCCAGACCGCCCAGGACGCCGGCGCCAAGGTCCTGTTCGTCACCGACGACCGGGCAGGCCGCCTGATGAAGTGGTTCGGCACCGCCGACTACCAGGACCGGCCCCTGCCGGTCGCCACCGTCAACACCGCCGACGCGAACCGGCTGGCGGCCGGTGCGGCCCGGGGCGGCCGCGTCGACCTGACCGGCACCCGCTTCACCCCGTTCACGTACGACCTCTCCGAGGGGCACCCCGGCGCCATCGGGACCGACCTGGTCTTCCGCCCCGACGAGGACGAACTCGCCACCATCGGCTCCACCTTCCGCATGCCGACCAAGCGGAAGGAACTGGGCGGCGAGTTCCGCTACTCGATCACCGACACCTTCCCGATCGGCTTCGGCTTCAAGGAGTGGATCGCCTTCCCGACCGAGCGCACCGAGTACGTCTCCACCGGCACCGGCCAGCGCTGGCACGAGTCCGTCGACCTCGGCGACTCCCTGGAGCAGCGCGGCGGCACCCCCTCCTACCGGGGCGGCAGCCGGGTCGCGCTCGACTGGTTCGGCCCCGTCTGGCACCCCTGGCTGGGCACCGGCCTCGGCTGGGGCCAGCAGCGCACCGGCAACGACCTGCGCTTCAACACCCCCGGCTGGGGCGACTCCGGCACCGACCACACCGGCTTCGGCAACGTGTGGAGCGACGACACGATGACCCAGTACACCGAGGTGTACGTCGACGGGGTCCGCGTCGACCGGAAAATGAGCTCCGGCGCCTACGCCTGGGACGCGCCGGCCGAGGAGGCCACGTACAAGGTCGTCACCGACACCGCGCTCGACCCGGCCCGCTGGCGGCTCGGGAGCAAGGGCCACAGCGAGTGGACGTTCCGCTCCGCCGAGACCCCGGCCGACCGGATCACCTACCTGCCGATGCTCAACCTCGGCTTCGACCTGGACACCGACCTCAACGGTGACGTCCGGGCCGGGAGCAGGCTGCCCGTCGGGATCTCCGCCGAGTACGTCGAGGGCGCGACCGGCACCGGCACCATCGCCTCCGGCACCCTGGAGGTCTCCTACGACGAGGGCGCGACCTGGACGAAGGTCGCCCTCAGGAAGTCGTGGCGCGGCGCGGCCTGGACCGGCGAGCTGCGCGTCCCGTCCGGCGCCGACTCCGTCTCGCTGCGGGCCGGCGCGAGCGACGACCGGGGCGGCTCGGTCAAGCAGGAGCTGATCCGCGCGGTCGGCGTGAGGTGACGCCCGGCACGCTCAGGGCCGGGCCTCCTTCCCGCGAGGAAGGGGGCCCGGCCTTTCGGCGAGGAGGGGTCCGGCCTCCGCGCCGTCAACTCCTGGCCGGGAGCGCCTTCTTCAGGACCTTGCCCATGTCGTTGCGGGGGAGCGCGTCGAGATAGCGCACCGTCCGGGGCCGCTTGTGCGGGGCGAGGAGACGCGCCACGTGATCGGCGAGCTCCGCCGCCGCAGGGGGCGCCGACGCGTCCGCCGGCACCACCCAGGCCACGATCCGCTCGCCCAGGTCCGGGTCGGGCTCGCCGGTGACGGCCGCCTCGCGTATGCCGGGGTGGTCGAGGAGGGCGTTCTCTATCTCGCCCGCACCGATCTTGTAGCCGCCGCTCTTGATCAGGTCGGTGGCCTTGCGGCCCACCAGACGCACCGCGCCGTCCGCCTCCCGGACCGCCATGTCGCCGGTGCGGAACCAGTCGCCGTCGAAGGCCTCCGCCGTCGCCTCCGGCCGGTTGAGGTAGCCGGAGAACAGGTTCGGGCCCCGCACCTGCACCTCGCCGACCGTCTCCCCGTCCAGC
Organism: Streptomyces sp. NPDC051822; assembly: GCF_044452745.1. NCBI lineage: Bacteria > Bacillati > Actinomycetota > Actinomycetes > Kitasatosporales > Streptomycetaceae > Streptomyces > Streptomyces sp. NPDC051822. Next base: position 685,835 of record NZ_JBITBZ010000001.1, on the reverse strand, counting down.
TCCTTCAGTACGGAACCGTCCTCGTCCACGAGCCGCAGGTCGACCCCCGCGAGCGGGGTCCCGACGGTCCCGGGGCGCGGCCCGGCGCCCGGCCGCACGCTGGTGTTCATGAGCGTCTCGGTCATCCCGTACCGCTCGACCACCGTCCGGCCCGTCGCCGCCGTGATCCGTTCGTGGTCGTGGACCGGCAGCGCCGCCGAACCCGACACGAGGAGCCGCGCGCCCGCCATCGACGCGACGAGCGCCGGGTCGGCGGCGAGCGCGTCCGCGAGCCGGTGGTACATGGTCGGTACGCCGAACAGCATGGTGCCGCCCCCGGCGCCCAGCTCCCGCGCCACGCCCTCCGCCGAGAACGCGCCCAGGTGCCGCACCTCGCCGCCCCGCCGCAGCGGCCCCAGGATCCCGAGGATCAGCCCGTGGACGTGGAACAGCGGCAGCGCGTGCACGAGGACGTCGTCGGCCGTCCACGACCAGGCGTCGGCGAGCGCGTCGAGGGACGCGCCGATCGCCCGCCGGGACAGGACGACTCCCTTCGGGGGGCCGGTGGTGCCGGAGGTGTAGACGACGAGGGCGGGGGACTCGGGGTCGGCCGGTTCCGCCGGTAGGGGCCCTGCGGGCCCCGCGAGGTCCACGTCGATCCGGGGAAGCCCCGCGAGACCGGCGGGCAGCTCGTCCCCGGGCCCGGCGAGCACCACCGTGGGCTCGCTGTCGCCGAGGATGTGCGCCAGCTCCCGCTCGCCCGTCCGCGGATTGAGCGGTACGGCGGGAACGCCCGCCATCAGGGTGGCGACCACCGCGACCGCCGTGTGCGCGGTCGGCGTGGCCCGGACGGCGACCCGCCCCGCGCCCCCGATCCGGGCCGCCAGGGCCCCGGCGGCCCGCGCCAGTTCCTCGTACGTCAGGGTGTCCGTGCCGAAACGCAGCGCGGGCCGGGCGGAAGGGGCCGCAAGGGCCGGGAAGAGCGCACTCACCGGTCGTACTCCTCGGGGTCGAGGTCGAGGGTTGCCGGGGAGCATTCTCCGGGGTGAGGAGTACGTTCCGCCGGGCAGTCAGGGCCTGCCGGCCGTGACCTTCGTCGCTTCCGGCGCCGGCTCCCCGCCGTCCGGCCGGATTCCGCGCATCCGCCCGTACGCGTACACGCAGCCCGCGAGCGCCAGGTCGGACAGCAGCATGAAGCCGATCGAGTACGAGCCCTTGGAGCTGTAGATCGCGCCCATCACGAGCGGCGGCAGGAAGCCGCCGAGCCCGCCCATCGCGCCGACGATGCCGGTCACGCTGCCCACCTTGGCCTGCGGCGTGACCTGGGAGACCAGGGCGAAGACGGAGCCGCTCGCCGTGCCGAGCCCGGCCGCCATGATGAGCAGGGCGGTCGTGCCGCCCGGGTTCAGCGGCGGGTCGAAGGCCTGGACGATCGCGAGCAGGGCGACCGTGCCGAGCGCGACGGCCGTGACCTGCGCCGGGTGGACCCGGTCCGACAGCCAGCCGCCGATCGGCCGGAAGACCACCGTGACCAGGGCGAACCCGGCGGCCTTGGTGCCCGCGTCCGTCGGGTCGAGCTCGTACCAGGTTTTGAGGTACGTCGGCAGGTAGACGCCGAACGCGACGATGCCGCCGAAGCCGATCGCGTACAGCGCCGACAGCTCCCACGTCACCCGCAGCCGGCCCGCCGAGCGCAGCCGGATCCCGAGCGGCTCCGTCGGCACGGGCCGGTCGGGCCGGTCCGTGATGAGGAACGTGGCGAGCACCGCGTACGCGGCCAGCGCGACGGCCACCACGATGAACGGCAGGTTCTCGCCGTGCTCGGCGATCCGGGGCGTGAAGTAGCCGGAGAGCGCCACACCGCCCATGCCCATGCCGAACACCCCGAGCGCCAGGCCGCGCTTCTCGGGCGGGAACCAGGAGTTGACCAGCGGGATGCCGATGGCGAACGTCGTGCCGCCGAGGCCCAGGAGGAAGGCGACCACCAGCAGCAGGCCGTAGCTGTCCTTGACCACGATGAGGAGCAGCACGGGGATGATCGTGAGCGCGGAGACGAGCGGGAACATCAGCTTCGCCCCGTAGCGGTCCGTCAGCGCCCCGGCCGGAATGCGGCCGACCGAGCCGACCAGGACGGGGACCGCGACGAGCAGCGACTGCTGGAAGGAGCTGAGGTCGAGCCGGTCGCCGTACCAGCTCGCGATCGGCGCGATCAGGTCCCACGCCCAGAAGGTGAGCGTGAAGCCGATCGTGGCCATCGCCAGATTGCGGTAGGCCGCCGCTGCCGGGGCCTTGCTCTCGGTCGTCACGCCCCCAGTCAAGATCGGGGCGACGGGGGCGGCGCGCCGGGCTGCTCCGTACGGGTAGCCGCGCGCGCCGGCGTCTGAATGCCTTTACGGCCAGGTCACCCGAATACCTTTACGGCCAGGTCACCCGAATACCTCTACGGCCAGGTCACCACCGTCGGCGGGGTGCCGTCGTCCTCGACCCGGAGGCGGACGCCCCCGGCCCCGGCCGACACCTCGACCGTGAGCGCCCCGACCCCCGACCGCCGGTGCGCCGCCGCGAGGGCTCCGCGCAGGGCGCCGAGGAGCTTCCCCTCCGACTCCTCGTCCACGAGGGTGTCGACCGCACCGGAGAAGTGCACGGACGGCTGGAAGCCGAGCAGGACCGCGGCCCCGCCGGTCTCCCTGAGCACCTTCCCGCGGAAGGACGCCGGCGCGTCCGCGGGCGGCTGCTGAAGCGCGAAGATGGTCGTACGGACCTCCTGGATCGTGGAGTCCAGCTCGTCCACCGCCCGACCGAGCAGCTCGTTCTCGTCGGCGGAACCGGCCGCCCGCCGCCGGGTGGACTCCAGCATCATCTCCGTCGCGAACAGGCGCTGGACGACCAGGTCGTGCAGGTCGCGGGCGATCCGGTCCCGGTCCTCGAACACCGCGAGCCGTTCCCTGTCGTGCCGCGCGTCCGCGAGGACGAGCGCGAGCGCCGCCTGCGAGGCGAACTGCGAGGCGAGGAGCCGGTCCACCGCCGAGTAGGGAAGGTCGCCGCGCCGCCGGGGGAGGGCGAGGGTGCCGATGAGCTTCCCGCCGCTCTGCAGCGGCAGCATCATCGACGGGCCGAAACGGGACCGCACATGGGTGGTCATCCGGGGATCGGTGGCCGAGTCCTCCACGAACACCGGCTCGCCGCCAAGCAGTTGGACGAGGACGGGAGAGCCGGGCGCGATCGTCGTACCGACCAGATCACCCGGGTCGTCCGTCGTCGACGCGGCGACGATCTCCATCCCGCCCTCCGTGGTGGGCTGGAGGACCACCCCCGCCGAGGCGCCGGCGAGGATCCGGGCCTGCTCGGCCACGGTCATCAGGGCGTTCTCGGCGGACGCGCCGGTGAGCAGGGCCGTGGTCACCGCCGCCGCGCCCTCGATCCAGCGCTCCCGCTGCCGGGCGGTCTCGTACAGACGGGCGTTGCCGATGGCGATCCCGGCCTGCGAGGCGAGGACGCGGAGCAGGCCCTGGTCCTCGTCGGTGAAACCGCCCGTTCGCCTCTCGGCGAGGTACAGATGGCCGAAGACCTCGGTGTGCACGCGGATCGGGACGTCGAGCAGCCCGGTGTGGTCGTCGGGGAGACGGGCGAGGCGCTGCCGCTCCTCCTCGGGCACGCCGGAGGTGAGGAGTCCGGTGAGCCGGCGGCGCTCGGGGTCGACGACCCCGAGCGCGCCGTAGCGGGCCCCGGTCAGCTCGGTGGCGGAGTCCACGATGTGCTGGAGGGTGGTGCGGAGTTCGAGGTCCGTGCCGACGCTGAGGACCGCTTCGAGCAGCATGGGCAGACGGGGGCTGTCCCCCGGGTCCGAGTCGGTGCTCTCGTCCCGGGCCTCGTCCCTGTCCTCGTCCATGATCGTCATGGTCTCATCGTCATACGAATCGGGTCGTTTCGTCGGGTCGTTTCGTCGGGTCGTTTCGTCGGGTCGTTCCGCCGGTTCGTTTCGGGGTCGCCGAGGCTCAGTCGTCGTCGGCCAGCGGGTCACGCTCCGCCAGCGGGTCGAGGATCATCGGCTGGACCCTGCCCTCCAGCATCGCCCCGAGCCCCAGCACCGCGCACACGTCCGGGCGTTCCGCGATGTGCACCGGCATGCCGGTCGCCTCGCGCAGCATCTGGTCGAGCCCCGGCAGCAGGGCGCTGCCGCCCACCATCATGATCCCGCGGTCCGCGAGGTCGGCCACCAGATCCGGCGGGCAGTCCCGCAGCACCTTCCCGATGCCGTCGAGGACCGCCGTCAGCGGCGTGTGGATCGCCTCCCGTACGGCGGCGGTGTCGACGGTCACCGAACGGGCGAGGCCCGTCGCGACGTCCCGGCCGTGGATCTCGGTCCAGGCGGGGCCGTGCGGCGTCAGGCCGTTCCCGCTGAGGGCCAGCTGCAGCGGACGCACCGACTGGCTCGGCAGCATCAGCTCGTGGTGGTGGCGCAGGTGCTGGATGACGGCGTGGTCGATGGCGTCGCCGCCGACCGGCATCCGCTCCGCCGTGACGATCGCGCCGAGCGAGAGCACCGCGACCTGCGTGGTCGCCGCCCCGCACACCATGATCATGGTCGCCGTCGGCTGCTCCACCGGAAGCCCGCAGCCCACGGCCGCCGCGATCAGCGTGTCGACCAGCTCGACCCGGCGCGCCCCGAGACCGACGAGGGTCTCCACGGCGGCGCGCTGCGCGAGCGGGTCGCTGTCGTGCGGGGTGCAGGCGGCGGCGCGCAGCCGCGGCTTGCGGCGCAGCTGGCGGCGGAGCTTCTCGCCGAGGAGGTGACGCAGCATCCGCTGCGCCATCTCGATGTCGACGACCGTGCCGCCCGACACCGGTCTGACGACCCGGATGTAGTCGGGGGTGCGGCCGGTCATCTTCTCGGCGAGCGCGCCGACGGCGATCAGCGCTCCGGTACGGGTGTTGACGGCTGCGACGCTCGGCTCGTCGACGACGAGTCCGGCGCCCTTGACGAAGACCCGGGTGCGGGCGGCACCCAGGTCGACGGCGACATGGCAACGACGCAGCTGCTCAAGGCTGACGGTCACGGCGGATCCTCCGGAGTGCGGTGCTGGCACGGGCGAGGTGTTTCGCGTTTCGCGGTCCTGTTCGCATCGTCCGGCCGTCAGCGGCGTGGCGCGCGCTGGGATGCGCCGCCCGGGGTCAGGGCCTGCCTTTCGGATCGTGCCGGGCTCGCGGGGCCTGGCGCGCACGCTCGCCGCGTCGTCGTCACTCTCCCCCAAGCTCTCGGCTTCGCTCGAGCAGGGCGGTACCCCCACCGCTCCGCGTCGGCTCCCTCCTCCGCCTTGCGATCGCACGCACCAGGCCCCGCTCCCTGATCCGGCCTGATCCGAGAGGCAGGCCCTGCCGAGGGACGGGCAACCAGGAAGGCCCGAAGCGGGAGAATCGCGGCGCACCGCCGTCGACCTGCGGTTTCCTCACAGGATCCTCACTTCCGCGCCTACCTGGGGCCGTGCTGGGCCGCATAGCCTGCGGGGCCCATGGACTACTGCCACGCGTGCCGGCGGCATCTCAACGGGGCCCTCGCCTGTGCCGGGTGCGGGACTCCCGTCGAGGAACTGCGGTACGAGACCCCCCACATACCCGTCCAGCCGACGTACCCGACTCAGCCGACCCAGTCGACCTACCCGACCCCGCGGGTCGATCCGGTCGAGCAGGCCGAGCAGTTCGAGCCGGTCCCGCCCGTCGGGTCCGAGCACGTCTACGAACTCGACGTCGTCGAGCGTCCCCGCCCGGCCTCCGGCGGACGCCGCGCCGCCCGCGGCCGCCCGGCCGCCCAGGGCCGCGCCGCCACGCGCAGGGGCAGACGGGCGAGGGGAAGCCGTGCTCGTACGGTCCTGGTGGGAACCCTCGGCCTGGTGCTCGCCGCCGGGACCCTGAGCCTCGTGCGCATGGCCCTGGAGGAGCCGGAGGCCCTGGGCGCCGCCTCGGCCGTCGAGGAGCAGGACGTCCCCGAGGTCACGCTGTCCCCCGAGCCCGTCGCGAGCGACCTCCCGGACGGCTCGGGCCCGTCCCCGGTCGCCTCGGAGACGTCGACGCGCCCCCGCCACGTGAGCGCGGCCCCGGCGACGGGCCGCCCGGTCGCGGGATCCAGCGCGGGCACGGGATCGGGACCGGGTACGGGATCAGGTACGGGTACGGGTATGGGACCCGGCACGGGAAGCGGGGGAGAGGGTGCCCCCACGGGATCGCCGACCGCCACCGACCCGGCGTCCCCGTCCGCCACGCCCACCGCGACCCCCTCGGCCACGGACGGCGACGGGACGCCGTCCCCCTCGGCGACGACCGGCGGCCCCACCCCCTCGACCACGAGCCCCGCACCGACCGCCACCACTCCGCCCCCGACCCCGACGCCGTCCCCGAACTGCACCCGCTTCCTCTGGTGGTGCGTCTGAAGCCCGCCGTCCGGGTCCTGCCGGTCCCCCTCAGGCGCCCCGGGGCGTGACGAACTCCTCGATCAGCACCGGGTACTGCTCCTTGCCGTGCCCGGCGGCGACCGAGCGGTCCGCCATCGCCTTGAGCAGCCTGGGCAGTTCGGCGTTGATCCCGGCGGCCTCGCTCTCCTCCACCAGGTGCGCCATCGCCCGTACGTCGGTCTCCAGGGCCGCCACCTCGGCGGGGAAGGAGCCGCTGTCGACCTGCTCGGCGTACCCGGGCAGCCAGTCGGCGACCCCGGCGGCGATCTGCCGCGCGAACGGCGCGTACGTCCTGGCGTCGACGCCGGCCGTCCTGAGCAGCGCGGTGCCCTGGAGCCAGGCGTTCAGGACGCTCCACATCATGGCGAGGCCGGCCACGTCGTACAGGGAGGCGAGGCCCGGGTCGTCGCCGAGGTGGGTGACGGCGCCGAGCGCGCCGAGCGTGGCGGCGTGCGCCTCGAAGACCGCGGCCGGCCCGCTGTGCAGGATCACCGCGTCGGCGGTCCCGATCACCGGCGGGACGGCCATGACGGCGCCGTCCAGGTAGCGGGCGCCCCGCTCCCCGGCCCAGCGGGCCGTCTCCCTGGCCTGGACCGAGTCGCCCGAGGTCAGGTTGACGAGGGTCGTGCCGTCCAGGGCGACGTCGCTCGCGCCGAGCAGCTCGCGCACGGCCCCGTAGTCGGTGACGCAGATGACCGTCAGGCCGCCGGCCGCGACCGCGTCGCCGACCGACGCCGCCCGCAGCGCGCCTTCGGCCACGAGCCGGTCGGCCTTGGCGGACGTCCTGTTCCATACGGTCGTGGGGTGTCCGGCCCTCAGGAAGGCGCCGGCGAGTGCCTGGCCCATCAGCCCGAGTCCGATGACTGTCACAGGTGTGGTGGTGGTGTCGTTCATGGCAGCATCGTCGACGTTGATACCGGTGTGAAGGTCAAGGGGGAACTTCGATGCGGATCGGGGAGCTGGGCCGCCGGACGGGTCTGAACACCCATCAGCTGCGCTACTACGAGGCCCAGGGCCTGCTTGAGGCGGGGCGGGGCGCGAACGGCTATCGCGAGTACGACGAGAGCGCCGTGCTGCGGGTGCGGCAGATCCGGCACCTCCTCGACGCGGGCCTGTCCTCGGAGGACATCGCGTACCTGCTGCCGTGCGCGGTCGGCGAGGCGCCGGAGTTGCTCGGATGCCCTGAACTCCTGGCCGCGATGCGGTCGCGGATGGGGCGGATCGACGAGCAGATGGACCGGCTCGCCCGGTCGCGCGGGGCCCTCGCCGCGTACATCGACGCTGCCGAGCGGACGAGCGACGAGAACTACCCGCCCTTCGACGGCGCCGCCCCGGAGCCCGCCACCGTCTGAGGCTTTGAGAGCCTCAGACCTCGCCCAGCATGCGCTTCAGCAGGTCCCGCAGCACGGTGCGCTCGGCCTCGGTGAGCTCGCCGAGGGGCTCGCGGGCGAAGTCGAGGGACTCGCGCAGCCGGCGGGCCGTGTCGCGGCCCTCGTCGGTGGGGACGGCCAGCTTGACGCGGCGGTCGGCCGGGTCGGGGCGGCGCTCGACCAGGCCGCGCGCTTCCAGCCGGTCCACGATCCCGGTGATGTTCGACGGCTCGCACTTCAGCTTCTGGGCGATGCGGCGCATCGGCAGCGGGTCGAGCGTCAGCAGACCGAGGACCCGGGCCTGCGCGCCGGTCAGCGCGTGCTGTCCGGCCGCCTGCTCGTACTCCGCGTGGTAGCGCGCCACGACCGCGCCGATGAGCTCGACGACTTCGAGGGTGACGGGGTCCGTGCGTGAGGTGGCCATGGGATCCATCGTACCCGGATGCTTGACAACATGAAATATGTAGGCGCATGGTTGTTTCAGTCAGTGAATCGTTTGTGATCTCAAGCTTTTATCGGAGGCCGTGCTCATGTCCGTTCTTCCCGCGTCCAGCCGTGAGTGGCACCTCGTCGCCCGTCCGCACGGCTGGCCGACCCCCGCGGACTTCGCCCTGCGCGAGACCCCGGTCACCGAGCCCGCCGAGGGTCGCGTCCTGGTGCGCAACCTGCACTTCTCCGTCGACCCGTACATGCGGGGCCGGATGAACGACGTGAAGTCCTACATCCCGCCGTTCAAGCTGGACCACCCGATGGACGGCGGCGCGGTCGGCGAGGTCGTCGCCTCCAACGCCGAGGGCTTCGCCGTCGGCGACCACGTCCTGCACGGCCTCGGCTGGCGCGAGTACGCCGAGGTCCCGGCGCAGCACGCGACCAAGGTCGACCCGGCGCTGGCCCCCCTCTCCGCCTACCTGGGCGTGCTCGGCATGACGGGCCTCACGGCCTACGCGGGCCTCTTCGACGTCGCCTCCTTCAAGGAGGGCGACGCGGTCTTCGTCTCCGGCGCCGCCGGTGCCGTCGGCAGCCAGGTCGGTCAGATGGCGCGCCTCAGGGGCGCCTCCCGGGTCATCGGCTCGGCCGGATCCGACGAGAAGGTCAAGTTCCTCGTCGAGGAGCTCGGCTTCGACGCCGCCTTCAACTACAAGAACGGCCCGGTCAAGGACCAGCTCCGCGAGGCCGCCCCCGACGGCATCGACGTCTACTTCGACAACGTCGGCGGGGAGCACCTCGAAGCCGCGATCTCCACGCTCAACGTGCACGGCCGCGCCACCATCTGCGGCATGATCGCCCAGTACAACGACACCGAGCCGGTGGCGGGTCCCCGCAACATGGCGATGATCATCGGCAAGCGGCTGCGTCTCCAGGGCGTCCTCGTCGGCGACCACTACGGCCTGCAGCAGCAGTTCGTCCAGGAGGTCGGCGGCTGGCTCGGCTCCGGCGAGCTGAAGCACCGCGAGACCTTCGTCGACGGGATCGGGAACGGCGTGGAGGCCTTCCTCGGTCTGCTCCGCGGTGACAACACCGGAAAGATGATCGTCTCGGTGTGACCCGTTAGTCTTCCCTCAGCCGTCGCGATCGTGGGCGCGAGTCGCGGCGAACCCATGAAGGAAGTACCTCGCATGTCGATCCAGCACTCCGACGTCCTCTACACCGCCGTCGCCACCGCCGAGAACGGGCGTGACGGCCGTGTCGCCACCGACGACGGCCGGCTCGACGTCGTCGTCAACCCGCCCAAGGCCATGGGCGGCTCCGGCGCGGGCACCAACCCCGAGCAGCTCTTCGCGGCGGGCTACAGCGCCTGCTTCCAGGGCGCCCTCGGCGTCGTCGCCCGCAACGAGAACGCCGACGTCTCGGGCGCGACGGTCACCGCCGAGGTCGGCATCGGCAAGAACGACGACGGCTTCGGCATCATCGTCAAGATCTCGGCGACCATCCCGAACGTGGACGTCGAGACCGCGAAGAGCCTGATCGAGAAGGCGCACCAGGTCTGCCCGTACTCCAAGGCGACCCGGGGCAACATCACGGTCGAGCTCGCCGTCTGAGTCCAGGCGCGCGGAGTCCGGACCGCGGTACGGAACGAGGACCGCACCCCTCCCCGGGGTGCGGTCCTCGCCGCGTTCGGCCCGCCGCCGGTCCGGGGACCCCCGATAAAGTGGCTCCATGCGCGATTTCGGGGTGGGTTTCGGTTACCTGGTACAGGGCCAGAAGTGGGTGGGCCGGCACGGACGGTGGTTCGGCTTCGGGCTGCTCCCGGGGCTCGTGACCCTGGTCCTCTACGCGGGCGCGCTCGTCGGTCTCGGTTACGGCGCCGACGACCTGACCGCCTGGGCGACGCCGTTCGCCGACGACTGGACCTCGCCCTGGGTCGACGTCTTCCGCGGCACCCTGACCGCGCTGGTCTTCGCCTTCGGGCTGTTCCTCGCGGTCATCACGTTCACCGCCGTCACCCTGCTCGTGGGCCAGCCGTTCTACGAGTCGCTGTCCGAGGCCGTCGACCGCAGCGAGGGCGGCGAGGTGCCCGAGTCGGGGCTGCCGCTCTGGCGCGAGCTGTGGATCTCCGCCCGTGACAGCCTGCGCGTCCTGCTGCGCGTCGCGTTCTACGGCATCCTGCTCTTCGCCTGCGGTTTCATCCCGGTCGTCGGCCAGACCGTCGTCCCCGTCATCGGCTTCTGCGTCTCCGGCTTCTTCCTCGCCGAGGAACTGACCGCGGTCGCTTTCCAGCGCCGGGGCGTCGAGCTCAAGGAGCGCCTCGGGCTGCTGCGCGGGCGCCGGACCGCCGTCCTCGGCTTCGGCGTGCCGCTGACCCTCGCCTTCCTGGTGCCGTTCGTCGCCGTCTTCCTGATGCCGGGAGCCGTCGCGGGCGCCACCCTGATGGCCCGTGACCTGCGCGGCGAGACGGCCGACGACGACCGTGAGGGCGACGCGCAGGAAAACGATCAAGAACGCGGCAACCTTCCTTCCTCCGGTGGCGACAAGGGGATGCACCACCTCCCCCACTGAAGGAAGAGCACATGACGTCCCACAAGCGGAAGACGGGCCGCCGCCGCGCCCTCATCGGCGGCCTGAGCGCCCTCGGCATCACGGGTGCGGCCCTCGTCACCAGCTCGCTGCTCGCCCCGGCGGGCGCCGCGCCCGCCGCCCCGACGGTGGCCGCGTGGCCCCAGGCGAAGGGCAGCAAGCCGGTCCCCGCGTCCATCGAGGTCTCCGGCACCTACGACGGCAAGCTCAAGCGCTTCTACGGCACCGGTGAGCTGGGCTCCGACGGCCAGGGCGAGAGCCAGAAGCCCGTCTTCGTCCTCAAGGACGGCGCGGTCCTCAAGAACGTGATCCTCGGCTCGCCGGCCGCCGACGGGGTCCACTGCCTCGGCAGCTGCACCCTGCAGAACGTCTGGTGGGAGAACGTCGGCGAGGACGCCGCCACCTTCAAGGGCACCTCGGCGTCGTCGGTGTACGCGGTCTACGGCGGCGGCGCGAAGAGCGCGTCCGACAAGGTCTTCCAGTTCAACGGCGCGGGCAAGCTGGTCGTGACCAAGTTCCAGGTCTCCGACTTCGGCAAGCTGGTCCGCTCCTGCGGGAACTGCAAGAAGCAGTACCCGCGCACCATCCTGATCAACGACGTCGACATCACCACGCCCGGCAAGTCGATCGTCGGCGTCAACGCCAACTACGGCGACACCGCCACCCTGCGGAACATCCGCGTCCACGGCGACGCCGGCAAGAAGATCAAGCCGTGCACCCGCTTCACCGGCAACAACACCGGCAAGGAGCCCAAGGAGATCGGCACCGGCCCCGATGGCGTCACCTGCCGTTACGCGGCCGGAGACCTGTCCTACGACTGATCCCGAAGCCGGGCGGCCGCACTCCCGCGGCCGCCTGGCCCCGGCGCGTTCCCGGGGGCATCAGCCGACCTCGGCGAGGACGAACCCCGCCGTGTCGGGGCCCGCGTCGGCGATCCGCTCACCGTCCGGGCCCCAGGCCCCGGCCAGGCCGGTGCCGACCCCGTCCTCGTTGGCGCCGAGGACGTTGCCGAGGACCACGTACAGACCGAAGTCCCGGGCCCGTACCGGATACACCTTCTCGAACGAGTCGTTGTCGGCGGAGAGCACCGAACTCGCCAGGTAGACCGCGCAGCCGTCGGCGGCGGCCCGCTCGGCCAGTTCGGGGAAGCGGTTGTCGTAGCAGGTGGCGGTCGCGAACCGCACCCCGTCGAGCGTGAACCGCCCGTCGGCGGTGCCCGCCGCGAAGACGTCCAGCTCGATCCCGTACAGGTTCTGCTTGTCGTAACGGGCGAGGAGCGACCCGTCGGGGCCGATCACCAGCGAGGCGAGTCCGGTCCGCCCGTCCGCCGTCCGCACCGGCCCGTTGACCACGGCCGCGGCCGAGACCTCCCGGCAGGCCTCCCGTACGGGTTCGAGCCGTGGGTCGTCCTCGGTGAGGACCAGACCCGGGGTGTCCCTGATCAGGGTCGGCTCGTACCCGCTGAGGCAGAGCTCGGCGAAGACGACCACTCGGGCCCCCTCCGCCCCGGCGGCCCTGACCAGACCGGCGACCGTACGGACGTTGGCGTCGATGTCCCCTGCGACCGGGGCGAACTGGGTGGCTGCGACGATCATGCCCGCCATCATCGCTCATCCCCTCGCAGCAGCCGCAGGAAGTCGCGGAAGGCCGACGGCATGTCCACCGCCGACGGGTCCAGGAGCCACTGGTACTGGAGGCCGTCCATCACCGCCGTGAGCAGCGGGGCCGCCCGCTCCGGGGTGAGTCCGCCGGGCAGCCGCTCGCCGAACTCCAGGCGCAGCACCCGCGCCATGTTCGCCCGCACCTGCGCGTACCGCTCGGTGAAGAACTCCCGCGCCGGGTGCCCCTCGGTCACGCTCTCGCCAAGCAGCGCGGAGAAGGTCTGCACGATGCCCGGCCGCATGGCGTTGTACTCGACGAGGGAGTCGATCAGGTCGAGCCGCCAGCCCTCGGGGTCCCGGCCGCCGCTGGTGTCCCAGCGGTCGCGCTCCTCCAGGACGGCGACGAGGAGCGCCTCCTTCGTCGGGAAGTAGTGCAGGAGTCCCTGCTGGGTCAGCCCGACCCGTTCGGCGACGGAGCCCAGGGTGGCGCCCCGGTAGCCGCGTTCGGCGATCACTTCGAGGGATGCGCGGAGGATGTCCGCCCGCCGTTCCTCGCTTCTGGCCCGCACCATCGCCGTGGCCCCCTTCCGAGCGTTCGAGTGTCCGACAGGACCGTACCCTCCCGGTAAAAATAACAAGACGATCACGTTACCTACCGTTCTACAGGCGGATGGGTGCACCATGACCGCATCGGGGTCACCAGTACGTCAACGAGGAGGTACGGCCATGACGCAGACCGGCGCGGACACGGCACGGGAACAGGCCGTCGAGACGGCGCTCGCCAAGCTCGACCTGGACGCCAAGGCGAGGCTGCTCGGCGGCCAGGACATGTGGTCCCTGCCCGCGCTGCCCGAGATCGGCCTGAAGTCCCTGGTCATGTCCGACGGCCCCATCGGCGTCCGAGGCGTCCGCTGGACCGCCGACGACCCGTCCGTCGCCCTGCCGTCCCCGACCGCCCTCGCCGCCGCCTGGGACCCCGCGCTCGCCCGCCGCGCCGGCCGCCTCCTCGCCCAGGAGGCCCGCCGCAAGGGCGTCCACGTCCTCCTCGCACCCACCGTCAACCTGCACCGCACCCCGCTCGGCGGCCGCCACTTCGAGGCCTACAGCGAGGACCCCTTCCTCACCGGCGAGATCGGTACCGGCTACGTCCAGGGCGTGCAGGACGGCGGCGTCGGCACCACGGTCAAGCACTTCGTCGCCAACGACGCCGAGACCGACCGCTTCACCGTCGACAACAGGATCGCCCCGCGCCCCCTCCGCGAGCTCTACCTCGCCCCCTTCGAGGCCATCGTCAGGAACGCCCACCCCTGGGGCATCATGACCGCCTACAACCAGGTCAACGGCGTGACGATGACCGAGCACCGGTACCTCGTGAACGGGGTCCTGCGCGGCGAGTGGGGCTTCGACGGCTTCAACGTCTCCGACTGGATGGCCGCCCGCTCCACCACCGGCGACATCGAGGGCGGCCTCGACGTCGCCATGCCCGGCCCCGTCACCGTCTACGGCGAGGCCCTCGCCGCCGCCGTCCGCGCCGGCGAGGTCGAGGAGTCCGCCGTCGACACGGCCGTACGCAACGTCCTGCGGCTCGCCGCCCGCGTCGGCGCCCTCGAAGGCGCCCCGCCGGTCGTCACCGAACCCCCCGCCCCCGTCGACGGCGACGCCCTCGCCCGCGAGATCGCCCGCCGCGGGTTCGTCCTCGTACGCAACGAGAACGCCGCCCTGCCCCTCGGGAACGGCACCGTCGCCCTCTCCGGCGCCGCCGCCCGCGACGCCCGCGTCCTCGGCGGCGGGTCCGCCCAGGTCTTCCCCGACCACGTCGTCTCCCCGCTCGACGGCCTCACCGCCGCCCTGCCCGAAGGGACCCTGACGTATGTGACCGGCGCCGACCCCAGCGACGAACTCGCCCCCGCCGAACAGGGCTTCACCCTCCGCGCCCGCTGCCGTGACGCCGAGGGACGACTCCTCGGCGAGGGCTCCCTGCCCAACGGACAGGTCCAGTGGATCGGTGACGACCTCCCGGCCGGCGTCACCCACGAGACCCTCGCCTCCATCGAGGTCGTCGGCACCTTCACCCCGCGCGAGACGGGCCCGCACTCCTTCGGCACCCGCGGCCTCGGCGCCTACACCCTCACCGTCGCCGGCGAGACCGTCTTCGACGGCGTCCAGGCCATGGGCCCCGAGACCGACCCCTTCGAGGCCCTCTTCGGCGCCCCGGTCGAGCGCGCCAAGGTCACGCTCACCGCGGGCGAGACCGTCGAGGTGTCCCTGCTCCACACCCTGGACAAGGAGTTCGCGGTCCCGCTGCCGGCCGTCGTCTTCTCCTTCGTCCACCTCGGTCCCCGCCGTGACCCCGACGAACTGATCGCCGAGGCCGTCGAGGCCGCCCGCGCCGCCGACACCGCCGTCGTGGTCGTCGCCACCACCGAGCGCGTCGAGTCCGAGGGCTTCGACCGCAAGGACCTCGCCCTCCCCGGCCGCCAGGACGACCTCGTACGGGCCGTGGCCGCCGTCAACCCGAACACCGTCGTCGTCGTCAACGCCGGCTCCCCGGTCGAACTGCCCTGGCGCGAGGACGTGGCCGCGATCCTGCTCAGCTGGTTCCCCGGCCAGGAGGGCGGCGCGGCCCTCGCCGACGTCCTCACCGGCGCCGAGGAGCCCGGCGGCCGCCTCCCCACCACCTGGCCCGGCGCCCTCGCCGACGTACCCGTCACCGACGTCACCCCCGTCGACGGCCAACTCGCCTACGAAGAGGGCCTCTTCATCGGCTACCGCGCCTGGGACCGGCTGCGGACGGCCCCCGCGTACGCCTTCGGGCACGGCCTCGGCTACACCACCTGGTCGTACGACTCCCTCGACGCCCGCCCCGACGCGGTCACCGTCCGGGTCACCAACACCGGCGACCGGCCCGGCCGCGAGGTCGTCCAGATCTACCTGGCGCCCCACGCCGACGGCGTCGACCGCCCCGAACGGTGGCTGGCCGGCTTCGGCGGCGTCGAGGCCGGCCCCGGCGAGACCGTCGAGGCGGAGATCACGCTGCCCCGCCGCGCCTTCGAGATCTGGGACGAGGCGAAGAACGACTGGACCCTCGTCCCCGGCGCCTACGAGGTGCGGGCCGCACACTCCCTCACCGACACCCGCCTGACCGCGACCCTGGAGGTCTGACCCCCGGGGAGACCCTGCGACCGGCCCCGGGGCGGCACCTGACAACCGCCCCGGGGTCCCTCACTCCTTCGTGATCCGCCGGTACGCGAGCTCCGCGAGCCGCGCCTGCCCGTCCCTGCTCGGATGGAACCAGTCCCAGGGGCTCAACTGCCCGCCGTCGAAGCGGAAACCGAAGACCGCCCCGCCGTCGTACCGGCACCGCGCGTCCTTCGCGCACACGTCCCTCAGGACCCCGTTGTACGCCACCACCCGCTCCTGGACCGCCGCACGCCGCCGCTCGGCCGCCGGACCCAGGTCCTCCGCGTCCGCCAGCATCGAGCCGCAGATCCCCAGCTTCCACACCTGGAGCCCCCGCGGGCTCAGCCGACCCGTCGACCACAGGTGCTTGAGGTCGGGCACGCTCGCCACGTACACCTGCGCCTTCGGCGCGCCCGCCCGCAGCCGGGCGAGCGCCGCCTCGAAGGAGACGCGGAAGTCCTCGACCGGCGTCATCAGTTCCGGGGTGGGCCGGCAGGCGTCGTTCGCGCCCATCATGACCGTCACGAGCTCGGGCTTCTCGGCCGCCGCCCCCGCCATCTGCTCGGGAAGCTCCGCCATCCGCGCGCCCGTCCTGGCCAGGTTCCAGCTGCGGGTGGCGACCTTCGCCGGGCCGAGGAGGCGCAGGGCCAGGCTGTTCACGGCGGCGTCCGTGCCGGTGGCCCAGGACGCCTCGGGGCAGTCCGCGAGGACCGCGCAGGCGTCGAAGGCGCGGGTGACGGAGTCGCCCACGGCGGCGACGGAGGCGGGGGAGACGTCCCACAGCGAAGCCGGCTTCGGCTTCGGCGTCGGTCTCGGCGCCGCGCTCGCCGTGGCGGCCTTCGCCACGGACTCTCCCGCGGGCTCGTCCGAGGCGCAGCCGGACAGTGCCCCCGCGCACAGCAGCGCGGCCGTCGCGGTGACGGCAGCGGTACGGAATCGGCGTCGGCCGCGCATCCCCGGCCCCTCCTTCGGCGTCCTGGCGAGTGAAAGCTTCGTGTTCACCCGCCCCCGGACCGACCGTACGTCACACCGATGACGGCGCGGCACGGTAGCTTTTCCCCCGTCGAACCAGAGGCACCTTTGCCGACCGGCTCCGGTAAATTACATCACGTCACATACTGTCCTCTTTTTAGGGGTTTGTGACGTTTTACTCCTGATGCTGTTTACTGAGGCCGCTGGGAAAGGCGAACCTCGTCCCACACTGGAGGTCCCGGTGACGACACGTGGAGTCCTGTACGTACACTCCGCACCGCGCGCGCTGTGCCCGCACGTCGAATGGGCGGTGGCGGGCGTCCTCGGTGCGAGGGTCCAGCTCGACTGGATCCGCCAGCCGGCGTCCCCCGGCACCTGGAGAGCCGAGTTCTCCTGGCAGGGCCGCACCGGCACCGCCTCCGAACTCGCCTCCGCGCTGCGCGGCTGGCAGATGCTCCGCTTCGAGGTCACCGCGGAACCCTGTCCCACCGCCGAGGGCGAGCGCTACAGCGCCACCCCCGACCTGGGCATCTTCCACGCGGTCACCGGCATGCACGGCGACATCCTGATCCCCGAGGACCGGCTGCGCGCCGCCCTGGCGCGCTCCCTGCAGGGCGAGACGCAGCTGGAGGCCGAGATCGCCAAGCTCCTCGGCAAGCCCTGGGACGACGAACTGGAGCCCTTCCGCTACGCGGGCGAGGGCGCCCCGGTCCGCTGGCTCCACCAGGTCGTCTGAGGGCCCACCATGCCCCGCGGCGGCGGACGCACGCGAAAGGCCCGCCCCCTGACCGGGGGACGGGCCTCGTGCTTGTGCGGGTGTGGGTCAGACGGAGCGGAACGCCAGGACCACGTTGTGTCCGCCGAAGCCGAACGAATTATTGATCGCGGCGATCGTCCCCTGCGGGAGGGCGCGGGGCTCGTCGCGGACGATGTCCGCGTCGACGTCCGGGTCCAGCTCGTCGACGTTGATCGTCGGCGGGGCCAGGCGGTGGTGCAGCGCCAGGACCGTCGCGACGGTCTCGATGCCGCCGGCGCCGCCCAGGAGGTGACCGGTCATCGACTTCGTCGCGGAGATCGCGACGTGGTCGAGGTCGTCGCCCAGGACCTTCCGCAGCGCCTTGATCTCGGCGACGTCACCCTGCGGCGTCGACGTGGCGTGCGCGTTCAGGTGGACGACCTCGGACGGCTTGAGGTCCGTCGCGTCGAGCAGGTTCTGCATCGCGGCGGCGATGCCCCGGCCGGTCGGCTCGGGCTGCGCGATGTGGTGGCTGTCGGCCGACAGGCCCTGGCCGAGGACCTCGCAGTAGATCCGCGCGCCGCGCGCCTTCGCGTGCTCCTCGGACTCCAGGATCACGACGCCCGCGCCCTCGCCGAGCACGAAGCCGTCACGGCCGGTGTCGTAGGGACGCGAGGCCTTCGTCGGCTCGTCGTTGTTCTTGGACATCGCCATCATGTTGGCGAAGGCGGCGATCGGCAGCGGGTGGATCGCGGCCTCGGTACCGCCGGCGACGACCACGTCGGCACGGCCGGTACGGATCATCTCGACGGCGTAGCCGATCGCCTCGGCGCCCGACGCGCACGCGGAGACGGGGGTGTGGACGCCGGCTCGGGCGTTCACCTCCAGGCCCACGTTGGCGGAGGGGCTGTTCGGCATGAGCATCGGCACGGTGTGCGGCGAGACACGGCGGACGCCCTTGTCCTTCAGCACGTCGTACTGGTCGAGCAGGGTGGTGACTCCGCCGATGCCGGAGGCGATGACGGAACCGAGCCGCTCGGGCACGATCTTGTCGTCCTCGCCGGCGGGCGCGGTGTAGCCCGCGTCGGCCCAGGCCTCACGGGCCGCGATCAGCGCGAACTGCGCCGAGCGGTCCAGCTTGCGGGCGAGCGGGCGGGGCAGGACGTCACCGGGGTCGACGGCGGCGGTCGCGGCGATCTGCACGGGCAGTTCGGCGAAGCGCTCGCCCTCCAGGGGCTTGACGCCGGAGCGCCCCGCGAGAAGACCTTCCCAGGTCGACGCGGAGTCGCCACCCAGCGGTGTGGTTGCGCCGATACCGGTGACGACCACGGTGCGATTGGTCGAGCTCACAGGAATTCGTTCTCCATGTGTGTGATGGTCGGAATACGGCGCCACCGCCGGGTGGCGGACCGAGTCAGCGAGGGCCGAATCAGGCCTGGTGCTTCAGGATGTAGTCGGCAGCGTCGCCGACCGTCTTGAGGTTCTTGACGTCCTCGTCCGGAATCTTGACGTCGAAGCGCTCTTCGGCGGCGACGACGACCTCGACCATGGAGAGCGAGTCGACGTCCAGGTCGTCGGTGAACGACTTGCCCAGCTCGACGTCCTCGACCGGGATGCCGGCGATCTCGTTGACGATCTCGGCGAGGCCTTCGACGATCTGGTCCTGGGTGGCGGCCATGGTGGCGCTCCTTCTTGTGATTGCTTGGGAATGGGCTTCCGGGAGAACCGGAGTGCCTAGGGGAGGGTAACGACCGTCGCGGCGAAGACGAGACCCGCCCCGAAGCCGATGATGAGCGCCGTGTCGCCGCTCTTCGCCTGGCCGGTCGCCAGGAGTCGTTCCATGGCGAGCGGAATCGAGGCCGCCGACGTGTTGCCGGTGGTCTCGACGTCACGGGCGACCGTGACGTGCTCCGGCAGTTTCAACGTCTTCACCATCGAGTCGATGATCCGCATGTTCGCCTGGTGCGGGATGAAGACGTCCAGGTCGTCCGCCGAGATGCCGGCGGCGTCCAGCGCCTGCTGGGCGACCTTCGCCATCTCGAAGACGGCCCAGCGGAAGACCGCCTGACCCTCCTGCGTGATGGCGGGGAACTTGATCTCGCCCCGCTCGTTCAGCGGCAGCTTGGAGACGTCGCCAACGTGGAACTCGTTCCACGGGACGGTCTGCTTGATCGTCTCCGACTTGTCGCCCTCGGAGCCCCAGACGGTGGGGCCGATGTGCGGTTCGTCGGAGGGGCCGACGACCACGGCGCCGGCGCCGTCACCGAACAGGAAGGCCGTCGCGCGGTCCTCCAGATCCGTCAGGTCGCTGAGCCGCTCGACACCGATGACGAGGACGTACTCCGCCGAACCCTCGACGATCATCCCCTTGGCGAGGGTCAGGCCGTAGCCGAAGCCCGCGCAGCCGGCGGAGATGTCGAACGCGGCCGGCTTCCCGGCGCCGATCTTGTCGGCGATCTCGGTGGCGACGGCCGGGGTCTGCTTGAAGTGCGAGACCGTGGAGACGATCACGGCGCCGATCTGCTCCGGGCTGATCCCGGCGTCGGCGATGGCCTTGCCCGAGGCCTCCACCGACATGGCGGCGACGGTCTCCTCGGGCGAGGCCCAGTGGCGCGTGGCGATACCGGAGCGCGAGCGGATCCACTCGTCGGACGAGTCGATCGTCTCGAGGATCACCTCGTTCGGCACGACCCGGGTGGGGCGGTAGCCGCCGACACCGAGGATCCGCGCGTACGGGGCGCCCTTGCTGGGCTTGATCTTCGACATGCTTCTCGACACTCCTCGTCAGACGGCCGCGTGCTCGGCGATGAGCGTACGGGCCGCGTCCAGGTCGGCAGGAGTCTTCAGGGCCACTGTGGCGACTCCGGGCAGGGCGCGCTTGGCGATGCCGGTGAGGGTGCCGCCGGGGCACACCTCGATCAGCGCGGTCGCGCCCAGCGCCTGGAAGGTCTCCATGCACAGGTCCCAGCGGACCGGGTTCGCGACCTGGCCGACCAGGCGGGCCAGGACCTCGGCGCCGTCGGTGACGACCTGCCCGTCCTTGTTGGAGACGTAGCGAGTGGCGGGGGCGGCCGGGGACAGCTCCTTCGCCGCCTCGTCCAGCTTCGCCACGGCCGGGGCCATGTGGTGCGTGTGGAAAGCGCCGGCGACCTTGAGCGCGACGACCCGGCGGACGCCCTCGGGCTTGTCGGCCTCCAGGGCCGCCAGCTGCTCCAGGGTGCCCGCGGCCACGATCTGGCCGGCGCCGTTCACGTTGGCCGGGGTCAGGCCGAGCTTCTCCAGGTGCGGGACGGTCACCTCGGGGTCGCCGCCGAGCAGCGCCGACATGCCGGTGGGGGTGATCGCGGCGGCCTCGGCCATCGCGAGCCCACGGGTACGTACGAGACGCAGCGCGGCGGTCTCGTCGAGGACGCCCGCGAACGCGGCGGCGGTGAACTCGCCGACGCTGTGACCGGCGACGACGCCGGGCGACCCCGCCGCGTCAGCGGCTGATGTCGCCGTACCCAGGGCCGCTGCGGACAGCAGGCCGGCGGCGACGAGGAGGGGCTGGGCGACGGCGGTGTCACGGATGTCGTCCGCGTCCGCCTTCGTGCCGTAGTGGGCGAGGTCGAGCCCGATGGCGTCGGACCAGGCCGCGACGCGGTCGGCGGCGCCGGGGAGTTCGAGCCAGGGGGTCAGGAAGCCGGGCGTCTGGGCGCCTTGGCCGGGAGCGACGAGTACGAGCACCCTCACACTCTCTCTTGGGGACGGCTCCCGGCGCCCGTGGGGACAGGGACGAAGAACCGTCGGGGGAATTGTTGGTGTCCGACAAAAGTCTAGGACTGCGGATCTCCGTCGGCCAAGCGTCCGAGGATGAGCGCGATCCGCAGCGTGAACGCGGAGCGTACGTCAGAGGGTGACCAACCGGTGACGTCGGTCACACGTCGAAGCCGGTAGCGCACGGTGTTCGGGTGGACGAAGAGCATCCGGGCCGCGCCTTCCAGGCTGCTGGCCTGCTCCAGGTAGACACTGAGCGTTTCCAGGAGCGCCGAGCCCGCCTCCTCCAGCGGTCTGTAGATCTCCTCCACCAGCTGCTCGCGCGCCGAAGGGTCCGACGCGATGGCGCGCTCCGGCAGAAGATCGTCCGCCAGGACGGGGCGCGGGGCGTCCTGCCACGCCGTGCACGCCTTGAGGCCGGCCGCCGCCGCCTGCGCGGAGCGGGTCGCGGCGAGCAGGTCGGGGACGACGGGACCCGCGACGACCGGACCGGCCGCGTACGGGCCGATCAGGGCCTTCGCCACGGCGAGCGGGTTGTCGTTGCCGCCCGCGATGACGACGAGACGGTCGCCGAGCACGCCGGTGAGGACCTGGAGCTTGGCGTGCCGGGCTGCCCTGCGGATCGCCTCCACCGTCAGCTCGCTGTCCCCGTCGGGGGCGGTGCCGAGGATCACGCACACGTGGTCGGGGGAGTTCCAGCCGAGGGCCGCCGCGCGGGAGACGGCGCCCTCGTCGGCCTCGCCGGAGAGGACCGCGTTCACCACGAGGGATTCGAGGCGCGCGTCCCAGGCGCCCCGGGCCTCGGCGGCCTGCGCGTACACCTGGGCCGTCGCGAAGGCGATCTCCCGGGCG
Source organism: Streptomyces sp. NPDC051822 (assembly GCF_044452745.1). Taxonomy (NCBI): domain Bacteria; kingdom Bacillati; phylum Actinomycetota; class Actinomycetes; order Kitasatosporales; family Streptomycetaceae; genus Streptomyces; species Streptomyces sp. NPDC051822. The sequence continues at coordinate 663,928 of NZ_JBITBZ010000001.1, read as the reverse complement.
TAGACGAGCAGCGCCTCACGGAGGACCGACTCGTCGCCGGGGGCGGCGACCTCCTCGATCGCCGACTCCATGACCTCGATCGTCGTACGGACCATCTCGACGGTCTGGCGCAGGGTGATCGCCCGGGTCAGCTCGCGGGGCGCCGTGCCGAAGACGTCCGTCGAGATCGCCTGGGGGGTCTCGGGGTGCCGGAACCACTCGGTGAACGCGGCGATACCGGCCTGGGCGACCAGACCGATCCACGACCGGTTCTCGGGAGGCATCGCCCGGTACCACGGAAGCGTCTCGTCCATGCGGGCGATGGCACCGGCGGCGAGCCGCCCGGCGGACTGTTCGAGGCGCTTCAGGGTCGCGGTGTGCGGGTGAGGGCGGTTCGTGGGTTCTGGCACGGGACAAGACTGCCTTATCGGGACGGCGGCGTGCGGGGCCGGGGCGGCTTCCCCTCCGGGAGCGGCACTACCGTGGGGCCCGTGATACGCATCCAGCGCGCCGCCGAGCGGTACCCCGGGGGCGACCCGGCGGCCGGGATCGAGACCCGGCACGCCCTGTCGTTCGGGCCGCACTACGACCCCGACAACCTCCGCTTCGGCGCCCTCCTCGCCTGCAACGAGGAGCGGCTCGCGCCCGGCGCGGGCTTCGACGAGCATCCGCACAGCCACACCGAGATCGTCACCTGGGTCGTCGAGGGCGAACTCACCCACCACGACACGGCCGGCCACACCACGGTCGTCCGCCCCGGCGACCTCCAGCGGCTCAGCTCGGCGGGGGGCGTCCGGCACGTCGAGCGCAACGCCGCCGCCGTCCCCCTGGTCTTCGTGCAGATGTGGCTGGCACCGCTGTCGCCGGGCGGGGAGCCGTCGTACGAGGTGGTGAGGGACCTCGACGGCCCGTACGACCTCCCGGAGGCGGGCGCGACGCTGCACCCCCACCGCCTGAGGGCGGGCGCGCAGGTGTCCGTACCGGAAGCCCACCACGTCTACGTCCACGTGGTGCGGGGGACGGTGCTGCTGGCCGGCGAGGAACTGGGAGCGGGCGACGCGGCCCGGCTGACGGGTGCGAAGGGCGAGGAACTGCTGGCCACCTCCGACGCCGAGGCCCTGCTGTGGGAGATGCGCGCCGCCCTGTAGGCCCCCCGTGTGGGCAATCGTCCCGCGGGGCGGGACGGGTGGGCACACGGGACGGCGCCCTGTGCGGGCGCCTCCGCTACCGCGCCCCGACCTCAGCGCACCGCACTCTTCGCCTGCCAGTCGGCCCAGCTCAGGTTCCACGCCCCGTACCCGTTCCCCTCGGCGACCGTCCCCTTCGTATCCCGGCCGCTGATCTCGAAGGGATCGCCCACGTTCACCGAGGCGTAGAAGGAGGCGGCGTCGGCATCGCTCATCCCGATGCAGCCGGAGCTCCTGTTGGCGCGGCCGAAATACGCCGCGTTCCACGGCGCCGCGTGCGCGTACATGCCCGACCAGGTCAGCCGCATCGAGTAGTCGACCATCTTGTCGTACGCGTCCCCGAGCCCCACCGTCTCCGAGTTCATGTTGATGGTGCCCTCCTTCGCCATCAGCACGGCCGTGCCCCGCCAGGACCGCTTGTCGCCGCCAGGCGTACCGCCGGAGACCGGGATCGTACGGACGACGCGCCCGTCCCGGTTCAGGGTCAGCTTCTGTCGGTCCAGGTCGACCTTGACGACCTGCGCGGCGCCGACCGTGAAGCCGGTGCGGTAGTCCCGTACGAACCAGCCGCCGCCCGAGTCCGTGCCGTTCAGGTCCGCTTCGAGGGTGACCTTCGTGCCGGGCTTCCAGTACTCCCTGGGCCGCCAGTCCGCCCTGTCGCGGCCCGAGTGGTCCTTGACCCAGCCCCAGGACCCCTCGGTGCGGTTCGACGTGGTGACCTTCAACTGCCGCTCCACGTCCGCCTTCCGCGTCACCGGCAGGTCGAAGACGATCGAGAGGGGATGGGCGATGCCCACGGTGGTGTTCTTGCCGGGGGCCAGGGTCAGCTTGTTGACCCGGGCGGCCTCGGGGGTGGTGAAGGAGGACCGGTGCGTCGCCGACTCCCGGCCGTCGGCCGTACGGGACGTCACCTCCACCGTGTACGAGGAGCCCGGCACCGCCTTGCGGTCCGACGTCCAGCGCGCCCCGCCCGTCCCCGTACGGCCGGTGAGGGTCCCGCCGTCCGCGTCGACGACCTTCACCCCGGCGATCGTGCCGCCCGTGACGGTCACGGTCACCGGCCGCCCGGCCGCAGGGTCCACGACGGTCACCTTCGCCGGCGGGGTCTTCGACGCTGGGGCCTCGGACCCCGCCGGGCCGTTCGCCGCCTGCGCCGTGCAGGCGGTGAGGGAGACGGTCAGAGCGACCGCCGCGAGAACGGGACGGGGTGTGCGTATGAGCAGCACGGAAGACCTCCGCGGTGGTGAGGGATCGAGGTGGGATGTTCTGGACTGTAAGTCGCCCCCGATGCCGCGAGGCCGCCCGGAGCCCATGTGACGAGGGCTGCGGCACAACGGTCATCGTCCGGTCACAAACCCCGCGCCGGTCCGTCGAATTCGGCTGTGAGCCTGCTGTGCGCCCCGACCACCGAGGGGCGGAACCAGGAGGCTCCCGTTGTGTCAGCACTGCTCGTGACGGCCGCACCCACCGAGCGCCGCGCCCCCGCGGGACCGGTCAGGCTCGGCCCCGTGACCCCCGAGGTCTACCGCGCCTTCCTGGCGTCCCGCACCGGCGCGGACGGACCCAGCTTCCTCCAGGTCCCCTCATGGGCCCAGGTGAAGGACGGCTGGAACCACCAACTGGTCGGCTGGGGGCCCGAGTCCGGCGAGCTGGCCGGCGTCGCCCTCGTCCTCCTGCGCCCCTTCCCCGGCACCCGCAAGTACTTCGCCTACCTGCCCGAAGGGCCCGTCGCCGACTGGGCCGACCCCGACGTCGACGGCTGGCTCTCCCCGCTCCTCGGCCATCTGCGCGCCTCCGGCGCCTTCGCCGTGCGCATCGGCCCCGGCCCCGCCCACCGCCGGTGGAGCGCCGCCACCGTCAAGGCCGGCACCGGACCAGGCCGCCGCCTCGCCGACGTACTCGCCGACGAGGTCGACCCGCTCGGCACCGTCGTCGCCGAACGCCTGCGGGCCCGCGGCTGGCGGCGCTGCGGCGGAGAGTCCGAGGACGGCGCCGACGCCCAGCCCCGGCACGTCTTCCAGGTCCCGCTCACCGGACGCACCCCCGACGACCTGTGGACCGGCCTCAACCAGGAGTGGCGGCGCAACGTCCGAAAGGCCCGCAAGTCCGGCGTCGAGATCACCCTCGGGTCCGCCGCCGACCTGCCCGAGTTCTACCGGCTGCTCCGCATCACCGAGGAGCGCGACGGCTTCCGGCTCGGCCGCTCCCTCGCGTACTACGAGCGCCAGTACGCCGTCCTCAACGCCGAACACCCCGGCCGCATGAAGCTCTACCTCGCCCGCCACGAGGGCGAGATCCTCGCCGCCCACACCATGGTCACCGTCGGCGGACGCGTCTGGTACCAGACCGGCGCCTCCGCCGACCACCGGCGCGAGGTCCGCCCCTCCAACGCCCTCCAGTGGTGCATGCTGCTCGACGCGCACGCCCTCGGCGCCGCCGTCTACGACCTGCGCGGGGTACCCTCCACCCTCGATCCGGGCGACCGCGCCCACGGGCTCCTGCGCTGGAAGCTCGGCACGGGCGGACAGGTCGTCGAGACGCTGGGGGAGTGGGAGACACCGATGCAGGGCACGACCAACCACGCGCTGTACCGGGCCTTCACGGCCTACATGGCCCGCCGATGACGACCGCCGCCGCCACGCTCACCGCCGACCGCCCCGGGCCTTCCGAGCCGAAGGCCGCGCCGTCCGCACTCCGCAGCGGCGCCCTGATGGCCGCCGGGTCGCTCGTCTCCCGCGCCACCGGCTTCGTCCGCGCCGCCGTCGTCGCCGCCGCGCTCGGCGCGGGCTACGTCGCCGACGGCTACGCGGTCGGCAACTCCGTCCCCACCATCGTCTACATGCTGCTCCTCGGCGGCGCCCTCAACGCCGTCTTCGTCCCCGAACTCGTCAAGGCCGCCAAGGAGCACGAGGACGGCGGCGTCGCCTACACCGACCGGCTCCTCACCCTCTGCGCGCTCGCCCTCACCGTCCTCACGGCGGCCGCGGTCCTCGCCGCGCCCCTCATCGTCGACCTGTACACCGACTACACGGGCGACCGGCGCGAGATGACCGTGGCCTTCGCGCGCGCGTGCCTCCCGCAGATCCTCTTCCTCGGGCTCTTCACCCTCCTCGGCCAGGTCCTCAACGCCCGTGGCCGGTTCGGCGCCATGATGTGGACCCCCGTCCTCAACAACGTCGTCGTCGTCGCCGTCTTCGGCCTCTTCCTCGTCGTCGGCGACGGCGGCACCCTCACCCCCGGCGAGACCGCCCTGCTCGGGTGGGGCACCACCGCCGGCATCGCCCTCCAGGCCCTCGCGCTCCTGCCCTCGCTGCGCGCCGCCGGCTTCCGCTGGCGGCCCCGCCTCGACTGGCGCGGCAGCGGCCTCGGGGCGCCGCTGCGCTCGGCCGGCTGGCTGGTGCTGCTCGTCCTCACCAACCAGGGCGCGTACTGGGTGACCACCCTGCTCGCCACATCGGCGGGCTCAGGACCCGGCGTCGGCGGCGGCTCGGGTCTCGCCGCGTACAACAACGCCTATCTGCTGTGGACCGTCCCGCACGGCATCATCACCGTCTCCCTCGTCACCGCGCTGCTGCCCCGGATGAGCGGCGCCGCCGCCGACGGCGACCTCGCCGGCGTGCGACGGGACGTCTCGTACGCGCTGCGGACCAGCTCGGCGGCGGTCGTCCCCGCCGCCTGCGCCCTCCTCGCCCTCGCCGTACCGCTGATGACGGTGGTCTTCCGGTACGGGGCGACCAGCGCCGACGACGTCCGCGCGATGTCCTGGATCCTGATGGCGTTCGCGCCCGGCCTCGTCGCCCTGTCCGGCCAGTACGTGTGCACGCGCGCGTTCTACGCCCTCCGCGACACCCGCACCCCGTTCCTGCTCAACCTGGTGATCGCCGGCCTCAACGCGGCGCTCTCCTTCGCCGCCTACCACTACCTGCCCACCCGGTGGGCGGTCGCGGGCATGGCGGCCGGATACTCGCTGGCCCTGTGGGCGGGCTGGGCGCTCACCGCGTACGTGCTGCGGCGCCGGCTCGGCGGGACCCCGTCCGCGGGAGGCGGGACCGCTTCCGCAGGTGGCGGGACCGCGTCCGCGGGCGGCGCGACCCCGTCCGAGGGCGGCGCGCTCCCGGGCCTGGTGCGGCTGCTGCTCGCGGCCGTGCCCGCCGCCGGTTACGGGCTCCTCGTCACCGACCTCACGGGTCCCGCGGGGGCGGTGCCCGCGGGCGTCGCCGGGGCGCTGACCGTCCTCTGCGCCTTCGCCGTCCTCGCCCGGCCGCTCCGCCTCACCGAGGTCAGGACACTCCTCGCGGCGGGCTCCGGCCGCCTCCGCGCCCTCCGCCGCCGGTGACGGACACCCGCCCCCGCGCATCACCCCGCACCGACCTTGGGATACTCCACAGATGCCCCGCGTGCTCCTCATAGAAGACGACCCCTCCGTCCGGGAGGGCGTCGAACTCGGCCTGCGCCGCCGCGGGCACGAGGTGCGGACCGCGCCCACGGGAGAGGCCGGGCTCGAAGCGCTCGCGGAGTTCCGCCCTGACCTGCTCCTGCTCGACCTGATGCTGCCCGGTATGAACGGCGTCCAGGTCTGCCACCGCGTCCGCGAGAGCAGCCAGCTGCCGATCATCATGCTGACCGCCCGCGGCGACGACTTCGACATCGTCATAGGCCTGGAGGCCGGGGCCGACGACTACATCGTCAAGCCCGCCCGCACCGAGGTCATCGAGGCCCGGATACGGGCCGTGCTCCGCCGCATCGAGGAGCCAGGCGGCAGCCGCTCCGCCGTGGAGTTCCACGGCGAACTGGCCGTCGACCGGGCCGGTCTCACCGTCGCCAAGGCGGGCGAGCGCATCGCCCTCGCCCCCTCCGAGATGAAGCTGCTCCTGCACCTCTCGGCCGCCCCCGAGCAGGTCTTCAGCAGGCAGCAGCTCCTCGAACACGTCTGGGAGCACAGCTACCACGGCGACGCCCGGCTGGTCGACGCCTGCGTCCGCCGGCTGCGGAACAAGATCGAGGACACCCCGGGCGAACCCCGCTACATCCAGACCCTGCGGGGCTTCGGCTACCGCTTCGGACCGCTGTGAAGGCCTGCGTAGGACCCGAACCGGACACCGGACGGTCCGAACCTGACGCCGGACGGTCCGAACCGGATACCGGCCGGCCAGGGGCGGAAGGAACGGGCCGCGCGTCGCGGCGCAGGGCCCGCGGTCCGCGTCTGCGCCCGCACCCCTTCGGGCTCCGCACCCGCCTCGTCCTCGCCTTCCTGCTCGTCGCCGCCGTCGGCTGCGGCACCACCGCCGCCCTCACCTACCGGGCCGCCCGCAACGCCATCCTGGAACAGGCACAGGACACGGCCGTGTCCGCCTTCCGCGAGCAGGTCGAGGACCTCAGAACCGATCTGCCCGTCGTGCAGGACGACCTGCGGGACTCGCTCATGCGGATCGCCCGCCAGGGCAAGCCCCACCCGTGGCGCGTCTACGCCGAGTACGGCACCGTGCGCGTCTCCTCCACCGACCGGCCCGCCTCCTCCGTCATCACCCCGGAGCTACGGGCCCGCGCCGCCGACGACACCCTCCAGCACGGCAGCTTCCAACGGGTGGTCAAGGGCGGCACCCCGTACCTCACCATCGCCGTCCCCGCCGTCTTCCACGCCCGCTCGGCCGACGGGCCGCCCCAGCGCACCGGCCTCGTCCTCTACGCCGTGATGGACCTCCGCGCCGAGGAGGCCAACGTGGAGGCCATGGTCATGGCCGCCCGCGACGGAGCCCTCCCCGCCCTCGCCGTCGCCCTCATCCCCGCGCTGATCGCCGCACGCGGTGTGCTCCGGCCCGTACGGGAGCTGCGCCGGGCGGCCCACAGCATGGGCCGAGGCCGGCTCGACACCCGTATCCACGCCAAGGGGAGCGACGAACTCTCCGACCTCGCGCGGACGTTCAACGAGTCCGCCGCCGCGCTGGAACGTTCCGTCGCGGAACTCCGCAACGCCGAGGCCCGCGCCCGTCGCTTCGCCTCCGACGTCTCGCACGAACTGCGCACCCCCCTCGCCGGGATGCTCGCCGTCACCGAGGTCCTCGACGAGGACGCCGACGGCCTCGACAGCGACACCGCCCGCGCCGTCCGACTGATCAGCGCCGAGACGGGCAAGCTCGCGGTGCTCGTCGAGGACCTCATGGAGATCTCCCGCTTCGACGCGCGCGCCGCCGAACTCCACACGGACGAGGTCGACGCCGCCGACTGCGTCCGCAAGACCCTCCAGCACCGGCGCTGGACCGACCCCACCCAGGTCGTCCCGCACCTCACCGAGGGGATCAGGGCCCGGCTCGACCCGCGCCGCTTCGACGTCGTCGTCGCCAACCTCGTCGGCAACGCCCTGCGGCACGGCGGCGCGCCGGTGACGGTCCGGCTGTACGCGGAAGGGGAGCAGCTCGTGACGGAGGTCGCCGACCGGGGCCCGGGCATCCACCCGGACGTCCTGCCGCACGTCTTCGACCGCTTCTACAAGGCGGACCAGGCCCGTACCCGCTCGGCGGGCAGCGGCCTCGGCCTCGCGATCACCCTGGAGAACGTCCGGCTCCACGGAGGCACCGTCACGGCCGCCAACGACCCCGTGGGCGGGGCCGTCTTCACCGTACGGATGCCGCTGTGAACCGCCGGACGGCCGCCGCGGCCCTGTCCGCGGCCCTGCTGGCCGCGGCGGTCGGCTGCGGCATCCAGGAGACCGACGTCGTCGAGGCGGGCGGGGCCGCGACCGTCCTCGTCGCGCCGATACCCGAGAACCGGATCGTGCTCTACTTCCTCGGCCCCGACGGCCGGTCGATGCCGGTGGCCCGCGACGTCGGCCCCGTCTACCCCGAACCCACGGCCCCGGCGGACGGCACGGGAGACGCCCGGCTCCCCTACGAGGGGTTCGGTCCGGGATACGAGATAACCCTGGAGGACCTGCGCAGCTCGGACGCCGCCGACAAGATCCTCGCCGCGCTCCTCGCGGGGCCCAGGGAGAACGAGGCCGCGGCGGGCATCACCACCGCCCTGCCGGAGAGCGAGATGCGGGGGCCGGGACTGGTACCGCGCATCGAGATCGCGGCCAGGACCGACTCGGCTCGCCTGCTCCTTCGGCTCAGGGCCCCCTTCCCCGTCAAGGAGCTGCCCGAGGCGGCGGTCCGCCAGCTGGTGTGCACGGCGGCCTACGCGAAGCACCCGGCCGGCCGGGTCGACGTGTCGGTCGGCGGCCCCGACGGCCTGCTGCCGACAGCGCGCTGCGACGACTAGGGCCTCGCCGCACGCCCCTCAGGCGGTACGCAGGTCCGCGAGCACCGCGTCCGTGAACGGCGGCCAGACCTCGACCGCCCACGCCCCGAAGGGCCGGTCGGTGAGCGCCACGCACGCGGCCCGCGCGTCCGGGTCGATCCACAGGAACGTGCCGGACTGCCCGAAGTGTCCGAAGGTGCGCGGCGAGGAGCCGGCGCCCGTCCAGTGCGGGGACTTGCCGTCGCGGATCTCGAAGCCGAGACCCCAGTCGTTCGGCCGCTGGTGCCCGTAACCGGGCAGGATGCCGGTCAGGCCGGGGTACGCGACGCTCATCGCGTCGAGGACGGTGCGCGGGTCGAGCAGCCGCGGCGCCTGCACCTCGGCGGCGAACCGCACCAGGTCGTCGACGGTCGACACGGCGTCCTTGGCGGGCGAGCCTTCCAGGCTCGTCGCCGTCATGCCGAGCGGCTCGAGGACGGCCTGACGCAGGTACTCGGCGAAGGGGATGTCGGCCGCCTTGGCGACATGGTCGCCGAGCGCCTCGAAGCCGGTGTTGGAGTAGATCCGGCGGGTGCCGGGCGCGGCCATCACCCGGTTCTCGTCGAAGGCGAGCCCCGAGGTGTGTGCGAGGAGATGGCGGACGGTCGCGCCCTCGGGCCCGGCCGGCTCGTCGAGGTCGATCGCCCCCTCCTCGTACGCGACGAGGACGGCGTACGCCGCGAGCGGCTTGGTCACCGAGGCGAGCGGGAAACGCCGTCCGGTGGGGCCGTGGGACCCGGCCAGGGTGCCGTCCGCGCGGACGACGGCCGCCGCCGCGGTGGGAACGGGCCAGTTCTCGATCGACGCCAGGCTCGGCAAGCTGCTCTGCATGGGCCGAGCCTACTTGCTTCGAGTGCACTCCAACGTTTTAGCGTGGAGGCATGAGCGTGATCGCGAGCACGGCCGCCGGTCCGAGCGGAACCCGGGCGCACTACACCATCAGCGAGGTCGCCGCCCTGACCGGCCTCTCGGCGCACACCCTGCGCTGGTACGAGCGCATCGGCCTGATGCCGCACGTCGACCGTTCGCACACGGGTCAGCGCCGCTTCACCGAAGGGGACCTGGGCTGGCTGGGGTTCGTCGGCAAACTGCGCCTGACCGGCATGCCGGTCGCCGACATGGTCCGGTACGCGGAGCTGGTACGGGAGGGTGACCACACCCGCGAGGAGCGCCGGGAGCTCCTGGAGGCGACCCGGCGGGACGTGCTCTCGCGGATCACCGAGCTCCAGGACACGCTCGCCGTGCTCGACATCAAGATCAGTCATTACGGGACCGCATGCGGAGGCACTTCTTCATGACCAGCGCGAACAGGACCAGCGAGACCAGGATCGACACCGTACGGCTCGGCGGCCAGGACGGACCCGAGGTCGGCGTCCAGGGCTTCGGCGCCATGGGCATCAGCGAGTTCTACGGCGAGACCGACGAGGCAGCCGCCCGGGACACCCTCGACGCGGCCCTGGAGGCCGGCGTCACCCTGATCGACACCGCCGACATCTACGGCAGCGGCGCCAACGAGGAGTTCCTCGCCCCCTTCCTCGCCGCCCACCGCGACGAGGTCACCCTCGCGACCAAGTTCGCCATCGAGCGGCGCGCCGACGACCCGTCCTACCGGGCCGTCCGCAACGACCCCGCCTACATCCGGAAGGCCGCGGAGGACAGCCTGCGCCGCCTCGGCGTCGAGACCATCGACCTCTACTACATGCACCGGCGCGACCCGGAGATCCCGTTCGCCGAGTCCGTCGGCGCGATGGCCGAACTCGTCAAGGAGGGCAAGGTCCGGTACCTCGGCCTCAGCGAGGTCACAGGACCCGAACTGCGCGAGGCCCACGCCGTGCACCCCATCGCCGCCCTCCAGTCGGAGTGGTCGCTCTTCTCCCGGGACGTGGAGCGCAGCGCCGTCGCCGCCGCCGCCGAACTCGGCGTCACCTTCGTGCCGTACTCGCCGCTCGGCAGGGGATTCCTGACCGGGGCGTTCGCGGACGCCGCCAAGGACCTGTCGGGCGGGGACTTCCGCAAGTACCAGCCCCGGTTCACCGGCGAGAACGCGGAGCGGAACGCCGCCCTGCTCGAACCGGTCCGCGGGATCGCCGCCGCCCACGGGGCGACCCCGGCGCAGATCGCCCTCGCCTGGGTGCATCAGCGGGCGTCCGTGCACGGTCTGACGGTCGTCCCGATCCCCGGCACCCGCAAGCGCTCCCGCCTGGAGGAGAACGCGGCCGCGACCCGGATCACCCTGACCGGGGAGGAGCTCGCCGAACTGGAGCCGATCGCGGGCCTGGTGGCGGGCGACCGCTACCCGGACATGCGCTTCACGTCCGCCTCGCGCGAGGTCTGAGCCTCTCCGCGCTCTCACGCCAGCCCCAGGGCGAAGACCGCGAACCCCGCCGCGAGCATCCCCGCGAGCGTGCGGCGGGCCGTTCCGGTCTTCGTCCACGGCGACTCGAAGCCCCGCGCGAACCGCCCGATCAGGACCAGCAGTCCGGCGAAGACCGGCATCCACGCCAGCCGTGCGAGGATCCAGCCGACCGAGTCCGGCGCGCCGACCAGACCGGGGATCTCCCCGAGGTACGAGGCGGGGATCGCGGCGGTGAGCATGGCCGTCTGGTGCCAGCAGAGGATCGTCATCGCGGACAGGTTGACGACCACGACAGGGGCCCACAGCGCGGGCCGCCTCAGGAGCGCGCCGAGCCGGTTCCTGAGCAGGATCGCCGCACCGCTCTGCGCGGCGGCGAGTGCGAGGACCAGCAGCGACGGCGGGTGCGAGTTGGTGCGGGCCTCACCGGGGACGCCGACCATCGACGCCGGGTAGCCGAACCAGACGAGGAGAGCCGCGAAGAGCGCGGCCCCGCCGAGCAGCAGCGCCCAGGCGTGGCGCCGGGTCACCCGGCCCTCGCCCCAGGAGACGCCGAGCTGGTAGGCGAAGAGCCAGCCGGGCAGGATGTTCAGGAGGCTCAGCCAGGACGGCACGCCGTCGGCGTACGGCCCGTACCGCAGGAAGTCGACGACGGCGACCGAGCCGAGCAGCGGCGCCGCGGCCCACACCCCGAGGCGGCGGGCCGCCCGCACGCACAGCGGGGTGAGCGCGGTGACCACCGTGTAGACGCCGACGAACCAGAGCGGCTGGATGACGAGGGTGGACGCCGTCCGCAGGCTGTCCACGGGTACCCCGAGGCCGAAGTGGAGCACGGGGAGAAGCGCCGCCCAGACGGCGGTGACCCCGAGGACGGGCCGGCCGAGCCGGGCGAGGCGGGCCTTGAGCCACTCGCCCGTGGATCCCTTCCTGCGCCGGTACGAGAGCACCGAGGCGTAGCCGCCGACGAGGAAGAAGATCCCCAGCATCTGGAGGACCCAGCTGACCGGGGCGAGACCGGCGAACGCGCCCAGCGGGCTCGCGTTGTGGATCGCGCCGTCGGAGGAGAGCGTGAACCCGCCGAGCAGCCAGTGCCCGGTGGGCACGGCGAGCAGGGCCAGGGCGCGGAGCCCGTCGATCGCCCGGTCGCGGTGGGCGGGGGTGCGGGACTCGATCCGCTCGGCGAGCCTGTTCATCGGACGTCTCCCTCGGCGATGGCGGCGAAGGCGCGCAGCGAGCTGGTGCCGGGCGCGAAGTAGCCGCCGTGGCCGGCGGCGTCGTCGGCCGGGACGCGGCGGGCGCCGAACGCCGGGTCGGTGGGGTCGGTGCCGTGCCCGAGACCGGCGACCTCGACGTTCGGGATCCGGTCGATCCAGTCGGTGGGGTCCTTCGCGGCCCAGACGCGGGCGGAGGTGCCGAGTCCGGCGACGTTCTCGGCGCGCATCCCGGGGGAGCCGAGGACCACCAGGTCCTTGGCCTTCAGGTCGCGGGCGGCGAGACCGCAGACGACGGAGCCGTAGCTGTGGCAGAACACGGACGGCTCGGCGGCCCCGACGGCCGCGAGCCCGTCGGCGAACCGGGTGAGCCGGTCCGCGCCGATCTCGGCGAGCCGGCCGGTGGCCGCGTCCAGGCCGACGCCGACGGGCGTGGTGTACCCGGCCCAGGCGACGACCGCCGTACGGCCGCCGGTCGCCCGGCGCAGTTCGGTCGCCATGTCCGCGAGCGGCCGTACGTGCGCCGCGTCGGTGTCCGATCCGGGCACGATCACCGCCACGTGCTCGGCCCGCGCCAGGTCCCCGTACACGAGGGCGACCTGCCCCCGGCCGCGCGGATCGTGGGCCAGGACCCGTGCCCCTTCGAACCGTCCCTGCGTGGCGCGGGCGTTGGCCTCGTACCGCAGGGCCAGGGGCGCGCCGTCGAGGTTCCCGACGACCGTGGGGTGCGTGCGGGCCAGTTCACGCTGTCGTACGGGGCCGAGGCCCGCGAAGAACCGACTGACCTCGGCCGGGCTCATCCGCTCGGGGTCCGGCAGCCCCGCAGCCCGCCAGGCCGCGGTCCCGACCGGGGCGCCGGTCACGGCCTGCTGCGCGTTCCCGGACGCCCAGCCGGCCGTTCCGGCGATCACGGTGGCCACCAGGGCCACGGTGGTCAGGGTCCTCGCAAAGCGGCGCATGGGCTCGCCCTCCCTCTTCGGATCTCGCTCGTTCGTCGGCGAGAGGAAGGTAGGAAGACGACGGGTGACGGCACGTCACACCGGGGAGCCAACCGTGTGCTGATACCCGGGTAGGGGGTGGAGGAGCGGCCAACACCAGGGCGGGGGTGGGGTTTTCCCCCGGGGGGTGGCTGGGGTGGCGGGGGTGGCCGGGGCGCGGAAGGGCCCGGGAGGGTCAGGACGTGCCGGGGGTCACGAGGCCCGACTCGTACGCGAAGACCACGGCCTGTGCCCGGTCGCGCAGGTCCAGCTTGGCGAGGACCCGCCCGATGTGGGTCTTCACCGTCTGCTCGGCGAGGACCAGGTGGTCGGCGATCTCCTGGTTCGACAGGCCCCGGGCGATCAGCTCCAGGACCTCCGTCTCCCTCGGGGTGAGGCCGTTCAGGCGCAGGGCCGTGGTGTCCCGGCGCGGGGCGGGCCGGGACGCGGCGAAGTCGGCGATGAGCCGCCGCGTCACGGACGGGGCGAGCAGCGCCTCGCCCGCCGCCACCACCCGTACCGCCGAGATGAGATCGGCCGGCGGCGCGTCCTTCAGGAGGAAGCCCGACGCGCCCGCGCGCAGCGCCTCGTACACGTAGTCGTCCACGTCGAAGGTGGTGAGCATGAGCACCTTCGGCAGGTGGGTGACACCGGTCGGCGGGTGCAGGATCTCCCGGGCGGCGGCGAGCCCGTCGAGCTCCGGCATCCGCACGTCCATCAGGACGACGTCCGGGTGCGTGGACCGCGCCACGTCCACGCCCTGCCGTCCGTCCGGCGCCTCGCCCACCACGTCGATGTCGGGCTGGGCGGAGAGCAGCGCGGCGAAACCGGCCCGCACCATGGCCTGGTCGTCGACGATGATCACGCGGATGGTCACTCGGGTTCCTTGCCGGTCGTGGGGATCTTCGTGCTGGTCGCGGTCGTGACCGTCGTCGCGGTCGGGACGGTCGTCGCGCTCGTGACGGTCGTCGTGGCGGGGTCCTGGGCCAGCGGCATCCGTGCGGCCACCCGGAAACCGCCGTCCGGCAGCGGACCGGTGTCGAGCGAGCCGCCGGTCAACCGTACGCGCTCCCGCATGCCGACGAGCCCGTGCCCGGTACCGGACGCGCCCCGCTCGACCGAGGAACCGGGCTCCGTGGCGGGGCCGTTGACCACGAGGACCGTCAGCCACCCCTCGTCCGCCCGGACCGAGACCCGGGTCGAGGCCCCGGGGGCGTGCCGGACGACGTTGGCCAGGGCCTCCTGCACGATCCGGTACGCGGACAGGTCCACCGCCTGCGGTACGTCCCCGAGGTCCGCGGCGAGCCGCAGTTCGGCCGGCACCCCGGCCCGTACCGTCGCCTCGACCAGCTGCTGGACCCGGTCGAGCCCCGGCTGCGGGGCCCGTTCTCCCTCACTGCCGTCACTGCGGAGCACGGACAGCAGCCGTCGCATCTCGGCCAGCGACTCGCGCGCGCTCGCCGCGATCGAGGTGAACTCCTCGCGGGCGGCCTCCGGAAGCTCCGGGATGCGGTACGGGGCCGAGTCGGCCTGCACGGTGATCATGGACATGTGGTGGGCCACCACGTCGTGCAGCTCGCGCGCGATCCTGGCCCGCTCCTCCAGGAGGGTGCGGTGGGCCCGTTCGGCCTCGCTGATGGTCTCCTGCTCCCGCAGCAGCCGCTGGGCGTCGCCCCGCGCGCGTACGGCCGAGGTGAGGAGCAGCAGCACCCCGGTCAGTACGAACAGGAGGGTGTGGATGCTGCTGTACCCGTCGGGCCGGAAGGCCTCCATGGCGTAGCCGGCCGCGCCCGTGGCCAGCCAGACGCCGAACAGCGTCCGGCGGGACTCGCGCAGGCCGAGCGCGATCATCAGCGCGCAGTAGCCGACGACGCTCGGCGGGGTCCAGGGCCAGAGGTGGGCGCGCGGGCCGTCCGAGGCGAGCAGGACGAACGCGCCGAGGAGGTTGGCGGGGAAGATGATCCACCAGGCCTGCAGGGGGCGGGCGACGGCGAGCAGCAGCGGCGCGGTCTGGGCGGTGCCGATCGCGCCGGCGAGGGCGCCGTTGACGCCGTAGTCCCCGCTGAGGAGGTGGACGGTGGTGGGCAGGAGCGACGCGACGAGCGCGAGGCCGAAGACGTACGGCAGCAGCCGCACCCAGCGCGAGGAGGCGTCGGAGAGCAGGGGCGCGCCGGGCGTGCTGGGGGTGGTGAGCGCGGACGCGAGCCCCTGGAACGTCTCGCCCGTGCGGGCGCCGAGGCCCTGGAACGACGCGCGCGTCCGGGCGCCGAGCCCCTGGAACGACGCACGTGTCCGGGTGCCGAGCCGGCTGGTCCGGTTCGGCTGTTCGGGCCGGGGGGAGGATGGCGGCTCGTGCCGCGGGTCGGTAGCCATGACCCGCCCAGGGTAGGCAGCGTGCCCGGCCCCCGACGTCATACCGGGGACCGGGCTGCGGCCTGATACCCGGGTATGAGATCGGGGCCCGGGACGGCCCGGACGGCCCGGGGCTCACAGCTCCGCGAGGAGTTCCGCCTTCTTCGCCGAGAACTCCGCGTCCGTCACCAGGCCCGCCTGGTGCAGTTCGCCCAGGTGCCGAATCCTTTCGGCAACGGCTCCGGCAACCGCTCCGGCATCGGCTCCGGGGGCGGCCACGCGCGCGGGGACGCGGTCCGTCGTCGCCCGGATCGCCGCGAGGACCGCCGCGGCGAAGGGGAGGGACAGGTGCACCGGCCCGTAGCCCAGGCCGAAGAGCACGGATGCGGGGTCCCGGTCCGGCTGGGACGGGCGCGGCTCGCCGCCCCTCGGCACCAGACGTAGATGCCCGCCGAGGACGTCCGGAGACCGCCACTCGACCCCGCAGAGGTCGCGTACCTGGAAGAACTGGTCGCCCGCCTTCCACTTCTCGGAGGACGCGCCCGTCGAGGACCAGCGGAACGCGACCTCCGACCGGCCGTCGAAACTCGCCTTCCCGTCGTATGCCTTGAAGGCCTGCGGCCCCGGCGGCGGCGCCACGAGGAAGCGCTCGGCGGGCGCCACGTCCACGGTGTCGAAGGCCCCGGCTTCGAAGGCCCCGGCTTCGAAGGCGCCCGCTTCCAGGAGGTCCGGGGAGGCCTCGATGAGGTCCGGGACGTCCCAGGCGGCGGTCGTCCGCGGCGCGAGGACCTTCCGCAGCTCGTCCCGGTAGTACTCGGCGAGCGTCTCCCGATCCGCCGTGAGCACCAGGCGGTACGGATCGCAGTGTTCCGCGAGCTGCCCCGCGGCCGCCTCCATCAGCGGATCGGCACCCGGTCTCGGCACGGCGTGCAGCACGACGGTGTCCCGTTTGCCGGGCGCGAGCGTCACGGACGCCAACGCCTCGTACGGTATCCGTCGCTCGCGCAGCACGTGGAAGAGCTTCGGCGTGCGGTTCCCCCGTTCGAAGCGGATGACGAGGGCGTCGCTCTCGAACTCCCAGGTGGCATGAATTCCGGCCAGCACATCACCCATACGCCTCATCGTAGGCGGCTCGTGCCCGTGCGTCGCCCCTGTGAAAGGTCCCGAAATCACGTGATCTACGCGCGTCAGAGCCCTTCCGTGCCGGATATTCCGTCGTGGCAAGCGCTGTCGGCACGTGCGCAGACCAGGTTCCGATAGGCGCCGACCCCTATCGCGGCCAAGTTTCCGAGGCTCTCGGTGCCCGGCTCGAAATAGCCGCTGTGGCCGAGCGCCCCCCGCGCCGAGAGCAGCCGGGCGCCGAACTCCGGGGCCACCGGATCGGCGCCGTGGCCGATGCCGCCCAGCTCGACGTGGGGCACGTCCCCGATCCAGTCGTCCGGGTCCCGCATCGCCCACACGCGCGCGGGGGTGGCGAGTTCGGCCGCCCGCTCCACTCTCATCCCGGGACTTCCGGCCACCGTCAGGTCGGTCACCCGGGCGGGCAGCCGCGGTGCCGCGAGCCCGCAGAGCACGGAGCCGTAGCTGTGGCAGAACAGCGCCACGCGCGCGTTGCCCGGCAGTGCCTTGGTCAGCCCGACGAGCCGTACGGCGCCTCCCTGCGCGAGCCGGCCCGTCACCGCGTCGACGCCGACCCCGACGGGCGCGGTGTAGTCGGCCCAGGCGATCACCGCGACCCGCCCGCCGGGCGCCGCCCGCCGCTCGGCGGCGTAGAGGGCTTCGGCCATGCCGACGGGAGCCCCGTACCGGCCGTGGGTCTTCTGGAAGGTCAGGAGGTTGGTGTCGACACCGGGCACGATCACGGAGACCCGCCGGGCCCGCTCCAGGTTCCCGAGGACCTCGGCCGCCCGCCCCGCACCGGTCGGGTCGAAGGCGAGGATCTGACGGCCGGGCCGCAGCAGCGAGGTGAAGCGGTCGAACCGGCGCCGCGCCTCGTGCCGGCCTTCGGCGGAGAGCCGGAGATCGTCGACCCTGCCCCGCTCGACGGCGAGCGCACGGCCGAGGGTGATCCGGTTGGCGCGGTAGCGCAGCCCGACCGGGGCGCCGTTGAGATTGCCGACGACGAGCGGATGCCGCTCGGCGAGCGCGGCAGCGTGCGCGGGCCCGAGCCCGGCGAAGTACGCGGCGACGGTACGGGAGGGGGAGCCGGGGCCCGGCAGCGGACGCTGGTCCATCCGGTCGCGCGCCCAGTCGGCGAACGCGGCCTCCAGGGAAGGACCCGGCGCGGGGCGGTGCCGGATCGTGGTCCACCCGGTGGTCGCGAGGAGCGCGAACACGACGCCGAGCGCGAGCAGGGCGCGCACGACGGTCAGGGAGGGCGAGGCGGCTTCGGCTGACGTCACGGGCCGCCACCCTACGGGGCGCGGGTGAACACCCACGGATCAGGCCCCTGGGATGCCGGGACCTTAGGACCTGTCCTTCGGATCACGCCGGGGCCTGTCCTTCGAATCATGCCCCGGCCTGTCGTCCCGCCAGCTCGGGGCGAGCGCGGGACCGAGGTGGTCGAGGTACTCCTCGGTGAGGGCGCGGATCGCCTCCAGGCTCTGGTCCGTACCCCTGCCCCACAGCTGGCCCGTCACCCGCATCACGCCGCTGAACGCCGCCACCGCGATCCGGGGGCGCGGGTCCGCGTCCACGTCGAGGCCCTCGCGCTCGGCGATGATCCCGGCGATGGTCTCCTCCATCTCGGTCGAGCGGCGCAGATGGACGGCGAGCAGCGCGGGCGTCGACTCGATCATCTGGAAGCTGCGCAGGTACAGCTCGACCGGCACGACCTCGGTGATCGCGTCGCCGATGGTGTCCCAGGCGGAGAGCACGGCGTTGCGCATCGCGTCGAAGGGGCCCTCGCCCGGCGGCCGCCGCCCGAGGGCGTCGACGAAACGCTCCTCCACCATCTGCTGGACGGCGAAGGCGACCTCCTCCTTGGAGGAGAAGTAACGGAAGAACGTGCGCTGGGAGACCTCGACGGCGTCGACGATCTCGTCGACGGTGGTCCGCTCGTACCCCTGGGCCGTGAAGAGTTCCAGGGCCACCCGGGTCAGCTCGTCGCGCGTGCGCTGTTTCTTCCGCTCGCGCAGGCCGGGCAGGGTCACGTCTCGGTCCTCTTTTCAGGCATTTCGTCCGGGCTCAGCCTACCTGTGAGCTACGTGACAGTTACCGGCGTGTGAATCGCTTTGTCAATTGTCAGTGACTGTCACTAGCCTCTTTCGCATGACTAGTCAGACCACCGT
This sequence comes from Streptomyces sp. NPDC051822, assembly GCF_044452745.1. Taxonomy (NCBI): domain Bacteria; kingdom Bacillati; phylum Actinomycetota; class Actinomycetes; order Kitasatosporales; family Streptomycetaceae; genus Streptomyces; species Streptomyces sp. NPDC051822. The sequence continues at coordinate 645,304 of NZ_JBITBZ010000001.1, read as the reverse complement.
GGAAAAGGCCCCGCAGGGTCAGGGGAGTGCCCGGGAACCCGTTCCGGGCCCGGCGAAGGGACTGCGCGGCCACCCCTGGCTGACCCTGTTCGGCGTGGCCGTGGGCGTGATGATGGTCGCCCTCGACGGCACCATCGTCGCCATCGCCAACCCCGCCATCAAGACCGACCTCGGCGCCTCCCTCGCCCAGGTCCAGTGGATCACCAACGGCTACCTGCTCGCGCTCGCCGTCGCCCTGATCACCGCGGGCAAGCTCGGTGACCGCTTCGGCCACCGGCAGACCTTCCTCATCGGCATCGCCGGCTTCGCGCTGGCCTCCGGCGCGATCGGCCTCTCCGACTCCATCGGCGCCGTGATCGCCTTCCGCGTCCTCCAGGGCCTCTTCGGCGCCCTGCTGATGCCGGCCGCGCTCGGCCTGCTGCGCGCCACCTTCCCCGCCGAGAAGCTGAACATGGCCATCGGCATCTGGGGCATGGTCATCGGCGCCTCCACGGCGGGCGGCCCGATCGTCGGCGGCCTGCTCGTCGAGCACGTCAGCTGGCAGTCCGTCTTCTTCATCAACGTCCCGGTCGGCGTCCTCGCCCTCGTCCTCGGCCTGGTCATCCTCAAGGACCACCGCGCCGAGAACGCGCCGCGCTCCTTCGACGTCCTCGGCATCCTGCTGCTCTCCGGCGCCATGGCCTCCCTCGTCTGGGGCCTCATCAAGGCCGGCGAGTCGTGGGGCTGGACCGGCGGCAAGACCTGGGGCTGTCTGCTCGGCGCGGTGCTCCTCTTCGCGGTCTTCGCGTTCTGGGAGACCAAGGTCAAGGAGCCGCTCGTCCCGCTGGCCATGTTCCGCTCCGTGCCGCTCTCGGCCGGTGTGGTCCTCATGGTCCTCATGGCCTTCGCCTTCATGGGCGGCCTGTTCTTCGTGACCTTCTACCTCCAGGGCGTGAAGGGGCTCAGCCCGGTCGACAGCGGTCTGCGCCTGCTGCCGCTGACCGCGATGATGATCGTCTCCTCGCCGCTGGCCGGCGCCCTGATCACCAGGTTCGGACCGCGCGTGCCGCTGGTCGGCGGCATGGTCTGCACGGCCGTCTCGATGTTCGGCATGATCACGCTCTCGGCCGGCACCAGCACCCTCGTGATGTCCCTCTGGTTCGCGCTCCTCGGCCTCGGGCTCGCCCCGGTCATGGTCGGCGCCACCGAGGTCATCGTCGGCAACGCGCCGCTCGAACTGTCCGGCGTGGCCGGCGGTCTGCAGCAGGCCGCCATGCAGGTCGGCGGCGCGCTCGGCACGGCGGTGCTCGGCGCCGTCATGTCCTCCAAGGTCGCCGACGCCTTCGAGGGCAACTGGAAGGACGCCGGCATCCCGGCCCCGGCCAACCCGCAGCTGGAGCAGGCCGCCGAGTTCGGCATGGCGCCGCCGGAGCTGGCGCAGGCGCCGGGGATGACCCCGGACCTCGTCCAGCAGATCACCGGGGTCATCCACGACACCTTCCTGGACGGCATGGGCCTGGCCTTCACCGTCGCCGGTGCCGTCGCCGTCGTCGCGGCGCTCGTCGCCACGCTCACCAAGCGCGGGGAGAACGCGGAGGCGGGCGGCATGGGCGGCGGTCACATCTGACGTCCGCCTGAGGGCCGTCTGAGGGTCGTACCGACGGCCGTCGGGCGTCCGCCGGGCGCCTGTCGGGGTTCCCGTAGGGGGCCGTCACCCGTTCGCGTGAACGGGGGCGGCCCCTCTTCCGTCGGAGGGTGACCTCCGCCATTCTCGTGATTACAGAGAGTCACGAAACGGGGGTCCATCAGCATGTATACGAAGAAGGCCGTGCTGGCCGTCGCGGCCGTCCTGGCCGCCCTGCTTGCCGCGGTGGCGGCACCGGCGGCGGCTGCGGCACCGGCGCCGGCCGCGCCGTCCGGCGGGACCGTTCTCGGGCCCTGCGGCCCCGGCCGGCTCTGTCTCTGGGCCAAGCCCGACTTCAAGGGCCGGGCGCAGACCCACGAGCTGGCCACGACCGACATCGACAGCTGTGTCGCCCTGCCACCGGGCACCTCGGCCCAGTCCCTGGCCAACCGCACGGGACGGCCGGTGACCACGTACCAGTCCGCCGAGTGCGCCGAGGCGGGGGAGTTCGAGACCTACCCGGGGCGGGGAACCTGGGTGCCGCAAATGCCTTACGAGGTCAGAGCGTTCAAGCTGTGGGAGCGGTAGGCGCGGAGGCGGAGGCGGAGGCGGAGGCTGAGGCAGTGGGGGCAGGGGCCGGGACGATGGCCTCCGCCGGGACGGCGGCCTCCGCCGGGGGAGCGAGCCGCGCCACCTCCGCGCGCAGCTCGCGCACCTCCCGGGTCAGCGCCTCCAGAAGCTCCGTCTGCCGGCGCTCCACGGCGTCGTCGCGGTCGAAGCGGGAGATGAACCAGGCGGCGATGTTGGCGGTGACGACACCGAGCAGGGCGATGCCCGAGAGCATCAGGCCCACCGCGAGGACCCGGCCGAGGCCCGTGGTCGGGGCGTGGTCGCCGTAGCCGACGGTGGTCATCGTGGTGAACGACCACCAGACCGCGTCCCCGAGCGTCTTGATGTTGCCCTCGGGGGCGTCCCGTTCGACGTGCAGCACGGCCAGCGAGCCGAACATCATCAGCCCGACGACCGCGCCCGCCACATAGGTGGTGAGCGTTATCTGCGGGGCCATCCTGGCCCGTCGGCCCACCAGGAGGAGCGTGGACACGAGCCGCAGCAGCCGCAGCGGCTGCACCATCGGCAGCAGGACCGCGATCAGATCGAGGGGGTGGGAGCGGACGAAGGCCCAGCGCGACGGGGCGATGGCGAGCCGGACCAGGTAGTCGAGGGCGAAGGCCGCCCAGACCGCCCACTCGACATGGGTGCACAGCCGGTGCACCCAGGGATCGGCGTCCGGAGCCACGATCGGCACGGCGTAGGCGACGCCGAACGCCACGGCGAGCACGAGCAGCGGTGCCTGTGTGCGTTCTTCCCAGCTGTACCGGCGTTCCTTCATGCGGGGAATCGTAGAGAACGCCGAAGGGCGGCGGGACCAGGGTCCCACCGCCCCTCACCAGGCGCTCCGTGCTACGGGAGCACGGTGTCGACCAGACGATCACGATCAGGCGATCACGATCAGGCGTCGCCGCCCGCGGGGCCCGGATCGGCCGCCGCCACGTCGAGCAGCTGGTAGCGGTCCACCGCCTGCTTCAGGACCGACCGCTCGACCTTGCCGGCACGCGCCAGCTCGGTCAGCACCGCGAGGACGATCGAAGGAGCGTCGATGTGGAAGTGCCGACGGGCCGCGCCGCGCGTGTCCGCGAAGCCGAAGCCGTCCGCGCCCAGCGAGGTGTACGGGCCAGGCACCCAGCGGGAGATCTGGTCGGGCACCGCACGCATCCAGTCCGAGACCGCCACGAACGGGCCCTCGGAGCCCTGGAGCTTGCGCGTCACGTACGGGACGCGCTGCTCCTCGTCCGGGTGGAGCAGGTTGTGCTCCTCGACGGCCACGGCCTCGCGGCGCAGTTCGGTCCAGGACGTCGCGGACCAGACGTCGGCCCGTACGTTCCACTCCTCGGCGAGGATCCGCTGCGCCTCGATCGCCCACGGCACGGCGACGCCGGAGGCCATGATCTGCGCGGGGATCGAGCCCGCCTCGGCCGGCCTGAAGCGGTGGATGCCCTGGAGGATGCCCTCGACGTCCACGTCCGACGGCTCGGCCGGGTGCTGGATCGGCTCGTTGTAGACGGTCAGGTAGTAGAAGACGTCCTCGGCCTCGGAGCCGTACATGCGGCGCAGACCGTCCTTGACGATGTGCGCGATCTCGAAGCCGAACGCCGGGTCGTAGGCGATGCAGGCCGGGTTGGTCGAGGCGAGCAGGTGCGAGTGGCCGTCCGCGTGCTGGAGGCCCTCGCCGGTCAGCGTCGTCCGGCCGGCGGTGGCGCCGAGCACGAAGCCCCGCGCCAGCTGGTCGGCCATCTGCCAGAACTGGTCGCCGGTCCGCTGGAAACCGAACATCGAGTAGAAGACGTACACGGGGATCAGCGGCTCGCCGTGCGTGGCGTACGCGGAACCGGCGGCGATCAGCGAGGCCGTGCAGCCGGCCTCGGAGATGCCGTCGTGCAGCATCTGCCCGGTCGGCGACTCCTTGTAGGCGAGGAGGAGTTCGCGGTCCACCGCCTCGTACTGCTGGCCGAGCGGGTTGTAGATCTTGGCGCTCGGGAAGAAGGCGTCCATGCCGAAGGTGCGGTACTCGTCGGGGGCGATCAGCACGAAGCGCTTGCCGATCTCCTTGTCCCGCATGAGGTCCTTCAGAATGCGGACGAAGGCCATCGTGGTCGCGATCGACTGCTGCCCGGAGCCCTTCTTGGCCGCCGCGTAGGCCTTGTCGTCGGGAAGCACCAGCGGCTTCGCCCGTACGACCCGGGTCGGGACGTACCCGCCGAGACCGCTGCGGCGGTCGTGCATGTACTGGATCTCCTCGGAGTTCCGGCCCGGGTGGTAGTACGGCGGCAGGCCGTCCTCCAACTGCCGGTCGGTCACCGGGATGTGCAGCCGGTCGCGGAAGCGCTTCAGGTCGTCGACCGTCAGCTTCTTCATCTGGTGGGTCGCGTTGCGGCCCTCGAAGTTCGGACCGAGCGTCCAGCCCTTGACGGTCTGCGCGAGGATCACGGTCGGCTGGCCCGCGTGGGCCTTCGCCGCCGAGTAGGCCGCGTAGATCTTCTTGTGGTCGTGACCGCCACGGCCCAGGTGCAGGATCTGCTGGTCCGACATGCCCTCGACCATCGCCCGCAGCCGGTGGTCGTCGCCGAAGAAGTGGTCCCGGATGTAGCCGCCGGTCTCCGTGGCGTACGTCTGGAACTGACCGTCCGGGGTGGTGTTGAACTTGTTGACCAGGATGCCGTCGCGGTCCTGCGCGAGCAGCGGGTCCCAGGAGCGGTCCCAGATCAGCTTGATGACGTTCCAGCCGTTGCCCCGGAAGATCGACTCCAGCTCCTGGATGATCTTGCCGTTGCCGCGCACCGGGCCGTCGAGCCGCTGCAGGTTGCAGTTGACGACGAAGGTCAGGTTGTCCAGGCCCTCGCGGGCGGCGATGGAGAGCTGGCCGACCGACTCGACCTCGTCCATCTCGCCGTCGCCGAGGAACGCCCAGACGTGCGACCTGGAGGTGTCGGCGATCCCGCGCGCCTCCATGTAGCGGTTCATCCGGGCCTGGTAGATCGCGCCGAGCGGGCCGAGGCCCATGGACACGGTCGGGAACTCCCAGAAGTCCGGCATCAGCCGCGGATGCGGGTACGACGAGAGCCCGTTGGGGAACTTCGACCTCTCCTGGCGGAAGCCGTCGAGCTGGGTGTCGTTCAGCCGGTCCAGGAGGTAGGCGCGGGCGTAGATGCCGGGGGAGGCGTGGCCCTGGAAGAAGATCTGGTCGCCGCCGTCACCCTCGTCCTTGCCGCGGAAGAAGTGGTTGAAGCCGACGTCGTACAGCGAGGCCGAGGAGGCGAAGGTCGCGATGTGACCGCCGACGCCGATGCCGGGACGCTGGGCGCGCGACACCATCACGGCCGCGTTCCACCGGGTGGCGTTGAGGACCTTGCGCTCGATCTCCTCGTTGCCGGGGAAGAACGGTTCGTCCTTGGTGGCGATGGTGTTGACGTAGTCCGAGCTGCGCATCTCGGGCACGGCCACGCGCTTCTCGCGGGCGCGCTCGATCAGCCGGAGCATGAGGTAGCGGGCCCGTTCCCGGCCCCGCTCGTCGACGGCCGCGTCGAGGGAGTCGAGCCATTCCTGGGTCTCTTCCGGGTCGAAATCCGGGACCTGGCTGGGAAGGCCGCCAATGATGATCGGGTTGCGATCGGATCCGGGAGCCACGCTGTTCCTTCGCTGTTCGGTGGTGCCCACGGGGCCACGGGGTGGTCGGGATGTTCCATCGTGTACCCCGCCGACGCCAGACGTCACATTTACCGAGGGGTAACCCCCAGGGGGTGTCTCCCGGTGCCCTCCACGTGTCTGGTTACGGTCAAATCGCAACCTTACGCCCAACTCGCGCATGCGTTTCGTCCGGGTGTTCGGCAGACTGAAGCCTCGGAAACAAGTAAACCGGGATGAATCATGTGTGTCCGATCACGGAGCGGGTATCCGCGGTGCCGGAAGTTGCGGCGAGACGGCCCCAAACGTCACCGTTTCGGCGGTCTCCACGGCCGGGCACTTGCGCGATCCACCCCGGCACGTGTGGACTACGGCCAGCGCCGCGCGCATACGCGCGGCCCAAAGCATTTACCGAATGAGCAGGAGGCAAGCCGTGAGCGCGACCGCGGACCACGCGGAGGAGCGGACCAACCCGGCCGGAAGGCTGGGGTTCGAGCCCGGACAGGTGGTCCAGGAGATCGGCTACGACGAAGACGTCGACCATGATCTCCGTGAAGGCATCGAGTCCATCATCGGGGCCGATCTCGTGGACGAGGAGTACGACGACGTCGCCGACGCCGTCGTGATCTGGTTCCGCGACGAGGACGGCGATCTCACCGACGCCCTGGTGGACGCCATCGGTCTTCTGGAGGACGGCGGCACCATCTGGCTGCTGACGCCGAAGACCGGCCGCGACGGCTACATCGAGCCGAGCGACATCAACGATGCCGCGCAGACAGCTGGTCTCTCCCAGACCAAGAGCATCAGCGTCGCCAAGGACTGGACGGGCACCCGCCTGACGGCCCCCAAGCGCTGATCACCACGCTGCGACGAGCCCCCGCCGGTACGCCGGCGGGGGCTTTCGTGCACAGGCCGTAGGCTGGGATTCACCGATTCGGCCCAAGGGCATGCGCAAGGCCGGGGCTCCGTCGAAGGGACGCGTACGCGATGGCGATCGAGGCCGGCACCGAGGCCCCGGAATTCGAGCTGAAGGACAACCACGGGCGCACCGTGCGGCTCTCCGACTTCCGCGGCGAGAAGAACGTGGTGCTGCTCTTCTATCCGTTCGCCTTCACCGGCGTCTGCGCCGGTGAGCTCGGCGAGCTGCGCGACAACCTCCCCAGATTCGTCAACGACGACACCCAGCTGCTCGCCGTCTCCAACGACTCCATCCACACCCTGCGCGTCTTCGCCGAGCAGGAGTCCCTGGACTTCCCGCTGCTCTCCGACTTCTGGAAGCACGGCGAGGCCTCCCGTGCCTACGGTGTCTTCGACGAGGAGAAGGGCTGTGCGGTGCGCGGCACCTTCATCATCGACAAGGAGGGCGTCGTCCGCTGGACCGTCGTCAACGCCCTCCCCGACGCCCGCGATCTCGGTGAGTACGTCAAGGCGCTCGACGACATCTGAGGCGCATCCGGCCGACATCTCCGATTCGTGGGGCGAATCGACTGTTTCGACCGGGAACCCGTCACTAGGATCCAGTCGTTGATCCGAATGCCAACGCACGACTGGGGCGCTGCCCCTGGAAACCAATGGAGGGACTCGTGGGAGTCAGCCTCAGCAAGGGCGGCAACGTCTCGCTGACCAAGGAGGCCCCTGGCCTCACCGCCGTGACCGTCGGTCTGGGCTGGGACGTCCGCACCACCACCGGTACGGACTTCGACCTCGACGCCAGCGCCATCCTGGTGACCGAGGAGGGCAAGGTCCGCAACGAGCAGGACTTCGTCTTCTTCAACAACCTGAAGAGCGGCGACGGCTCCGTCGAGCACACCGGTGACAACACCACCGGTGAGGGCGAGGGCGACGACGAGCAGGTCAAGGTCAGCCTGGCCACCGTGCCGGCCGATGTCGCCAAGATCGTCTTCCCGGTGTCGATCTACGACGCCGAGAACCGCCAGCAGTCCTTCGGTCAGGTGCGCAACGCGTTCATCCGCGTCGTGAACCAGGCCGGCGGAGCCGAGATCGCCCGGTACGACCTCTCCGAGGACGCCTCGACCGAGACCGCCATGGTCTTCGGCGAGCTGTACCGCCACGGTGCCGAGTGGAAGTTCCGCGCCGTCGGCCAGGGTTACGCCTCGGGTCTGCGCGGCATCGCGCAGGACTTCGGCGTCAACGTCTGAGCCGATTCGTTCGAACCGTCCGGCGCCGCACATCCCGTGCGGCGCCGGACGTGCCTCATCACCACCGGGGAGGAACCGAAACATGGGCGTCACGCTCGCCAAGGGAGGCAATGTCTCCCTCTCCAAGGCCGCACCCAATCTGACGAAGGTCCTCGTCGGGCTCGGCTGGGACGCGCGCTCCACGACCGGAGCCCCCTTCGACCTCGATGCCAGCGCTCTGCTGTGCCAGGCCGGACGGGTGCTCGGGGACGAGTACTTCATCTTCTACAACCAGCTCCGCAGCCCCGAGGGCTCCGTCGAGCACACAGGTGACAACCTCACCGGCGAGGGTGACGGGGACGACGAGTCCCTCATCGTGGACCTGTCCATGGTGCCGGCCCACTGCGACAAGATCGTCTTCCCGGTGTCGATCCACGACGCCGACAACCGCGGCCAGAGCTTCGGCCAGGTCAGCAACGCGTTCATCCGCGTCGTGAACCAGCTGGACGGCCAGGAGCTCGCCCGCTACGACCTCTCCGAGGACGCCTCCACCGAGACCGCGATGATCTTCGGCGAGCTCTACCGCTACAACAGCGAATGGAAGTTCCGCGCGGTCGGCCAGGGGTACGCGTCGGGGCTGCGGGGCATCGCTCTAGACTTCGGGGTCAACGTTTCGTAAAGCCAAGCAGTTTCACGATGGGGTAGAGAGTGGTTCTGAAAACCTTCGGCTGGTCGTTCGCCATCACGGCGCTCGGCCTGGCCTTCGCCGCTTGGCAGTGGGGGTGGGAGGCGTTCGGGGTCGTTCTGATCCTGTCGATCCTCGAGATCTCGCTGTCCTTCGACAACGCCGTGGTCAACGCCGGAATCCTGAAGAAGATGAATGCCTTCTGGCAGAAGATCTTCCTCACGATCGGCATCCTGATCGCCGTCTTCGGCATGCGACTGGTCTTCCCCGTCGCGATCGTCGCCATCAGCGCCAAGGTCGGCCCGATCGAGGCCATCGAGCTGGCCCTGGACGACCCCGAGCGGTACGAGTCCCTGGTCACGGACGCCCACCCGGCGATCGCCGCCTTCGGTGGCATGTTCCTGCTGATGATCTTCCTCGACTTCATCTTCGAGGACCGCGACATCAAGTGGCTCGGCTGGCTCGAGCGCCCGCTGGCCAAGCTCGGCAAGGTCGACATGCTGTCGGTCTGCGTCGCGCTCATCGCCCTGCTCGTCACGGCGATGACCTTCGCGACGCACGCGCACACCAGCACCGGCGTGGCGGACAAGTCCGGGACCGTGCTGCTCGCCGGCGTCGCCGGCCTGATCACGTACCTCATCGTCGGCGGTCTCTCCGGCTTCTTCGAGAACAAGCTGGAGGAAGAGGAGGAGCGCGAGCACGAGGAGGAGGAGAAGGCCAAGGCCGCGGGCAAGCCCGTCTCGGCGGTCGGCCTCGCGGGCAAGGCCGCGTTCTTCCTGTTCCTGTACCTGGAAGTGCTCGACGCCTCGTTCTCCTTCGACGGTGTCATCGGTGCCTTCGCCATCACCAACCACATCTTCTGGATGGCGCTCGGCCTCGGTATCGGCGCCATGTACGTCCGTTCGCTCACGGTCTACCTGGTCCGTGAGGGCACCCTGGACGACTACGTCTACCTGGAGCACGGCGCGCACTACGCGATCGGCGCGCTGGCCGTCATCCTGCTCATCACCATCCAGCACGAGATCAGCGAGCTCATCACCGGTTCCATCGGTGTGGTCCTGATCGCCCTCTCCTTCTGGTCCTCCGTCCGCCGCAACAAGGCGCAGGCGGCGGCCGAGGGCGGGTCCGGCTCCTCGGGGGACAAGACCGAGGTGTCGTCCGGGGTGTGACACCCCCGGCAATGAGGAACGCTTCACTGCGGGGCGGCCGGTGCACCCGGCCGCCCCGCAGGCATGTGCGCGGTGCGATGCGACGACCGGTCGCGTCGACGACCAGTGGGGGGTGAAGGCGGCATGGCCTTCTGGGACAACCTGTTTCCGGGGAGGGCGGCGCAGTTCGAATCGGGCAGCGCCGCGTCGAACACCATCGACCTGACGAGACGGCGTCCGTCCGTCTCGCTCACCAAGCAGGGCGCCGCCACCGGCAACCTCCGGGTGAACCTCTCCTGGCGGATGCGGACCTCGGACCTCGAAGGACGCTCACGCCAGAGCGGGCGGCTGCTCCGCAACCCGTCGCAGCTCTTCAAGCCGGAGGTCGTCCAGGCGCACACCCAGGGCATGGTGAACGTCGACCTGGACCTGGGCTGCCTCTACGAGCTGACCGACGGCAGCAAGGGCGTCGTGCAGCCGCTCGGCGGCTTCTTCGGCGACCTGAACACCGCCCCGTACGTGAAACTCAGCGGCGACGACCGCTTCGGGGGCTCCTCCGGGGAGACGATATTCGTCAACCTGGACCAGAAGGACGAGATCAAGCGGCTGCTGTTCTTCGTGTACATCTACGACCAGACACCGGCCTTCGACCGTACGCACGCCAAGATCACCCTCTACCCGAGCAACGGGCCCCGGATCGAGATCGAGCTCGACGAGCGCGCCCCGCAGGCCCGCTCCTGCGCGGTCTTCTCCGTGGACAACAGCAAGGGCGAGCTGACGGTCCGCCGTGAGGTGCGCTTCGTGTACGGCTTCCAGGCCGAACTGGACCGGCTGTACGGCTGGGGCCTGCAGTGGGGGCGCGGCTACAAGACGAAGGCGTAGGCCGTGGCGTCGGCCGCGTCCTACGCCGGGCCCTCGGGCCTCTTCAGGCCCTCGGCCCTCTTCCGCTACTCAGGCCCGCCGAGGTCCTCAGGACCGGACGAACTGTGGGCCCATGGGCGGCATCCGGAACTCCGGCGCCGGGTTCTGGTCCGGGCCGCCCACCGGCTGCGGGTAGCCGTACGCGGGAGCGGGGGAGTCCGCCTGGGGCCGGGGGTACCCGTACGCGGGCGCCTGGTCGGGCACGGGCGGCGGCACGGTCGGCCGCGGGGGTACGGGGGTGTGGACGAGGGTCAGGTCGAGGTCCGGGCCCGGTCGTGGGGAGCCGGGCGTGGCCGTGGCGCCTTCCGAGGCCTCCGGAGCCCTCTGGGAGCCCTCCTGGCCGTCCGGACGTCCGGCGGGGGAGCTCGACCCGTCCAGGCCCTCCAGGCCGTCCTGGGCGTCCTCGTCGACCGAGATGCCGAAGTCGGTGGCGAGGCCGACGAGGCCCGTCAGGTAGCCCTGCCCCACCGCGCGGAACTTCCAGCCCTCCCCGCGCCGGTACAGCTCGCCGCAGATCACCGCGGTCTCCTCGCCCGTCTCCGCCGTCACGGAGAACAGCGCCAGCGGCTCGCGGTCGGGGCCGGCCGTCGCGTCGTACAGCAGGATCCGCAGGTCGGAGACGGAGCGGAAGGTGCCGCCGTCGGAGGAGGCCGCGATCACCACCCGGTCGACCGACGGGTCCAGACTGCCCAGATCGGCCTCCACGGTGTCCGTGAGGCCCTGGGAGTCCCGCTTCTTCGGCAGCCGCCGCACCAGGCCCGAGGGGTGGCGCGGCTGGTTGTAGAAGACGAAGTCCTCGTCCGACCGCACGCGACCGGAGGGCCCGAGCAGCAGAGCCGAGGCATCCACGTCGGGGACCCCGGAGCCCGGGGTCCAGCGGAGCACGGCCCGTACGGCCGCGGTGTCGAGAGGGACGTTGGAGCCCTTCAGCATCGCGTGCGTCATGACCGTAATCCTGCCCTCCCGGCAGACCCGCGGACAACGCGGGGGCCGTCACCGATACCGGGCCGAGACGACGGATGCTGACGAGTTACCTGAATTTCATGCATGAAGGGAACTGCGGACACCCGCACCTACGTACTATTACCGGCCACATGTCGTCAGGTCGAGAAAGGTAGACGGGGGACTTATATGCGTCATTTCGGACACATCCCGTCCGCGACACGGGCCGGGTTGTTCCACCGCGAGCCGGCCGAGTTCACGGCCGACTCACCCGCGCGCACGCTCGCCGTGGCCCTGGGTGCCACGCTCTACAGCCCGGCCACCCGGCCGCGGCTCGCGGACGACGTGCGCAAACAGGCGGCCCGCGGAGTGGTCTCCATGGTCCTCTGCCTGGAGGACTCCATCAGCGACGCCGACGTCGAGGACGGCGAGGCCAACCTCGTCCGCCAGTTCGCCGACCTCGCCGCCGGAACCGTGACGGACGCCGACACCGCCACGGGTTCCGACGGCGCGACGGGCACGGGGTCCGACAGCGCGACGGGCAATACGCCGGACGCCGGAGCCGCCACCGACGTCCCCCTGCTCTTCATCCGGGTCCGCGAGCCGCGCCAGATCACCGACCTCGTCACCCGTCTGGGCGAATCGGCCCGTCTGCTGTCCGGATTCGTGCTGCCCAAGTTCACCGAGACCCGCGGCCGGGCCTTCCTCGAAGCGCTCACCCAGGCGGAGCGGACGAGCGGCAGACGCCTCTTCGCCATGCCCGTCCTGGAGTCCCCCGAACTCCTCCACCTGGAGACACGGGCCGAGACCCTGGCCGGGATCGCCTCGATCACCGACAAGTACCGCGACCACGTCCTCGCCCTGCGGCTCGGCGTCACCGACTTCTGCTCCGCCTACGGACTCCGCCGCTCGCCCGACATGACGGCCTACGACGTCAAGATCGTCGCGAACGTCATCGCCGACGTCGTCAACGTCCTCGGCCGCTCCGACGGCACCGGCTTCACCGTCACCGGACCCGTCTGGGAGTACTTCCGACCCGGCGAGCGCATGTTCAAGCCACAACTTCGCCGCAGTCCCTTCCTGGAAGGCCGCGCGGAGGACCTGCGCACCGCCCTCATCGAACACGACCTCGACGGTCTGCTGCGCGAGATCGAGCTCGACCGCGCCAACGGACTGCTCGGCAAGACCTGCATCCACCCCACCCATGTGGTGCCGGTGCACGCGCTCTCCGTCGTCAGCCACGAGGAGTGGAGCGACGCGCAGGACATCCTGCGGCCCGAACAGTGCGGCGGCGGAGTGCTCCGATCCGCCTATACGAACAAGATGAACGAAGTGAAGCCGCATCGCGCGTGGGCCGAGCGCATCCTCCAGCGCGCCGAGGTCTTCGGCGTCGCCCATGAGGACGTCGGCTTCGTGGATCTGCTCACCGCCGGACTTGCCGGCTGACGAAGGGACGTCGACGAAGTGGTGTGGACCGGAACGTGGGTCGCGGAGCGACTGGGCGTCGAACTGATCGGCGACGAGGAGCTACCGGCCCTGTTGGGCCTCGCACTGCGTCGCAACCCCAAGCGGGCGCACCTGCTGGTCTCCAGCGTGCTCGGCAAGCACGTGCCCCAGCGGCCGTCCGTGGTGTACGGCTCCGGCCTTGACCTCGGGCGGCGCGTCCGCGCCCTCCTGGGCGACGAGGAGGCGGCGCGCTCCGTCGTCCTCGGCTACGCGGAGACCGCCACGGCCCTCGGCCACGCGGTCGCCGACGGCCTCGGCCCGGCCCCGTACCTGCACTCCACCCGGCGGCCGGTGGCGGGCGTCGCCCGCGCGGGCGGCTTCGAGGAGTCGCACTCGCACGCCACCTCGCACCTGCTGCTGCCCGAGGACCCGAAGCTGCTCGCGGGCGACGGGCCGCTGGTCCTCGTCGACGACGAGTTCTCCACCGGCAACACGGTCCTCAACACCGTGCGGGCCCTGCACGAGCGCTACCCGCGCGACCGGTACGTCGTCGTCGCCCTCGTCGACATGCGCGCGCCCGCCGACCGGGACCGCCTCGACGCCTTCGCCTCGGAGATAGGCGCCCGCGTCGACCTGATCGCCGGCGCCGCCGGAACGGTACGCCTCCCCGAGGGCGTACTCGAAAAGGGCCAGGCGCTCGTGGCGGAGCACGAGCGGGCGTACGGGACGGTGGGCGGCGTCGCCGTACCCGCGCACCCCACGGCCCCCGTGCGGATCGAACTGGCCTGGCCCGGGGGCGTACCCGACGGCGGACGGCACGGCTTCACGCCGGAGCACCGCGCCGGCCTGGAGGCCGCCCTGCCCGCCATGGCGGACAGGATCGCCGAGGCACTGCGCGACCCGGCCGCACCGCACGCGCCGGCCGCACAGGACGCTGCGAGTCCCGCCGCCACGGCCCGGCCCACCGCCCCCGCCCAGCCGCCCGCAGGGCCCCGCGTCCTCGTCCTCGGCTTCGAGGAGCTGATGTACGCGCCGCTCCGCCTCGGCACCGCCCTGGAGGACGCCGGACACGACGTCCGGTACTCCACCACCACCCGTTCGCCCGTCCTCGCGGTCGACGACCCCGGTTACGCGATACGCACCCGGCTCGTCTTCCCCGCCCACGACGACCCCGCCGACGGACCCGGCGAGCGCTACGCCTACAACGTGGCGGGCGCCGGCTTCGACGCCGTCGTGGCCGTCGTCGACTCGACCGCCGACACCCCGGCCCTGCACGCCCCCGACGGCCTCCTCGCGCAGCTGACCGCACACGTCCCGCGCGTGGTGCTCGCCGTCGTCCCCTCGTACACGCCCCAGGTCTCCGACTCCGAAGCTCCCGAAAGGAGCTCCATGCTGCCCGAGCCCCTCCGCGGCCCCGCCTTCTCCTCGTACGCACCCGAGGAGGTCGGCTGGCTGCTCCAGGACCTCTCGGACGTCGAGCTCGAGGCGCCCACCGAGGAACGCGAGGAAGCCATCCAGAGCGGCGGCGCGCACTACGCCGAGTCGCTCCCGGTCGAGTACCAGCCCAGCGCCCGCTACCAGGAGCTCTTCCACACCGCCCTGGAGGGCTCCGCCGCCCGCATCGCCCGCGCCGTCGGCACCGTCACCGAGACCGTCCTCGCCGAGCGGCCCGGCCGCGCCCCGGTGCTCGTCTCGCTCGCCCGCGCAGGAACGCCCGTCGGCGTCCTCATGCGCCGCTGGGCGCAGGCCCGCCACGGCCTCGACCTGCCCCACTACGCGGTGTCCATCGTGCGGGGCCGCGGCATCGACGCCAACGCGCTGCGCTGGCTCGCCGCCCACCACGACCCCGCCGACGTCGTGTTCGTCGACGGCTGGACCGGCAAGGGCGCCATCACCCGCGAACTCGCCGACGCGATCAGCGCGTTCGAGGCGACCGAGGGCATCAAGGGCTTCGACCCGGAGATCGCGGTCCTCGCCGACCCCGGCTCCTGCGTCCGCACGTACGGCACCCGCGAGGACTTCCTCATCCCCTCCGCATGCCTCAACTCCACTGTCTCCGGCCTGATATCGCGCACGGTCCTGCGCGCCGACCTCGTCGGCCCCGACGACTTCCACGGCGGCAAGTTCTACCGCGAACTCGCCGGTGCCGACGTGTCGAACGACTTCCTCGACGCGGTGGCCGCCCGCTTCGACGAGGTCACCGGAACCGTCGACACCGACGTCAAGGAACTCCTGGCCGCCGACCGCACCCCCACCTGGGAGGGCTGGGCCGCGGTGGAGCGGATCAGCGAGGAGTACGGCATCCACGACGTCAACCTGGTCAAGCCGGGCGTCGGCGAGACGACCCGGGTCCTGCTCCGGCGCGTCCCCTGGAAGATCCTCGCCAAGCGGGGCGCCGACGCCGACCTCGCGCACGTCCGCCTGCTCGCGGAGCAGCGCGGCGTACCGGTCGAGGTGGTCGACGAACTCCCGTACAGCTGCGTGGGACTGATACACCCTCAGTACACCAGGGGAGCGACAGGCGCCGACGGCAAGGCGGTGGTGTCCCAGTGAGTACGACCCCGGTCACCCAGGTGACGACGACGCAGACGCAGACGCAGGCGCTGGCACCGGCGCAGGCACCGGCGCTGGCACCGGCCACGACCCTGACCACGGCGGTGGGCACGACGCTGGTCGCGAGCGACCTCGACCGCACCCTCATCTACTCGTCCGCGGCCCTCGCCCTCGGCATGCCCGACGCCCAGGCGCCCCGGCTGCTCTGCGTCGAGGTCCACGAGTCCAAGCCGCTCTCCTACATGACCGAGGACGCCGCCGAACTCCTGGCGCGGCTGACCGGCGAAACGGTCTTCGTCCCCACCACGACCCGCACGCGCAAGCAGTACCAGCGCATCCAACTCCCCGGCACCGCACCGAAGTACGCGATCTGCGCCAATGGCGGGCACATCCTCGTCGACGGCGTCACCGACGAGGAGTGGCACGCCTCCGTCCTGGAGAGGCTCGCCGAGGAGTGCGCGCCGCTTTCCGAGATCCGCGCCTACCTCACCGCCACCACGGACCTGTCCTGGGTGCGCAAGCACCGGGTGGCGGAGGACCTGTTCGCCTACCTGGTCGTCGAGCGGGAACGGCTCCCCGAGGAATGGCTGGCGCGCTTCGGCGCGTGGGCGGGGGACCGCGGCTGGACGGTGTCGCTCCAGGGCCGCAAGGTGTACGCGGTGCCGAAGCCGCTCACCAAGAGCGCGGCCGTCCGCGAGGTCGCCCGCCGCGCCGGCACCACGCTCACCCTGGCCGCCGGCGACTCCCTGCTCGACGCCGACCTGCTGCTCGCCGCGGACCGGGCCTGGCGCCCGGGCCACGGCGAACTGGCCGACAGCGACTGGACGGCCCCCCACCTCGACGTCCTCGTGGAACGAGGGGTCGCGGCGGGGGAGGAGATCCTGCGCCGCTTCCGGGCGGCCGCCGCGGTGTGAAGTACCCGGGGGTCAGCCGCAGCAGCCCCCACCACAGCAGCCGCCACCGCCCCCGCCGCCGCTCGGCGCGGGGGCGCCGGCGGCCGAGCCGCCGACGGCCACGGCCGAGAGCAGCTTCACGGTGTCGTCGTGCCCGGCGGGGCAGGAGGCCGGATCGGAGGACTCGGCCATCGGACGGCTGAGCTCGAAGGTGTCGCCGCAGGTGCGGCAGCGGAATTCGTAACGAGGCATGGGTCCAGGCTAGAGGGTGCGCCCACGCACGGGCAGCCTCTTGGCGCAGGCCCGGCTCAGTGGCCGGTGCCGCGCTCCTCCCTGATCTGACCGACGACGTGCGCGGCGGCGGCCCGTACGCCCTCCAGCTCGGTCAGGAAGTGCCAGTAGTCCGGGTGCCGGCCCTCCAGGCCGTCGACGGCCCGGTCGAGGCGGGCGACGGCTTCGTCGAGGGGCCGGGCATGGCGCGGGTCGGGAGTGCTCCGCCCGGCCATCGCGAGCCGCTGGGCGTCCCGTACGGCGAACCGGGCGCGGTCGATCTCGGCCTTCGGGTCCTTGGCGACGGCGTCCAGGCGGCGCAGCCGGTCACCGGCGGCCGAGACGGCCTCGTCGGTGGAGTCGAGCAGCGCCCGGACCGTCGACAGGAGCGAGGTCGCGTCGGGCCAGCGCTGCTCGGCCCGCGCCTTCGCCGCCTCGGCGAGCCGCTCCTCGGCCTGCCTCAGCGTGACGGCGGCCTGCTCGGGCACGTGCTGGAGGTCCTGCCAGCAGGGCGCCGTGAAGCGCCGCCGCAGCTCGGACAGGACCGGCTCGACGCCCCCGGCGCGGGTGCCGAGCGCCTCGGTGCGGGTACGGAGGGAGACGAGCCGCCGATCGATCTCGGCGGCCCGCTCGGGCAGGCGCTCCGCCTCGGCCCGTACTGCCTCGGCGTCGCGCAGGACCCGGTCGGCGCGCTGGAGGGTCTCGGGGACGCCGTGGCGTCCGGCGCCTTCGTTGAGCCGGGTCAGCTCGGGCCCGAGGGCGGCGAGCCGGGTGGCGAGGTCGTCGGCACGCAGCCCGCTCTCCCGTACGGCGTCCAGGGCGCCGCTCGCGCCGCGCAGGGCCTGCCGGGCCCGCTCGACGGCGGGGGCGAGGCGGGCGAGCTGGGTCTCGGCGCGGTCGAGCAGCGGCCCGAGACCCTGCTCGAACCGGTCGAGCTCGCCCTTCACCCGGTCCAGCTCCTCCTTGGCGCGGGCGAGCTCCGTGCGGGCCCGGCCGGCGGTCGCGGCGTCGAGCTCGTCACGGTCGAGGTCGTGGGCGTCGACGGCGCTGATGTAGAGGTGGCTCACCTCGTCGATACGGCGCCCGAGGCCCTCGAAACCCTCGACGGCGCGGCGCGCCTCGGGGGAGCTGTCGACGGCGGTGATGGTCTCGATGGAGATGCGCAGCCCGCGCTGGGCGGTGTCGAGCTCGTAGAAGGCCGCGGCGGCGGCGTCCTTGGCGGCCTGCGCCTCGGCCCGCTGCCCCTCGCCGCGCCCGCCGAACCAGCGACGGGTTCCGCCGCCGGCGAAGGCGTGCGGCAGCAGGGCCCCGACGAGCAGCGGCAGGACGAGCCCGATCCCGAACGCCGAAAGCCCACCCCCGGCCCGCGGCTCCGCCCACTCCCCCCGGCTCGGCACGTCACGACGCCGAACGCCGCCGTCCCCCCTCGCGTCGCTCGCCGCCACGTACCTCTCCCGTGCTGTGTCCGCCGTGCCCGGTCCGGTTCATTCTCCCACCTGGTAAGGACGAACACACGGACAGATCAGTTCGCCCGGAACACCCCCACCACGGAGCGTGACGCCCCGAAGACGCCCCTGCCGCCCCCGCGGTATCGGTTTGCGGCACCCACGGGTCCGCCATGTAGGCTGTTGCCTCTTCCACGGGTGCGTAGCTCAGGGGTAGAGCGCTGCTCTTACAAAGCAGATGTCGGCGGTTCGAAACCGTCCGCGCCCACCAGGGAAAAGGCCCCCGCAGCTCACCGCTGCGGGGGCCTTTGACGGTAGTAGCTGACGGCAGTCTCACTCGGGACGGCGCCGGCGGAGCAGCCGGTCCATGTGCCCCATCGCCTCCCTCCGACGCTCGTCGGAGACGTGGGTGTAGATGTTCATCGTGACGGCGATCTGTGAGTGCCCCAGGATCTCCATCACGACCCGCGCCGGCACGCCTGCGGCGAACAGGAGCGTCGCGCACCCGTGCCGGGCGTCGTGCAGCCGGATCCGGGGGAGCCCGGCCGCTTCCGTGATGCGCTGGAACGAGCGGCTGAGGTTCATCGGCTCGACCGTGCGGCCCGTCCGTGTCGTGAAGACGTAGTCACTGTCCTGCCACTGCTGCCCCGCCGCGTCCCTCTGCGCGGCCTGCCGGAGGCGCTGCCAGCGCAGCGGCGGCAGGCACATGAGGGGGAGGGGGATGACGCGGCTCCGACGGTTCTTCGTGGAGTCCGCGTACAGCTCTTTCTGCACCCGCTGGATCTGGTTCCGCACGGTGAGGGTGCGACGGTCCAGGTCGATGTCCGACCAACGCAGCCCGAGAACCTCCCCGCGGCGCAGTCCGAGGGCGACGGCGAGAACGAACGCGGCGTACAGCGCGTCCCTCCTCGCCGCTTCCAGGAAGGTAGTCGTCTGCTCCAGGTCCCACGGTTTCAGCTCCCGCTGCTCCGCCCGTGGGGCCGGTACGAGCTTGACCACGTTCCGGCTGATGAGCTCCTCCCGGCAGGCGGCGCTGAGCGCGCTGCGCAGAACGCGGTGCGACTCCTTGGCCGTGGCCGGCGACGCCTTGGCCGAAACGGCGGCGAGCATCCGGCGCACGTCCGCGGCTCCCAGGTTCTCCAGGCGCTTGGTCCCGATGTTGGGGATCAGGTAGAGGCGGATGTGGGTCTCGTACTTGGCGTACGTCGTCTTCTTGCGGTCATCCTTGACGAACTGCTCCAGCCAGTACGGCAGCCACTCGGAGAGCTTGGCCGAGCGGGTCGGGGTCGGGATGCCCTGGCGGTCCCGCAGGACGAGTTCCTGCCGCTTGGCATCGCACTCCTCCCACGTGGCCCCGTACACCGTCTTCCTCTTCCGGGTGCCGTCGGGCTGTGGGACGTACACGCGGGCCTCGTAGCGGCCGTCCTTACGCTGCCAGATGCTGCCGGCGCCGTT
This sequence comes from Streptomyces sp. NPDC051822, assembly GCF_044452745.1. Lineage (NCBI taxonomy): Bacteria > Bacillati > Actinomycetota > Actinomycetes > Kitasatosporales > Streptomycetaceae > Streptomyces > Streptomyces sp. NPDC051822. The sequence goes on along the minus strand of NZ_JBITBZ010000001.1, from coordinate 625,566 downwards.
CGGGTTCCTCTTGCGTGCCATCAGGCGGATTCCTCCAGGCGGTTGTTCATGTAGGTGCGGAGTGCGTCGAGGGGGATGCGGCGGCAGCGACCCTCGGTGTAGCTGGGCAGGGCGCGGGAGCGGATCAGGTCGTAGACCTTGCCGCGGCTGAACTTCAGGGCGGCCATGACCTCAGGGACGGTCACGGCGGTGTGACTGGTCGGGAACGGGGTCGTCAAAGCAAGCCTCCTCGGCCCCTTCTTGAGGGGCGAAAAAGTTGGAGTGACATTGCGCTGAGTCGCGACTCATCGCGACTCAAGCGACTCAGGGAGTCGGGTTTAGGGCGATTCCGGCGTATGTGGCCACCTGTCGGCCGTACGCGTCGCGGGGCCGGGTGCGGTGGAGCTGGGGGACGACAGAGAGCAGGTTGCGGCCGAAGAGCTGCTTGGTCCCGATGGCCCTCACGCCGTTGTCCTCGGCCCACTCCCGCCAGGCACCCCACAGTGCGTCCACGGGGACTTCGCAAGCGGGGCCGGTGGTGCAGCGCTCCCGGACGAACGCGGAGGTGGGCGAGGCGGTGTCCTGCATCATCGTGACCGCGTCCTGCGAGGAGGCCGGCTCGGTGATCCGGCCGACGCGCTCCAGGCGGGCGAGGCCGTCGAGAGCCCAGTTGATGATGCCGGGCATCTCCGCGGCGAGCTTGCCGGTCAACTCGGTGTCCTCCTTGCCGAGCCAGGAGACGGTCATGTTGAGGACGATGAACCGGCGGGCGATGACGCCACTGCTGTCACCGAAGTTCGGCAGCTCGTTCGTGAGCACCATGAGCCGGGTCGGCAATTTCCCGGTCCAGGGCTCGCGGTACTTGCGGTCGATGTCGAGGGTGTCCTCGCCGGAGATCGTGAGGAGCCGCTCGACGACCTGCCCGCCGCCGTCCTTGTTGGAAAGGCGGGCGTCGGAGATGACGGCGAGAGGCTTGCCGATGAGGGTGGAGAGCCCGAAGTTCGTGCCCAGCCCGGCGAGCGTGGGCCCGGCGAGGTTCTCCTTGCCAACTAGCTCTTTCAGGATCCTGGCGATGGTGCCCTTGCCGGAGCGAGAGGGCCCTTTCATGAGCAGGATCTTCTGTTGGTCGGTCCGCCCGGACAGGACGTAGCCGAACCACTCCTGAAGCGCGGCGATGGACTCGGGGTCGTCCGGCCAGATCCCTGCCAGGAACGCCTCCCAGGTGGGCGCGGTGGCGTCGGAGTCATAGTCGTAGGGGACGGAGACGAGGTTGAAAAAGCCGGGACCGTGCGGCAGCAGGGCCCGGTCCCGGATGCGCAGCAGCCCGTTTCGGCAGGCGACGATGGGGCTGGTGTCGTGCTTGCCGCTCTCGCCGTCGATCCAGGACGGTGCGTCGGTCTCGGTGGGCAGGAAGGTGATCGCACTCAGCGCGTCGAGCAGGTTGCTGATCTTCGTCTTCGTCGGTGCCCACTCCCGCATCTCGGGAAAGCCGTCCTTATCGGTGCCGGCGCAGAAGGTGGTGTGCTCAAGGCGCTTGTAGAGCCCGGCGCGCATCTGCTGCTCGTCGTACTCCCGCCAGCACGTCCCGGTCCAGCGCATCCACGATCCGCGCCAGCGGCGCAGCCGCAGGTGCCCGTCCTCGGTGTGCCAGTCGGGCACGAGCCGGCGGGCGACGGCGAGCGGGTTGGACGGCGAGGGCAGCTCCTCGGCCGCGCTCATGCGACCGTTCCCAGGACGGCGCCCATGCCATTGGTGACGGCGCGGCGAGCGTAGGGCTCGGGGACGCCGACGGACACGGCGGCGTCGATGATCTGTGCGCCCAGGATGTCCAGGCCGCACGGACCGGGGCAGGTGATGTGCTGCTTGGCCAGGAACCGGGCGACCCCGTAGGCGGCCGTTCCGGCACCGGTCTCACGGTGGGTGCGGACGCGGGCGAGGCCACGTTCCAGGCCGGTGCGGACGTAGGCGTCGGTGTGGCGGCAGCCGGTGGCCACGCTCCGGCCCCACCGGGCCGGGGCGGAAGAACCCACGGCCCCGCGGGCGGGGGTGGACTCTTCCTTCTTCACCAGGGCGAGGACGGCCCGGGGCAGGCTGGTCATGGTGCCGGTGCCGGTGCCGAGCCAGCGGGCGTAGGACATGAGGGACTTGATGTCCACGCCGTCCCGGACGTGGTTGGCGGAGGACATCGTGCCCCGGTAGATCCAGTGCTCCCCGCGCGTGGTGACCACCACGCGGGTCGGGGGCAGGGTCTGGCGGGCCCAGCCGACGGCGGCGGTGTCGTCGAGGTCGACCACGGTCACCTTGGCGCCGCCCGGGTGGTAGGCGACGACCCCGGCCCGGTGCCACGCACTCACCCAGGCCGGGGAGGTCAGGACCTGGGGGTCGGTGGTGGCGGCGGCCCAGGCGTGGCAGGGACGCGGGCAGGCGCAGGGGCCGGGGGTCTTCATGTTCGGCCGGCCGCCGCACGCGTTCTTGGCGCAGGTGGGGCAGTTGCCGAAGGGGCCCTTGTCGGCCCGCAACGGCAGCACTGGCACCCCGCCAGCGGCGAGGAAGAGCGCGGTGTCCAGCACGTTGCTCTGGCGGTTCACGCGGCCACCTCCGTCCGGGGGTGGGTGAGGAACTGGACACCGAGCCACTGGGAGAAGGCCGGGGGAATGGCCTCGGTCAGTTCCTCGCGAACGTCGGTCCAGTCGATGCCCATGGCGGCCTGGAGTTCGGGGACGCTGGGCTTGCCGCCGCCGTTGCCATAGGCGGCGACGTAGGGGCCGTCGTGGAACTCGCCATGGCGCCAGCCTCGGACCCGTCCCCGATGCTTGGGATGGGCGGGCTGGACAGCGGTCCAGCGGCCGAGTTCGAAGTTGCGATGCCGCAGGACACCGAGGGAGAACATCTCGCCGCACAGCCACACGTCCTTGCGGATCTCCGCCCGCCCATTGGGCTGCTCGATGACGTACGGCAGACCGGACGCCTCCAGCAGGACCCGCGTGGGCGGGACGAGATCGACGTGCGTACCGCCCCAGCCACGGGAGGCGTTGGTACCCACCGTCAGGGCGCACTTGCCCTGGCAGGGCGGGGAGGTGTGGACGAACGAGAACCGCTCGATCTCCCCGGTGGTGATCAGGTCCGCCAGGTACTCCAGGGCGTCGGCCTGGTGGAAGGCGAAGGGGTAGTTCGGGCGCGGGGCGATGTCGACGCCGACGACGTCGAACCCGGCGCGGCGGTAACCGGTGGCCGCGCCGCCGGCGCAGCAGAACAGGTCCAGCAGCAGCGGCCGGGCGGCGCGCTCTCGCCGGAAGAGGGTCGGATGAGTCATGCTGGAGACCTCCAGGTCAGCTAGATCGGGAGTGAGGGCGGCCCCGGACTTTGGCGAGACGGGGGCCGCCCTTCTTGCTGTCACGCGGCGAACAGGCCGCGCTGCTCCCGCTCGACGTCGATGTCGACGACGGCGGGCGGGGGATCGGTGGGGATGACCCGACCGAGGAGCGGCAGGCGCTTGTCGGTGACGGGTCCGTCGTTGTGGAACCGCCAGGTGCCGGCATCGTGCTGTACGGGTCGGGCCTTGGTCGGCACGGTGTAGCGGCGGGCCTCGTCGGGGTGTGTCGCGTTCCACGCCTCTGCGCACACCTTGTGAGCGGGTTCTCCGGCGTGGGACCGCATCGGGGTGGGCCTGCCGCACAGGTGGCAGGCCCGGTTGCGGGCGGGGTCGAAGTGGGTGGCGTCGCCCCAGTCCAGAAGTGGGTCCATGCCCGTCAGGAGGCCGACTCGGTGGTCCGGCGGGCGTACTGCTGGCGGACGTAGTGGCGCGGGTCGCAGATCACGGCCGCGTCGTCGACGTCCATGAGCCGCCGGGCGGCCCGGTCGGCGTCCACGGTGGCGTCACTGATCGGCGGGGCGACCTCGTCACCGAGGGCGATGCGGTCGAGCAGGGCGGCCTTGCGGAGCCAGAACTCCCGGCTCGTCTCGGTGCCGAACGGCCGGTCGGCGGCGGTGCGGGCGACCCAGCCGATCTCCCGGATGATGCTCGGGGCGGTGGCGTAGGCCTGCTCCGGCGTCGGCCACTCCTGCGTGATGGCGGGGCGGTGGTCGGCGGACAGGTAGACACGGATGCGGTCACCGTCGCGGGTGGCCGTGCGGTGGGCGGACCAGGTGGTGAAGACGCTGCCGAGGGCGTCGATGACGCGGTCGGTGTCGTCGGGGCCGCAGATGACGCGGATCTCGAACACGGAGGTCTCCTCAGAGGTTGGAGGCGGCGTCGATGAGGCTCTGGGCGAGGCGGTTGATGGGGCCGGCGGCGCCGGTGGAGGCGAGGAAGAAGCCGAACCCGGCAGCGATGAGGGCGCTGCCGTAGCCGAGGTTTCCGGCGCGCAGGAGGAAGTACAGGACGAGTCCGAAGAGGGCGACGAGCGAGACGGTTATGGCCATGCGGGGCCTCCCAGGTGGTGGGCGATGGGCGGGTCAGACGGTGACGCAGTCGGGGCAGGTGCGGCGGGCGCGCATCATGGCCTCGTGCGAGCGCCAACGACCCGGCGTCACCTGCCTCACGGGCAGGGCGTGCTGGGTGTCGTAGAGGTAGGCGTAGCGCCAGCCGTGGCGCCAGTAGCGGATCTGGGCGACCGGGTCGTGGCCGCCGGGGCGCAGACCGGCGGCGCGGAGCTGGCGGCGGGTCATCAGCCCGGCCGGGGCGAGGTTCTTGCGGTAGGTCGTCACCGGTCCTCCCGCCGGGCGTGGGCGGCGGCGGTGCGGACCAGGGCGAGGACTTCGGTGCGGGTGCGGCCGGTGGCGTCGTTCCAGCGGTGGTACGGCTCGCTGATCCCCCGGGCGGCGAGGACGGTCTGGAGGTGGTGGCCGGCGGTGCGGGCGGTGGTCTCGTCGCCGTAGCCGAGGCGGAACAGCACGGCCTGGGCGCCGAGGATGCACCGGCGCCCCGACGTCGAGCGCAGGGAGCCGCGGTGCCAGCCGTAGCGCTCGATGACCAGCGCGGTGAGCTCCAGGTGCTCGGCGACGCCGACCTGCCGTCCGCCGCCGTGGAGCCGGCGCAGCAGCGGGAAGTCGAGCACCCAGTCGGGCAGGAGGCGCAGCGCGCGGGCCGGGGCGGCCAGGACCGGCGCGGCCACCGCCGGGGCCGGGGTGCCGAGGGCCTCGGCGACGAGTTCGGCGGTGGTCTTGGTGACGAGCGGGTGGGCGGTGGTGCGGACGCGGGCGGTGAGGTACTGCTCGATCTCGCGGACCAGCAGCGCCGCCTCGACGGCGAGCTCCGGGGCCGGAGCGGCGGGGGCGGTGAGGGCCTGGGCGGTCACGGTGCCTGACTCCTTATGTGCCGGTTTGGACTAGGACGGAGACCCGGACACAGCCCGGACGGCTCCGCATTCGTGCAGGTCAGAGCGTTGGGCGACCCGGACGGATCCAGGCCCGACCCGGACGCGGCTGTCCGGGTCGGGCCCTCCGGCGTCCGGGTCGGAGCCCGGTCCGCCCGGGGGCATTCCGGGTCAATCCGGGCGCTCGTCCGGGTCGTGTCCGGGTCGGAATCAGGCGGTGAGCCCGAATCGGCCGGTGGCGGCGGCCTCGACCCGGGCGAGCGGGTAGCCGGTGACTCGGTTGCCCTTCTCACCCCACGGCCGCTTGGCCTTCTCCTCGTCCGTGCGGACGATCAGGGCGCCGAGCTTCTCGGCGGTGACCGGGTGGCCGGCGGCCTTGAGCTCGTCGACGAGGAGCTGGCCGGGCAGCCAGTCGGCCGGGCCGTCGGCGGTGGCGTGGGCGGCGAAGGTGTCCAGGACGGCGGCCAGGAGCAGCGCGTCGTCCTCGCCCCGGGCGCGGAGCTGGTCGACGAGTGGGACCGGCCCGTTCGGTAGAGTCCCGGCCGTGCGGCGCCACTCGGTGGCGCGCTCCAGGAGTGTTTCGACCTGCTCGTCGGTGTAGTAGTCGGCGCGGACCATGGTCGGGTTGGTGCCCTCGGCCCACAGCAGGCCGGCGCCGCGCATCTCGGACTGGATCGTCTTCGCCGAGTAGCCGCTCGCGGCGGCGCCCTTGCCGAGGATCGTGTCGGAGGCCTCCGGGGTGGTGCAGCGCAGCGCCCACCGGATGGACAGCAGGTCGCGAAGGCTGGTGTCGACGACGTCGGAGCCGGGCTTCTGGGTGGCGCAGAAGGTGATGATCCCGGCCGCCCGCCCACGCGAGACGAGGTTGCGGAGCTTGCGCGTGATCTTCTTCCCGAACTCGTCGTCGGTGGTGTAGAGCATCAGCTCGTCGACCCACAAAAGCAGCTGGCGCAGCTCCGGGTGCTTGCCCGCGAGCTCCTCGGTGACCTTGCGCTTGCCGAGCTTCTTCAACAGCGCGTACCGGGCCTTCATCACGCCCAGGAGCTCATCCAGCATGGCGCTGAAGGCCTCGGGGTCGGCGTCACCTTCGTAGCGCTCGCAGAGGTGCTCGAACGGTTCCAGGTCGCCGCCGCCCTTGCCGTCGGCGAGCCAGAGGATGACCCGCGGGTCGAGCGCGGCCGCCAGCAGGATCGTGTTCCCGGAGGCGGACTTGCCCGCGCCCGGCTCTCCGCCGATCAACCCGGACCGCTCCACCACCGAGATGGACTGATGGATGCCCCGCACGTCGGGGCCGATGGAGATCCGGCCCCAGAAGTCGGCGGCCGACTCCAGCGCGAGGAGCGGCCCCGGTGCGGCCTTGTCGGTGAACGGCAGGTCCCGCGAGACGTAGAGCTCGATGCGTCCGGCCCGGCCGCGCTTGGCGACCGAGACCTGGGCCTCCTCGACCCCGAATGCGGCCGCGAGTTCGTCGGTGGCGCGGATGGCCTTCTTCGCCGGTACGCCGGGCGGCAGGTCGAGGATCGCCGTCCAGGCGCCCCGGGTGTCGAGCATCGGCATCTGAACGACGCCGAGGGTCTCCTCGGCGCCGATGACCTTCGCCGCACGGAAGGAGGCGTCGAGCATGGGGGCGGTCATCCGGTCGCCGTCGCCCAGCGAACGCCAGTCGCTGGTCCAGTCGGCCTCCTCGTCGTACGGCTTGCGGCCGACGAACGCACCCCCGGCGAACGTGGAGAGAAGGCCGGCCGTCAGGCCGAGGCCGCCGCCCATGACGTAACCGGTGCCGATCGCGGTGAGCGGCGGGCCGTAGACGACGCCGGCGCGCAGGTTGCGGGCCCGGTTGCGGTCCTTCTTCGCCTTCTTGTGCAGTGCGACGGCCTCCTCGGCGGCCTTCGTGGCGCGCTCGGCCGCCTTCATGGCGAGCTCCTTCTTGGAGCCGAGGATGCGGGGGGTGAAGCGGGCGTGCCGGGCGGCGAGCCGGGCCTCACGGGTCAGGACATGGGCGGTGTGGGCGGCGGACTGGACGCGGACGCCCTCGAAGCCGACCACCCACTCGTGTGCGCGGCGGGTGCCGCGGCCGAACTGGCGGACGTGGCCGTGCTGGGTGGGCTGGCGGCGCACCCAGCGGCGGAAGTCCCGGCGCCGGGCCCGGTAGAACACCCCGGACCAGGCGGCCCAGCCCTCCGGCGAGTACATCCAGGCGGGGATGAGCGGGGCGTCGTCGAAGTCGTCCAGGTCGACGGTTCCGGCGAACTTGCCCGACCGGACCACCGGCTCGGCCGCCGGGGCGGCGGGCTTGTCGAGGATGATCCGGGCGGTCTCCAGGACCACGGTCCGCTCGTCCGGGCCGATGGCCGGCGCCACGGTCGGCATCGGCGGGACGACCACGACCGGGTCACTGTCGTCGGGCAGGTCCGACCAGTCGTCACCCGCCGGAGCCGGGGCCAGGACGGTGGGGTGGAGGAAGGTGACGGTCGCGAGCGAGTCGGGGTCGGCCGGCGGGGGCGGGCTGGAGGGGGCGTGCGGTTCGGCATGGTTCTCGGTCATGCTTGCGGTGCCTCCTGGTGAGGTAGCGGGGCCCGGCCGGTGCTGCCAGGCGAGGGCCGGGCCCCGCGTACTGGGATGGGTCAGGACTGGGCGAGGCGGGGGCCGGTCACGTGCCGGGCCCCGGCGGAGTCGATGAGCCAGATCTCGGGCGTCGACTCGAAGCGGACGCGGTAGCCACGCGTGGTGGTCCGCTCGATGCCCCGCCGGTCGCGCAGGGCCCGGGCGACGGCGTCCTGGGGAGAGCGGGCGCCCTCGACGAGGACGGTGCGGATGCCGGACGGCGCGACCGGCCACGTGACGGTGTGCGCGGGCTTCTTCCGGGTCACGGACGTGTCCGGCTTGTCGGCGGCGGCCACGTTCTCGGTGACGAATCGGGGGTCGGGCTGCTTGCGGCTGAACAGACCCATGACGGGCGCTCCCTGGTATGCGGTGGGGTGGGTCAGGCGACGTGCAGGCGGCGCTGTTCGATGACGCGGTCGCGGAGGACGACGGCGTCCTCGCGGCGGATCTGGAGCTTCTTCGCCAGCCCGGTCGCGGAGATCTGCTTGCCCTCCGCGACGAGGTCGGCGGCGGCGGTCAGGGCGTCCGGCAGGAGCGCGTCCAGCTCCTCATCGGACCGTCCCCGCGGCCCGCTCTCGCGGGGCTTCTCGGCGGGCGGTTCGGGAGTGTTCGACCCAATTCCCGCTTGGGATCCGGGGGTCTGGGTCAGTTCGGGGAAGGGGTTGAGCCGGGCGGCCTTGAAGCCGGTCTCCAGCAGCTCGTCGCGAACGTTGTCGCCGAGCTCGAACGCCGCCCCGAGCTGGAGCACGGCCTCGGTTGCGGTGGCGTAGAGCTGGGCGGACAGACCCGGCTCGGCGCCGGTGTGGATCCGCCAGGCAGCGGCGAACGCCGCCTCGTCGTCCAGCACCCCGTAGGGCAGGGCGGCCTGGAGCTTGACGGCCTGCTCGACGATCTGCGGGTGGTGCTTGCGGCGGGCGGCCACATGCTTCGCACGGGCCTTCTCCGCCCGCTTCTGCTCCCGGGTCTTGCCGTGGGATCCGTGGGTCTTCAGGTCCCAGATGTAGATCGCGAACAGCGAGGATGCGCCGAGCACGAACGCGACCCACGGGTGCGCGCCGTACTGCTCCCAGCCGTGCCAGAAGTTCACCGCGGCCGCCACGGCGGCGACGGCCCAGGTGCCGATCCGGTACTTGCGGGGTTCGCGGCCGGAGTCCTCGGCCTGCTTGCCCATGAACGTGATCGCCCAGGCGCCGCCCTCCAGCATCGCGGCGAGCAGGCCGGCCATCCCCGCGTTCACGCTCGCGCCGGTCAGGGCGCCGATCTGGGAGAGGAGCGCCGGGACGATCGAGGCGACCATCACGAAGCCGACGAACAGCGTCGCCGGGTTCGCCTTCAGCCAGCGGACCAGCTTGGCGCGCTTGGCGGCGGCGGCCGCCTTCTTCGCCGCTGCCTCGGCCGCGCGGGCTTTCTTCTCGGCCTGCTCCTGGCGGCGCTTGGCCTCGGCGTCCTTGCGCTTCTCCTCGGCCTGGATCTGCTCGCGCCGGGCGGCGGCTTCGAGCTCCAGGCGCCGGTCCTCGCGGTCCTGGGCCCGCTCGGCGGCCTGGTCGGCCCGGCGGTCTTCGCGGTAGCTGCTCATCGGGCGCCTCCGGCAGGGGTCGTGATCCCGTACAGGACGTCGGCGAGCTCCTGGCGGAGCTTCGGGGAGACCCGGTCCAGCCGGAACCGGCGGGCGAACCGCTCGTCGGCGGCCGCAGCGGCCCGGGCGATGGTCTCGGTGATCAGGCTCAGCAGCGCCACCGTCCCGGCCAGCAGGCCGAGCGCGAGCTCCAGGACGGTCAGCACGAACAGCAGGATCTGGGCGAGGGTCTTCACCGCTCCTCACCCGCCTCGGCGAACTCCTCGTACCGGTCGGCGCGGAGCAGCAGCCGGTCGACGCCGATCACGCCGAGCGCGGCGATGGCACCGACGAGGGTGACGTCCTGGACGCCGATGACCACGCCCCAGACCTCGGCGGCGACGCACAGGACCAGCAGCAGGTAGTAGGCGAGGGTGTTCACGCGGCACCTCGCACGGAGCCGAGGGCGGAGCGGCGGGGGAAGGCCAGCACCCGGGCGCCGAGCAGGCCCCGGTAGTGCGCGACGTCCTCGGCGTCGACCTCGGTCGCGGCCTCGGCCTCCAGGACGGCGACGATGTCGCGCAGCGCATCCTGGCCGGCGGCGGAGTCGAACTCCAGCGGCCCGACCGGGTCGGCGTCGAAGCCGAGCGCGGCCTCGATCAGCTCGGTCTGCGTAACGATCCTCTGACCAGCAACGATCACGTTCATGGGTCGTACTTCCTCTCGGGTGGGACGGCCCGAACCGAGGCCCCGGAGTTGCACCTCCGGGGCCTCTCGCCGTCAGAACCAGGAATCTCCGGCTCCCCTCGACCCCGCCCGTACGAGACGGGCGGAGGAGGCAACCGGCCGCAACAGATGCGGAGTTGAGTGGTGCTCTGCTTGGCGGCCGCTCTCCCCTGGTGCGGGTTGCGGTTCGCCCTCTGTTCAGTTCTCAAGCCATCTGTCGCTTCCTTCGAGCCGACCCGCCTTCACGGAGCTCTCCGGGCGTTGGGGCACACCGGATCCGGACCTTGCGGCCCATCTGGTGCGCACCAACAGATTGACATCTGGTGCGCACCAGATGCAACCCTTCCTGCGAGTTGCGCGCCGGTGTGCATCTCCAGAGAACGGCCCAAGTGGGGTGTCTCGGTAGCCAACTGGGGTTAACCTCAAGGGGGTTAACCGGCTCTCACCTGGGGCTTTACGGGAGGCAGCGTGGCTACGGGGTTAAAGGCAGTGAGGACCGCGCGAGGGTGGTCGCAGGATCGATTGATCTACGAGATGCGGCGGTTCGCGGAACAACGGCTGCTCGACATCGCCTCGGCGGCGAGCCTCAAGACCTACATCTCGGAGTGGGAAAACGGCCGGCGCGCCATCACGGACCGGTACGCCGCGATCCTCCGGCCGCTCCTGGGCATCACGGACGACGAACTGCGTGGCACGGTCGACGCACAGGAGTCGCAGGCGGACGGCTACGCGGACTTGCTGAGCCGGATCGATGCGGCGGGCAGCCTGAGTGAGTCCATGGTGCCGTCGTTCCTGGCCCAGACGGAGCTACTCCGCACCATGGACCGTCAGATGGGCGCGACTGGCTTGGTCGACCAGATGAACGGCCACTTGGCGGCCATGGAAGAGGCGCTCACCTTCGCCGTATTGCCGGGGATGCGGAGGCCCATCGCGACAGCGCTCGCAGGGGCGTCCACCCTTGCCGCATGGCAGGCGCTGGACGCCGGCGCCGTGGACAGGGCATGGCGGAGGTATGAGCTTGCCAAGAAGGCCGCGCAGGATGCCGAGTCCCCGCTCTACCTTGCGCACGCCATGGGGGAGCAGGCGTACGTACTCGCGGATGCCGGCCGACCCCAGCTCGCAATCGAGCTGGTGCGAGACGCGCAGCGCGTCCAGCCTGAGCGTCAGTCGCCGCGGCTCCAGGCTTGGCTCGCGGCTGCCGAGGCCGAGTTGTGTGCGGCGGCTGGGGAGGGAAGGGAGTCGGAGGCGCAGACGGCGCTTGAACGAGCGGCATCCCTGCTACCCGACGATGGGGAGGTGCGTGATGCCGACATGCTGAGCATCTTCCTCAACACGGACCACCTGGCGAGGTGGCGTGGGAACGTCCTTGCCAAGCTCGGAGACGCCTCGGCGATGGGTGAGCTGTACGCCTCCTTGGACAGTGCGGACGCGTCCTTCGTGCGCGCGAGATCCGGGCTGCACTGCGATCTCACGCAGGCGCATCTGGCTCGGGGGGAGCTGGACGACGCCCGATCCCACCTGCAAAAGGCTCGGTTGCTGGCGAACCGCACGGGGTCCGTGCGGTATCGCCGTCGCGTGGAGCTGCTTACCGGTCGCCTCTAGTGCGGGACGCCAGGATGTGGAGCAGAGCCACGAGCGTGCCCGATCCCATCAGCTTGCCCTCGGACATGAGTCGGGGGATGTCGTCGAGGGAAATCCACGCGACCTCGCCAGCCTCCTCCGCGTCCGTGGGCTCACCGACCTTTTCGGCGCCACGGGCCACGAAGATTTCGTGCGGCGAGTCGACCATGCCGATCATCGGCTGGTAGCTCACGACGTGCTCAACGGGGCCAGGCCTCCATCCCGTCTCTTCCTCGGTTTCGCGTGCGGCCGTGGCGGCAGCGTCTTCACCCGTATCCACGATTCCTCCGGGCAACTCCCAGCCCCATTGCTGGGGCACGAAGCGGTATCGCCACAGCATGAGCACCCGGTCTTGGTCGTCGATCACGGCGGTCACCGCCACGCGGAAAAGCCGGACGACGTGGTGCTCGAACCGGTCGACACCAGGAGGCTCGACGTCTACCAAGTCCAACGTCACCCACGGGTTCTCGTAGATGTGGCGGGAGCCGTGAATCTTCCACGGCTCCATCTCCGCCGGCGTTGGGACGCTCTCGCCGCCCAGGACGCGGTAGGAGCTGCGGTCGTGAGCCTTGATGAAGTGCTCGCTCGCTAGGCGGGCGAGCACCTGACGCAGGGCGGTACGACCGATCTCAAGCTCGGCGCTCAAGGTCCGTTCGGACGGCAACTTGTCGCCAGGACTGTACCGACCCTCCTCGATCCACCCTCGAATCACCTCGTAGACCCTCTGGGTTTTGGGTCCCATCTCTGATGCACACTCCCCGATCCGTGACTCTGATGATCAGCGTAGCGATGTTTGCGGAGTCGAGTCCGGATTGACCCGGGGCGCTGCTCACCTCGCCGTCTTGCTTAGTGCCGAGCCGGTAGTCACCGATTTACTCGTCGTTCTCGCTTCCTCTGCAAGAGTTCGAATCGAACGAGGGATTAAGAACAAACTCTCTAACTTCCGAGTAGATGGGTTCAACCGCCACCTCGAAAGTGGTGAGCACGCCTTCAGCGATCAGCTTATTAATTTCAGCTACAGCCGCATCGGTTTCATTGAGTAGAACGCTCTTCTGGTGTGCGAATTTCGCCACCAATCCTGTCGTATCCCATCCTTCCACCTCTCCTCGGATTTCGTCGACGCCCAATAGAGATTTTCTTGCCACCCACGCGGAAACTTGTGCACTGATCTGATCGCTGCGAGGAAGGTTGTACTTCAGGGCGTACTCCGCAGTGTGCCTTACGGATCTCCAGTGACCCGCCATGAGGTTTCTTCTAATATCTCCAAGAAGAGCCAGCAGGAAGATTCTCTCGTCTTGCTTTCTCATCCTGACCCCCACCCCAACGCAAAGCATCCTTCCGAGGGCCATCAGCTCTTCGAGAAATTCCGTCAGGTATTCACCGCTGACTCCAATCTTTTCCCCCGCCTTGGCGCCCCAGTCTCGGCGACCGTCAAGCTTTTTCAAAATCCCAAGATAAATTTGATTAACAACTCCATCTGAATGAACGAGGAGGTTCCTTCTTGCGAACCCTTCGCGCACCACCGTCCAGTCAATTGGCAACTCGGACATCGAGAGTCCACCACTTGCGCGCTTTAGCCACTTATCCCATCCGTCTACGCTCTCATACAGCAGCTTGGACACCTGGCGCTCGATCAGGAACTCGCGAGCGTCTTCCAGGGAGTTGAATTCGAAAAGTTGCTGAAGCGTAAACCCGTGATCTGATTCCGTGAACGCTGCCCGGTTAATGTCCAGGATGGCGCGCGCTACTCGACCGAATAGAATCTCAAAACTGGAAACCGACGAGACAAGTAGTGCGTTTCGCAGAAGTTGATGCTGCGGGTCGGCATTCATGAATCTTGTACCGTGGGTGACCATATGTGCAATCACCGCTCCCGCCGAGCCGTGAAGCTGCAGGTTGACTTCTGCGTTTGTCTCCCCACGTTCCGCCATTTCGGCGACCTTTGCCAGTCCTTCGGCGAACTCTCTGGCGCCCTCAGCGAAGGCAATCTTCTCCTCCGGTGAGAGGTACTCGTCGATCTCCCTTGTGGGGGTACGGAAGCGTCCTTTCTCCTCTCTCTCCATTTCGGGGATCACGGTACTGTTGATTTCCGCGATCGATGCGACCTGAGCGACAAATTGGTCGGCGGTACGCATAACCCCTTCGCTCCAGTCGCTTGCGATATTGCTCGGCATGGCGTTTATTTTGGGCCCCCTCAGGCTGAGAATCTGTGCCTTTGTTGAGGTTAGCGTCAGAGGCGTCGGGGGTGCGGGGGTTTCGGCACAGAAGGGTCTAGGGAGCGACGCGATGGTGCCTGGGAGGCTGTCTCGCCACTCAGCCGGAGGTGGTTAGGCCCGATGTGGTGGCTGTCGCTGGGCCGTCCGAAGGTAGCCTGAGCCGCCATCACCCACGAACAGCCCTTACTGGGCAGCCGCTTGCACCGGGGCTAGGGATGATCGGCGGAGGAAGATGGAGACTTCCTCCGCAACGAGAAGCAAGCAGCCTCCCCGGCCCCCGTGGTGGCGCCGACCTGATGGACCAGGTATGCGGAGCATGGGACTTGGGGAGGTTGCCGGGCGGGGCAACTGTGTCTAGATCAGGAGGGGCCTTGCTGGAGGATCGTGCAGCTTTGGAGCACGAGGAACAGATCGTCTGGACCGAGGACGTGGGCGGCTTCGACTACGTCCGCCAGACGGTAGCTCGCTTGTCCACGACCCGGCGGAAGCCGGTGGGGTGGCATGGAGTGGGCCGGCGGGTGGGCTACTCCGTGCTCAAGTCGGATGCTCCGAGCGGAGACACGACTGGCAGGTTTGTCCGCCGCGTGTTCTGGGTGAAGGACTACGACCGATCCGAGCAGCCCGATGGTACGTACAAGACGTCCGCGCCCAGTGAGGCGGTCGACCCGCGGACGGTCGCGCCGGGCGTCTGGGGCGAGCTGACCGAGCGTGCCTGGGGCGGCCCGCTGCCTGACTGAGCGGTCATCCGGGCAAACCAACGATGACGGCTGCCGGTGCAGTCGAGAAGAGACCACCGCCGCGCGCGGTGGTCTCTTCTGCGTTGCGGGCTGAGTCGCGATCCGAGGCGCGGTGAGTCGCGATGCTCGTCTCCTGGGCACCCCCTCTGATCTGCACTGAGACGCGATGAGTCACTTGAGCCGCGATAATTCAGAAACTAGATGGAACATGCTCTACCGGCGCCCGGAATCAGGCTCTCCGGAGGATGCGTGGGGAAGGCTCCGGGAGAGCGCGTCAGAGAGCACCGAAGTGCCTGGTCAGCGGCCTAGGGCCGCTGCTGCGGCCAAGTCTCTTCTGAGCGCTGAGGCTCTGTGCTGGTCTAACGGCATTGCATGCTGCAGTGTTGATGCAGTTGCGTACCTACGGGACCCTTCGGCCTTGATCACTCCATGACTACGACCGTGTTCGTGAGGCCAGGCATATGGCTGGGCGAACTGGATGTACTGAACCTCAGCGTGGAGGTCGTGGTATGCCTCAGACTCTCGGCCATGGACCCGACGATCAAGGGCGCGATCATAGGCGCCGTAGCGACTGCCGTAGGTGGTGCGATTGCCTGGTTGGGAGCTAGGAGCCAGGCGAAAGCCGCGTTGGAGGCCGTACGAATCCAAGCCCGGTCTCAGCGCATGGATGGACTCTGGCAGATGCGCCGGGCGGCTTACGGCGACTTGTTGGACAGCGTCGAGACTCTCCGCTCTAAGATCGGCGCGGCGGCCGATGCCGTCGGGGATGCCAACAGGCATGGGGCCCACACCTTGGCGGGGAGCCAAGCGAGGGACAGGGCACGAGTGGCCCGGGAAGAGATGCATGTGGCCTTAGCTGCCATGAGGCACAAGTGCACCGTCCTCGGCTTGTCCGTCACCCCGCTGGAGGCCGAGACGGCTGAGAGCTTCAGCTCCGTCGTGTCTGGGGTCGCTCACGATCTGATCACGTGGGAGGACGCCATAGAGGTGCTGGACGGAGACCGGGACGAGCTGCGGCGGATCTTCTTTGCTCGGATGGAATCCTTGCCGCAGTCCGTGGACCACTTCATTGACATGACTCGCGGCTACCTTCAGACGTTGCAGGACGTAACTCCGGAGCGGCGCCGGCGGTTTTGGCAGCGGAGCTCTGTCGAGTAGAGACCAGTGTCCGCAGTGGGGTCCAAGCACCGAAGCGCGTTGGTGAGGTGACGGCAATCTGTGACGGCAACGTCGGTGCACTTGAGTGGTTGCGCGCGCCCTCTGGTGCTCAGAACAGCCCTCGACTGCGAGCTTGGCCTTGAGGCGGATGACCTAGCTGGGCGAACTTACAAAGCAGATGTCGGCGGTTCGAAACCGTCCGCGCCCACCAGTGCGAAGGCCCCTCGCCGATCACGGCGAGGGGCCTTCGGCGTCTGCTTCCGCCATCATGTCCAGCCGGAGCCGACGCTCCGAGCGGTAGCCCGCCTCAGGCTCGTAGGTCGGGCCAGCCGACCTTGTTGGAGTAGCTCTCGGAGCAGTAGCGGGTCGTGTGGTTCCACTCCTTGCCGGTGGTCAGCTCGTAGGCCTTGTCCGGTACGTACAGGAGCCATTCGCCGTCGCGCTCGCTTGAGGTGTACGGGGTGAACTTGTCGGCGTCGAAGAAGACGCTCTCCCACGCCGCTTGCCCTGCTGCGACCACAGCGCAGCGCGTGTAGGTAGAGAGCCTCTGACAGGCGCTCAGCGAAGCCGATGACGTCGGAGGTGGGGCGGCGGCCCAGCTCCCCGGCGAGGCGCCGGCATTTCTCCTCGGTTGCTTCGCCGTCCAGGGTGGCTATCAGTTCCCAGAAGTCGGCCCATGTCATTCTCACGGGGCCCAGGGTGTCAGGGCGGTCTGACATCTGCCTGCGGCGGTCGTGTACCGCTGGAGCATCGTCTCTCGGCTCACGATGTGTGTGGTGGACCATTCCCCACTTGAGCGGCTCCGGTGTCGCTCGCGATGGGTTTGTCGGTTGTTCGGGTTGATGCTCGGTTCCCGTGGGTGGCTTTGGTTGACGTGGACCTGGCGGAGTGGGTCTACTTCGCTCATGGCTGAGGTGGGGGACGCGCCCGATATCGGGTTGCAGGGCGGTGAGATGACGCCGCAGCGGTACGTCGAGACGAGGCTCTCGCAGTACCAGGAGTGGTACGACTCCAAGGCGACCCGGATGAAGGCGATGCATCTGCGTATGCGGACCGTGTCCGTCGTCGGTGGGGCGCTCGTGCCCGTGTTCGTGAATCTCGACCTGGTCTTCGCCCGGGTCACGGCCACGGTGCTGAGCCTCGTCGTCGTCGCCGCCGTCTCGCTGGAGAGCGTGTACCGGTACCGGGAGCAGTGGAAGAACTACCGGTCGACCGAGCAGCTCCTCGGACACGAGCGCGTCTACTTCGAGACGAAGGTCGGGCCGTACCACGACCTGTCGAAGCGGGACGCGTTCTCGACGCTGGTCGCGCGGGTCGAGAAGGCCATCGCCAACGAGAACTCCGCGACCCTGAACGTGATGACGCTCGGCGGGCAGGTCGGCGCCGATGTGCAGCGGCATGGGATTCCCTCCCCGCGGCTGCCGGCTGACGACGGTCCGCAGTAGTCGCGGGGGAGGTCGAGCGGGCCCCTGGGTGCCTGTCCCTGGGGCCCGTGGTGTGTCAGGCGCGCTGCGGGGTCAGCACCACTTGTAGTCGACCTGCGTCGAGTTGTACGAGCAGCCGTCGACCCACGTGCCGGTCGACTTCCGCAGCGTCGCCGTGTCCTTGTCGTTGTTCCAGACGTACCAACCGCGGTTCTGGAAGACGCTCGTCGCGTTGTTGATGCCCTTGCCCGTGCGGACCGTGACGATCTTGCCCGCGCCGAGCGTGAAGGTGCCGAAGGTGTACTTGTGGTTCGCCGCGTCGGTGAGCGTCCAGCCCCGCAGGTTCACCGCGTACGCGGTCGTGTTGCGTATCTGCACCCACTCGCCGTTGAGGCTGTAGTTGCCGCCGCGGTCCGTGCCCGGGCTGTCGTAGTAGATCTTGTACAGGTGGACCGAGCCGGCGGCCTGCGCCTGCGTGGGCAGCAGCAGGATGCCGGAGGCGGCGGCCGCGGTCAGGGCCGCGAGCGTGCGTACGCGAAGCATGAATGTCCCTCGATCTTCTCTGCCGGAGCACCCGCCGATGGGGCCCGGCGAGCACACAGAATACGCATGACCTTCACGTAATCCGCACAGTTTCCCGTGAGTTGGTCGGGTGTGACCTAAAGTCGTCCCATGGCCGACGAATCCCTGCGTCTCACCGTCCTCGGCTCCGCGACGCCCTTCGCCCGGCCGGGCAACGCCTGTTCGGGCCACCTCGTCGAGGGCGGCGGCGTGCGGGTCTGGGTCGACGCCGGGAGCGGCACCCTCGCCGAACTCCAGCGGTACGTCGCCCTCGCTGACGTCGACGCCGTGTGGATCTCCCATCTGCACGCCGACCACTCCGCAGACCTCCTCACCGCCTACTACGCCTTGCTGTACGCGGGACTCGAACTTCCCTTGCCGGTACAGCTGTACGGGCCGGAAGGAACAGCTGATCGGCTCGCCGGCTTCCTCACCAACGGGCCCGACCGCAGCCCCGTCGAAAGCGCTTTCCGTTGCGAGGAGTTGTACGACGGACATGTCGCCCGGGTCGGCGGACTCACCCTTCGGTCGCGGGCCGTCGAGCACGGGATGCCGGCCTTCGCGCTGCGCGTGGAGGACGAGGAAGGGTGCTCGCTCGTCTACTCCGGGGACTGCGAACCCTGCCCCTCCCTCGTCGAACTCGCCCGCGACTGCGACCTGTTCCTCTGCGAGGCCGACGGGGCAGGGGGCGGGCACCACTCGGCCGCGCAGGCCGGCCGGAGTGCGGCCGAGGCCGGTGCCGGCCGGCTCGTCGTGACCCATGTGGGGCCGGGCGTGCCGCCGGAAGAAGCCGTCGCACTGGCCGCCGCCGAGTTCTCCGGCGAGGTCGCCCACGCCGACCCGGGGCTGCGGTTCGAGATCACGCGTCGAAGTCGTATTCCAGGACGTACGCCGACGAGTCCAGCGTCATCTCGTTGAGCTCCACGGCCGTCCCCGGCCCGCTGAACGCCGTACGCCCGATGAGGACCACCGGCGTCCCGAACTCCAGGGCCAGCCGGTCCGACTCCTCCGCCGTCGGCATCCGGCAGCGGATCTCCTCGCGGAACCGCACCGGCCGGTGGCCCAGCTCGGTCAGCCGGGCGTAGGTCCCGCCCGGCCCGGTGTCCGGCTCCGTGATCGGCGTACCGCGCACGAGATCCGCGGAGAGGTACGAGACCGAGAGCAGCACCGGCTTCGCGTCCAGGACGAAACGGCGGCTGCGGACGCAGACGGGAGCGCCCGGCGGCAGGTTCAGCGCCCCCGCGACCCGCGCGCCGGCCGCCGTCTCCGCCACCTCGATCTGGTCGACGACCAGATCCCGGTCCTCCACGTCCGCCGACCAGACCGAACGCCCGTTGCCCCACCGCTCGCCCGACAGGCGCGGGATGCCCCGGCGGCGCAGCGGGCGGAAGACCCGGACGAAGACCCCGGCGCCCTTGCGGGCCTCCGCGAGACCCTCGTTGCGCAGCACGGCGAGGGCCTGGCGCGCCGTCATCCGGGCCACCTCGTACGTCGTCATGAGGTCGTTCTCACCGGGGAGCCGGTCGCCCGGCGCGAAGGCGCCTGACTGGATCGCGGTTCTCAACTCGTCGGCGATGCGCTGGTACTTGGGCCGACGAGCGCTTTCCTGGTCAGTCACGGGTGGACCACTCCCTTCATTTGCGGGACACCATACGGCGCACCCCGCGGCCAGGGTGCACACGTGTACGCCGCCCCGCCCGGTCGATCCATCCATCGGGGGACATCTCTAGAGATACGTTGACAGGGCGGGGTCGTAGGGCTTCTCTGGGTGTCCCCACGTTTCAGGGAGATCGGGACGGAGGATGCGTGCAGCCACTTCCCGAGGTCGGTGACCTCGTCCGCGACAACGCCACCGGGCGGGTCGGTTTCTATGTGGAGAGCGTCTCCGGGCGCTTTCTGATCCGCGCCGTCCACGGCGGCGCCGAGTGGGAGGCCGAGCCCACCGACGTCCAGCCGGCCACGCCCCTGCGGGAGCTGCGCGCCCGAGCCGCCGAGATCAACGCGCGTAGCCGGCGGGGGCTGGGCGCCTGAGGGGCCCGAGGGGGCCGGTTACCGGAAGGCCCCGTGGCCGGTCGGTCTGGTGGCCCGTCGTGCGGGCTCGGCGGTTGTCAGTGGGGCGGGCCACACTGGAGGCATGTGCCGCAGCATCAAGACGCTCCGACCGCCCGCGCTGCCCGAGGAGGCGACCGAGGAGGACATCCGCGCCGCCGCCCTGCAGTACGTCCGCAAGGTCTCCGGGTTCCGCGCCCCCGCCGCCCACAACCGCGAGGTCTTCGACCGGGCCGTGGACGAGATCGCCGACGCGACCGCGAGACTCCTCGACGACCTGGAGGTGCGCGGGGCGCACCCCGGGGTCAGGAGGCAGGAGCGGGAGCCGCAGCCGGACGCCGTATGAGATAGGCGGCGAGACCGCCGGCCAGGAAGAGCGCCAGGGTCGACACCCCCGCGCTGAACCAGGTCGCGCCCAGCCACTGCCCGCCGAGCCAGCCGAGCCCCACGCTGTACGAGGCCCAGGTCACGCCCGCCAGCGCCGACCACGGCAGGAACTCCTCGACCCGCCGCTTCGCCGCGCCCGCGCCCAGTGAGACCACGGAGCGGCCCGCCGGGGCGAAGCGCGCGAGGACCACGAGCAGGCCGCCGCCCCGCGTCAGCGCGGTGCCGAGACGTTCCTGCGCCAGGGACAGGCGCTTCGACCGGGCGATGGCCCGGTCCAGCCGGGCCCCGCCCCGGCGTGCGAGCCGGTACGCGAGGAAGTCGCCGAGCACGGATGCCGTGGCCGCGCAGAGGAGCAGGGGCAGCAGCGACGGCATGCCGGGGGTCGCCGCGGTGGCCGTGGCCGCCGCCGTGGCCGCGGTGATCACCAGGAAGCCGCTCGGCAGCACGGGCAGGAAGACGTCGAGCAGGATCGACGTCGCCACCACCGGGTAGATCCATGGGCCGGCGGTGAGCGACCGCAGCGATCCCAGGCTGTCGAGCAGATTCACAGGGCCTGAGCCTACGCGGGGGCGGGAGCCCGTCCGTCGGGCGGGTGCCGGTGGGACGTCAGGCGGACGCCGGTGGGACATCGGGCGGGTGCCGCATGGGTGATGCGGCGGGTGCCGCGTGTGCGCCGGTGGGGTGCGGGGTGGGGTTCCGGGGGCGAAAGGCCGGAAGACGTGCTGCGGATTCCGGCCCGTTGCGGTACGGAGACGAGTCCCGTTGCGGTACGGAGACGAGTCCCGGTTCGGTACGGAGACGAGTCCCGGTTCGGTACGGAGACGGGAGCCGTCCCCGTACGGAGACGGCTCCCGTCTTCGTACGGAAACTGCTCCCGTTCCCGACGGAATCGGTTCCCGTACGGAATCGGTTCCCGTTCCCGTACGGAGACGGCTCTTCTGTCTTACGGTCGTGCTCAGGCGGCCCCGACCGGCGTGCCCTGCTCCTCGCGGTCCTCGTTCGTCCTGCGGGTCGTCGAGCCCGTCGCGACCCGGGCTCCGAAGAGCCGGTCCACCGCCAGCGCGCCCGGGCCGGTGAACACCAGGAGCGCGAACGCCCAGCAGAACAGAGCCGCGGTCTCGCCGCCGTTCTGGAGCGGGAAGAGGGACTCGGGCTGGTGGACCTTGAAGTACGCGTACGCCATCGAGCCGGAGGCGAGGAACGCGGCGCTGCGCGTGCCGAGTCCGGCCAGGACCAGGACGCCGGCGCCCAGCTGGATCACGGCCGCGTACCAGCCCGGCCAGGTGCCGGCCGGGATCGTGCCGCCGCCCATCGCGCCGCCGAGGACGCCGAAGAGCGAGGCGGCGCCGTGGCAGGCGAAGAGGAGGCCGATGACGATGCGGAAGAGGCCGAGCGCGTAGGGCTGCGCCTGGTTCAGGCGGTCCGTGAGGCTGCCCGTGTCGCTCTGGCCTCCCTGGCCGCCGGGGCCGCTGTCGCCGCTGCCGCCGCTCGGATTGTCCGTGGTGCTCAGGTTGTTCGGGTTCTTCATGGGGGACTCCTTCGGCCTGCCTCGTCCGTGGGGTGGACGGGGAGTGGGGGACGGAAACCGATGAGGCCGCAAGGTTAGGCATCCCTCAGTAATACTTGCAAGTTCAACATTCGGCCACCGGGGAGCGTGTGGCGCGGTTCGCTCCCCGGCGGCCTCTGTCGAAGCCGGTTCAGGAGGGTGGCTGTCAGCAGGCGTTGAGGACGGACTGCAGGGCGCTCTTCTCGGCGGAGTCGACGCTGAGGTTCCAGTGGTACTTCACGTGCACCCACGCGCGGGCGTACGTGCAGCGGTAGGCGGTGCGCGGCGGCAGCCACTCCGCCGGGTCGAGGTCGCTCTTCGCCTGGTTCACGTTGTCCGTCACGGCTATGAGCTGCGGCCGTGTCAGGTCGTTGGCGAAGGCCTGGCGCTGCGAGGTGGTCCAGGAGCTGGCGCCCGAGCGCCACGCCTCTGCGAGGGCGACGACGTGGTCGATGTCGAGGTCGGAGGCTACGGTCCAGGTGGCGCCGTCGTACTGGGAGTACCAACTGCCGCTGATCGAGGCACAGCTGGAGTCCGTGACGACGTTCACGCCGTCTCGCTTGAGGACGGTCTCGCGGGTGTTGCAGGCGCCGGACTGGGTGATCCAGTGCGGGAAGAGGTCGCGGCTGTAGCCCGTGGAGGAACCTTCCGCCTTCACGGTGAGGGCGGCCAGGTAGGTGCGGGCCGTGGTGGCGCTGACCGGCGTGGGCATGGCGGCCTGCGCGGCGGGCGCGGTGGCGAGGAGGCCGGTCACTGTGAGGGCGGCGGAGGCGGCGAGAACGCCGAGTCGACGCGCGTAGATCATGCCGACGGGCATGTGAACTCCCTTGAGCTGGGGGGACCTTGGCTGTACGCCGTCCCCGTGGGGTGCCGGGCGGTGGCCCGGTCATCGTGGCGGCGCCAGGTTTCGGTGGGGGGTGCGCCAGGTAACAGAGTGGCGACATGGACACGTCACATCAAGGGGTGTGCGGTGTCCGATGGAGTGAAAGATTCCGTACCGGGACCCGAGGTTGGGCGTACGACGAGGCCCCGGGCCGTTTCCCGGCCCGGGGTCTCGTCGTCGTATGCGGAGGTTCTACGGAAGGACGGTCAGGGTGATCGATCCGTCGGCCGCGGCCTCGACCCGCAGGTGGTCGAGGTCCGGGATGTGCACGTCCGGCGCGAAGGCCGCCGCGCGCGGGCCCACGCCCACGATCCTCATGCCGGCGGCGCGGCCCGCCTGGATGCCGGCCTCCGAGTCCTCGAAGACGATGCAGTCCGCGGGGCCGAAGCCAAGCTCGGCCGCGCCCTTGAGGAAGCCCTCGGGGTCCGGCTTGCTGGCCCCGACGCGCTCGGCGGTGACCCGGGTCTCCGGCATCGGCAGCGCCGCCGCGCCCATCCGCGCCTGCGCGAGCGCCTCGTCCGCCGAGGTCACCAGGGCGTGCGGCAGCTCCGCGAGCGCGGCCATGAAGGCCGGGGCGCCGGGGACGGGTACGACGCCGTCGAGGTCGGCGGTCTCCTCGGCGAGCATGATCCGGTTGTCGGCGTGGTTCTGCGCCATCGGGCGGTCCGGGAGGAGGACGGCCATCGTCGCGTACCCCTGGCGGCCGTGGACCACCTTGAGCACGGCGTCCCCGTCGAGGCCCTGCCGCTCCGCCCAGCGTCGCCAGCAGCGCTCGACGACGGCGTCCGAGTTGACGAGGGTGCCGTCCATGTCGAGGAGGAGGGCGCGAGCGGTGAGCGTTGCCGGGGTGGTGGCAGGCATGGGTCTCCAGAGGGGTGGTGCGGAGAACGAAGCGGTCCCGCCCACCGGTCAGGGTTTCGCGGGCGGGGCCACTTTGTTCTTCTACGATACAAAACCGGGGGCCGTCTTGGCCAACCCGGTCCGCATGGCGGGACCGGGGTGGAGCCGGGGCGGTACCGGGGCGGTACCGGGGCGGTACCGGGGCGAGTGCCGGGGCGAGCCCGGGGCGGGTGTCGGGGAGGGCCGGGATGGGCCCGGATGAGGGCAGGCAGGGGCGAGGCCGGGTCGGGGCCCGGACGAGGCCGGAGGGCAGGGATGAGGCCGGATCCAGGTCCGGATGAGGCAGGGGCGAGGTCCGGTCCACGGGAGGGGAGGCCCGTCAGATGTTCGGTGTGTTCTCCTCCAGGACCCGGCGCGTGGCCGGGCCGTACACGCCCTCCGGGTCGCTCAGGCCGTAGTGCCACGTCTGGTAGCGGGCCACCGCCTCCCGTACCTCCTCGTCGTACCGTCCGTTGACGGGGCCGTCGTAGACCCACACGGCGGTCAGCCGCCGCTGGAGCTCCTTCACCTCGTGCCCGGTGGAGCCGAGGCTCAGGGTGACCTCCACCTCGCCCTTTCCGGGTGACTCCGAAGGAGAAGCCGACGCGGTCGGTCCCGTCGTCGTCGGTCCGGCCCCCGGCGCCGACGAGGAGCCGGTCGGAGGCGCCGCCGGACCCGTCGCGCTCGGGGACGCACTCGGCAGTGCGGTGGTGCGGCTCGCGGTGGGGGTGGGCGTCGGCGACGCGGACGTCGGGCGCGTGGTGGGGGAGGACGACGTCGGATCCGGGCTCTCGGAGGAGGGGGACGGGGCCTCGGACACGGCGATGTTCAGGGACGCGCTGGTGGTGACCTCGGGCACGTCCGCCCGGTCGTCGCGCTCCTCCCCGCCGCCGAGCAGCGCCGCCGCCAGGGCCGCCGTGCCCGCCACGGCGGCGGCGGCCACCACGGCCACCACCGCGCCGCGCCTGCGGCCCCGTCCCGGAGCCTGCCCCAAGTCATGGCCGGGCGGCGGCGGTACGGCGCCCACGCCGCCCAGCAGCAGCGGCATGGTCTCGGAGGGGTCGCCACCGGGGTACGAGCCCGCGTGCGCGCCGGGACCCGCTTGCTCCCCGTACGCCCCTGCCCCGTACGCCTCCGCCCCGTACGCCCCTGCCCCGTACGCCTCCGCCCCGCTCACCCCCGCCCCGTACGCCCCCGGCGGCGGCGCCGTGACGGACGAGGAACCCCCGTCCGGGCGGATCGCCGCCAACTGGGCCGTCGGCGGATCGTCGGCCCCGTGAGAGGAGGCGTCACCCCCGGACGGGCCCCCCGCGCCATACGACCCGTACGGGCTCGCGTCCTCCCCCGAGTCCAGCGTCACGTAGGGCCTGATCCGTAGGGGATCGAAGTCCTCGGCCGCCGCAAGCTCCGCCTGGGCGCAGGCGCAGCCAGGTCTTTCCGCACCGCATTCAGGACAGACGTGTCCGGTCATCATGGGTCCCCTCCCCGATACAACTGCGAGCGATTATGCAGCCCGCCCCTTGCCGGTAGGCGAACAGCCGTGCCCTTCGGGAGGCCATAACCGGACATTCGGACCAGGATGGAGGGGCCGTCCCATGGGCCGTCCGGCGGGACGCCTGACGACACGCCCGACGACACGCCCGAGGAGACGCCCATGGCTCAGGAAGTGAGCCCCTCCCAGCTCGGCGGCGCCCCCGCGCCCGGCGAGGGACAGAGCCACCGCACCGTCCTCGTCGCGATCGGCGCGCTGCTGCTCGGCATGCTGCTCGCCGCCCTCGACCAGACCATCGTCTCCACCGCCCTGCCGACCATCGTCAGCGAGCTCGGCGGCATGGAGCACCTCTCCTGGGTGGTCACGGCGTACATGCTGGCGTCCACGGCCGCGACACCCCTCTGGGGCAAGCTCGGCGACCAGTACGGCCGCAAGAAGCTCTTCCAGGCCGCCATCGTCATCTTCCTCATCGGCTCCGCCCTCTGCGGCATCGCCCAGAACATGCCGCAGCTCATCGCCTTCCGCGCGATCCAGGGCCTCGGCGGCGGCGGCCTCATGGTCCTGTCGATGGCGATCGTCGGCGACCTCGTGTCGCCCCGGGAGCGCGGCAAGTACCAGGGCCTCTTCGGCGCCGTCTTCGGCGCCACCAGCGTCCTCGGCCCGCTGCTCGGCGGCCTCTTCACCGAGCACCTCTCCTGGCGCTGGGTCTTCTACATCAACCTGCCGATCGGGATCGTCGCGCTCTTCGTCATCGCGGCCGTGCTCCACATCCCGGTGCGCTCGACCCCGCACGCCATCGACTACCTCGGCACCTTCCTCATCGCCTCGGTCGCCACCTGCCTGGTCCTCGTGGCCTCCCTCGGAGGCACCACCTGGCCGTGGGGCTCGGCGCAGATCATCGGCCTCGCCGTCCTCGGCTGCGTACTCCTCGCCTGGTTCGTGTACGTCGAACGGCGGGCCGCCGAACCCGTGCTGCCGCTCAAGCTGTTCAGGATCCGGACCTTCACCCTCGTCTCGGTCATCAGCTTCGTCGTCGGCTTCGCGATGTTCGGCGCGATGACCTACCTGCCGACCTTCCTCCAGGTCGTGCAGGGCGTCACGCCGACCATGTCCGGCGTGCACATGCTGCCCATGGTCGCCGGCATGCTGATCACCTCGACCGCCTCCGGCCAGATCGTCTCCCGTACCGGCCGCTGGAAGGTCTTCCCCATCGCGGGCACCGCGCTCACGGCCCTCGGCCTGCTCCTCCTCAACGAGCTGACGGAGACCACCTCCACCTGGGTGATGAGCGTCTACTTCTTCGTCTTCGGCGCCGGACTCGGCCTGGTCATGCAGGTCCTCGTCCTGGTCGTGCAGAACGCCGTCTCGTACGAGGACCTCGGCGTCGCCACCTCCGGAGCCACCTTCTTCCGCTCCATCGGAGCCTCCTTCGGTGTCGCCGTCTTCGGCACGATCTTCACCAACCGGCTCACCGCCAAGCTCGACGACGTGTTCGCCTCTGCCGGACAGGACCTCCCGCCGGGCGTCGGCCCCGAGGAGGTCGCCGCCGACCCACGCACCCTGGGTGAACTGCCGGCCGAGCTGCGCCCCTCCGTCCTGCACGCGTACGCCACCTCGATCACCGACGTCTTCCTGTACGCGGCCCCCGTCGTCCTCGTCGCCTTCGTCGTCGCCTGGTTCCTCAAGGAGGACAAGCTGCGGGCCTCGGTCACCGCGCCCGACACCAGCCAGACGCTCGCCTCCAACCCCGTCGAACGCTCCTCGTACGACGAATGCGCCCGCGCCCTCTCCGTCCTCGGCTCCCGCGAAGGACGCAAGGCGATCTACGAGAAGATCACCGCCCGCGCGGGCCTCGACCTGCTGCCCGCCGCGAGCTGGCTGCTGCTCCGCATCCGCCGCCACGGCACGGTCGAGCCCGCCCGGCTCGCCGAGACCGTGCCCGTACCGCTGCGGGTGATCACGGAGGCGGCCCGGCAGGTGGAGGAACGGCACCTGGCCACCCGGGAGGGACTCCAGCTGATCCTCACGGAGGAGGGCGTACGGGTGGCGACCCGGCTCGCGGCCGCCCGGGAGGAGTCGCTCGCCGAGCTCCTCGGCGACTGGTGGGGCCCGGACCGGCCCACCGACCTGGTGCAGCTGGTGGAGCAGCTGACGGCGGAACTGTCCGGCTCGGACGGGGAGCGGCCGCACGACCCGGAGCCGCCCCGCGACCACCACGCGTAGCAGTCAGCCGTAACTCCCGCTCCGCAAACCCTCTGTGACCAGCACTCAGACGCCCTCAGTACGCTGTCCCCTCCAAGATCACGTCACAGGGGGACGGGCAGGATGAGCAGCGAACAGCCACACCAGGGCGGGTACGACGGGCAGCCCGGGTACGGCGGTCAGCCGGGATACGGCGGACAGCCCGGATACGGTGGACAGCCCGGCTACGGAGCACCCGGAGCACCCGGCGGCTACGGAGCACCGGCCCACCCCGCCCCCGCCCGCCCGGCCGCCTCCCATCGAGGGGCCTGGATCGGCGCCGGAGCCACCCTCCTCGCGGCGGTGATCGGCGTCGTCGGTACGTACGTGGTGACCAGCGGCAACGCCAAGCCCGTACCGCCCGCCGCACAGGGACCGGCGCCCTCGGCCACCACGGCCGGCGCACCGGGCGGCGGGTCGGCCGCCCCGGACGCGTCGCGGAGCGCGGACGCCTCGCCGTCCCGGTCCCCGGAGGCACAGGCCTCCGAGACCGCGGGGAGCCCGTCCGCGAAGCCGGCCGACACCGTCCAGTGGCAGGGCGCCCTGGCGATCACGTACGCGGACGCGAAGGACCTGGACTCCGCGCCCCCCGTGGAGTCCGAGATCAACGAGGAGAACGACTTCTCCGTCCACCCCTTCGGTACCAGTCACATGCTGAGCCCCGACGGCGGGGCCAAGGCGCTGGTGTGGAAGGACTCCACGAAGGCGCCCTCGCACGCGGACTGCGCGGGCGTCGTCGACACCCTGGGAACCACGACGGCGATGAAGACGAAGACCGGCCTGGTGCTCTGCGCCCGCACGAACGACGGCCGCGTCGCCCGGCTGACCGTGAAGGAACTCACCGGGCAGGCGAGCGACATGAGCGTGGTCCTCGACGTCGTCGTCTGGAGCGGCTGACCGCGACCGGCCCCGGCGGGTCAGAGGTCCTTGCCGTACCAGACGTCCATGTACGGCCCGGAGCAGTACGCCGGTATCTCCGCGTACCCGTGCCGCGTATACAGGGCGCGTGCCTCGACCAGGTCCAGGCGCGTGTTGAGGACCATCCGGCGTGCGCCGAGCGCGCGGGCCGCGTCCTCGAGGCCGTCCATCAGGACGCCGGCGCCGCCGAGGCCGCGAAAGGCGTGGCGCAGGAAGACCCGGGTCAGTTCGGCGCGTTCCCCGTCGAGGAGCAGGACTCCTCCGCAGGCGGCGGGCTTCCCCTCGTAGCGCCCGACGAGGAACTGCCCGGTCGGCGGGGTCAGCAGCTCGACCCCGTCACCGGCCAGCCCCTCGTCGATCTCCGCCTCGGTCGCGGGGCGCTTCCAGTAGCGGCTGGCGACGTCGTAGTAGTAGTCACGGCGCAGCGCGGTCGCGTCCGGGGTGTCGACGCGCTCGGGGGAGAAGGTCCAGGTCATGCGTGCCATTGTGCGGCGCGCACGACCCGGGACGCAGCTCCGTTTCCCCGGCCGGCCCGGCGGGGGCGCAGCTTCATTTCCCCAGCCCGGCCCGGCCCGACTCCGCAGGGGCGCGGATCAGTTCTTGGGGGACGCCTGCTGGACGACCTCGAACGACCAGAGGGTCGACCCGGAGGCGGCGGGCTTCGGCCGCTCACCGCCCTCGCTGCCCCCACCCTGGCCGCCGCCCTGGTGAGCGGCCTTCATGGAGCCGTTCATCCACGCCTGGAAGTCCTCCTCGCTGCGCCAGCGGGTGTACACCAGGTACTGGTCGGTGCCTTCCAGCGGGCGCAGCAGCTCGAACCACTCGAACCCGTCGGACCCCTCGACGGCCCCCGCGCGGGACGCGAAACGCTGCTCCAGCACCTCGCGCTGCTCGGCGGGAACGGTCAGGACGTTGATCTTTACGACGCTGGGCACATGACACCTCTCGGGAAGCACAGGCCGGGCACCGCACCCCGCCTTGATCACGTCCGTGCAGTCTCCTACATCCGCCGGTCAAAGCGGCGTGAGGACGACGCGCGGGCACCGCCCGTGGCGCGATCGCGACGGCCCCGCGCGGCGGGCAGCGGTCGCTCGCGAGTGAGGCTCTGCGAGAGTGGCTCGGTGCTTCCTTTCCCCCTCACGACGCTCACGGAAGGCACGACATGACGCAGACCCCCACCACCCCCCGGGCGGACGCGGTACGGGAGTTGGCCGCGCGCTGGTTGCCTCTGCTCGGGGACGGCGACTTCGTCGTCTCGCCCGTCGGGTTGTGGCTGGCCCTGGGGGCCGTCGCCTCCGGGGCAAGGGGGCGGACCGCCGAGGAGATGGGGGAGCTGCTCCGGGTCGAGGGGGCGGCTGCCGCCGAGGCCGTGACTTTCGGCGGGCGGTGGCTCGGACAGGCGCCCGGCGTGGCGGTGGCGACCGGGGTGTGGAGCCGGGTGCCGGTGCTCGACGCCTTCCGGGCGGGGCTGCCCGACGTGCGGTTCGGGCTGCTGCCAGGGGCGGTGTGGTCCGCACTGCCCGACGAGGCCTTCGGGGCGACGGACGACATGTCCCTCGGCGAGATCTCCGACGCGCAGGAGGAGCTCGACGCCTGGGTGCGCCGTGCCACCGGAGGGCGGATCACGCGGCTGCCGCTCGATCTGGACGGTTCCGAGGATCTGGTGCTGCTCAACGCCCTCGCGCTGAAGGCCTCATGGCTGACCGCCTTCCCCCGGCGTCTCACCCGTGACGAGCCCTTCACCGACGGAGACGGGAACACCCGGCCCGTGCCGACCATGCGGCAGCGGATCCCGGCCGGGTGGGTCTGGCACGTGGGCGGGGTCACCGTCGTCGAGCTGCCCTGTGCGGGGGAGGGCGGCGTACGGGTGCGCCTCGTGCTCGGGGCCGAGGGGGCCGGACCCGACTGGCCCGGGGCCGACGGGCCTGGCGACGTGCTGCCCGCCGCCTGGGCCGGGGCCGACGCGCGGCGGCCGCTCGTCGCGGACGCGGCCGATCTCAGCCTGCCGCGCTTCACCCTCCGTACGAAGACCGACGCGAGGAAGCAGCTGGCCGCACTCGGCCTGACCCGGGCGGTCGACCCGCGTCAGGCCGACTTCTCGGGCCTCTCCCCGGCGGACCTGTACATCGCCAAGGTCGTGCAGGAGGCGGTGGTCGAGGTCGCCGAGGAGGGCGTGGAGGCGGCGGCCGTCACCCAGGTGACGATGCCGCGCAGCGCCGCCCCGCCCCGTCACGAGGTGGTGGAACGCATCGCCTTCGACCGGCCCTTCGGCGTGGTCGTCCTCGACGGTTCGGGCGAGGTGCCGCTGTTCACGGGCTGGCGGCGGAGCGCGCCTCCGGTCAGCTGACGACCCGGGCGAGCAGCAGGCCGTCGTAGCCCTTCGCGCCGACCGTCTGGAGGGCCGTCGCGTCCAGTCGGGGTTCGCGGGCGACGAACTCGAACAGTTCGCGGGTGCCGGTGATCGCCGGGTCGTCCGGGTCCGGAGTGGCGACCCTGCCGCCGCGCACCACGTTGTCGACGATGATCACCGTGCCGGGGCGGGAGAGCTTCAGGGCCCATTCGGCATAGCGCGGGTTGTTGACCTTGTCGGCGTCGACGAAGACCAGGTCGAAGGGGCCGGCGCCCTCCGCCTCCAGCTGCGGCAGGGTGTCCAGGGCCGCGCCCGTGCGGACCTCGACGAGCTTGTCGAGGCCGGCGCGGGCGATGTTGGCGCGGGCGACGTCCGCGTGGGCGGGGTCGTACTCCAGGGTGATCAGCCGGCCGTCGGCGGGCAGGGCGCGGGCCAGCCAGATCGTGCTGTATCCGCCGAGGGTGCCGATCTCCAGGATGTTCCGGGCGCCCTGCGTCAGGGCGAGCAGGTGGAGCAGCTTCCCCTGGTTGGGGGCGACGGCGATCTCGGGCAGGCCGGCCGCCGTGGAGGCGGCGAGCGCGGCCGTGAGCACGTCGTCGGCCGGTGCGACGGTCCGGCTGATGTAGTCGTCGACCGCGTTCCACTGAGGGTTCGTCATGTCATCGAACGTACACCGGTGTCCACTGCCGGACGGCGCCGTGCCACGCGTACGAGCAGCAGTGCCGCGACCGCCACGAGCAGCAGACCGCCGCCCACCGTGAGGAGCCACACGGGGATGCCTCCGGCGACGGTGAGGAGTCGGTCGGTGTACTCGACCTGGCGGTACGGGGTGTCCGCGACGGTCCTCAGGCGGTGGTCGTCGTCGATCCGCGCCGGATCGGGGAACTCCTGTTCCATGACCGTCAGATGCACCGGGCGTCGCCCCGCGAGTCCGGCGAGGGCGCCCTCGGGGCGTTCGATCCGGCCGGCGAAGGTCACCTCGTGGGGGTCGCCGCCGATGGCGGAGCGGGGTTCCATCCGGTGGTCGGCCAGGATGGAGAGGCCGAGGGTCTGGGAGTTCGCCGCGAGGCGGGAGAGCCTCATGGGGTAGACGAGTTCGGGGGAGGCGAAGGTGATGCGGAGGGGCGTCAGTTCGCCCTTGAGGACGGTGTCCTTGTCCTCGGGTGCGAGGCGGACGGCGACGTACTCCCACTTCCGGTCCACGTACGGCTGGAGCGCGCCGGTCAGCCGGTCGGGCAGCTCGAAGCCGTGGGTGCGCAGCCAGTCGCCGAGGGCCTCCGGGTCGGTGGCCGTCAGCCGGGCGACGTCGAAGGGGCCGAGCCGCTCGCGGCCGACGACCCCGACGCCGGCGCCCTTGCCGGGCGAGGCGCCGGCCCCGTCGCCGTAGCCGCCCGCGAACGGCCAGTCGTCCTCGCGCGGCCAGAAGTGGAAGCGGTCGCGCTGCTCGGGTTCGGTGAGCCGTGCGATCTCGTCGAAGAGCGCCGGGTCGCCGAGGGCGACGTCGGCCCGGCTCGGCACCGGCATGATCCAGGCGGCGTGCCGGGCGTCGCCGTGGACGTTGAAGCGCATGACGATCGTCTCGGTGCGGCCGTCCCAGTGGACGGCCGACTCCTCCCGGTCGACGCCGATGCGCTCGGACTTCGACGGGATCATGGCGCCGCAGCCGCAGGCGTACGCCGGTGCGACGAGCGAACCGAGCTGGAGCGCGAGCAGCGCGACGATGGTGGTCAGGAATCTGTGTGTCCCCCGCATGCGGGGTGGGACGTCCCCGGCGGTGATCCGGTTCCGGGTCCGGTTTCGGGTCCGGGTCCGGGTTCGGTTGCGGGTTCGGGTTCGGTTCCGGGTTCGGTTCTGGTTCTGGTTGCCGGTTCCGGTCGGGGGTCAGGTGCCCGCGCGGACCCGGAGTTCCTTCACGCCGTTCAGCCAGGCGGCCCGCAGCCGGCGCGGTTCGCCGGCGAGCGTCAGGTCGGGCAGGGCGTCCGCGACGGCGTTGAAGATGAGCTCGATCTCCTTGATCGCGAGGGCCTTGCCGAGGCAGAAGTGGGGTCCGCCGCCGCCGAAGCCGAGGTGGGGGTTGGGGTCGCGGGTGATGTCGAAGCGTTCGGGGTCGGTGAACACCTCGGGGTCGTTGTTGGCGGAGGAGTAGAACAGGCCGATCCGGTCGCCCTTGGCGATCTTCTGTCCGCCGAGTTCGGTGTCCTGGGAAGCGGTCCGCTGGAAGGAGACCACGGGGGTGGCCCAGCGCACGATCTCCTCGGCGGCGGTCGCCGGCCGTTCCCGCTTGAACCGCTCCCACTCCTCGGGGTGGGTGAGGAAGGCGTGCATGCCGTGGCTGATGGCGTTGCGGGTGGTCTCGTTGCCGGCGACGGCGAGCAGCAGGACGAAGAACCCGAACTCGTCGGAGGACAGATTGCCCTGGCCCTCGGCGGCGACGAGCCGGCTCACGATGTCGGCGGCGGGGCGTTCCTTGCGGGCGGCGGCCATGTTCATCGAGTAGCCGATGAGTTCCATGGCGGCCTCGGCGCCGATCTCCTCGGTGATGGCGTATTCGGGGTCGTCGTACGCGACCATCTTGTTCGACCAGTCGAAGATGCGGGAGCGGTCCTCCTGGGGGACGCCGATGAGTTCGGCGATGGCCTGGAGGGGCAGTTCGACGGCGACCTTGGTGACGAAGTCGAAGGTGCCGTCGGCGTCCGCGCCGCGTTTCGCCTCGTCGACGATGGCGTGGGCGCGGTCGCGCAGCGCGGTCTCCAGGTTCCGGATCGCCCGGGGGGTGAAGCCGCGCTGGACGATCTGGCGGACCCGGGTGTGCTCCGGAGGGTCCATGTTGAGCATGATCAGCTTCTGGACCTCGATCTGATCCCTGGTGATGTGCTCGTTGAAGCGGATGACGGCCGTGTTCTCGTTCGAGGAGAACAGCTCGGGGTGGGTGGAGACGTACCTGACGTCCGCGTGGCGCGTGACGGCCCAGTACCCGGCGTCCTCGAAGCCCGTGATGCCGGGCGGCTGCGGGCACCACCAGACGGGTGCGGTCTGCCGCAGCCGGGCGAACTCGGGCAGCGGGACGCGGTCGCGGAGCAGATCCGGGTCGGTGGCGTCGAACCCTTCGGGGATGTGGGGGCAGGGCATCGGCAACACACTCCATATCTGATGGACCGTCAGGAGATGCCAGGGAAGTTAGTAACGAGTTCTACAAGTAGCAAGAGGCAGAACGGGAAGTGTTGCCTCCCGGACCCTTGCGTACCCGCGGTAGCAGTCATAAGACTGCACAGAGAACTAGAACGCGTACTAGTTCCCCGTGACGCCGACCGACGGGCTGCCGGGACGCCCCGTCCGGTCGAGGAGAGGACGAGCTCATGGCCGCGGAACCCGTCATCGTCGAAGCCGTACGCACCCCCATCGGCAAGCGCGGAGGCGCGCTCGCCAACCTCCACCCCGCCTACCTCCTGGGCGAGACCTACCGCGAGCTCCTCGGCCGCACCGGCATCCACGCCGACTGCGTCGAGCAGATCGTCGGCGGTACGGTCACCCACGCCGGCGAACAGTCCATGAACCCGGCGCGCACCGCCTGGCTCACCATGGGCCTCCCCTACGAGACGGCCGCCACCACCGTGGACTGCCAGTGCGGTTCCTCGCAGCAGGCGAGTCACATGGTCGCCAACATGGTCGCGGCCGGGGTCATCGACATCGGCATCAGCTGCGGCGTCGAGGCCATGTCGCGCGTGCCGCTCGGCTCCGGTTCCAAACACGGGCCGGGCAAGCCCTTCCCCGACGAGTGGAACGTCGACCTCCCCAACCAGTTCGAGGCGGCCGAACGCATCGCCCGCCACCGCGGCCTCACCCGCGAGCGCGTCGACTCCCTCGGCCTGCTCTCCCAGGAACGGGCCGCGAACGCCTGGGCCGAGGAGCGCTTCAAGCGCGAGACCTTCGCCGTTCAGGTCCCCACCACCGAGGAGGAACAGGCCGCGGGGCAGGGCATGTGGCGGCTCGTCGACCGGGACGAGGGCCTGCGCGACACCACCATGGAGGGGCTCGCCCGCCTCAAGCCCGTCATGCCGACCGCCGTCCACACGGCTGGGAACTCCTCCCAGATCTCCGACGGTGCCGCCGCCCTCATGTGGGCCTCCAAGCGCATGGCGCGCGCCCTCAAGCTCCGCCCCCGCGCCCGGATCGTCGCCCAGGCCCTCGTCGGCGCCGATCCGCACTTCCATCTCGACGGGCCGATCGACGCCACCCGCGCCGTCCTCGGCAAGGCCGGGATGTCGCTCAGGGACATCGACCTCGTCGAGATCAACGAGGCCTTCGCCTCGGTCGTGCTGAGCTGGGCGCAGGTCTTCGAGCGGGACCTGGACGGCCTGGAGAAGGTCAACGTCAATGGCGGCGCCATCGCCCTCGGCCACCCGGTCGGCGCGACCGGTGCACGGCTCATCGCCACGGCGCTGCACGAGCTGGAGCGCTCGGACAAGGAGTTCGCGCTCATCACGATGTGCGCGGGCGGGGCCGTGGCGACGGGGACGATCATCCAGCGGCTGTAGCGGCCGGTCGGTGCCTGTGTGGCGGACCGGCCCGGGAACGCCGCAGGCCCCGCCCTCCCTGTACGGGAGGCGGGGCCTTGCGGGTGCGCTGTGCGGCGGGTGTCTCTTAGTACCAGCCGTTGGCCTGCCAGAACGCCCAGGCGGCGTTCGGGGAGCCGTAGCGCTCGTTCATGTAGTCGAGACCCCACTTGATCTGCGTGGCGGGGTTCGTCTTCCAGTCGGAACCGGCCGAGGACATCTTCGAGGCGGGCAGGGCCTGGACCAGGCCGTAGGCGCCGCTGGAAGAGTTGGTGGCCTTGTGGTTCCAGCCGGACTCGTGCGAGACGATCTTGCTGAAGGACGCGTACTGCGAAGCGGGAACGATCTGTCGGGCGAGCTCCTGCGGGCTGGCGGCGGAAGCCGTGCCCGTCGTGCCCAGCACCGCACCGGACGCGCCCAGCAGCACGGCTGCGGAGGCGGCGATCTTCTTGTTGCGGGCAGAGACACGAGTGGTGAGCGAGCGGAACAACGTATCGACCTAACGTCGGGAACAAGGGCCGCGCCAGACGATTTCGGCAAGCCGGAACCAGGGCCCGGGGAATCCGGGAACTGGGGGGACCGGCCGTCCGAGGCGCTGTGGTGAGCACCGGCTGCCTGGCGACGTCCACCAGACAACCAGGGCTGGAACGCCGATGCAACGACCCCCTGTACGAGGGAGGTTCGGACTCGCGGGGGAACGACCCGGGGCCGGGCTTGGGATGTTTCCGCAGGTCGTGGGGGTATGTGGGGTGATTCGGGTGGCTTCGTCGTCTACTATTCCGCGTCGTACGTGACGTAGGTCCTGTGGGGCGCCTCACCCGGGGCACCCGTCTCCGGCCCCTTGAATGTGACCTGGGCCTCGAAGTTCGCCCGTCGTGTGGCCCGCCGCAGCGCCTTCAGGAGGGTGCCGCCGACCGTGAGGGTGAGGACGACGGTCAGGGCGGCCCTGCCGAGGTCCCAGCCGAGGGAGGTCGCCACCACGTAGGCGAGGAAACGGACCAGGTTCTCGCCGAGCGGAGCCCCCGGCTGGAACGAGACCCCGCTGCTCAGGCCCTGCAGCAGCACCCAGCCCTGCAGATTCATGACGGTCCCGTACGCGAACGCCGCCACGAAGCCGTACGCCGAGAGCATCAGCAGCTCCCCCCGGCCCCGCAGCCGGTCCGGGCCCGGCAGCAGGCCCGCACCCATCGTGAACCAGCCCATCGACAGCATCTGGAACGGCATCCACGGCCCCACACCGCCCGTGAGCAGGGCCGACGCGAACATCGTCACCGCGCCCAGGACGAAACCGAAGCCCGGCCCGAGGACCCGGCCGCTCAGCACCATCAGGAAGAACATCGGCTCCAGACCGGCCGTCCCCGCCCCCAGCGGCCGCAGGGCCGCGCCCACGGCGGCCAGCACCCCCAGCATCGCCACCGCCTTCGCGTCCATCCCGCAGTCCGCGATCGTCGCCACGACCACGGCGACAAGCAGCGGCAGCAGCGCCGCGAACAGCCACGGCGCGTCCCCGGCGTGCGAGGTGACGGCCGAACCCGCGTCCGCGAAGAGCGGCCAGCAGAAGGCGATGATCCCGACGAGGGAGACCAGGACGAGCGCGGTGACGGAGCGCGGTCCCAGGCGGACGGGGCGTGAGCTCGTCGTCCTCACAGCGCCTCCTCCACCTGCTCGACGGTGAGCCAGTGCCGCGGCGCCAGGATCTTCGCCACCTGCGGGGAGAACGCGGGGGAGGAGACGACGACCTCGGCCGTCGGGCCGTCCGCCACCACCTCGCCGTCCGCGATGATCACCACCCGGTGGGCCAGCTCCGCCGCCAGCTCCACGTCGTGCGTGGCGAGCACGATCGCGTGCCCGTCCGCCGCGAGGGTCCGCAGATGGGCGACCAGCCGGGCCTTCGCCGCGTAGTCGAGACCGCGCGTCGGCTCGTCGAGGAGGAGCAGCGGCGGGCGGCCGGTCAGGACGACGGCCAGCGCGAGCGTCAGGCGCTGCCCCTCGGACAGGTCCCGCGGATGCGTCCCGTCCGCCACCCCCGGCAGCAGCTCCGACACCAGCGCCCGGCAGCTCCCGGGCGCCGCGCCGGCGTCCGCGTCGGCCGCCGCGCACTCGGCGGCGACGGTGTCCGCGTACAGCAGGTCACGCGGCTCCTGCGGGACCAGGCCCACCTGGCGGATCAGCTCGCCGGGGGCGGTGGAGTGCGGGGCCCGCCCCGCGACGCGGACGGTGCCGGAGGTCGGGGCGATCATTCCGACCAGGGTCGACAGGAGGGTGGACTTCCCGGCGCCGTTGCGCCCCATGAGCGCGACCGTCTCGCCCGCGTGGACCTGGAGGTCGATGCGGCGCAGGGCCTCTACCCGGCCGCGGCGGACGGCGAGGGCCGTTACGTGGAGCAGAGGGGTGGGGGTGTCGGGTGCGGTGCGGCGCCGTTTGAAGAGAAACCCGGCCCCGCCGGCGTTTGAGGCGCGGGGTACGGGGCGGAGCCCCGAAAGCGGGGCCTGGGGCGCAGCCCCAGTTCGGGAAGGGGCGGGGTGGGGAAGAAGCCCCGCAGGGTCCCGCCCCTCCAGCCGTGCCTTCAGCCCGCCCGCCCTCCGTCGCGCGTCCCGCACCGTCAGCGGCAACGGCTCCCAGCCCGCGAGGCGCCCGAGCCCGACCACCGGCGGATACACCGGCGACACCGCCATGATCTCCGCGGGGGACCCCATCACGCCCTCCGGCAGCAGCATCACCTGATCCGCGTACTGCACCACCCGTTCAAGCCGGTGCTCCGCGAGCAGCACCGTCGTGCCCAGGTCGTGCACCAGCCGCTGGAGGACCGCGAGGACGTCCTCCGCCGCCGACGGGTCGAGCGCGGACGTCGGCTCGTCGAGGACGAGGACCTTGGGGTGCGGGGTGAGGACGGAGCCGATCGCGACCCGCTGGCGCTGGCCGCCGGAGAGCGTGGCTATCGGCCTGTCGCGGAGCTCGGCGAGACCGAGGAGGTCGAGGGTCTCCTCGACGCGCCGCCGCATGACGGCGGGCGCGAGGCCCAGGGACTCCATCCCGTACGCCAGCTCGTCCTCGACCGTGTCGGTGACGAAGTGCGCGGACGGGTCCTGGCCGACCGTGCCCACCAGGTCCGCGAGCTCGCGCGGCGGATGGGTGCGGGTGTCGCGGCCGTCGACGGTGACGCGGCCGGTCAGCGTGCCGCCGGTGAAGTGCGGGACGAGCCCGGACACCGCGCCCAGGAGGGTCGACTTGCCGACGCCCGAGGGGCCGACGAGCAGGACCAGCTCGCCCTCGGGGACGGTGAGGTCCACGTTCCGCAGGGTCGGTTCCGTATCGTCCTCGTATGTGACCGAGACGTTCTCGAAGCGGATCACGCGTTCTCCTTCGGAGCGGGGGCCACGAACGCGGGCAGCAGCCCCACCAGGATCGATACGGCGGGCCAGAGCGGAAGCTCCGGAGCTTCCAGCGGGACGACCCCGGGGTGCAGGGCCTCCGGGGCGTACGCGTTCGCCCAGATCATCAGGACGGCGACCGCCACCCCCGAACCGGCGACCAGCCAGGCCCTCGGGCCCCAGCGGTCCGGCCGGTAGCGGGTGCGGACCGTCCTGCGCCCGCCGAGCCGCAGCCCGGCCATGGCCGCCAGGAGCCCGGCGCCGAGCAGCGGAAGCCCGTACCCCGCGCCCTCGGCGGCGAGCAGCCCGTACGAGCCGGCGCAGACGCCGAGCAGCCCGCCAAGGGTCAGTACGTTCGTGGTGCGCCGTACGGAGGCGGGGACCAGCGCCGTCCGCCCGTACCCGCGCGCGTCCATCGAGGCGGCGACGGCGATCGACCGTTCCAGCGCACCCTCCAGGACCGGCAGGCCGATCTGGACGACCGCCCGTACGCCGCCGGTGGGGCGGCCCCGCAGGCGGCGGGCGGTACGCAGCCGGGCCACGTCGGCGACCATGTTCGGCGCGAAGGTCATCGCCACCACGACGGCGACCCCCACCTCGTACAGCGCCCCCGGCAGCGACTTCAGCAGCCGCGCCGGGTTGGCGAGGGCGTTCGCCGCGCCCACGCAGATCAGCAGGGTCGCCAGCTTGGCTCCGTCGTACAGCGCGAACACCAGCTGCTCGGCCGTGACCCGCCCCCCGATCCGTACCCCCTGCGCCCAGTCGGGCAGCGGCACCTCGGGCAGCGTGAACAGCTCGTGCGTCCCCGGGATCGGGGAGCCGAGCAGCAGCGAGAAGACGACCCGCAGGAAGACGACGAACAGGCCCAGCTTCACGAACGCGCCGTACGAGCGCGCCCAGGGCGCGTCCGTACGGCGGGCCGCCACGACATAGCCGGCGACGCCGACGAGCAGCCCGAGCAGGAGCGGGTTGCTGGTCCTGGACGCGGCGACGGCGAGGCCGAGCGCCCACAGCCACCAGGCGCCGGCGTGCAGGGCGTTGGCCCGGCTCGCCTCGGGGGCCGTGAACGCGCCGAGGCCATGGCCTGTCTTCTGGATCATGCCGGGCTCGCAGGATCTGCCGGCGCGCTCATGCGCGGCGGCGGGCCTTCCAGATCGCCGCCCCGCCGAGTGCCAGGACGGCCGCCCCGCCGGCGAGCACGCCGAAGGACGGGCCCCCGCGCTCCTCCCCGGCGGTGGAGGCGGCGGGAGCAGGGGACACGGAGGGTGCGGCCGACGGCGGCGAGGCGTCCTCCGCGACCTGCTCGCCGCAGCCCCGGGCCGGGTAACCGGCGATCCCGCAGAGCATGGCCGCGCCGTCGTACCGCAGCGGTTTCGCCACCGTGGCCAGCGCCTCCGCGCCCGTCGCGTCCTCGCGGACCTGGGCGCAGCCGGCCTCGACCGGCTTCGCCGGCGGGGTCTCGCCGGGCGGCGCGTCGGCCGGGCCGCCGAAGTCGACGACGACCGCGACCCGCTTGGAGCCGTCCTTCTTCTCCACCGCTCCGCAGATCTCGGTGAAGTCGGGGGCGACGGAGGGCAGGGAGGTGTCGGCCGTGCCGTTGCTGATCGCGAAGCGGAAGCCGATCACGTCACCTTCGGCGGGACGGGCCGTCGCCGGCCCCTGGGTGGCGTACGCCCACGGCTTGCCGCCGGAACTCTCCCAGAACGACCAGTAGCGGTAGCCGGCGGCCTGCGCCGGAGCCGCCGCGACCGACGTCAGGGTGAGCAGGGCTCCGGCCGCGGCGCCCGCGGCGAGGGCGCCGCGACGTCTCCCGGCCGCCTTCCCGGCCGCCTTCCCGGCCATCCTCCCGGCCGCCTTCACGGTCGTCACTTCTTGCGGCCGCTGACGAGGAAGCCGATGCCGACGCCGACGACCATGCCGATGCCGATGATCCACCAGACGTCGAAGCCGCGGCCCTCGTCCTCGGTCGTCGAGGACGCGGAGGTGTCGGGGGCCTTGGGCGCGGGACCGGTGGCGTTGAGCTGCTCCACCAGGTCCGCCGTGCCGAACTCGCGCGGGTCGGTGTCCATCGCGCGGGCGGCGAGGATCAGCTGCGCGTAGGCGGCGGGGCCGCTCTCCTTCGCCCAGGCGGCGGAGTTCTTCTCCAGCCACTCCAGGGCGGGCTTCGCCTCCTTCGCGGCGCCGGAGGCGGCGAGCGCGACGACGGCGTCGGCGGTGTTGCCGACGTCGGGCTTGTCGGCGGTGTCGGTGGCGCCCGGCATCGGCGGCAGGGTCAGGTGGCCGGTCTTCGCGAGGGCCTTCGTCAGATAGGAGGCGCCGTTCAGGGCGGCCCGGTCGATCGTCGGCTTCGCGAGATCGGTGCAGGCCGGGGGCTGTTCCGGGGAGGCCTTGGTGGCGACGACGCTCTTGCCGAGTCCGGCGAGGGTGGCCGCGGCGGTGGCGTCGGCGTTCGCGAGGAGCTTGCCGGTCTTGTCCGGCTGGTACGCGAAGGCGCCCGCGCCTTCCTTGTCCGTGCAGGGCAGCGCGAAGGTGAGGAGCGCGTCGTAGGGCGTACGGCCCTCGGCGGAGGTGAACGAGCCGGGCTTCACGCCCGTCGCGGCGATCGCGCCGATGACGACGGAGGTGGAGTTGGCGTCGCTGGCGCCACCGGCGCCGTAGCCCCAGCCGCCGTCCTTGTTCTGCACGGACCGCAGCCAGTCGCTGCCCGCCTTGACGGCGGCGTCGAGCTTCTCCGGTTCGGCGGCCTGGCGGCGGACGGCGCGGAGCGCCTGCACGGCGACGGCGGTGGCGTTGGTGTCGCGCATCGTCTTCGCGTCGCAGGGCTTCGTGACGTCCGCGCGGTACGAGCTGAAGGAGCCGTCCTCGCACTGCTGGCCCCGCAACCAGTCCACGGCCTGGTCGGCGGGCTGGAAGCCGGTGGCGCGCTGGGCGAGGAAGGCGAGCGACTGGCGCCAGACACCGTCGTACGTCGGGTCCTTCGTGCCGTACGGGCCGACCGGGGCCGTACCGGCCGAGGGGGAGGGCGAAGGCGCGGCGGTGGCGGCACCGGTTGCTCCGGTGCCGAGCAGGACGGCGGCGGCGGCGAGCGCGGCGGCGCCGCGGCGGACGGTGTTCATGGGGCCCTCTCGTGCGGCCGGGCACCGGCACGCCTCAGGGGCACCAGGCTCCGGCTCCGTATTCCTCGACGGTGCCGGCGGTCACGTCCCGGACGGGGCATTCCGACTCGCCGCTCCCCTGGAGGGGTACGGCTCACGGTTGCGGGATCAGTGCCGGATTCGCACCGGCTTCCCCCCGTACGGGCATGATGACGACGTGGGCCCACTCTACCGGCCCCCAGGTGCCCCACCCGGGGGTGGGACCTGCCTCACACGGCCACGTACTCCACGGGGTCCGTGCCCGTCACCGCTTCGGCGCGGCCCAGTTTCACCAGGCGGCGGACGTGGGCCTCGGCCTCGCTGACGGCGATGTTCCGGGAGCCGTAGGGGATCTGTTCCCAGGGACGGTTCCACTCCATCCGCTCGGCGAGCTGCCAGGGGGTGAGCGGGGTGGCGAGGAGGCCGAGGAGTCCGGTGAGCCGCTCCTCGTGGTGGTCGAGGAGCGCGCGGACGCGGCCGGCGGCGTC
The DNA here is from genome assembly GCF_044452745.1 of Streptomyces sp. NPDC051822. Taxonomy (NCBI): domain Bacteria; kingdom Bacillati; phylum Actinomycetota; class Actinomycetes; order Kitasatosporales; family Streptomycetaceae; genus Streptomyces; species Streptomyces sp. NPDC051822. Next base: position 583,380 of record NZ_JBITBZ010000001.1, on the reverse strand, counting down.
CGGGAAGGCGTGCTGGTGGGCGGGGAGGACTTCGGCGACGCCGAGGCGGCCGACGCGTTCGAGCGAGTCCAGGTAGTCCCCGAGGGGATCGGTCTCGGTGTGGTCGTCGGGGTCCTCGTAGAGACCGATGTGCGGGGAGATCCCGGGCAGCAGGTGGTCGCCGGAGAACAGCCGGCCGTGGCCGGGCAGCCGGGAGGGGTGCTCCTCCTCCAGGTGGAGGCAGACGTGGCCGGGGGTGTGGCCGGGCGTCCAGATCGCCCGCAGCCGCCGTCCGGCGAGGTCGAGCAGCTCACCGGGGACGATCTCGCGGTCGGGGAGGGCGGAGCGCAGCCCGGGGAGGGTGGCCATGCGGCCGGAGGTGCGCGCGGCCCGGAGCGGGGCGAGATGGTCCTCGGGTGCGCCGGCGGTGGCGAGTTTCCGGGCGAGGTAGTCGAGCCAGGTGCCGGGATCGGACTCGCGGGTGCGGCGGACGACGGCGGTGTCGGCGGCGTGCATGGCGATCCAGGCCCCGGACTCCTCGCGGACGCGCCCGGAGAGACCGTGGTGGTCGGGGTGGTGGTGGGTGATGACGACCCCGTGGACGTCCGCCACACCGAGGCCGAGCGCACCGAGCCCGCCGGCCAGTTCGGCCCAGGAGGCCGGGTCGTCCCAGCCGGTGTCGACGAGGACGGGACCGCGGTCGGTGTCGAGGACGTGGACCAGGGTGTGGCCGAGCGGGTTGTCCGGGATGGGCACCCGGAGCGACCAGACGCCTCCGCCGTGCTCGGTCACCTGGGTCATGTGCCCTCATCTCTCCAAGACCGTACGGAGCTTGCCCGACCGTTGCCCATCATAACTAGAACTGGTATCAGTTCTGGGTGTCAGTACTGATACATCGTCAGGGAATTCCTGCTCCTCTGGAGGCGGCGGTCATGACCGAGCTTGTCGAGCACGGAAAGCTTTTCATCGGCGGGGAGTTGACCGACCCGCTCGGCGAGGAGGTCATCGAGGTCATCTCCCCGCACACCGAGGAGGTCATCGGGCGCGTCCCGCACGCCTCCGCCGCCGACGTCGACCGGGCCGTGGCCGCCGCCCGCCGGGCCTTCGACGAGGGGCCCTGGCCCCGGATGACACTGGAGGAGCGGATCGCCGTCATCACCCGCGTCAAGGACGGGATCGCCGCGCGGTACGAGGAGATCGCCCGCTCCATCAGCGCCCAGAACGGCTCCCCGTACTCCTGGTCCGTCCTCGCCCAGGCGCTCGGCGCGATGATGGTCTGGGACGCGGCGATCACCGTCGCCCGCGGCTTCGTCTACGAGGAGCGGCGCGGCGGCGTCCTCGGGCCGCTGCTCGTCCGGCGCGAGCCGGTCGGGGTCGTCGCGGCCGTCGTCCCGTGGAACGTGCCCCAGTTCACCGCCGCGGCCAAACTCGGGCCCGCGCTGCTCGCCGGCTGCGCGGTGGTCCTCAAGCCCTCGCCCGAGACGCCCCTCGACTCGTACATCCTCGCCGAGATCGCCACCCAGGCCGGGCTGCCCGAGGGCGTGCTCAGCATCCTGCCCGCCGACCGGGAGGTCAGCGAGTACCTCGTCGGCCACCCGGGCGTCGACAAGGTCTCCTTCACCGGCTCGGTCGCGGCGGGCAGGCGCGTCATGGAGGTCGCCTCCCGCAACCTCACCCGCGTCACCCTCGAACTCGGCGGGAAGTCGGCCGCGGTGATCCTGCCGGATGCGGACCTGGAGGCCGCCGTCGCCGGGATCGTGCCCGCCGCCTGGATGAACAACGGCCAGGCATGCGTGGCCCAGACCCGTATCCTCGCCCCCCGCTCCCGGTACGAGGAGATCGCCGAGGCCTTCGCCGCGGCGGCCGGCGCGCTCGTCGTCGGCGACCCGCTCGACCCGGCCACCCAGGTCGGCCCGCTCGTCGCCCGGCGCCAGCGGCAGCGCTCCCTCGACTACATCGGCATCGGCCAGGAGGAGGGCGCCAAGGTCCTCGCGGGCGGCGGCCGGCCGGCCGGGCTCGACCGCGGCTGGTACGTCGAGCCGACGCTCTTCGGCGGCGTCGACAACTCCATGCGGATCGCCCGCGAGGAGATCTTCGGCCCGGTCATCTGCCTCCTGCCGTACGGGGACGAGGCCGAGGCCGTCCGGATCGCGAACGACTCCGAGTACGGTCTCAGCGGCAGCGTCTGGACCGGCGACGTCGAGCACGGCATCGACTTCGCCCGCGCCGTGCGCACCGGCACCTTCAACGTCAACACCTTCAGCCTCGACATGCTCGGGCCGTTCGGCGGCTACAAGAACTCCGGCCTGGGCCGCGAGTTCGGCCCCGAGGGCTTCGGCGAGTACCTGGAGCACAAGATGATCCACCTGCCGGCCGGCTACGGGGACGCGTGATGGGGGACCGCTGGCACATCGAGGTCGACCGGGGCGTCTGCATCGGCTCCGGCATGTGCGTCAACCACGCCCCGGACGGCTTCCGTCTCGACACGGCCCGCCAGTCCCATCCGCGGGAGGCGGAGACCGACGCGGGCGAACTGCTGCTCGCGGCGGCGGAGGGCTGCCCCGTGGAGGCCATCCAGATCACCCTGGCGGCCGGCGGCGAGCCGGTGTTCCCGCCGGAGGAGGGGTAGCCACCGTCCGACCCTGGCCGCGCCCGCCCGCCCTTGACCGCCTGTGACCTGCCCGTACGTCGTGTGTGACACTCCTCCGGCACAGCGGACGCACAGGGAGTGGGGCAGACATGCGGGGTCGGGGTACACGGTGGGCGGCGGTCGCCGGCGCGACGGCGGCGGCGCTTCTGGCGGCGGGCTGCGGGCCCGGTGCGAAGGCCGAGGCCTTCGGCCGCCAGGCGGCGCACGCCGAGATCACCGCTGCCGTCGAGGGGGCGGGGCTGCCGGAGTCCGGCCTCAAGGGGGCCGGCGGGCCGACGCCCACGGACTCGGCCCCCGGGCCCACGCCGAGCACGGAGCGGGAGCGGGTGGCCGAGCGCATGGCCGCCTGCTCCGCCGGCTGGCAGTACGTCGGCCCTCTCGTCGAAGGGTCGCGCGGCGGCTTCGACAAGGCGGTCGCCGCCCTCGTCGGCGAGAAGTGGGTCCAGGAGCGGCGCCAGGTCGAGAAGCTCGACGACAAGGGCAGCACCATGGTCGGGGTCACTCTCAAGAAGCGGGGCTGGACGATGCTCGCGCGTCACCACAGCTCGCGGCAGACGCTGAGTCTGGAGGTGATCTCCCTCCAGGCGTCGGACGACTCGTGCATGAAGCAGTTCACCGAGAAGGACCTGGACGTCCTGGAGAGCGAGGACGGCGAACAGCCCTGACACGACGCGCCTTTGCACACGCAGTTCGTTCCCACGTGCAAAACTGTGCCCTTGTCAGCGGGGGCAAAAGGTCTTCGTGCGGGCCGATTTGGGAGTGTTGTGCGCAAGCTGAAGTTGGTGGCCGCGGCCGCCGGTGTGGTGCTGCTGGTCGCGGGCTGTGGCAGTGAGGGCGGTACGGACAAGGGCGGTTCGTCCTCCGCCGGTTCGTCCTCCGCCGGTTCGGCCGCCACGGGCGGCGCGGGAGGCTCCGGCGGCTCCGGCGGTTCGAGTGACGCGAAGCTGGACGGGGCCGCCGTCACCAAGGAGCTGACCGACGCGGCCACGGCGGCCGGGTTCACGAAGGACTCCTCGGGCGACGAGGTGCCGCCGGAGCTCAAGGACTGCATGGTCAGCTGGTCGGCCGACGTCGAGAAGGCCGCCGACCCGAAGAAGGCCTACGCCGCCACGATCACGGCCCTGACCAAGGGTGGCTGGCAGGAGGAGCGGAGCACCGAGCAGAACGGCTCGGTGATCAAGTCCCTCAAGAAGGGCGGCTGGCAGCTCAACGCCAGCGACCACTCCACCGGCCCGGTCAAGCTGGTCATGTTCATCGGCGCGGACAGCAGCCCGACGTGCGCCGCGCTCATCGCGAAGGACAACGCGAAGCACCAGAAGCCCTGAGCCGGCGCGCCGCCCGCGCCCTCACGCGGGGGCGCGGGCGGCGTACGTCAGGCCCGCCTGCCGCCGGCCTCCGGCGCCGTCAGGTCGATCAGCCGGCAGACCGTCTCGATGTCGATCTTCACCTGTGCGATCGAGGCGCGCCCGGACAGCCAGGTGATCAGCGCCGAGTGCCAGGTGTGCTCGATCACCCGGACCGCCGACAGCTGCTCCGGTGTGGGGTGCTCCGTCCCCATCGCGTCCAGGATGATCGCGGTCGTCAGCCGGGAGACCGTGTCGACCTCGGGGCTCACGCTGCGGTCGGCGAAGGTCAGGGCCCGCACCATCGCGTCGGCGAGCTGCGGTTCGCGCTGGAGCGCGCGGAAGGTCCGCATCAGGGTCTCCGCGACCCGCTCCGACGGGTCGGTGCCGGCGGGCGGCCGCTTCCGCAGGGTGGTGTGCAGGTGCTGGAGCTGGTCCTGCATCGTCGCGACAAGCAGGTGGATCTTGGACGGGAAGTAGCGGTACAGCGTCCCCAGCGCCACCCCGGCCGCCTCTGCGACCTCCCGCATCTGCACGGCGTCGAAGCCGCCCCGCGCCGCGAGCTGGGCGCTGGCGTTCAGGATGCGGCGCCGCCGCGCCTCCTGGCGCTCCGTGAGGGGCGGCGACGCGGGTCTGTGGTCCGCTCTGTTGTCTGCGGTCATGGGGTCCCGTTCCGTGCGGTGGGGAGCGACAGTATGGCGGGGTGGGCGCCGTGGCGCGAATCACCTGTTCCGGCTCTCACCACGGGGCTACCTGCCGGTAGATTCTGTCCTCCTTGAAGGATCAAGAAGATCAGGCCAGAAGATCAAGAACGATCAAGTCTGTAACTTGTTCTAGATTAGCGCGAGCGGTTACGCTCCGGCGAAACGCACGCTCGAAGGGGGTCGCGCATGACCGCTGAGGCCATAGAGGCAGGCCCCCGCCAGGGCGTCACCGCGACCGGTGACACTCCGCTGCGGATCGCTCTCCTCACGTACAAGGGAAACCCCTTCTGCGGCGGTCAGGGCGTCTACGTCCGCCACCTCTCCCGTGAACTGGCCCGCCTCGGCCACCACGTCGAGGTCATCGGCTCGCAGCCGTACCCCACCCTCGACGAGGGCGTCCCGCTCACCGAGATCGCCAGTCTCGACCTCTACCGCTCGCCGGACCCGTTCCGGACCCCGAAGCGCGACGAGTACCGGGACTGGATCGACGGTCTCGAGGTCGCCACCATGTGGACCGGCGGCTTCCCCGAGCCGCTCACCTTCTCCCTGCGGGCCCGGCGCATGCTCGCCGCCCGCCGCGGGGACTTCGACGTCGTCCACGACAACCAGACCCTCGGGTACGGGCTCCTCGGCGGCCCGGGCGCGATCGGCGCCCCGCTCGTCACCACGATCCACCACCCCATCACGGTCGACCGGCAGCTCGAACTCGACGCCGCCGCCGACTGGAAGCGCCGCGCCTCCGTCCGCCGCTGGTACGCCTTCACCCGCATGCAGAAGCGGGTCGCCCGCCGGCTGCCGTCGGTCCTCACCGTCTCCGGCACCTCCCGGCAGGAGATCGTCGACCACCTCGGCGTACGCGACGACCGCATCCGGGTCGTCCACATCGGCGCCGACACCGACCTCTGGTCCCCCGACCCGGCCGTCGCCGAGGTGCCCGGCCGGATCGTCACCACCTCCAGCGCCGACGTCCCCCTCAAGGGCCTGATCCACCTGATCGAGGCGCTCGCCAAGCTCCGCACCGAGAACCCGGTCGCGCACCTCGTCGTCGTCGGCAGGCGGGCCGAGGACGGGCCGGTCGCCGCCGCCATCGAGCGGTACGGGCTCGACGGCGCCGTCGAGTTCGTCAAGGGCATCAGCGACGCCGAGCTCGTCGACCTGGTCCGCTCCGCCCAGGTCTCCTGCGTGCCCTCCCTGTACGAGGGGTTCTCGCTGCCCGCCGCCGAGGCGATGGCCACGGGCACCCCGCTCGTCGCCACCACCGGCGGGGCCATCCCCGAGGTCGCGGGGACCGACGGCGAGACCTGCCTCGCGGTGCCGCCGGGCGACGCGGGGGCGCTTGCCGCCGCGCTCGGGCGGGTGCTGGGCGACGAGGGCCTTCGGGCCAGGCTGGGGGCGGCCGGGCGCGCCCGGGTGCTTGAGCGGTTCACCTGGGCGCGGGCCGCGCAGGGCACCGCCGAGCTGTACCGCGAGGCGGTCGCCGCGCAGGGCGCCGGAGTCCGCCGGTGACCGTTCGCTGTCGTTGCCGGGTGCGGCCCGGTGGTCGGGTTGTGCCCACCCGTTCCGCCCTGCGGAACGCCTGCCCACAACCATGCGGCGGCGCCCGCCCACAACTACCCTTCCACCGCGAAAGCAGGACGACCCCGTGCTGACCGTCGACTTCACCCGCTTCCCGCTCGCCCCCGGCGACCGTGTGCTCGATCTGGGCTGCGGTGCGGGCCGGCACGCGTTCGAGTGCTACCGGCGCGGCGCCCAGGTCGTGGCCCTCGACCAGAACGGCGACGAGATCCGCGAGGTCGCCAAGTGGTTCGCGGCCATGAAGGAGGCCGGGGAGGCCCCCGCGGGCGCGACCGCCACCGCGATGGAGGGCGACGCCCTCAACCTGCCCTTCCCCGACGAGTCCTTCGACGTCGTCATCATCTCCGAGGTCATGGAGCACATCCCGGACGACAAGGGCGTGCTCGCCGAGATGGTCCGCGTCCTCAAGCCCGGCGGCCGGATCGCGATCACCGTGCCCCGCTACGGCCCCGAGAAGGTCTGCTGGGCGCTCTCCGACGCGTACCACGAGGTCGAGGGCGGCCACATCCGCATCTACAAGGCCGACGAGCTCCTCGGCAAGATCCGGCAGGCCGGCCTCAGGCCGTACGGCACCCACCACGCGCATGCGCTGCACTCGCCGTACTGGTGGCTGAAGTGCGCCTTCGGAGTGGGCAGGGACGGTAAGGACGCAGCGCTGCCCGTCCGGGCGTACCACAAGCTCCTGGTCTGGGACATCATGAAGAAGCCGGCCCTGACCCGGGTCGCCGAGCAGCTGCTCAACCCGGTCGTCGGCAAGAGTTTCGTGGCGTACGCGACCAAGCCCCACCTGCCCAAGGCGCAGGCGTGACGAGTCCCGAGCGGATCGCCGAGCACCTCGTGCTGCCCGGCGTCCTCACCGCCGAGCAGGCCGCGGAGACGGTCACCGGGATACTCGCCGTCCAGCGCGAGGACGGCGCCATACCGTGGTTCCGCGGCCACCACCTCGACCCGTGGGACCACACCGAGGCCGCCATGGCCCTGGACGCGGCGGGCGAGCACGCCGCCGCCACCCGCGCCTACGAGTGGCTCGCCCGGCACCAGAACGGCGACGGCTCCTGGTACGCGGCCTACCGTGACGGCGACCCGGACGACGTCACCGACCGGAGCCGCGAGTCCAACTTCGTCGCCTACATCGCGGTCGGCGTCTGGCACCACTACCTGTCGACCGGCGACGACGCCTTCCTCGACCGGATGTGGCCCGTCGTCTACGCCGCCGTCGAGTTCGTCCTCGGGCTCCAGCAGCCCGGCGGCCAGATCGGCTGGAAGCGCGAGGCCGACGGCACCCCGGTCGACGACGCGCTGCTCACCGGCAGTTCGTCGATCCACCAGGCGCTCCGCTGCGCCCTCGCCATCGCCGAGACCCGCGAGGAGCCGCAGCCGGACTGGGAGCTGGCGACCGGGGCGCTCGCTCACGCGATCCGCAGCCACCCGGAGCGCTTCCTCGACAAGTCGCGCTACTCGATGGACTGGTACTACCCGATCCTCGGCGGCGCGGTCACCGGACCGGACGCGCTGGCCAGGATCGAGGCCGACTGGAACGCGTTCGTCGTGCCCGGCCTCGGGGTGCGGTGCGTGATCCCCAACCCGTGGGTCACCGGCGGCGAGAGCTGCGAACTCGCCCTCGCCCTCTGGGCGATGGGGGAGTCCGACCGCGCCCTCACGATCCTCCAGGACATCCAGCACCTGCGGGCAGGGAACGGCATGTACTGGACGGGATACGTATTCGAGGGCGACGAGGGCGACGAGGGGGCCGGCAAGGCGTTCTGGCCCGAGGAGCAGACCAGCTGGACCGCCGGCTCCCTGCTGCTCGCGGTCGCGGCCCTGGGCGGCGAAGAGGCGACGGGCGCCGTCTTCGGCGGCGAGCGCCTCCCGACGGGCCTCGAACCTGACTGCTGCGAGGCCTGAGCGGGCAAGGGCGCCCCCGCCTTCGCGCGTGCCCGTGCCCGCACTCGTACGGAGTCGTCCGGGTGGCGGGTGCCCGGGCCCCGGGTGAGGCTGACGCCATCACCCCAGGGAGGTCCCGTCGTGCCCAGAAGTCTTTCGCGCGGTGTCGTGGCGCTGCTGCTGTCCTGCACCCTGCTCCTGACCACCGCCGCCTGCGGAGGCGACGGCGAGGCCCAGAGCGTGAGCGGCGCCCCGACCCCGACGGCGTCCGCGAGCTTCGAGCAGCAGAGGCTGGCGAAGACGCGGTTCGTGGCCAACGCCGGTCTGGCCGCGGGTGCCACGTACCAGTGGATCGTGAAGCCGTACCGCGCGGGCAAGTTCAAGAAGGGCGCGGACGGCCGGACCTTCGCCCTGGTGAAGGCGGGCCTCGCGGGCGCGTTCACCTACAACCGGCTCAAGGCGGCGACGAACAACGCCAAGGGCGACCCGCTGCTCTCGAAGGCGGTCGCGCCGCTCACGGCCGGGATCGAGTCGCTCAAGGACCTCGGGACGAAGCTCCGCAAGGGCGAGGTGGGCGACGCGGACGTCGGCGCCTTCGAGGGTGTCATCAACAGCGTCAAGGACGCGGGGAAGAGCGCGGGCGCCGAGGTCGTCGACAAGGTGCCGAGCGCCTCGCAGCTCAGCGGCGGCTGACCGGTCAGGCGTTGAGCTCCGCGAGGAGCCGGAGCGTGTCGGGGTCCGGTGACGTGACGAGGAGGTCCGTCACCGGGCCCCGCCGCCATGTCTCCAGGCGGGCGGCGATCCGCCGCCGGGGGCCGACGAGGGAGATCTCGTCCGCGAAGGCGTCCGGCACCGCGCGTACGGCCTCCTCGCGCCGCCCGGCCGCGAACAGCTCCTGGATGCGCCGGGCCTCCTTCTCGTACCCCATCCGCCCCATCAGGTCGGCGTGGAAGTTGCGGGCCGCGTGCCCCATGCCGCCGATGTAGAAGCCGAGCATCGCCTTGACCGGCAGCAGCCCGGCCGCCACGTCCTCGCAGAGCCGGGCGCGGACCATGGGCGCGACGAGGAAGCCCTCGGGGAGCGCCTCCGGCAGGGCGTACACCTCGGCCCAGCGGTCGGGCGTCCAGTACAGCGGCAGCCAGCCGTCGGCGATGGTGAGGGTCTGCGCGATGTTCCTGGGGCCCTCGGCGCCGAGGAGGACGGGGACGTCGGACCGGAGCGGGTGGGTGATCGGCTTGAGCGCCTTGCCGAGGCCGGTGCCGTCCGCCCCGGTGTACGGGTGGGAGTGGTGGCGCCCGTCGAGCCGGACGGGGCCCTCGCGGCGCAGGACCTGGCGGACCACGTCCACGTACTCGCGGGTCGCGGTCAGCGGGGAGCGGGGGAAGGGGCGCCCGTACCAGCCCTCGACGACCTGGGGCCCCGACAGGCCGAGCCCGAGCAGGACCCGCCCGCCGGAGAGGTGGTCGAGCGTGAGGGCGTGCATCGCGGTGGTGGTGGGGGCGCGGGCCGCCATCTGCGCGACGGCGGTGCCCAGCCTGATGCGGCTGGTGTGGGCGGCGATCCAGGTGAGCGCCGTGAAGGCGTCGGAGCCCCAGGCCTCGGCCGTCCACACGGAGTCGTAGCCGAGCCGTTCGGCCTCGCGGGCGAGGTCGAGATGGGCGGGGGAGGGGCCGCGGCCCCAGTAGCCGAGGGCGAGTCCGAGTCGCATGCCCCGCATCCTTTCTGACGGTCCGTCAGTTCGGGTGTTGCGGGGACTGTACGGCAACGGCCCCCCGCCCGGAAGGGATTCCGGACGAGGGGCCGTGCGTACGGGGTACGGCGGGATCAGCCGCGCTGGATGCCCGTCGTGTCCTGGAGGACGCCGCGACGGCCGTCCTGCGTCTGCGCCACCAGAGCGGCACCGCGCTGCTCGACCGCCAGGTACCACGTACCCGGGGCCAGCTCGGCGATCGGCGCCTGCGAGCCGTCCTCCGCGTACAGCGGGCGGGCGACCGGGACGGCGAACCAGAACGGCGCGAAGTCCCCGGCCGGCTGCGCCTGCGGGGCCTGCTGCTGCGGCTCCGGCTGGTGCGGGGCCTGCTGCTGCGGGGCGCCGACCTGCGCGCCGAACGGCTGGCCCGCACCCTGCGAGGGATCCTGCGGACCGCCGTACGGCTGGTGCTGCTGCTGCACGCCCGGGTAGCCGTAGCCGCCGGGGACGCCCTGCTGGCCGGGCTGGCCGGGCTGCATGCCGTACGGCTGCGGGGCCGCCGGCTTGGGCGCGGGGAGGAGCGGGCCCTTGAGGGCGGGGACCAGCGGACCGGCCACGGCGGCACCGGCCGCGACCAGGGAGGCGATCAGGCCGAGGATCAGACCGGCGCCGGCGCTGTTCGCCTCGAAGATCCACATGAGCAGGGTCCAGGCCGAGGCGATGGTGAACGCCGTGCCGACCTGGCCGAGCTCGAGACCGGCCACCTTGCGCTGCTGCGGCAGGGCGCGGGAGGCGACGACGAGCGCCACGCCGGCGATGCCGAGGAAGAAGGAGCCCCAGCCGAGCGGCGACGCCTCCCACGAGTTCGGGGAGTCGAAGCCGTCGCAGAACGACGCCGGGCCGTCACAGCCGGCGTAGCCGAGGAACGAGGCGATGAACAGCACCACCGCTGCACCGATCAGCACGCCATCGCCTCGGGTGAGGGAGCGGATATTCACGTAAGAAGTCCTTCGTCGGTCGTCGGTCGTCGCGTCGGGGTGGCGCTCAAGTTCATGGCACGGGGGAGGCCCCATCGTACGGAGCGAATCTATCGCCCGCCGGTTCTACCCCTTGAGGTAGGTGGCGATGCCGTCCGCGATCCCCTGGGCCGCCTTCTGCCGCCACGTCGCCGACGTGAGCAGCGTCGCATCCTTCGGGTCACGCATGTTGCCGCATTCGACGAACACCTTGGGGACGGTTGAGAGATTGAGTCCGCCGAGATCGTCGCGGACGTCCAACCCCGTACCGTCGCCCAGGTAGTTGGAGGGAGCCGTTCCGGTGGCGCGGGCGAACCGGTCGGCGATCCGCTCGCCCAGCTCACGGGAGGGGCCGACGATCTTCGCGGTGTCGGCGGAGCCCCCGCGCACGGATGCGGGAAGGATCACATGGAATCCGCGGTGGCCGACGGCGGAACCGTCCGCGTGGACGGAGACGACGGCGTCGGCGCGGGCCTCGTTGCCGATCCGCGCCCGCTCGTCGATGCACGGCCCATAGGGGCGCTCGGCGTCATGGGTGAGGACGACGGTGGCGCCGCGGGCGGTCAGGAGGTCGCGGAGCCGGTGGGAGACGTCGAGGGTGAACGACGCCTCGGTGTATCCCGCGTTCGTGGAGGTGCCGGTGGTGTCGCACTCCTTGCGGTTGGTCCCGATGTTCACCTTCTGGTTGATTTCCGTGGAATGACGGAAATTTCCGGGGTTGTGACCGGGGTCGATGACGACGGTCCGCCCGGCGAGGGAGCGGGCCGGCTCGGGCGAGGCGGAGGCCGCGGGGGGCCGGGACGCGGTCGCGCTCGCGTGCCCGGTCGTCGGGGACTGCGGGCTCTGCCCGGACTTCCCCGTCGGCGGCGAGGCCTGGGAGGCCCCGCACCCGGCGAGCACGGCGCAGCAGCCCGTGGCGGCGAGGGCGAGGGCGAGGGTACGGCGGGCGGTGTTCCGGTGGTCGTACGGCACGCCCGCGACTTTAGGGCCTTGGAAAGGAGAAACCGCGCAGGGATAGGTCGCAGGTTGGTCACCGGCTTCGCGGATCGGTGGACGCGTGTGAGCGAACCGTGAAGGGTAGGGGGGAAGAGGCGACGGTGGCGTGTCACCGCGCATGGACCACGAGGGGGAACCGTGGTGGGGGAAGAACCGACCGACGCACGTCCCGAACCGAACGACGCCCGTCCCGAACCGAATGATGCTCGGCCGGAGCCGACGGATGCCCGTCCTGAGCCGAACGACGCCCGTCCTGAGCCGATCGATGACCGTCCCTGGGCCGCGCCCGTTCCGGCTGCACCGGCTGCACCGGCTGCACCGGCTGCACCGGCTGCACCGGTGCCTCCTGCCGCTCCTGCCGCTCCGGCCGCACCGCCCGCACCGCCCGCACCCGTGCCTCCCGTGACTCCGGCCCCGCCCGTGGCTCCGGCCCCGGTCGCCGGGCCGCCCACGCTCGCCTTCGGGGCTCCGGCCGCCGCGGCCGCCGCCCCACAGGGCGCCGCGCCCGGCCCCGTACCCCAGCCCGGTCCCGCGCCCGGTCCCGCGCCCGGTTCCGGCTGGGCGGAGGCGGGGGCGGGAGCCACGCCGCCGCCCGGCACCCCGCCCGGCTACGGTCCGCCGCAGGGCGGTTACGGCGGTCAGCCGCCCGGCTACGGTCCGCCCCCCGGCTACGGCGGTCAGCCGCCCGCGCAGCCGCCCGCCCAGCCGCGCGGGGAGGCGAACCCGGCGCAGGCCGCCATGATCGGCCTGCTCAACCTCTCCTGCCTGGGCCTCGGTTACGTCCTCCTGCGCAACTGGGTCGGCGCCGCGCTCTGCTGGATCGCCACCGCCGCCCTGCTCGTGATGGCGCTCCCCGCCGACGTCGACGGCGTGCCCCAGGGGCTCCTCGTCGGCTACGGCGTCTTCCTGCTCTCCGTCGCCGCCGACGGGGCCAGGCGCGGGCTGCGCGCGACCCTGCGGATCGGCGCCGGCTTCCGCCGCCTGGCACTGCCGCTCGCGCTCGTGCTGCTCGCCGTGCCCGCGGGCGGTTCGCTCGCGTACGGCTCCGCCCGCGACGAGGCGAAGCAGCAGGCCCTGCTCGAACAGCTCGCCGCCGCCGACGCACTCGTGAAGTCCGCCGAAGGTCTCCCCTTCGACAAGGCCGAGCCGACCTTCCGCAAGGCACTCACCGCCTACCAGGACCTCGGGACGAAGCACGCGGGATCGCGGGCGGGGAAGCTCGTGCCCGCACGGCTCGACACGTACTACGAGACGCTCTCCGCCCCGTACACCGAGAAGAAGTACTGCGCGGCCGTCCCGCAGCTCACGCACCTGCGGGGGCTCCCGGACACGGTCGACAAGACCCTCCTCGGCACCCGGCCCGCCAAGACCGACGAGCCGCTGGCCCACTCGCTCTACGAGTGCGGGGCGGCGGCGCTCGGCGTGGCGACGTCCACCCCGAACGCCAGGGAGAGCTTCAACAAGCTCCTCGGCGACTTCCCGAAGTCGAGCCACGCGGCCCGCGTCGCTCCGGCCGTCGAGGCGTCGATCAAGACCCGGTCGGCCGCCCTCGCCGGGAGCGCCGAGCCCTGCGACACCACCGCCGAGCTGCACGTGATCAGCGCCTCCCTCGACGGCATGCCGGACCCCTCACTTGAGGACGCCGGCGACCAGGTCGCCGCGGCGGTCCAGAAGGGCGACTTCGCCTGCGGGACGGACCAGTTCAAGGACAAGGACTTCAAGAGCGCGCTCGACACTATGACGGCGTACGCCAAGGACTACCCGACGAGCCCGCAGGCCGCGCACGCCCGCTCCATCGCCATCGCCGCCGAGATCGCCGAGGAGGAGGCCGACGCCGGGAAGAAGCTGCCCCCGGCCGACGTCCCCGGCGGCGCCCGGATGGTGATGGTGGTGAGCAACGACGGCCCCGGCGAGGTCGAGCTGCTCTACACGGGCCCGATGACCGGCAAGGTCACCCTGAAGGCGTGCGGGACCTGCACGAAGTACAAGACCCCGCTGCTGGTCAACTCGCCCAAGATCAAGGCCTGCACGGGACCGGCCTCGAAGTACCCGAAGGCGACCCTGCTGCTGCCCGCCGGCGACTACCACTTCCTCCAGAAGCGGGCCGCCGGCATCTCCTCGGCCGGTGACACGAAGTCGAGCAAGGCGAAGATCGAACCGGGCTACTCCTACACCAACTGCCTGTACGTGACCTCGCTGTACTGACCTCCCGTGCTCAGCGGCGGCGCAGCACCCGCATCGAGTCGGTGACCGAGATCTCCTCGAAGTCGCCCGACTCGACCGCGCGGAGGTAGATCCGGTACGGGGCCTGGCCGCCGTCCGCCGGGTCCGGGAAGACGTCGTGGATGACGAGCAGGCCCCCGGGGGCGACCTTGGGGGCCCAGCCCTCGTAGTCGTTCGTGGCGTGCTCGTCGGTGTGCCCGCCGTCGATGAACACGAGGCCGAGCTGCCCGCCCCACACCTTCGCGACCTGCGGCGACCGCCCGACCACGGCGATGACGTGCTCCTCAAGGCCTGCCTTGCGCAGCGTCCGGCGGAAGGTGGGGAGCGTGTCCATGAGCCCCACCTCGGGGTCGACCACGGACTCGTCGTGGTACTCCCACCCCGGCTGCTGCTCCTCGCTGCCCCGGTGGTGGTCGACGGTCACCGCGACCGTCCCCGCCTGCCGGGCCACGTCCGCGAGCAGGATCGTCGAACGCCCGCAGTACGTGCCGACCTCAAGGAGCGGCAGCCCGAGCTTCGCGGCCTCCGAGGCCGCCTCGTACAGCGCGAGCCCCTCCCCGGCGGGCATGAACCCCTTCGCGGCCTCGAAGGCGGCAAGGATCTCGGGCGCGGGCACGGACATGGTGACTCCTACTGGCGGGTACGCGGCTACGGGCGCCCATCGTGCCCTACGCGCCCCCTAGGCGTCGCACTCGAACCACACCGTCTTGCCGCCGGCCGTCTCGTCGGCCCCCCACCGGTCCGTCACGGCCTCCACGAGCGCGAGTCCCCGTCCGCGCTCCTCCAGCGGGCCGGCAAGCTTCGCGATCAGGGCCCCTGGGACGGCGTCCGTGACCTCGACCCGCAGCCCGTACGGCTCGCGCAGCATCAGCACGGAGCACCGCCGGTCCGGCACGTGCCGGACGACGTTCGCGACCAGCTCGGTGAGCGCGAGGGTCGCCGGGGCGGCGAGGCGGTCGAGTTCCCAACGCGTGAGGAACATGCGGAGGATGCGGCGCATGTGACCGGCGGAGTGCTCACCGACGGTGAAGCCCATGCGGTAGCTCGTCGCAAGAGCCGCTGGATAGAGGTCCGTTGTCTGATTCATGCCACCAGAGTGGGGTCGCTTCGTTACGCTCGGCTACGGACTGAACGCAACGCCTCACCGCGTGAGCTTGGGGGTGACCTGGCCGTGGTCAACATCCGCAACCTGGATCCGAGTGCCTCGCCGCTGGACTATTACGGATCCGAGCTTCGTCGCCTGAGAGAGGAGGCGAACCTCAGCCAGGCGGAGTTGGGTTCGATCCTCTACTGCACGGCCTCGCTCATCGGTCAGATAGAGACGGCGAAGAAGGTCCCGACGCGCCAGTTCTCGGAGCGGCTCGACGCGGCGCTGCTGACGGGTGGGGTCTTCTCGCGGCTCGTGGGGCTGGTGCTGAAGAGCCAGCTGCCGACGTGGTTCCAGCCGTACGCGGAAATGGAAGCGAAGGCGACGTTCATCTCGACGTACCAGTCGCAACTGGTCTACGGCCTGCTCCAGACGCCCGAATACGCCCGAGCGGTGCTGAGCGTCGAGAACCCTCAGCGGCTGGAGGAGCTGGTGGCGGCCCGGATGGAGCGTCAGCGAATCCTGGAACGGGAACACCCGCCGGTGTTGTGTGTCGTGCTGGACGAGGCGGTGCTGTACCGGGAGATCGGTGGTGCCGAGGTCATGCGAAACCAACTCGCCCACTCGTTGGGATTTCTGGACCATCCGTGGATCCAGGTGCAGGTGCTTCCTTTCGAGGTGGGGCAGCACGCGGCGATGATGGGTTCGTTCAATGTTCTGCGCTTCGACGACGACCCGGACCTCTTCTATGCGGAGAGCTACGACTCGGGCCATATGACCGCCAATCCGCAAGTGATCAGGGAGCGTTCCGTCGGCTACGCTCGGCTGCAGGCCTCGGCACTCTCCCGAGAGGACTCGCCGGGGCTGATCGAACGCGTGATGGAGGAACGGTATGGGCACCAGCCAGGACCTGCGGTGGCGTAAGTCGTCCTACAGCGGCTCCAGTGGCGGCGACTGCGTCGAATGCGCCCCGCTCGGCGCCGCCGCCTGGCGTAAGTCGTCCTTCAGCGGCCCCAACGGCGGCGAATGCATCGAGGTCGCCGACCTCACCGCTCACGTCGCCGTCCGGGACTCCAAGAACCCCGAAGGCCCCGCCTTCCTCACCGGCCCGGCCGCCTTCACGGCGTTCGTGCGGGCCGCCGCCGAGGGGCGTATCGGTCGCTGACCATGGCGACCCTCATAGGGATGATGGTCCTCGCCATCGGCCTGCCGGCCTGGGCGGGGATCACCTACGTCGGACTCGTCCGGGCCCGCCGTGGCAACGACCTCCCGCAGCCCGACCCGCCCCGCCCCAGCCGTACGCCCGCCAAGAAGGCGGCGTGGGTCGCCGGGCTCGCGTACGTCGCGGGCGGTGCGCTGCACGTGTACGGCATGTCCTACCTGCCGTTCCTCTTCCCGGAGGACGCATGCTGGTTCAACGCGGGGCACAAGGCCGTCCCCGACTCCAGCAGCGCGCTCCCCGTCAGCCTGGTGTGCGCGGGCGAGGAGATCGTCCCGTGGTGGGTCAACCCCGGCTTGCTCGTCCTCGCGGTCACCGCCGTCACCGCGACCGTCGCGAGCGTCGTCCTCGCCCTGCGGAGCCGTACCGCGCGACGAGGTCACCGGTCAGCGGATCCCGGTTCCGCGTAACGGACTTCCGGTCAACTCTTGCCGAGCGATGTTTACTCGGGGTTAAGTAGCGTCGCGTGCGTCGGGGACTGACCATCCCGTGCCGACGCGCGCAACGTCATCGGCGGTCGGGGAGACGGCACCGCCACGGGGAAGGACGGCCTCGCCATGTCGTGATGCCGGCTCACTGTGAACGTCGCCCAGGTCACCCTGCCTGCCCTGGTTCACTGTGAAGGACGCCTTCCTTGCGGCTCAAACCAGGTTTGTTCAACTCTCGACCACGCTCATCCACTCGTACGACGACTGCCTACCAGTACGAATGTTCTGATACTCGGCCATGAACCAGCCGTAATACGGTGGCTGGCATGCAGCTTCGGTACAGCTTCCGCCTGTACCCGAACGGTCCCCAGCGTTCCGCGCTGGCCAGGGCGTTCGGGTGTGCGCGGGTGGTCTACAACGATGCGCTTCGCGCTCGTGAGACCGCCCGCACCGCAGGCCAGGCGTTCCCGAAGGCCGGGGACCTGTCCAGGCTGCTGATCACCGAGGCCAAGCAGACCAACGAACGGGCCTGGCTCGGCGAGGTGTCCGCCGTGGTCCTTCAGCAGTCCCTTCGGGACCTGGACACCGCCTACCAGAACTTCTTCGACAGCCTCACGGGCAAGCGCCCGCGCATGGGCGCACCTCGGTTCAAGAGCCGCAAGGACAACCGGCAGGCCGTCAGGTTCACCGCGAACGCCCGATGGAAGATCACCCCGGGCGGGGACCTGTCTCTTCCGAAGATCGGCGATGTACGGGTGAAGTGGTCCCGCGCACTGCCCTCGGTCCCGTCCACGGTGACCGTGGTCAAGGACGCGGCCGGCAGGTACTTCGCGAGCTTCGTCGTGGAAACCGGCACCGGCGATCTGCCCGAGGCTACGCCCGAGGTGGGTATCGACCTGGGACTCACCCACTTCGCGATCCTCTCGGACGGCACGAAGATCGAGTCCCCGCGCTTCCTGCGCCGGGCGGAGAAGAAACTCAAGCGGGAACAGCGACGACTGTCCCGTAAGACCAAGGGCTCCAGCAACCGGGCCAAGGCGCGCATCAAGGTCGCCCGCGCTCACGCGCGGGTGGCCGACGCGCGGCGCGAGTTCCACCATCAGCTCTCAACGAAGATCATCCGCGAGAACCAAGCGGTTGCCGTTGAGGACCTGGCGGTCAGGGGACTCGCCCGTACACGGATGGCCAAGTCCGTCCATGACGCCGGATGGTCCGCGTTCCTCGCGATGCTGGAATACAAGGCCGTCCGGTACGGGCGCACCTTCGTACGCATCGGACGCTTCGAGCCGACCTCTCAGGTCTGCTCGCAGTGCGGCGTCAAGGACGGCCCCAAACCGCTGCACGTCCGCATCTGGCAGTGCCAGGCGTGCGGCGTATGGCTGGACCGGGACATCAATGCGGCGGTCAACGTCGCCAAGGCCGCCGGACTGGCGGTGTCAGCCTGTCGAGCGCGGGTAAGACCGGGACTTGTCCCGGCGCAGCGCGGAGAAGCAGGAACCCCCCGAGACGGTCAGACGACCGTGGTAGGAATCCCCGGCCTTTAGGCCGGGGAGCGGAAGTCAAAGCACCAAGGGCCAGTCGTGGAAGGGCGATGTCCGCGCCGCCTCGCCGCTGAAGAGCCTGACCACCGGCAAGTGCCTGGACCTGAGCGCCTTCACCAAGAGCACGGACACGCGGCTGTGGGACTGCAAGGGCACCAGTGCCCAGAAGTTCCTGGTCAAGCCGTCCGGCCACAAGGGCACCGACAGCCTCTCGTACCCGGAGAAGGGGCAGTTCGACGCGGCGAAGAAGGGCCTCGTCGACGCCCAGGCGGCGGCGAAGAAGCATCTGGCCACGGTCAAGGCTCAGCTGGAGACCGCCAAGAAGTCGGCCGTCTCCTCCGACGCGGCCGTGCAGGCCTCGTACGGCATCGCGGACGCCGCCGGCGCCCCGCGCGGCCGTGGTCTCCTGGTCGGCCAGCAGAAGGCCCAGGTCACCAAGGGGGCCGTCGCCGCGCTGACGGCGATGGTCAAGGCGGGCGAGACCGCCGAGGCCGCGACGAGGGCGGCGGCCGGCGACAGCGCGACCATCGCACAGCGCGCCCTCGCCCAGACCGCCCAGGTCAACGCCGAGTTCCGCAAGGAGGCCGCGCGCACGGCCGAACTGCAGGCGAAGGCGGCGGCCGACGGGGCCAGGCTGCACCGCGACAACGCCAAGAAGGACAAGGAGACGGCGGAGGCCAAGCTCGCCGTCGCGCTGAAGGCGGAGGGCGACGCCAAGGCCGCCGCCGCGGACGCGCACGCCAAGCGGCTTGCCGCCGAGGCCGAGGAGGCCAAGGCGAAGGCGGAGAAGGACACCGCCGCCACCAAGCAGAACGAAGCGGCCCAGCACAAGAAGACCGCCCAGACCGAAGCGGAGAATGCCCAGGACGCCAAGGAGAAGGCCGAAGCAGCCGAGTCGACGGCGGTCGCGCGGAAGAACGACGCGGTCAAGGCGCGCGACAACGCCCGTGACCTCAACGCCGACGCGTGGGACGCCGCCCAGAAGGCGGACGCGGCCCGCGCCAAGGCGGACGCCAAGAAGGCGTACGCGCAGGCTCACGAGGCCGACGAAAGCGCCCAGGAGTCCAGGGCGGCGGCGGACGCGGCCAACACGTACGCGAACAACGCCGAGGCCGCCGCGGGCCGGGCCCGTACCGCCGCGGACGCCGCGAGTGAGGCAGCCGCCGAGGCGGACGCCGCGGCCACCCGTGCCGAGGCCGCCGCCAAGCGGTCCCGCGCGAACGCGGACGCCGCCCAGGCCGCCAAGTTGAAGGCCGACGCCGCGGTGAAGACCGCGACCAGCGCCGCCGCAGACGCCATCCAGGCATCCGCGCACGCCGCCGCGGAGGCCACGGCCGCCGTCAGACTGGCAGAGGAGGCGGAGGCGCTGGCCAGGACCGCCAAGGCGGAAGCGGACGCGGCGAGCAGGGAGGCCGCCAAGGCTCTGGCGGCCTCCGCGAAGGCTGCGGGCTTCGCGTACGTCACCGCTCAGGCCGCCGTGGACGCGGGCAACGCCGCCGTACAGGTCGCCAAGCCCGCCAACGACGCGATCCAGCTCGGCTCGCCCTACGCCACCACCGACTCGGCCGCAGGCCTGGTCGTGCTGACCGGGCAAGCCTCCAAGACGATCGCCGACCAGCAGAAGGCCGTTGCCGACGCCCACGCCAAGAACGCGCAGGCTGAGGCCGCGGCTGCCAAGAATCTCGCCGACCAGGCGGCCGGCGACGCGAAGATCGCCTACCAGCACGCGGCCAACGCCGCCGGACACGCGGCGACCGCCCGCACCTACTCCAAGGAGGCCCTCGGCTACGCGGCCGACGCCGCCGTGGCCGCCGCGAAGGCCACGCAGTCCCTGGCCCGCACCGTCGAGTACGACCGCAAGGCCGCTGCGGACGCCGCAGCCGCCGACCAGGCGGCCGGGCGCGCCGAGGGCTATGCCAGGCAGGCCCGCGACTCCGCCGACCAGGCCGCCCTCGACGCCCAGGCGGCCCGTGAGGCCGCGGCCGCGGCCGAACAGTCAGCCAAGGACGCACGCGCCGCCGCAACCCGTGCCGCCACCGCCGCCACCGAAGCGGAGGAAGCCGCCAAGGAGGCACTGAAGTACGCCAAGGACGCGCAGAAGGCTGTCGACGAGGCTCTGCGCAACTCCGCGAACCAGCAGGTCTCGACCGGCGCGGGAACCGGGGTCGGCGGCACGTGGTACGTCGTGAACGAGGACACCGTCGAGATCACCGACGCCAAGCAGCATGAGCCCTGCGTGATCACCGTCGGCTTCGAGGGCTGCACCACCACCTTCACGGTCACCTTCAGCGCGGTGGTCGACTTCTTCCTCTGCACCGACCCCGAGGCGGCCACCGGCGCGGGCAGCTGCCCGAGGGCCGACACCCTGCTCGTCGAGAGCAAGCGCATCCCGGGCCTGAAGAAGGACGTCACCCGGTATTTCTCCAAGCTGGAGCTCATCCAGGAGACCCTCACCTACAAGCTCATCAAGGCGGTTCTGGTCCAGGACTTCGTCGACTGTTGGCACGGCAGCGCGAGCGCCTGCGGCTGGGCGGCGAGCAACTTCATCCCCGGCAAGGCGTTCGGCAAGGTCTTCGAGGGGATCCGTGCCCTCGACGCGGCCATGAAGACGGGCGTCGGCGTACGTGACGCCTTCAGGGCCCTCAACGCCCTGGATCTGGACCCCGGGACGCTCGCCAAGCTCAACGCCATGGTCAACGCCCACGAGGACCTGTACACCGCCTGCAAGGTGAACAGCTTCCCCGGCACTACCCGGGTGCTGATGGCGGACGGCTCGCAGCGGCCCATCAGCCGGGTGGCCGTGGGGGACCTCGTCAAGGCCACGGACCCGGCCTCCGGCCGGGTGGAGGCCCGCCGGGTCACCGACACCTTCGCGCACGACACCCGGCGGCTGGTGGACATCACCGTCGCCGGCGGAGGGAAGCTGTCCAGCACCGCCGGTCACAAGTTCTACGTGGTGAAGCGTGGGTGGACCTTGGTCTCCGACCTGACCGTCGGTGATCGCCTGCGCACTCCCGATGGCTCCGTCCGGGCGGTGACCGCTCTCCTGGACCGCTCGGGTCTGACTCCTCGCACGGTCCACGACCTCACGGTCGACGACCTGCACACGTTCTTCGTACTGGCGGGTGCCACCCCCGTCCTCGTCCACAACTGCAACGTGGCCCTGGGGTGGCAGCGGGGCGGCGCGCTCGACGAGTGGGCCAGGGCGAACGAGTTCGCCACCTTCTCCATCGCGTCCCCGGCCGATTTCGCCCGGATCGCCGAGATGGCCATCGCCGACCCGAGCGTGACGCTGCACATCAACATGACGGGGCTTACCGAACTCGGAGGCTTCGTGAAGGCCGCGCAGCGCGGTCTGATCGCCGGCGAGCACGGAAAGGCCACGGACTACGAGATGTCGATGATCGCGAGGGCGCTCGTCAACGGCCAGCGCCCATGGAGTTCGATCAACTTCTACACACCGACAGGACCGAACGGGGCCATGGAGCTGGCACCTCGGATGGACATGCCGGACCTGTCGGTGTTGAAGGGGGACATGCCCAAGGTGAAGGGTTCGGTCATTGGCTACTGCCACTGCTGAGGAGGCGGACATGAACTCCATGGATTCCCATGAGGAGGATCTGTACCCGGACGTGACCGCCGCGGGTGGCCTCGCGGCGGCCGCCCGCCAGGCGGCGGAGCTGCGCGGCCGTGACATCGGCATCGAGCCGTGGGAGACGGACGCCGTCTGTATCGATACGGCGAGGGGCTACCTGTCGGTCGACACCGCGGCGGAGGAGCGCCTGTTCCGGCTGCGCGTCCACATTCCCGAGTGCGGCTGGGACATCGGCTCCACGGACGATCTCGGAACGCTTGTGGAGGCGATCGCCGCGTGGCGTGAGGGCGTGCCGTCGGACGAGTTGAAGGCGAGATTCGACTTCCTGACCCTCGACGACTTCACGAGGGCGCTCGAAGCTGGAGAACCCACTGCCGCTCAGTGGGCCGACCTTCTGTCGTCCTCGTACTACGAGGGGCAGCGGAACCTTCTGCGCCGCCTCCATGCGGACGAGGTGCTGCGGAACACGTTCCCCACGATGACCCACCGCGCCGTCCGCTTGCGGGTGGACCCGATGCACTGGATGAGCCGCCAGATTCTGGTGCGCGAGCCGGAGGAGGGACGCTATGAGGTCGTGCGCGTCGGGGTACCCGGGACGGACTGGACGGAGGTACCGGGGGACGAGCTGATCGCCTACTTGCGGGCGGCGCTGTACGACCAGTCGTCGTGACGTCCCGATGACGCAGAATCCCCGCCGGGCGAGCCCGGCGGGGATTCTGCGTCCTGTGCGAGGATGCGCCGTCCGTTGCCGATCATGAAAGGACGTGCCCATGCGCGCGTCGTTCAGAGCGCTGCTCGCCGCGCTCTTCTCGATAGGTCTGCTCCTCGGTGCGGGGACCGGACCGGCCCAGGCCGACGAGGTCACCCCGCGGACCGCGCCGGAGCTGCGCTTCGTCTCGTACAACGTGTGCGGGGCGAAGTGCCCGCTGCCGGAGGCCACCGACGCGGCCAGGTCGGCGTGGGTCTCCGGTCTGGTGCAGGAGATCGACGCCTGGGACACGGACCTGATCATGCTTCAGGAGCTCTGCTACGGACAGTGGAAACTGATCCGCGACGCCCTCGCGGGGCGTACCGGCGAGGACTCCTACGGCACCGTGTGGGGCGCGTCGCTGCCCTCCGCCTCCGGGTGCGACCAGTGGGACCCGGTCGACCGGCGCTTCGGGCTCGCGATCTTCTCCAAGGGCGCGGGCTCGATCGTCGCGGGGACGCGGAGCGTCACGTTCCTCCCCGAGGCGCCCACGAAGGACACGGAGGACCGCATTCTGCTCTGTGCGCGGGCCGAGCTGGACGCCCGCGTGGTCCGCGCCTGCAACACCCACGTCGACCCCAGTGACGCGGCCACGGCCGTGCAGGTCCCCGAGGTGGCGAGGCTCGTCGAGGCCGGCAGGTCGGCGGGGGAGCCCGTGGTCCTGGCGGGGGACTTCAACCAGGTGCCGGGGCACGCCGACATGAACTCCCTCTACAACCACGGAACGGGTTCCACCGGCCGGTTCCAGGAGGCCGACGAGAACGACAAGGAGCACTTCACGGACGTCGACTGCCCGCAGACGGCGGCCCGTTGCCGCAGCGGCGAGGCGACGGCCAGCCCGGCCTGCTCGCCGCACACGGCCGCATCCGCCAAGATCGACTACGTCTTCCTGGGCTACGAGTGGTTCAAGACCGTGCGCGGGGACGCGCTGCCCTGCCCGCCGGGCATGTCCGACCACCACCTCCTGCGCGGCGCGGCGGCCTGGGAGCAGTAGTCCGTTCGAATCCGTGAGCGAAGCGGCACAAGACACCCCCTAGGGTGGCGGGCGATGACTCCCTTACGCGTACACGACTTCGGGGGCGACGGCCCCCAGCTGGTTCTTCTGCACGGTTACGGACGTTCGCTCCACGACTGGGACTTCGCGGCACCGCTGCTCGCCGCCGCGGGTCACCGGGTCCTCGCCGTCGACCTTCCCGGGCACGGAGGCTCGCCCTCGATCTCCCCGTGGACCCTCTCCACGGTGGTCGAGCACCTCGCCGACACCCTCGACGCGCACGGGGTGCCCGAGGCCGTCGTGGTCGGCCACTCCCTCGGGGGCATCGTCGCGGTCGAGTACGCCCGCGCCGACCCCGACCGGGCCCGCGCCCGTGCCGCCGTCGATCTCGACGGCTTCTGGTGGCCGCGTGACCGCCCCGGCGGCGCGCAGGTGACCGAGGGGCTGCTCGCGAGGGCCGGGGTCGTCGCGCCGCCCGGGTACATCGAGGCGCAGGTCGCCCACTCCGCCCGGTCCGGGATTCCCGCCGACCGGGCGGAGGCCGCCGCCCGCGCCGCCGCCCGCCCGCTGCCCGACGGCAGCCGGCAGACGCTGCCGCGGCGGGAGGCGGCGCTCGAACTCGTCGACGAGCTCCACGCGCTCGGCGAACTCGGCGTGACGGCCTGGCTGGGCGGCGTCGAGCGGCCGCTGTACGTGGTCCAGGCCGCCCGGCGGCCGGCGCCCACGCCCGGCATGGAGTGGTTCGACGAGTTCAGTGCCCGGTGGGCGCGCGAGGTCTCCGACGAGCTGGACGCGCTCTCCCGTGACCGGCCGACGATCAGCGTCGACCGGATCGACGCCACCCATCCGATGATCCTGGAGGCTCCGGAGCTGGTGGCGAAGCTGGTCGCCGCGTTCGTCGGGGGACTGCCGCCCGGCTCAGGAGCGCCACGCGAAGCCTGAGCCCCGTCGATCCGTCCGCGCGGACCGACGGGGCCTTTCGTTGTGCGCTCGCGGGACGCCGGCACCACCGATTGCGGATCTGACCTTCCGTCAGAATGGAACGTGTTCTAGTCTGCGCGCCATGGGCATCGCCATCACGCACGAACAGCGGGAGCTCGCCCGATCCGTCCGCGGCCTGCTCGCCCGCGCCGTCCCCCCGGAGGACGTCCGCAAGGAACTCGACGCCCCCGAGCCCGCCACCGGCAGGCCCGGGTACTGGGACACCCTCGCCGGACAGGGCCTCCTGGGGCTCCACCTGCCCGAGGAGTACGGGGGAGGCGGCGGCGACCTGGGAGACCTGGCCGTCGTCGTGGAGGAGGCCGCCCGGGCGCTGCTCCCGGGGCCGTACCTCTCCTCAGTCCTCGCCGCCGAGGTGCTGCACCGGGGCGGCCTCAAGGAGTTGGCGGGCGAGATCGCCTCCGGCGAGCGGATCGGCGCCGTGGCCCTCGCGGACACCGGCTCCCTCACCGCCGTCCGTACCGCCGACGGGTACCTCCTCGACGGCACCGCGCCCCCCGTCCTCGGCGGCGCCCAGGCCGACCTGGTGATCCTGCGGGCCGCCACTCCCGCCGCCGACTCCGCCGCCGACTCCGCCGCCGACGGCGCCGTCTGGCTCGTCGTGGACGCCGCCGGGCTCCTCGTGCGGCCTCACGCCGGTGCCGACCCCACCCGGTCCACCGCCGAGGTCACCGCCAGGTCCCTCCCTGTCCCCGCCGCTCGCCGGCTCACCGCCGACCCCGCCCTCGTCCACGACCTCGCCGCCGTCCTCCTCGCCGCCGACGCCTGCGGCACCGCCGCCCGCGCCGTCGACACCGCCGCCGAACACGCCCGTACCCGCGAGCAGTTCGGTCGGCCCATCGGACAGTTCCAGGGCGTCAAACACCTCTGCGCCGACATGCTCGTCCGGCTCGAACAGGCCCGCGCCCTCACCTGGGACGCCGCCCGCGCCACCCGCAGCGAGGCCCGGTCGCTCACCGCCGCGCTCGCCGCCGCCACCGCCCTCGACACCGCGTACACCTGCGCCAAGGACTGCATCCAGATCCTCGGCGGCACCGGCTTCACCTGGGAACACGACGCCCACCTCCTGCTCCGCCGCGCCGTCGTCGCCCGCCAGCTCCTCGGCACGGGCGACCACCACCGCCTCGCCGCCCTCCGGCACGCCGCCGCCGGCGTCCGCCGCGGTCTCCGGCTCGACCTGCCGCCCGAGGCCGACGCCTACCGCGCCGCCGCCCGCGAGGCCCTCGCCCCCGCCGCCGGACTCGAACCCGCCGCCGCCCGGCGCGTCCTCGCCCCCACCGGGTACGTGGCCCCGCACCTCCCGGAGCCGTACGGACTCGGCGCGGGGCCCCTCCAGCAGCTCGCCGTCCAGCGGGAGATGGACGAGGCCGGCATAGGAGTCTCCGGGCTCGGCATCGGCGCCTGGGTCGTTCCCTCGCTCCTCGCCCACGGCACCCCCGCCCAGCAGGCCGAGCACCTCGGCCCGACCCTTCGCGGCGAGCGCCTCTGGTGCCAGCTCTTCTCCGAACCCGGCGCCGGCTCCGACCTCGCCTCCCTCCGCACCCGCGCCGAACGCACCGACGACGGGCGCTGGCGGATCAACGGCCAGAAGGTGTGGACGAGCGCCGCCCAGTGGGCCCACCACGGCATCCTGCTCGCCCGTACCGACCCCGCCGCCCCCAAGCACCAGGGGCTCAGCTACTTCCTCGTCGACATGCGGAACACCCCCGGGATCGACGTACGGCCGCTCAAGGAGATCACCGGGGAGTCCCTCTTCAACGAGGTCTGGTTCGACGACGCGGTCCTCCCCGCCGACGCCGTCGTCGGCGAGGTCGGCGACGGCTGGCGGGTCGCCCGCAACACCCTCGGCAACGAACGCGTCCACATGGCCGACCAGGTCGTCTTCGACAGCGGCCTCGAAGCCCTCATCGAACGCGCCGCGCCGCACGACGGCTCCGTGCGCGTACGGGTCGGGGCCCTCCTCGCCGAGGCGCACGCGCTCGCGTGCATCGGCCTGCGCACCACCCTGCTCCAGGTGTCCGGGCTCGAACCGGGCGCGGGCGCCAGCGTCCGCAAGCTCGTCCAGACCCTCCACCAGCAGAAGGTCGCCGAACTCACCCTCGAACTCCTCGGCCCCGAAGGCGCCGTGCGCGAGGGCCCCGGCGAACGGGCCGTCCACGGGCTCCTCATGTCCCGCTGCCTCACGATCGCGGGCGGCACCACCCAAGTACAGCTCAATGTCGTCGCCGAGCGGCTGCTCGGCCTCCCCAGGGACTGAGAGGGGCACGTGATGAAGGCGTACGTCGTCGGCGTCGGGATGACGAAGTTCGAGAAGCCGGAGACCCGGGACTGGCAGTACTGGGACATGGTGCGCGAGGCCGGCACCGCCGCCCTCGACGACGCCGGCGTCCCCTACGCGCGCGTGGAGCAGGCCGCCGTCGGCTACTGCTTCCAGGCCTCCACCGCGGGACAGCGCGCCGTGTACGAACTCGGCCTCTCCGGCATCCCCGTCTACAACCTCAACAACAACTGCGCGACCGGCGCCACCGCCCTCATGACCGCCCGCCAGTTCGTCGAGGGCGGCATCGCCGACTGCGTCCTCGCCCTCGGCTTCGAGAAGATGAGCCGGGGAGCGCTGGGGGGTGGCTCGGGGGCAGGGGCCCGCGGCGGAGCCGCTGACGTCGGGGGCGCGACCTCCCCCGTCGCGCGGCACTACGGCATCATGGCCGCCGCCCACGGCTTCGAGGCGAGTCCGCCCACCGCCCAGATCTTCGGCAACGCGGCCCGTGAGCACATGGAGCGGTACGGGACGACCGAGGTGCAGCTCGCGGCCGTCGGCGCCAAGAACCACCAGCACTCGGCGAACAACCCCAACGCCCAGTTCCAGGACGTCTACACCGTCGACGAGATCCTCGCGGCGAAGACCGTCCACCGGCCCCTCACCAGGCTCCAGTGCTCGCCCACCTCCGACGGCGCGGCGGCGGCCCTCGTCGTCTCCGAACGCTTCGTCGACGCGCACGGGCTGCGGGGGAGGGCCGTGGAGATCGCCGGGCAGGCCATGACCACCGACACCGAGGAGTCCTTCGCCTCGGGCTCCTGCATCGACGCCGTCGGCCGCCCGATGTCCCGGGCCGCCGCCCGCCAGGCGTACGAGCGCTCCGGGCTCGGCATCGAGGACGTCGACGTCGTCGAACTCCACGACTGCTTCTCCGTCAACGAACTCCTCACCTACGAGGCCCTCGGCATGTGCGAGGACGGCGCCTCCGGCAAGCTCGTGGAGTCGGGCGCGACCACGTACGGCGGGCGCTGGGTCGTGAACCCCTCCGGCGGTCTCATCTCCAAGGGCCACCCGCTGGGCGCGACGGGCCTCGCGCAGACCGCCGAACTGGTCTGGCAGCTCCGGGGCGAGGCGGGCGCGCGGCAGGTGGCGGGCGCGCGGGTCGGACTCGCGCACAACATCGGCCTGGGCGGGGCGGCGGTGGTGACGCTGCTGCGCAAGCCGTAGCGGCGGCGGACGCCCGGCCCTCCTGCTGCGCAAGCCGTAGGACTCACGGCGTATGTACGGGGTGGAGGCCGTCTGCGACCATGACATCCATGTCGCAGACGGACTCCGCCACGAGCACCTCCCCCACCCCCTCCATACCCCCGGCCCGCCCGTGGAAGGTCGTCCTGACCGCCTGCGCGGGCCAGTTCCTCGTCGTCCTCGACGTCTCCGTCGTGAACGTGGCACTGCCGTCGATGCGGACCGACCTCGGGCTCTCGGCCCTCGGGCTGCAATGGGTGCTCAACGCGTACGCCATCGCCTTCGCCGGTTTCATGCTGCTCGGCGGGCGCGCCTCCGACCTCTACGGGCGGAAGGCGATGTTCCTGCTCGGGCTCGGGCTCTTCACCGCCGCCTCCGCCGCCGGCGGCCTCGCCGAGGAGGGCTGGCAGCTCGTCGCCGCCCGCGCCGCGCAGGGCCTCGGCGCCGCCGTCCTCTCCCCGGCCACCCTCACCCTGGTCACCAGCGCCGTCCCGGCGGGAGCCGCCCGCACCCGGGCCATCGGCACCTGGACGGCGGTCGGCGCGGCCGGCGGCGCGGCGGGCGGATTCGTCGGCGGCGTCCTCGTCGAGCTGCTCTCCTGGCGCTGGGTCCTCCTCATCAACGTCCCCATCGGCGTCCTGGTCCTCGCGGGCGGACTGCTCTGGCTGCGCGAGTCCCGCACCGGCGCGGGCCGCCGCCTCGACCTGCCGGGAGCCGTCCTCGTCACCGCCGGTCTCGCCACCCTGGCGTACGGCATCGTCGAGACCGAGGCGGCGGGCTGGACGGACCCGGCGACCCTGCTCACGCTCCTCGGCGGCGTGCTGCTCCTCGCCGTCTTCGTGGCCGTCGAGGCCCGGACGGCGGCCCCGCTCATGCCGCTGAAGATCTTCCGAACGCGGGCGGTCACGGCGGCCAACGTGGCGATCCTGCTGTGCGGTTCGAGCTCCTTCGGCATGTGGTTCTTCATGACGACGTACGCGCAGAGCGTCCTCGCCTACACCCCGCTCCAGGCCGGCCTCGCGCTCGTCCCCAGCTCCGTCGCCGTCATCGTGGGCTCCAAGCTGGCCCCCCGGCTGATGCCGGCGGTCGGCGCGCGGAACCTGGCCGTGCTCGGCACCCTCGTCGCCGCGGCGGGCTTCGCCTGGCAGTCGACCCTCACGGCCGACGGCACCTTCCTGGGGACGATCCTGGGCCCCGGTGTCCTGATGATGGCCGGCCTCGGCCTGGCCACCACCCCGCTGGCCGCCCTCGCCACCTCCAGCGCCTCCCCGTCGGACGCGGGCCTGGTCTCGGGCCTCGTCAACACGTCCCGCACGATGGGCGGCGCCCTCGGCCTCGCCGTCCTCTCCACGGTCGCCGCGGCCACGTCCGGACCCGCCGCCCCCGACTTCGGCGCCGCGTCCTCCGACCACCTGGTCCCCGGCTACGCGATGGCGTTCCGCGTCTCGACGGCCGTCCTCGTCGCTGCGGCGGTCCTGATGCACCTCTGGCTCCCGAAGCCGGCGGGCCGCGGCGGGGCGCGGGTGAAGGGGGCCTAGCCGGCCGCCGGGTCCACGCCGGTCGCAGGGTCTGCGCCCGCCGTCCCGGCGAGTGCCGGGTCGATGACCGTCTCGCCGCGCAGGGCCTTGCGGATCGCCTCGGCCAGCTCCTCCACGGGCCCGTCCTTCACCAGGAACCCCGCCGCGCCGGCCTCCATCGCCCGGCGCAGGGAGCCCGGGCGGCCGAAGGTCGCGAGGATCAGGACCCGGCAGTCCGGGGCCTCGGTCCGCAGGTCGGCCGCCGCGTCCAGGCCCGAACGGCCCGGCAGCCCGATGTCGAGGAGGGCCACGTCGGGCCTGGAGAGCAGGGCGGCGTCCACGACCTCGTCACCGCGGCCCACCTGCGCCACGACCTCCATGTCGTGCTCCATGCCGAGCAGCAGCGCCAGCGCCCCGCGCGTCATGCCCTGGTCCTCGGCGAGCAGCAGTCTGATCATTCCGTCGGCTCCCCTCGTGCGGTCGTCCCGAGTCAAGGGTGCGTCCTTCGGCGGCGGACCGCTCGCGCAGACGCGCTTCCGGGGGCGTACCGACGCTCTGTCTGACGTATCGTCAGGTATGGCGGCCCGGGAGGGTTCACAACCCTCTCCGCCTCGGCTATACATGGGGACCACCGACCTAGAACGCGTTCTAGAACGGCCGCGTACGGGACGGTCCCCGCACGGCCTCGGTGCGGCCGACGGTGCGGACGGCCGCGCCGAGGTCTTCCACCGCACGAGGAGCCACGAGGAGCAGCAGCCGATGCCCATCGACCCCGCAAAGGCCGTCGCCGCCGAACCCCGCAGCGCCGAGATCTCCTGGGACCACAAGGACGTCCAGCTCTACCACCTCGGCCTGGGGGCGGGCATCCCCGCGACCGACCCCGACGAGCTCCGCTACACCCTCGAATCCCGGCTCCACGTCCTGCCCAGCTTCGCCACCGTCGCGGGCGCCGGCATGGGCGTCGTCGGCGGACTCTCCGCGCCCGGCATCGACATCGACCTCGCCTCCGTCCTGCACGGCGGCCAGTCGGTCACCCTCCACCGTCCCGTACCCGTCGCCGGCCGTGCCGTCTCCACCTCACGCGTCGCCGCCGTGTACGACAAGGGCAAGGCCGCCGTCCTCGTCCTGCGCACCGAGGCCGCCGACGCCGAAGGGCCCCTCTGGACCAGCGACGCCCAGATCTTCGTCCGCGGCGAGGGCGGCTGGGGCGGCGACCGCGGCCCGTCCGAGCGCCTCGCCCTCCCCGACCGCGCGCCCGACGTCACCGTCGAACGCCCGATCCGCGAGGAACAGGCCCTGCTCTACCGGCTCTCCGGCGACTGGAACCCGCTCCACGCCGACCCCGAGTTCGCCAAGCTCGCCGGCTTCGACCGGCCGATCCTGCACGGCCTCTGCTCGTACGGGATGACCCTCAAGGCGGTGGTGGACACGGTGCTCGGCGGGGACGTCACCCGGGTCCGCTCGTACCGCACCCGCTTCGCCGGGATCGCCTTCCCGGGCGAGACCCTGCGCGTCCGGATGTGGGCGGGCGAGGGCGGCGTCCAGGTGACGGTCACCGCGGTGGAGCGCGACGACGCCCCCGTACTCGCCGACACCCTCGTCGAACACTCGTAGATCCGTCAGATCCGTCAGATCCGTCCCGGAGGGAGCCGCACCATGCGCGCAGCCGTACTGCACGAGATCGGCCAGGACAAGCTCGAAGTCGTCGACGACGTCGAGGCGGTGGGCTTCGGCCCCGGCAAGGTGCGGATCCGGGTCCGGGCCACCGGCCTCTGCCACTCCGACGTCTCCGCGATGAGCGGCGTCCTCCCGCAGCCCGCCCCCTTCATCCCCGGCCACGAGGGCGCCGGCGAGATCCGCGACATCGGCGACGGCGTCACCGGACTCGACCAGGGCCAGCGGGTGCTGCTCTGCTGGCTGCCCGCCTGCGGCAGCTGTCCCGCCTGCAAGCGCGGCCAGACGCAGCTGTGCCTGGCCGGGTTCATGAACGCCGGCACGCCCAACTTCAAGCGCCCCGGCGGTGACGTCTTCGGCTTCGCCGGCACCGGAACCTTCACCGAGGAGGTCGTCGTCGACGCCGGCTGCGCCGTCCCGATCCCCGACGACGTGCCCTTCGAGATTGCCGCCCTCATCGGCTGCGGCGTCACCACCGGCCTCGGCGCCGCCATCAACACCGCCAAGGTGGAGGCGGGTTCGTCGGTCGCCGTCATCGGCTGCGGCGGCGTCGGCATCTCCGCCATCCAGGGCGCCAAGCTCCAGGGCGCCGCCCAGATCATCGCCGTCGACCCCGTCGAGTCCCGCCGCGAGGCCGCCCTGCGCTTCGGCGCCACCGAGGCCGTCGCCCCGGACGCGCTCGCCGACGCCAAGCAGCGGATCACCGGCGGGGAGGGCTTCGACTACGTCTTCGAGGTCGTCGGCAAGTCCGCCACCGCCCGCACCGCGTACGAGACGACCCGCCGCGGCGGCACCCTCTGCGTCGTCGGCGCGGGCGCCCTCGACGACTACCTCCAGCTCAGCATGTTCGAGCTGTTCTTCGACGAGAAGCGGATCCTGCCGTCCATGTACGGCGGCGGGGACGTGCTCCGGTCGTACGAGCGGGCCATCGCGCTCTGGCGGGCGGGCCGCATCGACCTGGAGTCGCTCATCACCCACCGGGTGCCGCTCGCGGGCATCAACGAGGCCCTGGAGCAGATGCGCACGGGCGTGGCGCTCCGCACCTGCATCGAGATCTGAGAGGACCCCCACGCGATGTCACTCCCCCTGGAAGGGCTGAGCGCGATCGTCACCGGCGCCGGGCGCGGTCTCGGCCGCGCCGAGGCCCTCGAACTGGCCCGGCTCGGCGCCGCCGTCGTCGTCAACGACTACGGGCAGCCCGGCCGCGACGGCTCCGGAGCCGCCTCCGCCGCGCCCGCCGTGGAGGTCGCCGCGGAGATCCGCGCGGCGGGCGGCCGGGCGGTCGCGCACCTCGGCGACGTCTCCGACTTCGAGACCGCGCGGGCTTTGGTCGACCTGGCCGTCGCCGAGTTCGGGAAACTGGACGTCCTGGTCAACAACGCGGGCATCCTGCGCGACCGGATGGTCTTCTCGATGAGCGAGGACGAGTGGGACTCGGTCGTACGGGTCCACCTCAAAGGCCACTTCAACACCACCCACTTCGCCGCCGTCCACTGGCGCGGCCGCGCCAAGGCCGGGGAGGCCGGCGTCTACGGCCGGATCGTCAACACCTCCTCCGAGGCCTTCCTCGCGGGCTCGGCCGGTCAGCCCAACTACGCGGCGGCCAAGGGCGGCATCGTGGGCCTGACCACCTCGACGGCGCTCGCGCTCGCCCGGTACGGGGTCACCGCCAACGCCATCTGCCCGAGGGCCAGGACGCGGATGACGGAGGACGTGTTCGCCAGCTTCGCGGAGCCGGAAGCCGAGGGGGAGCTCGACCCGCTGTCCCCGGAGCACGTGGCGCCGCTCGTCGGCTATCTCGCCTCCCCGGCCGCGTCCGGGGTCAACGGCCAGCTGCTCGTCGTGCACGGCGGGATGGTGGCGGTCGTGGACCGGCCGCGGGTTTCGGCCAAGTTCGACACGGCCAAGGAGGCGTTCACGTACGAGGAACTGGACGCCCTGCTCACCCCGCACTACGCGTCCCGCCCGGCGGGCGAGACCTTCGCCGCGGCGGAGGTGCTGGGGCTGAAGAAGGGCTGAGGACGGGCCGTCGGACGATGACGGTCAGCGGTGGGGAAGGACGAGGGCCCCGGGGAGACCCCGGGGCCCTCGCGCCACTGGACTTACCGCGCCACTGGACCTACCGCGTCACTGCGCGTCCGGCTCGCGGCGGTGGCGGCCGTGCGGGGAGGACGCGGAGTCCTCCGTCGGCGAGGCCTCACCGCGGTGCTTGCCGGAGCCGTTCCGCTCCTGCCCGTGCGTGCTGTTTTCCGACATGGTCGAACTCACCCCGTTGACATCGGTCTTGCTGTGCAGCCCGAGATTCTAGCCAGCGGGTCTCCGGTCGGTGAGAGGCGCCTGCTGCAACGGCACCGGACGGCACACCCGGGGCTCCTCGGCGACCGCCGCCACCGTCACCGGCGGCTCGGGCTCCGGTTCCGGCGGCGCCTCCATGTCCGCGAGCCCGCACGGCGCCCCGGCCGTCACGTACGGCAGCCGCAGCACGCCCCCGGCCGTCCACAGGCCCGCACCGGCCAGCCAGCCCGCGGGTGCGGCCAGATGGCCCAGTCGGCGTGCCGACGGCCGCCAGACGCCGACCCAGCTGCCGCCCGCCGCGTCGATCCGCAGCGCCACCGAGCAGCTCTCCGGCATGAGCACCTGCCCCGGCTGCACCGCGAACGGCGTCACGGCCGCGTCGTCGAGCCGCAGGCACTCCGGGAACCGCACCGGCAGCAGGCTTCCGAGCACCCCCCAGCCGAGCCGGTCGTGCCCCGGCGACGGCGCGTCGGAGCGGATAAGGAGCAGCCCGCTGTCCGGGTCGGCGAGGAGCAGCCGGTCGTCGCTCTCCTCGGTGATCTGCAGCAGCGGCGTCACCTCCCCGCCCCGCTCCAGGTCGACGGCGACGGCCTTCACGGGACCGTCGCCGAGCCGCCGGTCGAGCGCGAGCATCCGGCCCGTACGGTCGAGCCACACCCCGCCCGTGCAGCTGCCCCTGACCTCCGCCACCTGCTCGGGGCCGAAGGCGCCGCCCGCCACCAGCCACAGCGTCGTCGTGTCGGGGCCGACGCACATCGCGTACGCGCAGATGCCGTCGGGCGAGGGCGGCAGCAGCACCAGGTGCTCGGAGCCCGGGGCCTCCACCGCGCCGAGCTGGAGCTCGCCGGTGGCCGGTCCCGTGGGGTAGAGCAGCGAGAACGTGTTCCGCCGCCCGTCCACGCGGCGGGCGACGAGGACGCGGCCGTCCGCGAGGGGCAGCAGCCTGGTGCCCGGCTCCTCCGGCTGGTCGAGGGGGAGCGGCACGGCGTACGGCTCCGGGCCGTCGAGCGTCCACCTCTCCACGTACAGGGCGTCTCCGGCGCCCGCGAGCCGGGCCGCGTACGCGCCGTTCGCCGTGATCGTGAACCCCGTCGGCCAGTCGGCGCCCCCGGGGCGCGCCCCGTCCCGGTGCCCCTCCCGGTGTCCCTCGCGGTCGTCGTCCTCGGCCGCCGTCTCGATGGCACACACTGTCATCGACTCGTCACCTCCGGCCACGAAGCTAGTTTTCGCACTTCCAGCCGAACAACACGAGCAGGGTCACTTCACACATAAGGGTGGCCGTGGGCGTGTTCGCCTGAGGGGTGGGGGCCGGTTGTGCTGGAGTTTCCCGTGATGAGTAAGGTAAGGCGAACCTAAACGGAGTCTGTGGCTCCGGCCGGTCGTGCCCGAAATCCCCGCCAGGACCCGTACAGGAGCCTTCTCATGTCCCTCCGCCGCCGCGGCACCGCCGCCGCCGTCGCCCTCGCCGCCGCGCTCTCGCTCGCGGCCTGCGGCGGAGGCGACACCGGATCCGACTCCTCCAAGGAGGACACGACCAAGGGCGACACGACCAAGAAGAAGGACGTCGCCACCGGCGGCAAGGACTTCGGCGACGCGGCGGCCAAGACCGCGGCCATGGGCACCGACGCCAAGGCGGGCCAGTTCCCCCGCACCCTGACGCACGCCCTCGGCAAGACCGAACTGAAGGCCGCCCCCAAGCGGGTCGTCGTCCTCGACGTCGGCGAGCTCGACAACGTGGTCTCCCTCGGCTTCCAGCCCGTCGGCTACGCCCCCTCCGAGGGCGACGACGGCATCCCCGGCTACCTCGCGAAGAACGCCGGTGCCCCGAAGTCCGTCGGCACCATCAACAACCTCAACCTGGAGGCCATCGCCAACCTCCAGCCCGACCTGATCCTCGGCAGCCAGCTCCGCGCCGCGGACAAGTACGACGAGCTGTCGAAGATCGCGCCGACCGTGTTCTCCATCCGTCCGGGCTTCACCTGGAAGGAGAACTACCTCCTCAACGCCGCCGCGCTCGACAGGACCGCCGAGGCGAAGGAGAAGCTCGCCGCGTACGAGACGAAGGCGAAGCAGCTCGGCGCCGACATCGGAACGAACAAGCCGACCATCTCGATGGTCCGCTACCTCCCGGGCAAGATCCGCCTCTACGCCAAGGCGTCCTTCATCGGCACGATCCTCGAGGACGCGGGCCTGCCGCGGCCCAAGAACCAGCAGATCGACGAGCTGGCCGCCGAGATCAGCCCCGAGAAGATCGACGAGGCCGACGCCGACTGGATCTTCACCGGCGTGTACGGCGACGCCAAGGCCACCAAGAAGGACACCGCCCAGGCCAACCCGCTCTGGAAGAACCTCAAGGCGGTCAAGGCCGGCCAGGCCAAGGACGTCCCGGACGAGACCTGGTACCTCGGCCTCGGCGTGACCGCGGCGAACAGCGTCCTCGACGACCTGCGCGCGGACCTCGTCGAGAAGTAGTCGCAGGCCCCTGGCCCGCGGGTTGTCCCCAGTGGGTTGTCCACAGGCCAGAACGGTGGGGCACGTGAGGAAGGTAGCCTTTCCTCCGTGCCCCGTCTGTCT
This sequence comes from Streptomyces sp. NPDC051822, assembly GCF_044452745.1. Classification (NCBI taxonomy): domain Bacteria; kingdom Bacillati; phylum Actinomycetota; class Actinomycetes; order Kitasatosporales; family Streptomycetaceae; genus Streptomyces; species Streptomyces sp. NPDC051822. The sequence goes on along the minus strand of NZ_JBITBZ010000001.1, from coordinate 547,147 downwards.
GAAGTAACCGCCGCGCTCGACGCCCTCTGGCCGCCCGAGCGGGCCGAGTCGTGGGACGCCGTCGGCACCGTCTGCGGCGACCCCGACGCCGAGGTCACCCGCGTCCTCTTCGCCGTCGACCCCGTGCAGGAGATCGCCGACGAGGCCGTCGCCCTCGGCGCCGACCTGATCGTCACCCACCACCCGCTCTACCTGCGCGGTACGACGACGGTCGCGGCCGGCCACTTCAAGGGCCGCGTCGTGCACGGACTCATCAAGCACGACATCGCCCTCCACGTCGCGCACACCAACGCCGACACCGCCGACCCCGGCGTCTCCGACGCCCTCGCCGGCGCCCTCGACCTCCGCGTCACCGGCCCCCTCGTGCCCGAGAACAACCTCGGCCGGATCTGCGAGCTGGACCGCCCCGAGACGCTCGCCGAGTTCGCCGCCCGCGCCGCCGCGCGGCTGCCCGCCACCGCGCAGGGCGTCAGGGTCGCCGGAGACCCCGGCATGTCCGTCCGCCGCGTCGCCGTCAGCGGCGGCTCCGGCGACAGCCTCTTCGACGCCGTGCGGGCCGCGGGTGTGGACGCCTTCCTCACCGCCGACCTGCGCCACCACCCCGTCTCCGAGGCCACCCAGCACTCTCCGCTCGGGCTCGTCGACGCCGCCCACTGGGCCACCGAATGGCCCTGGTGCGAGCAGGCGGCCGCACAGCTCGACGAGATTTCCGACCGTCACGGCTGGGACCTGCGCGTCCACGTCTCGAAGACGGTCACCGACCCCTGGTCCTTCCACCACACCTCCCCTGGAGCCCCCAACTGAACGCCGCGCCCGCCGATCAGATCCGCCTCCTCGACGTCCAGGCCCTGGACGTCCGCCTCCAGCAGCTCGCCCACAAGCGCGGCTCGCTGCCCGAGCACGCCGAGCTGGAGTCGCTCTCCAAGGACCTCACCCAGCTGCGCGACCTCCTCGTCGCCGCGCAGACCCAGGAGAGCGACTGCGGCCGCGAGCAGACCAAGGCCGAGCAGGACGTCGACCAGGTCCGTCAGCGCGCCACGCGCGACCAGCAGCGCCTCGACTCCGGCGCCGTCTCCTCCCCGAAGGACCTGGAGAACCTCCAGCGCGAGATCGTCTCGCTCGCCAAGCGCCAGGGCGACCTGGAGGAGATCGTCCTCGAGGTCATGGAGCGCCGCGAGGCCATCCAGGAGCGCCTGACCGAGCTGACCGAGCGGGTCTCCGCCGTCCAGGCCAAGACCGACGCCGCCACCGCCCGGCGCGACGCCGCCGAGGCGGAGCTCGACGCCGAGGAGGCCTCCGTGGCCAAGGAGCGCGAGCTGATCGCGGGCTCCGTCCCGGCCGACCTGCTCAAGCTGTACGAGAAGCTGCGCGAGCAGCAGGGCGGCGTCGGCGCGGCCCGGCTCTACCAGCGCAAGTGCGAGGGCTGCCACATCGAGCTCAACATCACCGAGCTGAACGACGTCCGCGCCGCCGCCCGTGACGCGGTCGTCCGCTGCGAGAACTGCCGCCGCATCCTCGTCCGCACCTCGGAGTCCGGTCTGTAATGTCCGTTCCTCCGTCTTCGCGCGAGCTGATCGTCGAGGCCGACGGGGGCTCCCGGGGCAACCCGGGACCCGCTGGCTACGGGGCGGTCGTCCTGGACCCCGCCACGGGCGAGACGCTCGCGGAGGCGGCCGAGTACATCGGCGTGGCGACGAACAACGTCGCCGAGTACAAGGGCCTGGTGGCGGGCCTGAAGGCGGCCCGGGCGCTGTTCCCCGACGCCACCGTCCACGTCCGCATGGACTCCAAGCTGGTCGTCGAGCAGATGTCCGGCCGCTGGAAGATCAAGCACCCGGACATGAAGCCGCTCGCCGCCGAGGCCGGCCGGGTCTTCCCGGCGGGCCGGGTCCGCTACGAGTGGATCCCGCGCGAGCGCAACAAGCACGCGGACCGGCTCGCGAACGAGGCGATGGACGCGGGCAAGCTGGGCCGCCGCTGGGAGCCGTCCGCCTCCACGGCCGGCCTCGACGCCATGGCCGCCCGCAACGCCGCGACTCCGGCGGGCCCGCCGGGTGACGCGACGGCGGGCGCGGCCCGCGCGAGGGCGGCGCTGGGGGCACGGCCGGCCGCCGGGACCGGCACGAGCGTGACGGGGACCGGAACGGCCGCCTGGCCCAGCACGGCGTCCCGGCCGTCCACCCCCGGCGACCTGCCGGACGAGGGCCTGTTCACGGAGGAGGCCCTCGGGGCCCCGGGCGACTTCGGGGCCACGGGGGACTTCGAGGCCGAGGCGGGCACGAGGTCCGCGACGCCCGCCGTTCCCGAGCGAGCGGCCACCGCCACCGTCCCCGCCGCCCCCGGGCAGGGCTGGACCGGACCCGACATGGGTGCGCCCGCGACCTTCGTGCTGCTGCGGCACGGGGAGACCGCGCTGACGCCCGAGAAGCGTTTCTCCGGCAGCGGGGGCACCGACCCCGAGCTCTCGGCGGCCGGGCAGCGGCAGGCCGAGGCCGTCGCGGAGGCGCTGGCCGCGCGCGGCACGATCCAGGAGATCGTCAGTTCGCCGCTCACCCGGTGCCGGCAGACCGCCGCCGCCGTCGCCGCCCGCCTCGGACTCGACGTCCGTGTCGATCAGGGGCTGCGCGAGACCGACTTCGGCGCGTGGGAGGGCCTGACCTTCGGCGAGGTGCGGGAGCGGTATCCCGAGGACCTCGACGCCTGGCTGGCCTCGCCGAAGGCCGCGCCGACCGGCGGGGGCGAGAGCTTCGCCACCGTCGCCCGGCGGGTCGCCGCGACCCGCGACCGGCTGACCGCCGCCCACGCGGGCCGCACCGTCCTCGTCGTCACCCACGTCACGCCGATCAAGACCCTGGTCCGGCTCGCGCTCGGCGCCCCGCCGGAGTCCCTGTTCCGGATGGAGCTGTCGGCGGCGTCGATCTCGGCGGTGGCCTACTACGCCGACGGCAACGCGTCCGTACGCCTTCTCAACGACACCTCGCACCTGCGCTGACCCCCGTGAGGCGGGACGCCTCGCGCGCCAGGGACTCGACGCGGGCCCAGTCGCGGGCCGCGAGGGCGTCGGGCGGCAGCATCCACGTGCCGCCGACGCAGCCGACGTTCGGCAGGGACAGGTAGGCCGGGGCGGTGGCGAGGGAGACGCCGCCGGTCGGGCAGAAACGGGCCCGGGGGAGCGGCCCCGCCAGGGACTTCAGGTACGGGACGCCGCCCGCCGCCTCGGCCGGGAAGAACTTCATGGTGTCCACCCCCCGTTCGAGCAGCGCCACGACCTCCGAGGCCGTCGACACCCCCGGCAGGAACGGCACGCCCGAGTCCCGCATCGCGCCGAGGAGCCGGTCGGTCCACCCCGGGCTGACCAGGAACCGGGCGCCCGCGCCGACCGCGTCCGCGACGCCGGCCGCCGACACGACCGTCCCCGCGCCGACAACCGCGTCCGGCACCTCGGCCGCGACGGCCCGGACGGCGTCCAGCGCGGCCGGGGTGCGCAGGGTGATCTCGATGAGCGGCAGACCGCCCGCCACCAGCGCCCGCGCCAGGGGCACGGCGTCGGCGGCGTCCTCGACCACGACGACCGGGACGACGGGGACGGGAGCGGGGCCGGCTTCCGGGGCAAGGCCGCCAGGCACGGCAAGGTCGAACACGCTCGTCATGGCATCATCCTGGCCACGGCGAGCGCAATGCGCAATGACTGTTGCGCAGGGTGCAACGAGTCCTAGTGGATCTCGTCCACCAGGACGTCCAGCGAGCCCGCCTTACCGGTCTCCTCCACCACGTACCCCAGGTCCCGCAGCGCCTCCACCAGCTCCCCGGGCGACCGCGGCCCCGCGCCCGCCTCCATGAGGCTCCGCACGATCCGCCCCTTCGTCGCCTTGTTGAAGTGGCTGACCACCTTCCGGGTCGGCGCGTGCAGCACCCGCACCGTCGCCGTCCGCGCCGCCACCTCGCCCTTCGGCTTCCACGCCGACGCGTACGCCGACGAGCGCAGGTCCAGAACCAGACCGTCCCCGGCCACCTCGGGAAGAACGGACGCCATGGCACCCCGCCAGTGCGCGCCGAGCGCGCCGAGACCCGGCAGCTTCACCCCCATCGAGCAGCGGTACGACGGAATCCGGTCCGTCACCCGCACCGCGCCCCACAGCCCCGAGAACACGAGCAGCGACCGCCCCGCCCGCTTGCGGGACGCCGCGTCCAGGGTCGCCAGACCCAGCGCGTCGTACAGCACGCCCGTGTAGACCTCGCCGGCCGGACGCGCGCCCGCCGTCCGCAGCTCCACGTTCTTCGCGACCTCGCCGCGCAGGCCCTCGCTCAGGCCGAGCACCTCGCGCGCCTTCTCCTCGTCGGCCGCGCACAGCTCGACCAGCTCGTCCAGGACCGCCGCCCGCGCCTCCGCGAGCCCCGGCAGGGACAGCGATTCCGGCTTGAGCGGCGCCCCGCGCCCCGAGGAGGCCTTGCCTTCGGAGGGCGGCAACAGCACGAGCACGGCGGTTCTCCTTCATACGTACGGGATCGGGGGTGCGGCCCCGCCCGTCAAGACTACAAAGGGCGAGCCCCCGCCCCCGACGTACCGCCTTCCGGGTGCCGTCCCCGGAACCCAGCCATACGCTCGGTCCATGCCACGCCGCCCCCTTCACGTGACCGGCCCAGCCGAGACTCCGCTGCGGGCCGCCCTGCGCGCACTCCGTACCGAACTCGCGATCCCCGACGCCTTCCCGAGCGCCGTCCTCGCCGAGGCCGAGGCCGCCGCGAAGGCCCCCCGGCTCCCCACCCACGACGCCACCGACCTGCCCTTCTTCACCGTCGACCCGCCCGCCTCCACCGACCTCGACCAGGCCATGCACCTGGCCCGCCGGGCCGACGGCGGCTACCGCGTCCACTACGCCATCGCCGACGTCGCCGCCTTCGTCACCCCCGGCGGCGCGCTCGACGCCGAGGCCCACCGGCGCGTCCTCACCCTCTACTTCCCCGACGGCCGGATCCCGCTCCACCCGGCCGTCCTCTCCGAAGGCGCCGCCAGCCTCCTCCCCGGCGACCCCCGCCCCGCCCTGCTGTGGCGGATCGACCTCGACGCAGAGGGCCGCCGCGTCGCCACCGACGTCCGCCGCGCCATGGTCCGCAGCCGCGCCAGACTCGACTACGAGGAGGTGCAGCGCCAGATCGACACCGGGACGGCGGAGGACCCCGTCGCCCTGCTCCGGGACATCGGCCGGCTCCGCGAGACCCTCGAAGCCGAACGCGGCGGGATCTCCCTCAACGTCCCCGAACAGGAGATCGTCGCGCAGGACCACGGCTACTCCCTCGCCTACCGCGCCCCGCTCCCCGCCGACGGCTGGAACGCCCAGATCTCCCTCCTCACCGGCATGGCCGCCGCCGACCTCATGACCGCCGCCGGGACCGGCATCCTGCGCACCCTCCCGACCGCCCCCGACGGCGCCGTCGCCCGCCTGCGCCGCTCCGCGCGGGCCCTCGGCGTCGACTGGCCGCACCACGTCTCGTACGCGGACGTCGTCCGCGCCACCGACCCCACGAACCCGCGCCACGCCGCCTTCCTCCAGGAGTGCACCACCCTGCTGCGCGGCGCCGGGTACACCGTCTTCACCGACGGCCTCGTCCCCACCCCGGCCGTGCACGCCGCCGTCGCGGACGAGTACACCCACTGCACCGCTCCGCTGCGGCGGCTCGTCGACCGGTACGCGGGCGAACTGTGCGTGGCGGCGGTGGCGGGCGACGAACCGCCCGAGTGGGTACGGGCCGCCCTGCCCACGCTCCCCGACGAGATGGCCATGGGCACCCGCCGCGCCAACACCGTCGAGCGCGAGAGCGTCGACATCGTCGAGGCGGCCCTGCTCGGCGAACGGGTCGGAGAGGTTTTCGACGCGTACGTCATCGACGTGAAGGAACGCGATCCGGCCGTCGGCACCGTCCACCTGGAGGACCCGGCCGTCGTCGCCCGCGTCGCGGGCGGGGACCGCCCGCTGCCGCTGGGGGAGTGGCTCCGGGTCAGACTGACGGCGGCGGACCCTGGGACGGCGAAGGTGCTGTTCGCGCCCGCGTGAGCTGCCTGTACAGGGCGCGCGCGTCGTCGGCGTGGACCCGGATCAGCCGTACGGGCCGGGGCGCCCCGCTCAGGAACCGCGGCACGTCGACCGGCTCGGCCAGCTCGATCGTGACGGAGGTCTGCGAGCCGACCGCGAGGTTCAGCTCGCCCTCGGCCTTCTCGTGCGTGAACAGCAGCTCCTGGCGGACCGCCGCGATCTGGTCGAGCGGCACGCGCACGTCGACGTGCGCGGCCTGCCGCAGCCGCAGGACGTCCCCGCTGAGGGTGTGCGGACGGGTCGCGGCAGCGGCGTGCAGTCCGAGGACGAACAGCACGGTGTAGACGTCCAGGACGAGGACGACCGCGTGGACGAGGGGCCAGTCGGCGAGCAGGTACGACATGCCGACCGTCTCGACGAGACACACGAACGCGAAGCCGTACATCAGCGCCGCCTGGTCCCGCGCGTGCGGGAACACGCCGTCGGCGCCCTCGACCCCGTGAGGCCGCCGCGCCACCCAGCGCACCACGGCGGCCATGATCCGCAGCTCGTGTCCCATGATCCGTAGCACGGGCCCGGGCACCAGCTCGGCCAGGGCCTCCCGCCGCGAAAGGCCGCGCCGCCGCAGCCGCGCCCAGACGACGCCCTCGGCCGCGAGCAGCCCCAGGACGAGCAGCTCCCCGACGAGGAGCACGCCCACGGGTATGCGTACCCCGGCGAGAAGACAGACGAAGAGCACTACCTCGGCGGGCAGCGCGGCGTACGCGACCCCGCGAAGCAGCCGCAGCCCCCGTCCGCGCCGCGGCCCGCCCGCCGCACCGGTACTCGTCATGCTTCCGCCTCCGTCGACTCGTCGTCACCTCGTGCCAGGACCAGCTCGATCGCCCGCCGTACCGCCGCCGACTGGGCCGGGGCCAGGTCGGCGAAGAAGGCGTCGGCGATGCCGCCGGAGCCCTCGGGAGGCAGCTCCACGGCCAGCCCGTCCGGCAGGACGCCGGCCAGGGCGCGGGCGGCCCCGTCCACCCGGGGGTCGTCCGGCTCCGCGTCGGCGAGGGCGTCGAGGAGCCCGTACACCTCCCGCGCGCTGCCGGCCACCCCGTGCATGAGGCTCATCAGCCGGGCCCGCTCGGCCTCGGGGACGACGGTGTCGAGGAGGGCCAGGATCTCCCGGTCCTTCGCCGCCATCGGGGACTCGGGCAGCTCGCCCAGGCCCGCCAGCAGCGCCGCGAGCTCAGGGGACACGGGCCCGTCGGCGGGCAGGCGCCCGGCCCGCGCCTCGGTGAGGAGCGGGGCGAGGCGTTCCCGGCGCTCCCGGATCACCGCCTCCTGCCGGGCCAGGTCCTCGTCCAGTTCCTCCAGGACCTCCACGAGGCCCCGCCCCTCGTCGTCCGCGAGCACACCGCGTACCTCGTCGAGCCCGAGCCCCAGCTCGGTCAGCCGCCGGATCCGGGCGAGCAGCACGGCGTCCCGGACCCCGTACTCCCGGTACCCGTTGGCCCGCCGCACGGGCTCGGGCAGCAGCCCCGCCTGGTGGTAGTGCCGCACGGCCCGGGGGGTGACCCCTACCAGGGCGGCGATCTCGCCGATACGCATGCGCCCAGTAGAAACCCTGACGCTGCGGCAAGGTCAAGCGTGATCCACCGCTCTGTCCGGATCATGTGCCACGATCGAGGGAACGCCCCTGATCCGACGGACGGCCGGTGCCTCGATGTCCGAGTCTGACGACATGACTGCCATGCCGCACGAACCGCTTACGCAGGCGGACACCCTGCTTGAGGGCTTCCTGGCGCTGGACACGCCGGAGGGCTTCCGCGCGGAACTGGTCGAGGGGGAGATCGTCGTGACGCCGCCGCCGGACGGGGACCACGAGGACTACATCGGGCTGATCGTCGGGCAGGTGTACCGGCGGTCCCGGACCGAGATGCAGTTCTCGGGGAACAAGGGACTGACACTCAAGGAGACGCCTGGCGCCCCGAGGGATCACGTCATCCCGGACGGCACGTTCGCCCCACAGGCCCAGCGTCTGTATCGAGGAGCGGCATCCTGGATGCCGTGCGCGGGCGTGGCGATGGTTCTGGAGGTCACCTCCAGTCGTCCGAACGCCGATCGGGAGGCCAAGCGTCGCTGCTACGCCCGGGGCGGCATCCCGCTCTACCTGCTGGTGGACCGGGACACGTCCACGGTGACGCTCTTCACCGACCCGGAGGACGGCGACTATCGCGAGCACCACGCCGTGCCGTTCGGCAAGTCCCTCAGCCTCCCCGCCCCCTTCGGCTTCGACCTGGAGACGGCCGAGTTCCTCTGAGGGCGGCTTCCTCCGTATCGGCGGGTAGCATGGTCGGCACGGCAGACGAGCCGGGCGGACGGCCGCGTGGAGATCTTCGGATCTTCCCGAGGAACGTCCGGGCTCCACAGAGCAGGGTGGTGGCTAACGGCCACCCGGGGTGACCCGCGGGACAGTGCCACAGAAAACAGACCGCCGGGGATTTCGGTCCTCGGTAAGGGTGAAACGGTGGTGTAAGAGACCACCAGCGCCTGAGGTGACTCAGGCGGCTAGGTAAACCCCACTCGGAGCAAGGTCAAGAAGGGACACCTCGGTGTCCCTGCGCGGACGTTCGAGGGCTGCTCGCCCGAGTTCGCGGGTAGACCGCAGGAGGCCGGTGGCAACGCCGGTCCTAGATGGATGGCCGTCGCCCCGACGACCGCGAGGTCCCGGGGCACAGAACCCGGCGTACAGCCCGACTCGTCTGCCGGCCCACGCGGAAGGGCCCCTGACCAGGTGCAAACCTGGTCAAGGGCCCTTTTCCGTGTCAGGGGCGCCGCACCTCGAAGTGGAAGCAGCCGTACTCGACCGCCCGGACGTGCACCAGGGCCACGGCCGGGTCCGTGAAGGCCTCCGTGAGGGCGGTGTCCAGGCCCTCGTCGGGGGCTTCCGGGAGTTCCAGGAGACGGCCTCCGACGATGTGGCCCGCCGCGTCGTAGCGGCGGAGGGCCCGGAGCGCCCCGGGGCGGGTGAAGGGGTACGCCTGCGAAGGGGCGGGGCCGCCGCAGTCCTCGGCGTGGATGAAGACGGGACCCTGTTCGTCGTACGCGCCCGGGTCCGCCCCGGTCTCGGCGGCCCAGCGGCGCAGCGGGGCGTACGAGACCAGCGCGATCCGCTCGCCGGGGGCGGCGGCGCGCAGGCAGCAGCGGAGCGGGTCGCCGCCGTCGGTGGCCGTCCGCGGCACGCAGGGGTGCCCGGCGTCGTCGGAGGCGCGCAGCTCGGCGAGCGCCGAGGGAGCGATGGGGCGGGCGGGGTACGCGGTGATGAGGTGGGTGGCTTGGGTGCTCATGTGGCCAGGCTCGCGCGCGAGCCGCCGCTGCGCTGGCGCAATTCGGACGGCGAGCTGCCCCGGTGTTAAGGGCCGTCCCGTCACTTCGCGCGTGTACGCCCGTCCGGTGGTGCGGGCGTCGCGCCGGCCTTCAGGAGTCGGTCCGCCAGGGCACGGCAGCGGCCGGAGAGTTCCGGTGGGTCGAGCGGCTCGAAGTCGTGCCCGAGGAGGAGGACGTGCAGGATCAGCGCGTCGAGGCCGGCGGCGCCGCTGAGCACCTCGCAGCGGTCGTCCCCCCGTGGCCGTACGACCGCCGCCGACGCCGGGACCTGCGCGCGGACCGTGTCGGCCGGCGCGTGCACGAGGAAGCGCGCCTGGTGGGCGTAGACCCGGCCGGCCACCCCCTCCTGCACGTACGTCGCCGCGTCGGGTGCCTCACGCGGGCGGAACCGCCAGGTCCTGGCGGACACGTCCGTCATCCTGTCGACGCGGAAGCTGCGCCAGTCGGCACGGTCCAGGTCGTACGCGAGGAGGTACCAGCGGCGGTCGGAGGCGACCAGGCGGTAGGGCTCGACCCGCCGTCGGCGCACCTCGTCCCCGGAGGGGTAGTCGAAGCCCGCCTCGACCTCGTCGCGGCAGGCCCCGGCGAGGGCGGTGAGCACCTCGGGGTCGACGGGCGTACGGCCCCGGCCGAAGAACTCCACGGAGCCGGAGAGGGCGCGCACCTCGTGCCGCAGCCTCGTGGGCAGCACCCGGTCGAGCTTCGTCAGCGCCCGGAGCGCCGCGTCGCCGGGGCCCGCGGCCGCGCCGGCGAGCAGCGAGACCGCCGTGGCGATGGCCTCCTCGTCGTCGAGGAGCAGCGGCGGCAGGTCTCGCCCGGGGCCGAGCCGGTAGCCGCCGCCGACGCCCTGGCCCGCGTGCACCGGGTAGCCGAGCGAGCGGAGCCGTTCGACGTCGCGCCGGACCGTGCGGGTCGTCACCCCGAGCCGGTCGGCGAGTTCGGGGCCGCTCCAGGTGTGGCGCTGCTGCAGCAGTCCGAGCAGGGTCAGGACCCGTTCGGTGGTGCCCCGTTCGGCGCCGGTCGATGCGATCACGGGGCCACCCTGGCATGCCCTTGCACGCCCTTGCACGCCCTGGGCATGGCGGACCGATTCTGTCCGCCATGGGTGTCAGGGTGGATTCACAGGACGAGGAACCCCCGTAACGAACGGAGCGGCACGATGAGCCGTCACTTCCAGGTCACCTTCGACGCCCACGACCCCCGCGCGCTGTCGTCCTTCTGGCGCGACGCCCTGGACTACGTCCACCCCGGCCCGCCCGGGGTCGAGCTGCCCGAGGGCGCCGACCCGCTGGCCGCGTGGGACGACTTCCTGGCGAGGATCGGCGTACCGGAGGAGCAGCGCAACACGAGGTCCGCCATCGAGGACCCGGACGGGCAGGGCCCGCGGGTGTTCTTCCAGCAGGTGCCGGAGGACAAGGCCGCCAAGAACCGCGTCCACCTCGACGTCCGCGTCGCGCCCGGCCTCGAGGGCGAGGAGCGGATGGCGGCCCTCGAGGCCGAGTGCGACCGGCTCGTCGCGCTCGGCGCGAAGCGGGTGCGCCGCTTCGAGCCCGAGCCTCCGATGGGCACCGGCTGGATCGTGATGACCGACCCCGAGGGCAACGAGTTCTGTCTCGACTGACGCCCTGCCCGGGCGGCCCCGGACGGCCCTGGGCGGGCCCGTCGGTCCGACTCAGCGGCAGAGCGCCTTGTCCACGACCGCCTCGACGCGCCTCGTGCCCGCGATCTCGGTCGGGATGCTCGTCACCGCGATGTTCACGGCGCGGCCGTCGTCCGTGGCGCCGCCCCGGGTCTCGTACCCCACGATGTCCCCGCCGTGCCCCCAGTAGACCCCGCCGCAGGTCAGCGGCCGGCTCATGAGCCCCAGGCCGTAGCCGGCGCCGGTATCCCCGACCGGGACCGTGGTGCGCATCTGGGCGAGCTGGGCGGCCGGGAGGAGTTCGCCGTCGAGGAGCGCGGTGAAGAAGCGGTTGACGTCGGAGTTGGTGGAGATCATCTGGCCGGCCGCCCCGCCCGCCGACGGGTCGATCTCGGTGAAGTCGCGCAGCGCCTCCTCCGTCGTGAGCCGGTGGTAGCCCCGGGGGTGGGCTTCCCGGATGGTCTTGTCGCCGGGCGCGGGGAAGTAGGTGTGGCGCAGGCCCAGGGGCCGGACGATCCGCCGGTCGATCTCCTCGGCGAGCGGGCGGCCCGTGACCTTCTGGACGATCAGACCGGCCACGATGTAGTTGGTGTTGCTGTACGACCATTTCTCTCCCGGCGGGAACCCGGCCTTGTGCCGGAGGGCGATGTCGACCAGGTCGCGGGGCTCGAAGTACCGGTGCGCCATCTCGTCGTCGCCGATGTACGTGCCGTACTCCGGAAGTCCGCTGGTGTGCTGGAGGAGCTGACGGACTGTGATGCGGCGTCCGTCGATGCCGTCCCCGCGTACGAGGCCCGGCAGATAGGTGTCGACGTCGGCGTCGAGGTCGACCTTCCCCTCCCCGACCAGCTGCAGGACGACCACCGCGGTGAACGTCTTGGTGTTGCTGCCGATCCGTACCTGGCCGTCCCTCGGCACCTTCGCGCCGGTGGCCAGGTCGCCGACCCCCGCGGTGTAGGTACGGCTGCGGCCCGAGCGGTCCTGGACGGTCGCGAGCGCGGCGGGCTGCCCGTCGCGGACCAGCGCCTCCAGGCCCTGCCGCACGGTGTCCGGCCGCGGGGCGGCGAACGCCGTCGGCGGCGCCAGGGCGCCCGTGGCCACGACGGCGAGGGCCACCCCGGCCGCGGCCGCCAGGGCTCCGCGCCGCCGGCGCCCGGAGGGGTGGGGACGGTGGGCTGTCTGCTCACGCATGGACGGTCAACTCCCGTGTGGTCGTGGTCGTTCGTGCCCTTCGACCGGGCAGGACACGATCATGGGTTCGGGGGGCTGCGGCGCGCATCGCGGGAAAGCGGGAGAAGACGCTCCCCCGATCGGGGGAGGCCGGGCGTGAGCCGCCCGTCCATACTGGCTGATCATGATCAAGCCAATGCGGCCGCTGCTGCGGCGCTCCACGTACTCGGGTGCGCTGTTCGGCTACGGCGCCGTTCTGGCGAGCCTTCCCCTGCTGTCCTTCGCGCTGCTCCCCGCGCTCGCGTGGCGGTCCGCTCCCGAGGGCGTGCAGATCGGCCTGGCCGTGCTCGTATGGGCGGTGCTGATCGGCCTGGTCGGCCTCGCCCGCACCACCCGGCGGGTGCTCGTCCTGTCCGCCCGGCGGCTGTTGAAGGTGCCGCTGCCCGATGCCGATGCCGTACGGGCCGCCGGCTCCCGTGCCGGCCGCTGGCGGACCCCTCTCTGGCTGCTGCTGCACGTGGCGGTCGGCTGGACGGGTGCGCTGGCGAGCGGTCTGCTGCTCTTCGTGGGCCTGACCCTGCCGGGAGGATGGCTCGGCGCCGAGCTGGGGCTGAGTCTCTTCGGCCGGTCGGTACGGGTCGGGGGCGGCTGGCAGAGCTGGGCGGCCGGGCTCGGCTGCCTGCTGCTCGCGGGGGCCGTGTGCGTCCTGGTGACGAGGACGCTGCGATGGTCGGCGCCCAGGCTGCTCGGGCCGTCCACGGCCGAGCGGCTCGCGGCGGCTGCCGAACGGGAGCTGCGCCTCGCCGAACGCAACCGGCTCGCACACGAGCTGCACGACTCCATCGGGCACACGCTGACGACGACCACGATCCAGGCGGCGGTCGCCGGCGAGGTGCTCGCCACCGATCCGGTCGCGGCCAGGGCGGCCCTGCGCAGCATCGAGGAGTCGGCCAGGGCCGCCCTGGAGGACCTGGACTACGTCCTCGGGGTCCTGCGGGAACGGGAGGCCGAGACGGCGCCGACCCGCACCCTGGCCGATCTGCCCGAACTGTTCGACCGGGTACGGCACACGGGCGCGGTGGTGGAGCCGGACCTCTCGGGGGACCTGGCCCACGTCCAGGGAACGTTGTCCCGGGCCGCGTACAGGATCCTGCAGGAGGGGTTGACGAACGCGATGCGGCACGGAGCGGGCGGGCCCATCGCGGTCCGCGTGCGGGCCGGGGCGGAGGCACTGGAGCTCGGCGTGGTCAACGGAACGGCGCAGGAGGGCGAGGGAGCCGGTGCCTTCCCGTCGTCCGGGCACGGCCTGTCCGGTCTCGCCGAACGCGTACGGCTCCTGAACGGGGACATCGAGACCGGGCCTGACGGGCCGCGGCACTGGCGCCTGGCGGTCCGGCTTCCCGTACGGCCGTCGGCATGAGCGGGACGAGTGCGGCACCCGTCACCCTCCTGATCGCGGACGACGACGAGGTGACCCGCAGCGGCCTGCGCACCCTGCTCGCGGCGCAGCCGGGGATCGCGGTGGTCGGCGAGGCCGCCGACGGCGTCGAGGTCGTCGAACAGGCGCGGCGGCTGCGGCCCGACGTGGTCCTGATGGACGTGCGGATGCCGCGCCGCAACGGGATCGAGGCCACCCGGCACCTCCTCGCGGAAGCGGACGGTTCCGCGGCGGCCGGGCCGGCCGGGGAGTCCCGCGCGTACGACCCGCCGAAGGTCGTCGTGATCACCACCTTCGAGAACGACGACTACGTGACGGCCGCGCTCGGCGCGGGCGCCAGCGGGTTCGTGCTGAAGAGGCTGCCGGTCCGGCAGATCGCGGAGGCGGTACGGGTCGTGGCGGCGGGGGAGGCGATCCTCTTCCCGGCGACGCTGCGCCGGATGGTGGCCGCCCGCCCCAGGGACTCCGCCGACGCGCTGCCGGGGGCGGCGCTCACGGGGCGGGAGGAGGAGGTCCTGCGGCTGATGGCCACCGGCCTGTCCAATCCGGAGATCGCGCAGACCCTCACCGTCAGCCTGGAGACGGTGAAGACGCACGTCGGCAACGTGCTGACCAAGCTCGGCGCCCAGAACCGGACCCACGCGGTGGTCATCGCGTACGAGTCCGGTCTGGTGGTGCCGGGGTTCACCGGCTGAGTCCCCGTATCCGTCCGAGGGTCAGTCGAGGACCTCGATCGTCCACTGCGGGTCCCGGTCGTCCGTACGGACGAAGATCCGCTTGGGGAGCAGGGAGCGGTCCTCGAAGAGGTCGCGGCCGAGGGCCAGGCCGTGCTGGTCGATCATGTACGTCCCGGTGCGGAGGTCGGCGAGCGAGGTGACCGTGGCGGTGCCGTCGTCGTCGACGCGCTGGATCCGCCAGACGGACGCGGGGGAGTCGTCGCCGCGGACACCCACCGGGGCCCGCTCGGTGCCCTCCGCGACGATGGTCTCCTCGGTGCCCTTGGCGGTGAAGCGGAAGCCCTGGCCCTCCCGGGTGACCACCCACTCCGCCGAGCGCCCCTGGTCCACGAGGAAGCCGACCAGGGCTCCGTCCTCGACTCCGACCGGGGCCCCCTTCGCGTACAGCTTGACGACCTTGCCGGTGTCTGACATCTGTCCTCCTGGGCTGATTGCGGCAGTTGGGGCGATAGTGCCCGGTCGGGCCTGGGCGGGGCCAGCGAACACGCAGGTCATAGGCTGCGCGGTGCTGGGAAGTCGTCAGGGAGGGGAAGGTTCCGCACGCCGTGGAGCACGATCGGACGCAGGGCCGGCCGCAGGGCAGGACACAGGGCTGGGAGCAGGGGCCGGCGCAGGGCCGGGAGCAGAGGCGGCGCGACTGGGGGCCGATCGGCCCGGCCGGCGTGTCCCTGGACAAGCGGGCAGCGGCCTCGAAGCCGGCCGGGGAACGGTGGTGGCGGCGGCCGGGGTTCGTCGTCCTCTGTCTGGTTCTCATACCGCCGGCCGGCATGGTGCTCGCCTGGCGGACCCGGTGGACGCCGGGCCGGAAGGTCGTCGCGACCGTCCTGTCGGGGGTGTGGTTCGTGGCGGTGGGGACGAGCGAGCCGTCGGCGGAGGAGCCCGCGACGGCCGCCGCCGGGTCCCGGGCGACCGCGTCCGCGACCGCCCGCGCACCGTACGGTCGCTACACCCCGCCGACGCCCACGCCGCGCCCGACCGTGCGGCGGGTCGTGGCCGACTACACGGGCCGGAACCTGGAGACGGCGACGAGGGCCGCGTACGAGGCGGGCTTCAGGACGCGGTCGCACGACGCGACCGAGGACGACAGGATGCAGCTCGTGGACGGCAACTGGAAGGTCTGCTTCCAGGAGCCGGCGGCCGGTGTGACGGTCGTGGCGGAGGAGGGGCGGCGGAGCAGGATCGAGTTCGCCGTCGTCGAGAAGAGCAGCCCCTGCCCGGCGCGGGACGGCGAGGCCGTGGTGTTCCCCAAGATGCCGGACGTGGTCGGCAAGACCTTCGCGAACGGCTCGGCGGTGCTCAGGAAGCTGGGCCTCACCCGGATCACGGGCACCAGCGTGTACGCGGACGTCGACCTGGCGGCCGGTCACGAGGACTGGCGGATCTGCTTCCAGGACCCGGAGGCGGGCGAGGACGTCGAGCGGCCGGAGTACCTGTCCGTACGGCTGTCCCTCGCCCGGCCGGGACTCGCCTGCCCGAGCGAGGAGTACGCCCGGCTGAACCCGGACCCCGACCCGGACCGGCACGGCTCCGGAACGGGCACCGGATCCGGCTCGGACACCGGGTCGGGTTCGGACTCCGGCTCCGGTGGCGGCCTCGCGTACTACAAGAACTGCGACGCCGTCCGCGCGGCCGGCAGGGCCCCTATCTACCGGGGGCAGCCCGGCTACCGCTCTGGCCTCGACCGCGACGGCGACGGCAAGGCCTGCGACTGGTCCTGATGGGCGGACGTGACGGACGGGACGGCCCGGTTCCCCGGGGATGCCGGGCCGCCGGGTGTACGGGTGGGGCATGACGATTCCTGTGAACCAGCTCAGCGACCCCGCCGTGCGCGCCTTCGTCACGGCCCTCAACGCGAACGACGAGGAGGCCTTCCGGGCGGCTCTCGTGCCCGGCGCGACCATGTCCGACGACGGGTCCGAGCGGGACGTGGAGCAGTGGACGGAGAAGGAGGTCTTCGCCTCGCGCGGGCACATGGAGATCGAGTCCGAGAAGGGCGACGGGCGCGACCTCGTCGCCCGGTACCGCAACGACACCTGGGGCGAGATGCGGACCCGCTGGCGCTTCACCGTCGAGGACGGCAGGATCGCCCGCTTCGAGACCGGACAGGCCTGACGCCCGTACCGTCGGCCGGGGGCCCTACCCCCGGCCGATGTACGGCATCGTCGTCGCCATGACCGTGGCGAACTGGACGTTCGCCGCCAGTGGCAGGGACGCCATGTGCACCACCGTCGCCGCCACGTCCGCCGCGTCCATCACCGGTTCGGCCGCCAGTTCGCCGTAGGCCTGGAGGATGCCGGTCTGCATGCGGGCCGTCATCTCGGTCGCCGCGTTGCCGATGTCGAGCTGACCGCAGGCGATGCGGTACGGGCGGCCGTCGAGCGACAGGGACTTCGTCAGGCCCGTCATCGCGTGCTTCGTCGCCGTGTACGCGATCGAGTGCGGGCGCGGTACATGGGCGGAGATCGAGCCGTTGTTGATGATCCGGCCGCCCTGCGGGTCCTGATCCTTCATGGCCCGGAAGGCCGCCTGGGCGCACAGGAACGCGCCCGTCAGGTTGACGTCGACGACCGCGCGCCAGGTGTCCGGGTCCAGGTCCTCGACGGGGACGCCGCCGCCGGCG
Organism: Streptomyces sp. NPDC051822; assembly: GCF_044452745.1. Classification (NCBI taxonomy): domain Bacteria; kingdom Bacillati; phylum Actinomycetota; class Actinomycetes; order Kitasatosporales; family Streptomycetaceae; genus Streptomyces; species Streptomyces sp. NPDC051822. Next base: position 530,139 of record NZ_JBITBZ010000001.1, on the reverse strand, counting down.
AACGTACCGGCGTTGTTGAAGAGCAGGTCGACGCGGCCGTAGCGGTCCCGTACCGCCGCGAAGAGGGCCGCCACCTCCTGCGCCGAGGTCACGTCCGTGGGCACGGCCAGGAAGTCGCCGGCCGGGAGGGCCGCCGCCGTCTCCTCCAGGGCCTCCGCCCTGCGCCCCGCCAGGGCCACCGACCAGCCCGCCTCCGCGAGGGCCAGTGCCACGCTCCGGCCGATGCCCGATCCCGCTCCCGTCACCACTGCGATGCTCATGGGCGCGCAGCGTACGCGAGACGCGTGCCCCATGAACTCATTGTCCCGACACGTGGATGTTCTGTACCCGACAACGTGAGGTCGTCCCGTCCCCCTCGAATGGCGGAAGCGCAACATCCGTCCGGGGAGGGGCACATGACCCACGTACACGACGACGTACAGAACCACTCCGAGGAACTCCGCGCCGCGGCACGCCACTTCGGCCGCCGCCGGTTCCTCACCGTCTCGGGCGCCGCGGCCGCGCTCGCCTTCGCCACCCAGCTGCCCGCGGCGGGCGCCGCGGCCGCCGCCGAACTCGACGGCCGGCGGGTCGGCGCGTACCCGTTCACCCTGGGGGTGGCCTCCGGCGACCCCCAGCCCGGCTCCGTACTCCTGTGGACCCGGCTCGCGCCCCGCCCCTTCGAGCCCGGCGGCGGACTGCCCGCGCGCCGGGTCGGGGTCCGCTGGGAGCTCGCCCACGACGAGCGCTTCACCCGGATCGCCCGGCGCGGCCTGGCCACGGCCCACCCCGAGTTCCGCCACGCGATACACGTCGAGGTCGAGCACCTCTCCCCGGGCCGCGTGTACTTCTACCGCTTCCGCGTCGGCGACTGGACCAGCCCGGTCGGCCGCACCCGCACCGCCCCCGACCCGGGCGCCCACAACACGAGCCTCAAACTCGCCGCCGTCTCCTGCCAGGCGTACCACGACGGTTACTTCACGGCCTACCGCCACCTCGCGGACGAGGACCTCGACGTCGTCTTCCACCTCGGCGACTACCTGTACGAGTACGCCGTGAACGCCACCGGCGGCGCCCGCGCCTACACCGACCGCGTCCTCCCGGCCGTCTTCAACCGCGAGACGGTCACCCTGGAGGACTACCGGCTGCGCTACGGCCTCTACAAGTCCGACCCCGACCTGCGGGCCGCGCACGCCGCCCACCCCTTCGTCGTCACCTGGGACGACCACGAGACCGAGAACAACTACGCGGGCGGCATCCCCGAGAACGGCGTCCCGCCCGAGGAGTTCCTGCTCCGCCGCGCCTCCGCCTACCGCGCCTACTGGGAACACCAGCCCCTGCGCGCGCCCCAGCGGCCCGAGGGCCCCGACATGCGGATGTACCGGCGGCTGCGCTTCGGGCGGCTCGCCCAGTTCGACATCCTCGACACCCGCCAGTACCGCTCCGACCAGGCCTACGGGGACGGCTGGCACGTCCCGGGCCCCGTGCTCGACGACCCGGCGCGGACCCTGACCGGCGCCGAGCAGGAACGCTGGCTGCTGGCCGGCTGGCGCGCCTCGCAGGCCCGCTGGAACGTGCTGCCGCAGCAGGTGGTGTTCTCCGAGCGCCGCGACCGTCCCACCGCCGACTACACGGTCTCCATGGACGCCTGGGACGGGTACGCGGCCTCCCGGCGGCGGGTCCTCGCGGGCGCCGAGGCGGCGGGCGTCGAGAACCTGATGGTGCTCACCGGCGACGTCCACGTCGGCATCGGCCTCGACATCAAGGCCGACTTCCGCGACCCGGGCTCCAGGACCGTCGGCACCGAGATCGTCACCACCTCGATCGCCAGCGGGAAGAACGGCGCCGACCGCCCCTCCAACTACGACCGGATCACCCAGGCCAACCCGCACGTGAAGCTCTACAGCGGGCGGCGCGGCTACGTGACGGTTGCGCTCGGGACGGAGAGCGCCCGAGCCGACTTCCGTACGGTCCCGTACGTGACGGCCCCGGGCGCCCCCGTCGCCACCGCCGGCTCCCTCGTCACGGAAGCCGGCGACCCCGGTCTCAGGCCTGCGTGACGAGCGCCACCCGAGGCTCTTCCCGCCGGTCCTCCTGCGGGTAGCGGACGCCGATGCGGTCCCGTACCGCGTCGAGCGTCCGCATCACCGCGAGCGAGCCGTCGAGCGGCACGAGCGCCGACTCCGTCGCGCCCGCCCGCAGACAGCGCATCACCTCGGCGGCCTCGTGCCGCAGGGAGTGCGGATCGTCCTCGTTCACGAACTCCTCCGGCTCCTCGCCGTTGCGGTGGAGCGTGAACCGCTCGGGGAAGAAGAAGCCGCGCGGTACGTCGATCCGGCCGAGGGTGCCCGTCACGGACGCCGTCAGCGGGGTGTCCGCGACGAGCGAGCAGGACAGCAGGGCCGAGGCGCCCTTGTCCGACCAGCCGAGCAGCATGCTGGTGTTGACGTCCACGCCCAGCGGCGAGAGCAGCGCGTGCGCCTGGACGGAGTCCGGCTCACCGAGGAGCAGCTGCGCGAACGACACCGGGTACACGCCCAGGTCGAGCAGCGCACCGCCGCCCACCGCCGGGTCGAGGAGCCGGTGGTCGGCGGGGAACGGGCCCGCGAGCCCGAAGTCCGCCTGCACGGTGCGGATCTCGCCGATCGCCCCCTCGCGGACCAGCTCCACGAGCCGCCGGATGAGCGGGTTGCAGTACATCCACATGGCCTCCATGAGGAAGAGGCCACGGTCCCGGGAGAGAGTGACGAGTTCCTCCGCCTCCCCGGCGTTCAGCGTGAGAGCCTTCTCGCAGAGCACCGCCTTGCCCGCCTCCAGGGCGAGGCCGGCCGCCTCCCGGTGGGCGTGGTGCGGAGTGGCCACGTACACCACGTCGACGTCCTCGTCGGCGAAGAGCCCGGCCCACTCCCCGTACGCCCGCGGGATCCCGAACCGGTCCGCGAAGGCCTTCGCCGACGCCTCGGTGCGGGACGCCACGGCGACGACCTCCGCACCGTCGAGCGTCGTGACGTCCGTCGTGAACCGCTCCGCTATGCCGCCCGTCGCCAGGATTCCCCAGCGCACCTTCTGACTCATGTTCCCCACCCGTCCCACAGAGGTCTCGACCATGCCGATCGAGCTGAGAGCATAGGCAAGGTTTCAACGAAATGGAGCAGTCGATGCCGGAGAGCGGCCAGAAAGCAACACAAGGACACATAACCGATACCGCGCCCGAGAGCGCCGCGGGCCAGGCGAAGGCCGCCGGCACCGGGACCGCCGCCGGCACCGGCAGCGCCGCCGGCACGACCGCCGCACGACGGACCGGGCTGCTCGTCACCCTCGTGCTCGGCGGGCTCACCGCCCTCCCCCCGCTCTCCATGGACATGTACCTTCCGGCCCTGCCGGAGGTCACCGGAGCGCTGCACGCCCCCGCCGCCACCATCCAGCTCACCCTCACCGCCTGCCTCGCCGGCATGGCCCTCGGGCAGCTCGTCGTCGGCCCCATGAGCGACAAGTGGGGCCGCCGCCGCCCCCTGCTCATCGGCATGATCGTGTACGTCGTCGCCACCGCGTTCTGCGCGCTCGCGCCCACCGCCGGGCTCCTCATCGGCTTCCGGCTGCTCCAGGGCCTCGCGGGCGCCGCCGGCATCGTCATCGCCCGCGCCGTCGTCCGCGACCTGTACGACGGCGTCGAGATGGCCCGCTTCTTCTCGACCCTGATGCTGATCTCCGGCGTCGCCCCGATCATCGCGCCCCTCATCGGCGGCCAGATCATGCGGCTCACCGACTGGCGGGGCGTCTTCCACGTCCTCACCCTGATCGGCGTCCTCCTCACCGTCGTCGTCTGGCGCTTCCTCGGCGAGACCCTGCCGCCCGAGCGGCGCCACGAGGGCGGCGTCGGCGAAGCCCTGCGCACCATGAGGGGCCTGCTCGCCGACCGGGTCTTCACCGGCTACATGCTGACCGGCGGACTCGCCTTCGCGGCCCTCTTCGCCTACATCTCGGCCTCGCCGTTCGTCGTCCAGGAGATCTACGGAGCCTCCCCGCAGACCTTCAGCCTGCTCTTCGGGATCAACTCGATCGGCCTCGTCGCCGTCGGCCAGATCAACGGCAAGCTCCTCATCGGCCGCGTCAGCCTCGACAAGGCGCTCGGCTGGGGCCTCGGGACCATCCTCCTCGCCGCCCTCGCGCTGCTCCTCATGACCAGCGGCGTCTTCGGCGAGGTCGGGCTCGTGCCCGTGGCGGCCGGACTCTTCGTCCTGATGTCCGCGATGGGCCTCGCCATGCCGAACACCAACGCCCAGGCCCTGATGCGCACCCCGCACGCCGCCGGGTCCGCCTCCGCGCTCCTCGGCACCACGTCGTTCCTCGTCGGTGCCGTCGCCTCCCCGCTCGTCGGCATCGCGGGCGAGCACACGGCCGTCCCGATGGCGGTCGTCCAGCTCACCTGCGCCGTCCTGGCCGTCGCCTGCTTCCTGGGCCTGTGCCGCCCGTGGCGCACCAGCGGCAAGGCGGCGGTCGCGGGCGCCTGACGGCAGGCGACCACGGGACTGACGGCAGGCGGCCACAGACCTGACGGGGCCGGTCGGAAGCCGGGGTCTCCGGCCCGCGACCCGACGGGCCGGAGAGCGTGACCCGGCCGCCTAGACTGTCTCGGTGAACGCCTCCGCCCCCTCCGCCGACTCCCTGCGCGCCGCCCTCGCCGGGCTTCTCGAAGGGCTGCCGCCCCGCCGGGCCGCCCAGGCCGTCGAGCGGCTGATCGCCAGCTACCGGGGCACCACCCCGACGGACGCGCCCGTGCTGCGCGACCGCTCCGACGTCGCCGCGTACGCCGCGTACCGGATGCCGGCGACCTTCGAGGCGGTACGGGGCGCCCTCGGCGCGCTGTGCGCGGCCATGCCCGACTGGGAACCCCGTACCCACACGGACGTCGGCGGCGGTACGGGCGCGGCGAGCTGGGCCGTCGCCGAGGCCTGGGAGGACGCGCCGCCCCGCACCACCGTCCTCGACTGGGCGGAACCGGCCCTCGCGCTCGGCCGCGAACTCGCGGCCGGCACCCTGGACGCCGAGTGGCGCACGGCCAGGATCGGCGGCGCGCTCCGGCTCGCGGACACGGACCTCGTCACCGTCTCGTACGTCCTCAAGGAGCTGACCGAGGCCGACCGCGCGGCGCTCGTGGCCGAGGCGGCGCGCGCGGCCCGGACCGTGGTGATCGTCGAGCCCGGCACCCCCGACGGCTACGAGCGGATCATCGCCGCCCGCACCCTCCTCGTCGACGCCGGATTCACCGTCGCCGCGCCCTGCCCGCACAGCGGGGCCTGCCCGATCGAGCCGGGCACGGACTGGTGCCACTTCTCGGCCCGGGTGAGCAGGTCGTCGCTGCACCGGCAGGTGAAGGGCGGCTCGCTGCCGTACGAGGACGAGAAGTACAGCTACGTGGCGGCGACCCGCGAACCGGCCGCCCCGACGGTCTCCCGCATCACCCGCAGGCCCCAGATCCGCAAGGGCCTGGTGCTCCTCGAACTGTGCGGCCCCGAGGGGCTCGGCAGGGAGAACGTCACCAAGCGTCACGGGCCCCTGTACAAGCAGGCCCGTGACGCCGAGTGGGGCGACTCCTGGCCCCCGGACGACGAGGGCTGAGGCGACCGGCCGGCCGCAGGTCCTCGGCCGTGTCCGGAAAGTCCTGCCCTCCGGGCAGACGGCGCTACTTTCCGGACACGATCTAGGGCCGCAGCTCCTGGGTGCAGCACTTCACGCTGCCGCCGCCCTTGAGCAGTTCGCCGAGGTCCATGCCGACCGGCTCGAAGCCCCGCTCGCGCAGCGGGCCGAAGAGGCCCACCGCCGTCTGCGGGAGGAGGACGTGGAGGCCGTCGCTCACCGAGTTCAGACCGAGGGCCGCCGCGTCCGCCGCCGTCGCGATCAGGGCGTCGGGGAAGAGCCGGGCCAGCACCGCGCGGCTGCCGGGGGAGAAGGCGTCCGGGTAGTACATGATCTCGTCGCGTGCGTCGTCCAGGACGCACAGCGCGGTGTCCAGGTGGTAGTAGCGCGGGTCCACCAGTTCGAGACCGATCACCGGGCGGCCGAAGAACTCCTGCGCCTCGCCGTGGGCGAGCGGGCTGGAGCGGAAGCCGCGTCCTGCGAGGATCCAGGAGGCGGTGACGGCGAAGTCGCCCTCGCCCTCGTTCACGTGCTCCGGGACCCGCACCGCGTCGTCCGCCCAGCCGTTTCCGTGGAACCAGGCCAGGTGCGCCCCGGCCTCGGCCGCGCGCTCCGCGTGGGCGAACTTCGCGCCCAGGACCCGGCCGCCGAGGACGGTCGCACCGTTCGCCGCGAAGACCATGTCCGGCAGCGCCGGGTCGGGGGTGAGGAGCTCGACGGTGTGGCCGAACGCGCGGTAGCGGTCGCGCAGGTCCTCCCACTGGGCGAGGGCCAGCGGCAGGTCGACCGGTTTCGTGGGGTCCATCCAGGGGTTGATGGAGTACGTCACCGCGAAGTGCGTGGGTGGGCACATCAGGTAACGGCGGGGCGAGGACGAGCGCGGGGTGGGGCGCAATGAGGGCTCCTCACGGACGGGCGGACGTAAGACCGACCGGCAATCGGGGGCGGTCCGAGAACCGAAGATCGGTGGACCCCATGGTCCGCCCTCGGAGCCCCGCGCGCTGTGGACCGTTCGGGTGGTTCGGGGACCACCCGCACACGCGAGACGTGCCGTCTCGGCGCTGTTAGATTGGGGCCATGTCCGACACCAAGGCCCCCGACGCCTCCCGGCGCAGCGAGCGCTCCCGCCGTGCCATCTTCGACGCCGCCCTCGCCCTCGTCTCCGAGACCGGCTACGCCAGGACCACCATCGAGGGCATCGCCGCCCGCGCCGGCGTCGGCAAGCAGACCATCTACCGCTGGTGGCCCTCCAAGGCCGCCGTCCTCCTCGACGCCTTCCTCGACCTCGCCGCGCGGGCCAACGAAGCCCTGGGCGGCACCGCCGACAGTGAGATCCCGAACACCGGCGACCTCGCCACCGACCTCAAGTACGTCCTGCGCGCGACCGTCGACGAGATGAACGACCCCGCCTTCGACCTGCCCACCCGCGCCCTCGCCGCCGAGGGCATCGTCGACCCCGAACTCGGCGCCCGCTTCACCGAGGCCCTCCTCGAACCCCAGCTCCAGTACTACGCCCGCCGCATCGAGGCCGCCCAGGCCGCGGGCGACGTCGACCCCGACGCCGACCCCCGCATCGCCCTCGAACTGCTCGTCGGCCCCCTCCACCACCGCTGGGCGCACCGCACCCTGCCGCTCACCCACGGCTACGCCGACGCCCTCGTCGACCAGGTCCTGCGCGGGCTCGCCCCCCGCGGCTGACCCCTTACGCACACCGGTTCCCCACCCCGGTTCCACACTCCGGTCACCTGAGGCGCAGGATGGTGGGACCATGGGCAGAGCCGAACGGGCGAGCATGAGCTGTGAGGGGATAGATGGGCGACGGCATCGGCCGCTACCGCGGCACGGAGAGCAAACTCGCACAGTGGCTGCGCAGGCGCCCGAAACGCACCGCGGCCGACGACGAGAACGACCGCGAGAAGCTGCTCCTGGCCGTCGCCGCCGCAGGGTTGCCCCTGGCCCCCGCCGCGTACCCCGTCGGCTACAGCTGCTCCTGTGAGCGGATCGGCTGCCCCACCCCCGGCCGGCACCCGGTCTCCTTCGCCTGGCAGACCCAGTCGACCACCGACCGTGCCCAGATCGAGCGCTGGGCCCGCAACGAGCCCGAGGCGAACTTCGTCACCTCCACCGGCATGGTCCACGACGTCCTCGACGTACCGATGGCAGCCGGCCGGGCCGCCCTGGAGCGCCTGCTCGCCGACGGCGTCGAGGTCGGGCCCGTCGCCGAGTCCGCCGACACCGACACCTCCGGCGGGCGGATGCTCTTCTTCACCGCCACCCGCGGCACCCCCGAGGACGAGGACGAGTGGTGGCCGTGTGAGCTCGACTGCCATCCGGAGACGATGGACGAGCACCCGGGGCTGCGCTGGCACTGCCGCGGCAGCTACGTCCTCGTACCGCCCGCCCGGCTTCCCGGGGACGAGAGCGCCCATCCGGTCGTCGCCTGGCTCCGCGGCCCCGAGCACCCGCTGCCCGACCCGCTGAACCTCCTGGACACCCTCCAGGACGCCTGTGCGCGGCACGCGGCGGAGCGCGAGGCGGACGGGGACGGGGAGCACACGGCCCACGAGATCGCCTGGCCGCTGACCCGCTGATCCCCGCTGCCCCGCCGATCCAGCGGGCCGGACGACGGGGCTCCGTGCGCTCCCCGGCCTCCACGGGGTCCTACGAGCCCTGTGCGCCCACCACGCCCTGGAGCCGGCCCGTGACCGTCACCGCGTCGCGGTCCGCGCCCGCCGGCTTCACCAGGACCACCTGGTCGGACACCCATTCCTTGGTGACCGTGTTCTCGACCTCGCCGGTCAGCAGCGCCTTGACGCCCGGGTCGACCTTCGGCCGGTAGCCCGGTGCCGCCGTCTGCCGCTCGAAGTACCGCGTCGCGAAGAAGACGAGCGCGCCGCCGTCCTTCGTCCGCAGCCCGAGCGGCGCGAAGTCGCCCTGGTTCGCGGTCCGGTCGAGGTACTGGGTGGCGAGCCCCGGCCGCTTGGCCGCCTTCTGCCGCTGCTCGCGCCACGCCGTCGTGTGCGGCCCCGCCGCGAACGTCCCCGGCTGCCCGTCCTTCAGGAACGAGGCGTACTGCTCGCCGAGGTCCTCGGGCGCGACCGCGAACGCGTCGCTGTCCGCCGCGACCGGCACCGCGTACCCGTCCTCCTCGGCGAACTCCGGCACCTCGGACGGGGTGAGGATCACCAGGTGCGCGACCTCCCACAGCTGCTGCGGCCCGTTGCGGACGAAGACCAGGATCCAGCGCTGGTCCTCGGAGCCCGCGGCGTCCCGGTTGGCGTCGGTGTCCGCGAGGAACCAGCGCGGCCAGCCCGCCTTGCGGGGCAGGACGAACCGCGCGTCGGTCAGTTCGAGGGGCTGGTGATTCGGGTTGCCGCCCGGGCTCGTGACCGCCCCCGCGCGCAGGCCCGCCTGGTTGATCTCCCCGAGCGGACCGGTGACCCGGCCCGCGACGAGGGCGGGGTCGTACGCCTTGTCGGCCCGGTTGTAGGCGCTCGTGAAGTCGGCGAGGGCCTGCGCGGCCTCGGCCTTCGTCGCCGGCGGCATCAGGGCGAGCTCGCCGTGCACCGTCACACAGCCGCTCGCCGTCAGGGCGAGGGCGGTCGCGGCCGCCGTCGCCGCAAGGAGCCTCACAGGCCGTGCCGACCACCGCTCAAGCGGTCGTCCCGGCGCTCGCCCCAGCGTCAGCCTTCTCATCGGTCGCCTTCTGCTTCTTCACCCGCGCGGACGGACCCGACCCTATCGGGGCGAGGAACAGCGCGAGCGTCGGGACCAGATACAGCGCCCACACCGTGACCTGAAGGACCGTCGGGTCCGGCTGGAAGTTGAAGACGCCCTTGAGGAGCGTGCCGTACCAGCTGTCCGGCGGGATCGTCGCCGAGACGTCGAAGGCCTTGTTCGCGAGGCCGTCGAGGAAGCGGGCCTCCTGGAGGTCGTGCACGCCGTACGCGAGCACCCCCGCCGCCACCACGACCAGCATCCCGCCGGTCCACGTGAAGAACCTCGCCAGGTCGATCCTGACCGCGCCCCGGTAGAACAGCCAGCCGAGCAGCACCGCCGTGAGCAGCCCGAGGAGGACCCCGGTCAGCGGCGCGTACGAGCCGTCCGAAGAGGCGCGTACCGAGGCCCAGACGAAGAGGGCCGTCTCCAGGCCCTCGCGGCCCACCGCCAGGAAGGCGGTGGCGACGAGGGCCCCCGTACCCATCCGCAGGGCCGCGTCCAGCTTGCCGTGCAGCTCGTCCCTGAGGTGCCGGGCCGTGCGCCGCATCCAGAAGACCATCCAGGTCACGAGGACGACGGCGACGATCGAGAGCGTGCCGCCGAGCAGTTCCTGCGCCTCGAACGTCAGCTCCTGCGAGCCGAACTCGAGACCGGCGCCGAAGGCCAGGGAGACGCCGACGGCCACGCCGACGCCGATCCAGATCGGCTTCAGCGCGTCCCGCCGGCCGGTCTTCACCAGGTACGCGATGAGGATGCAGACGACCAGACTGGCCTCAAGGCCTTCGCGCAGGCCGATCAGATAGTTGCCGAACACGCCGGTTCCCTCCCTGGGGTACCTGAGGAGTCACGAGAACAGCGCACGGCCCCACCAGTCGTCCTTGTCCCGGACGCCCGGCGGGATCGCGAACAGCGCCGAACCCACGTGCTGGATGTACTCGTTGAGGACGTCGGACGCCAGCGAGGTCTGCACCGGGACGAAGCCGGTACGGACGTCCCGCTGGTACGCCAGGAAGAACAGGCCCGCGTCGAGCCGCCCGAGGCCGTCCGTGCCGTCGGTGAAGGAGTAGCCGCGCCGCAGCAGCGTCGCCCCGCCGTTGCTGTCCGGGTGGGCGAGCCGGACGTGCGCGTCGGGCTTCATCGCCTTCAGGAACGGCTCGTCGTGCTCCCTCGCCTTGCCGACGGGAGCGCCCTCGCGCTTGTCGCGGCCGAAGATGTCCTCCTGCTCGGCGAGCGGCGTGCGGTCCCAGGTCTCGACGTTCATCCGGATGCGGCGGGCGACGAGGTACGAGCCGCCGTCCATCCAGGCGGCGCCGCCCCCGGCGTCCTTGCCGGAGACCCACACGTGCTTCGCGAGCCGCTCGGTGTCGGTGCCCGCGATGTTGCGGGTGCCGTCCTTGAAGCCGAACAGGTTGCGCGGGGTCTGGGCGTCGGGGGTCGTCGACGACGTCTTGCCGAAGCCCAGCTGGGACCAGCGCACCGCGACCTTGCCGAAGCCGATCCGCGCCAGGTTCCGGATGGCGTGCACCGCGACCTGCGGGTCGTCCGCGCACGCCTGGACGCACAGGTCGCCGCCGCTGCGCGCCGGATCCAGGTTGTCGCCGGGGAACCTGGGCAGCTCCACCAGGGCCCCGGGCCGTCTGTCCTTCAGTCCGAAGCGCCCGTCGAAGAGCGTGGGGCCGAAGCCGATGGTGAGCGTGAGACGGGACGGCTTGAGGCCCAGGGCCTCGCCGGTGTCGTCGGGCGGCGCCTCCGGCAGCCCGCCGTACGCGCCGCCGCCCACCTCGGCGCCGGCCGTCATGCGCTCGGCGGCCCGTGTCCAGTCCTTGAGGAGCTGGACGAGTTCGGCGCGGTCCTCCGTCCGCACGTCGAAGGCCGCGAAGTGCAGCCTGTCCTGTACGGGGGTGGCGATGCCGGCCTGGTGCGTGCCGTGGAACGGCACGGCGGAGCCGCTGTCGGCGACCGTGACGGGGGTGTCCCCGCCGGCGGTCAGCAGGGCCGCGCCGCCGGCCGCCGCGGCGGCGAGCCCGGCACCGCCCAGGGCGATCACCGTACGGCGGGAGGGCGTCGTGGCTTCGGCTCCCCTGTCGTCCTCGGACATGTTCCCGTCCTTCCGTGAGCGCTCGGCTACTTGACGACGGCGGCGGCGAGCTTGGAGAGCGGCTCGGCCAGCGCGTTGACGCCGTCCGACAGCTCCTTGCGCCCGGCCGGGCCGACCTTGTCGTACGAGGTGAAGACGTAGCTGTTCTTGTCCGTGCGGTACGTGTCGAGCAGCGTGTTCAGCGCGGCGAACTGCTCGTCCAGTTCGGCGACGAGCTTCGCGTCGTTCTTCGCGGCGACCGGCTTGAGCAGCTCGAAGGACTTCTGCGCGCCCTCGACGTTCGCCTTGAAGTCGACGAGGTCGGTGTGGGAGTAGCGCTCCTCCTCGCCGGTGACCTTGCCGGTGGCGACCTCGTCCAGGAGTTCCTTGGCGCCGTTGGCCATGGAGGTCGGGGTGATCTCGGCCTTGCCGACCCGCTTCACCCAGTCCGCGAGGTCCTTGTCGAGGGTGTCGGCGAGGGTCTTCTCGGCGGCGCCGATCTTCTTGTCCTTCCAGAGCGCCTTCTCCAGGCGGTGCCAGCCGGTCCAGTCCTTCGCCGGGTCCTGGCCCGCTTCGAGGCCGTCCTCGCGGACGTCGACCTTGGGGTCGATGTCGCCGAAGGACTCGGCGACGGGCTCCGTGCGCTCCCAGCCGATGCGGGACTCGGCGTAGGCCTTCTTCGCGGCCTCGATGTCACCGGCGCGGACGGCGTCGGTGAACACCTTCACCTTGGGGAGGGTCGCGTCGGCCTGCGCCTGGACGTACTGGCGGTAGGCGGCGACGGCCGCGTCCATCTCGGGGGAGCGCGGGACGGCCGAGGCGCCGGCGCCGGTGGCCCTGACCTGCTGGCGGATGCCCGCGCCCGTCATGCCGGGCTTGCAGACGATCGCGTAGTCGCCCGGCTTGATCTCGGCGGTGACGGTGGCCTTGGTGCTGGGGCCGATGTTCTCGCGCTCGGTGACGATCCGGTCGTCCGGGTAGAGGACGTAGACCTCGGTGACCTTGGAGCCGCGGTTCTCGACGGCGAGCCTGAGGTGACCGGCCGGGAAGTCCTTCTTCGACACCTCGCAGGAGTCGTCCTTGGCGACGACGGTGATCGTGCCGTCCTCCCCCTTGGCGTCGCTCTTCTCGGTGCAGCCCGTGACAGCGGTCAGAGCGGCCGCGGTCGCGGCGGCGGTGACGACGGAGAGGCGGACGGCTCGCATGAGGGCTCCAGGAAGGGCGGGAACGGGGCTGAGGCGGACCTAACTTAACCGAGGCTTACCTCAGCTGAACCCGGCCGGTGGGTGATTCACCTCTCAGCCCCCAGGCCCGGACACGGGGGGATCACAGGGTGCCCACGGTCCCGCCAAGGGACAGTCAACGACTGGTCAAGCGTCCCGAATCGTCCTGTTCGGTACGACGAGGGGGACCCCGGTCCGCGGGTGCGGGAACACCTCCACGGGCTGCCGGTACACCCGGCCGAGCAGCTCCTCGTCGAGGACGTCCGGCGGCGGCCCGTCCGCCGCGACCCGGCCTCCGTGCACGATCGCGACCCGGTCGGCATGGGCCGCGGCGAGCCCCAGGTCGTGCAGCACCACCACCACCGCGGCCCCGGCCGCCGCGCGTTCCCTGCAGAGCCGCAGGACCAGTTCCTGGTGGCGCAGGTCGAGCGCGGCCGTCGGCTCGTCGAGGAGCAGCAGCCCCGTCCGCTGGGCGAGCACCCGGGCCAGGGCGACCCGGGCCCGTTCGCCGCCCGACAGTGCCAGGAAGGGGCGGGCGGCGAACTCCGTCACCTCGGCCGCCGCCATGGCCTCGACCACGGCCGCCTCGTCCTCGTCCTCCCGGTCCGTCCCCGCCCACGGGGCCCGGCCCATCCGCACCACGTCGGCGACGGGGAAGGGGAAGGACAGTACGGCCGCCTGCGGCAGCACGGCGCGGCGCAGGGCGAGTTCGGGCGCGGTCCATCCGGCGATCGGCCGGTCCCCGATCCGTACCTCCCCCGCGTCCGGGACGAGGTCCCCCGCGAGGACGCCGAGCAGCGTCGACTTGCCGGCGCCGTTCGGCCCGACGAGCGCGAGCACCTCCCCGGCCCGCACCGCGAGCCCGGCCCCGTCGAGCACCGGCCGCTGCCCGAGCGCCATCCGCGCGCCGACGACCTCCGCGACGAGGCCGCCGACCGGGACGGGAGCGGGGAGGGTGCGCGTACGACCCCTGAGACCGCCCCTTCCGAGAATGGCGCGGATCATGCCCAACCACCCTGCTTGCGACGGGTCCTGCGCAGCAGCCAGAAGAAGAACGGGCTGCCGATGAGGGCGGTGAGCACGCCCAGGGGGAGTTCGGCCGGAGCCGCGATCGTCCGGGCCGCCAGATCGCCCGCGGTGAGCGCGACCGCTCCGCCGAGCGCGCTGCCCGGGATCAGGAAGCGGTGACCGGGACCGTTCGCCATCCGCAGCACGTGCGGGACGACGAGACCGACGAAGGTGACGATCCCGGAGACCGCGACGGCCGCCGCGGTGAGCAGCGCCACGACCAGGATCAGGGCGATCCTGAGCCGTTCCACGTCCACGCCCAGGTGGCGCGCGGGCCGTTCGCCGAGCGCGAGCAGGTCGAGGCGGCGGGCGTGGAAGGGGGCGACCGCCAGACCGATCAGCGCGCAGGGCAGCACGGCGAGGACCTTGGGCCAGGTGGCCTGGGCGAGCGAGCCCAGCTGCCAGAAGGTGATCTGGCCGATCTGCGCGTCGTCGGCGAAGAAGAGGAACAGGCCGATCAGGGCGCCCGCGAAGGCGGTGACCGCGATACCGGTGAGGATCAGCGTCACCACCTCGGTCCGGCCGCCCGAGCGGGACATCGCGTAGACGAGCAGCACGGTGACGAGGCCGCCGGCGAAGGCACAGACGGACACGGTCCAGTTGCCGAAGAAGGTGATCCCGAGCACGATCGCGCCGACCGCGCCGACGGCGGCTCCCGAGGAGATGCCGATGACGCCCGGCTCGGCGAGCGGGTTGCCGAACACGCCCTGCATCAGGGCGCCCGCGCAGCCGAGCGAGGCGCCGACGAGGACGGCGAGGACGACCCGGGGGAGCCGGATGTTCCACAGGACGCTCTCGGCCGTGCGGTCGAGCGCGTGCCCGCCGAGCCCGATCCGGTGCTGCACGGAGGAGAGGACGTCACCGAGCGGGATGCCGTACGCCCCGGTCCCGGCGGAGAGCAGCGCGAGCAGGAGCAGGGCGGCGAGCAGACCCGCGGTGAGGAGGGTGGCGGTGGGGCGGCGCCGTGGGGTCTCCGGGCTCTCCGGGTTCTCCGGGTTCTCCGGGCTCTCCGCGGCCTCCGGAGTCCTCTGGAGCGCCGTCACTTCCTCTCCCCGTACAACTGGCCGACCAGGGACTTCAGCACCTGGTCGGTGCGCGGGCCGTAGTTGAGGAGGACGCCGTCGTCGACGGTGACGACCCGGCGGTCGGCGCCCGCCGGGGTCTCCGCGACGCCCGGGACCTTCACCAGGCCGTCGATCCCGCCGACGGAGGCGAGGCCCTTGCTCATGACGAGGATCGCGTCGGGCGCGGCCTTGGCCAGGGCCTCGCTGGTGATCGGGGTGAAGTCCTTCGTCAGGCCCGACTCCTTGCCCGCGTCGACCGCTCCCGCCGCTTCGAGGAGGGAGCTCGCGCCGGACCCGGCCCCGCCGAGGAGGTAGACGGCGGCCGAGCCGCGTACGTACAGGAACGCCACCCGGGGCTTCTCCTCGCGGGCCGGGATCCCCTTCCGTACGGCGTCGATCCGTTCCCGGGTGCGCTTCCCGAGCGCCGCGCCGGCGTCCGGTACGCCGAGGGCGGCGGCGACGGCGTCGATCCGGGTGCCGACGTCGGCGAGTCCCTTCGCGGGCTTCACGACCACGACGGGGACGCCCGCGTCCCGGATCTGGGCGACGGCTTCGGCGGGTCCCGTGGTGCTCTCGGCGAGGACGAGGGTGGGCCGGAGCGAGAGCACGCTCTCGGCGGAGACGTCATGGGCGCGGGTCACCACCGGGAGGTCCGCGGCCTGTTCGAAGGTGGCGGTGATGTCGCGGGCGACGACCCGGCCGCCGAGACCGAGGGTGAAGACGATCTCGCTGAGGCTGCCGCTGAGCGGCACGATCCGCTCGGTGGACGTGACGGTGACCGTGCGTCCTCCGGCCGAGGGGACGGTGACGGGCAGTCGGGGCGAGGCCGGGGCGGCGAGCGGCTCGACCCGGTCGGGGGCGGCGGCGGTTCCGGTGGCGGCGCCGGCGGGGCGTGCGCCGCCGCTGCCTCCTCCGCCGGGGCCGCCCCCGCTTCCGTCACCGCAGCCGGTCGCCGCTAGGGCGAGGGCGAGCACTGCTGTCAGCGCTCCCGCGAGGCGAGTTCTGCGCACCGGACACCGTCCTGTCGTTCGTTTCCTTCGATGTAGCTTAGGTTAGCCTTACCTCACTAGCCAGCCCTTGGAGGGGTTCCATGCCGCTGTCCAGACCTGTCCGCGCGCTCGCCGTGACCCTGTTCGCGGCCCTGCTCGCCGCCCTCGTCCCGGCCGGTGCCGCCCACGCGGAGAGCCGCACGGTGCAGGGCGGACGGCTGGACTGGGGCATCAAGTCCTCCTTCCAGAGCTACGTCACCGGGCCCATCGCGCAAGGGAGTTACGGCCTCACCGGCGGAGCCGCCACCGTCGGCGGCAGCCAGTTCCGCTTCCACTCCGCGCAGGGCTCGTACGACCCGGACGGCGGCGCCTTCGAAGCCGCCTTCTCCGGCGGCGTCCGCTTCACCGGCCACCGCAAGGCGGACGGCACCGACGAGCTCGACCTCACCATCAGCCGCCCCCGGGTCCGGATCCAGGGCGGACAAGGCACCCTCTACGCCGACATGGCGAGCAAGGCCAAGGGCAGCGGCAAGGTGACCGTCACCGCCCGGGTGCCGCTCGCCACCCTGGACCTCGGCGGCATCGACATGCGCGGCGGCGGCAGCCCCGTCTCGCTCGCGGGAGTACCCGCCACCCTCACCGCGCAGGGCGCCACCGCCTTCGCCGGCTACTACCCGGCCGGCACCCCGCTCGACCCCGTCTCCCTCACGGTCGACGTCAAGTCGCCTCGGCAGGGGCCGGCTTCAGCGCTGCCGGGCGCCGAACCGACCGCCAAGCCCGCCGCGACCCCCTCGGCCACCGCGGACGCCACCCTCGGAGGCCTGCGCGCCGCGGCCGTCGACTGGGGCGTGCGCCGCACCTTCCGCGAGTACGTCACCGGCGCCGTCTCCCAGGGGAAGTGGACCCTCGCGGGCGGCGCCCAGGACGGCGGTGCGCTCTTCCGTTTCCCGAGCGGCAAGGGCACGTACGACCCGGAGAAGGGCACCCTGGACGCCGCGTTCGCGGGCGGCGTCCGCTTCACCGGCGCCCACCTGGACCTCACGCTCGACCGGATCACCGTGAAGGTGAGCGGCGGCACCGGCACCCTCGGCGCCGACGTGACCAGCGCGGGGAAGACCGAGAAGGCCGTCCCCCTCGTCACCTTCGCCGCCCCGGACCTCACCCCGAAGCACGGCCTCGCCGCCGTCCGCGAGGCCCCCGCCACCCTCACCGAAGGCGGCGCCAAGGCCTTCGGCGGGATGTACAGGGCCGGGACCGCGATGGACCCGGTGTCCCTGGCCGTCGCCGTCGACACCAAGGCCCAGCTGCCCCCGCTCCCGGACCTCGGCAGCGCGACCACGCCGTCCGCCGCCCCGTCGAAGCGGGCCACCGCCTCCGCCGTGACCACCGCGACCACCGCGACCGCCGCGACCTCCGGCTCCTCCACCGGCGTGTACCTCGCGATCGGCGCCTGCGTGCTCCTCGTCGCCGTGCTCGCGGTCCTCACCGCGGTACGCCGTCGCCGTACCGGCACCCCCACGCACTGACACTCCCCGCGCGCACCCCCCCCGTCGCGCCCGCGTCCCCCCTAGGAGAACCACCGCCATGGCCACGCCCTCGCGCCGTTCCGTCACCCTGGCCGCCGCCGTCACCACGGCCGCCGCCCTCGGTACGGGCGCCCTCGTCCTCGCCCTCCCCGCCGCCGCCGACACCGCCTCGCCGCCCCCGATGACGCTCAGCGACGGCACCCTCGACTGGGGCATCAAGCAGTCCTTCCGCTCGTACCTGGCGCAGCCCTTCGCCCACGGGAGGACCACTGTCGACGGCGGTGCCACCCAGGCCGCGAACCACGGGGTCTTCACCTTCGTCGACGGCACCGGCACCTACGACACGACCACCCACGGCACCGCCAACTCCTTCAAGGGCGGCGTCCGCTTCGAGGCCCACGCGGGCGTCCTCGACATCCGGATCTCGGACGTCAGGCTGTCCACGAAGGGCTCGGCGGCGCCGACCGGTGAGATCACCGCCGACGTCGTCACCAAGGAGAAGGACGGCTCCTTCAGCACCCGCCAGGACATCGCCTTCGCCGCCCTCGACATGACCGGCGTCCGGCCGGCCCAGGGCGCGGGCGGCGCCATGGTGTTCAAGGACATACCGGCGAAGCTGACGAAGGACGGCGCGGCGGCGTTCGCGGGCTTCTACAAGGAGGGCGACGCGCTCGACGCCGCCACGCTCACGGTGAAGGCCGGCGGCAGGCCGACCACCGCGCCCCCGACGACCGCCCCGCCCACGACCCCGCCGCCGACCACCGCCCCTCCGACGACCGCCCCTCCGACGACCGCCCCTCCGACGACCGCCCCTCCCACGACGGCGCCCCCGACCACCCCGCCCGCCACCACGGCGCCGCCGACCACCGCGCCGACGAGCCCCGCCCCCACCGCCACCACTCCAGCCGGTGTCGTCGACGGCAGGCTGACCTGGGGGGTGAAGCAGAGCTGGCAGAACTACATCCGCGACCTCTGCGGCGGCACGGTCACCCCCTCCGGCGGCGTGACGAGGAACGGCTCGTCCTACGAGTTCGGCTACGCCAAGGCGGACCTCGACGCCGACGCCCGCAAGCTGGACGCGGCCTTCACCGGCAAGCTCGCCTTCGTCTGCGCCGCGCACGGTATCGACTGGACCATCGGCGACGTGAAGGTGAAGGCGACGGGGTCCACCGGCACCCTGACCGCCGACGTCACCACCGCCACCGGCACCAGCAACGACGTGGCCTTCGCCGACCTGGACCTGTCGAAGGCCGACTGGACGGCCCGCGGAGGGGTCGTCACCCTCGCGAACCTCCCGGCGAAGCTGACGACGGCCGGGTCCGCGACCTTCACCGCCCCTGGCGGCCAGGGCGGTTACCCCGCCGGCACCGTCATGGACCCGCTGACCGTGACCCTGTCGGCCGACGAGGACGCCCCGCTGCCCACCGCCTCCGGCGGCCCGTCCACGACGGGCGGCTCCGGCGCCACCGGCGGAGCCGGTACGGCCGACGGCTCGTCCACCACGGGCGGCGGCGGAACCGTCGGAGGCGCGGGCACGGTCGGCGGCTCCGGTACGGCCGGCGGCTCCGCCGCCCTCGCCGCCACCGGCTCCGGCACCCCGACCGGCCTCCTGCTCGGTGCCTCCGGGCTGCTCGCCGCCGCGGGCGCGGCCGTCGTCGTCGCCGTACGCCGCCGCGCGACGGAGTCCTGAGCCGCCACCCCGACACACAGGGCCGCACCCCGGAAACGGCGGTGCGGCCCTGCCGCCATGTCGTGGAATGGTTCAATTCCTGCCATGAACACGACCGCCACTGACATCGACGTGCTCCGGGTCTTCTGCGCGGGCGACGGCCGGTACGGCAACGCGCTCGGAGTCGTACGGGACGCCCGTACCCACCCCGACGAGTCCTCCCGGCAGGCGCTCGCCAAGGAACTCGGATTCAGCGAGACGGTGTTCGTGGACGACCCGGAGCGCGGGATCGTCGACATCTACACCCCCGGCCTGCGGCTGCCGTTCGCCGGACACCCGCTCGTCGGCACCGCCTGGCTGCTCGACCTGGAGGTCGTGTGCCCGCCCGCCGGCGAGGTGTGGGTGCGTGGCGACGGGGAGTTCACCTGGATCGAGGCGCGCGCGGAGTGGGCGCCGTCGCGGACCCTGCGCCAGTACGGCACGGCGGCCGAGGTGGACGCCCTGGACGTGCCCGAGCCGGGGGAGTGGATCTACGCCTGGGCGTGGGAGGAGGAGGCCGCGGGCCGCGTCAGGGCGCGGGCGTTCCCGGGGCGCGGCGACGGCATCGACGAGGACGAGGCGACCGGCGCGGCGGCCCTGCTGCTCACGGCGGAGCTCGGCCGGGCCCTGAACATCACGCAGGGCCGGGGGTCGCAGCTGCTCACCGCCCCCGGCCCTGACGGCATCGTGGAGTTGGGCGGACGGGTCCGCCTGGAAGGAACGCTCACGCGCTGAGCGGGAACTCGCCCCCCAGCTGGTGGAAGACGGCGCTGTTGAAGTCGAAGGCGCGCTTGCACTCGTCGACGATCCGCTGCTTCTCCAGGTCGTCGGCCTTCACCCCGTCGAGCAGTTCCCGGTACGCCCGCTTGAACGCGGCCGGGTTGGAGATCTCGTCGAAGACGTAGAAGCGGACGCCGTCGCCCTTGCGGTCGAAGCCCCAGGTGCGCTCCGCCTTGTCGCGGATGATCTGACCGCCCGACAGGTCGCCCAGATAGCGCGTGTAGTGATGGGCCACGTACCCGGCCGGCCAGTCGCGCGCGCACTCCGCGACCCGCTCGGCGTACGCCGCGGTGGCGGGCAGCGGGGAGAGCCCGGCGCGCCAGCCGGGGCCCCGCAGATGCGCGAGGTCCTGTTCGAGGGCGGCCGTGCGGAACAGCTCGGGCTGTATGAACGGCCCGGCCACCGGGTCCTCGCGGAGCGCCTCCGCGCCCTCCTCCAGGGCGCGGTACACGAACCAGAGCTGCTCCGTGTAGCGCGCGTACGCGTCGACCGCCAGACGTCCACCCAGCAGGTCACCCATGAAGGACGACGTCTCCGCCTCGGTGTGCTGCTCGTGCGAAGCCGTACGGATCAGGGTGGAGAAGGGGGTGTCCAAGGCGTGCCTCCGAGGCCGATGGGACGGGAACCAGTGACGATCCTGCCAAGTTAGGCTTACCTAAGTCAACTGGTTCCCGACGTCCTGTCGGTAAAAAGCTACCCATCCGGAGGGACGGCGCAACGTACTCAGGGCAAGGTGAGGATTTCGGCCCCGTTCTCCGTCACGACGAGCGTGTGCTCGAACTGCGCGGTCCGCTTCCGGTCCTTGGTGACCACGGTCCAGCCGTCGTCCCACATGTCGTAGTCGTGCGTGCCGAGTGTCAGCATCGGCTCGATGGTGAAGGTCATGCCGGTCTTGATCTCGGTGGTGTGGTGGGGCGAGTCGTAGTGCGGGACGATCAGACCCGAGTGGAAGGACGAGTTGATGCCGTGCCCGGTGAAGTCACGGACGACGCCGTATCCGAACCGCTTGGCGTACGACTCGATGACCCGCCCGATGATGTTGATCTGACGGCCGGGACGCACCGACTTGATGGCCCGGTTCAGGGCCTCCCTGGTCCGCTCGACGAGCAGCCGCGACTCCTCGTCGACGTCACCGCAGAGATAGGTGGCGTTGTTGTCGCCGTGGACGCCGTTGATGTACGCCGTGACGTCCAGGTTCACGATGTCGCCGTCCCGCAGCACCGTGGAGTCCGGGATGCCGTGGCAGATGACCTCGTTGACCGAGGTGCACAGCGACTTCGGGAACCCGCGGTAGCCGAGTGTGGACGGGTAGGCGCCGTGGTCGCACATGAACTCGTGCGCGACCCGGTCGAGCTCGTCGGTGGTGACACCGGGGGCGATGTGCTTGGCGGCCTCCTCCATCGCCTGCGCGGCGATGCGGCTGGCGATCCGCATCCGCTCGATGGTGTCGGAATCCTGCACCTCGGGCCCGGTGTACGGGGCCGGGGCGGGCTTCCCGACGTACTCGGGGCGGCGGATGGAGCCCGGAACGGAACGATGGGGGGAGAGCTCCCCCGGTACGAGAAGCGACTGGCCAGACATGACAGCGAGTCTAACGACCGGGTCTGGGGCAGCATGGTCTCGGAGGAAGGAGCCGACGACGATGGCCCTGTTCAAGAAGCGCACCGTGGGCAAACCGGGCGAGTGGTACTACTGCCTGGAACACAAGAAGGTCGAAGAGGGCCCCGAGTGCCCTGCGAAGAACCGTTTCGGCCCGTACACCACCCGTGAGGAGGCCTCGCACGCCATGGAGACCGCCCGCGAGCGGAACCTGGAGTGGGAGACCGACCCCCGCTGGCACGACAAGAGCGGGACGCAGGAGCCGCCCGACTGACGCCTGTCCGGCGGATCATGGCCGGGTCCGACCCTGATCCGTCGGACAGGCCTAGGAGAGCGACCGGCCAGGAGGCCGCCCGGTGCTACCGGGCGGCCTCCTGCTGGGCCTTGCGGCGCAGCGAGTCCTCGTCCGTCTCCGAGTCGTACGTGAGCAGCTTCGGCAGCGCCAGGCACAGCAGCCCCACCGAGGCGACACAGGCCACGCCACCCGACCAGACCGCCGCCCGTGTGCCGGTCCAGCCGGCCATCGCGCCCGCCCTGACCTGGCCCAGCTGCGGGCCGACGCTGTACGAGAGCACCTCGATGCCGGCGAGCCGGCCGCGCAGCTCCTCGGGGATCGTCTGGTTCCAGATCGTGGCGCGGCCCAGCCCGCTCAGCATGTCCCCGGCCCCCGCGAAGGCCAGACAGAGCAGGACCAGCCAGATGTTCCCGAACCAGCCCGCCGCCGCGATGGCGAGACCCCAGCCCGCCGCGCCGCCGGCGACGAGCAGCCCATGCCGCCGCACCTTCGACGTCCAGCCGCTGGTCAGCCCGATGGCCAGGGAGCCGACCGAGCCCGCCGCGTACATCAGACCGAGCGACCAGTCCGCGTCCAGCTCGTCCGCGAGGAACGGGAAGATCGTGTTCGGGAAAGCGAAGAACATCGCAGCCAGGTCGATCGCGTACGTGCCGAGCAGCACCGGCCGCGACCAGGCGTACCGCGCCCCCTCCGCGATGCCCCGCAGCGAGGGCTTCTCCGCGTCGTGCGCGGGCGGCGCGGGGGAGAGGCGGCGGCACAGGAGCACCGAGGCGGCGAAACCGGCGATCGTCACCCCGTACGCGGGCGCGTGACCCGCGTACGCCACGACCAGACCCGCCAGGGCCGGGCCCGCGATCGAGCCGATCTGCCAGCGCAGCGAGTTCAGCGCGGCCGCCGCCGTCTGCTGCTCGTGCGGCACGATCCGGGCCAGCAGCGAGTCCAGGGCCGGCCGCTGGAGCCCCGCGAGCGCCGAGACCCCCGCCGCCACCACGTACAGCGGCCAGAGCATCGGCTCCGGGAGCAGCGCGTTGACCAGCAGGATCAGGCCGAGGACCCCGAGGCCCGCCTCGGTCGCCAGAATCACCTTCCGCCGGTCGACCGCGTCGGCGAGCGCCCCGCCGTACAGGCCGAACACCACGAGCGGCACCAGCTCGACCGCGCCCATCGCGCCGACGGCGAGCGGCGACCCCGTCATCTCCTTGATCTGCAGCGGCAGGGCGATCATCGCCATCGCGCTGCTGAAGTACGTGACGAGTCCCTGGACCCAGAGGAGCCGGAAGTCGGGGGAGGAGCGCCACGGCGCCAGATCGGGCAGCAGGGCGGAGATCTTCGCGAGGGGGGAGGCCACGAGGGGACATGCTGCGGCGGGAATGTGCCGCGGGCAACCGAATTACGGGCGGGCGGCTCCCGGGTGCCGTGCCCCCCGTCCCCGCCTACCAGCGGGACGGCGGCGGGGCCGTCAGGCGGTCCGCGAGAGCCGAGAGGCGGTCCCGGAAGCGACGGGCCCCGCGCGGCGCCGGCAGGCTGTTCTCCCCGGCCGCCGCGCTCACCAGGTGCTGCACCGTGTCCAGGTCCACCCCCGCCCCCTCCGGCACGGTGAGCGTCTCGTGCGCGAGCCCCCGCACCTCCTCGTCGCCCCCGTCGAGCGACAGCACCGTCGCCCCCGCCCGCCGGGCGTCGTGCACCCGCTGGAGCAGCCCCGGATCCGGCCGCTCCGGCGCCACCATGAGCAGCGTCGCCCCGCGCCCCGCCGCCTCGATCCGGCCCAGGCCGACCGCCAGATGCGCCGGATCACCTGGCCGCACCCGGTGGCGCACAAGCGTCGGCGCCAGTTCCGGCAGCCCCGACCAGGCGGACTCGTCGACCAGGTGCGCCGCCAGGTGCCAGGGCTCGTACTCCTCCGTGCCGACCAGGAGCAGCCCGTCCCGGTGCGGGACGAGCGAGGACCGGAGCGTGCCCGCGAACCGGCGGGCCGCCCGCGGCCACTCCGTCCCGGCGAGCACTTCCCGCAGCAACGCGACCCGTACGGCATCCATGGGCCCGCATTTTGCACCAGCCGGCGCCCGGCCCGCGGCCGGTTGCCAGGGTTCCACCCGTACGGGAGTACCGACGGCCCGACCGGTCGGTAATGTCGGGGCCATGACTACGACTGACAGCAAGCCCGCCCCCAAGGACCCGTGGGACCTCCCCGACGTCTCCGGTCTCGTCGTCGGCGTCCTCGGCGGCACCGGCGAGCAGGGCCGCGGCCTCGCCTACCGCCTCGCCAAGGCCGGCCAGCAGGTGATCATCGGCTCCCGCGCCGCCGACCGCGCGCAGGACGTGGCCGCGGGGATCGGCCACGGAGTCGAGGGCGCCGACAACGCCGAGTGCGCCCGCCGCAGCGACATCGTGATCGTCGCCGTGCCGTGGGACGGCCACGCCAAGACCCTGGAGTCGCTGCGCGCGGAACTCGCGGGCAAGCTCGTCGTCGACTGCGTCAACCCGCTCGGCTTCGACAAGAAGGGCGCCTACGCGCTCAAGCCGGAGGAGGGCTCCGCCGCCGAGCAGGCCGCCGCGCTCCTCCCGGACTCCCGGGTGGCCGCCGCCTTCCACCACCTCTCGGCCGTCCTCCTCCAGGACACCTCCCTGGAGGAGATCGACACGGACGTGATGGTCCTCGGCGAGGAGCGCGCCGACGTCGAGCTGGTGCAGGCCCTCGCCGGCCGCATCCCCGGCATGCGCGGCGTCTTCGCCGGCCGGCTGCGCAACGCCCACCAGGTCGAGTCGCTCGTCGCCAACCTGATCTCGGTCAACCGCCGCTACAAGGCCCACGCGGGGCTGCGGGTCACCGACATCTGAGCCGGTCCCGGCGGAGCCGAGGGCATGGGGGACACTGGACGGGCACCAGCAGCCGTACCGGACAGGAGCCGACCCCCATGCCCCGCCTCGCCCTCTACGCCCTCGTGGTCTGCGCGCTCGCCGTCACCGCGGCCGTCGTCTCCTTCGTCGAGGGCAGCTTCCTCGGCATCGTCTGGGTCCTGCTCGCCGGCCTCTCCTCCAACATGGCCTGGTACCACATCCGCCGCGCCAAGATCGAGAAGACGGCCGCCGCCGAGGGCTGAACCCGCCGTCAGACCTGGCAGAGCTCCGGCGTCTCCTGCCAGAACCGGAACAGCTGCGAACCGCAGTACCGGGTGGCCTCCGGCACCCCGAGCGACCGCATCAGCGCGTCGATCGCGTCGAAGAAGGCCCCGTTGACCGCCGGCACGAACAGCAGCGCGATCACGATGAAGAAGCCGTACGGCGCGTACGGCTCGATCTGCCGCTTCACCTTGTACGACAGCCAGGGCTCGAGCACCCCGTAGCCGTCGAGCCCCGGCACCGGAAGGAAGTTCAGGAGCGCCGCGGTCACCTGGAGGAACGCCAGGAAGGCCAGCGCGAACTGGAACGCGAGCGGCACCCCGTCCAGGGCGTCGAGCCAGAACGGGGCCGTGCAGACCAGGGCGAACAGCACGTTCGCCAGCGGGCCCGCCGCCGAGATCAGGCTGTGCTTCCAGCGGCCCCTGATCCGGCCCTGGTCGATGAAGACCGCGCCGCCCGGCAGACCGATCCCGCCCATGATCACGAACAGCACCGGAAGCACGATGCTCAGGAGGGCATGGGTGTACGCGAGCGGGTTCAGGGTCAGATAGCCCTTCGCCCCGACCGTGATGTCGCCGCCGTGCAGGGCCGTACGGGCGTGGGCGTACTCGTGCAGACAGAGCGACACGACCCACGCCGAGGTCACGAAGAGGAACACCGCCAGGCCGGGCGAGGCGGCGAAGTCCGTCCACACCGCCCAGCCGGTGACGGCCATGACGGCGAGGATCGCCAGGAAGACGGGACTGATCCGCCGTTCGTGACGCCGGGTGGTGGCCGTGGTCATCTCGGAAGCTCCCAGGGGACGGAGGGGGCCCGACACACGGGCCCGATGTGCGGGAAACGTACCGGGAGACGGGGGGAGTTCCGGAGCCGGGGACCCACTCACGGAGAATGGGCCCGTGCACTACTCCGTCCTCGGCCCGTCCCTCGCCCATGCCGCCGACGGCACCGACGTGGCCGTCGGCGGTCCGCGGGTCCGCGCGCTGCTCACCGTCCTCGCCCTGCGGGCGGGCCGGACCGTGCCCGTGGCGGAGCTCGTCGACGAGGTGTGGCACGGCGACGAACCGCCCGCCGACGCGGTCGCCGCGCTCC
Source organism: Streptomyces sp. NPDC051822 (assembly GCF_044452745.1). NCBI lineage: Bacteria > Bacillati > Actinomycetota > Actinomycetes > Kitasatosporales > Streptomycetaceae > Streptomyces > Streptomyces sp. NPDC051822. Next base: position 504,262 of record NZ_JBITBZ010000001.1, on the reverse strand, counting down.
AGGCCCTCGTCGGACGCCTCCGCAAGGCGCTCGGCCGGGACCGCGTGATCTCCGTCGAGGGCGGCTACCGCCTCGACGCCCGGCCCGAGGACGTGGACGCCCACCGCTTCGAACGCCTCACCGTCGAGGGCATGGCCGCGCTCGGCACCGACCCGGCGCGGGCCGCCGCCCTGCTCGACGAGGGCCTCGCACTGTGGCGCGGGCCCGCCCTCGCCGACCTGCCGGACCGGGACGCGGAGGCCGCCCGCCGGGAGGCCCGGCGCCTCGACGCCCGCAGGGCCAGGCTCGACGCGGCCCTCGCGCTCGGGGAGGCGCGGGCGGCCCTGCCCGAGCTGACCGCCCTGTGCGCGGACCACCCCCTCGACGAGCCCCTCCAGGCCCTGCGGATTCGCGCCCTGCGGGACACCGGACGCCCGGCCGAGGCCCTCGCCGCGTACGAGGCGGTGCGCCGCGCCTTCGCCACCCGCCTGGGCACGGACCCGTCGCCGGCCCTGCGCGCCCTCCACGCGGAGCTCCTCGCTCCGGAGCCGGCGCCCGCGGGGACTCCGTCGCCCGGTCCCCCGCCGTCGCCCGACCCCTCGGCAGCGCCCGCCGCCCCCGTCCCCGGGAACCTGCGGGCACGGCTCACCAGTTTCGTCGGGCGCGACGAGGAGATCGTCGCGCTCCGGGAGGACCTCCGTACGGCCCGGCTCGTCACCCTGCTCGGCCCTGGCGGGGCCGGGAAGACCCGCCTCTCTCAGGAGGCGGCCGAGCGCGGGGCCGGGGCCTGGCCGGACGGGGTCTGGGTCGCCGAGCTCGCGCCCGTCACCGACCCGGAGGCCGTCGCCGAAGCCGTCCTCGCGGCCGTCGGCGCCCGCGAGACGGTGCTGCGCGGCGCCGGAGCCGAGGAACTCCGGGCCGGCGGCGACCCGCTGTCCCGGCTCGTCGAGCACTGCGCGGGGCGCCGCATGCTGCTGCTCCTCGACAACTGCGAGCACCTCGTGGCGACCGCCGCCGCACTCGCCGAGACGCTGCTCGCCCGCTGCCCCGGGCTGCGGGTCCTGGCGACGAGCCGGGAGCCGCTCGGAGTGCCGGGCGAGATGGTCCGGCCGGTGGGCCCGCTGAGCACGGAGACGGCCCTGCGCCTGCTCGGCGAGCGCGGCGCGGCGGTCCGGCCCGGGTTCCGCGTCGAGGAGGACCCGGAGGCGGCGGCCGAGATCGTGCGCCGCCTGGACGGGCTGCCCCTGGCGATCGAACTGGCGGCCGCCCGGCTGCGGATGCTGACCCTGCGACAGATCGCGGAACGGCTCGACGACCGCTTCCGGCTGCTCACCTCGGGAGCGCGGACGGTACTGCCCCGCCAGCAGACCCTGCGGGCGGTCGTCGACTGGTCCTGGGACCTCCTGGACGACGCCGAACGGGCGGTCCTGCGCCGCCTCTCGGTGTTCACAGGCGGCAGCGACCTGGAGGCGGCTGAGGCGGTGTGCGCCGAAGCCGCCGAGGGAGGAAGCCCGGCGGCCGGAGCGACGCCCGCCGGGGCCACCGGGCCCGCCGGAGCGACCGGGCCCGCCGGAGCGACCGGGCCCGCCGGAGCGACCGGGCCCGCCGGAGCGACCGGACCCGTCGCCCTCCGTCCCTCCGACGTCCTCGACCTCCTCGGCTCCCTCGTCGACAAGTCCCTCGTCGTCTCCGCCCCCGGCGACGCCGGCATGCGCTACCGGCTCCTGGAGACCGTCGCCGAGTACGCGGGGGAGCGGCTCGACGAGGCCGGGGAGCGGGCCGCGACCGAGCGGCGGCACCTCACGTACTACCGGGAACTGGCCCGCCGCACCGACCCCGAGCTGCGCCGCTCCGGCCAGGTCGCCGCCATCGCCCGCTTCGGGACCGAGTACGGCAACATCCGCACCGCCCTGCGCCGGGCCCTCCGCGCCCGCGACGAGGACGAGGCGCTCGTCCTCGTCCACTCCCTTCTCTGGTACTGGCAGATGCGCGACCTGCGCACCGACGCCCTGTACTGGTCGAAGGCCGTCGCCGCCCTCGGACCCGACCCGTTCGCACCGCCCGCCGCCCCCGTCGTCCCCCTGCACGAGCCGTGCACGGCCGCGCCGCCGCCGCTCTCCGAGGCGCAGCGCTGGGAGGCCCGGCGCGGGGTGCGGCTCGTCGAGCTGATCAACATGGACCACGAGACCGGCCGCTGGACCACCCCGGACGGCGTGCGGCGGCTCCGTGAGATGACCGCCGTCTACGAGCCCGGCCTGCCGCAGACCTGCCGGCTGCCCGGCTCCTTCGCCGTCTTCGCGGTCCTCCTCATCGGCGAGGCGGGCCGGCTGATCGAGCTTCTCGACACGAACGTCGAGGCCTGCCGCCGCCACGGCTACGTCTGGGAACTGGCCAACGCCCTCCAGCTGCGCGCCAACATGTTCGCCAACCGGGCCGACCTGGCGGTCGAGGCGAGCGCGGACGCCGACGAGAGCCTGGAGATCTTCGTCCGCCTCGGCGACGCCTGGGGCGCGGCGGAGGCGCTGCAGTCCCGCGCGGAGGCCCGGGAGCGGCGGCTCGAATTCGAGGGCGCGGCCGAGGACTTCGCCGCCGCGATCGGCTACGCGGAGCAGATCGGCGCCCAGTCGCAGATGGCCTTGCTGCGCGCCCGCTACGCCGGGATCCTCGTCGAGACCGGGCGGGTCGACGAGGGGGAGGCGATCCTGCGGGAGATCGTCGCCGGGCGGTACGGCTGGGGCCATGAACCCATGGTCGGCGCCCGGCTCTTCCTCGGCATGACGCTCGGCCGCACCGGCCGCACCGCCGAGGCCCGGGAGCAGTTCCAGGCGCTGCGGAAGCAGTTCCACTCCGAGACCCTCTCGCTCTTCGAGGGCTTCACGCTCGGCAGCCTGGGCTGGCTGGACAACCTCGACGAACGGTACGACTCCGCGCTCGCCCTCGCCGCGGAGGCGTACGCGTGTTCCCTCGCCCCGCTGTCGATGATGGTCGCCCCGGCGATGCCGTCGAGCCATCTCGTCGTGGCGGCCTGGGCGCTCGCCGGTCTCGGCGGGCCGGAGGCGCGGACCGGGGCCGTGCTGCTCGGGGCCAGGGAGGGGCTGCTGCCGCCGGGGCACCGGGTGGCGCCGATGGAGCGGGAGAACCTGGAGCGGGCGACGGAGCTGGCCCGGTCCGTCCTGGGCGAGGACGCGTTCGCGGCGGCGTACGCCGAAGGCGGCGGCCTCTCCCTGGAGGAGGCCGCCGCCCTGCTCGGTCGCGCCGCCGACGCGATCAGTGAGCGCGCCGAGTCCTGAACCCCCGTGGGGAGTCCCGTACCGGACTCAGGTCTTCTTGCGGAACTTGGTCACGGCGAGCGGCGCCGTGACGGCCGTGATGACCAGGGCCCAGCCGAGGGTCATCCACACGGAGTGGGCGACCGGACCGCCGTTGATCAGGTTGCGGGCGGCGTCGGCGAGGTTCGACAGCGGGTTGTAGTCGGTGAAGGCCTTCAGCCAGTCGGGCATCGACGTCGGCGGGGCGAAGATCGACGAACCGAACTGCAGCGGCATCAGGACGATCATCGCCATGCCCTGGACGGCCTGGGCGGTCTTCAGGGTCAGGCCGAGCAGGATGAAGATCCACATCAGCGAGGCGCCGAAGACCATCGAGAGACCGATCGCGGCGAAGAGGTGGAGGACCGAGGTGTGGATCTCCAGGCCGAGCAGGAAGCCCATGCCCAGCAGGATCGCGGTGGCGATCAGCATCCGGCCGACCTCGACGACGATCTTCGCGATGAGGACGGAGGACCGGGCGATCGGCATCGTCCGGAACCGGTCCATGACCCCCTTCTTGAAGTCGTCGTTGATGCCCACGCCGACGGCCATGGCGATGTTCATGCCCATCATCGCCATCAGGCCCGGCGTCACGTAGTTGACGTACACCTCGTTGTTGCCCTTGCCGGCGATGGCGCCGCCGAAGACGTACACGAAGAGCAGGATGAAGATGATCGGCATCAGGACGGCGTCGAACATCGACTCCGGGTCCTGCTTGATCTGCAGGGCGTTGCGCCGGGCGAGGGCGCCGATGTGGCGCAGGTTGCCCCGCAGGCCGATCCGGCCCTCGGCGACGGGCGCGCGCCGCGCCGGGGCGCGGCCCGGACCGCCGGTCTCGGCGGGGGACTTGGTGACCGTGGTCGTGCTCACGCGGCGACCTCCTCGGTGATCTCGTCGGAAACGGCGGTCTTCTGGCCGGTGATCGCCAGGAACACCTCGTCCAGGCTGGGCAGATGGGTGCCGATGTGGGCGATGCCGAAACCGCGCGCGCCGAACAGGGCCACCACGGCCGTCAGCTGCTGGTCGGTGAGGATCGGGACGTACAGCGCGCCCTCGTCGGGCACGACGGTCGCCCCGGCGACGCCGTCGAGCCCGGTCTCGCGGAGCGCCGCGGCCATCTCCGACAGCTGGTCGGGGTCCACCGGGCGGACCTTCAGGGTCCGGCCGCCGACCTTGGCCTTCAGCTCGTCGACGCCGCCCTTGGCGATGACCTTGCCCCGGTCGATGACGGTCAGCTCGCTCGCGAGCTGCTCCGCCTCCTCCATGTACTGGGTGGTGAGGAGGACGGTGACGCCCTCGGAGACCATCCGCTGGACCTCGTCCCACACCTCGTTGCGGGTGCGGGGGTCGAGTCCTGTGGTCGGCTCGTCCAGGTAGAGGACGGCCGGCTGCCCGATCATCGAGGCGGCGAGGTCGAGGCGCCGCCGCATGCCGCCGGAGTAGTTCATCGCGGGCCGCTTGGCGGCCTCGGTGAGGGAGAAGCGCTCCAGCATCTCGTCGGCCCGGCGGCGGGCGTCGGCGCGGGAGAGGTCGAGCAGCCGCCCGATCATGTACAGGTTCTCCCAGCCGGACAGCTTCTCGTCGACCGATGCGTACTGGCCGGTGAGGCCTATGGTGCGGCGCAGCTGGCGGGGGTGCTTCACCACGTCGTACCCGGCGACGGTGGCGGTCCCGGCGTCCGGGACGAGGAGGGTGGACAGACAGCGGACGAGGGTGGTCTTCCCTGCGCCGTTGGGCCCGAGCACCCCGAGGACCGTGCCCTCCCTCACGTCGAGGTCGACCCCGTCGAGGGCCTTGGTGGCGCCGAAGTGCTTCACGAGGCCCCGGACCTCGACGGCGTTGGTGTGTGATCGCGTCATGCCCTCACTACACCAGGCGCCACCGACAATCCCCCGACAGACGACCGACAGCCCGCCGATGGGGGATGTCGGCGGGCTGTCGGCCTCTTCGGTGGAACCGCGGTGGACTAGTGGAAGGTGTGCTCCTCGGCGGGGAACGACCCCCCGCTGACGTCCTCCGCGAAGGCGCGCGCGGCGTCGCCGAGCGTCGCGCGGAGGTCGGCGTACTGCTTGGTGAAGCGCGGCACCTTGCCGCCGGTGAGACCGGCCATGTCGGTCCAGACGAGGACCTGGGCGTCGGTGCCGGCGCCCGCGCCGATGCCGATGGTCGGGATGTGCAGCGAGCGGGTGACCTCGGCGGCCAGCTCGGCCGGTACGAGTTCCAGGACGACCGCGAACGCGCCCGCGTCCTGCGCCGCCTTCGCGTCGCGCAGCAGCTTGTGCGCGGCCTCGTCGGAGCGGCCCTGCACCCGGTAGCCCATGGTGTTCACGGACTGCGGGGTGAGGCCCAGGTGGGACATGACGGGGATGCCGGCCTGCACGAGCAGCTCGGTCTGGGGCAGCGAACGCTCGCCGCCCTCCAGCTTGATCGCGCCGACACCCGCGTCCTTGACCAGCCGGGTGGCGTTGCGCAAGGCCTGGACGGGCCCCTCCTGGTACGAGCCGAAGGGCAGGTCGCCGACGACGAGGGCGCGCCTGGTGCCCCGGACGACGGCGGCGGAGAGGATCGTCATCTCGTCCATCGTGACCGGCACGGTGGTCTCGTAGCCGAGGTGACAGTTGCCCATGGAGTCGCCGACGAGGATCACGGGGATGCCGGCCTCGTCGAAGACGGAGGCGGTCATCGCGTCGTAGGCGGTGAGCATGGGCCACTTCTCGCCGCGGGTCTTGGCGGCGGCGATGTCGTGGACGGTGATGCGGCGCGTGCCCTTGCCGCCGTACAGCGCCTTGCTGCTGTCGGCGGGAGTCTTCTGGGCAGGCTGAAGCGTCATGGTGAAGCTCCTAGTGTCATCTCGAGGCGCCCTGACGGCGTCCCCGGACCACATCCATGGTGGCACTTCGCCGGGCGGGCGGGGAAGTGGGCCGGAGTGGCGCTGTTCACACCGGCGCGGCGCGCCGGTCCCCGGAAGCCCCCCATCCCCCTGGAGCCCCTTCATCCCCCGGGGGCGCGACCCGCGCGACCGGCCGGAACCCGGTCCGGACCCGTACGGAACCCGGTCCGGACCCGTACGAATGTGCGCGTTCTGTCACAGGTCCGCCGCCCGTGCCACCTGCAGGAACCCGCCACGCACCAGTCTCGTCCCTGGGGGAGTACGACGGACCCGGGATCGCCTAGTGTCGACATCGGGTCACGCGAGACGGCAAGGCAGCAGTGAGGACAGTGCGATGGCGCGGGTGGACATGACGGAGACCGAGCACGGCGGCGCAGGCAACGAGCGCTCCGGTTCCGGATCCAGAATCCGGACCGCACTCGCCGGCCTGCGCCACGACCGGGGCATCTGGCGCAGGGGCGTCCTGGTCGCCGCCGTGGCCGTGGCGCTCACGCTCCTGATGGTCTTCCACGCCGAGATCCCCAACCGGATCGGCAACCTCGGCAGCCTGACCGAGACCTTCCTGCCCTGGCTCGGCCTCTTCGTGCCGTTCCTGCTCGTCCTCGCCCTGCTGCGGCGCTCCGCCACCGCCCTGATCGCCCTGCTGCTGCCCGCCGTGGTGTGGCTCAACATCTTCGGCGGGCTCGTCGCCGACAAGTCGGCCGCGGGCGGTGACCTGACCGTCGCCACCCACAACGTGAACGCCGACAACCCCGACCCCGAGGGCACCGCCCGCCAGCTCGCCGGGTCCGGCGCCGACGTGCTCGCCCTGGAGGAACTGAAGGGCGACGTCGTCCCGGCCTACGAACGCGGCCTCGCGGAGGCGTACCCGCACCACTCCGTCCAGGGCACCGTCGGCCTGTGGAGCAAACTGCCCCTGCGGGACGCCCGGCCGGTCGACATCCGGATGGGCTGGACCCGCGCCATGCGGGCCACCGTCGTCGCGCCCCAGGGCGAGGTGGCCGTGTACGTCGCCCACCTGCCGTCCGTGCGGGTCAAGCTGAACGCCGGCTTCACCGCCAGCCAGCGCGACGTCAGCGCCGACGCCCTCGGCGAGGCCATCGCCCGCGACCGGCACGAGCGGCTCGTCCTCCTCGGCGACCTCAACGGCACCATGAACGACCGCGCGCTCAACGCCGTCACCTCGCAGCTCCGCTCCACCCAGGGCGCGGCGGGCGACGGCTTCGGATTCAGCTGGCCCGCGTCCTTCCCGATGGCCCGGATCGACCAGATCATGGTCAAGAACGTCGAGCCGATGTCGTCCTGGGCCCTCCCGGAGACGAAGAGCGACCACCTCCCCGTCGCCGCCCGGGTGAAGCTCTGACCAAGCTCCGGGACGTACGCCGCCGCCATCGTCAGCGCCCCCACCGACGCCGCGTCCGGCTGACCGAGTCCTCCCGGCCGCTTGGACCGGCCGCCGTCAGCGTGCCGTCGGCGTCTCCCGCCAGCGGTTCGTGATCGGCAGGCGCCGGTCCTTGCCGAAGCCCTTCGCCGAGATCTTGGTGCCCGGCGGGTACTGCCGCCGCTTGTACTCCGCCGTGTCCACCATCCGCAGCGTCCGCGTCACCAGCTCCTCGTCGAACCCGGCGGCCACGATCGCGTCCCTGCCCTGGTCCTGGTCCACGTAGAGCGCGAGGACGGCGTCCAGGACGTCGTAGTCCGGCAGCGAGTCCGTGTCGACCTGGCCGGGGCGCAGCTCCGCGCTGGGCGGCTTGGTGATCGAGCTCTCCGGGATCGGCGGGGTCTGGCCGCGTTCCTCGGCGGCCCGGTTCCGCCAGCGCGCGAGCCGGAACACGGTCGACTTGTAGACGTCCTTGATGGGGCCGAACGCGCCGACGGAGTCGCCGTACAGCGTCGAATAGCCCACCGCGAGCTCGGACTTGTTGCCCGGCGCGAGGACGATGTGGCCCTCCTGGTTGGAGATCGCCATCAGCGTCGTGCCGCGCAGCCGCGACTGGAGGTTCTCCTCCGCGAGGCCGGTGAGACCGAGGGCGCCCATGTACGCGTCGAACATCGGCTCGATCGACACCGTGCGGTAGTTCAGCCCGGTGCGGCGGGCCAGTTCGGCGGCGTCGCCGCGCGAGTGGTCGGAGGAGTACTTGGAGGGCATCGACACCCCGTACACGTTCGCCGCACCGAGCGCGTCGCAGGCGATGGCCGCGACGAGCGCCGAGTCGATGCCGCCGGAGAGCCCGACGAGCACCGAGCGGAACCCGTTCTTCGCGACGTACGCGCGCACCCCGATCACCAGGGCGGAGTACACCTCCTCGTCGTCGTCGAGCCGGTGCGCGTAGCCGCCGGTCAGCTCCGGCTCGTACGCGGCCAGCGGCTCCTCGGAGAGCACCACGCGGTCGATCCGCAGTCCGTCGTGCACCAGGCCCTCGGGCGCGTCGGCCGCGGCGGCCGGCAGGTCCAGGTCGAGGACGACGCTGCCCTCGACGAACTGCGGGGCCCGCGCGATCACCTCGCCGTCCGCGTCGACCACGATCGAGTCGCCGTCGAAGACCAGCTCGTCCTGACCGCCCGTCATCGCGAGATAGGCCGTGACGCATCCGGCCTCCTGCGCCCGCTTGCGGACCAGTTCCAGCCGGGTGTCGTCCTTGTCCCGCTCGTACGGCGAGGCGTTGACGGACAGGAGCAGCCCGGCCCCCGCGCTGCGCGCCGCCGGCACCCGGCCGCCCTCCTGCCACAGGTCCTCGCAGATCGCGAGGGCCACGTCGACCCCGTGGACGCGGACGACGGGCATGGTGTCGCCCTGGACGAAGTAGCGGTACTCGTCGAAGACGCCGTAGTTCGGCAGGTGGTGCTTGGCGAAGCGCAGCACCACCTCGCCGCGGTGCAGCACGGCGGCGGCGTTCTCGGGAGACCCCGCGGGCCTGCCGAGCCTCGGCTCGGCCCGCTCGGAGCGGTCCAGGTAGCCGACGACGACCGGCACCTCGCCGAAGCCCTCGTCGGCGAGCCGGCGGGCGAGGCCGTGCAGGGCCGCGCGGGACGCCTCGACGAAGGAGGAGCGCAGGGCGAGGTCCTCGACGGGGTATCCGGTCAGCGCCATCTCGGGGAACGCGACGAGATGCGCGCCCTGTCCGGCGGCGTGCCGGGTCCAGTGCACGATCGCCTCGGCGTTTCCGGCGATGTCTCCGACGGTCGAGTCGATCTGATTCAGGGCGAGGCGTAGTTGAGGCACCCGGCCAGTCTAATCGTCAGACCGACGTTATGTCCTGGGATACGGGCGCCGAGTCCGGAACTCCGCGCACGGCGGAGAGCGCTGAGTCCCGGATCCCCGCCACGGCGGGCGGGCACGGAGTCGTGGATCTTCGACATGCGGGGCGGCCGTGGCCCGCTGATCATGACCCCATGACGATGACTGACGATCCGGCAGAGTCGGTACCCCCCACCGGGACCGGCAACCCGCCGAGACCCCGTAGCGTCTGATCCACCATGCCCAAGAAGGTGACGCGAGCCTCCGCCGCCCTGCTCGCGCTCGGCGCGCTCGCGTACACCGCGTGGGTCCTGGAGGTCGTCGTCAGGACCGGGCTCGACCCGGTGCGGACGTACGTCTCCGAGCTCGCGGCGGCCGACCAGCCCCTCGGCGGCCTGTTCCGGGCGACGGACCTGGTGGCGGGACTCCTCGTCCTGGCGGGGGCGGCGACGGGTCTCGCCGCCCGGGTCGCGTCCGTCGGCCGGGCCGAGTTCGCCGGCCGGGTCGCGCTCGATGGCCGGCCCCGGGTGTCCGCCGGCCGGTTCACGACCGCCGGATGGGTCGCGCTCGCCGTCTTCGGGGCCGCCACCGCCGTCGACTCGCGCCTTCCGCTCAGCTGTGCCCCGACCGCCGACCCCGTGTGCGCGGCCCGCGAGACCGCCGGACTGGTGCCCGCCACCCATACGGCCCATGCGGTCAGTTCCGGGCTCGCCATGACCGGGGCGCTCGTCGCCATGGTCGCCCTGACCGTCGCCGCCCGCCGCCACGGCCGATGGCGGCCCCTGGCCCGTACCGGCCCGGTTCTCGTCGTCCTGGAACTGGTGGCCACCGGCTGGACCCTGGCCGCCGTCGCCGCCTTCGAGGCCGGGAAGGGCATGTGGGCGCTCGGCGCGGGCCAGCGGTCCCAGGTGCTCCTGGTGGCACTGTGGCTCGCGGTCCTCGCGTACTCCCTGGCCACCGAGAAGGACCCGGTCCCCACTCCCCAGGAGGAACGGTGACCTTCGTACGCGTCGGGGGAGTCGCCCACCACGTCACCGTCGAAGGCTCGGGGCCCGTCTGCGTCCTCAGCGCCGGACTCGGCCTGAGCTGGTTCGACTGGGACCCCGTGGTCCCGCTCCTCGCCCCGCACCGCACGGTCGTCCGCTTCGACCGCCCGGGCCACGGCCTCTCCGCACCCGCCACCGCCCCGCCCACCGCCGAGGGCGAGGCCCACCGGATCGCCGGCCTCCTCGACGCCCTCGGACTTCCCGGGCCCGTCACCGTCGTGGGGCACTCGATCGCCGGGTTCCACGCGGAGGCCTTCGCCCGGCTCCACCCGGACAGGACCGCCGCCCTCGTCCTCGTCGATTCCTCGGTGGAGGAACACCCCCGCCCCGGGCGCACCACCGCCGCGGCCCGCCTCCTCGGCGCCGTCCTCTGCGCCGCCGGCGTCCCGGCCGCCCTCGGCCCGGCGGCCCGCCGCGCGTCCGTGCGCCTCGCGACCGCGCGACAGCCGACCGTGCGCCAGCCGACCGTGCGCCACTCGGCCGTACGCCACGACCCGGCCCCCGCCGACCTCGTCCGCCGCGTCTACCGCACCTCACGCGTCCTGCGCGGCACCCTCCTGGAGAACGCGCGCTACGGAGCCGTCGCCGCCGGACTCCTCGCCCTCCGCGACCGGCACCCCCTCCCGCCGGGCCTCCCCGTCACCGTCCTCGCCGCCCCCGACGGCTCGGCCCGCTGGGAGCGGCGCCAACGCGCGCTGGCCCGACGGCTCGGCGCCCACTACGTGGCGGCCGTGCCGTCGGGCCATCTGGTCATGCTGGACCGCCCGGACACGGTGGCCCTGGCGGTCCTGCGACCGGGTCAGGGAGTGGCGTAGACGCTCGTACAGAACGCCTTGATCTGCTCGTCCGACAGGTGCTGCGCCAGATCGGCCTCACTGATCATGCCGACGAGCCGCTTGTCCTCGATGACGGGCAGGCGCTTGATCCGGTGACTCTGCATCTCCTCCAGGACGGCGCCGACGTCCGCGCTCGCCTCGACCCAGCGCGGGGTGCCCTTCGCCATCTCGCCGCAGGTGACCTTGGCCGGGTCGTGGCCCATGGCCACACAGCCGACGACGATGTCGCGGTCGGTGAGGATGCCGCAGAGCCGTTCGTTCTCGTCGGCGATCGGCAGCGCGCCCACGTTCAGTTCGCGCATCAGCTGCGCGGCGCGGTCGAGCGTCTCGTGTTCCGGGATCCACCGGGCCCCGCGGTGCATGATGTCCTTCGCCGTGGTCATGAGGTGAGTACCTTTCGTCGTACGCGGTCACCTTTGCGTCCCCGAGCAGACTCATTCTCGGCGTACGACACGGCCCCCGCGACCGCAAGGGTCACGGGGGCCGAAGGCCGCACGGGCCGGCCGATCAGGCGGCGCCGCGCTTCTTCAGCATGTTCGCCATCAGCAGGATCTCGGACTCCTGCGCGTCGACCATGCCCTGGGCGAGGTTGCGCTCGATGTCCACGGAGCACTTCTGGACGCAGCCCTGGGCCATGTGGACCCCGCCCCTGTGGTGCTCGGTCATGAGCTTCAGGTACAGGATCTCGGCCTCGCGGCCACTGGCCTTCCGCAACTCGTCGAGCTGCGCGTTGGTCGCCATGCCCGGCATGAGCGCCCCGTCGAGCGGCCCGGTGTCACCGGAGCCGCCCATGCCCATCCAGGCCATCGGCTCGACGCCGGACTGGACCTTGGGCAGCTCCCACAGGTCGAGCCAGCCGAGCATCATGCCGCGCTGGTTGGCCTGCGTGTTGGCGATGTCGTACGCGAGGCGGCGCACCTCCTCGTCCTGGGTGCGGTCCCGGACGATGAACGACATCTCGACGGCCTGCTGGTGGTGGACGGACATGTCCCGGGCGAAACCGGCGTCCGCGGAGGCGGTGGACGGCGTGCCCGGTGCCTCCTCGCGCTCGGCGGAGGCGACGGTGACGGCGCCCCCGGCGAAGAGCAGGGCGAGCGCGACGGCGGTGACCGCCGCCCACTGGGTCCGGTTCGGCCGCCGGGCCTGAGCCGGTGCCGGGAACGTCAGGTCGTCCTCGTCGCCGGTCACTTGTCGAGTCCGCCGGTGCACGCGGCGCCGGGCTCGGGGGTCTGCGGGCCCTGGACGTACTTCGTGAAGAAGGCGTCGATCCGGGGGTCGGAGGCGTTGTCCACGGTCACCTGCTTGCCCCAGGCGGACAGCATGATCGAGCCGGCCTGGTCGTCCACGGGGCTCATCAGCGTGTACTTGGTCTTGCCGACCTTCTCCTCCAGCTTCTTCACGTCACCGGCGGGGGCCTTCTTGTTGTACGTCACCCAGACGGCGCCGTGCTCGAGGGAGTGGACGGCGTTGACCTCGGAGATGGCCTGCTTGTAGACCACGCCGTCGCAGTTCATCCAGACCGGGTGGTGGTCACCGCCGACCGGCGGCTTCATGTCGTACTTCACGGCCGTCTCGACGTGGTTGCGGCCGAGCTTGGCCGCGTCCCAGGACTTCTCGGCGGCGATGGGGGCCTTCGCCGCGGCTTCCTTCTTGTCCTGCTCGTCGGACTTCTTCATCAGCACGAAGGTGCCGAAGCCGACGAGACCGAGGACGACGATCCCGGAGACGCCGACGGTGATCAGACGGTTGCGGCGCTCACGGGCCTGCTCGGCGCGGCGCATTTCCTCTATTCGGGCGCGGCGGTCGGCGTTGGCGGAGCGGTTGGCGGCCATGGTGATGTCGTCCTTCTTCAGGGGTGGGGGTGGAGTTCGGGGGTGGACGTGCGGGGGCGGTGCGCCCGCCGCCGCTAGGTCCGGAGAACTTGAAGGACGTGCAGGTCCGGCGCGCGCGGCTGGGCGCAGGAACGGCGTGCCGGGCCGTCGTCGGACGGCGGGTCGAGACGCGGGAGCCCGCCCTCCGCGTGCAGCGGCGGGTCGAGCGGGGGCGCGCTGAGCACCGCGGGGGAGAGGGAGGGGAAGAGGGAGCAGCCACCCCGGTCGTACGGGCAGACGTACTCGCGCACGACGGCGGAGCCCCGCGAGGCGGCGGCCCGGGTGGCGTCGGCCCGGACGGCGTCGGCCCGGACGGTACCGACCCGGGCGCCGTGGGCGCGCGCGGCGTCGGCTGGCGGATGGTGGGCGTCCGGTCCGACGCCCGGTCCCGGTCCCGGCCCCAGACAGAAGAAGAGCGCGGCGAGGAGCGTCGCCACGGCACTCACCAGTGCCATGGGACGCGCGTGCCGGGACAGGCGTTCGAGCCGTGGGGCCCCCATGGGCGGAGATCGTAGTGTGCGTGGGCCCTCCGTGGGCCGAACGGGGTGCCACTCGGTACGAGGCCGAGGGCCCGCCGGAGGTCCGACGGACGGACGGAGACCCGGACCCGGCCCTTCCCGCGTTACCTGAGTCACACCGGAGCGGGCAGTATGGGTGTGCAACGTGCGCGAAACCATGTGGTGGGATGCTCAGGTGCCCCCCGATGTGCCGAGGCGGTGGGAGCAGGCGGCCTGACCAGCGAGGATGGGTGTGGAAATGGACAAGCAGCAGGAATTTGTGCTCCGTACGCTTGAGGAGCGCGACATCCGCTTCGTACGTCTGTGGTTCACCGACGTGCTGGGCTTCCTCAAGTCGGTGGCCGTGGCGCCCGCCGAACTGGAGCAGGCCTTCGACGAGGGCATCGGGTTCGACGGTTCGGCGATCGAGGGCTTCGCCCGCGTGTACGAATCGGACATGATCGCCAAGCCGGACCCGGGAACCTTCCAGATCCTGCCGTGGCGCGCCGAGGCCCCGGGCACGGCGCGGATGTTCTGCGACATCCTGATGCCGGACGGTTCGCCGTCCTTCGCGGACCCGCGCTACGTACTGAAGCGGGCGCTCGCCAAGACCTCGGATCTGGGCTTCACCTTCTACACCCACCCCGAGATCGAGTTCTTCCTGCTGAAGGACAAGCCGCTCGACGGGACGAGGCCGACCCCGGCCGACAACTCGGGCTACTTCGACCACACCCCGCAGAACGTGGGCATGGACTTCCGCCGGCAGGCGATCACGATGCTCGAGTCGATGGGCATCTCGGTGGAGTTCAGCCACCACGAGGGCGCGCCGGGCCAGCAGGAGATCGACCTGCGGTACGCCGACGCCCTCTCCACGGCGGACAACATCATGACCTTCCGCCTGGTCATGAAGCAGGTGGCGCTGGAGCAGGGCGTCCAGGCCACGTTCATGCCGAAGCCGTTCTCGGACTACCCCGGCTCGGGCATGCACACCCACCTGTCCCTCTTCGAGGGCGACCGGAACGCTTTCTACGAGTCGGGCGCCGAGTACCAGCTGTCGAAGGTGGGCCGCTCCTTCATCGCGGGCCTCCTGAAGCACGCGGGCGAGATCTCCGCCGTCACCAACCAGTGGGTCAACTCGTACAAGCGCATCTGGGGCGGCTCCTCCCGTACGGCCGGCTCGGGCGGCGAGGCCCCCTCGTACATCTGCTGGGGCCACAACAACCGCTCGGCCCTGATCCGCGTCCCCATGTACAAGCCGGGCAAGACGGGCTCCTCCCGCGTCGAGGTCCGCTCCATCGACTCGGGCGCCAACCCGTACCTGACCTACGCGGTCCTCCTCGCCGCCGGCCTCAAGGGCATCGAAGAGGGCTACGAACTCCCGGCCGGCGCCGACGACGACGTCTGGGCCCTCTCCGACGCCGAACGCCGCGCGATGGGCATCGAACCGCTCCCGCAGAACCTGGGCGAGGCGATCGCCCTGATGGAGAAGAGCGAACTGGTCGCGGAGACCCTCGGCGAGCACGTCTTCGACTTCTTCCTCCGCAACAAGAAGCAGGAGTGGGAGGAGTACCGGAGCGAGGTCACCGCCTTCGAACTCCGCAAGAACCTGCCGGTGCTGTAGGCGCAGGCCATGAGTAGTGCGACCCTGACGCGATCCTGGGCCGTCGGCGGACACCGCCGGCGGCCCGGCCCCGTTCCGGTCGCCCCCCGCCGGACCGGCATGGACCGCGGGCAAGCCTCGCCCTCAGCCTGACCGTCGTTCGAAGACCGACGTGTCGGGCGGGTCTCCGGAACACCGCTCGCAGGGGGTGTGCCGTGCACGGTAGGGGGAGCGCGTGATGTCGCGGGCAGAGCAGGGCTCGTGAAGGCGCTGGTGGTGATCGGGCTCGTACTCGGGTTGATCGGTTCCATCACCGCCTGGTTCCTGTCGTTCGAGGGCTATCTGCCGGGCGACTCCGTGGTGCGGACCTGGGCCACCGCGAAGGACCGGCCCGGCGATGGCAAGGCCAACGGCAGTCGGGTCGACGGGGAGGTCGCCGTCCGCAGCCGGTTCGACGCGGTGACCGGCTTCGGCATCGCCGACGGGCAGGACGGGACGAAGCTCTGGGAGTTCGTACCGCCCGGCCGCGCCCAGATCTGCGGGAGCGCCCGTCGCGCGGGCGAGGGGGTCCTCCTGGTCGCGTACGGCACGGAGAGCAGCGCCACCACCTCGCCGGGCAAGGGCAAGGGCTGCTCGACCGTCCTCGCCTTCGACATGAAGGACGGGCGGGAGTTGTGGAGCGTCCCGCGGACCGTCTCGCACGGCCGGTTCCCCGGGGACGGATTCCTGGATGCGGGAGGCGGCCTGGCAATGATCCACGACGACGAACGGACCCAGCCCTCCGCCGAGCAGGAGGCGCGGACGCCGGGTGGCAACCGTTCCCTGCGCGCCCTCGACCTCCGCACGGGCAAGGCCCGTTGGACGGCGGCCGTTCCCGGCACGTGCGGGGCGGGGGAGACGTTCGTGGGCAAGGACCAGGTCCACGCAGTCCTGGCCTGCGGCGGGGAGGGCGCGGACGCCCCGGGCTCCGACAGCGGCGGGGACGTCGAGCCGATGGCGGCGGCCTTCGATCGCGGCACCGGCGCCCTGAAGTGGAACGTTCCCATCGACGCCCGTCGCCCCGTGTCGACGGACTCCAGCGTGTTCATCGAGTCGGCCGACCCCTTCGTGCTGAGGGTCGTGCGGTCCTCGAACGGGAACTCCGGCGAGGCGACGGGCACGTTCGTCTCCTTCGACCAGGACGGGCGTCCTCGGCCGGGCATCGAACTCAGCGGGGACTACGGCCAGATCGACGCGGCGGAGGTCGTCGGCGAGCGGATGTACGCGCTGGCCTGGACCTATCACAAGGGACGGCACTACCGGCTGGTCGCCTTCGACCTGGAGACCGGTGCAGAGGTGTGGAACGACGAGTTGGACGAGCCCGCCGCCGGGCTGGCCGTGCGGGGCGACCGGGTCACCGTGCTGTGCGAGTGGTCGACCCAGGCCAGCGCCATCACCGAGCTGCTCGTGTACGACGCCGGCGACGGCGAGCAACTCGACGAGCGCCACTTCCGTGAGGAAGCGCCCAGCGGCCACTTCTTCGAGCACGACGGGCGGATCATCGTCGCCGGGGCGTCCGGCGACCACGCCTTCACCGCGTTCGAGCGCTGGTGAGCCGCCGGCCGTCTTCCTGCCGGGCGGCCCGGTGTTCGGCTCCTGGCGGGGGAAATCCGTTGCCGTCGGGTGGAGGGCCGTTCAGACTGCCCCGGTGAAGATCGATTCCGTCGCCACCGCGCGTCTCCTGCTGCATCCCCTGACCGTCGCCGACGCCGAGCGTGTCGTGGCCCGGGAGCCCGGGCCGGGGGACCAGTGGGGGGAGGGGTATCCCGGGGACGGTGATGTCCGGTCGGCCACCGGGTTTCTGCGCGGGGTCGCCGAGCGGGGCGATCCGGGGGTGTTCCGGCCCTATGCGATACGGCTCGACGGCGTCGTCGTCGGCGGCATCGGGTTCCACGGGCCGCCGGACGCGCACGGCGTCGTCACCGTCGGGTACGGGCTCCTGCCCGGCGCGCGCGGGAAGGGGTACGCCTCCGAGGCCCTGCGGGCCCTCGTCGAGGTGGCGCGGCAGGCCGGCGCCGCCGGGGTGAAGGGCGACGCCGACCTCGACAACCTGGCGTCCCACCGGGTGATGGAGGCCGCCGGGATGCCGGGCGTGGCGCAGGACGCCACGCTCCGCCACTTCTACCTGGCGCTCTAGCGTCCGAAGCCGTGCCGGCGGGCCAGGGCCGCCATGAGGGCGGCCGTGGCGAGGAGTGCCCCCGCCGTCCACGGCAGGGCCCTCGTCCCCGCGCCGTTCAGGACGGCGCCGCCGAGGAGCGAGCCGCCCGCCATGGCGACGTGCCGGTCCGTCACCCGAACCGGGCGCGCGGCGGGACCGACGAGACGCGCGGCGGGACCGACGAGACGCGCGGTGGTCAGCGTTCCGAAAGATCCGAGGGGGCCTCCTGGACCACCCAGCCGTTGCCGTCCGGGTCCTCGAAGGCCATGAACGAGTTCCACGTCTGGCCCTTGCCGTCCTCCCAGCCCGACTCGCCGACGTGCCGGATCGGGGTGACGTCCACACCCCGGTCGACCAGCTCCGCCCGCGCCGCCTCGATGTCCGTGACGCAGAGCTGCAGGCCCTGCAGGCTGCCCGGCGCCATGTCCCTCGTGCCCGGCATCGCCGGCATCCCGCTCAGCATCGCGATCGAACAGCGCGAGCCCGGCGGCGTCGCCTGGATGATGCGCATGCCCGGCGCCACCTCGTCGTCCAGGTCGATCTTGAAACCGCACTTGTCGCCGTAGAACTCCTTCGCCCGGTCCATGTCGGTGACAGGTACCGGGACGACTTCCAGGGTCCAGTTCATGGGGGTCTCCTCAGAAAGGCCAGCAGAGTCGTACCACCGTCGCCCACGAACACCCCCTGGCGCACCTCGAATCGCCAGTCCGGTCCCTACTTCTCGGCGTACGCCCCCGAGGAACCCAGCCGCCCCCCGCGAGGAACTCAGCGCTCCGCCGGCGTCCAGTGCAGCCGGCCGTCCAGACCGATCGCCGCCACCCCGTCCGTCCCCGCGTCCGGCGCCCCCGAGAACAGGAACCCCTCAAGGCTCCACACCGGCCGCGCCCCCGTCCGGCCGTGCGGCGCCGTCGCCAGGAAGCCCGTCCGCGAGCGGACCGCAAGCAGGCCGTCGCCCCCGCTCACCGGGCCGAAGCCCGCGACGCCCGCGCCCGGCAGCTCCGTGACCGGCGAGACCGGGGCGACGCCCGAGAAGTCGGCGCTGCGCAGGTCGCCGGAGGACGGCTTGCGGAACCAGAGCCGTACCCCGTCGCCGTCGGGCGCCGCGCTCGCGCTCAGCGCGAGCGTCGTCGCCGGAAGTCCCGTCCGCACCGGACCGGTGAGCGGCCCGCCGGGTCGCTGCTGCGCCCACGCCAGGACGGTCTTCGGGGTGCTCGCGAAGACGTATCCGCGCCCGGTCCCGTCCGTCGCCGCGACCGGATCGCCGTACACGTCCGTGCCGCCGAGCACCCGCCACGGCCCCCAGCCGCCGTCGGCGAGCTGCTCGCGGGCCGTCAGCCGGTGCCGGCTGTCCCGCAGCAGCACGGTCGCCCGGCCGTCACCGGCCACGGTCACGGCGGGCGCGCTGATGTCCGACGTCCCGTCCGTGTCGCCCCGTTCGGGCGTGCCGAGGGAGCGCCACGCGGCGAAGACGCCGCCCGGCGCCGCCTGCGCGGTGGTGACGACCTCGCGCCGGTAGCCGGCCGGGCCGTCCGCGAGGACCGTCCTGGTGCCGAAGACCGCGATACGGCCGTCGGGCAGGGCCACGGAGGTGACCCCGCTGTCCAGGCCGCCGCCGGGCAGCAGCGTCGGGCCGCGCCACGCGCCGCCGTCCGCGGGCTTGCGCCAGGCCGCGAGCCGGCCGTCGAGGACGGAGAAGGCGTGGAGCCCGCCGTCCCCGTCCCGCTGCACCCAGGAGGTGGAGGTGCCCCGGGCGTACCGGACGGTCTGGGTCCAGCCGCGCCCGCCGGGCCGCGCGGCCACCTTGAGGTCCCCGCAGCCGGCGGCGGTCCCGCAGTCGTTGACGCCGTCGAGCCAGGCGTACGTCTCCAGGGTCTTCAGCTTCGCGCCCGCCGTCTCGGGGTCGAGCGTGTGCGGCAGGAGGCTGGTGGGGTAGCCGAGGTAGTTCTGCACGCCGACGTGCGGATGCCCGGGGACCTCGGCGTACCGGGCGAGCGCGGCCTGCGTGAACCTCGCCCCGTACAGGTGGTCCTGGTGGTCCCTGAGCTTCCCCGTCTCCGGGTACGTGCCCGGGCTCGGGTCCTGCATCCGGACGAAGGTCGGCCGGAACCGGTCGAGCAGCCCCGCGATCGTCGCCACGACCTGGTCCTTCGTGTACGTGAAGTCGGCGCCGACCGGGGTGCCGGAGGAGCGCTGGGAGCCGAGCGCGGGGATCCGGCCGTGCCAGAGGCCGTTGAGGCTGTGCGGGCGGTCGCCGGTGGTCGAACCGGCCTCGCGTATCTGCAGCCACACCAGCTTGACCTGCGGATCGGCGCGCAGCGTGTCCATCTCGGCGGTCGCGCCGCCGGCCGTGGGGATCGCGACCCGCTCCCAGGGGCTGGTCCGGCTGCCGGTCGCCATCTCGGCGTACGCGGCACGGATGCCGTTCTGCCGGGCCTCGGCGTAGTCCGCCTTGTCGGCCAGGGTCCGGGCGGCGTCGCGCGGGCGCGCGTTGACGCCGTCCGACTCGCCGGCCGTGAGGTAGACGGAGGTCAGGGGGCTGCCGGAGCGGAGGGACTGGGAGACGTCCGGGTTCATGAAGAACAGGTCGTCGTCCGGGTGCGCCACGATCTGCACGACCGACGTGGGCGCCTTCGGGGCCCGCACGGGCTGCGAAGGCCCCGCCTGGGAAGGCACCGGCGTCTTCGCCTTCGGCTGCGCCGCGTGTGCCGTCGGCGTCCGGGGCGCTCCCGTCACCGACAGCAGTCCGGCGAAGGTGCCGCCCACCAGGACGGCGGTCACGCCCACGGAGGCGGCCCTGCGGGGGGACGGGAGGAGACGGCGACGGGGGCGGACGGGCATGTTCGGCGGCGCGCTTTCGACAGAGGGAGGGCAGGAGAGAGGCGGCGGAGGTCCGCCCACGAGCGGGGCGGACCCTCGGAACCAGCAAGACGGACTTTCAAGAAATACGGTTCATCGGGCCCGAAAAGCGATCAATGTGCGAGACGTCACGTGTGATCCGCTGCGAACCGAAGGCCCGGCCGCCCCCGCCCCCCGCTCCGGATAGGCTCGATCCGCCCGGTCACCACCCGGGGTCGACCTGCACGGAGGGAGCGGCGGAATGACGGTGCCGGGGCGCAGGAGCAGCACCTTCTCACGTCTGCTGCGGCACGGGTTCACCGACCCCTCCGCGGCCGAGCGGCTCCTGGACGTGCCCGAGCTGTCCGCCCTGCGCGGCGACTCCGTCCTCCTCGACGCCCTCGGGGCCACGGCCGACCCCGACCTCGCCCTGCGCGGCCTGGTCCGGCTGGCCGAGGCACAGCCGGAGACCGAACGGCAGACGTTCACGACCACGCTGCTCTCCGCCAAGCCGTTCCGTGACCGGCTCCTCGGGGTGCTCGGCGCCTCAGAGGCGCTCGCCGACCACCTGGCCCGGCACCCCCGCGACTGGGAGTCCCTCGTCACGTACGAGGCGGTCGACCTGCACCCGGGGGTCGCGGAGTTCGAGCGGGGGCTCGCCGAGGCCGTCGACGCGGTCACGCTGCGGGTCGCCTACCGCCGCTGCCTGCTCGCCATAGCGGCCCGTGACGTGTGCGGCACCATCGACGTCGCCGAGACCGCCGCCGAGCTCGCGGACCTGGCGACGGCCACCCTGCGCGCCGCGCTCGCCATCGCCCGTTCCGCCGAGCCCGCCGACGCCGCCCAGTGCCGGCTCGCGGTGATCGCGATGGGCAAGTGCGGCGGCCACGAGCTGAACTACGTCTCGGACGTGGACGTGATCTTCGTGGCGGAGCCGATGGAGGGCGCCGACGAAGGGAAGGCGCTGCAGGCCGCGACCCGGCTCGCCTCCCACCTGATGCGGATCTGCTCCGAGACGAACATCGAGGGCACCATCTGGCCGGTCGACGCCAACCTCCGCCCCGAGGGCCGCAACGGCCCCCTCGTCCGTACGCTCTCCTCCCACCTCGCCTACTACCAGCGCTGGGCGAAGACCTGGGAGTTCCAGGCCCTCCTGAAGGCACGCGCCGTGGCCGGCGACCCGGAGCTCGGCGCCCAGTACATCGACGCCGTCTCCCCGCTCGTCTGGCAGGCCGCCGAGCGCGAGAACTTCGTCCCCGACGTGCAGAAGATGCGCCGCCGCGTCGTCGACAACATCCCCGCCGCCCAGATCGACCGCGAGCTGAAGCTCGGCCCCGGCGGTCTGCGGGACGTCGAGTTCGCCGTACAGCTCCTCCAGCTCGTGCACGGCCGCAGCGACGCGGGACTGCACAGCGCCACCACCCTCGACGCGCTCGCCGCCCTCGCCGCCGGCGGCTACGTCGGCCGGGCCGACGCCGCCCAGCTCGACGAGGCGTACCGCTTCCTGCGGGCCATGGAGCACCGCATCCAGCTGTACCGGCTGCGCCGCACCCATCTCGTCCCCGAGGACGAGCCCGGCCTGCGCCGCCTCGGCCGTTCGCTCGGACTGCGCACCGACCCGGTCGCCGGGCTGAACAAGGAGTGGAAGCGGCACGCCGCCGTCGTCCGCCGCCTCCACGAGAAGCTCTTCTACCGGCCGCTGCTCGACGCCGTCGCCCAGCTCGCCCCCGGCGAGATCCGGCTCAGCCCGAAGGCGGCCGGACAGCGGCTCGAAGCGCTGGGGTACGAGGACCCCGCCGCCGCCCTGCGGCACCTGGAGGCGCTGGCCTCCGGCGTGAGCCGGAAGGCCGCGATCCAGCGGACGCTGCTGCCGGTGCTGCTCGGCTGGTTCGCGGACTCCGCCGACCCGGACGCCGGCCTGCTGGGCTTCCGCAAGGTCTCGGACGCGCTCGGCAAGACCCCCTGGTACCTGCGGCTCCTCAGGGACGAGGGCGCCGCGGCCGAGAACCTCGCCCGGGTGCTGTCGGCCGGCCGGCTCACCCCCGACCTGCTGCTCCGCGCCCCGGAGGCGGTCGCGCTCCTCGGCGACCCGGAGGGGCTGAAGCCGCGCGGCCGGGACCATCTGGAGCAGGAGGTCCTGGCGGCGGTGGGCCGGGCGGGCGACGCCGAGCAGGCGGTCGCGGCGGCGCGCGGGGTGCGCCGCAGGGAGCTGTTCCGTACCGCGGCGGCCGACCTCATCGGCTCGTACGGCACGGAGGACAACCCCCGCGAACGCGATCCCGGCGCCCTGGTCGACCGGGTGGGGGACGCCGTCACCGATCTCAACGCGGCGACGATCGCCGGCGCCCTGCGGGCCGCCGTGCGCGCCGAGTGGGGCGAGGAGCTGCCCACCCGGTTCGCGGTCATCGGCATGGGCCGCTTCGGCGGTCACGAGCTGGGGTACGGCTCCGACGCCGACGTCCTGTTCGTGCACGAGCCGCGCGAGGGGGGCGACGAGCAGGAGGCGGCCAGGGCCGCGAACCGGGTGGTCGCCGAGATGCGCAGGCTCCTCCAGCTGCCGACCGCCGACCCGCCGCTGCTGATCGACGCGGACCTCAGGCCGGAGGGCAAGAGCGGCCCCATGGTCCGCACCCTGAAGTCGTACGAGGCCTACTACCGCCGCTGGTCCCTCGTCTGGGAGAGCCAGGCGCTGCTGCGCGCCGCCCCCATGGCGGGCGACCGGGAGCTCGGGGAGCGGTTCATCGCGCTCGTCGACCCGCTGCGCTATCCCGCGGAGGGCCTCGGCGAGGACGCGGTCCGCGAGATCCGCCGCCTCAAGGCCCGGATGGAGTCCGAGCGGCTGCCACGCGGCGCCGACCCGACGCTCCACGCCAAGCTGGGGCGCGGCGGCCTGAGCGACGTCGAGTGGACGGTCCAGCTGCTCCAGATGCGGCACGGCTGGGCCGAGCCGGGGCTGCGGACGACCCGGACCCGCGAGGCGCTCCGGGCGGCGCACGCCGCGGGCCTGATGGCGGCGGAGGAGGCGCAGACCCTGGACGAGGCCTGGGTCCTGGCCAGTCGCGTCCGCAACGCGGTCATGCTGGTCCGCGGCCGGCCCGGCGACACCTTCCCTTCGGACCCGCGGGAGCTGGCGGCGGTGGGGCGGTACCTGGGGTACGGCCCAGGGCGCGTCGGTGAGCTGGTGGACGACTACCGCCGGATCACCCGCCGGGCCAGGGCCGTCGTCGACGAGCTGTTCTACGGGGGCTGACGAGCTGTTCTACGGGGCCAGGGGTGTCTGGCCGATCAGGCCCCGCCGTCGCCGGCGGGGCCTGGTCAGGTCACCTGCCGGAGGTGACCCGCGGCTGTTCCGTCGGCTCGCCCGTATCGCCGGTGGCCTCGTCGGCCGCCGCGCTCTCGCGGTCCGTCCCCTTCGCCCGGGGCGGACCGCCCGCGGCGATCGGCGCCGCCGGCTCCACCAGCTTGGGCAGGTGGTGCGGCCGGGAGCCGTACCAGAAGTACGAGACGAGGAAGCCGAAGGCGAGGCAGATCATGCCGCCGACCGCGTCCAGCCAGAAGTGGTTCGCGGTGGCGACGATCACCACGAGCGTCGCCACCGGGTAGAGCACGCCCAGCATCTTCGCCCAGGGCGCCTTGGCCAGCAGGAAGATGGTCAGCCCGCACCAGAGCGACCAGCCGATGTGCATCGACGGCATCGCCGCGTACTGGTTCGACACGTGCTTGAGGTTCCCCGAGGCCATCGAGCCCCAGGTCTCGTGCACGAGGACCGTGTCGACGAAGTTCAGGTCGGTCATGAGCCGGGGCGGCGCGAGCGGGTACAGGTAGTAACCGACCAGCGCCACACCGGTGGTGGCGAACAGAACGGTACGGAACGCCCCGTAACGGCCCGGATGCCATCGGTAGAGCCATACGAGTACACCGATGGTCACGATGAAGTGCAGCGTGGCGTAGTAGTAGTTCATCGAGACGATCAGCCAGGTCACCGAGTTCACGGCGTGGTTGACGGTGTGCTCGAAGGCCAGGCCGATGGACTGCTCGGCCTGCCAGATCCAGTCGGCGTTCTTGAACGCCTGGGCCTTCTGCTCCGGCACCGCGTTGCGGATGAGGGAGTACGTCCAGTAGCTCACCGCGATGAGCAGGATCTCGAACCAGATCGTGGGGCGCCGGGGCCCGCGCGTCCGCAGCCGCGACAGCCTGCCGTCGGCCACAGTGGGTGACGACGGGGTCGTCCGGTCGTCCAAACTCTTCACGGTCGTTTCACCCATAGGCAGAGAGTGTGCCAGATCCCCTCCCCCCGACCGATCATCCTACGGACGGGTGACGGGCGCACCCGCTCCCCCTCAGGGAGGAGCCCTCAGGGACGAGAGGGAGCCGAGGCCGTTGAACCGCGAACGACCAGCTCAGGCATGAAGACGAACTCCGAGTGCGGGGCCGGTGTGCCCCCCACCTCTTCGAGCAGCGCGCGGACCGCGGCCTGTCCCATCGCCTGCACGGGCTGCCGGATGGTGGTCAGCGGCGGATCGGTGAACGCTATGAGGGGAGAGTCGTCGAAACCGACGACGGAGACGTCCCGCGGCACGTCGAGGCCCTGCTGCCGGGCGGCCCTGATCGCGCCGAGCGCCATCATGTCGCTCGCGCAGACGACCGCCGTGCAGCCCCGGGAGATCAGCGCCCCGGCCGCCGCCTGGCCGCCCTCCAGGGTGTACAGGGAGTGCTGGATCAGTTCCTCGGACTCCTCGGGGCTGAGGCCGAAGCGCTCCGCCATGCCCTGCTGGAAGCCCTCTATCTTGCGGAGCACCGGCACGAACCGCTTCGGTCCCACGGCGAGCCCGATCCGTGTGTGCCCGAGCGAGGCCAGGTGCGTCACGGCGAGCCGCATCGCGGCCCGGTCGTCGGGGGAGACGAAGGGCGCCTGGACCTTGGGGGAGAAGCCGTTGAGGAGGACGTACGGGACGCCCTTGCCGCGCAGCTGGTCGTAGCGGGTCATGTCGGCGGTCGTGTCGGCGTGCAGTCCGGAGACGAAGATGATGCCGGCGACGCCGCGCTCCACCAGCATGTCGGTGAGCTCGTCCTCGGTGGACCCGCCGGGGGTCTGGGTGGCGAGGACCGGCGTGTAGCCCTGCCGGGTCAGGGCCTGCCCGATGACCTGCGCGAGCGCGGGGAAGATCGGGTTGTCCAGTTCGGGGGTGATGAGGCCGACGAGCCCCGCGCTGCGCTGGCGCAGTCGTACGGGCCGCTCGTAGCCGAGCACGTCGAGCGCGGCGAGGACGGATTCACGGGTGGCCGTGGCCACGCCGGGCTTGCCGTTGAGCACGCGGCTGACTGTGGCCTCACTGACCCCCGCCTGGGCTGCGATGTCGGAAAGCCGCGCGGTCATGGGGATGGACTGTACCGGTCACGCGGCGTATTGCCCACCGCACGGATGATGCAAGCCACCTCGCAAGGTCTTGCAGTCCTTGCAGGGCGTACGGGGTCGGTCACGGGGCGCACGCGGACACCGGAGGGCGCGCGAGAGGCGTGTGTCACCTGGTGTCAAGCGATGCGATGGCAACCTTAGGGACACGTCGATGTAACGATCGCCGGTGCTTGCAGAAAGTTCTCGCAAGGTCTTTCGGCTCGTTTTCATCTTTGTTACGTTCCTGGCAACCCGGAGCGCCGCGAGGGAGCGGTCGCAATGAGGAAGGTTCCAGCCCCTCGTCCCCCCGGGATCAGTTGAAGGAGTTCACATGCGGCGTGGCATAGCGGCCACCGCTCTGGTCGCGGCCCTGGGCGTGACCCTGGCGGCGTGCGGGAGCGACAGCGGTTCGAACGGCGGCGGCTCCAAGAGCTCGGGCGAGCTCTCCGGCACCGTGACCTGGTGGGACACCTCTACGGTCGGCTCCGAGGACAAGGTCTTCAAGAAGATCGCCGAGGACTTCGAGAAGAAGCACCCCAAGGTCACCGTCAAGTACGTGAACGTGCCGTTCGGTGAGGCGCAGAACAAGTTCAAGAACGCCGCGCAGTCCGGTTCCGGCGCCCCCGACGTCATCCGCTCCGAGGTCGCCTGGACCCCCGAGTTCGCGGACCTCGGCTACCTCGCCCCGCTCGACGGCACCGCGGCCCTGAAGAACAACGAGGACTTCCTCAAGCAGGCCGCCGCCTCCACCCAGTACAAGGGCAAGACCTACGGCGTCCCGCAGGTCATCGACTCCATGGGCATCTTCTACAACAAGAAGATCTTCAAGGAGGCCGGCGTCGAGGTCCCCAAGACCATCGACGAGCTCAAGACCGTCTCCGCCAAGATCAAGCAGAAGACCGGCAACCCCGGCCTGTACCTGCGCGGCGACGACGCCTACTGGTTCCTCTCCTTCCTGTACGGCGAGGGCGGCGACCTCGTCGACGCCGAGAAGAAGTCGATCACCGTCGACAACGCCGCCGGTGTGAAGGCCTTCAAGGTCGTCAAGGACCTGGTGGACTCGGGCGCGGCCAAGACCGACGCGACCGACGGCTGGAACAACATGCAGACGGCCTTCAAGGACGGCAAGGTCGCCATGATGATCAACGGCCCGTGGGCCGTCTCCGACACCTACGCCGGCAAGGAGTTCACCGACAAGGCCAACCTGGGCATCGCCCCGGTCCCGGCCGGTTCGGCCGGCCAGGGTGCCCCGCAGGGCGGTCACAACCTCGCCGTCTACGCGGGCTCCAAGAACCTCGACGCCTCCTACGCCTTCGCCGACTACATGACCTCGGCCGAGACCCAGGCGACGGTCGCGAAGGAGCTCAGCCTCCTCCCGACCCGCGAGTCCGTCTACATCAAGCCGGACGTGGCGACCAACGAGATGATCACCTTCTTCAAGCCGGTCGTCGACAAGGCCGTCGAGCGCCCCTGGATCCCGGAGACCGGCAGCCTCTTCGCGCCGCTCGTCACCGAGTACACCAAGGTCCTCACCGGCCAGACCACCCCGGACGCGGGAGCCAAGGCGACGGGCGACGCCTACCGCAAGCTCCTGAAGGACTGGAAGTAACAGGAAGGCAGGCCGGCTGATGGCTGTGGACACCCCCAGCCAGTCGGTGGTGAAGGCCGCGGGCGACAGCGTCGCCCGCGGCCGGAGCCGCGGAACTGGTAAGCCCCGGCGCGCGGCGAAGAAGCGCTCCCTCTCCACCCACTGGTACGCCTGGGCGATGGTCGCCCCGGTGACCGTCGTGATCGCCGTGATCATCGGTTACCCGCTGGTCCGCGGCGTCTACCTGTCGTTGACGAACGCCAACGAGCGGAACGTCGCCCGCTCGATCGGTGTCAACGAGATCCCGGCCACCTACGAGTTCGTCGGCCTGGACAACTACGCCGACGCGATCACCGGCAGCCAGTTCCTCGCGACGCTCGGCTGGACGATCCTCTGGACCGTGTCCTGTGTGGCGATCACCTTCGTCCTCGGCCTGAGTCTCGCCAACGTCCTCAACCGCAGGATCGCCGGCCGCTCCGTCTACCGGATGCTGCTCATCCTGCCCTGGGCCGTGCCCGGTTTCGTCTCGGTCTTCGCCTGGCGCTTCCTCTACAACCAGGACAACGGTCTCCTCAACCAGATCCTCGCCGGCGGCGGCATCGACGCCGTCCCGTGGCTGAACGACCCCACCTGGGCCAAGTTCTCGGTCATCCTCGTGAACGTCTGGCTCGGCATCCCGTTCATGATGGTCGCCCTCCTCGGCGGGCTCCAGTCCATCCCCGGCGAGCTGTACGAGGCCGCCGAGATGGACGGCGCCAACGCCTGGCAGCGCTTCCGGCACATCACCATGCCCGGGCTCAGCTCGGTGTCCACGACGGTGATCCTGCTCTCCACCATCTGGACCTTCAACATGTTCCCGGTGATCTTCCTGCTCACCCGGGGCGGACCCGGCGAGGCCACCCAGATCCTCGTCACCCAGGCGTACAAGTTCTCCTTCGAGATCAGCCCGCGCGACTTCGCCCAGTCGTCCACGTGGGGCGTCCTCATCCTGGTCCTCCTGATGATCTTCGCCGCGATCTACCAGCGCGTCCTCCGCAAGCAGGGAGAAGTCTGGTGACCACCACGACCCCCGTCCCCACCGAGAACATCCAGGTCCGCGGCCGCCGTTCGCCGCTCGCCTCGGTCGCGCTGCACGTCACGCTGATCGTGGCGTCCGTGATCGCCGTCTTCCCCGTGCTGTGGGTCCTGCTGACCTCGCTCAAGCCGGCGCAGTACGCCACGACGACGGACTTCTTCAAGGAGACGACGCTCGCGAACTACACGAACCTCCTGAACGACACCCCGTTCCTGACCTGGTTCGCCAACTCGCTGCTCGTCGCCGGTCTCACCACCGTCATCGGCGTCTTCATCTCCGCCACCACGGGCTACGCCGTCAGCCGCTTCCGCTTCCCCGGCAAGCGCGGCCTGATGTGGACGCTGCTCATCACCCAGATGTTCCCGGTCGCCGTCCTCATCGTGCCGATCTACAACATCATGGCGTCGATGGGCCTGCTCAATCAGCCCGTCGGCCTGGTCATCACGTACCTGACGATCGCGGTCCCGTTCTGCGCGTGGATGATGAAGGGCTTCTTCGACACCATCCCGCGCGAGATCGACGAGTCCGGCTACGTCGACGGCCTCACCCCGTTCGGCACCTTCTGGCGGCTGATCCTGCCGCTGGCCAAGCCGGGCATCGCCGTCACCGCCTTCTACTCCTTCATCACCGCCTGGGGCGAGGTGGCCTACGCCTCCGCCTTCATGGTCGGCGACGAGAACCTCACCCTGGCCGGCGGACTGCAGAAGTTCGTCAACCAGTACGGCGCCCAGTGGGGCCCGATGGCCGCGGCCTCCGTGCTCATCGCCATCCCCGCCGCCCTGGTGTTCCTCTTCGCCCAGCGGCACCTGGTCACCGGCATGTCAGCCGGTGCCGTCAAGGGCTGACGGCCCTGAGCGCCCCTTCTGTACGCACCCCTGTACGCACCTCCTTACCTCCCAGGGAAGACATGACCCAGCATCTCGCCACCCCGGCCGACGCCCCGACCACCGGCACGCACACGGGCTGGTGGAGAGACGCGGTGATCTACCAGGTCTACCCGCGCAGCTTCGCCGACGGCAACGGTGACGGCATGGGCGACCTGGAGGGCATCCGCAGCCGGCTGCCGTACCTCAAGGAACTCGGCGTCGACGCCGTCTGGCTCTCCCCGTTCTACGCCTCGCCGCAGGCCGACGCCGGCTACGACGTCGCCGACTACCGGGCCATCGACCCCATGTTCGGCTCGCTCCTCGACGCCGACGCCGTGATCCGCGACGCCCACGAACTGGGCCTGCGCATCATCGTCGACCTGGTCCCCAACCACTCCTCCGACCAGCACGAGTGGTTCCAGCGCGCGCTGCGCGAGGGCCCCGGGTCCGTCCTGCGGGAGCGCTACCACTTCCGCCCCGGCAAGGGGAAGAACGGCGAACTGCCGCCGAACGACTGGGAGTCCATCTTCGGCGGCCCGGCCTGGACCCGTACCGAGAACCCGGACGGCACCCCCGGCGACTGGTACCTGCACCTGTTCGCCCCGGAGCAGCCCGACTTCAACTGGGAACACCCCGCCGTACGGGACGAGTTCCGCTCGATCCTGCGCTTCTGGCTCGACATGGGCGTCGACGGCTTCCGCGTCGACGTCGCCCACGGCCTCGTCAAGGCCGAGGGCCTCCCCGACCTCGGCGCCCACGACCAGCTGAAGCTGCTCGGCAACGACGTCATGCCCTTCTTCGACCAGGACGGCGTCCACGAGATCTACCGCTCCTGGCGGCAGGTCCTCTCCGAGTACGACGGCGAGCGCATCCTCGTCGCCGAGGCCTGGACCCCCACCGTCGACCGCACCGCGAACTACGTGCGCCCCGACGAGATGCACCAGGCCTTCAACTTCCAGTACCTGGGCACCCACTGGGACGCCGCCGAGCTGCGCCGCGTCATCGACGAGTCGCTGGAGGCGATGCTCCCCGTCGGCGCCCCCACCACCTGGGTGCTGTCCAACCACGACGTCACCCGGCACGCCACCCGCTTCGCCAACCCGGCGGGCCTCGGCACCCAGCTGCGCACCCCCGGCGACCGCGCACTCGGTCTGCGCCGGGCCCGCGCCGCGACCCTGCTGATGCTGGCGCTGCCCGGTTCGGCGTACGTCTACCAGGGCGAGGAGCTCGGCCTGCCGGACGTCACCGACCTGCCCGACGAGGTCCGTCAGGACCCGTCGTTCTGGCGGGCCAGCGGCCAGGACGGCTTCCGCGACGGCTGCCGGGTCCCGATCCCGTGGACCGTCGAGGGCTCCTCGTACGGCTTCGGCGACGGCGGCTCCTGGCTGCCGCAGCCCGCGGCCTGGGGGGACTTGAGCGTCGAGGCCCAGACCGGCGACCCCGGCTCCACCCTGGAGCTGTACCGCAGCGCGCTCGCCGTGCGCCGCGAGCGCCCCGAACTCGGTGCGGGCGAAGGCGTCCAGTGGCTGGAGGCACCCGAGGGTGTGCTCTCCTTCCGCCGCGACGGCTTCGTCTGCACCGCCAACACCACCGGCCGGGCCATCTCCGTCCCGCTGCCCGGCCGGTATCTCCTCTCCAACGAGGAAGTGCGGATCGTCGACGACGAGGCACTCGTGCCCGCCGACACCACCGTCTGGTGGGCGGTGTGACGATCCCCCTGCCGCGGGGCACCGGAAACGGTGCCCCGCGGCTCGCGGACATCGCGGCCCAGTCCGGGGTCAGCGAGGCCACCGTCAGCCGGGTCCTCAACGGCAAGGCGGGAGTGGCCGGCGCGACCCGGCACAAGGTGCTCGCGGCCCTCGACGTGCTCGGTTACGAGCGTCCCGTACGCCTCAAACGCCGCAGCGCGGGCCTCGTCGGGCTCGTCGTGCCCGAGCTGACCAACCCGATCTTCCCGGCGTTCGCGCAGGTCGTCGAGCAGGTCCTCGCCGGGCACGGCTACACCCCGGTGCTCTGCACCCAGATGCCCGGCGGCGCCACCGAGGACGAGCTCGTCGAGCAGCTCGTGGAGCGCGGGGTGGCCGGCATCGTCTTCCTCTCCGGGCTGCACGCGGACGCCTCCGCCGACCCGGCCCGCTACGCCCGGCTGACCGCCCGCGGCGTGCCGTACGTCCTCATCAACGGCTACAACGAGAACATCGACGCCAACTTCGTCTCCCCCGACGACCGGGCCGCGGCCCGCATGGCCGTACGCCACCTCGTCGAGCTGGGCCACGAGCGGATCGGGCTCGCCATCGGCCCCACCCGCTACGTCCCCTCGCGCCGCAAGGCCGAGGGCTTCGCCGCCGAGCTGTACGAGCTCCTCGGCGTCGAGCGGGCTGACGCGGAACGGTTCATCAGACCCACGCTCTTCGGCGTCGAGGGCGGCCACGCCGCCGCCGACATCCTGCTCCGCGAGGGGTGCACGGGCATCGTCTGCGCCTCCGACCTGATGGCGCTCGGCGTGATCCGCGCCGTCCGCGCCCGCGGTCTCGACGTGCCCGGGGACGTCTCCGTCGTCGGCTTCGACGACTCGCCCCTGATCGCCTTCACCAGCCCGCCGCTGTCCACCGTGCGCCAACCGGTCCAGGCCATGGCCACGGCCGCCGTCGGCGCGCTCCTGGAGGAGATCGAAGGCAATCCGGTGCAGCGCACGGAGTTCGTCTTCCAGCCGGAACTGGTCGTCCGCGGCTCCACCGCGCAGCCGCCGGCCAAGGCCCCCCGGCTGCAAGCTCTTTC
The DNA here is from genome assembly GCF_044452745.1 of Streptomyces sp. NPDC051822. Classification (NCBI taxonomy): domain Bacteria; kingdom Bacillati; phylum Actinomycetota; class Actinomycetes; order Kitasatosporales; family Streptomycetaceae; genus Streptomyces; species Streptomyces sp. NPDC051822. The sequence goes on along the minus strand of NZ_JBITBZ010000001.1, from coordinate 472,263 downwards.
GTAACAAGTTACGCGGAGGTGTCCGGAGGGTTGACCGGGCGTCGGGTCACTCGTACGGTCACGGCTGAAAACAGTTGCTGAAGCTTTCGGCAACTTCTTGCGACAGTGAAGTCAGCAGGAGGAAGCATGGCCAGAAGAACCGTGGCCGCTGCACTCGCCCTCGTGGCGGGAGCCGCCGCTGTGGCCGTCACGGGAAACACCCCGGCGCAGGCCACCCCACCCGGCGAGAAGGACGTCACCGCGGTGATGTTCGAATGGAACTTCGCCTCGGTCGCCCGCGAGTGCACCGACCGCCTGGGCCCCGCCGGATACGGATACGTGCAGGTCTCCCCGCCCCAGGAACACCTCCAGGGCGGCCAGTGGTGGACCTCGTACCAGCCGGTCAGCTATAAGATCGCCGGTCGTCTCGGCGACCGCACCGCCTTCAAGAACATGATCGACACCTGCCACGCGGCGGGCGTCAAGGTCGTGGCCGACTCCGTCATCAACCACATGGCGAACGGCTCCGGCACGGGAACGGGCGGGACCCCGTTCTCCAAGTACGACTACCCGGGCCTCTGGTCCGGCTCCGACATGGACGACTGCCGCTCCTCGATCAGCAACTACGGCGACCGAGGCAACGTCCAGAACTGCGAACTCGTCCAGCTCCCCGACCTCGACACGGGTGAGGAGTACGTCCGCGGCAAGATAGCGGGCTACCTGAACGACCTCCTCTCGCTCGGCGTCGACGGCTTCCGGATCGACGCCGCCAAGCACATGCCGGCCGCCGACCTCGCCAACATCAAGTCCCGGCTGACGAACCCGAACGCGTACTGGAAGCTGGAGGCCATCCACGGCGCAGGCGAGGCCGTCTCCCCGAGCGAGTACCTCGGCAGCGGAGACGTCCAGGAGTTCCGCTACGCCCGCGACCTCAAGCGCGTCGTCCAGAGCGAGAAGCTCGCCCACCTCAAGAACTTCGGCGAGGCCTGGGGCTACATGCCCTCCGGCCAGTCCGGCGTCTTCGTCGACAACCACGACACCGAGCGCGGCGGAGACACCCTCTCCTACAAGGACGGCGCGAACTACACCCTCGCCTCCGTCTTCGCGCTCGCCTGGCCCTACGGCTCCCCGGACGTCCACTCCGGCTACGAGTGGAGCGACAAGGACGCGGGCCCGCCCAACGGCGGCCAGGTCAACGCCTGTTACGCCGACGGCTGGAAGTGCCAGCACGCCTGGCGCGAGATCTCCTCCATGGTGGCCTTCCGCAACACCGCGCGCGGCCAGGCCGTCACGAACTGGTGGGACAACGGCAACAACGCCATCGCGTTCGGCCGCGGCTCCAAGGCGTACGTGGCCATCAACCACGAGTCCTCCGCGCTCACCCGCACCTACCAGACCGCCCTGCCCGGCGGCACCTACTGCGACGTCCAGTCGAACACGCCCGTGACGGTGAACTCGTCCGGCCAGTTCACGGCCACCCTCGCCGCGAACACGGCCCTGGCCCTGCACGTCAACGCCACCGGCTGCGGCGGCACCACCCCCACCACGCCGCCGACGACGACCCCGCCCGCCACCACCGGCGCCTCGTTCAACGTCAACGCCACCACCGTGGTCGGCCAGAACATCTACGTCACCGGCAACCGCGCCGAGCTCGGCAACTGGTCCACCGCCGCCGCCCTGAAGCTCGACCCGGCCACGTACCCCGTCTGGAAGCTCGCCGTCGGCCTCCCCGCCGGCACGGCCTTCGAGTACAAGTACGTCCGCAAGGACGCCGCGGGCAACGTCACCTGGGAGTCCGGTGCCAACCGCACCGCGACCGTCCCCGCCTCGGGCCAGATCGTCCTGAACGACACCTTCCGCAACTGAGCCTCCCCCTCTCCGCAGGGCCGCCCCCACCGGGGCGGCCCCCCTTCCCGTACCTCCAGGGAGCACCCCCGTGACACGCAAGAGAACGGCGGTCGCGCTCGCCGCCGCCCTGTGCGCCGCCCTCGCGCCCGCCGTCCCCGCGTCCGCCGCGCCCCGGCCCCCCGCGCCGCCCTCCGACCGGGCACTCGCGGCCGAGCCCGCCCGCCAGGACCTCACCCGCGAGCAGTTCTACTTCGTGCTGCCCGACCGGTTCGCCAACGGCGACACCTCCAACGACCGCGGCGGCCTCACCGGCAGCCGTGACCGGACCGGCTTCGACCCCACCGACAAGGGCTTCTACCAGGGCGGCGACCTCAAGGGCCTGACCCAGCGGCTCGACTACATCAAGGGCCTCGGCACCACCGCCATCTGGATGGCGCCGATCTTCAAGAACCGGCCCGTCCAGGGGGAGGGGAAGGACGCCTCCGCCGGCTACCACGGCTACTGGATCACCGACTTCACCCAGGTCGACCCCCACTTCGGGACCAACGAGGACCTGGAGAAGCTGATCGCCGCCGCCCACGCCAAGGGCATGAAGGTCTTCTTCGACGTCATCACCAACCACACCGCCGACACCGTCGACTACGCCGAGAAGAAGTACGGCTACCGCCCCAAGGGCGCCTACCCGTACCTCGACAAGGACGGCCGCCCCTTCGACGACCGGGCCGCCATCGGGAAGGTGGACGCGGACTCCTTCCCGTACACCCCCGTCGAGAAGGCGAACACCAAGGTCCCGGCCTGGCTCAACGACCCCACGATGTACCACAACCGGGGCGACTCCACCTGGGCCGGGGAGTCCGCCGAGTACGGCGACTTCGTCGGCCTCGACGACCTGTGGACCGAGCGCCCCGAGGTCGTCGAGGGCATGAAGAGGATCTACGAGACGTGGGTCCGCGACTTCAAGATCGACGGCTTCCGTATCGACACCGTCAAACACGTCGACCTGGACTTCTGGACGCAGTGGGCCACCGCCCTCGACGCGTACGCCAAGGAGCGGGGCCGCGAGGACTTCTTCATGTTCGGCGAGGTCTACTCCGCCGACACCACCGTCACCGCCCCCTACGTCACCCGGGGCCGGCTCGACGCCACCCTCGACTTCCCCTTCCAGGACGCGGCCCGCGCCTTCGCCTCCCAGGGCGCCGGAGCCGACCGCCTCGCCAAGGTCTTCGCCGAGGACTACCGGTACACCACCGACAAGGCCAACGCCTACGAGCAGGTGACCTTCCTCGGCAACCACGACATGGGCCGCATCGGCACCTTCCTCAAGCAGGACAACCCGAACGCCTCCGACACCGAACTCGTGCGCCGGGCCACCCTCGCCAACGAGCTGATGTTCCTGTCCCGCGGCAACCCGGTGATCTACTCCGGCGACGAGCAGGGCTTCACCGGCGCCGGCGGCGACAAGGACGCCCGCCAGCCCCTCTTCGCGGCGCGGTCCGCCGACTACCTCGACGACGACCAGCTCGGCACCGACCGCACCCACGCCACCGACGCCTACGACACCACGCACCCGGTGTACCGGTCCGTCGCCGCCCTGTCGAAGCTGACCCGCGAACACCCGGCGCTCCGCGACGGCGTCCAGCAGGAACGGTACGCCGAGGGCTCCGTCTACGCCTTCTCCCGTACGGACGCCACGCAGCGGACCGAGTACCTGGTCGCCACCAACAGCGCCACCACCGCGAAGACCGTCACCCTCCCCGTCGACTCCGCGAACCTCCGCTTCCTGTACGGGGGACAGGGCGCCGTGACCGCTTCCGGCGGCGAGATCACCGTCACCGTCCCGGCCCTCTCCTCCCTGGTCCTCAAGGCCGACAAGCCCCTCGCGAACCCGGCCGCCGAGCCCGCCGTGTCCCTCAAGGCCCCGGCCGCCGGCTCCACCGGCACCGTCGAACTCACCGCCGACGTCACCGGCGGCGGCCTCAACCGGGTCGTCTTCGCCGCCCAGACCGGCAACGGCCGCTGGCAGACCCTCGGCACCGCCGACCACGCCCCCTACAAGGTCACCCAGCACGTGACCGCCGCCGCCGGCACCCCGCTCCGCTACAAGGCCGTCGTCGTCGACAGCACCGGCCGCACCGCGAGCGCCACCGCCGCCACCACCGCCGGCGCGCCCCCGGCCCCCGAGAAGCCGGTCGCCGTCGAGCGCACCCACGCGATCGTCCACTACAAGCGCCAGGACGGCGACTACGCAGGCTGGACCCTGAAGGCCGCGGGGCAGGAGGCCGCGTTCACCGGCCGCGACGCCCACGGCGCCTTCGCCTGGGTCAAGGTCCCCGAAGGCGCGTCCACCGTCACGTACACCGTCGAGAAGGACGGCACCGCCGACGGCCCGCAGCGGAGCATCACCCTCGGCCGCACCGGCGAGGTCTGGATCACGCAGGGCGCCGAAGGCCAGTCCGACACCGACCCGGCCCCCGTCCCGCAGGACAGGACCAAGGCGCTCATCCACTACCAGCGCCCGGACGGGAACTACGACGGCTGGGGCCTCCACACCTGGACCGGCGCCGCCCAGCCCACCGACTGGTCCAAGCCCCTCATGCCCGTCCGCACCGACGCGTACGGCGCCGTCTACGAGGTGCCGCTCGCCGAGGGCGCGACCTCCCTCTCGTACATCCTCCACAAGGGCGACGAGAAGGACCTCCCCACCGACCAGTCCCTCGACCTCGCCACCTACGGCCACGAGATCTGGACGCTCTCCGGACAGCAGAAGTACCTCCTCCCGACCGTCGGCGGCGCCCCGAACCTCGACCTCGCCAAGGCCGAGGCCCAGTGGATCGACCGGAACACCGTCGTCTGGAAGGTGAAGGCCACCGAGGCCACCAGTCAGCAGCTGGTGTACGCGAAGGACGGCGGGATCACCGTCACCGACGGGTCGCTCAGCAGCGAGGGCCAGTGGCTCCGACTCGCCTCCGCCACCCTCACGGACGCCCAGAAGGCGAAGTACCCGCACCTCAAGGACTACCCGGCGTTCACCGTCGACCCGCGTGACGCCGACCGCGTCCGCGCCTCCCTGCGCGGCCAGCTCATCGCCACCCAGCGCGCCGCCAACGGCGCCCTGCTCGCCGCCACCGGCGTCCAGACGGCGGGCGTCCTCGACGACCTGTACGCGCCGAAGGCGACGAAGGCCGCACTCGGCCCGGTCTTCCGCGCCGGCCGCCCCACCCTCTCCCTCTGGGCCCCCACCGCCCAGTCCGTCGCCCTCGAACTCGACGGGAGGACCGTGCCCATGCGGCGCGACGACTCCTCCGGCGTCTGGTCCGTCACCGGCCCCAGGACCTGGACGGGCAAGCCGTACCGGTACGTCGTGAAGGTCTGGGCGCCCACCGTCCAGAAGGTCGTCACCAACAAGGTCACCGACCCCTACTCCACCGCCCTCACCACCGACTCCGCCCGCAGCCTGGCCGTCGACCTCACCGACACGGCCCTGGAGCCCAAGGGCTGGGACGGCCTGAGGAAGCCGGCCGCCGTGCCGCTGCGCGACGCCCAGATCCAGGAACTCCACATCCGCGACTTCTCCGTCGCGGACCCGACGGCGAAGCCCGGCCACAAGGGCACCTACCTCGCCTTCACCGACAAGGACAGCAAGGGCTCGAAGCACCTCAAGGCGCTCGCCGACTCCGGCACCTCCTACGTCCACCTCCTCCCGGCCTTCGACATCGGCACCATCCCCGAGAAGAAGTCCGACCAGCAGACACCCGCCTGCGACCTGAAGGTCTACGCCCCCGACTCCGAGGAGCAGCAGGCCTGCGTCACCGCCGCCGCGGCGAAGGACGCCTACAACTGGGGCTACGACCCGCTGCACTACACCGTCCCCGAGGGCTCCTACGCCACCGACCCGAACGGCACCCGCCGCACCGTCGAGTTCCGGCAGATGGTCCAGGCCCTCAACGGCCAGGGCCTGCGCACGGTCATGGACGTCGTCTACAACCACACCGTCGCCGCCGGACAGTCCGACAAGTCCGTCCTCGACCGGATCGTGCCCGGCTACTACCAGCGCCTCCAGGCCGACGGCTCCGTCGCCACCTCCACCTGCTGCGCCAACACCGCGCCCGAGAACGCCATGATGGGCAAGCTCGTCGTCGACTCCGTCGTCACCTGGGCGCGCGACTACAAGGTCGACGGCTTCCGCTTCGACCTCATGGGCCACCACCCCAAGGACAACATCCTCGCCGTGCGCAAGGCCCTCGACGCCCTGACCGTCGAGAAGGACGGCGTCGACGGCAAGGCGATCGTCCTCTACGGCGAAGGCTGGAACTTCGGAGAGATCGCCGACGACTCCCGCTTCGTCCAGGCCACCCAGAAGAACATGGCCGGCACCGGCATCGCGACCTTCTCCGACCGGGCCCGCGACGCCGTCCGCGGCGGCGGCCCCTTCGACGAGGACCCCGGCGTCCAGGGCTTCGCCTCCGGCCTCTTCACCGACCCCAACACCTCCACCGCCAACGGCACCCCCGAGCAGCAGAAGGCCCGGCTCCTCCACTACCAGGACCTGATCAAGGTCGGCCTCACCGGCAACCTCGCCGGCTACACCTTCACCGACACGTCGGGCCGTACGGTCAAGGGCTCCGAGGTCGACTACAACGGCGCCCCGGCCGGATACGCCGCCGCCCCCGGCGACGCCCTCGCCTACGCCGACGCCCACGACAACGAGACCCTGTACGACGCGCTCGCCTTCAAGCTCCCGGCCGGCACGTCGGCCGCGGACCGCGCCCGCATGCAGGTCCTCGCCATGGCGACCGCGACCCTCTCGCAGGGCCCGGCGCTCTCCCAGGCCGGCTCGGACCTGCTGCGCTCCAAGTCCCTCGACCGCAACTCGTACGACAGCGGCGACTGGTTCAACGCGATCCACTGGGACTGCCGTGAGGGCAACGGCTTCGGCATCGGCCTCCCGCCGGCCCCCGACAACAAGGCCAAGTGGGGCTACGGGAAGCCGCTCCTGGTCAACCCGTCCCTGACGGCCGGCTGCGAGCAGATCGACGGCGCCTCCGCCGCCTACCGCGACCTGCAGAAGATCCGCACCACCGAGCCGGTGTTCTCCCTCGCCACCGCCGGACAGGTGCAGGAGGCCCTCACCTTCCCGCTCTCCGGAAGCGACGAGACCCCGGGCGTGATCACCATGCGCCTCGGCGACCTGGTGGTCGTGCTCAACGCGACCCCGGGAAGCACCTCGCAGAAGGTCACGGACCTGGCGGGCAAGGCCTACGGCCTCCACCCCGTCCAGGCCGCAGGCACCGACATGGTCGTCAGGTCCGCCTCCTACGAGACGGCTTCGGGCACCTTCACGGTCCCGGCCAGGACGGTGGCGGTCTTCAAGGCCGGGTGACCTGGCGCTCCCACAGCAGGACCCCGTACAGGGTGCCGTCGGCGGCGAGCTTGCCCGGCTCCTCGCCGACCACCCGGTAACCCGCGGCTTCGTAGTACGTACGAAGCCGCGGGTTGCTCGTCATCGAGTCCAGCCGGGCGACCGACCGCCCCCGGGCCGCGATCCGCTCCTCGGCGTGCGCGAGCAGCACCCGCCCGGTGCCGGCGGGCGCCGTCTCCCGGTCGGTCATCAGCCGGTGCACGTAACCGGCGACCGGCGGCTGCGGGCCCCAGGCCTGCTCGTCCTCCCACCACAGCTCGTACGCGCCCACCACCCGGCCCCCGAGGCACGCGAGCCACACCTCGCCGGCGGCGATCCGCGTCCGGAAGTGCCCGGCGCCCTTCGCGCCCGGCTTCCACTGCTCTATCCCGTTCCGCACCATCCAGTGGGCCAGCCCGTCGAACAGCCCCACCAGAAGGTCCAGATCGCGCTCGTCCGCCTGTCGGAAGGTCACTTGTGTCGTCATGGCGATCACCGTAAAGGTGTGGCCAGACATCCGTCCGTCGCACCCCTCTGGCCCGGAGGCCCCTCATGCCGCAGATCACCGTCGACTACTCCGCGCCCCTCGACCGGCGAGGCTTCGCGCTCGCCCTGCACCCGCTCGTCGCCGAGACGGTCGACACGACGGTCGACGCCTGCAAGACCCGGTTCCGGGAGATCGAGGAGCTGGTCGTCGCCGACGGGGCGGCCGACGACGTCATCGTTCACGTCGAGATCGCCCTGCTGTTCGGCCGCACCGACGACGTCAAGGCACGGCTCTCGAAGGCCGTCCTCGCCCTGCTGCCGGAGTACCTCAAGGCGACGGAGGGCGTACGCCTCTCCGTGGAGGTCCGCGACCTCGAATCGTCCTACCGCAAGCGCTGACCGGGGACGGCGGACAGCGTGGGCACCAGCGCGACGAGCCGGGCGACCAGCTCCCCGAAGGGACCGTCGGCGGGCTCGTCGGCGAGGATGCCGACGAGGATCTCCGCCATCTCCGGGTCGTAGGCGGCACTCACCGCGGCGAGCGCCGCGAAGTCGTGCACGAGCTGCAACTCCAGCTCCGCGCGCGGCACCCGGCGCCCGTCCAGCCACAGGAGCGCCGTCGACTCGGCGAGCGACACCCACGAGCGGACGACCAACTCCAGGCGCGCGGAAGGCTTGTCGACCCGCAGGTGGGCCAGGATCTGCTCGTACGCGGCCTGCCGCACCTCGTCGATCATCGCGTTCGTCGTGGAGGAACCCACCGCGGGCCCGCCCCGCATCAGCGCCGCGAACCCCGGGCCGTGCTCGTCCACGAAGTCGAAGAACCGGCCCATCACCCGCAGCAGCCGGGCCCCGAGGGGCCCCTGCGGCGGCTCCACGAACCTGGCCGCCAGCTCGTCGGCGGCCCGGCGCAGCGCCGCCTCGTAGAGGCTCTGCTTGCCGGGGAAGTAGTGGTAGACCAGCGGCCGCGAGATGCCCGCGGCGGCGGCGATCTCGTCGATGGAGACCTCGTCGGGAGAGCGGTGGCTGAAGAGTTCGAGAGCCACCCCGATCAACTGCTGCTTGCGCTCCTCGACGCCCATCCTGCGGCGTACCCCGGTCGTCATACGAACAGCCTAACGGGGTCGGTTACTGTGCTGCTTCATGAGCGCTTCCGACCAGGACACCACGGCCGCCGGGGCCCGGGAGGCCGCAGAGGCCTCCGAGGCCGACGAGAACCACGAGACCGGCGAAGAGATCTCCAGCGAGGAGACCTCCGGCGAGAAGACCTCCGGCGAGGAGGTCCCCGCCTCGGGTCTCACCCCCAAGCAGGCGCGGCGACTGCGCGTCGCCGTCGCCTCCGTGCTGCTCGTGGCGATGGCCGTGGTCCTCGTCGTCCGGCTCGCGAGCCGGACGTCCGTCCTGGTCGTCGGCGTGTACGGCCTCGCCATGATCCTCTGCGGGATCGTGATCGAGCTGTCCCGCAACGGCCGTACGCGCCTTGCGACCTGGCTCCTGACGGGAGGCCTGGCCGCCGCGCTCGCCTTCGACTGGCTCATCCTGCCCTGAGGCCTACAGGTCGAGGACGAGCCGCTCGCCCGCGCAGCGCGAGACGCAGATCAGCATCGAGTCGTCCCGTTCGGCGTCGGTGAGCAGCTCGTCCCGGTGGTCGATCTCGCCCTCCAGGACGTGCTGCCTGCACGTTCCGCAGAACCCCTGCCGGCAGGAGTACATGAGGCCGGGGACCTCCTCCCGGACCGCCGCGAGCACCGACTGGTCGGCCGCCACCGTCACCGTGCGTCCCGAGCGGCGCAGTTCGACCTCGAAGGCGGTGCCGCCGGTCGTCGCCGCGGCCGAGAAGCGTTCGAGGAGCGGCGTCCGGCCCTCCGGCACCGCCGCCGCCACCGAGTCCATGAGGCCGTCGGGTCCGCAGCAGTACACGAGGGTCTCGGCGGGGACGTGCCCGAGGAAGCCGAGGTCGGGGTAGCCCGACTCGTCCTCGGCGACGACGGTCACGCGGTCGCCGCCAAGCGCCTCGATCTCCTTCAGATACGGCAGGGTGGCCCGGCTCCGCCCGCAGTACACGAGCCGCCAGTCCGCCCCGGCCGCCTCGGCGGCGCGCAGCATCGGCAGGACCGGGGTGATGCCGATGCCGCCGACGACGAAGACGTACGAGGGTGCCGCGAGGAGCGGGAAGCGGTTGCGCGGGCCCCGGATCTCGATCTCCGCGCCCTCGTGGAGCCGCTCGTGGACCTCGCGCGAGCCGCCCCCGCCGTCCTCGACGAGACGCGTGGCCACGGTGTACGAGGAGAGGTCGGCCGGATCGCCGCAGAGCGAGTACTGCCGGACGAGCCCGGAGGGCAGGACGAGCTCGATGTGGGCGCCCGGCTGCCAGGCGGGCAGGTCCCGCCCCGAGAGGCGGAGTTCGACGACGCCGTCGGCGGGCGCGGCACGGCCGGTCACCCGGACCTTTCGGGGCACGGTGCTGCCCCGGCCGTACCCGGACACGGGCTCGTCGAGCGCGGGCATCGGCCACAGCGGGGCCGTGGACATGCGGCTGCGGACGGCCCTGCGGACCAGCAGCGCGGCGGCCCCCGCGGCGAGGGCGACGGTGGTGAAGCGGGGCATCAGCGGCCTCCGTTGGCGCCGGGGGAGGCGGCCAGGTAGGCCGTGGCCTGCGCGGTGTCGCCCTCCTGGGAGGGGTGGTAGGCACGGCTGAGGTAGCGGGGTATCGAGCGCAGCATGGCGGGGGTGGAGGGCAGCACGCCCTGCCGGCCCTTGCGGACGAACTGGCCGAAGGAGGCCTTGCCGTCGAGGAGCGTCGGGTCGTTGTCCATGAAGAAGCGGACCCCCCGCTGCCAGAGGAACAGGAGCGTGGAGAAGGCGAGCGCCCAGGTGCGGGCGCGGCGCCGGTAGCCGCCGTCGAGGTGCATGAAGAGCTCGAAGGCGACCGAGCGGTGCTCCACCTCCTCCGCGCCGTGCCAGCGCAGCAGGTCGAGCATGACCGGGTCGGCGCCGACCCGGTCGAGCTCGTCGGCGTTGAGGACCCAGTCGCCGAGGAAGGCGGTGTAGTGCTCGATGGCGGCGATCATCGCGACCCGCTCCATCAGCCACCAGCGGCGCGGCCTGCCCGGCGGCAGCGTCCGGTCCCCGAGGAGCTTCTCGAAGAACCAGTCGACCTGCGCGGTGTACGGGGTGGGGTCGAGGCCCTGCGCGCGGAGGTGGGGGAGGACGTCGTCGTGGGCCTGGGAGTGGACGGCCTCCTGGCCGATGAAGCCGATGACGTCCGCGCGCAGCCGGTCGTCGGTGATGTACGGCAGCGCCTGCTTGTAGACGTGCACGAACCAGCGTTCGCCGGCCGGGAGCAGCAGGTGCAGCACGTTGATGGTGTGCGTGGTGAAGGGATCGCCGGGCACCCAGTGGAGGGGGGTCTCGTCCCAGTCGAAGGAGACCTTGCGGGCCTTGAGCTCGACGTGCTCCGACGCCACCGGTGCAGGCTGCGTATTAGACATGGCGTCAATGTACTGAGAGGTACGGCGATGACAACAGGCCTGTGCACCCGATTATCGCTCCGCCCCTCGCCCTCTCCTCGTCCTCCCCTCCTCCCGGCCTCCTCCCTGTCTCCTCCGCCGCTCACCCTCTTCTCACCCTTCTCACCCTCCCCGGCCGGGTCAGCGCAGGGCGGCCACCCGCGTCCCGTCCCGCAGGGTGCCGTCCAGGTCCGCCCGTGCCCCCGCCTTCGCCTTCACCGCGAGGAACGGGCCGTCCGACCGCCCCTTCACCCCGCCCGAGGTCTCCAGGGCGGTGAAGTCCGGGCTGCCCGCCGCCAGGACGTACCAGCCGCCGCTCGGCGCCTGCCACAGCACACCCGCCAGGACCCGGGGGTCCCGCACCCCGCACGCGGGCGACCCCTCGGAGCGGGCCGCGAGCGCCGCCGGGACCGTGGGCGACGGGACCAGGAACTGGGCGAGGACCCTGCCGCCCGTGCCCCGCCAGGTCTCCGCGCGCGTGCACAGCCAGGTGGCCGGCCCCGCCCCCTCCGGGAGCGGCTGCCGGGCGAACCGCCAGGCGTTCACCGACCGCACCCCGTTCCCGCCCACCGCCGTCAGCTGGCACGCGGTCCGGGCCCACGCCTCCCGCGCCTGCGGCCCCGTCGCGTCCGCCGGCGCCGCGGGCGGACCCCACAGGAGCCGGGCGGGGGCCAGCTCACCCAGGTCGGCGAGGAGCCGCAGCCCCGAACCGTCCCGCACCTGAAGGGTGTTCCAGCGGGTGCACCCCTTCGCCAGGGCGGGGCTCGGCACCGGATCGGTCATCCCCTGCGCGTCCCGCACCAGCGGCCGGGGCGCCTTCGCGGGCGCGAGGAGATCCCGTACCGCCGTCTCCTTCACCCAGGGCGCGGTGAGATAGCGGACGTTGCCCGCCGCACGGGACAGCACGAGCGCCGCCGAACCGATCGAGTCGGCCCCGTCGGTCCGCGCGAAGTCGAGCGCCGCGCCCGCCGTGCCCTCGACCGGCTCCGCGTACCGCACGGCCCGCAGCCCGTCGTGCAGGAGCACCACCCGGGCCCCGTCCACCACCCCTGCGAACAGCAGCTGCGGCGGTCCCATCGGCGGACCGACCGGCGTCCCCGGCGTCGCCGACGAGCGTACGGAGGCGCCGGGCCTGGCCCACACGGCGAGCGCGCGCCGCAGCAGCGCGCTGTCGCCGGTCAGACCGCCGCGCGCGGGCCACACGGAGAAGTCCTGCCGGGTCGAACCCGGCCAGGCCGCCGGAGCGACCCGCTTGAGCGCCCCGGGGTCGAGAGCGGCCTCCGCGGCCGGATTACGGGCGTACGTGGGCGCCGCAGCACCGTTTCTTCCCCACCCGTCCCCGGGCAGCCCGAGCAGCGTCCCGCACACGGCGAGCGCGGCGGCGGCGACGAGCGCGGCCCGGACGTGCTGCCGCCGCCGCATGAGATCGGTGGGCCGGGCCTGGAGCGCGCAGGGATCGAACTCGTCGGATTCGAGCAGTGCGGCGCCGCTGACGCGACCGGAACGGACGAGGGGGCCGGGGCCGGGGGCGGCGCCGGGGCGGGGCGCCAAGGGCCCGCCGACCGAGGGCCCGCCCGGTCCGGCCGCGGAGCCCTCCCGGCCGCCGTCACGGGGTACGGCCCCGTCCGTGCCCCCGGTTCCCTCCGGGGTCCGAGTCCCCGCCGGCTTCCCGGTCCTTCCCGGTCCGCCGGGCGCGCGGGGCCCTCCCTGCTCGCCGACCCTCTCCGCACGACCGCCCCGGCCGAAGCCCTCGGCAGCGCCCGGACCGGCGGCGAGGCCCGCGGGCGACGAGGCCACGGCCCCGGTCTCCACGTCGTCCAGCGTGTCCGCCTCCGCCAGGGCCGCCGCCGGGTCCTCCACGCCGACCGACGCCAGGACGCGCAGCACCTCGGGGTCGCCCTGGCGTTCAAGACCGCGCAGGACGTAGGCCGCGCGGCCCGGGCCCGAGAGCCGGGACAGCCTCTGGTCCAGGGCGAGTTCGTCGGCGCCGCCCACCCGGGGGAACAGCCGCAGCCCCCACACGTGCGGAAGCAGCGGCGGGAACTGCGCCCGGCGCGGCAGCGCGAGCCGCCGCAGCGGAAGCCCGGCGATCAGCGCCTGCCGCAGCACCTCGCCCCGTACGTACGCGTAGCCCGGATCGACCGCGTCCTCGGCGAGCCGCGGCTCCGGCACGGCGGGCCCCGGCACCCGGCGGCGCGGCAGCGAGCGCTGGACGAGCGCGTGCGCGGACAGCACCCGGCGGTTGCGGCCGAGCGAGGGCGGCAGGACGAGGTAGGCGATGCGGACGAGCCGCGGATAGCGCTCGACGAGCGCGGCCTCGGCCTGCTCGACGTCGACGGGGCCCACGGGCGAGGGAACGAGATCCTGGGTGCTCACGTTCAGCAGAACGAGCGATTCTTCCGATGGTCACCCCGGCCGGCTCCGGCCCCCGCCGCGCCCCCGGACGCGGCGCCGGCCCGGCACCGCCCCGCTCAGCCCGCCTCCACCGTCAGCCGCTCGCGGATCCGTTCCGTCACCTCGTCAGGAACGCCGAGCCCCTCCCGTACGTACTTCTCCATCGACCCGTGCCGGACCTCCACCTCGTCGAGGGCGGCCGCCAGGTACTCCGGCACGACCCCGATCATGTCGAGCGCGAGGTCGGGGTCGCCGCCCTGCGCGGTGAACCCCTCGATCATCGGCGCGAACGCCTGCCGTACCGCCGTGTTGACCGACAGGTACTCGCTCCGCACGGTCTCCTCGTCCGCGCCCAGCAGGGACAGCACGACCGTCGCCGCCCAGCCCGTCCTGTCCTTGCCCGCCGTGCAGTGGAAGAGCAGCGGCCCGGCCCCCGGAGCGCCCAGCTCGGTGAGGAGGGCGTGGTAGGAGGCGCGGCCGGAGTCGCTGGAGACGAAGGCCCGGTAGGTCCGGGCGAAGGCCTCCCTGACCTGGCCCCCGCCGAGGTACTCCTCGGCGAGTGCCGGGTCCGTGAGCAGCTCCTTCAGGCGCGCGGCGGGCGGCAGCCCGCTGACGGCGAGGTGGTCGGCGAGCACGTCCGCGACGAGCAGCCGCGCCCCGGCGGGCAGCCGGTCGGGCCGGTCGCCGCGCTCCGTCTCCGTACGGAGGTCGACGACCGTACGGATGCCGAGTCCGGCCAATGCCGGCTCGGCCGGTTCGAGCCGGTCGAGCTGCGCGGAGCGCAGGACGAGGCCGGGGCGGACGGCCCGCCCGGCACCGAGAGGCAGGCCGCCGAGATCCCGGAGGTTGGCGACGGAGGTGGCGGGAAGGGCGGGCATGGCGGCGACTCCTCCGGGTTCGTGCACGTTCGTGTCGACCGTAGACGATCACCCCGGTTCGGGCAGCTCCGCGCGGTTCCTCACCCGGCCGGCAGCGCCGAGAGCTTCGCCAGGACCTCCGCCTCCCGCTCGGCGGACAGGCCGGCCCCCGCCCGGTCCGGGCGCTGCGGCGCGACGCCGCCGAGCGATTCCAGCCACGCCCAGGTGTCGGCGACGGTCTCCGCCACCGGGCGGCAGCGCAGTCCGGCCTTGAGCGCCTTGGTGACGTCGGCGGTGTGCATCGCGTCGTACATCTCGCCCGGCGGCAGCCAGACGGGCAGCTCCGACCACGGTTCCGCACCGGCCGCGAGCAGCGCTTCCGGGGCGGTCCAGCGGAGTTCGGCGTCCGCGCCGGTGACCCGTACGCAGGCGTCGAGCAGCTCGCCCATGGTCGTGTGTCCGGGCGGCGAGACGAGGTTGTACGGCCCGGAGAGCCCGGTGGCGATCGCGTCGAGGGTCCACTCGGCCAGGTCGCGGACGTCGATGTACTGGATCGGCGAGTCCGCGGGCCCGGGGGCGAGGACCGGGCCGCCGCGCGCGATCCGGCCGAGCCACCAGGGAAGGCGGCCCACGTTCTCGTACGGGCCGATGATCAGACCCGCGCGGACGAGCAGCGTCCGGTCCGCGCCGAACGCGGCGGTGGCGGCCAGCTCACCGCCCCGCTTGGACTCCGCGTACGGCATGTCCCCGTCGTCCGGAGAGCCCTCCACCAGCGGGCCGTCCTCCGCGAGCCCGGCGGCGGGCGGCCAGGCGTACACGGAACGGCTCGACACGTACGCGTACCGCCCGACCCGGTCGGCGAGCAGCCGGGCCGCGTCCCGCACCGCCGAGGGCGCGGCCGACCAGGTGTCCACGACGGCGTCCCACG
The DNA here is from genome assembly GCF_044452745.1 of Streptomyces sp. NPDC051822. Taxonomy (NCBI): domain Bacteria; kingdom Bacillati; phylum Actinomycetota; class Actinomycetes; order Kitasatosporales; family Streptomycetaceae; genus Streptomyces; species Streptomyces sp. NPDC051822. The sequence goes on along the minus strand of NZ_JBITBZ010000001.1, from coordinate 456,864 downwards.
AACCCGTCGCGAGTGCGGCGAGCCCGTCGGGTCCTGTGGTGCGGTCGCCCAGCAGCGAGGTGACCCCCGCCGGCGGCGCGTGCCGGCCCCGGTGGAAGACGGTCACCTCCCAGCCCCGTTCGAGCGCGGCCTCGACGACCGCGCGCCCCACGAACTCCGTACCTCCGAGCATCAGCAGTTTCATGATCCGAGACTGCCCGGCCGCCCGGTGCGGGGCCAAGGCATTCCGCTCCCGGAGGATTCCGCCAGGGGAGGAACGCAGGGGAGGAACGCCACGGGAGGCCCGCCACGGGGAGGCATCGCGTCACGGGGAGACATCAGGGCCGCAGGCGGTCTCGTGCGCCGGATGGCGGGGTGACACCATGACGGGCGATGACGGATGCCCGGTCGCCCCTGCGCGCCTTGCGAGCCGCCCTGTTCGCGGTCGTGTGCGTGACTCTGGCCGTCGTGGGGCATTCGTCCATGTCTGCGCACCGACTCCCGGCGCTCGCGCTGCTCGGCGCCTTCGCCGTGACGGCGGCGGCCGCCTGGGCGGCGGCGGGCCGGCGCCGGGGCGCGCCGACGATCGCGGGCGCGCTGCTCACCCTCCAGGGCGCGCTGCACCTGGTGTTCTCGATGGCCGGGAGCCACCCGGGGGCGGCACACGCGCACGCCGGAAGCGGCGGGGCGCACGCGACGCACGGCGCGGAGCCGCTCTCCGCGACGACATCCGCCGCGACCGCGGTCACCGGCACGGACACCGTCGGCATGCTCGTCGTCCACCTCCTCGCCGCGCTCCTCTGCGGTCTCTGGCTGGCCCACGGCGAAGCGGCGCTCTTCACACTGGCCCGAGCAGCCCTCGCGTACGCCTTCACGCCCCTGCGCCTGCTCCTCGCGCGGGTCCGCGTCCCCGACGCTCCGCGCCGCGCGGTCCGCAGGACCCGCCGGAACACCCACCGGCCGCGCACCCTCGTCCTCGCGCACACCCTCTCCCGGCGCGGCCCGCCCCGCCCGCCCGTACCCCGTGCCACGGCCCTCGGAGCACACGTCTGACCCGGGGGTCTTCCCCCTGTCTGCACCGACTCCCAGGACAGCCATGACCATCGATGATCCCGCACGCCCGGAAACGCCCGAGGCGCCACCGTCGGAAGCCGCCCAGGCGCCCGCCCCCGCGCCCGTCCCCACCCCCGCCACGGCCCCGCGCAAGGCCGGCACCTGGAGCGCCCTGCGCCCCCTCGTCCTCCGCGTCCACTTCTACGCGGGCGTCCTCGTCGCCCCGTTCCTCCTCGTGGCCGCCGTCAGCGGCCTGCTGTACGCGCTCTCCTTCCAGGCGGAGAAGGCGGTGTACGCCCACGAACTCGAAGTCCCCGTCGGCGACACCGCCCTGCCGCTCTCCCAGCAGGTGAACATCGCCCGCAAGGTCAACCCGAACGGCACCGTCACCGCCGTCTGGCCCTCCGCCGAACCCGGCGCGACCACCCGCGTCCTGATGGCCGACCCCGACGTCCCCGAGGGCACCTCGCTCGCCGTCTTCGTGGACCCGTACACCGGGGACGTACGCGGGCAACTGCCCAGCTACGGCAGCTCGGGCGCCCTCCCGCTGCGCACCTGGATCGACGGCCTGCACCGGGACCTGCACCTCGGGGACCTCGGCCGCAACTACAGCGAACTCGCCGCGAGCTGGCTGTGGGTCATCGCGCTCGGCGGCCTGCTGCTCTGGCTCGGCCGGCGCCGGAAGAACCGCCGCGCCCTGTTCGTCCCCGAGGGCGGCCCGGCCTCCCGCCGCCGCACCCTGTCCTGGCACGGCTCGGTCGGCCTGTGGGCGGTGACCGGACTCGTCCTGCTGTCGGCGACCGGCCTCACCTGGTCGCGCTACGCGGGCGAGAACATCGGCGCGCTCCAGGACGGCCTGGGCGGCGCGACGCCGACCCTCTCCGCGACCGTCGGCGGCGCGGCGGCCGGCGGCTCCTCGGAGCACGAGGGCCACGGCGGCGCGCACACCGGGGGCGGCACCACCGCCCAGGGGCCGGACATCGGCCTCGACAAGGCGCTGGAGGCGGCCCGCGCGGCCGGCATCGACAGCCCGAAGGTCTCGGTCGTCCTGCCGGCCGAGGGCAAGGGGTACGTGGTCAAGGAGACGGACACGCAGTTCCCGCTCCAGCTGGACTCGGCGGCCGTGAACCCGGCGGACGGCACGGTCGTCGACCGCCTCGCCTTCGCCGACTACCCGGTCCTCGCCAAGCTGACCCGCATAGGCATCGACGCCCACACCGGCGTCTTCCTGGGCCTGTTCAACCAGCTGGCCCTGGCGGCCCTGGCGCTCGCCCTGATCCTGCTGATCCTCTGGGGCTACCGCATGTGGTGGCTGCGCCGCCCGGGCCGCCCGGCGGCGCGCGGGGCGTGGCGGCGGATCCCGGTGACCCTGCTGCTGCCGCTCGCCGCGGCCACGGCCCTGGTGTCCTGGTTCGTCCCGCTGCTCGGCCTCAGCCTGCTGCTGTTCCTGGCGGCGGACCTCGCCCTGGCCCTCGTGGCGAGGATCAGGGCGAGGTCCGGCACGCCGACGACCTGATCAGGGCGTGTACTTGTAGCCGACCCGCCGCACGGTCTGGATCGTGTGGCGGTGCTCGGCGCCCAGCTTGCGCCGCAGCCGGGCCACGTGCACGTCGACCGTACGGCCGTCGCCGACGTGCCCGTACCCCCACACGGTGGTGACCAACTGGTCGCGCGTGTGCACCCGGTGGGGGTGCGCCACGAGATGGGCCAGCAGCTCGAACTCCAGATAGGTGAGTTCGAGCTCCCGCCCGTCGACGACGGCGATCCGCCGGACCCCGTCGATGGCCACCGGCCCCTGTGCCTCTTCGGCAGGGGCGGGTGCGGCGACGGGGGCCTGGGGCTGCTGGTCGGCCGGCAGGAGGACCAGGTACCCGACCATCGGCGGCCGCCCGGGCAGCGTCGGCAGGGCGTGCGGGGGAGCGGGCAGCAGGGTGGCGCCGGGCGGCAGGAAGTCCGCGACCCGGGCGAAGTCGACGACCTCGTTCGGGTCGACGGCGCGCAGCCGGTGGCGACCGGGGCGGACGGCGGTGAGGGAGGCACTCGGGGCAGGGGCCATGGGAGGTCAGCTCATTTCGCGCGGAGAAACGGACGGACAGGCGTCGTACGTCGTGCGCGTGGGCCGAAGGCCGTGGACCGGACCGTACCGATCGGGGCTTTAGAGGGCCGACGCGTTCCTCGCGCGGCAACACACCCGGTCGAAGTCGTGATGCTGCCGGGAAGGCCAGAACGGCTCGAGGTCGTGACGACCTGTCGCGGTGTCGTTCTGTGTGTGGGCCATTTCCCTAGTCTACTACTCGGGAAAGAGATCGGTCCCCGAGTTGCGGCTCGGTTCGCCGACGGCTTCGACGGTGACCGGCTGCGTCCAGCCCTCTCTACCCGGTGAGCGCGAGGGCAGGGACCTGTGACTCGGCCCCGCGAACCCACGTCCACCAGCCGCGGGCGGCGATGTTGTGGGACGAGTTCAGGTCCGCGTGCTCAACGAAGCCGCAGGCCTGGCATGCGAACACGGCCTGGGAGGGCCGGTTTCGACGATCGACGTGATGGCATCGGGAGCATTCCCGGCTGGTGTTCGCCGGGTCGACGTACACCACCGGCACCCCGGCGCGCCGCGCCTTGTAGGCGATGAACGTGCCGAGTTGCCGGAAGGGCCAGGAGTGCAGCGTGACGCGTTGGGGCTTGCGTAGCCGTACCCGTTCGCGGATACCCGTGAGGTCTTCCAGGGCGATTCCACGACCGGTGCGTTGAGCCTCCGCCACGATGTGCTTACTGATCTTGTGATTGACGTCCCGGGCCCGACGGGCCTCCCTGCCCGCGTGCCGCTTCGCCCGCCTCCTGGCGGACTTCGTGCCCTTGCGCTGCAGCTTCGCGCGCAGCCGGCGCTCCGCTTCCCGGCATCGGTTGAGGCGACGGCCGCTGAACCGACTGCCCGTGGAGGTCGTGGCGATGTTCACGATCCCCAGGTCCACTCCCACGAAGCCGTCAGGGGCGGTGTTCAGGGCGGCTGGGGGCACCTCACAGGTCGCGAGCAGGTACCACCGCCCGCCTTCGTGGAGGAGGTCCGACTCGCCTTTGCGGCGAGAGGCCAGCAGTGTCAGCTGTTCGGCCTGGCCGGTGAAGGCCAGCCCCCTCATCCGCCCGGACGTCGTCCAGACCGACACCGTGCCTTCGTCCCACTGCCAGGACAGGCACCTGTCGTCGTACGGCTGCGCCGCATCGGGCCGGAACGCAACCGGCCTGCCGGCCTTCCTGGCGTCACGGTCCGGCCCCCGTCTTTTCAGGTTCCCGGTCCTCGGGTTCGCGTGGAGTGCGCTGTAGGCGTCGGCGACCTTCCGCAGCACATGCAACGCGGGCTGGGCCGACAGTCCCCGTGCCTTCAACCCGGCGTACCACAGGGCCTGGAGCGAGGCACGCGAGGTTCTGCCGCCTTCGAAGGCCCGGACCGAGAGCCAGTTCGCCGCCTCGTTGCAGGCACGCAGGGTCGTGGCGAGCGCTGACGCCTGTTCAGGCGTCGGCAGCAGTTTCACCCGGACCACCAGCTTCACCGTGGCGACGATACCTGTCGTCACGCGGGTCAGCGGCGGAATCCTCCGACGTCAACAGACCGTGTGGTGAGCGGAACGGAGGTTCGATTCTCCGCTCTCCTGGGCGTCCGCATATGACGGAAAGGGCGCCCACCGTGTGAAACGGTGGGCGCCCTTCCGGATGAGGTGCGGATCAGACCTGGCCGGCCTTCTCCAGGGCCTCGCAGCAGGTGTCCACCAGAAGGCGGGTCACCACGTACGGGTCCACGTTCGCGTTCGGGCGACGGTCCTCGATGTAGCCCTTCTGGTCCTGCTCGACCTGCCACGGGATGCGGACCGAGGCGCCGCGGTCCGAGACGCCGTAGGAGTACTGGTCCCACGGGGCGGTCTCGTGCAGACCCGTCAGGCGGTCGTCGATGCCGGCGCCGTAGTTCTTGACGTGGTCGAGCGGCTTCGAGCCCTGGCCGAGGGACTCGGCGGCGGTGATGATCGCGTCGTAGCCCTCGCGCATCGCCTTCGTGGAGAAGTTGGTGTGCGCGCCCGCGCCGTTCCAGTCGCCCTTCACCGGCTTCGGGTCGAGCGTCGCCGAGATGTCGAAGTCCTCGGCCGTGCGGTAGAGCAGCCAACGGGCGATCCACAGCTGGTCGGAGACCTCCAGGGGCGCCAGCGGGCCGACCTGGAACTCCCACTGGCCCGGCATGACCTCGGCGTTGATGCCGGAGATGCCCAGACCCGCCGCGAGGCAGTTCTCCAGGTGCGCCTCGACGACGTCACGGCCGAAGATCTCGTCCGCGCCGACACCGCAGTAGTAGCCGCCCTGCGCGGCCGGGAAGCCGGCCTCGGGGAAGCCGAGCGGGCGCGAGCCCTTGAAGAAGGTGTACTCCTGCTCGATGCCGAAGATCGGCTCCTGGGAGGCGTACTTCGCGGCGACCTCGGCGAGCGCGGCGCGCGTGTTGGACTCGTGCGGCGTCATGTCCGTGTTGAGGACCTCGCACAGCACCAGGATGTCGTCGCCGCCGCGGATCGGGTCCGGGCAGGAGAAGACCGGCTTGAGGACGCGGTCCGAGGCGTGGCCCTTGGCCTGGTTCGTGCTGGAACCGTCGAAGCCCCAGATCGGCAGCTGGTCGAGCGCGAGGGCGTCGCCGACGATGATCTTCGTCTTCGAGCGAAGCTTCGCGGTCGGCTCGGTGCCGTCGATCCAGATGTACTCAGCCTTGAAGGTCACGGGCCTCATCCTTTGGGCGTGCTGCTGCGGGAGTCGCAACGGCTCGCGGCGCTGCGAGAAGCTGCGGTGTGTCGGTGTCCGGTCGCAGCTTCGCAACACGGGATTTCCCGTCGGTTGCCCGAATGTGAACCCCGTGTTACTCAGCTTTCCTGTGTTTCCCGCGGCCGCTGTGCGATGTCGTCGAGACGAGGTACGTGGATTCCCGCCGCGTCGTATACGGGGCGCCGGGGGCTCATCGGTCACTGGGCCGCCGTCGGGGGCTGTCGGTGGCACCCTGCAGACTGGGGGCCATGGCGAAGCACCCGGGCGCGAAGCCCCGTATCGGACTCCTCGGCACCGGCCCCTGGGCCGCGCGCACACATGCCCCCGCGCTGGCCGGGCATGCCGGGATCGAGTTCAGCGGGGTCTGGGGCAGACGCCCGGAAGCGGCCGCCGGGCTCGCCGCCTCCTCGGGCACGCGCGCGTACGACGACGTGGACGCCCTCTTCGCCGCCAGCGACGCCGTCGCCCTCGCGCTGCCGCCGGACGTCCAGGCCCCGCTCGCGGTGCGGGCCGCGGAGGCCGGGTGCCACGTCCTGCTCGACAAGCCGGTCGCGACGACGGTCGCGGGGGCGCGGGAGGTCGCCGAGGCGGTCGAGGCGGCAGGGGTCGCCTCCGTGGTCTTCTGCACGCTGCGGTTCGCCGAGCCGACGGCCCGCTGGATCGACGCGCAGGCGGCGGCGGGCGGCTGGTTCCTCGGCGAGGCGCACTGGCTCGGCTCGCTTTACGGACCGGGTTCCAGCAGTGCGTACGCGGCCTCGCCGTGGCGGCGGGAGAAGGGCGGCCTGTGGGACGTGGGCCCGCACGTCCTCTCGGTCTACCTGCCGGTCCTCGGCGACGTCACGGAGATCACCGCGACGCCCGGGCCGGCCGACACCCACCACCTGGTGCTGCGGCACACCTCGGGCGCGAGCAGCACGGCCACCCTCACCCTGAGCGCGCCACCGGAGGCGGCGGGGGCGGCCCTCAGCCTGTACGGCTCCGCGGGCAGGGCCGAACTGCCGCGCTGGGAAGGGGCGGTGGGAGCGTTCGGCGCGGCCGTCGACGCCCTCGTCACGGCGGCCCGCACGGGCGACCCCCACGCGTGCGACGCCCGCTTCGGCCTCCGCCTCACCGAGATCCTGACGACGGCGGAGGCCCAGGTGGCCGGCCTGCGTCAGGAGCGTCCGTCACACGAGGCCGTCTCCTCCAGCGCACCGCACAGCGCGTCCACGGCGGCCCCGTAGAGCCGCTCCGGCGGCGTGGCGTAGCCGACGACCAGGCCGTCCGGGTGGGCGGGGCCCCGGGCGTCGGGATGGCGGTACGAGGCCAGACCCTCCACGGCGACACCGTGCCGGGCCGCCGCGGCGAGGGCGGCCCGCTCCGTACCCGGCGGGAGTTCCACCACGGCGTGCAGCCCGGCGGCGATCCCCGTCACCCGTACCTCCGGCACCCGTTCGGCGAGCACGGACACCAGCCGGTCGCGCCGCGCCCGGTGCCGCTGGCGCATCCGCCGGACGTGCCGGTCGTACGCGCCGGAGGCGAGGAGGTCGGCGAGGGTGAGCTGGTCCGGCGCGGAGGCGTACGGCTCGCGCTCGCCCTTCGCCGCGACCACCCCGTCCACGAGCGCCGACGGCAGGCACATCCAGCCGAGCCGCAGCGTGGGGGAGAGGCTCTTGCTGACGGACCCGACGAGGACCGTCCGTTCGGGGTCGAGCCCCTGGAGGGCGCCCACCGGCCGCCGGTCGTAACGGAACTCCCCGTCGTAGTCGTCCTCGACGACCAGCCCGCCCGAGGCCCGCGCCCACTCCAGGACACCGGCCCGGCGCTCGGGGTGCAGCGGGCCGCCCGTGGGGAACTGGTGGGCGGGCGTGAGCAGTACGGCGTCGGCCCGCCGGGGGATGTCCCCGGCCCGTATCCCGTCGTCGTCGACGGCCACCGGCACCGTGACGACACCGGCCTCGGCGAGGAGCCCCCGGTGGAAGGGCAGCCCGTACGCCTCGACCGCCCACGGGCCCGGCGCGCCGAGCACGCGCGCGAGCAGTCGCAGCGCGTGCGCGGCGCCCGAGCAGATCACGATCCGCTCGGGGGAGGTCCGTACGCCCCGCACGCGCGCGAGGTACTCGACGAGGGCCAGGCGCAGTTCGATCCGGCCGTGCGGGTCGCCGATCCCGAAGGCCTCGTGCGGCGCGGCGGTCAGCGCCCGCCGGGCCGCCGCCAGCCAGGCGGCGCGCGGGAAGGTGCCGGGGTCGGGCTTGCCCTGGACGAGGTCGTACGGGAGCGGGGGCGGCGCGGCGGGCCGCACGGGCCCGGGGGCGGGCGCGGCGACCCGGTCGGCGACCCGGGTCCCGGAGCCCTGGCGGGAGGTGAGCCAGCCTTCGGCGACGAGTTCGGCGTACGCGTCGGCGACGGTGTTCCGGGCGATCCCGAGGTCGGCGGCGAGCGCCCGGTAGGGCGGCAGCCGGGTCCCGGGGGCGAGCCGCCCGCCGCGTACGGCTTCGCGCAGCGCCCCGATGAGCGCGGCCCGCCGCCCGCCGCCCGCGCGCAGCTCCAGATGCAGATCGACCCCGAGCCCGCCGCTCCCCGTCCCGCTCACTCCCTCACTCCTTCTTCCGCCTGGTCAGCGGGACCTTCCCCCTGGTCAGCGGGACAGCGCGTCCCGCACGGCTTCCTCGGTCCTGCCGACGACGGCGGTGCCGTCCTCGGCGGTGATGATCGGCCGCTGGATGAGCTTGGGACGCGCGGCGAGCGCCTCGACCCACCGGTCGCGGTTCTCGGCGTCCCGGGGCCACTCCTTCACCCCGAGCTCCTTGGCGTCGGCCTCCTGGGTCCGGGTGATGTCCCACGGTTCGAGCCCGAGCCGGTCGAGCACCTGCCGGATCTCGTCGGGCGAGGGGACGTCCTCCAGGTAGCGCCGCACGGTGTAGTCGGCGCCCTCGGCGTCGAGAAGGGTGAGGGCGCTGCGGCACTTGGAACAGGCGGGATTGATCCAGATCTCCATGGCCCTCACGGTACCCCCCCGACCTCGCTCCACCACCCCCCAAACCCTGTCTGGCCAGGGGCGATTGTCAGTGGGGGCCACTAAAATAGGGGGTGAAGGTGAGGGTCCCGGGGAGGGCCCGCACCTACCGTTCGCCAGGAGGTAGCCCATGGCTCTCGCCGTGATCCGGACGCCGTCCATCGAACCCTGGAAGCCCCTCCAGAGGAAGCCCCTGCCCGCGGGCCGCCCCCGCGAGTGGTACGTCACGCACAACCGGCGCCTGAAGGCCATGCGCCTCGCGATCGCCCTGCTCGACGCCGGCGTCTACGTCCCGTCGAAGGCCACGAACGCGACGATACGCACCACGGCCGACCGCATCGGCATCCACCCGCCCTCGGACTCCACGTGCCGGATGGTCCGCGCCCTGATCCGCTACGGCCGCTGACCGGCGGGGAAGAAAACGGCGAGGGCCGCCGCCCCCGGAGATCCGGGGGCGGCGGCCCTCACTGGTGAGGCTCCGGCCTAGAGGTCGAAGTAGAGCTCGAACTCGTGCGGGTGCGGGCGCAGCTGGATCGGGGCGATCTCGTGGGTGCGCTTGTAGTCGATCCACGTCTCGATCAGGTCGGACGTGAAGACGCCACCGGCCTGCAGGTACTCGTTGTCGTCCTCGAGGGCGTGGAGGACGGCCTCCAGGTTGGTCGGGACCTGCTGGACGTTCGCGTGCTCCTCGGGAGCGAGCTCGTACAGGTCCTTGTCGATCGGCTCCGCCGGCTCGATCTTGTTCTTGACGCCGTCGAGGCCCGCGAGGAGCAGCGCCGAGAAGGCGAGGTACGGGTTCGAGGACGGGTCCGGCGCGCGGAACTCGACGCGCTTGGCCTTCGGGTTCGAGCCCGTGATCGGGATGCGCATGGCGGCGGAGCGGTTGCGCTGCGAGTACACCATGTTGACCGGGGCCTCGAAGCCCGGGACCAGGCGGTGGTACGAGTTCACCGTCGGGTTGGTGAAGGCGAGCAGCGACGGGGCGTGCTTGAGGATGCCGCCGATGTAGTAGCGGGCGGTGTCCGAGAGGCCCGCGTAGCCCGTCTCGTCGTAGAACAGCGGGTCGCCGTTCGCCCACAGCGACTGGTGGACGTGCATGCCCGAGCCGTTGTCGCCGAAGATCGGCTTCGGCATGAAGGTCGCGGTCTTGCCGTTGCGCCAGGCGACGTTCTTCACGATGTACTTGAAGAGCATCAGGTCGTCGGCCGCGGCGAGCAGCGTGTTGAACTTGTAGTTGATCTCGGCCTGGCCGGCGGTGCCGACCTCGTGGTGCTGGCGCTCGACCTGCAGGCCGACGTTCTCCAGCTCCAGGGAGATCTCGGAGCGCAGGTCGGCGAAGTGGTCGACCGGCGGGGCCGGGAAGTAGCCGCCCTTGTAGCGGACCTTGTAGCCGCGGTTGTTCTCCTCCGCGCCGGTGTTCCAGGCGCCGGCCTCGGAGTCGATGTGGTAGAAGCCCTGGTTCGCCGAGGTCTCGAAGCGCACCGAGTCGAAGACGTAGAACTCCGCCTCGGGGCCGAAGTACGCGGTGTCGGCGATGCCGGTGGAGGCGAGGTACGCCTCGGCCTTCTTCGCGATGTTGCGCGGGTCACGGCTGTACTGCTCGCCCGTGATCGGGTCGTGGATGAAGAAGTTGATGTTCAGCGTCTTGTCGCGGCGGAAGGGGTCCACGCGGGCCGTCGACAGGTCGGCGCGGAGCGCCATGTCGGACTCGTGGATCGCCTGGAAGCCGCGGATCGACGAGCCGTCGAAGGCGAGCTCCTCCGCCGGGTCGAAGGCCGTCGCCGGGATCGTGAAGTGCTGCATCACGCCCGGAAGGTCGCAGAAGCGGACGTCGACCATCTTGACGTCGTTGTCCTTGATGAACTTCTTGACCTCGTCGGCGTTCTGGAACCCGTGCTTCTCGGACATCCAACTCCTCCTACTCCCGGCCCGGGGAGGGGCGGGGTTGCAGCTCGGTCGTGCGGCCAGTGCGGTGGCACACGCTGGACCCGACCATAGGCAGACGGGATTTCTCAAGCATGACCCATTTGTTTCGTCCAAGTTAACCGGGGCGGGTGCGCGCCGCGCCCCGGTGTGTCTGTGTCGACCCGGACGGAAGTGATCGAAAACGGGCGCAGTACCGTGGTCGGGTGGACAACAGGCAAGCACTCGGATCGTGGCTCTCCGGCCCCCGTGCCGCGGCGGAGCAAGCAGGCGTGGACTTCGGTTACCGGGGTCAGCAGCTGGGACTGCCCGAGGAGGGACCCGGCTCGATCGCCCGCCCGGGCCGCCGGCTCGGCGCCCTCGCCGTCGACTGGGGTCTCTGCCTCTTGATCGCATACGGCCTCATCACCGACGGCTACGGCCAGGCGACCAGCAACTGGGCGCTGCTCCTCCTGTTCGTCGTGAGCGCGCTGACCGTCGGCTCCGTCGGCGCCACGCCGGGCAAGGTGCTCTTCCGCCTGCGTGTCGTCTCCGCGAACGGGGGCCGCCTCGGACCGTTCCGCGCGGTGCTCCGCTCCCTGCTCGTCTGCCTCGCCATCCCGGCCCTCATCTGGGACCGCGACGGCCGCGGCCTCCACGACCGCCTCTCCGGCGCCGTCCAGGTCCGTATCTGAACCCGAGGACGCCAGACAGAAGGGCCCCGGACCAGACGGTCCGGGGCCCTTCTCGTGTGCTCGGTCGGGCGCGTCAGCGCATCTTTCCGCCCCGCGGCATCCGCATGCCCTTCGGCATCGGACCCTTCGGCAGCGGCATGTTGCTCATCAGGTCGCCCATCGCCCGCAGTCGGTCGTTGGCCGCCGTCACCTGCGGGCCGGTGAGCACCCGAGGCAGCTTGAGCATGGTCGTACGGACCTTCTTCAGCGGCACCTGGCCCTCGCCGTCGCCGACGATGATGTCGGTCACCGGCACGTCCACCACGACGCGGTTCATCCGCTTCTTCTCGGCCGCCAGCAGAGGCTTCACCCGGTTCGGGTTGCCCTCCGCCACCAGCACGATGCCGGCCCGGCCGACCGCCCGGTGCACGACGTCCTGGCTGCGGTTCATCGCGACCGCGGGGGTCGTCGTCCAGCCGCGCCCGACGTTCTGCAGCACCGCCGCGGCCGCGCCGGGCTGGCCCTCCATCTGCCCGAAGGCCGCGCGCTCGGCGCGCCGCCCGAACACGATGGCCGCCGCCAGGAGCGCCAGGACGAAGCCCAGGATGCCCAGGTAGACCGGGTGCCCGATCAGGAAGCCGATCGCGAGGAGGACACCGAGTACGACGATGCCCACGCCTGCGACGACAAGTCCGACCTTAGGGTCGGCCTTCCGGGTCATCTTGTACGTGAGGGCGATCTGCTTGAGCCGCCCCTGGTTCGCAGCGTCAGCGCTGCCCGTGTTTGCCTTCCTCGCCATGTCCTGAAGTTTACGTGGCCCGGGAAGTCCGGCCCGACGCGACCTCCATCACGTGCTGGGCCTCGACCCGGTCCTTGGCGCGGCGGCGGTCCTCCAGGACGGAGTTCCAGGCGTTGCGCCGCGCCGTGCGCTGCCCGGCGCCGAGGAGCAGTGACTCCACGGCCTTCAGGGCGTCGGTGACGGACGGGATCGCGGTGACGCGGACGTGCGTCGATGCGGCCGGCATGTCGGGGTCCTTCCTCGATGGCGGGTGGGACGAGGCGGGGGCGTGAGCGGGTGGTGGCGGTGAGTGAAACCAAGCTCACAGATCGGTGTTACCAGGGCGTGACCCGGTGGTCAAACACTGATGAAACGTTGATGCGCCCAGGCGGGGGACGGCGGGAACGCCGACGCGGCCCGTACATCCCCGCTGAGCTGCGGGGGTGTACGGACCGCGTCGAATCCGGCCAATACCGGCCGGTCACTTCTTGTGCTCGGTTTCACGCAGCCTGCAAGCCTCGCTCAAGCGCGGCTGCGGTGCTCCATCGCCTGCTGGAAGAGACGACCCGCCCGGTACGAGGAACGGACCAGCGGGCCCGACATGACGCCGGAGAAGCCGATCTCGTCGGCCTCCTCCTTCAGCTCCACGAACTCCTGCGGCTTCACCCAGCGCTCCACGGGGTGGTGCCGGACCGAGGGGCGCAGGTACTGGGTGATCGTGATCAGCTCGCAACCGGCGTCGTGGAGCTGCCGGAGCGCCTCGCTGACCTCCTCACGGGTCTCGCCCATGCCGAGGATCAGGTTCGACTTCGTGACCAGACCGTAGTCCCGCGCCTGGGTGATGACGTCGAGCGAGCGCTCGTACCGGAAGCCGGGACGGATCCGCTTGAAGATCCGCGGGACCGTCTCCACGTTGTGCGCGAAGACCTCGGGGCGGGAGGCGAAGACCTCCGCCAGGAGCTCCGGCACCGCGTTGAAGTCGGGCGCGAGCAGCTCGACCTTGGTGCGGCCTTCGGCGCGGTCCGCGGTCTGCTGGTGGATCTGGCGCACGGTCTCGGCGTACAGCCAGGCGCCGCCGTCCTCCAGGTCGTCGCGCGCGACGCCCGTGATGGTGGCGTAGTTCAGGTCCATCGTGACGACCGACTCGCCGACGCGGCGGGGCTCGTCCCGGTCGAGGGCCTCGGGCTTGCCCGTGTCGATCTGGCAGAAGTCACAGCGCCGGGTGCACTGGTCACCACCGATGAGGAAGGTCGCCTCGCGGTCCTCCCAGCACTCGAAGATGTTGGGACAGCCCGCCTCCTGGCAGACCGTGTGCAGGCCCTCGCTCTTCACGAGGCTCTGCATCTTCGTGTACTCGGGCCCCATCTTCGCCCGCGTCTTGATCCACTCGGGCTTGCGCTCGATGGGGGTCTGGGCGTTCCGGACCTCCAGGCGCAGCATCTTGCGTCCGTCGGGTGCGACTGCGGACACATCGGCTCCTGTAGCTTCGATTCTTCGGCGCCCCCCAGGGTACGCCGTTGCTTTCCATGCCTTACTACCTCTGGCCAACCTCTGGCCAGCGCCCTGCATTCCTCAGGCCGAGGCCGTCTCCACCGGACGCTCGATCTCGCGCGGCTTCAGGTCCGCCTGTTCGAGCACCTCCCGCAGGTGGCGCTCCACCACGGGCAGCACGTCCGCGATCGAGACGTCCCGGCCCAGCTCGTTGGCGAGCGAGGTCACACCCGCGTCGCGGATGCCGCACGGGATGATCCGGTCGAACCAGGCGTTGTCCGGGTTCACGTTGAGGGCGAAGCCGTGCATGGTGACGCCCTTGGCGACCCGGATGCCGATGGCGGCGAGCTTGCGGTCCTCGCGGCGCTGGCCGGCGTTGGACGGGGCGTACTCGGGGCCGTTCAGGCGCGGGTCGAACTCCTCGTCGTTCAGCCGCGGGTCGAAGTCGAGCGACAGACCGCCGAGCGACGGCCGCTGCTCCACCGGGTCGCCGAGGACCCAGACCCCGCTGCGGCCCTCCACCCGGCTCGTCTCGACGCCGAACTCGGCGGCCGTGCGGATCAGCGCGTCCTCCAGGCGGCGGACGTGCGCGACGACGTCCACCGGGCGGGGCAGCTTCATGATCGGGTAGCCGACCAGCTGGCCGGGGCCGTGCCAGGTGATCTTCCCGCCGCGGTCGACGTCCACCACCGGGGTCCCGTCGAGCGGGCGCTCGCTCTCCGCCGTACGCCGGCCGGCCGTGTAGACCGGCGGGTGTTCGAGCAGCAGGCAGGTGTCGTCGATCTCGTCCGCGAACCGCGCGGCGTGCACCTCGCGCTGCTTGTCCCAGGCCACCTGGTAGTCGACGGCTTCCGCGCCGAACCCAAGGCGGACGAATCGCAGCTCACTCACGGCCATGCCTCCTCCTGGATGCCGTATGCCGGACGCGGGGAACCGGGGATCGTCCCGGGCCGGCTCGGCACCATGCGTCATTCGCGCCCATGCCACTGTACGGCGGTGCGGCGGACACCCCTCCGGCAGGTGGACGGGGGCACCTACGTCAGCGATGCCGTCAATCCTCACACGATCGGATGAATGTGGGGCGAAGGTGGCGGTACGGGCCGTGAGGACCGCTAAATTCACGCCGTTCCATGAGGGTCCGACGGGGCTGCCGTCCGGACCCGGAAGGCAGGAGACCGCACAGCTGATGACGGAACGACCACCGCAGCGCATCCCGAACCGCCAGCTCGCCGCGCTCATCGCCGAAGCCGGGTTCTCCCACGCCGGGCTCGCGAGACGGGTGGACCAGCTCGGTCTGGAGCACGGTCTCGACCTGCGGTACGACAAGACCTCGGTGACCCGCTGGCTCCGCGGGCAGCAGCCGCGCGGCACCACGCCCGCGCTCATCGCCGAGGTCTTCACCCGCCGTCTCGGCCGCCGTCTCTCCGCCCAGGACCTCGGCCTGGACGCCTGCGCGCCGGTCTACGCGGGTCTGGAGTTCGCGGCCACCCCCGAGGAGGCCGTCGACATCGTCAGCGGGCTGTGGCGCAAGGACTCCGGCAGCCACGCCGAACTCCGCAAGATCGCCTTCACCCCGGCGGGCCTGGTCGTCCCCAGCCGGGACTGGCTGATCGGGCGGGCCGACGACCGGGTCGCGCGCGGGGACCAGGCGTCCGCCCCCCGCCCCTCCGCCGCCGGCGCGACCGTCGAGCCCCGCCTCCCGCACGACCCGCGCCTGGCGCAGCACCCCGGCCTCCCGCACGACCCGCGCCTGGCGCACGACCCCCGGGTGCCGCCCCAGGGCCGCTTCTCCGTGCCCCGGCAGCGCGGCACGGACCGGGGGCCCGGCCAGCGGGTCTCCACCGGCGACATCGCCGCCCTCCGCTCGGTCGGCGAGCTGTTCCGCACCCTCGACCACGCCTACGGCGGCGGCCACGCCCGGCAGGCCCTCGTCCGGTACCTGGAGCACGAGGCCGAGCCGATGCTGCGCGGCACCTACGGCGAGTCCGTCGGGCGCCGTCTCTTCGCCGCCGTCGCCGACCTCACCCGGCTCGCCGGGTGGACCTCGTACGACATCGCCGCCCACGGCCTCGCCCAGCGCTACTTCGTCCAGGCGCTGCGGCTCGCCCAGGCCGCCGGGGACCGGGCCTACGGCTCGTACGTCCTGCTCACCATGAGCTGCCAGGCCGTCTACCTCGGCCACGGCCGGGAGGCCGTACAACTCGCCCGGGTCGCCCAGCAGGGCGTCGGGCCCGCCGCGCCGCCCGTCGTCCAGGCGATGCTGCACGCGATCGAGGCCCGCGGGCACGCGGTCCTCGGTGAGGCGCGGGTGTGCAGCGCCTCGCTCGTACGGGCCGAGCGGGCCCTCGAAGCGGCCAGGCCCGGCGACGAGGTGCCCTACTGGGCCCGGATGTTCGACGAGGCCCAGCTCGCCGACGAGCTCGGGCACTGCCACCGCGACCTCCAGCAGTACCGCCCCGCCGCCCAGCACGCCGAACGCGCCCTCCAGCTCCGCGCCCCCGGCTTCGCCCGCAGCCGCCTCTTCTGCCGGGTCGTCCTGGCCACCTCCCGCCTCGCCCTCGGTGAACTCGACCAGGCGTGCGCCCTGGGCGCCGAGGCCGCCCAGCAGGCCTCGGAGATGCGCTCGGCGCGGGCGGTGGAGTACGTACGCGACTTCGAGCGGCGCCTGGAGCCGTACCGCGACGCGGCGGCGGCCCGCACGTACCGAGACCGCGTGGCAGCCATCGGCTGAGCCTTGGTCCGCCTGCCCCGCCGCCACCCCCGGTGGGGCGCGAGCCCGCTGTGGGCTGGGCCCGCGCCCCTCGTCACGGGGCACGACGGGACGGCGCCCATGCCGGGTCCAGGCTTCCGTGCCCGGACCCGGCACCACAGGTGCGGCGCCGTCCGTCAGGCCGCCGCCTCGGCCCTCTTCTCCTCCAGCGGCAGGCGGACGCCCAGGTCCCTCAAGAGGGCCCCGGCGGCCCGGGTGCCCGAGGCGAGGGCGCCCTGGGGGGTGCTCGTGGCGCGGTGGTCGCCGCAGACGTAGAGGCCCGCCAGCAGCCGGACCGAGCGGCGCGCGTCGTGCGGCGGCGCCATCGCGGGGAACGCGTCCGGCGTGTGGTGCTGGGCGAGCAGCTCCCACTCGTCCGTCGACGAGCCGTACAGCGTGGCGAGGTGCTTGCGGACCCGCCGCTCCGTGTCGTCCGGCGGTGCGCCGAGCACCGTCGAGGTGATCAGCGCCCGGCCCTCCGGCGCCCGGCTCGGATCGACGGCGCTCATCACGGCGGTGTGCGCCACCGGCCCGCCCGGGTCGGACTCCAGGAGCAGCGTCGGCTCCCCCGTCGGTGCCACGGGCGCCGTGTGATGGAGCACCGTCACGGAGTGGAAGGCGGGGGTCCGCAGCCCCGGCAGGAGGGCGGCGGCCGTCCGCGCCCCCGTGGCGAGCACCACCGACCGGCAGCGGAACACCCCGTGGCCGGCCGTCGTGACCCGGGAGACGGACGCCTCCGTGACCCGGACGCCGGTACGGACCGTGCCCGGTGGCAGCGTGGCGGCCAGGCGCTCCGGGAGCGCCGCCGAACCGCCCTCGGGGACGGCCAGTCTGCCCCGGGCGAAGGCGCGGAGCGCGAGGTCCGCGTGCCGGCTCGACGTGCCGAGGTCCGGGTCGCCGAGGAGCGCCGCGAGCAGCGGGCGCAGCACCCCCTGCACGGTCCGGGCGGGCAGCCGGGCGGTGAGGGCCTCGCGCGCGGTCCGCTCGGGGCGGGCGAGGAGCCGCTGCGCCGGGGTCGCGGCGAGCCGGACGAGGGAGGCGCCGAGCCGCGCCTGGTCGAGCGAGGCGGCCGGATGACGGGGGGCGCTCGCGAGGGCGCGTGCCACGCTGAACGCTCCCCCCACGCTCCGGTGGCCCGCGCCCCGGCTGCCTCCGGCCGTCCGGCGCGGGTGCGGTGCGCCCCAGCGCGCGTACCGGCCGTCGCTGTGCACGAGCACCCCCGGCGCGAAGGGGCGCAGCACCAGTCCGTCGAGTCCCGGGGTGGCCCGCAGCTCCTCGTGCGACAGGGCGAGCAGGGGCCCGACCCGGTCGAGCAGGAAGCCGTCCACGGCCTCGGTCGCCAGCCGGCCCCCGATCCGGGGTTCCGCCTCCAGGACGGCGACGGAGAGCCCGGCGCCGGTCAGCCGGTGGGCTGCCGCCAGCCCCGCGACCCCGGCACCCACGATGACGACGTCGACGGCGTCTCTCGCGTCACCGGCGTCCGCGCCGTCTGCGCGGTCGATGTGGGCTGTGACGTCGACCGCCTCCGCGATGTCGACGTCCGTACGCTGTGCGGTCCTTGCGCTGTCTGCGCTGTTGAGCACGTGCCCCTCCCCAGGTCGGCGCGGCCGGTGGGAGGCCTATGCCCCCAACACGCCTCCGGAATGCCCGAGTTCGCCGTTCGGGTCGAGCCTAGGCAGCGCTCCCACGGGTGCCAGCCGCGCGCACCGGGGTGCGTGCGGCACGGGGGAGCGCAGGGGGGGCGGCGGCCGGGTGTGCGGGGAGGGTGCCGCTCAGCGGGCCGCCGCTCGGATCGAGTCGTCGATCGTCGGGAAAGCGAACTCGAAACCGGTCTCCAACAGCCGCCCCGGCAGCACCCGCTGACTCCCCAGCACGTCCTGCGCGAAGTCCCCGAGCACCACCTTCAGGGCGGACGCCGGCACCGTGAACAGGGTCGGCCGGCGCAGGACCCGCCCCATCGCCGCCGTCACCTCGCGGTTGGTGACCGGCTCGGGGGCCGTCAGGTTCACCGGGCCCGAGAGCGAGGGCGTGTCGACCAGATGACGCAGGGCGGCAACCTCGTCGTGGAGGGAGATGAACGACCAGTACTGGCGGCCGTCGCCCATCCGGCCGCCGAGCCCGGCGCGGAAGACGGGGAAGAGCCGTCCCCAGGCCCCGCCCTCGCGGGCCACCACCAGGCCGGTACGCGCGTACGTGACCCGGATGCCCGCCTCCTCGGCGGGGGCCGCCGCGGCCTCCCACTCCACGCAGACCGAGGGAAGGAAGCCCGAGCCCGCGGGGGCGCTCTCGTCGACCGCGCGGCTGCCGGTGTCCCCGTACCAGCCGAGCGCCGTGCCGCAGACCAGGCTCTCGGGCGGCTCCGCGAGCGAGGCGAGGGCCTGGGAGATCGCCGTCGTGCCGAGCACCCGGCTGTCCCGGATCTCCTGCTTGTACGCCTCGCTCCAGCGGCGCTCGCCGACCCCGGCGCCCGCCAGGTGCACGACGGAGTCCACGCCGACGAGCCCGGCGGCGTCCACGTACAGCCGTTTGGGGTCCCATTCGACCTCGTCGGCCGTCCTGGCCGGCCTGCGGACGAGACGGAGGACGTCGTGGCCGTCGGCGCGCAGGGAGCGGACCAGGGCCGAGCCGATGAGCCCGGAGGCGCCGGTGACGGCGACACGCTTGCGGTGGGAAGCGGAACGCTGCATGGGGCCATCCTGCCCCCTCGCGGGCCGCGCATGGCACAGTGGCGCCATGATCGTGGAAGAGACGCGGATACGTGGTGCGGAAGCCGGTGACGGGGACGTCCTCGCCGAACTCGACCGGGCCGTCTGGTCGCCCCTGCACGCGGTGCTGCCCCCGGTGACCCCGCCGTACGAGCCCTTCTTCGACGCCCGCCACCGGCCCGAGGACTACCTCGTGGCGGTGCTCGGGGGCGCCGTCGTCGGCTACGTCCGGGTGGTGCCGCCGACCCCGCTCGCGTCCAACGCCCACGTCCGCCAGATCCAGGGCCTCGCGGTCGCCGACTCCGCCCGGGGGCGCGGCGTGGCCAGGGCGCTGCTGCGGGCGGCGATGGACAAGGCCCGCGCGGACGGCGCCGTCCGGCTCACCCTCCGGGTCCTCGGCCACAACGCGCCGGCCCGTGCGCTCTACGTCTCCGAGGGCTTCGCGGTCGAGGGCGTGCTGCCGGGGGAGTTCCTGATCGACGGCGCGTACGTGGACGACGTCTGCATGGGCCGGTCGCTCACCGGCTGACCGCGGCACCCGGAGCGTCGCCGGCAGGGTGCAGCAGCCGGATCCCGCCCATCAGTTCGCGCAGGCACCGGACCGCGAGCTGGGCCGGTGCGCCCGCGCCGCGTACCGGCGCGTCCGTCTCCGCCCAGGCCTCCAGGGCGATCCGGATGGCGTCCGTGGCCGCCGCCGCCGCGAGCCGTACCTCCAGCGGGTCGGCGTCCGGCCCGGCGAGCCCGGCGACGACCTCGCGCAGCCGCTCCTCGGACTCCTGGTTGACCCGGTACCAGACGGCCCGGAGCGCCGGGTCCTCGGCGGCCGCGCGCAGCAGCCCGCGCGTCCAGCGCAGCCCCTCCTCCGCCGCCTCGTCCGCCGGGGTCAGCGAGGCGGCGATCGAGCGTTCCAGGGCCTCGGGCAGCCCGGCGCCGGGCTCCGTCGCGGCGAGGATCTCCCGCCAGCGGTCGGCGCCGCCCGCGAGGAGCGGGGCCACGGCGTCCTGCTTGGAGCGGAAGTACCGGTAGAAGGTGCGCAGGGCGACGCCGGCCCGCAGGGAGATGTCCTCGGCCGTGGTGCCGTCGGGACCGTGCTCGGTGAAGAGCTCAGCCGCGGCGCGCGCGATGTCCAGCTGGGTGGCGGCCTTGCGGCGTTCCGTCAGCGTCCGGGTGGGGGGCGTGGCGCCCTCGGGCTTGGTGCTCACCGTACGAAGCGTACGCCCGCGCCTGCCTTCGATGCGTGACGTGCAGTTATGGCAAAACGTGCCACTTGGGCGTACGGTGGCGGCATTCCGCACGGCTCGGCACCCCGGGCCGACATCGAGAGGTAGCCGCCATGAACCAGCTGACCCGTTACGAAGGACGCCGCGCCCTCATCACCGGCGGCGGCTCCGGCATCGGCCAGGCCACCGTCCTGCGCGTCCTGGCCGAAGGCGGCCGGGTCGTCGCCGCCGACATCAGCGAGGACGGCCTCAAGGACACCGTCGCCAAGGCCGGCGACGCCGCCGGCCGGCTCACCACCGTCGTCGTGGACGTCGCGGACGAGGCCTCCGTACGCGCCGGCGTCGCCGCCGCCGTCGAGGCGCTGGGCGGCCTTGACGTCCTGGTCAACGCGGCCGGCGTGCTGCGCTCCTCGCACACCCACGAGACGAGCCTCGACTCCTTCGAGCAGGTGATACGGATCAACCTCACCGGCACCTTCCTCGTGATCCGCGAGGCGATCCCCGCCCTCCTGGAGGGCGAAGGCTCCGCCGTCGTGAACTTCTCCTCCACCTCCGCGATGTTCGCCCACCCCTACATGGCGGCCTACGCGGCCAGCAAGGGCGGCATCCAGTCCATGACGCACGCGCTCGCCGCCGAGTACGCCAAGCAGGGCATCCGCTTCACCGCCGTCCAGCCCGGCTCCATCTCCTCCGGCATGACCGACGGCAGCGGCGCCAGCCGCCAGAGCGTCGGCCCCGGCCTGCCCGAGGACACCGACTGGTCCCTCTTCGCGAAGCTCGCCCCCGCCCTCGGCCAGGGCTTCGCGGGACCCGAGACCGTCGCGGGCGTCGTCGCCATGCTGGCGAGCGAGGACGGGAAGTTCATCACCGGCACCGAGGTCCGCGTCGACGGCGGAACGCACTTCTGACGCGTACGGGGCAGGGGCGCCGCCCCGGTCACCCGGCCGGCGTCCTCCCGTCCTACCCCGCGCCGAAGCGCTCCCACAGCCGCGGGAAGCGCGACGCGAGCACGTCGTCGTCCGACAGGTCGAAAGGGGTGCCGAGCGGCTCCCCGCCCGGCATCGGAATGCCAAGGTCAGGGGTCTCCGCACCGGTCAGCCGCTCGTACGCCTCATCCGCGGCGAACCCGATCTCCTCGCCGTCCCCGTCGATCTCCGCGTCGAAGTCGTCGAGCAGCTCGGCGAGCGCGTCCGGATCGTGCACCGCGCCCTCGTAGACCTCCCGGCCCTGGCCGATGAGCCAGCAGCGGAACGAGTCGAAGGCCTCGTCCCCCGCCCCGTCGAAGAGCACGGCCGCCGCGCCCCACAGATCCCAGAGGTACGCGCGGTTGTAGCGGGCCTCGAAATGGCGCGCGTAGTCGAGCACGGAGTCGGGATCCAGCCGGGTCAGCCGTTCCACGAGCAGATCGGCCTGTTCCTCGGGGTCGCCCTCGGCGTCCTCGCGGCTGGCATCGATGATCTCCCAGAACTCCGTCTCGTCCATCACGGCACCAGCATCGTGGCTCGGGGGGTGCGACGCACCCGGAAAGCCCGAAACGAAACCGGACACAAGGTGTCGTACTTTCCTGCGAGCCTGGGCCCATGACAACCGAGACGAAGCCGCTGCACGGACGGATCTGCCTGGTCGCGGGCGCCACACGGGGAGCGGGACGGGCCATCGCCGTCCAGCTGGGGGCCGCCGGAGCCACCGTGTACGTCACCGGCCGCACCACCCGCGAGAAGCTCAGCGAGGTCGGCCGGGCCACCGAGACCATCGAGGAGACCGCCGAACTGGTGACGGCCGCGGGCGGCGAGGGAGTCGCCGTCCCCACCGACCATCTGGAGGCCGACCAGGTCCGGGCCCTCGTCGGCCGGATCGACCGGGAGCGCGGGCGGCTCGACGTCCTCGTCAACGACGTGTGGGGTGGCGAGCACCTCCTCGTCTTCGGCAGGAAGACCTGGGAGAACGACCTCACCGGCGGTCTGCGGATGCTCGAACTCGGCGTGCGGACCCACGCCATCACCTCGCACACGGCACTGCCGCTCCTCGTCCGCGAGCGCGGCGGCCTCGTCGTCGAGGTCACCGACGGCACCGCCGCGTACAACGGCACCCGCTACCGCGAGAACCTCTTCTACGACCTCGCCAAGAACGCCCCCATCCGGATGGCCTTCGGCCTCGGCAAGGAGCTGGAGGAGTACGGCGGCACGGCGGTCGCGCTCACCCCCGGCTGGCTCAGGTCCGAGCAGATGCTCGCGGGCTTCGGGGTCACCGAGGAGAACTGGCGCGACGCCGTCGAGAAGATCCCCGACTTCGCGGTCTCCGAGTCCCCGGTGTACGTGGGCCGGGCGGTCGCCGCCCTCGCCGCCGACCCCGACCGCCACCGCTGGAACGGCCAGTCGCTGTCCAGCGGGCAGCTGGCGAAGGAGTACGGCTTCACCGACGCCGACGGCTCACAGCCGGACGCCTGGGGCTTCATCGTCGCCGGGGAGACGGGCACGCCGGACGTGAACGACTACCGGTAGACCGCCGGCCCGGACGGCTCACCGCCCGTACGCCTCATGCGTACGCCTCATCCCTCGCCTCACCCGTACGCCTCCGCCATCGCGCGGGCCGCGTCCCGGAAGCGGGCGCGCAGGGCGGCCGGGGCCAGCACCTCGGCCTCGGCGCCCAGCGTGAGCAGTTGGGAGAAGGCGACCTCCTCGCTCTCCACCGGAAGCGTCGCCGTCACCCGGCCCTCCGCATCCCGCGTCCCCGCCGCCAGAGCCTCCTCCGCGGCCGCGCGGTCCGTCACGTACGGCAGCCGCCGGGCCCCGGCCCCCGAGAGCCGTACGACGACCTCGGCGCGCAGGATCGACCGGGCGAACTCCGCCGCGCGTTCGGCCCAGAAGGCCGCCAGGTCGAAGTCCTCGTCCCGGACGAACCGCTCCTCGCCCACGGCCACCGCCGCGAAGCGGTCCACCCGGTACGTACGGAAGACCTGGCCCGAGCGGGCGCACACGTACCAGACGCCCGCCTTCAGGACGAGTCCGTACGGCTGGAGCTCCCGCTCCACCTCCTCGCCGTCACCGCGCCGGTAGCGGGTCGAGACCCACCGGTCGTCCCAGACCGCCTCCGCGATCGGGGCGAGGAGCTCCGGGGTCTCGGGCTCCTGGTACCAGCCGGGCGCGTCCAGGTGGAAACGCCGGCCCACCGCGTCCGGGGCGTCCCGCAGCGAGGGCAGCAGCGCCGCCGACACCTTGAGCCGGGCCGCCGACGCCGCGTCCGCGAGCCCCAGGTCGCGCAGCGCGCCCGGCAGCCCCGACAGGAACAGCGCCTCCGCCTCGCCGCGCGCCAGGCCCGTCAGACGCGTGCGGTAGCCGCCGACGAGGCGGTAGCCGCCGGCCCGCCCCCGGTCGGCGTAGACCGGGACCCCCGCCTCGGAGAGCGCCAGGGCGTCCCGTGTGATGGTGCGCTCCGACACCTCCAGCTCGGCGGCGAGTTCGGCCGCCGTCATCGACGGGCGCGACTGGAGCAGGAGGACCAACTTGATGAGGCGGGCGGCGCGCATGAGTCCATCATGCGTGCCGCCCGCCTCACGGAGTGCGTGCCTCTACAGGCCGTAGCGCTCGCGCGCCTCCTTCACGGCCGTCGCACGGACCTCGCCGCGCCGCGCCAGCTGCGCGAGCGCCGCGACGACGATCGACTGGGCGTCGACGCCGAAGTGGCGGCGGGCCGCGTCACGGGTGTCCGAGAGGCCGAAGCCGTCGGCGCCGAGCGAGGACCAGTCCTGCTCGACCCACTGCGCGATCTGGTCCGGGACCTGGCGCATGTAGTCGGAGACGGCGAGGACCGGGGAGGTGACGCCTTCGAGCGCCCTGCGCAGGTACGGCACCTGCTCCTCGCCGCGCAGCAGCGCCGCGTCGGCCTCCAGGGCGTCGCGCCGCAGCTCCGTCCAGGAGGTCGCGGACCACACGTCGGCGCCCACGCCCCACTCGGCGGCGAGCACCTTCTGCGCCTCCAGGGCCCAGTGGATGGCCGTACCGGAGGAGAGCAGCTGGATGCGCGGGGCGTTCGCGGGCAGGTCGAGACCGGCCGACTCCGCGGTGTTGAAGCGGTAGAGGCCCTTGACGATGCCCTCGTCGACGCCGGACGGCTTGGCCGGCTGCGGCATCGGCTCGTTGTAGACGGTGAGGTAGTAGAAGACGTTCTGGTCCTCGCCCTCGGCGGCCTCGCCGTACATCCGGCGCAGACCCTCCTTGACGATGGCCGCGACCTCGTAGGCGAACGCCGGGTCGTACGTCAGGGCCGCCGGGTTGGTCGCCGCGATCACCGGCGAGTGGCCGTCGGCGTGCTGGAGGCCCTCACCCGTCAGGGTCGTACGGCCCGCGGTGGCGCCGACGAGGAAGCCGCGGCCGAGCTGGTCGCCGAGCTGCCACATCTGGTCGGCGGTCCGCTGCCAGCCGAACATCGAGTAGAAGATGTAGAACGGGATCATCGCCTCGCCGTGCGTGGAGTACGCGGTGGAAGCGGCGATGAAGTCGGCCATCGAACCGGCCTCGGTGATCCCCTCGTTGAGGATCTGGCCGTTGACGGCCTCCTTGTAGTACATCAGCTGGTCGCGGTCGACCGGCTCGTACGTCTGGCCCTTCGGCGAGTAGATGCCGAGCGACGGGAACAGCGACTCCATACCGAAGGTACGGGCCTCGTCCGGGACGATCGGGACCCAGCGCTTGCCGGTCTCCTTGTCGCGGATCAGGTCCTTGACCAGGCGGACGAACGCCATCGTCGTGGCCATCGACTGCGTGCCGGAGCCCTTGTCGAAGGCGGTGAAGGCCTTCTCGGCCGGGGCCGGCAGCGGCGCGAGCGGCTGGGTGCGGCGGGCCGGGGCCGGGCCGCCGAGGGCCGCGCGGCGCTCCTGGAGGTAGCGGACCTCGGGGGAGTCGGCGCCGGGGTGGCCGTAGGGCACCTGGCCGTCGACGAACTGCGCGTCCGAGATCGGCAGTTCAAGGAGGTCACGCATGTTCTTGAACTCGTCGGTGGAGAGCTTCTTCATCTGGTGGTTCGCGTTCTTCGACGCGAAGCCCTCACCGAGGGTGAAGCCCTTGACGGTCTGCGCGAGGATGACCGTCGGCGCGCCCTTGAACTCCACGGCGGCCTTGTACGCGGCGTACACCTTGCGCGGCTCGTGGCCACCGCGCGAGAGGTGGAAGCACTCCAGGATCTTGTCGTCGCTCAGCAGCTGCGCCATCGCGACGAGCGCCGGGTCCTTGCCGAAGAAGTCCTGGCGGATGTAGGCGGCGTCGCGGGTCTGGTACGTCTGGACCTGCGCGTCCGGCACCTCGCGGAGGCGGCGGACGAGGGCGCCGGTGGTGTCGAGCGCGAACAGCTCGTCCCAGGCGTTGCCCCACAGCGACTTCACGACGTTCCAGCCGGCGCCCCGGAACTGGGCCTCCAGCTCCTGCACGATCTTGAAGTTGGCGCGGACCGGGCCGTCGAGGCGCTGCAGGTTGCAGTTGATGACGAAGGTCAGGTTGTCCAGACCCTCGCGGGCGGCCAGGGCGAGGGCCGCGGTCGACTCGGGCTCGTCCATCTCGCCGTCACCGAGGAACGCCCACACGTGCGAGGCGGAGACGTCCTTGATGGCGCGGTTGGTCAGGTAGCGGTTGAAGCGCGCCTGGTAGATCGCGGAGAGCGGGCCGAGACCCATGGAGACGGTGGGGAACTCCCACAGCCAGGGGAGGCGCCGCGGGTGCGGGTAGGAGGGCAGGCCGTTGCCGCCGGACTCCTGCCGGAAGTTGTCGAGGTGGGCCTCGTTCAGACGGCCGTCCAGGAACGCGCGGGCGTAGATGCCGGGGGCGGCGTGACCCTGGATGTAGAGCTGGTCGCCGGAACCGACCGCGTCTCCGGAGTCCTTGCCCTTGAAGAAGTGGTTGAAGCCGGTCTCGTACAGCCAGGCGGCCGACGCGAAGGTGGCGATGTGGCCGCCGACGCCGTACTTGGAGCCGCGGCTGACCATCGCGGCCGCGTTCCAGCGGTTCCAGGCGGTGATCCGGCGCTCCATGGCCTCGTCGCCGTCGAAGGCGGCGCCCGTCGGCTCGGCGGAGGTCGGGATGGTGTTGACGTAGTCCGTCTCCAGGAGCTTGGGCAGGGCCAGGCCCGCGCCCTCGGCGTGCTGGAGCGTGCGGCGCATCAGGTAGGCGGCCCGGTGGGGGCCGGCGGCCTTGGTGACGGCGTCCAGGGAGGCCGCCCACTCGGCGGTCTCCTCGGTGTCACGGTCCGGGAGCTGGTCGAGCTCGCTCGGAATCTTGCCTACGGGATCGGTCATGATCGCCGCCTTCCGGACAGGTGGGGGTGGAGAAGGGGTGCCTTGTCTGGCAGGACAGGGCGAAGGGCCGGGTAGCGGCCCGCCGAAGACTGTAAACCGGCGATCGATGATCGATCAAAGGGTTGAAGGGGAAAACCTCTTCAGATCGAGAAAGTCGGCACAGGGTGCCGCGAAACAGGGCACCCGGTGCCTCGATTCGGCTTGTTTTCGCAGGTGGGGACGGCTGTATGAGAAGGCACTCGCACGGATGAGCGGGTCCACCGTACGGCGGACCCGCTCACCACCCGCTCACTCTGCGTACACGCGTGGACTCAGGCCCGGGGCGCGCAGCCGAGGACGTGCGCCTTCACGAGCGCCCCGATGTTCGGATCGCCCCGGCGGAAGGCCTCCACCAGCTCCTGGTGCTCCTCCGCGTACGACTTCTGGACCGTGCCCAGCCAGCGGATCGACAGGGCCGTGAACACCTCGATGCCGAGTGTCTCCCAGGTGTGCAGCAGGACCTTGTTCCCCGCCGCCTTCACCAGCTCCCGGTGGAAGGCCACCGTGTGCCGCACCTGCGCCGTACCGTCGGCCGCCGCGTCCGCCTCGTACAGCGCCGCCACGTGCGGCTCCAGGGCCGAGCAGTCCGTCGCGAGCCGGCCGGCCGCCAGCTCGGCCGCGATCTGCTCCAGACCGGCGCGTACGGGGTAGCTCTCCTCCAGGTCCGCCGCGGTCAGGTTCCGCACCCGGACGCCCTTGTTCGGCGCCGACTCGATCAGCCGCAGCGACTCCAGCTCCCGCAGCGCCTCGCGGACCGGGGTCTGGGAGACCTCCAGCTCGGTCGCGATCCGACGCTCCACGATCCGCTCTCCCGGCTTCCAGCGGCCACTGACGATCCCCTCCACGATGTGCTCGCGGATCTGCTCGCGCAGCGAGTGGACGACGGGGACGGTCATGACGCGGCTCCTCGGGGAGTGTTGACTCTCAAGACAATACGGCGGCGCCCCCGCCCGGAAACACTTCCGGACGGGGGCGCCGCAGGTGAGGCTCGTTACGTTGCCAGGACGGCGACGTGTTTACAGACCGAGGTCGACCTCGAACTCGCCGGCCTCGAGGATCGCCTTGACGGCCGTCAGGTAGCGGGCGGCGTCGGCGCCGTCCACCAGACGGTGGTCGTAGGACAGCGCGACGTACGTCATGTCGCGGATCGCGATCGTCTCACCCAGGTCCGGGTGGTTGATGACGACCGGACGGCGCACGGTGGCGCCGATGCCCAGGATGGCGACCTGGTTCGGGGGCACGATGATCGTGTCGAACAGCGCACCGCGCGAACCGGTGTTGGAGATGGTGAAGGTCGCACCGGCCAGGTCGTCCGGCGTGATCTTGCTGGCGCGCACGGCGCCGGCCAGCTCCGCGGTCTTCTTCGAGATGCCGGCGATGTTGAGGTCGCCCGCACCCTTGATGACCGGGGTCATCAGACCCTTCTCGGAGTCCACCGCGATACCGATGTTCTCGGTGTCGAAGTAGGTGATCGTGCCCTCGTCCTCGTTGATCCGGGCGTTGATGACCGGGAAGGCCTTCAGCGCCTGGGCCGCGGCCTTGACGAAGAACGGCATCGGGGAGAGCTTGACGCCCTCACGGGCCGCGAACGCGTCCTTGGCACGGGCGCGCAGCTTCATCAGCTTGGTGATGTCGACCTCGACGACCGAGGTCAGCTGGGCCTGGCCGTGCAGCGCCTTCATCATGTTGTCGCCGATGACCTTGCGCATGCGGGTCATCTTGACGGTCTGACCGCGCAGCGGCGAGACCTCGAGCGACGGGGCCTTCGGGGCGGCGGCGGCCGGAGCAGCGGCGGCGGGAGCGGCCGCGGCGGCCTTCTTGGCCTCGGCGGCCGCGAGGACGTCCTGCTTGCGGATACGACCGCCGACGCCGGAGCCCTTGACGGCCGCGAGGTCGACACCGTTCTCGGTGGCGAGCTTGCGGACGAGCGGGGTCACGTACGCGCCATCCTCCGACGGCGCGGCCGGAGCCGGGGCGGGCGCCGCGGGAACCGGGGTGACCACGGCCGGGGCGAGGGACGGGGCGGCGGCGACCGGAGCCGGAGCGGCGGCCGGGGCGGCCGGCGCGGGAGCCGGGGCCGGAGCCGGAGCGGCAGCCGGGGCGGCCGGCGCGGGAGCCGGGGCCGCGGCCGGAGCCGGAGCGGCGGCGGGGGCGGCCGGAGCCGGAGCCGGGGCGGCGGCCGGAGCGGCACCCGCGGCGCCGATGACGGCAAGCTTGGCGCCGACCTCGGCGGACTCGTCCTCGGCGACGACGATCTCCAGGAGGACACCGGAGACCGGGGCCGGGATCTCGGTGTCGACCTTGTCCGTGGAGACCTCGAGCAGCGGCTCGTCGGCCTCGACGGACTCGCCGACCGACTTCAGCCAGCGGGTGACGGTGCCCTCGGTGACGGACTCGCCGAGCGCCGGAAGCACGACGTCCGTGCCCTCGGCGGAACCGCCGCCGGCGGCGGCCTCGGCCGTCGGGGCCGGAGCCGGGGCCTCGGCCTCGGTCGACGGGGCGGCCTGCGGCGCGGGGGCCGGGGCCTCCTGCTGCGGGGCGGCCGGGGCCGGAGCGGCCTCGGCGGCCGGGGCGGCGGCAGCGGCGGGGGCACCGGAGCCGTCGTCGATGATGGCCAGCTCGGCACCGACCTCGACCGTCTCGTCCTCGGCGACCTTGATGGAGGCCAGGATGCCCGAGGCGGGGGCGGGGATCTCGGTGTCGACCTTGTCGGTCGAGACCTCGAGCAGCGGCTCGTCGGCCTCGACACGCTCACCCTCGGCCTTGAGCCAGCGGGTGACGGTGCCCTCGGTGACGCTCTCGCCGAGCGCCGGCAGGGTTACGGAAACCGACATGGTTTCAGTTGCTCCTAACGAATTGCGGAAAGTGGTCGTCGCGCCCTGTGATGACGTGAGCGTCAGTCGTGGGAGTGCAGCGGCTTGCCGGCCAGGGCCAGGTGGGCCTCGCCGAGCGCCTCGTTCTGCGTCGGGTGGGCGTGGATGAGCTGCGCGACCTCGGCCGGCAGCGCCTCCCAGTTGTAGATCAGCTGCGCTTCGCCGACCTGCTCGCCCATGCGGTCACCGACCATGTGGACGCCGACCACGGCACCGTCCTTGACCTGGACGAGCTTGATCTCGCCCGCGGTCTTGAGGATCTTGCTCTTGCCGTTGCCCGCGAGGTTGTACTTCAGGGCGACGACCTTGTCCGCGCCGTAGATCTCCTTGGCCTTCGCCTCGGTGATGCCGACGGAGGCGACCTCGGGGTGGCAGTACGTCACCCGCGGCACGCCGTCGTAGTCGATCGGGACGGCCTTCAGGCCGGCCAGGCGCTCCGCGACGAGGATGCCCTCGGCGAAGCCGACGTGCGCGAGCTGGAGCGTCGGGACGAGGTCGCCCACGGCCGAGATCGTCGGCACGTTGGTGCGCATGTACTCGTCGACCAGGACGTAGCCGCGGTCCATCGCGACGCCCTGCTCCTCGTAACCGAGCCCCGCGGAGACCGGGCCGCGGCCGATGGCGACGAGCAGCACCTCGGCCTCGAAGGTCTTGCCGTCGGCCAGGGTGACCCTGACGCCGCTGTCGGTGTACTCGGCGGACTGGAAGAACGTGCCGAGGTTGAACTTGATGCCGCGCTTGCGGAACGCGCGCTCAAGAAGCTTCGAGCTGTTCTCGTCCTCGACCGGGACGAGGTGCTTCATGCCCTCGATCACCGTGACGTCGGTGCCGAAGGACTTCCAGGCGGAGGCGAACTCGACGCCGATGACGCCGCCGCCCAGGATGATCGCGGACTCCGGGACCCGGTCCAGGGTCAGCGCGTGGTCCGACGTGATGATCCGGTTGCCGTCGATCTCCAGGCCCGGGAGCGACTTCGGCACGGAGCCCGTGGCGAGGAGGACGTGACGGCCCTCGACGCGACGGCCGTCCACGTCGACGGAGGTCGGGGAGGAGAGGCGGCCGGCGCCCTCGATGTAGGTCACCTTGCGGGAGGCGACGAGACCCTGCAGACCCTTGTACAGGCCCGAGATCACGTCGTCCTTGTACTTGTGCACGCCCTTGATGTCGATGCCCTCGAAGGAGGCCTTGACACCGAACTGCTCGGCCTCGCGCGCCTGGTCGGCGATCTCGCCGGCGTGGAGCAGGGCCTTCGTCGGGATGCAGCCGTTGTGCAGGCAGGTGCCGCCGAGCTTGTTCTTCTCGATCAGTGCGACGTCCAGGCCCAGCTGCGCTCCGCGCAGGGCCGCGGCGTAACCGCCGCTACCGCCGCCGAGGATCACTAGGTCGAAAACGGTGCTGGCGTCGTTCGCCACGTCACGTCCTCCATGCATGTGCGCTCGTCGCCGGTCGTCGAAGACCGGGCGGCGGCTGGTGTCCGGCCGCTTTATTTCGGCCCTGTGGTGGGGGCCCTGTCCTGCCGAGAACCCATCTTCGCACTTGTTGACGGACGGCGGGACGCGGGGCCGTGCTCTGAGACGGCCGATCGTCCGTACGGCGGGGTCCCGGCGGCGTACGAACCTACGGATTTCGTCGCGAGCGAACGGGCGGCGAACAGTACGGCCCCGGGCGCGAAGCCCGGGGCCGTACCGTCACGCCACTGCTCAGAGCTCGCCGGCGGCGGTGCGCTCGGCCAGCTTCACCAGGGTGCGGACCGAGGAGCCGGTGCCGCCCTTGGGGGTGTAGCCGTAGGGGGCGCCCTCGTGGAAGGCGGGGCCCGCGATGTCCAGGTGGGCCCAGGTGATGCCCTCGCCCACGAACTCCTGGAGGAAGAGACCGGCGACCAGGCCGCCGCCCATCCGCTCACCCATGTTGGCGATGTCGGCGGTGGGGGAGTCCATGCCCTTGCGCAGGTCCGCGGGGAGCGGCATCGGCCAGGACTGCTCGCCGACCTCCTCGGCGATCTCGTGGATCGCCGAGCGGTAGTCGTCGTCGTTGGCCATGATGCCGAAGGTGCGGTTGCCGAGCGCCAGGACCATGGCGCCGGTCAGGGTCGCCACGTCGACGATCGCGTCCGGGTGCTCCTCGGAGGCGCGGGTCAGGGCGTCGGCGAGGACGAGCCGGCCCTCGGCGTCGGTGTTCAGGACCTCGACGGTCTTGCCGCTGTACATGCGGAGCACGTCACCCGGGCGGGTGGCGGAGCCGGACGGCATGTTCTCGGCGAGGGCGAGCCAGCCGGTGACGTTGACCTCCAGGCCGAGGCGGGCCGCGGCGACGACGGCGGAGAACACGGCGGCGGCGCCGCTCATGTCGCACTTCATCGTCTCGTTGTGGCCGGCCGGCTTCAGGGAGATGCCGCCCGAGTCGTAGGTGATGCCCTTGCCGACGAGGGCGAGGGTCTTCTCCGCCCGCGCGTGGGTGTACGCGATCCGGACCAGGCGCGGCGGGTTCTCGGAGCCGTTGCCGACGCCCAGGATGCCGCCGTAGCCGCCCTTGGCGAGCGCCTTCTCGTCGAGGATCTGGACCTTGAGGCCGTGCTCCTTGCCGGCGGTCTGGGCGGCGGCGGCGAAGGCGGCCGGGGTCAGGTCGTTCGGCGGCATGTTGATCAGGTCGCGGGCGCGGTTCATCTCCTCCGCGACGGCCTGCGCGCGCTCGGCGGCGGCCTTGAAGGCCTTGTCGCGCGGCTTGGCGCCGAGCAGGGCGACCTCGGCGAGGGGCTTCTTCGCGTCCTTGCCGTTCTCCTGGTAGGCCGTGAAGGCGTACGCGCCGAGCAGGGCGCCCTCCGCGATGGCGGCGGCGTCGTCGGCGGTGGCGATCGGCAGCGCGAACGCGGCCTTCTTCGCACCGGTCAGGATGCGGGCGGCGGTACCGGCGGCGCGGCGCAGGGTCTCGGCGCCGAAGGACTCGCCGTCCTCGGGGGCGGAGCCCAGGCCGACGGCGAGCACGACGGGGGCCTTGAGACCGGCGGGGGCGGGCAGCTTGGTCGCCTCACCCTCGGCACCGGAGGCGCCCAGGGTCTCCAGGACGGCGGCGAGCCGGCCTTCGAAGGCCTTGTCGACGGCCTCGGCGCCCGGGGCGACGACGAGCGTCTTCCCGGACTTCGCGACGCCGACGACGAGGGCGTCGGCGCGCAGCGTCGCCGCGCCGGCAGTACTGAGAGTGAGAGCAGTCACGGTGGTGAAATCTCGCTTCCATTGAGTTCTGTGGCGGTCGAGGGATAGGCCGACCGTGCCCGCCGCATCGTATTTCGGCCCGGAGAGCGCCGAGAACGAGCCTACGCTCGCTCGCCCGGTTCGCTCACGGCGGCGGTGATTCACTCATCCGTGGTGTCTCTTTCATGTTTACCGTTCTGGCTCGGAGCGCTCCTCCACACTCGCCTCAGTCACGCAAGGACGACCCGCTCGTCTTCGCATCATCTGCAGCATCTCCACAGCTCCCCCCGCCCCGGTCAGGGCGCGGGCGGACCTGCCGAGGGGGGACACCACCCGATGGACTCCGGCCGAATCCGTACGCCCAGAACCGCGCTCCGCACCAGCCGCGGCGCCCGCTCCGCACCCCGTACCACCGGCGGCGCACCCCGCACCGCCCGGGTCGCGGCCCTCGCCGCCGCCGCGCTGCTCGCCACCGTCGTGCCGTCCGCGCAGGCCGTCGCGGCGACACCGCCCCGCGTCGACCTCACCGTCCTCGTCGTCGACGACGGCGGCAGCGCGGTTGGGGCGATCACCGCCGAGCTGAAGGGCTCCGGCGTCCCGTACCGCAGGATCGACCTCAACGACCCGAACCGGCCGGTGCTGAACACGGCCTTCCTCAGCGACACGGTCGACGGGCGGCCCCGCGCCAAGTACCAGGGCGTCGTCCTGCCGCACGAGACCGCCTTCGGACCCGACTCCGCCGAGCACACCGCCCTCCAGACGTACGAACGGACCTTCGGCATCCCGCAGGTCGACGCCTACACCTGGTCGCACCCCGGCGTCGGACTCGACTACACCAACGAGGGCGGCTGGTCCGGCGTCCTCGACGGCACCACCGCGGGCGTCACCGCAGCCGGCAAGGCGGGCCCCTTCCGGTACCTGTCCGGGGCGCTCACCTTCGAGGACAACGACCCGTCCATCGCCGAGAGTTACGGCTACGCGGGCCGCCCGCGCGCCGGCTACACCAGCTACCTCGACGTCCCCGTCGCCGGCTCCGAAGGCGGCCGGGCCAGCCTCGTCGGCGAGTACGCCGCCGACGGGCGCCGCGAACTCGTCGTCACCTTCGCCTACAACCAGCACCAGCGGCAGTTCCGGGCCCTCGCCCGCGGCATCGTCGAATGGCTCACCCAGGGCGTACACCTCGGCCAGAGCCGCAACTACCTCTCCGTCCACGTCGACGACGTCTTCGCCCCCGACGCCCGCTGGGACACGGCCCTCAACTGCACCCCCGGCGACTTCGACTGCGTCGGCGACGACGGCGAGGGCGTGAACCCGATCCGGATGACGGTCGCCGACGCCCAGTACGCCGCCGCCTGGCAGAAGGCCTCCGGCTTCACCCTCGACATGGTCTACAACGGCGGCCAGGGCGAGCAGTGGAGGACCGAGCACGGCGGCAGCGATCCGCTCACCGACCGGCTCGTCGCCGACCGCGCCCAGTACCGGTGGATCAACCACACCTACACCCACCCCTTCCTCGGCTGCGTCCAGGACAACGCCGTCGTCCCCTGGCAGTGCGCCAAGGACACCGCGGGGAACACCCTCTGGGTCAGCCGCTCCACACTCTCCGGCCAGATCCGCAACAACCACAACTGGGCCGTCGGCAAGGGCATCTCCGTCGACCGCGCCGAACTCGTCACCGGCGAGCACTCCGGCCTCAAGACCCTGCCCCAGCAGCCCGTCGACAACCCGAACCTCGCCGGAGCCCTCGCCGACAACGGCGTCAAGTGGATCGCGAGCGACAACTCCCGCGAACCGCAGCAACGTTCCCTCGGCACCACCACCGGCGCCGCGAAGACCGTGCCCCGCCACCCCATGAACGTGTACTACAACGTGGGCACCGCCGCCGAGATGACCGACGAGTACAACTGGGTCTACACCTCCCGCGCCGACGGCGGCAGCGGCGTCTGCGAGATCAACCCGGCCTCCACCTGCCTCCCCGCCCCGCTCCCCGCCACCACCGGATACGCGGACCACATCGTCCCGCAGGAGGCCCGCACCGCCCTCTCGCACGTGATGGGCAACGACCCCCGCCCGCACTACGTCCACCAGTCCAACCTCGCCGAGGAACGCCTCCTCTACCCCGTCCTCGACAAGGTCCTCACCGACTACCGGGCCCTCTTCGCACCCAGCGCCCCCGTGGTGAACCCCCGTCAGAGGGACGTCGGCACCGAACTCAACCGCCGCGCCGCCTGGGCCCAGGCCGTCGCCGCCGGGAAGGTCACCGCCTACCGCATCGGCTCCACGGTCACCGTCAAGGCGCCCGCGGGCGTCACCGCGCCGATCACCGCCCCCGAGGGCACCCGCAAGCAACTCCTCCTCGGCTCCACCGCCTTCGGCGCGCCCTACGCGGGCACCCGCTCCGCCTGGACCGCGCCCGAAGCGCTCCAGACCAGCGTCACACTCACGCTCCCGACCGCCTGACCAGCACGTTCTGGGGGGAACCGCACATGCCGAGCAGTGGCCGTCACGTCACCATGCTCACCGAAGGCACCTACCCGCACGTCCACGGCGGCGTCAGCACCTGGTGCGACCAGCTCGTCCGCGGCATGCCCGAGGTCGACTTCGAGATCCTCGCCCTCACCGGCAGCGGCCGCGAACCCGTCACCTGGGAGCTGCCGGACAACGTCACCCGGCACACCGCGTACCCCCTCTGGGGACTCTCGCAGGGACCGGCGCCCATGCGCGCGCGCCGGCCCCTGCGGGGGCGCGACCGCCGCCGCTTCCTCGACACGTACGAACGGCTCCTGCTCGCCCTCCTCGACCCCGGGGCCGGCTACGACTTCGGCACCAGCCTGTACGAGCTGGCCGCACTCGCCCGGCAGGGACGGCTGACGACCGCCCTGCGCTCCGAGACGGCCCTGCGGTCCCTGATGTGGATCTGGACCATGCCGCACCTGCCCACGACCGCCGCCCGGCCCACCGTCCACGACGCGCTCACCGCCACCGACCTCCTCGAACACGCCCTGCGCCCGCTCGCCGCCCGGATATCCGCCGACGGCGTCGCGCACGCCGTCTCCAGCGGCCTCGCCACGCTGCCCGCGCTCGCCGCCCAGCACTTCGAAGGAGTGCCCTTCCTGCTCACCGAACACGGCATCTACCTCCGCGAGCGCTACCTCGGCTACCGCACAGAGGCGCAACGCTGGCCCGTCAAGGCCCTCATGCTCGGCTTCTACCGCGAGCTCAACACCCTCGGCTACCGCAAGGCCGACCTCATCACCCCCTGCAACCAGTACAACCGGCGCTGGGAGGAGCGCGGCGGAGCCCCCGCCGACCGCATCCGCACCGTCTACAACGGCGTCGACCCGGCCCTCTTCCCGGAGGCGGGACCCGAACCCGAGACCCCCACCCTCAGCTGGTGCGGGCGGATCGATCCCATCAAGGACCTGGAGACCCTGATCAGGGCGTACGCGATCTGCCGTGCCGAACTGCCCGCGCTGCGGCTGAGGCTGTTCGGCCCGGTCCCCGCCGGGAACGAGGACTACCTGACGCGCCTGGAGAAGCTCGCCGCCGAACTCGGCGTCACCGACGGCGTCCGCTTCGAGGGCCGGGTCTCCGAGGTGCCGCGCGCCTACGCGGCGGGCAGCGTCGTCATGCTCTCCTCCATCAGCGAGGGCTTTCCCTTCTCCCTCATCGAGGCCATGTCCTGCGGCCGGGCCACCGTCTCCACGGACGTCGGCGGGGTACGGGAGGCCGTCGGCGACACCGGGATCGTCGTCCCGCCCCGCGAACCGGCCGTGATGGCCGCCGCCGTCACCGAACTCCTCAGGAACGGCGCCCGGCGCGCCGAACTCGGACGCCTCGCCCGGCAGCGGGTCATCGACCGGTTCACCCTGAACCGCTCCGTGGACGGCTTCCGCCAGATCTACCGCGAACTCGCGGGCGCCCGCCGACCGCGCCCGGCCCCGGCCGTCACCCCCGAACCGCTCCGCCTGCGCATCCCCGCCCCGCGCCGCACCCCCACGGCCCTCGTCCCGGGAGGCACCCCGGCATGAGCGGCTCCCTCTGGCTGAAGCCCCCGGACACGGTGACTCCGCTCCCGGCGATCCCGCGCCCCCGCACCGGGGCTCCACCCCCGGACACCACCCGACCCGCCGGAGGCGACCTCGCCGCCGACCCGCTCGACGCACTCGTCGAGCGGCTCGACCCGTTCGTCGCCGTCGCCGTGCACCCGGACGAGATAGCCGCCCTCCTCGAATCCGACGGCATGACCGACGACCACATCCGGCTCACCTACGGCCGCGCCGACTCCTTCGCCCTCGCCGAGGACCTCTACGCGCGCGTGGAGCGGCGCCACCCCGCACCGGAGGCACCGCGGGGCGACGCCTGGCACACCGGGCTCGCCGGCTGTCTCCTGCGCGGCCTCGTCTTCGCGCTGCCCGGCCTCGCGTACGTCCTCGCGGCGCCGTTCCTCGCCGCCGAACAGGGCAGGTTCGGACTCCCCGGCGGAACCGTTCCGCTCCTCGGCGGCGCCGTCACCGGCTGGGTCTGGAACCAGACCCTGTCCCACCGCGCGTACACCTGGCTCGGCCTCGGCGACCGGCCCGCCGCCGCCCGCGCCCTGCTCACCGGCGCCCCTGCGGGCGCCCTCGCCGGCACCGCCGTCGCCTTCGCGACCGCCGCGCCCGGCGAGACCCCGGCGGCGCTCTTCGCCGCCGGGCAGTCGCTCTACCTCGCCGCCGCGACCGTGCTCCTGGTCCTCGGCCGCGAACGCGCCCTGCTCTGGGCCCTCCTGCCGCTCGCCGGCGCCGTCCCCGCCTTCCGCTGGGACCTGCCCGACCTCCTGCGCGCCGCACTCCTCCTCACCTCGCTCACGGCAGGCGTCGCCTTCGCCGCCCTCGTCCTGCGGCCCGGCGCCCGGCGCGGTGCGGCGGGCCGCGGCGGGCCACCGCGCGCCGCCTCCCTTCCGTACGGCCTCTTCGGCCTCGGCAGCGGCCTGCTCGTCCTCCACGCCGGCGTCGGCGACACCCTGGTCAGCGGGGCAGGGGCGGTCATCGCGCTCACCCTCTCCATGGGGCCCGCCGAGTGGCTGCTGCACCGCTTCCGGGGCGAGAGCCTGACCCGGCTGCGGACGCTCACCACCGCCCGCGAGTTCCGCCGCGCGGTCACCGGAACCCTCGTGCTCTGCCTGGGCGGCTACCTCACCGTCCTCTTCGCCCTCACCCTCGCCGCGACCCTCGCCTGGCCGGGCGCACCCTGGCCGACACCGGTACGCCTCATCACCCTGCTCCTCCTCGGAACGGTGCTCTGGCTGGGCCTGCTGCTCCAGGCCTTCGGCGCGGTGGTGAGCGCGGCGGCCGTGTGCCTGCTCGCGGCCGCCGCGCAGACCGTGGAACCCGCGGCGGGCCCGGTGGCGGCCGGGGGAGCGGCGGCGGTGCTCGCCCTCCTCAGCTGTGTTCTGCTGGTACGACCGACCGCCCACCGCGTCTAGAGGAACCGGGACCTTGAATCGTCTCCTCCTGGTGCCGTTCTACGAGCACCCGGCCGACCGCCCCGAGGCCTGGTCGGCCCTCGTCGACGCGGCGCCGTCGCTGTACGGCGTCGTCGTCAACCCGGCGAGCGGCGCGGGCGACGCTCCGGACCCGGCGTTCGCGGCGGCGGCCGGGCGGCTGAGGGCGGCCGGTGTACGGCTCCTCGGGTACGCGGACACCGCCTACGGGCGCCGCCCGCACGCCGAGGTCGTCACCGACCTCGTCCGGCACCGCGACTGGTACGGCACCGACGGCGCCTTCCTCGACCAGGTGGCGACCGCGCCCGGCGCCCTCGCCCACTACCGGCGGATCGCGGTCGCGGCCAGGTCCGTCGGCGCCGCGACCCTCGTCCTCAACCACGGCGCCCACCCCGACCCCGGCTACGAGGAACTCGCCGACCTCCTCGTCACCTTCGAGGGCCCCTGGGACACGTACCGGACGCTCGACCTGCCGGTCGCCGCGCACTACTGCCACCTCGTCTACGCGGCCCCGCCCGGTACCCGCCCCGCGACCCCCGTCCACTGCGCCGTCCCCGGCACCGGGGCGCACCCCTGGGGCACCCTTCCGCACCTCCTGGAGCCCGCCCGATGAGACGCCTCCTGCCGCTGCTCGCGGGCCTGCTGCTCCTCGCCACGGCCTGCACGGCGGGCCCAGGACCCGACCCGAAACGGGCGGAGGAGCGGTGGCGGCCGGCGCCGGGCCTCGCCTGGCAGTGGCAGCTCAGCGGCCGGCTCGACCCGACCGTCGACGTCCCCGTGTACGACATCGACGGCTTCGACCATCCGGCGTCGACGGTCACCGACCTGCACCGCAGGGGCCGCAAGGTCATCTGCTACCTGTCCACCGGCGCCTGGGAGGACTTCCGCCCCGACGCCGGCCGCTTCCCGAAGTCCGTGCTCGGCAAGGGCAACGGCTGGGAGGGCGAGCGCTGGCTCGACATCCGCCGCACCGACGTCCTCGAACCCCTCATGGCCGAACGCCTCGACATGTGCCGCGACAAGGGCTTCGACGCCGTCGAACCCGACAACATGGACGGCTTCGAGAACCGCACCGGGTTCCCCCTCACCGCCGCCGACCAGCTCCGCTACAACCGCCTGATCGCCCGTCTGGCCCACGAGCGGGGCCTCGCGGTGGGCCTCAAGAACGACCTGGACCAGATCCCGGAGCTGCTTCCGGACTTCGACTTCGCGGTCAACGAACAGTGCGCCGAGTACGACGAGTGCGACCGGCTCGTCCCGTTCGTCGCGGCGGGCAAGGCGGTCTTCCACGTCGAGTACGAAATGGATACCGCCGAGTTCTGTCCGCAGGCCAGGGAACTGGGCCTCAGCTCCATGCTGAAGCGGTACGACCTCGGGGTCTGGCGCCGGGCCTGCTGACGCGCCGGAGGGTCACCCCAGGGTCAGTGCGACGAGCGCGACTGTCGCCGCCGTCTCCTCCACCGCGCCGAACACGTCCCCCGTCACCCCGCCGAACCGCCGTACGCACCGCCGGAGCAGCAGCGCCGCGACGGCGAGCGCCGCGCCGGCCGCCAGGACGTTGCGCACCGCGTCGTACGGGGAGAACAGCAGGCCCGTCGCCGCGCACGCCACCAGGACGAGCGCGGTCGTGAGGGTCGCGGAGCGCACCGGGACCGTGGCCGCGACGATCGCGCCGAGGCCTTCTGGGCGGGCGGCGGGGACGCCGTGGCGGGAGGAGTGGGTGAGGGCGAGGCGGGCGACGGTGGCGGCGAGGACGGCACCGGCCGTGCCGTGCGCCCAGCTCTCCCCGTACAGCTCGAAGAGGGCGGCGACCTGGGCGAGCAGGACGAGGAGCAGCACGATGACGCCGAACGGGCCCACGTCCGACTGCTTCATGATGCGCAGCGCGTCCTCGGCGGGCTTGGCGCTGCCCAGGCCGTCGGCGGTGTCCGCGAGGCCGTCGAGGTGGAGGCCGCGGGTGAGGGCGGCCGGTGCGGCGGTGGTGACCACGGCGGCGAGCAGCGGTCCCGAGCCGAGTGCGAGGAACGCGCCGCCGAGCGCGGCGGCGCAGAGCCCGACGGTCAGACCGGCCAGCGGGGCGCAGAGCATGCCGGCGCGCGCCGCGTCCCGGTCCCAGCGGGTGATGCGGGCGGGGAACACGGTGAGGGTGCCGAAGGCGAAACGCAGGCCGTCCATCCGGGCAGGGTAATGGCCGCTCCGGGACGGTAGATTGCGCATACCGCGCATTCCAGGCACTTCGGAACGGGGTGGCATGGGTCACTGGTTCTCCCGCAACATCGTCGAACCGGGAAAGCTCCCGATGCTTCTCGCGCTGACCTCGTTCGTCGTGACGTTCCTGGTCACCCGGACCGTCACCCGGATGATCCGGGCGGGGAAGGGGCCCTTCCGGAACGTCTCCTCCGGCAGCGTCCATATCCATCACGTCGTGCCGGGGGTCGTGCTCGCCGTCCTCGGCGGCTTCGGCGCGGTGGGCAGTGGCCGGCACGGGCTCGGGGCGGCCGTGTTCGCGGTGGTCTTCGGGGTGGGTGCGGGGCTCGTCCTCGACGAGTTCGCGCTGATCCTGCACCTCGACGACGTGTACTGGAGCGACGAGGGCCGCAAGAGCGTCGAGGTGGTCGTCCTGACGGCGGCCCTGGTGGGGCTCGCCCTGAGCGGTTTCTCGCCGCTCGGGGTCGACGACATGACCGCCGACGAGCGCCAGGACCGGACCACCTTCCTCCTGACCCTGGCGGTGAACTTCCTCTTCATCCTGATCGCCCTGGTGAAGGGGAAGTTCCGGATGGCCGTCCTCGGGGTCCTCGTCCCGTTCGTGGCGCTCGTCGGCGCCGTCCGCCTCGCCCGCCCCGGTTCCTGGTGGTCACGGCGGTTCTACGGCCGCCGCCACCGGGCACGGGCCCGCTCCCGGATCCGTACGTACCGCCACGACAAGCGCTGGACCAAGGTCCGGCGCCGCGCTCAGGACTTGATCGGCGGCTTCCAGGAGCGGGTCCCGGGGCGAGGCTCCACCCCTTCCTGACCGCGCTCCTGAAGGCGCTCGCGCCAGGCCTCGACCGCGATCAGGACGAGGACGCCCGCGATGGCGGCGAGGTGCTCCTTGCCCGCCAGGTTCGGCTTGACGATCACCTCGACGACCATGGCCACGACCACCGCCCCACCGGTCCGGAAAGCCCGGTAGCGCCAGCAGACGTACACGGCGAGGCCCACCACGGCCGCCGAGGGACCGGTGTCGACCACCTGCGCGTCGGTGGCGGGCAGGCCGAGCGGGGTGCCCGGGCCGAGGGCGATGCCCACGCGCGCGTACAGCGTCCCGCAGAGGGTGGCCAGATAGGCCACGGCGAGCGTCCGCCCCCGCCCGAGACAGATCTCGGCGATCCCGAACACCAGCAGGACCTGGGCCAGGGCGCCCCACACGGGCAGGTCGAGCGCGGGGACGAAGAGCGAGAGCGGGGTCCGCAGGAGCGCGAGCCACAGCGGGTCCTCGGCCCGTACGGAACCGATGTTCTGGACCGGCTGATAGCCCCAGTCCTGGTTCTGGACGACCTGGAAGAGGGCGGTCAGGCAGACGGCGGCCAGGGTCATCGGGACCGCGCGCCACCTCCTCGTCACGAGCGCCGCCCTGACGGCGGTGGACAGCGGACCCCACTCGCGGCGCGCGAACCCGCCCGCGGTCCCGCTCAACGGCCGCTCTCCAGATGCCTGCGGTGCATCCACTTCGGCAACCCGGGGGCCTCCAGGAACCCTTCGGCGCGCCCGGCGGCGAGGCCGATGCGCAGCAGGTCCGCACTCTTCTCGAAGAGCATGAATCGGGGCTCCCAGATCGGTCGGTACTTGGCGTTGGCGCGGTACAGCGACTCGATCTGCCACCAGCGGGAGAAGAAGCTGAGCAGCGAACGCCACATGCGCAGCACGGGCCCCGCCCCGAGCTTCGAGCCACGTTCGAAGACGGAGCGGAACATCGCGAAGTTCAGTGAGACCTGAGTGATCCCGATCTCCTCGGCCCGCTGGAGGAGTTCGATGACCATGAACTCCATCAGGCCGTTCTCGGAGTCCCGGTCACGGCGCATCAGGTCGAGCGAGAG
This sequence comes from Streptomyces sp. NPDC051822, assembly GCF_044452745.1. Taxonomy (NCBI): domain Bacteria; kingdom Bacillati; phylum Actinomycetota; class Actinomycetes; order Kitasatosporales; family Streptomycetaceae; genus Streptomyces; species Streptomyces sp. NPDC051822. The sequence continues at coordinate 414,583 of NZ_JBITBZ010000001.1, read as the reverse complement.
TCCCTTGGGCCCCCAGGGGACGAAGGACAGCACGGCGCGCAGCTCGCCCTGCCCGTCGGTGCACTCCAGCATCACGCAGCGCCCGTCGCGCGGGTCGCCGAGCCGCCCGAGCGCCATCGAGAAGCCGCGCTCGGTGGCCCCGTCCCGCCAGTCGTCGGCCTTTCCGAGCAACTCGGCCATCTCCTCGGCCGGAATGTCCTCGTGGCGCCGGATACGGACCTCGTACCCGGCCCGCTTGACCCGGTTGAACGCCTGCCGGACCGTCCTCATGGCCCGCCCGTCGAGGGTGAACTCAGCGGTCTCCACGATCGCCTCGTCGCCCAGTTCCAGGGCGTCGAGGCCGTGCCGGGCGTAGATGGTGCCGGCCTCCTCGCTCGCTCCCATCACGGCCGGGATCCAGCCGTGCTCGCGCGCCTCCGCCAGCCAGGGTTCGATGGCGCCCGGCCAGGCCTCGGGGTCGCCGATCGGATCGCCCGAGGCGAGCGACACCCCGCCGACCACCCGGTAGGTGATCGCGGCCTTCTCGCTCGGCGACCACACGACGCTCTTCTCGCGGCGCAGCGCGAAGTAGCCGAGCGAGTCGCGGTCCCCGTGCTTGTCAAGCAGGATCCGCAGCCGTTCCTCGTCCTCCTCGGTCAGCGGGTCGACCGCCCGGCGGGAGCGGAACGCGGCGAAGAGCACCGCGAACAGCAGCAGCGTGGACAGGACGTTGATGGTGACGTCGACCCAGCCGGGGGTGGCGATGCCGGCGAACCGGGAGTCGTCCGCGGCCAGGGTGATCAGCCGCATCACGCCGTACCGCCAGCGCTCCAGGAAGGTGGAGGACCCGGTGGCGGTGTTGGTGGCGGTGACCAGGACGGCCGCGAGCAGCGAGGTGACGAGCAGTCCGCCGACCGCCACGATCGCCGCGAGCAGCGGGTTGGAGCGGTCGCCCTTCGCGTAGAACTCCTTGCGGCCGAACAGCAGGGCGAGGACGAAGGCGGCGGTCAGGACCAGCGAGATCCAGTTCTGGGCGTGCCGGCGGACCTCCGGGAAGAACATCACCAGCGCGAAGAGCAGCAGGAAGAGCCCGCTGAGCACCAGGTTGAGAATCCACGCGGCCCGTTTGCGGCGCCGCATGGTGATCGCCAGGAACAGGGTGAAGACCCCCGAGGCGAAGCCGGCCGTGAGCATGTACGGGGTGAAGTAGTTGTCCTCGTTGTGCCGGCGCAGGTCCTGTCCGAGGGAGACCCAGACGGCACTCAGGAAATTGATGAACGTGACGACGCGCAGGTACCAGACGGCGAACGCGGCGCTGCGCCGCGAACGGGCGGTGGTGCCCCGGGGTGCTGCTTCGGCAGACAAGCGGACTTCTCCCATGAAAAGCGATCATATGGGGCAGTGCTTGCCGTGCGGAGACGCCTGAGACGGCCACGCGCGCGTCGCGCGTGACCGCCTCCGGAGTCGACGAGTCCGTCTTCGCTCAGTTCTCCCCGCCAGGCCCCTCGGACCCGTCCGACGCCTCCGGAGTGGTCGGATCCGGACGCTCGGGCAGCTCCGCGGCGAACGCCGCCGCGGCCTGGACGAGGGGAAGCGCGAGCAGTGCCCCGGTTCCCTCACCCACATGGACGCCGTGGTCGAGCAGAGGGTTGAGCGCCATCCGGTCCAGGGCCTTCGCCTGCGCCGGCTCGCCGCTCACCTGGCCCGCCAGCCACCAGTCCGGCGCCCGGAACGCCGCCCGCTGCGCCACGAGCGCGCACGCCGCCCCGACCACACCGTCCAGGATCACCGGCATCCGCCGCACCGAGGCCTGGAGCAGGAAACCGGTCATCGCCGCCAGGTCCGCCCCGCCGACCGCCGCGAGCAGCTCCAACTGGTCGCCCAGGACCGGCCGGGCCCGCCGCAGCGCGTCCCGGATCGCCGCGCACTTGCGCATCCACGCCAGATCGTCGATCCCGGCGCCGCCCCGGCCCGTCACCACGGACGCATCCGTCCCGCACAGGGCCGCGATCAGGGTGGACGCGGGCGTCGTCCCACCGACGCTCAGATCCCCGAGCACCACCAGATCGGTGCCCGAGTCCGCCTCCTCGTCGGCGATCGCGATCCCGAGCCGGACCGCCGCCTCGGTCTCCTCGGCCGTCAGCGCGTTCTCCACGTCGATCCGGCCGCTGCCGCGCCGCACCCGGTGGCGTACCACCTCGGCCGGCAGCAGCTCCGGGTCGCAGTCGAGACCGGCGTCCACGACGCGCACCGGCACGCCCGTCGACCGGGCGAGCACGGCCACCGGGCTCGCCCCGTCGAGCACCGCCCGCACCAGCTCGTGCGCGGTACCCGCCGGGCGGCCCGACACGTCCAGCGAGGCCACCCCGTGGTCGCCCGCGAAGAGCACCACCTTCGGCTGCTCGATCGCCCGCACCTTGACCGAGGCCTGTGCGGCCGACAGCCACTCACCCAGCTCGTCGAGCCGGCCGAGCGCCCCCGGCGGCACGATCAGCCGCTCACGGCGCTCCTCGGCGTCGCGCCGGATACCGCCGTCGGCGCGCTCGATCAGATCGGAGAAGTCGTCCAGATTCACGGGTTCCGCCTTGAGACAAATCAGCGAGCGCTTGGGGCCTGTCGTTTGGCTCGCACCCTACCCGCGCAGCACCAGAGCCTGACCGGCGACCACGAGGACGACCTCCTCGCACTCGTCGGCGAACGCCGCGTTCAGCCGGCCCAGCTCGTCCCGGAACCTGCGCCCGGCCGCCGTCGCGGGCACCACCCCCGAGCCGACCTCGTTCGTCACCGCCACGACGGTACGGCGGGTCGCCCGCACCGCCGCCACCAGCTCCGCCGTCCGCTTCCGCAGCGCCGTCTGCCCGCCGGCCGCCCACCGCTCGTCGTCCCAGGCGCCGACCCGGTCCATGGCGTCCGTCAGCCACAGGGACAGACAGTCGACGAGCAGCGCGGGCCCGTCCTCCGCGAGCAGGGGTACGAGGTCACAGGTCTCGGCGGTACGCCAGGAACCCGGCCGCCGCTCCCGGTGCAGGCCCACCCGCTCCGCCCACTCGGGATCGCCCTCCCGGCTCCCGCCCGTCGCCACGTACAGCACCTCGGGGAACGACTCGAGGCGCCGCTCGGCCTCCACCGACTTCCCCGACCTGGCCCCGCCCGTCACCAGGGTCCGCCGGGGCACCTCCGGCACCTCGTGGTACTCGCCCACGTACAGCGTCGTCCCGTCCGGCACCGCCCGCGCCCCCGCCGACGCGAGCCGCCGGTCCAGCTCGGCGCCGGTCGGCGCGTCGTGGTCCAGGTGCACCGCGATCACCTCGGTCGCCGGTCCGACCGCGCCCGCCGCCCGCAGCCGCGCGAGAGCGTCCGGGCGGCCCGTCACATCGGCCAGCACCATGTCGTACGGCACCCCGTGGTCCTCAGGGAGCCCCGCCGGGGCCCCGCCCGGCGGCAGATAGAGCAGCCGCTCGCCCTCGGCCGAGGTCACCTCGTACCCGGTGCCGGGGGAGTCCATCGCGACGGCCCGCACCCGGTGCCCGCTGATCAGCGTCAACTCCTGTCCGTCCGGCACCCGCCCGGCGGTCGGAAGCCCCGCGGGCAGTTCGACGGCGGGCCCGTCGTGCGGATGGGTCAGCAGGACCTGCCGCACCCCGACCAGCGAATGACCCGAACGGGCCGCCGCGAGCGGGGCGCCCGGCGTCAGATCGAGCAGCAGGGCCCCGTCCACGAGCAGTGCCGTCGCGGCGCGGGCCCGGGGCCCGCGGGAGAGCGCGCACACGGCGCAGGGACAGTCGGGGCGGGGGAGCCCGAGCGGGGCGCCGGTGCCGAGCAGAGTCAGTTCCACCCTCAGATCCTCCCGCGCCACCGCGAGCCGTGCGCGCCCGGCTACGCTGCGGGCAGGAAACCGATCATCCGGTGAGCGCCAGGAGGCGGACATGGCATGGACGTGGCGGTTCGAGAAGTCCGACGGCACGGAGGTCGAGCCGGTGGTGACTCCGGAGGAGTTCACCACCCAGGGCGACGCGGAAAGCTGGATCGGCGAACACTGGCGTGACCTCCTGGGGGGTGGCGCGGCCCAGGTGACCCTGTCGGAGGACGGCACGAAGATCTACGGCCCGATGCCCCTGGACGCGGAGGGCTAGAGCGCCCGGCAGCCGGGGGGTGCGGGGACCTCGGCCCCCGCACCGCCGCCGCGTGACCGTCGCTACCCCCGTCGTTCGCCCGGTGTGCAGCCGTTCCGCCGGGGCGGGCCCACCCACCCCGTTGCGGACAGCCGCCGCCGGGGCGGGCCCACCCCCGTTGTGGGCAGTCGTTCCGCTGGGGCGATGGGGGTCCCCCCTGCTCGAGCGAAGCCGAGAGCTTGGGGGAGGGTGGGCACAACGGACGGCGCCCCTTGCCGGGCCTAGGCTTTCGCGCCTGAACCCGCACCCTGGGTGCGCCGCGCTGCTGGTGTGGGTCCAGGCGCAAGGGGCGAGGCGCCGCCATGGGCGCCGTCCCGTGTGCCCACCCGTCCCGCCCAGCGGGACGACTGCCCACACGGTGGGGCGCGGCCCCGCTGAACGGAGGCCCGTGGGGCCTTCATCTCGCCGAGCGTGACCTCCGCCTTCTTCGTGGACCCGCCCCGCACGTACACCACCGTCACCTCCTCGCCCGGCCGGCGATCGCGGCCGACGTCTGGACCATGTTCCCGATGGTCGCGCCGGTGCCGCCCCCGGTCCGTCCCTCACTGACCGTTCGGCCGGTCGCGGAGACGATGCCCTGGGTGACGCTCCCGGAGAGCCCGAGGGGCGAGCCCATCGCGAGGACGATCTGTCCCATGTCGACGGCCGTCGAATCGCCGAACTTCGCCGGCTTGAGGCCCTGGGGAGGGGACTCCAGCCGGATGACGGCGAGGTCCTGCTCGGGGTACGTGGAGACGAGCCGGGCGTCGACCGGCTGCCCGCCCGTGGCGGCCGTGACCTTGAAGGTCTTCTCCTGGCCGACGACGTGCGCGTTGGTGACGATGTGCCCCTCGGCGTCGTAGACGACGCCGGAGCCGAGACTGTTCTCGGCGTCGATCTGCACGACCGACGGCAGGACGTTCTTGATGACGGCCTGGTAGTCGTCCTGGAGGTCGTTCGCGGCGAGCGCCGCCGCCTGGGTGGAGCGTTCCGGCGCGGCCGTGTCCCCGGTGGCCGAGGAGCAGCCGCCGACGAGCGTGACGGCGCATGCCGCGGCGGTCAGCGGCAGAAGGAGGCGCGGGACACGAGTACAGGCATGTGTACGGGTACGGGTACGGGCCTGGGCACGGAAGACGTCCATGCCCGGAGTGTCTGTTTCCTCCCCGCCCGGGGCCCGGCGAGCGCACCCGATCAGGGGTGCCGAACCCGCACGTCCAGGTCCGGGCCCCGCGGGGCGATCAGCCCCGTACCCCGCACAGGTGCAGCAGCGCCGCGATCCGCCGGTACGGCTCCGTGCGCCCCGCCCGGTCCTCGGCGGCGAGCAGCCGCTCCAGTTCCTCGGCGGCCGGCAGACCCGCCGCCGCGGGGATGCCGTCCGTGAAGACCCGTACCCCGTACCAGGCGTGCAGCGGCGCCGCGATCCCGGCGAGCGTCGCCGTCAGCGCGTCCAGCCGGTCGGCCCGCACCTTGATGCCGAGGTCGTCCGTGTAGACGTCCGAGTCGAAGCCGGTGAGCGCACCGGACCAGTCCCCGGCGAGCCCCGGCCGCATGGCGAGGGCGTCGGCGTTGCGCACGACCAGGGAGAGCAGTCCGCCGGGCGCCAGCATCCGCGCCAGGCCCGCGAGCAGCGCGTCCGGCTCGTCCGCGTACATGAGGACGCCGTGGCAGAGGACCACGTCGAAGCTGCCGGGCAGGAAGTGCACCCCGGTCTCGCGACCGTCGCCCTCGATCAGCCGGACCCGCTCACGGATCCCGGCGGGCTCCGTGGCCAGCGAGTCGCGGGCCGCCTTGAGCAGTTCGGGATCGGCTTCGAGGCCGGTCACGGTGTGGCCGGCGCGCGCGAGGCGCAGGGCCTGCGTGCCCGGCCCCATGCCCGCGTCGAGGATCCGCAGCCGCTGCCCCACGGGGTAGCGGCCCGATATCTGCTCGTCGAGCTGCCGGGCGACGATCTCCTGCCGGATGGTGTCGCGCAGCCCGCCGGAACCGGCGGGCCAGTGCGCGACGGCGGGCAGCACCGGGCCGCCCGCCTCCGACGTCGCCGCGCCGAACGCCCGCTCGACGGGCTCCGAACTGTCGGCGCTCAGGGCCGCTCTCCGCGCTTGACCTGCGGCTTCGGCAGTCGCAGTCGGCGCATCTGAAGCGTGCGCATCAGGCCGTAGGCGATGGCGCCGCGCTTCGGCTCGTCCGGGAAGCGCTCGCCCAGCTGCTTCCGCAGGCGGAGCCAGATGCCGACGGAGTCGATGACGATCAGGATGATCACACCGAGCCAGAGCAGCAGGGAGATGTTCTGCAGCGCCCGGTTGGTGTTGCCGAACAGCGACAGCACGAGGATCACCACGGCCATCGGCAGGAAGAACTCGGCGATCGCGAACCGGGAGTCGACGAAGTCGCGCACGAAGCGGCGGACCGGACCCTTGTCGCGGGCCGGCAGATAACGCTCGTCGCCACTGGCCAGCGCTTCGCGCTGACGGGCCAGGTCCGAGCGGCGTGCCTCGCGCTGGCGCTTGGCGGCCTCCTTGCGGTCGGTCGGCACCGTCGCGGCGCGCCGGCGCTGGGTCTGCGCCTCACTCCGCTTCGGGGTCGGGCGGCCCTTGGGGGCCTCAGGGTCGCGGGGCTGCTTGCTGGAGAGGTCATCCGTCACCTTGGCGGTGGGGGCCTTCTCGTCCTTCGAACGGCTACGGAACACAAAACCCAAGGGTACGGGGTGACGAGCATGAACCCCATGTCGGGCGGGAACGATCCGCTAACGGACTGCGTCTTCGGCGGTACGTACCGGAGGACGTGCGTGTTCTCCCCTAGATCCGTCTACACCCTGCGCGGGAGGGATCACCGGGCGCAGTCGTCCTTGGGGAGGAGCGCATCCCGCTCCGAACAGTGCGGTAATGGAGACAGGGCCCGTAGTGTGGATCCTGTCGAAGAGCTGGAGCCGAAGTCCGTCAGAAGGGGGCGCGCGAAGCCCATGAGCGGTGTCATGAAGCGTATGGGGATGATCTTCCGCGCGAAGGCGAACAAGGCCCTTGACCGGGCCGAGGATCCGCGCGAAACGCTCGATTACTCCTACCAGAAGCAGCTGGAGCTGCTGCAGAAGGTGCGGCGGGGTGTCGCCGACGTCGCCACCTCCCGCAAGCGGCTCGAACTGCAGCTGAACCAGCTGCAGGGCCAGTCCGCCAAGCTGGAGGACCAGGGCCGCAAGGCGCTCGCGCTCGGCCGTGAGGACCTGGCGCGCGAGGCGCTGTCCCGGCGTGCCGCGCTCCAGCAGCAGGTCAGCGACCTGGAGGTGCAGCACCAGACGCTGCAGGGCGAGGAGGAGAAGCTCACTCTCGCCGCCCAGCGTCTGCAGGCGAAGGTCGACGCCTTCCGCACCAAGAAGGAGACCATCAAGGCGACCTACACGGCCGCCCAGGCCCAGACGCGGATCGCCGAGTCGTTCTCCGGCATCTCGGAGGAGATGAGCGACGTCGGCCTCGCGATCCAGCGGGCCGAGGACAAGACCGCGCAGCTCCAGGCCCGCGCGGGCGCGATCGACGAGCTGCTCGCCTCGGGCGCCCTGGACGACCAGTCCGGTCTGGCGAAGGACGACATCCAGGCGGAGCTGGACCGGCTCTCCGGCGGTACGGACGTCGAGCTGGAGCTCCAGCGCATGAAGGCGGAGCTGGCCGGTGGCCCGTCGGCGCAGCAGCAGGCCCTCGAGGGCGGCGGTGCGGCGGCGCCGCAGGACCGCGGCCAGCAGCAGTCCCACCCGCGCTTCGAGAAGTAGCTTCGAGAAGCAGCTCCGAGAAGTCGCGGCAGCCGACAGACAGGACGCGTCATGATCGTACGGATCATGGGGGAGGGCCAGTGGGTACTGGCCGACAGCCACTTCGTCGAGCTGAACAAGCTCGACGACGAGCTGCTCGACGAGATGGAATCGGGGGACGGGGAAGGGTTCCGGCGCACGCTGGGTGCCCTTCTGGACGCGGTCCGGCGGATCGGTGAGCCGCTCCCGGACGACGCCCTGGAGCCTTCGGAGCTGATCCTCCCGGCTCAGGACGCGAGCCTCGACGAGGTCAGGGAGATGCTCTCCGACGACGGCCTGATCCCCGGCTGACGCACCAACGACGCACCACCGTCCCGCCACCCCGCCAGGGGCGGCGGGACAGCGCGCTGTCCGGGGGCCGCGGCCCCGCGCCCGTTCCCCCGCCCGTACCGGTGCACCCGCACGGAGACACACCGGCGCACCGGCACACCACCCCCGCCCCCGTACCGCCCGAGCCCCCGGCCCAGGGTTCCGCCCCGTACCGTGGTGCCCCGTGACCTCCACCGGCCCCGCCACCGGCACGCTCTACACCCGCGTCCGCGACTGCTTCCGCGACCACCCGCTCGCCTTCGACGCGACCATCGCGTTCGGCGCGCTCGTCGCGATGATCGCCGGGTCCTTCACCGACCCGCACGGCAGTCCGGACGGGCCGACCTTCGGCGACCACACGCCCGACGTGTGGAGCGTGCTGATCATGGTCGCCGGGGCGGCCGCGCTCGTGCTGCGCCGCCGCCACCCCTTCCGCGTGCTCTGCTTCACCGTGACGATCACGCTCTTCGAGCTGATCAACGACACCAGGCCCGCCCCCATCGCCATGAGCGCCGTCGTCGCCCTCTACACGGTCGCCTCCCGCACCGACCGCCCCACCACCTGGCGCGTCGGGCTCGTCACGATGGCCGTGCTCACCGCCGCCGCCATGATCTTCGGCCCGACCCGGTGGTACGCGCAGGAGAACCTCGGCGTCTTCGCGTGGACCGGCATGGCCGCGGCCGCCGGGGACGCCGTCCGCAGCCGCCGGGCCTTCGTCGACGCGATACGGGAGCGCGCCGAACGCGCCGAACGCACCCGCGAGGAGGAGGCGGGCCGCCGGGTCGCCGAGGAACGGCTGCGGATCGCCCGCGACCTCCACGACGTCGTCGCCCACCACATCGCCCTGGTGAACGTCCAGGCCGGCGTAGCGGCCCATGTCATGGACAAGCGCCCCGACCAGGCCAAGGAGGCCCTCGCACACGTGCGGGAGGCCAGCCGCTCAGCGCTCGACGAGCTCCGCGCCACCGTGGGTCTGCTGCGCCAGTCCGGCGACCCCGAGGCCCCCACCGAACCGGCCCCCGGCCTCGCCGTGCTCGACGGGCTCCTCGACACCTTCCGCAAGGCCGGGCTCCCGGTGACCCTGGCCCGCTCCGACGGGGACAGGCCGCTGCCCGGGACCGTCGACCTCGCCGCGTACCGGATCGTGCAGGAGGCCCTGACCAACGTGCGCAAGCACGCGGGACCGGACGCCCAGGCCGAGGTGAGCGTCGTCCGGGTGGGCTGTACGGTCGAGATCACCGTCCTCGACAACGGCGCCCCGCAGCCGCAGGCCGCCCCCGTGGACTCCGGCGGCCACGGCCTGCTCGGCATGCGCGAACGGGTCGGCGCGCTCGGCGGCACCCTGACCGCCGCCCCCCGGTACGGCGGCGGTTTCCGCGTACAGGCGATACTGCCGGTGACGTCCCGTACGGGGGAGGACACATGACCATCCGGGTACTGCTCGCCGACGACCAGGCCCTGCTGCGCAGCGCCTTCAAGGTCCTGGTGAACTCCGAACCGGACATGGAGGTCGTCGGCGAGGCGGCCGACGGCGCCGAGGCGCTGGACCTCGCCCGCTCGGAGCGGCCCGACGTCGTCCTGATGGACATCCGGATGCCGGGCACCGACGGCCTCGCGGCCACCCGCATGATCACGGCCGAACCCGGACTCTCCGACGTACGGATCGTCATGCTGACCACCTTCGAGGTCGACGAGTACGTCGTGCAGGCACTGCGCGCCGGGGCGTCCGGCTTCCTCGGCAAGGGGGCGGAGCCCGAGGAGCTGCTCGGCGCGATCCGGATCGCCCACGCGGGCGAGGCGCTGCTCTCCCCGGCCGCGACGAAGGGCCTGATCGCCTCCTTCCTGGCGCAGGGCGGCGGCGCGCAGGCGGAGGGCCCGGGCGGCGGGGCCCGCACGGAGCGGCTCGCCACGCTCACCGCCCGGGAGCGGGAGGTCCTCGTCCTCGTCGGGGGCGGCCTGTCGAACGACGAGATCGCCGAGCGGCTCGACGTCAGCCCCCTCACCGTGAAGACGCATGTCAACCGGGCCATGGCCAAGCTCGGCGCCCGCGACAGGGCCCAGCTGGTGGTCACCGCCTACGAATCGGGACTGGTACGTCCGAGGGTGGAGTGACCGGGGGCTCCCGCGTACTCCAGACGCGGTATGCGCGGGATAAGGATGTGGACCCGGGGGCCGAGGACTTCCGGGCGGCGATGGCAGATCGTATAGGTGGGGGGCGCCCCCGGCGGATCCAGCGGATCAGGGCCGGGGTCTTGGCTGCTCCCGCCTGCCGACGAGTACGCCACAGAAGAGAGACCCCATGTCCTGGCTGTCCAGATTCAGCCTCGCGCAACGGGCCCTGATCGGTCTGATGTCCATCGTCGCGCTCGTGTTCGGGGCGATCGCGATACCGCAGCTGAAGCAGCAGTTGTTCCCCTCGATCGAGCTGCCCATGGTCTCGGTCCTCGCCCCGTACCAGGGTGCCTCTCCCGATGTGGTCGAGAAGCAGGTCGTCGAGCCCCTGGAGAACAACCTGAAGGCCGTCGACGGCCTCACGTCGGTCACCTCCACCGCCTCCGAGGGCATGGCCCTCGTGATGGCCACCTTCGACTACGGCGACCAGTCGACGAAGCAGCTCGTGGCCGACGTCCAGCAGGCGGTCAACCGCGCCCGTGCGCAGCTGCCCGACACGGTCGACCCGCAGGTCGTGGCCGGTTCGACGGACGACATGCCGACCGTGGTCCTCGCCGCCTCCTCCGACAAGGACCCGCAGGCCCTGGCGGACCTGCTCGAACGGACCGTCGTGCCCACCCTGGAGGGCATCGACGGCGTCGCCCAGGTCTCCGTCAGCGGTGTCCAGGACCTCCAGGTCTCCGTCACCCCCGACGAGCGGAAGCTCGCCGCGGCCGGGCTCAGCGGCATGAAGCTGGCCGAGGCCCTGCGCTCCGGCGGCGGCACCATGCCGGCCGGCTCCTTCGCGGAGGACGGCAAGAACCGCACGGTCCAGGTCGGCGGCGGCTTCACCTCGCTGCGGCAGATCGAGGACCTGCGCATCCCGGCGGCCGTCCCCGGCAAGGGCAAGGCCGTCCGCCTCGGCGACGTGGCCACCGTCCGTCAGGAGGAGTCCCCGCGCACCTCCCTGACCCGCACCAACGGCAAGCCCAGCCTCGCCGTGATGGCCACCATGGACAAGGACGGCAGCGCCGTCGCCATCTCCGACGCCGTCCAGGAGAAGCTGTCAGGGCTGCGCGAGGACCTCGGCGCGGGCGCCGAGCTGACCGTCGTCTCCGACCAGGGCCCGGCCGTCGCGAAGGCCGTCTCCGGACTGACCACCGAGGGCGCGCTCGGCCTCGTCATGGCCGTCCTGGTGATCCTGGTCTTCCTCACGTCGATCCGCTCGACCCTGGTCACCGCGGTGTCCATCCCGCTCTCGGTCGTCCTCGCCCTCATCGTGCTGTGGACGCGGGACCTCTCCCTGAACATGCTGACCCTCGGCGCGCTCACCATCGCCATCGGCCGGGTCGTCGACGACTCGATCGTGGTCCTGGAGAACATCAAGCGTCACCTCGGCTACGGCGAGGAGCGCCGCGAGGCGATCCTCACCGCGGTCCGTGAGGTGGCCGGCGCCGTCACCTCCTCGACCCTCACCACCGTCGCCGTCTTCCTGCCGATCGGCCTGGTCGGCGGCATCGTCGGCGCGATGTTCGGTTCCTTCTCGCTGACGGTGACGGCCGCCCTGCTGGCCTCGCTGCTCGTCTCCCTGACCGTGGTCCCCGTCCTCTCGTACTGGTTCCTCCGCGCCCCCCAGGGCACCTCGGAGGACCTCGCGGAGGCCCGCAGGCTGGCCGAGGAGAAGGAGGAGAAGAGCCGCCTCCAGCGCCTGTACGTGCCGGTCCTGCGGTTCGCGACCCGTCGCCGCCTCGCGAGCCTCGGCATCGCGTTCGCCGTCCTGGTCGTCACCCTCGGCATGACCCCGCTCCTGAAGACGAACTTCTTCGAGCCGGGCGACCAGAACGTCCTCAGCATCAAGCAGGAGCTGGCGCCCGGCTCCAGCCTGAGCGCCTCCGACGAGGCCGCGAAGAAGATCGAGAAGCTCCTCGGGGAGACCGAGGGCGTCAAGGACTACCAGGTCACCGTCGGCTCCTCCGGATTCATGGCGGCCTTCGGCGGCGGCACCGGCTCCAACCAGGCCTCGTACCAGGTCAGCCTGGAGGAGTCCGCCTCGTTCGAGAAGACGCGCGACGCCATCGAGAAGGGCCTCGGCGCCCTCGACGGGGTCGGCGAGACCACCCTCACGGCAGGTGACGGCTTCGGCAGCCAGGACCTGAGCGTGGTCGTCAAGGCCGCCGACCCCGAGGTCCTCAAGAAGGCGTCGGAGCAGGTCCGGGCGGCCGTCGCCGGGCTCAAGGACGTCACCGACGTGCAGAGCGACCTCTCGCAGTCCGTGCCGCGCGTCTCCGTCACGGCGAAGCCCGCGGCGGCCGACGCCGGGTTCGACTCCGGCTCGCTCGGCATGATCGTGGCCCAGGCCGTCCGGGGCACCCCGGCCGCCAAGGCGACCCTCGACGACAGCGAGCGGGACGTCCTCATCACCTCGGCCCGCCCGGCCACCACCCTGGCCGAGCTCAAGGCGCTGCCCCTCGGCCCGGTGAAGCTCGGTGACATCGCCACCGTCGAGCTGGTCCCCGGTCCGGTCTCCATGACCAGGGTCGACGGCGCCCGCACCGCGACGGTGACGGCCAAGCCGGTCGGCGACGACACCGGCGCGGTGAGCCTCGCCCTCACGCAGAAGATCGACGCGCTCGACCTGCCGACGGGCGCCACGGCCACCATCGGCGGTGCCTCGGAGGACCTGGAGGAGGCCCAGCTCAGCCTGGCCCTGGCGATGCTCGCGGCCATCGCGATCGTCTTCATGCTGCTGGTGGCGACCTTCAGGTCGCTGATCCAGCCGCTGATCCTGCTGGTCTCCATCCCGTTCGCGGCGACCGGCGCGCTCGGTCTGCTCATCGTCACCGACACCGCGATGGGCGTCCCGGCGATGATCGGCATGCTGATGCTCATCGGCATCGTCGTCACCAACGCGATCGTCCTGATCGACCTGATCAACCAGTACCGGGCCAAGGGCCTGGGCGTCGTCGAAGCGGTGATCGAGGGTGGCCGGCACCGGCTCCGCCCGATCCTGATGACCGCCCTCGCGACCATCTTCGCCCTGCTGCCGATGGCCCTCGGCATCACCGGCGAGGGCGGCTTCATCGCCCAGCCGCTGGCCGTGGTGGTGATCGGCGGTCTGATCACCTCGACGCTGCTGACCCTGCTCCTCGTCCCGACGCTCTACGCGATGGTGGAGCTCCGCAAGGAGCGCCGCGCGAAGAAGAAGGCGGCGAAGCGGACGGCGAAGGCCGAGACGAAGGCCAAGGCGAAGGACGACGTGACGCGGAACCCGGAGCAGCCGGACGTCACCCCGGTCGACGCGGGCCTGCTCGACGTCCTGGACTGAGTCCGAGCCCCGGCAGGTACGGCGAAGGGCGCCCCGCGATCGTGCGGGGCGCCCTTCGGCGCAGGCGGCGGAGAACCGTGACGGCGGAGAACCGTTACGGCAGAGCGAGCATCCGCTCCAGGGCCAGCTTCGCGAAGCTCTCCGTCTCCGTGTCGACCTGGATCTGGTTGACGAGCTTGCCGTCGGCCAGGGACTCCAGGGTCCACACCAGGTGCGGCAGGTCGATGCGGTTCATGGTCGAGCAGAAGCAGACCGTCTTGTCGAGGAAGACGATCTCCTTGCCCTGGTCGGCGTAACGGTTCGCCAGGCGGCGGACCAGGTTCAGCTCGGTGCCGATCGCCCACTTCGAGCCGGCCGGGGCCGCCTCCAGGGTGTTGATGATGTACTCGGTCGAGCCCACGTAGTCCGCGGCGGCGACGACCTCGTGGCGGCACTCGGGGTGGACGAGCACGTTCACGCCCGGGATGCGCTCGCGCACGTCGTTCACCGAGTCCAGCGAGAAGCGGCCGTGCACCGAGCAGTGGCCCCGCCACAGGATCATCCTGGCGTTCCGCAGCTCCTCGACGGTCAGGCCGCCGTTGGGCTTGTGCGGGTTGTACAGGACGCAGTCGTCGAGCGACATTCCCATGTCGCGCACCGCGGTGTTCCGGCCCAGGTGCTGGTCGGGCAGGAACAGCACCTTCTCCCCCTGCTCGAAGGCCCAGTTCAGGGCCCGCTCGGCGTTGGACGAGGTGCAGATGGTGCCCCCGTGCTTGCCGGTGAAGGCCTTGATGTCGGCCGAGGAGTTCATGTACGAGACCGGCACGACCTGGTCGGCGACACCGGCCTCGGTCAGCACGTCCCAGCACTCGGCGACCTGCTCGGCGGTGGCCATGTCGGCCATCGAGCAGCCGGCCGCGAGGTCGGGCAGGACGACCTTCTGGTCGTCGCCGGTGAGGATGTCGGCCGACTCCGCCATGAAGTGCACACCGCAGAACACGATGTACTCGGCCTCGGGCTTGGCCGCCGCGTCACGCGCGAGCTTGAAGGAGTCGCCGGTGACGTCGGCGAACTGGATGACCTCGTCGCGCTGGTAGTGGTGGCCGAGCACGAAGACCTTGTCCCCGAGCCTCTCCTTGGCCGCGCGGGCGCGCTCCACGAGATCCGGGTCGGACGGCGACGGCAGATCGCCGGGGCACTCCACGCCGCGCTCGCTCTTCGGGTCGGCCTCGCGGCCGAGCAGGAGAAGGGCGAGCGGCGTCGGCTGCACATCGAGCTCATGACGGGCATGGGCGGTGGTCACGTCACGCACCCTTTCTTCGGGGTGTTCGGGGTCTTCGGGCAACGCCTTTTCGTCGAAATGACGCTATCTATCATAACCGCTTCACGTCACCATGACGATGTCCATAGTGTCGATGTGACGAATTCGCCGTCCGCGCACTTGGACAGGGTGTGCGAGCATGAAGGAGGGAAACCCCACTCCGCCCGGAATGAATCCGGGGCACCGTCGGTTGCAACCGTCGGCAAGCAGTCTCCGTACACACCGGGAGAGAAGCAGATGTCCGTATCGGACGAGAAGACCACTGTCAGCGACGGCATCCTCCTGTCCGACGCCGCCGCGGCCAAGGTCAAGGGCCTCCTCGACCAGGAAGGCCGCGAGGACCTGGCCCTGCGCGTCGCCGTTCAGCCCGGCGGCTGCTCCGGCCTGCGTTACCAGCTGTTCTTCGACGAGCGTTCGCTCGACGGCGATGTCGTGAAGGACTTCGACGGCGTCAAGGTCGTCACCGACCGCATGAGCGCCCCGTACCTCGGCGGTGCCTCGATCGACTTCGTCGACACCATCGAGAAGCAGGGCTTCACCATCGACAACCCCAATGCCACGGGCTCCTGCGCCTGCGGCGACTCGTTCAGCTAAGCCGCACAGGCTGTACGCGTGAGGGCGGCGGCCCGGGAGAGATCCCGGGCCGCCGCCCTCACGTATGCCCCGCGGCGCGAATCAGACACGACCTAGCGCCGAGGCACCGCTTCCCCGCTGGCCGCGTCCACCACGGGCCGGTCGCCCAGCGGGCTCTGGAGCGTCACGGTCCGCGTGATCTCCTTGGCGACCAGGATGCACACCCGGTCCGGGTCGATCGGCTTCTCGGCGACCCGCACCGACACCCGCGACGGGCTCTCCTCCGCCGTCACGGTGTACGTGCTGCACACCCCGCCCCAGAAGCTGACCGTCAGCTTCCGGCCGTCGCCCTCCGTCCGGAACGACTCGATCTGCCGCACCGGCGCGGTGGCGTCCGGCTGGGAAGGCGTCGGCGAGGGCTTCGCCGGCGGCGTCAGGTACTCGGGAGCCACCGCCGGCTGCACCACCGTGTACGGCGCCCCGCCCGCCGGATCCGCCGTGAACAGCCATGACGGTACGAGCAGCCGCTCGCCGTCCACGTCCCGCGCGGCGAGACCGAACACCGCACCCGTCACCGGCACCTGCTCCGGGGGCGCCATGTCCACGATCGACTCGCAGGGCGGGGTCGGGGCGGCGTTCCCCGGCGCCGGCTCCTGGCCGGTCCCGACGTCCGGCCGGCCCGCGTCCGGCGCCTGGCCGGCGGGCGGGGCGGTGGCGCAGCCCCCGATGCCGATCGGGCCGGTGCCCTTCGAGTCCTCGTTCAGCCGGGCCAGCGCCTTCGCGGCCCCGATCACCGGATACACGGCACCCTCGGCCGGCTCCTTGAGCGTCCCGCTCCCGGCCACCGTCCGGCCGTCCCGCGCGATGTGCAGCCCGGTGGACCAGCCGTAGGTCGGCAGCCCGCCCACCACCGGATCGGCGTTGACCACCCGTACCGAACCGTTCATCACCTGGGTCGCGGAGACCTTCGCGTCGTCCTGCCCGAGGACCTTCAGGACGGGGGCGGCCGCCGCCTTCGCCGCCGCCTCGCTCAGCGGCGTACCGCCCGGCGAGGGCTTCGTCTCTCCCGGCGGAGGACAGGCCTTGCCCTTGAGACAGGTGTCACCCGCGGGGCCGCCCTCGTACCAGGAGTACGTCCAGTTCCCCGGCGCCTTCCGCGTCACGTCGAGGCGCGGCCCCGAACCGTCCTTCTCGGGCCGGATCGTCCAGACGTCGCCCACGAGGGCGGGGCTCCCGGGGACACCGAGCGCCTCGGCCAGCCTGGTCACCTCCGCCGAGGTGACCAGGCCCCCGGGCCGGTGGACCGCGGCCGAGGAGGGCCCCTGGGGGAGTGGGCCCTTGGCTGTGTAGACGGTCCCGTTCGGGCCGCCGCCGGGGTCCGGCTCGCCGGGCGCGATCCCCGGACCGCCCCGTGTCTCGGCGCCGTCGCTCCCGAGCCGCAGCGGCGGGGGCGGCCCGGCCGCGTCGCCGGCCCGTGCCTCGGTCCCGCTCCCGCTGCCACCGGACGCCGCGGTGGCGAGGTAGACGCCACCGCCCCCGGCGAGCAGCACACCCGCCGCCACCGAGGCGGCCAGGACGTTCCGTCGCCTCCGTACGTTCTCCGTACCGCTCACCGCACAGCTCCCTCGTCTCGACCGGACGCCGATGGGACGGAGCGGAGGGCCGGACGGTTCCCGTCCGTCAGCCGCCGTACTCCGCGGTGGCGTCGATCAGCCGCGCCGAGGCGGCCGGCACGACCACCCCGTGGATCAGTGCGGGGGACACCGGAGCGGGGGCGGGGGAGACCTCGGTGACCCAGTGGGGGGCCATCCGAGCGCCGTCGCCGCACAGCTCGGCGAGGCTCGACTCGGACTCGTGTCGCTCACGTGGAGCGGGGTACGTGGTCATGGCCGCACCGTATGCACCGCACCACTCCGGAGAAAAGCCCTACTCTGGGGTAGTTTCCACTGCTCGGCAGTCCGCGACCGAACGGGTAGCGTGAACTGTCGCCCGCCCGTCGCCCACCACCACCCTTCATTCGAGCGCTTCGCGCGCCCCTATCGATTCCCGCAGGAGCACCCGCCGTGCGCATCGCAGTCACCGGCTCCATCGCCACCGACCACCTCATGACCTTCCCCGGCCGGTTCGCCGACCAACTGGTGGCCGACCAGCTCCACACGGTGTCCCTCTCCTTCCTCGTCGACAACCTCGACGTCCGGCGCGGAGGCGTCGGCCCCAACATCTGCTTCGGCATGGGACAGCTCGGCGGCAGCCCCATCCTCGTGGGCGCGGCCGGCTACGACTTCGACGAATACCGCGCATGGCTCGACCGGCACGGCGTCGACACCGCCTCGGTGCGCATCTCCGAGGTCCTGCACACCGCCCGCTTCGTCTGCACCACCGACAAGGACCACAACCAGATCGGCTCCTTCTACACGGGCGCGATGAGCGAGGCCCGGCTGATCGAGCTCAAGGCCGTCGCCGACCGGGTGGGCGGGCTCGACCTGGTCCTGATCGGCGCCGACGACCCCGAGGCGATGCTCCGCCACACGGAGGAGTGCAAGACGCGGGCGATCCCCTTCGCCGCCGACTTCTCGCAGCAGATCGCGCGCATGAACGGCGACGAGATCCGCACCCTCCTCGACGGGGCGACCTACCTCTTCTCCAACGAGTACGAGAAGGGCCTCATCGAGTCCAAGACGGGCTGGACCGACGCCGAGATCCTCGGCCGCGTCGGCCACCGGGTCACCACGCTCGGCTCGCGCGGTGTGCGCATCGAGCGCGTCGGCGACACCCCGATCGAGGTCGGCTGCCCCGAGGAGACCGCCAAGGTCGACCCGACGGGCGTCGGCGACGCGTTCCGCGCCGGCTTCCTCACCGGTCTGTCGTGGGGCGTCGGCCTGGAGCGGGCCGCGCAGGTCGGCTGCATGCTCGCCACCCTCGTCATCGAGACGCTGGGCACCCAGGAGTACACGCTGCGCCGCGCCCACTTCATGGAGCGCTTCACGAAGGCGTACGGCGAGGACGCGGCCACCGAGGTCCAGTCCCACCTGAGCTGACCCCTGACCCCCCGGGCCCCGTGGCGACCGCTCGCCACGGGGCTCTCCGCTGCCCGCCTCACGTCACCCGGCGGACCACGTACGCCGAGCCGCCCCGCGGCGACGGCTCCTCCCCCACGTACTCCTGCCCCCGCATCTCGCACCACGCCGGAATGTCGAGCCGAGCCGCCTCGTCGTCCGACAGAACCGTCACCGTGCCGCCCACCGGCACCTCTCCGAACACCTTCGCCAGTTCGATCACCGGGATCGGGCAGCGCTTGCCCAGGGCGTCCACGACGAGCGGACCGGCAGCCGCCGCGGGGGCCGCGGCCGCGGCCGGGGCGCCGAGCCGCTCCCGTACCTCCGCCACCACCCGCGGCAGGACGTCGAGGAAGCCGTCCACGTCCTCCGCCGCGGTCCCGGCCGGCAGGGACACCCGTACGTTCCCCTCGCTCAGCACCCCCATGGCGCGCAGCACATGGCTGGGCGTCAGCGTCGAACTCGTACACGACGAACCGGACGAAACGGAGAAACCCTCCCGGTCCAGCTCGTGCAGCAGCGTCTCCCCGTCGACATAGAGACAGGAGAACGTGACCAGGTGGGGGAGCCGCCGCACCGGATCGCCCACCACCTCCACGTCCGGCACCAGCTCCGGCACCCGCGCCCTGATCTGGTCCACCAGGGCCCGCAGCCGCGCCCCCTCGGTCTCCGCCTCCGCCCGGACCGCCCGGAGCGAGGCCGCCGCCGCCACGATCGCCGGCAGGTTCTCGAAGCCGGGCGCCCGGCCCGACTCCCGCTCGTCGGAGGGGCCTTGGGGCGCGAACCTGACCCCCTTGCGTACGGCGAGCAGGCCCACCCCCGCCGGACCGCCCCACTTGTGCGCGCTCGCCGTGAGCAGCGACCAGTCGCCGTCCACGGGTCCCCAGCCGAGCGACTGGGCCGCGTCCACGAGGAGCGGCACGCCGGCCGCCCGGCAGGCCTCGGCCGTCTCGGCCACCGGCTGCTCGGTGCCCACCTCGTGGTTGGCCGACTGGAGACACGCCAGGGCCGTCCCGGCATCGAGGGCCGCCGCGAACCGGGCCGCGTCCACCGCCCCGGACCGGCCCACCGGCACCTCGGTCACCGCGCCGCCCGCCGCCGCGTGCGTCTCGGCGGCGTGCAGGACGGAGGAGTGTTCGACCGCGGAGACGACGAGCCGGTTCCCGACACGCCGACGCGCCGCGAGGACTCCGGAGATTCCGGCGTGAACCGCACGGGTCCCCGAAGGAGTGAACACCAGCTCGTCCGGACGGCAGCCCACGGCCTCCGCCGCCGCCTCCCGCGCCGCGTCGAGGAGCAGCCGGGCCCGCCGTCCCTCCCGGTAGAGGCGGGCCGGATCGGCCCAGCCCTCGTCCAGGGAGGCGAGCAGTGCCTGGCGGGCGACGGGGTGCAGCGGGGCGGCGGACGCGGCGTCGAAGTAGGGCATCCGCCCACGGTAGAGGCTGCCGTGCGGTGATCCGCGCCCGCCCGCGCCGAGTCCCCGGGGCGCCCGGCACCGGGTCCCGTGACACCCGCGCCGGGTCCTGCCGACGCCCGCGCCAGGTCCTGCCCACGCGCCCCGAGCGATCCCGCCGCGGCCCCGTGAGCCCTCGTCAGAAGCAGGTTCCCGCATACCGGCAGACCGCCGAACGGACGCGTCCGACCCCCCTGCGGAACCCCGGAGTCCACCCCTTCGGGGACTCGGACGGCGCGTTGGGCACCCTCCCCGCGCGACCCCAAATAGCGTCCAGTAGGGTTTGGTCCGCATAAACATCCAAACCCCTGCCCGCGGCACGGGGCGGCGACCGACCAGCGAGACGGACGGCCGTGGCCGACCAAGCGCGGGCCGAGACTCTCGGGAAGGCGCTACGTGAGTCCCAACGGCTCCGACCGCTCGTCGCGGCGCCCGATGCGGCGGAAGCTGCCGCAGGTGCTGACTGCGGGCCTGATCCTGGCGACAGCCACGGGCTGCTCGTACAACTGGGAAGACTTCCCCCGCCTCGGTATGCCCACCCCTGTGACGGAAGAGGCGCCTCGGATCCTCTCCCTCTGGCAGGGTTCGTGGGCCGCCGCGCTCATCACCGGAATCCTGGTGTGGGGCCTGATCATCTGGTCAGTCATCTTCCACCGGCGCAGCCGGACCAAGATCGAGGTACCTCCGCAGACCCGGTACAACATGCCCATCGAGGCGCTGTACACGGTCACCCCCCTCATCATCGTCTCGGTGCTCTTCTACTTCACCGCGCGTGACGAGTCGAAGCTCCTCGAGCTCTCCCCGAAGCCTGCCCACACGGTCAACGTGGTCGGCTACCAGTGGAGCTGGGGCTTCAACTACGTCGAGAACGTGCCCGGTGTGACGGGTGACGCCAAGACGGACAAGAACCTCGCCTCGATCCCGGACAAGTTCCTCGCGGACTTCCCGGAGAACGCCGGCGGCGTCTACGACGCCGGTATCCCGGGCGACCGGAACCCGCAGAACGGCAACCCGGGTCCGACCCTGTGGCTGCCGAAGGGCGAGAAGGTCCGGTTCGTCCTGACCTCCCGTGACGTCATCCACTCCTTCTGGGTGGTCCCCTTCCTGATGAAGCAGGACGTCATCCCGGGTCACACCAACTCCTTCGAGGTGACTCCGACCCGTGAGGGCACCTTCATGGGCAAGTGTGCCGAGCTGTGCGGTGTCGACCACTCCCGGATGCTCTTCAACGTCAAGGTGGTCTCCCCGGAGCGCTACCAGCAGCACCTGAAGGAGCTGGCCGAGAAGGGGCAGACCGGCTACATCCCGTCTGGCATCGAGCAGACGGACCCGGCCAGGAATGCGGAGAAGAACCAACTGTGAGCATCCACAACGAAACCCAGGGTGCCGCCGCAGCTGAGGACTCGTACGAGAACGAGCTGCCCGTACGGCGCAAGCAGCCCGGCAATGTCGTGATCAAGTGGCTGACCACCACCGACCACAAGACGATCGGCACGCTCTACCTGGTCACGTCGTTCGTCTTCTTCTGCATCGGCGGACTCATGGCGCTCTTCATGCGCGCCGAGCTGGCCCGTCCGGGTACGCAGATCATGTCGAACGAGCAGTTCAACCAGGCGTTCACGATGCACGGCACGATCATGCTGCTGATGTTCGCGACGCCGCTGTTCGCCGGATTCGCGAACTGGATCATGCCGCTGCAGATCGGCGCGCCCGACGTGGCGTTCCCGCGGCTGAACATGTTCGCCTACTGGCTGTACCTCTTCGGCTCGATCATGGCGGTCGCCGGCTTCCTCACCCCGCAGGGTGCGGCCGACTTCGGCTGGTTCGCCTACTCCCCGCTGTCGGACGCCGTCCGCTCGCCGGGTGTCGGCGCCGACATGTGGATCATGGGTCTGGCCTTCTCCGGCTTCGGCACGATCCTCGGTTCGGTCAACTTCATCACCACGATCATCTGCATGCGCGCTCCGGGCATGACGATGTTCCGCATGCCGATCTTCACCTGGAACGTGCTGCTGACCGGTGTCCTGGTCCTGCTCGCCTTCCCGGTGCTGGCGGCGGCGCTGTTCGCCCTCGAGGCGGACCGCAAGTTCGGCGCGCACGTCTTCGACGCGGCCAACGGTGGAGCGCTGCTGTGGCAGCACCTCTTCTGGTTCTTCGGCCACCCGGAGGTGTACATCATCGCGCTGCCGTTCTTCGGCATCGTCTCCGAGGTCATCCCGGTCTTCAGCCGCAAGCCGATGTTCGGCTACATCGGTCTGGTGGCCGCGACCATCGCGATCGCGGGTCTGTCCGTGACCGTGTGGGCGCACCACATGTACGTCACCGGTGGCGTGCTACTGCCGTTCTTCTCCTTCATGACGTTCCTCATCGCCGTACCGACGGGCGTGAAGTTCTTCAACTGGATCGGAACGATGTGGAAGGGCTCGCTGTCCTTCGAGACACCGATGCTCTGGACGATCGGCTTCCTGATCACCTTCACCTTCGGTGGTCTGACGGGTGTCATCCTGGCCTCGCCGCCGATGGACTTCCACGTCTCCGACTCGTACTTCGTCGTCGCGCACTTCCACTACGTCGTCTTCGGCACCGTGGTCTTCGCGATGTTCGCCGGCTTCCACTTCTGGTGGCCCAAGTTCACCGGCAAGATGCTGGACGAGCGGCTCGGCAAGATGACCTTCTGGACGCTGTTCATCGGCTTCCACGGCACCTTCCTGGTGCAGCACTGGCTCGGTGCCGAGGGCATGCCGCGTCGTTACGCGGACTACCTCGACGCCGACGGCTTCACCGCGCTGAACACGATCTCGACGATCTCCTCCTTCCTGCTCGGCCTGTCGATCCTGCCGTTCCTGTACAACGTCTGGAAGACCGCCAAGTACGGCAAGAAGATCGAGGTCGACGACCCGTGGGGCTACGGCCGTTCGCTCGAGTGGGCGACGTCCTGCCCGCCGCCGCGGCACAACTTCCTCACCCTGCCGCGGATCCGTTCCGAATCCCCGGCGTTCGACCTGCACCACCCCGAGATCGCCGCTGTCGACCAGCTGGAGAACAAGGGGCACGAGGCCGAGGCCCTCACGGGCGCGAAGGAGGCCGGCAAGTGAAGATCCAGGGCAAGATGTTCATCTGGCTGAGCGTCTTCATCCTTGCCATGGCCGTCCTCTACGGCGTCTGGTCCAAGGAGCCGGTCGGTACGACGGCGCTCTTCCTGGCCTTCGGCCTGTCCATCATGATCGGCTACTACCTGGCCTTCACGGCCAAGCGTGTCGACGCGATGGCGCAGGACGACAAGGAGGCCGACGTCGCGGACGAGGCCGGTGAAGTGGGCTTCTTCGCCCCGCACAGCTGGCAGCCGCTGTCGCTGAGCATCGGCGGCGCACTCGCCTTCCTCTCGATCGCGATGGGGTGGTGGATCATGTACTTCTCCGCCCCGCTGATCCTCGTCGGCCTGTTCGGCTGGGTCTTCGAGTTCTACCGCGGCGAGAACCAGAACCAGTAGCGGTACCCCGCTCCGCACCGGAGCACACCGAGGGGCCCGGACACTTCGTCACCGAAGTGCCCGGGCCCCTCTTTTGCAGCACTCGGCGCGCTGGCGCCGGGGATTCTTCTTACGGTGAGTCCATGAACGACACGCCGCGCATTCGGACTGTTCTGAGCTGCACGCTTCTGGCCGTCACCGTCACCGCCGGCGCGACCGCCTGTGCCGGCGGCGACGGACATCCGCTGTCGGCGAGGGCCTACGACGCGGCGGACCAGGTCGCGTTCAACGCCCCCGCCGACGGCGCCAAGGCGGACCCCGAGAAGCCCCTGGAGATCACCGCCAAGGGCGAGGACGGCCGGATCACCGACGTCACCGCCACCGACGAGGCGGGACACCACCTGGCGGGCGAACTCACCGCGGACGGACAGCGCTGGCGCTCCACGGCCGCCCTCGCGGCCGGCGCCCGCTACACCGTCCGGGTCGCCACCGAGGACGAGGACGGCGCCCCAGGGGCCCGTACGTTCACTTTTGAGACGGCTCCGGCCAAACGGGCCCTGACCGTGACCTTCGGCCCGGAGGCGGGCACGTACGGCGTCGGACAGCCCATCACGGCCGACCTCAGCCTCCCCGTCAAGGACCGCAAGGCGCGCGCGGTCGTCGAACGGGCCCTCAAGGTCCGCTCCACGCCCTCCGTCGAGGGCTCCTGGTACTGGGTGGACGACAAGAAGCTGCACTTCCGCCCGAAGGAGTACTGGCCCGCCGGCGCGCGCGTCACGGTCACCGGCAACCTGGACGGCCTCAAGGTCGGCGACAAGCTCTACGGTGGCGCGTCCAAGCCGCTGAAGCTCGCCATCGGCGACCGCATCGAGGCGGTCGCGGACGCCGGATCGCACCACATGACCGTCAGACGCAACGGAGAAGTGATCAAGACCATGCCGGTGACCACCGGCAAGCCGGGCTTCTCCACCCGTAACGGCATCAAGGTGATCCTGGGCAAGGAGTACTACGTCCGGATGCGGGGCACCAGCGTCGGCATCGCCGAGGGCAGTTCGGAGTCCTACGACCTGCCCGTCTACTACGCGACCCGCGTCACCTGGAGCGGCGAGTACGTCCACGCCGCGCCCTGGTCCGTCGGCTCGCAGGGCGTGGCGAACGTCAGCCACGGCTGTGTCGGCATGTCGACGGGAAACGCCGCCTGGTTCTACGAGACCGTCCGCCCCGGCGACATCGTCAGAACCGTCAACAGCCACGGCGACACGATGGACCCCTTCGGCAACGGCTTCGGCGACTGGAACCTGCCCTGGGCCAAGTGGCGCCAGGGAAGCGCCCTGGTGGAAGCCGCGGAGAACCCCGTGGCCCCCACCGAAAGAGCCCGCCTCAGGCCCCTCCCTCTCTAGAGGGCTCGGTTCGCCTCCGGGCGCTTCGAGCCGGGGGGACAGGGCCGACCGTGCTCGACCCGCTCGTTCCTCACGGGCCTCCGCGCGCTCGGCCCTGTTCCCCCGACGCGCCCTTCGGCTCACTCGCCAGGCGCTGGCGGTTACGCGTCGAGCGACAGGCGCGAGCGCAGGAGACCCGCCAGGGACGCCGCGAACTCGACCGGTTCCACCGGAAGGGTGACCGCGGCGTCCGCGCGGCTCCAGGTGGCCAGCCAGGCGTCCTGCGGACGCCCGATGAGCAGCAGCACGGGCGGGCACCGGAAGATCTCGTCCTTGATCTGACGGCAGACGCCCATGCCGCCCGCGGGCACCGCCTCGCCGTCCAGGACGCAGACGTCCACGCCGCCCTCGTCCAGGCGCTTCAGCACCGCCGGCAGCGTCGCGCACTCCACGAACTCCACCGGGGGGACGTCGGACGCGGGCCTGCGCCCGGCCGCCAGCCGTACCTGCTCGCGGGTGTTCGCGTCGTCGCTGTAGACCAGGACCGTGGCACTCGACTGCATCGTTCCTCCGGCTGGGAAGGCGGGTGGGTCGTCGTCGACCGATGCGCGGATGCTACTCCGGTCCACACCCCGTCAACACCCGTTCAACACCTGTTCGAAGGGTGCCCGGAGGCCCTCGCACTGGGCCGTTCGGGCCTGACACACCCCTCTGACACCCCGAACGGCACCCCCCGGAGTGAGGGCGGGATAAGCGACCGACATAATGTCGGTCGTGGCGACAGTAACGACAGTAGAAACAGGGCACGCGCACCCGTCGGTCAATCGACCGAACCTCACCAGCGTCGGAACCATCATCTGGTTGAGCTCCGAGCTGATGTTCTTCGCGGCCCTCTTCGCGATGTACTTCACCCTGCGATCGGTGACAGGTTCCGAATACTGGGAGGCTCAGGCAGAACACCTGGCCTTCCCGTTCTCGGCGACCAACACCACGATCCTGGTGCTCTCCTCCCTCACCTGTCAGCTCGGCGTGTTCGCCGCCGAGCGGGGCGACGTGAAGAAGCTCAGGACGTGGTTCATCATCACGTTCGTGATGGGTTCGATCTTCATCGGCGGCCAGGTCTTCGAGTACACCGAGCTGGTCAAGGACGCGGGCATGTCGCTCTCGTCCGGACCGTACGGCTCCGTGTTCTACCTGACCACCGGCTTCCACGGCCTGCACGTGACAGGCGGTCTCATCGCCTTCCTGCTGGTCCTCGGCCGGACGTACGCCGCCAAGAGGTTCACTCACGAGCAGGCAACCGCCGCCATCGTCGTGTCCTACTACTGGCACTTCGTCGATGTCGTCTGGATCGGCCTCTTCGCCACGATCTACATGATCAAGTAATCGGCGCCGCCGACACGGCGGACCGAGACATCCAGCAAGCATCGACGCAGAAGATCCTGACACCGGGGTAATCCGTGAAAAAGCTCTCCGCACGACGACGCCATCCGCTGGCGGCGGTCGTCGTCCTACTTCTCGCGCTGGCGGCCACTGGGGGGCTGTACGCCGCGTTCGCGCCCGCGGGCACGGCGAAGGCCGATGAAACCGCCCAGTCCCTCGCCATCGAGGAGGGGAAGAAGCTCTACTCCGTCGGCTGCGCCAGCTGCCACGGAACCGGCGGTCAGGGAACCACCG
The DNA here is from genome assembly GCF_044452745.1 of Streptomyces sp. NPDC051822. NCBI lineage: Bacteria > Bacillati > Actinomycetota > Actinomycetes > Kitasatosporales > Streptomycetaceae > Streptomyces > Streptomyces sp. NPDC051822. The sequence goes on along the minus strand of NZ_JBITBZ010000001.1, from coordinate 387,965 downwards.
ACGGCCCGTCCCTCGTCGGCGTAGGTTCGGCCTCGGTCGACTTCCAGGTCGGCACCGGCCGCATGCCGGCCCAGCAGCCGGGCGCCCAGGTCCCGAAGAAGAAGGTCATCTACTCGCAGGCTGAGATCGATCAGCTCGCGGCGTACGTCGCCTCTCTCGGGTCCGGCCCGATCACGCCGACCGAGGGTCAGTACGACACGGCCGGCGCCAACATCGGCCGCGGTGGCGAACTGTTCCGCAACAACTGTGCCCAGTGCCACAACTTCACCGGTGAGGGTGGCGCGCTGACCTACGGCAAGTACGCCCCGAGCCTCGAAGGCGTGAGCCCGAAGCACATGTACGAGGCCATGCAGACCGGCCCTCAGAACATGCCCTCCTTCCCGGACACGACCATGCCGGAGAAGGAGAAGAAGGACATCATCGCGTACGTCCAGGCCGTCAACAGCGACAAGGCCGACAACCCGGGCGGTCTCAAGCTCGGTGGTCTCGGTCCCGTCAGCGAGGGCCTGTTCGCCTGGATCTTCGGTCTGGGCGCGCTGATCGCAGTTGCCATCTGGGTCGCGGCCCACACCGCTAAGGCCAAGAAGTCATGAGTAGCCAAGAGATTCCAGAAGAGACCCTGCCGGCAGGGCAGGACACCGCGCACGGCGCGGTGAAGGTCGCCGACGACCCGTTCGCCGACCCGGGCCTTCCGCCCCACAAGCCCCGCATCCAGGACATCGACGAGCGGGCCGCCCGTCGGTCCGAGCGCGCGGTCGCCTTCATGTTCGTGCTGTCGATGCTGGCCACGGTCGGCTTCATCGCCTCGTACGTGATCTTCCCGGTCGACAAGATCGTGTACATCTGGCCCTTCGGCCGGGTGTCCGCGCTCAACTTCGCGCTGGGCTGGACCCTCGGGCTCGCCCTCTTCTTCATCGGCGCGGGCGCGGTCCACTGGGCCCGCACCCTGATGTCCGACGTGGAGGTCGCCGACGAGCGCCACCCGATCGAGGCGTCGCCGGAGACCAAGGCGAAGGTCATGTCGGACTTCGCGGCCGGTGCCGCCGAGTCGGGCATGGGCCGCCGCAAGCTCATCCGCAACACGATGTTCGGCGCGCTGTCGCTCGTACCGCTCTCCGGCCTCGTGCTGCTGCGTGACATGGGCCCGCTGCCCGAGAAGAAGCTCCGGACCACCATGTGGGCCAAGGGGCTTCAGCTCATCAACATGAACACGCACGAGCCGCTGCGTCCCGAGGACGTCGCCGTCGGTTCGCTGACCTTCGCGATGCCCGAGGGCCTCTCGGAGCACGACCACCACTTCCAGACCGAGATCGCCAAGGCCGCCCTGATGATCGTCCGGATCCAGCCGGAGGACATCAAGGACAAGCGCGAGCTCGAGTGGTCGCACGAGGGCATCGTCGCCTTCTCGAAGATCTGCACCCACGTGGGCTGCCCGATCTCCCTGTACGAGCAGCAGACGCACCACGTCCTCTGCCCGTGCCACCAGTCCACCTTCGACCTCTCCGACGGCGCCCGCGTCATCTTCGGCCCGGCCGGTCACGCCCTCCCGCAGCTGCGGATCGGCGTGAACGACAAGGGCTTCCTGGAGGCGCTCGGCGACTTCGACGAGCCCGTCGGTCCTGCCTTCTGGGAGCGCGGATGAGCACCGTGACCGATACCAAGAAAGCACCCGCCGGTGAGCGGGTCGCCGACTGGGCCGACGGCCGCCTGGGGATCTACTCCCTGGCCAAGGCCAACATGCGGAAGATCTTCCCGGACCACTGGTCCTTCATGCTGGGCGAGATCTGCCTCTACAGCTTCCTCATCATCATCCTGACGGGCGTCTATCTGACGATGTTCTTCCACCCGTCGATGAACGAGGTGGAGTACGTCGGACCGTACGTCCCGCTCCAGGGACAGCTGATGTCCGAGGCGTTCAACTCGACCATGCACATCTCGTTCGAGGTGCGCGGTGGTCTGCTGATCCGGCAGATCCACCACTGGGCGGCGCTGATCTTCCTCGCCGGCATGTTCGTGCACATGATGCGCGTGTTCTTCACGGGTGCGTTCCGCAAGCCCCGTGAGATCAACTGGCTGTTCGGCTTCCTGCTGTTCTTCCTGGGCATGTTCACCGGTTTCACCGGTTACTCGCTCCCGGACGACCTGCTCTCCGGCACCGGTGTCCGCTTCATGCAGGGCGCGATCCTGTCCGTGCCGGTCGTCGGCACGTACCTGTCGATGTTCCTGTTCGGCGGCGAGTTCCCCGGCGGCGACTTCGTGGCCCGGTTCTACTCGGCCCACGTGCTCCTGCTGCCCGGCATCATGCTCGGCCTCGTGGTGGCCCACCTCATCCTGGTGTTCTTCCACAAGCACACGCAGTTCGCCGGCCCCGGCCGCACGAACAACAACGTCGTCGGCATGCCGCTGCTGCCGGTCTACATGGCCAAGGCCGGAGGCTTCTTCTTCCTGGTCTTCGGTGTCATCGCGGTCATCTCGGCGATCGCCTCGATCAACCCGATCTGGGCGCTCGGCCCGTACCGTCCGGACCAGGTGTCCACCGGCGCCCAGCCCGACTGGTACATGGGCTTCGCCGAGGGTCTGATCCGTGTCATGCCGGGCTGGGAGATCAACCTGTGGGGCCACACGCTGGTCCTCGGCGTGATGATCCCGCTGGCGATCTTCCCGGCGGTCCTCGCGGCGATCGCGGTCTACCCGTTCATCGAGTCCTGGATCACCGGCGACAAGCGCGAGCACCACATCGCGCAGCGCCCGCGCAACGCTCCGACGCGCACCGCCTTCGGTGTCGCCTGGATCACCGCGTACATGATCATGCTCGTGGGTGGTGGAAACGACCTCTGGGCGACCCACTTCCACCTGTCGCTCAACTCGATCACCTGGTTCGTGCGGATCTTCTTCTTCGTCGGCCCGGTCATCGCGTTCATCGCCACCAAGCGGATCTGCCTCGGCCTCCAGCGCCGCGACAAGGACAAGGTGCTGCACGGCCGCGAGTCCGGCATCATCAAGCGCCTGCCGCACGGTGAGTTCGTCGAGGTCCACCAGCCGCTCAGCCAGGGCGAGCTGCACCGCCTCACGGCGCACGAGCAGTACGACGCGGCGGAGCTTCCGCCGGCCGTCGACGAGAACGGTGTGGAGCGGAAGATCGGGCGCATGGAGAAGCTCCGGGTCAAGCTCAACAAGGGCTACTACGGCGACGACAGCCAGGTCGCCAAGCCCACGGTCGAGGAGTACAAGGAGATCCAGAGCGGCCACGGCCACCACTGATCGAGCTGAACTCCTGACTTCCTGAAGTCGCCACGGCGAGAGCCCCGTCCATTCGATGGACGGGGCTCTTTGCCGTCCCCCGGGGTCGATAGGGTGGGACCGTATCCGTCACGTGACGATCCAGGAGCTGCCATGAGCGCTGTGACCCCCGCTGGAGGACCTACGTCGGCGGACCGCTCCTGGCCCGTCGTCCTGGAGGGTCTGCTGACCGGCCGCGACCAGAGCGCCGAGGACACCGCCTGGGCGATGGACAGGATCCTGCGCGGCGAGGCCACCGACGCCCAGATCGCCGGCTTCGCGGTCGCCCTGCGCGCCAAGGGCGAGACCGTCGAGGAGATCTCCGGGCTCGTCCGCACCATGTACGAGCACGCCAACACGATCGAGGTGCCCGGGCCCTCCGTCGACATCGTCGGCACCGGCGGCGACGGCGCCAAGACCGTCAACATCTCCACCATGTCCGCGATCGTCGTCGCCGGCACCGGTGCCAAGGTCGTCAAGCACGGCAACCGGGCCGCGTCCTCCGCGTCCGGCGCGTCCGACGTCCTGGAGAAGCTCGGCGTCAACCTGGAGCTGACCCCGCGGCGGGTCGCCGAGGTCGCGGAGGAAGCCGGCATCACCTTCTGCTTCGCGGTGAAGTTCCACCCGGCGCTGCGACACGTCGCCGCCGCCCGCAAGGAACTCGGCATCCGGACCACCTTCAACTTCCTCGGCCCGCTGACCAACCCGGCCCGTGTCCGGGCGCAGGCCACGGGTGTCGCCGACGCCCGGATGGCCCCGATCATGGCGGGGGTGCTCGCCGAGCGGGGCTCCTCCGCGCTGGTCTTCCGCGGCGACGACGGGCTCGACGAGCTGACCACCACCGCCACCTCCAAGGTGTGGGTGGTCCGTGACGGCTCGGTCCGTGAGGAGGCCTTCGACCCACGGGACGTCGGCATCGACCTCGTGCCGGTCGAGGCGCTGCGCGGCGCGGACGCCTCGTACAACGCGGACGTCGCCCGTCGGCTGCTCGCGGGGGAGACCGGTCCCGTAAGGGACGCGGTGCTGCTCAACTCGGCCGCCGCGCTGACCGCGCTCGCCCCGGGCGAGGGCACCCTGGCGGAGCAGATCCGGGCGGGCATGGAGAAGGCCGCGGAGGCGATCGACTCCGGCGAGGCCCGCAGGGCCCTGGAACGCTGGATCGCCGTCAGCAACGCGTGACTTCCGGACGAAGGGCCCCGCCACGGCGGGGCCCTTCGTCGCGTCCCGGAATCCGGACACGGGTTGCGCCCGGGCGATCACGTGGCATAGCTTCGGGTCAGGTCATGAGTGACAGCTACGAAGCCCCGGCTTGCTGTCCGGCAACCCTCCGTCCGTGGCGGGGTGCCCCGGGTGAAGACCAGGTCGTAGGCAGCGAGGTCTACGGCAAGCGCGGACCCCTGCACATGTCGAACGTGTGCGGCCCTGGGGTCCTGGTCCTCAAGGGAGCAGTCTCGTGAGCAAGCGAATGCGTTAGGGCTTCCGGCCCCTTTTCCCCTCCTCCGCACGAACACCGTGCGTCGAGGCAACACCCGTATGAGGCACCCCGCTTCGCGCTGCCCTGCGGGCCTTTCGCTGCCCTTTCCTGCCAGGGAGATACCGCCATGTCCGCGTACCCGAACGCCGCCGCCACCGCCGTCGCCCCCGAGTCCGCCGATCCCTGCTGCGCCGCCCCGCTGCCCGTGCTCGGCCGGGACGTCACCGTCCCGCTCGTCACCGGTGGCGAGGTGACCTACGCGGCGCTCGACTACGCGGCCAGCGCGCCGGCCCTCCAGCGGGTCTGGGACGACGTCGCCGCCTACGCCCCCTACTACGGCAGCGTCCACCGTGGCGCCGGCTACCTCTCCCAGCTCTCCACCGACCTCTTCGAGAACAGCCGCGCCACCGTCGCCGAGTTCCTCGACTGCCGCCCCGGCGACCAGGTCGTCTTCACCCGCTCCACCACCGACTCGCTCAACCTGCTCGCCGCCACGCTCCCCGCCGACTGCCGGGTCTTCGTCTTCGAGACCGAGCACCACGCCTCGCTGCTCCCCTGGCAGGACGCCCGGGTCACCTACCTCGACGCGCCCCGCACCCCCGAGCAGGCCGTCGCCACCCTGGAGCGCGCCCTCGCCGACCGCGAGCCGTACGGCCCCGCGCTGGTCTGCGTCACCGGAGCCTCCAACGTCACCGGCGAGCTGTGGCCGGTGAAGGAGCTGGCCGCCGCCGCGCACGCGCACGGCGCCCGGATCGTGCTCGACGCCGCCCAGCTCGCGCCCCACCACCCGGTCTCCGTCCAGGACCTCGACGTGGACTGGATCGCCTTCTCCGGGCACAAGCTGTACGCGCCCTTCGGCTCGGGCGTCCTCGCGGGCCGCGCCGACTGGCTCCAGGAGGCCGAGCCCTACCTCGCGGGCGGCGGCGCGTCGAAGAAGGTCGCCCGCCGCACCGACGGCGGGGTGGACGTCGAGTGGCACACCACAGCCGCCCGGCACGAGGCAGGCTCCCCGAACGTCATCGGCGTGTACTCCATCGCCTCCGCCTGCAAGGCGCTCACCGAGGCCGGCTTCGACACCCTCGTCGAGCGGGAGCGGCACCTGATCGCCAAGGTCCGCACGGGCCTCGCCGAGGTCCCCGAGGTCAAGGTGCTGTCGCTGTTCGGCGACGACGCCCCCCGGGTCGGCGTCATCTCCTTCGTGGTGGAGGGCTGGAACAGCTCCCACTTCGCCGCCGCGCTCTCCGCCGAGTACGGCATCGGCGTCCGCGACGGTCTCTTCTGCGCCCACCCGCTGGTCCGCACCCTGCTCGGCAGCGACCCGCAGACCCAGGGCGAGTGCGGCGCGCCCGAGGCGGCCCCGGGGGAGCGGTCCCTCAACGCCATCCGGGTCAGCTTCGGCGCCGGTACGCCGGACGAGCACGTCGAGCGGTTCGTCGGCGCCGTGAAGGAGCTGGTCCGGGACGGCGCGCAGTGGAAGTACCGCACCGAGGACGGCCGCTGCGTCCCCGACCGCGGCTGAGTGCTCACTCGTACGGGTGAAGGGGGCCTCCCGACCGGGAGGCCCCCTTCACCTTGACGCGTGTGCGGCCTCAGGACTCCAGACCGATGGCGAAGGCCGCCTCCAGGTCGTGCTGGGAGTAGGTGCGGAAGGCGACGTGGGTGTCCGTGGCCTCGACGCCCGGGATCTTGCTGATGCTGCCGGGGATCACGTCCGCCAGGTCGTCGTGGCGCGGCACCCGGACCATGGCGATCAGGTCGTACGTACCGGTCACCGAGAAGACCTCGCTGACGCTGTCGAGCGCGGCGATCGACTCGGCGATCTCGGGGATGCGGTCCACGCTGGTCTTGATGAGCACGATCGCGGTGATCACGGCTGGCTTTCTCCCTCGGTCGCCGCGGTTTGGGCCTTCACTCTATCCCCACCCCGGTAGCGCCCCCAGGCGTAGAGGAAGCCGACGGAGAAGCCCACCACATGGGCCAGATAGGCGACGCCGGGACCGGCGCCCGCTGCTTGCGCGGCCAGCCACTGCAGCACGAACCAGAAGATCAGCACGATCCAGGCGGGGAAGCGCAGCGGCAGGAAGAAGAGGAAGGGGAAGAGGCTGGTGACCCGGGCGCGCGGGAAGAGGAAGAGGAAGGCCCCGAGCACCGCGGAGATCGCCCCGGACGCCCCGACGAGGGTCTGCTCGCTGTGCGCGTGCGCCACCGCGTACCCGAGCAGGGCCAGGTAACCGGTGCCCAGGTAGAAGAGGGCGAACTCGACCGGACCCATGCGCTCCTCGGCCATCGCGCCGAAGACGTACAGGAACAGCATGTTGCCGAGCAGGTGGAGCCAGCTCCCGTGGACGAAGAGCGCGGTCAGCGGGGTGAGCAGGGCGCGTGGATCGCCGGCCATCAGCTCGGCGGGGACGACGCCCCAGCGGCGGAAGTACGCGCCCTGCGCCGCGAGGAGCTCGTCCCCGGTGCCGTACACCGGGTTGAGCCCGGAGACCGGACTGACCACGAAGAGGAGGCAGCACGCGGCGATCAGTCCGTACGTCACCGTGGGTCCGCCGCGGGTGCCCCGGCCGGACCCCGGTCCGGCGCGGACGGCGCGGACGGCGCCTCGCCAATCGATCATGGACAGATCATGGCGTACCAGGGCCGAACTGGACAGAGTGCCTCGCCGTGCCCCCGGCCACCCGTGAGGCCGTAGGGTTACGGGCAGTACACCGCAGTTCGACGGCGCACCGCGGCTCCCGCACCTGGTACACGCAACAGGAAGAAGGACGGCACGATGACGACGGTTCCCCTGCCGACCGCCGAGACCCGCTGGCGCTGCACGCTCTGCGGCAACCTGACCCGCTTCGACGTGACCCGCTCCTCCAAGGTCGTGGAGTACGTCCATCTGGACCTCGCGGGAGACCCGACTGTCGAGGAGCGGCAGGTGGTCAGTGAGACCATCGAGTCGGTCCGCTGCCGCTGGTGCAACGCGGTGGACCAGATCGAACTGGTGGACAGGCCGGGCGCCGCTTCCTGAGGGACGGCGCGGACGACATAGGGGTGACGGATCGTGGAGCAGCCCGCGCACGGTGAAGAGCCGGCCGGCGCGGCAGGTGACGCTGCCGAGGCGCTCGACCACCCACTGCCGGAAGGCGTACGGCGGCGGGTCGTCGCGCTGGTCGCGGACGCCTTCGGCGGGCTGACCGTCGCCGAGCTGCCCGCGCCCCTGAGGCAGTACGCCCGGTTCACCGCCAGCCGACGGGCCAAGTTCGCCGGCAACGCGATGGCCGCTGCCCTCGACAGCGACCCGCTGTTCCGGCAGCGGATCGGCGAGCGGCTCAAGCAGGGCCAGCCCGAACTCGCCGGAGCCGTCGAGACCGGCACCCCGCCCGCCGCCGCCGACCCGGTCGACGTGGCGGCGGCCGCCTATGTGCTGCGCCCGCCCGGCTGGGTCAAGCTCGTGGCCGCCGCGGGCGAGGAGGCGCTGCGCGTCGACGCCGAGCGGGCCGACGAGGCCGGCCGGCGCGAACTGGAGCGGCTGCGCGAGGAGCTCGCCGCCGCGCGGGACCGCTCCCGGGACGAGACCGAGCAGCTGCGGCGCGACCTGGAGACGGCCCGGAAGGAAGCGGAATCGCTTCACCGCAAGCTGCGCAGCGCCCAGAGCGACGTGAAGCGCGGCGAGGCCGCGCTGCGCCGTTTCCAGGGCGAGATGGAGACCGCGCGGGCGGAGGCGGCGGCCCAGGTGTCCTCGGCCGAGAGCGAGAGCCGGCGGCTCAAGGCCCGGCTCGGCGAGGTCGAGGCCGCCCTGGAGGCGAGCCGCAGGACGGCCCGTGAGGGGCGTTCGGTGGAGGACATGCGGCTGCGGCTGCTGCTCGACACCGTCCTCGACGCGGCCCAGGGGCTGCGCCGTGAACTGGCGCTGCCGCCCGTCTCGATGCATCCCGCGGACACGGTGGACGCGGTGGAGCCGGGGCGGATGTCCCCGAAGGACATCGCGGCGCGGGCGCTCTCCGAGACCGATCCGGCCCTGCTCGACCAGCTCCTCGCGCTGCCGCAGGCCCATCTGGTCGTCGACGGCTACAACGTCACCAAGACCGGCTACCCGACGATGCCGCTGGAGAAGCAGCGGCTGCGGCTGCTCGGCTCCCTGTCGGCCCTCGCGGCCCGCTCGGGCGCCGAGGTCACCTGTGTCTTCGACGGGGCGGAGCTGGCGGCGCCGGTGCTGCTCGCGCCGCCGCGCGGGGTGCGGGTGCTGTTCTCCAAGCCCGGCGTCACGGCGGACGAGTTGATCCGGCAGCTGGTGCGGGCGGAGCCGCCCGGCCGGCCGGTCGTGGTGGTCTCCACCGACCGAGAGGTGGCCGACGGGGTGGCCAAGGCGGGTGCGCGGCCGGTGGCGTCCGCCTTGTTGCTGAAGCGGCTTTCGCGGCTCTCGTGACGCATCGCAACTCCTGGGCGGTATGCCCGAATTCTGGACGGCGCACCGTCAATTGCTCATCACTGCCCGTGTGATGCGTGGAAATAAAGTGGTGCCCGAGCGATATTTTTGCCAGTGGGATTTGAACTGATCACAACTTGGTCACTAGGGTCGGCCTTCGAACCTTCGCGCGGTTGATCACCCATCCGGGGTGACGGCGGAGGAACCGCCTGCCCCTGACCGGTTGGGCGGCTCGAGGAAGAAGGAGCTCGCCTTCGTGGCGTCCCACCGTCGACCCAAGCAGCCGAGCCGCATGCGCGTGACCGTGCTCACCGCGACCGCGGCCGCCGCCGTCGCCCTCACCGCCCAGGGCGGTGCCCAGGCGGCCCCCGCCAAGCCCAAGATCGACGAGGTCAAGTCGAAGGTAGACGCACTGCACCACGAGGCCGAGGAGGCCACGGAGCAGTACAACCTCGCCGAGGAGCGCCGCGGCAAGCTGCAGCAGGAGATCGGTCAGCTCCAGGACAAGGTGGCCCGCGGTCAGCAGGAGCTCAACACCCTGCGCGACCAGATCGGTTCCGTCGCCAGCGCCCAGTACCGCTCCGGCGGCATCGACCCGGCGCTCCAGCTCTTCCTCTCCGCCGACCCGGACACCTACCTCGAGAAGGCGTCCGCGATCGACCAGTTGAGCGCCCAGCAGGCCGACGTGCTCACCTCGATCCAGGCCAAGCAGCGCACCCTCGCGCAGCAGCGGACCGAGGCCACCACGAAGCTGGCCGACCTCGAGGACGTCCGCAAGACGCTCGGCGAGAAGAAGAAGAAGTTCCAGACCAAGCTGGCCGAGGCGCAGAAGCTCCTCAACACCCTCACCGCGGCCGAGAAGGCCAGGCTGGCGGAGGAGGAGCGGGCGAAGGAGCAGCGTGCCAGCCGCGACGCCGGCGAGCGGATGAACCTCGGCAACGAGGTCCCCGCCAACGGCTACGGCGCCGCTGCGCTCGCCGCCGCCGCCACCCAGATCGGCGACCCGTACGTCTCCGGTGCCGAGGGCCCCAACGCGTACGACTGCTCCGGTCTGACCCAGTGGGCGTACGGCCAGGCCAACGTCCAGCTCACCCGCACCACCTACACGCAGCAGAACGACGGCGTGAAGATCGGCCGCAGCCAGCTCAAGCCGGGCGACCTCGTCTTCTTCAACAGCCTGTCGCACGTGGGTCTGTACGCGGGCAACAACACGATCCTGCACGCCCCCAAGCCGGGCGCCAGCGTCCGCTACGAGTCCATGGACTACATGGGCACGTTCCAGTTCGGCGTCCGGATCGGCGGCTGACCCACGACCCGCTGCGGCACACCGCCCGAACGGGTGGTTCGCCGCGACGCGTACTGACCCGACGCCCCGCCGGTGACCTGTGTTCTCCGGCGGGGCGTCACTTTGTGTGCCCATCGGCTTCGTTGGACGCGGACTGATCAGCGGCTACTGTCTGCCGCGCCAGTCTGCGTCGAGCCGAACGGAGCGCGATTCGTGGCGTCCCACCGCCGACCCGCCAGGGTCACCGTCCTCACCGCCGCCGCGGCCACCGCGGCGGCGTCCCTCGGGGCAGTCCCCGCGAGCGCCGACCCCGGGGCCGGACCCGCGGCCACCCGCGCCACGGTCGACCGGCTCTTCGAGGAGGCCGAACAGGCCACCGAGGGCTACAACCGGGCGGACGAGAAGGCGGACGCCCTGCGCCGGACCGTCGCCCAGGCACGGGACGGCCTCGCCCGCGGCCAGGAGCGCATCAACCGCATGCGGGGCGTGATCGGCCTGGTCGCCGGGGCCCAGTACCGCTCCGGCGGCATCGACCCCGCCCTTGCCCTGCTGCTCTCCTCCGACCCGGACAGCTACCTCGAGCGCGCCACCGCCCTCGACCGGATGACCGCCCGCCAGAGCGCCACGCTCGCCGAACTCCAGCGGGAGCAGCGCCGGCTGGACCAGAGGCGCTCGGAGGCCCGCACGGCCCTGACCGAGCTGGAGCGCAGCCGCGCCGAGGTCGCCCGACACAAGCGCACCGTCGAGCGCAAGCTCGCCGAGGCCCGCCGGGTGCTCGCGAGCCTCACCGCCGAGGAGCGCGCCGACTTCGACCGGGCCTCCCGCACCGCCGGACGCGACGGGGGACCCGCCGATGAGCTGCCGCCCATGGCCGACCTGCCCGCGGGCTCCTCACGGGCGTCCGCCGCGGTGATCGCGGCCCGCAGCATGATCGGCAAGCCGTACGTGTGGGGGGCGACCGGCCCCTCCGGCTTCGACTGCTCGGGCCTGATGGTCTGGTCGTACCGCCAGGCCGGGATCAGCCTGCCGCGCACCTCCTCGGCGCAGCGGTACGCGGGCCGTCAGGTGCCGCTGTCGCAGGCGCAGCCCGGGGACATCGTCACGTACCGCGGCGACGCGAGCCACGTCGGGATCTACGCGGGCAACGGGCAGGTCATCCACGCCCCCTACCCGGGCGCGCGGGTCCGCTACGACCCGGTGAACATGATGTCGCACGTGACGGTGACCAGGGTCTGACCTCCGTTCCCCGGGCCGCGGCCCCTCGGCGCCCCGTACGATCGGGGGCGTGGCAGGTCAGGGGAGTGGAGCGGCGCGCGGCGCCGCCGCGTGTCTGCTCGCCGCCCTGCTCGCCCTCGCCGGATGCGGCGCTCCCGAGCCGGCCGGCCCGGCGCCCGGGGTGATCCAGAGCCTGCTCGACCGGCACGCGCGGGCGCTGCTCGACCGTGACGAGGCGGGCTATCTCGCGGCCCTCGACCCCGCGCTCGTACCGGCCGCGCGCACCGAGTTCGGGCGGCTCTCGAAGATCCCGCTCGGCGGCCTGAGCTACCGGGTCACCGACGTCGACAGGACCGGTGAGGGCAGGGCCACCGCCGAGGCCGAGCTGGGATACCGGATCAAGGGCTACGACTCGGGGCCCGCCACCACCGAGCGGGTCCTGGACCTCGCCGAGCGTGACGGGCGCTGGTACGTCACCGGAGACCGTGCCGCCGACGGCGCCCCGCAGCAACTGTGGCAGCAGGGCGACGTCCAGGTGGTGACCGGACGGCGCGGCCTCGTCCTCGGCGTGGGCCAGAGCGCGGAGCGGCTGCGGGAGATCGCGGCGGCGGTGGACCGGGCGGTGCCCGCCGTGGAGGACGCCTGGCGCGGCGCATGGGCGGGCCGGGTCGTGGTCCTCGTGCCGGCGTCGGTCGAGGCGATGGGACGGCTCCTCGGCGGACCCGCCGCCTCCTACCGGGGCATCGCGGCCGTCACGACCGGCGAGGTGGGCGGCGGCCCGTCGGCCCCCGCGGACCGGGTGATCGTGAACCCGGACGCGTACGCGCTCCTCGGCTCCTTCGGCCGGCAGCTGGTGCTCACCCACGAGACCACCCATGTCGCGACCCGGGCCCGGACCACGAAGGCCACCCCGGTCTGGCTCTCCGAGGGCTTCGCCGACTGGGTCGCCTACCGGGGCACCGGCCGGACCGCCGCCCAGGCCGCGCCCGAGCTGCGCCGCGCGGTCCGCGCGGGCGAGCTTCCCGCCCGGCTCCCCGAGGATCCCGACTTCGCCTTCGGCGGGGACGCGGAGGCCCTGGGACGGGCGTACGAGGGCGGCTGGCTGGCCTGCGAGCTGATCGCGGAGCGCTGGGGCGAGGCGAAGCTGACGGACTTCTACCGGGCCGTGGGCGCGCACCCGGGCCGTGAGGGCGCGGTGGAGAAGGCGCTCCAGGAGGTGCTGGACACCACCCCGGAGGACTTCACCGCCGACTGGCGGGCCTATCTGGGGGAGCGGCTCCGGTAGATGCCGGTCCGGTAGGTGCCGCTCCGGTACGCCCGGGCCCCGGCGCGTACCGGCAGGGACCGCGTGCGTACCCGGCCCGGAACCTCAGTGCGTGCCGGAGAGGACCTTCTCGCGCTCCGGGCTGGCCGCCTGCGAGGGCACCACCGCGAGCGCCGCGAGGCGCGGCTCCGTCACCGTCTGGCGCCACAGGATCCGGCAGGCGATGAGCGTGGCGGCGACGAGGAGACCGTTCCGGCTGAACAGCACCGCCATGCCCAGCGGATCGCTCCGCGTCACGTGCGAGAACCACACGGGGAACTCGAACTGCGTGATCGCCGTCGCCCACAGGACCAGGTGCACCGGCCGCTCCATCCGGCTCGACCGGTACGCCATGCACACCGCGGCGAGACCGACCAGCCACAGCATGTACTGCGGGGAGAGCACCCGGCTCGTCGTCGTGAACAGCAGCACCGCCACGAAGGCCGCGTCCGCCACCGTCGAGGAGGTGAAGCGGCGGGCCCGGAACCGCCAGAGCACCAGCCAGCCGAAGGCGGCGAAGGTGAGCCCCATGGCGGCCGTCGACACCGTGGACACGTACGGGCCGAGGAACTCGATCGAGCCGTAGTTCATCCGCGCCTCGCCGTCCCAGCCGAAGTGCCGGGCCACGTGGAAGACCATCGAGCCCAGCGACTCGACCTCCGTGCCCCGGTCGCGCTGGAAGGAGAGGAAGGCCAGCGCCCCCGGCATCCACAGCACGCAGAACAGCAGGACGGCCGCGGCCGCGCCCACCGCCGCCGGCCAGGAGCGGAGGGTCGCCCGCCCCTTCGGAGTGCCCGCGAGCACCAGCACCGGCCACACCTTCAGGACCGCGCCGAACCCGGCGAGGGCGCCCAGGACGCGCGGGCTGCGGCCCGCCGCGAGCAGCGCCGCCACCGCGACGGCGGTCACCATCACGTCGTACCGGGCATAGGCGGTCGGGCCGAGCAGGGCGATGCCCGCGATCCACATCCAGGCGCCGCGCGAGGAGCGGCCGGCCCGGCGGCCCGTGTACAGCAGCAGCCCCAGGACGAGCGCGTCACAGAGAAAGGCGAGGACGAAGAAGGCGGCCGAGTAGCCGAGGAAGGGCAGCAGACCGGGGGCGAGGACCGCGAACGCGGCGGCCGGCGGGTACTGCCAGGTCACGTCGTCCAGCGGATACGTGCCGGTCCGCAGGACCTCGTACCAGCCCTGGTAGATGGACTCGATGTCGAACGTGATGTCCGGTCCCGGGATCACCACGACCTTGAAGACGAGCAGCAGCAGGACGATCCGGGTCAGAGCCCAGAGTCCGAGCGGCAGCCGCAGTTCCGCGAGTGACCGTGACCACTTTCCCACTGCGCCCGTCATCACTGGCTCGTCCTTGTCCTGTCGGCCCGCTGCCGCGGGGAGTGGTGGTGCTGGGCGGTGGATGCGCGCGCGGTACTGTCGGCCACGATGCACAAGACCCTGATCGTAACCAACGACTTCCCGCCGCGTCCCGGCGGAATCCAGGCCTTCCTGCACAACATGGCACTCCGCCTGGATCCCGAACAGATCGTGGTCTACGCCTCCACCTGGAAGCGCAGCCGCGAGGGAATCGAGGCGACGGCCGCGTTCGACGCCGAACAGCCTTTCACGGTCGTGCGGGATCGCACCACCATGCTGCTGCCGACTCCTCGGGTCACCTCACGGGCCACCGCGCTCCTCCGTGAGCACGGCTGCGAGTCCGTGTGGTTCGGCGCCGCCGCACCCCTCGGCCTGATGGCCCCCGCGCTGCGCCGCGCGGGCGCCCGGCGGCTCGTCGCCACCACCCACGGCCATGAGGCGGGCTGGGCCCAACTTCCCGCCTCCCGGCAGCTGTTGAGGCGGATCGGCGAGGGTACGGACACCATCACCTACCTCGGTGAGTACACCCGATCCCGGATCGCCGCGGCCCTCACACCCGCCGCCGCGGGCCGGATGACACAGCTCCCGCCCGGCGTCGACGAGAAGACCTTCCACCCCGACTCGGGCGGCGCGGAGGTCCGCGCCCGCCTCGGGCTCACCGACCGCCCCGTCGTCGTCTGCGTCTCCCGGCTGGTCCCGCGCAAGGGCCAGGACACCCTGATCCGGGCGATGCCGCGGATCCTGCGCCGGGTCCCGGACGCGGTCCTCCTGATCGTCGGCGGCGGCCCGTACGAGAAGGATCTGCGCCGCCTCGCCGCCGAGACCGGAGTGGCCGGATCTGTTCGCTTCACCGGCGCCGTCCCCTGGTCCGAGCTGCCCGCCCACTACGGTGCCGGAGACGTCTTCGCCATGCCCTGCCGCACCCGGCGCGGCGGCCTCGACGTCGAAGGTCTCGGCATCGTCTACCTGGAGGCCTCCGCCACCGGCCTCCCGGTCGTCGCGGGCGACTCCGGCGGTGCCCCCGACGCCGTCCTCGACGGCGAGACCGGCTGGGTCGTCCGCGGCGAGTCCGCCGAGGACACCGCGGACCGCGTCACCACCCTCCTCCTCGACCCCGAGCTGCGCGCCCGCATGGGCGAGCGGGGCCGTGCCTGGGTGGAGGAGAAGTGGCGCTGGGACCTGCTGGCGGAGCGGCTCAAGGAGCTGCTGTAGGCCCGCGCAGGCCACGTGCACGGACAGGAACGGCCCGGAGGCCCGGAGCGATGTCGCTCCGGGCCTCCGGCTGTACGTGCGCCCTTCGGATCAGGCGCTGTAGATCGCCTCGATCTCGTCCGCGAAGTCCTTCGCCACCACGTTCCGCTTCAGCTTCAGGGACGGGGTGATGTGGCCCGCCTCCTCGGTGAACTGGGCCGGAAGGATACGGAACTTGCGGACCGACTCCGCCTTTGAGACGGCCGCGTTGCCGTCGTCGATCGCCCGCTGGACCTCCGCCACGAGCTCCGCGTCGTCGCGCAGCGACGCCGCCGTCGAACCCGTCGGCTTGCCGTGCTCGGCGGCCCAGCGGCCGAGGAACTCCTCGTCGATCGTGACCAGCGCGCCCACGAACGGGCGCCCGTCGCCGACCACCATGCACTCCGCGACGAGCGCGTGCGCCCGGATCCGGTCCTCGATGACCGCCGGGGCGACGTTCTTGCCGCCCGCCGTCACCAGGATCTCCTTCTTCCGGCCGGTGATCGCCAGGTAGCCGTCCTCGTCGAGGGTGCCGATGTCCCCCGTGTGGAACCAGCCGTCCGCGAGGGCCTCGGCCGTCGCCGTCTCGTTGTTCCAGTACCGCGAGAAGATGTGCTCGCCGTGCAGCAGCACCTCGCCGTCGTCGGCGATCCGCACCACCGAACCCGGCAGCGGCTGACCGACCGTGCCGATCTTCTGCCGGTCCCAGGGGTTGAACGCCGTCGCCGCGCACGACTCCGTCAGGCCGTAGCCCTCCAGGACCGTGAAGCCGATGCCGCGGAAGAAGTGGCCGAGCCGCTCGCCGAGCGGCGCGCCGCCCGAGATCGCGTACTCGCCGCGCCCGCCGAGCACCGCCCGCAGCTTGCTGAAGACCAGCTTGTCGAAGACCTTGTGCTTCAGCTTCAGGCCGAAGGACGGACCGCGCGGGGTGCTCAGCGCCCGGCTGTACGCGATGGCCGTGTGCGCGGCCTTGTCGAAGATCTTGCCCTTGCCGTCGGCCTGCGCCTTCGCCCGGGCCGAGTTGTAGACCTTCTCGAAGACCCGCGGCACGCCCAGGATCAGCGTCGGCCGGAACGAGGCCAGCTCGTCCGTCAGGTTCTTGATGTCCGGGACGCAGCCGAGACGGATCGGCGCCATCACGGACGCGACCTCGACGAGCCGCCCGAAGACGTGCGCGGCGGGCAGGAACAGCAGCACCGAGCACTCGCCGGTACGGAAGAGGGGCTTCAGCCGCTCCACCACGTTGCCGCACTCGGCGAAGAAGGCCCGGTGGGTCAGGACACAGCCCTTGGGGCGGCCCGTCGTGCCCGAGGTGTAGACGATCGTCGCCGGGTCGTCCGCGTTCGCCGCCGACATGCGCGCGTCCAGCAGCTCGTCGGAGACGTCCGCGCCGGTGGCGGTGAGCCGCGCGACCGCGTCGTCCTCGATCTGCCACACGCCCTTGAGCTGCGGAAGGTTCGCCCTGACGGACTCCACCGACTCCTGGTGGGCCGCGCTCTCGACCAGTACGAGGGTCGCGCCCGAGTCGCCGAGGATCCACTGGACCTGCTCCGGCGAGCTCGTCTCGTACACCGGTACGGTCACACCGCCCGCGCTCCAGATCGCGAAGTCGAGGAGCACCCACTCGTACCGCGTGCGTGACAGCAGCGCGACCCGGTCGCCCGGCTCGACACCGGCGGCGATCAGGCCCTTGGCGGCCCCCCGGACCTCCGCGAGGAACTCCGTGGCCGTCACGTCGGTCCAGGCGCCGTCGACCTTGCGGCCCATCACGGCGACATCTGGGTGCTGGGAGGCGTTGCGGCGGATGAGATCCGTCAGATTGCCGTCCGCGGGGACCTCGTACAGGGCCGGAAGGCTGAACTCGCGCAAGACTGCTGCTCCTCATCGGGCGCCGGCGCCACGGCTCTGTGTGATGCACCGGTGAAGTCCAAGAACTGGCGGGCGCTCAGTGGGGGTGAGCACGACTGGACTGCCCGGACGTTACCCATCAGTACGTGGTTCCCGATAGGGGGTCCCGGTCAGATGTTCGGTGCGTCACACATGTATGGCGGTGCTCTGCGCAGAGTAATCCACAGGTTTCCCGACTCGGAAGTAACCGCAGGTCGCACCCCCTAAAGTAGGCCCATGCGAGTCCATGTGGTCAGTGACGTGCACGGGAACGCCGACGACCTCGCCAAGGCGGGGAACGGCGCCGACGCCCTCATATGCCTGGGTGACCTGGTCCTCTTCCTCGACTACGCCGACCACAGCCGCGGGATCTTCCCCGACCTCTTCGGCGTCGAGAACGCCGACCTGCTCGTGGAACTGCGCACCGCCCGCCGCTTCGACGAGGCCCGTGACCTGGGCCGCCGGCTCTGGGCCGAGCTCGACGTCGACCGCGAGACCGCGATCGAGGCCGCGGTCCGCCGCCAGTACGCCGAACTCTTCGCCGCCTTCCCCACCCCCACGTACGCCACCTACGGCAACGTCGACATCCCCCGGTTCTGGCCCGACTTCGCCCGGCCCGGGACGACCGTCCTCGACGGAGAGCGGATCGAGCTCGGCGGCCTCGTCTTCGGCTTCGTCGGCGGCGGCCTGCGCACCCCGATGCGCACCCCGTACGAGATCTCCGACGAGGAGTACGCGGCGAAGGTCGAGGCCCTCGGCGACGTCGACGTCCTCTGCTCCCACATCCCGCCGGACGTGCCGGAGCTCACGTACGACACCGTCGCCCGCCGCTTCGAGCGCGGCAGCCGCGCCCTGCTCGACGCCGTCCGCCGCACCCGGCCCCGCTACGCCCTCTTCGGCCACGTCCACCAGCCGCTCGCCCGGCGGATGCGGATCGGCGCGACCGAGTGCGTCAACGTCGGCCACTTCGCCTCGACGGGCACGCCCTACGCCCTGGAGTGGTGACGGGCCCCGCGCCGCAGCGCGATAGCCTTCCGGTCGGCACGTCTGTGCCCCTTCGACTCCCGCCGGACCGCACAGTGGAGGAGCCACCACGATGGCCGAACACACCAGCTCGAGCATCACCATCGAGGCGGCGCCGGCCGACGTCATGGGCGTGATCGCCGACTTCGCCCGCTACCCCGAGTGGACGGGCGAGGTGAAGGAGGCCGAGGTCCTGGAGACGGACGCCTCCGGCCGCGCGGAGAAGGTCCGGCTGCTCCTCGACGCCGGTGCGATCAAGGACGACCACACCCTCGCCTACACCTGGACCGGTGCCGACGAGGTCAGCTGGACCCTGGTCAAGTCCCAGATGCTCCGCTCCCTCGACGGCTCCTACCGACTCGCCCCGCTCGGCGGCGACCGCACCGAGGTCACCTACCAGCTGACCGTCGACGTCAAGATCCCCATGCTCGGCATGATCAAGCGCAAGGCGGAGAAGGTCATCATCGACCGCGCCCTCGCCGGCCTGAAGAAGCGCGTCGAGTCCAGCCGGTAGCCCCTCCCGGCCGGTGAGCGGCCCGGGGCCGGTAACGTTCCGCGGCATGCGGATCATCCTTGTCACCGGCCTCGGCGGCGCCGGACGCACCACCGTCGCCGCCGCCACCGCCCTCGCCGAGGCGCGGGCCGGTCGCCGCGTCCTGCTCGTCTCCGAGGACGCCGACCCGCTCCTGGGCGGTGAAGGACTCCGCGTCCTGCGCCCCGCACCGGCCGCCGACTTCCGCCGCGAGTTCCTGGCCCTCCAGGCCCGCTCCGCCACGGCCCTCGACCTGCTCGGCGCCACGCCCTTCGAGGACGCCGAACTCACCGAACTCCCCGGCAGCCGCCAGTTCGCCCTGCTGCGCTCCCTGCGCGACGCCGCCGACGGCGACCACGAGCTCGCCGTCGTCGACCTGCCGCCGCTCCCCGAGGCCCTCGCCGTCCTCGCCCTGCCCGAGCAGCTCCGCCGCTACCTGCGCCGCCTCCTGCCCCCCGAACGGCAGGCCGCCCGCGCCCTGCGCCCGATGCTCGCCCAGCTCGCCGGCGTCCCGATGCCCGCCCAGTGGCTGTACGAGACCACCGCCCGCTGGGAGGCCGAGCTCGCCGCCGTGCAGGCCGTCGTCGACGCCCCCACCACCAGCGTCCGCCTCGTCCTCGAACCGGGCCCCGCCGCCGGCCGCGCCCTGCGCACCGCCCGGCTCGGCCTCGCCCTCCAAGGGCTGGCCCTCGACGCCGTCGTCGCCAACCGGCTGCTGCCCGCCGACTCCGAGGACCCCTGGCTCGCAGGGCTCACCGCCCAGCAGCACCGGCACCTGGCGCAGCTCCGTACCGTCACCGGCACCGCCGCCGGGTGTCTCCTCGACGAGCTGCCCCACCTCGGCCGGGACCCGCGCGGGCCCGAGGACCTCGCGCTGCTCGCCCCCGCCCGCCCCGCCGCCCAGGACCCCGTCCCCGCCCCGGAGTGGCCCGTGGAGGACCGGCGCGAGGAGGACGGCGTCCTCGTCTGGCACATCCCCCTGCCCGGGGCCGTCAAGGAAGAGCTGTCCCTCGTCCGTCGGGGTGACGAACTGCTCCTCACCGTCGGCGCCTTCCGCCGCAACGTGCCCCTGCCGGGCGCCCTGCGGCGCTGCGCCGTCACCGGAGCCGGGCTCGTCGAAGGAGACCTCCGGGTGCGCTTCACCCCGGACCCCGGCCTCTGGCCCCGTACCCCCTGAGCGGGCGTGTACCTTCGAAGTACCAGCCAGTGAGGAGTACGCCATGAGCGATTCGGACGCCTGGGCCAAGGCGTGCGCCGAGGACCTGGAGGCGGAGAAGGCCCGCCGCAGGGCAGAGCGCGGAGACGGACCCGGCTCGCCCGCGGAGGAGTTCCGCAAGCTCTTCGACGCCGTCGCCGGCAAGGTCGCCGGCGGCCTCGGGAACCCGCTGCTCGCCGGCCAGGCCGCGCAGACCGTACAGCAGATCGTCAGCCAGGCGAAGGCCGCCGTCGAGCCCGTCATCGAGCGCAACCCGCAGGTCTTCGACCACCTCGCCGCCGCCGGAAACGAACTGCTCGCCGCCTACCGCTCCGCCGTCGAGGGCCACGAGCGGCGCTGGACCCGCGAGGGCACGGTCCCGGCGGACGACCCGCGCGACCCGCGCCGCGAGACGGACGGGCCGGGCGAGGACGGCCGCAAGGACGACGAAGGGCCGGGAACCGGTCAGCACATCGACCTCGACTGACCGGGACGCCCGTCCCCCTCGGGTACGGTGGGCCCTAGCGGGGCTCGACCGAAAACTGAGGGACACATGGGACTCACCATCGGCGTCGACATCGGCGGCACGAAGATCGCGGCCGGCGTGGTCGACGAGGAGGGCAACATCCTCGACACGCACAAGGTGCCCACCCCGCCGACCCCCGAAGGCATCGTCGACGCGATCAGCGCCGCCGTGTCCGAAGCCGGCAAGGGCCACTCGATCGAGGCCGTCGGCATCGGCGCCGCCGGCTACGTCGACGACAAGCGTGCCACCGTCCTCTTCGCGCCGAACATCGACTGGCGGCACGAGCCGCTCAAGGACAAGGTCGAGCAGCGCGTCGGCCTGCCCGTCGTCGTCGAGAACGACGCCAACGCGGCCGCCTGGGGCGAGTACAGGTTCGGCGCCGGCCAGGGCCACGAGGACGTCATCTGCATCACCCTCGGCACCGGTCTCGGCGGCGGCATCATCATCGGCAACAAGCTGCGCCGCGGACGCTTCGGCGTGGCCGCCGAGTTCGGCCACATCCGGGTCGTCCCCGACGGACTTCTGTGCGGCTGCGGCAGCCAGGGCTGCTGGGAGCAGTACGCCTCCGGGCGCGCCCTCGTCCGGTACGCCAGGCAGCGCGCCAACGCCACCCCCGAGCGCGCGGAGGTCCTGCTCGCCCTCGGCGACGGCACCCCCGAGGGCATCGAGGGCAAGCACGTCAGCCAGGCCGCCCGCGCGGGCGACCCGGTGGCCATCGACTCCTTCCGGGAGCTGGCCCGCTGGGCGGGCGCCGGTCTCGCCGACCTGGCCTCGCTCTTCGACCCCTCGGCGTTCATCGTCGGCGGCGGCGTCTCGGACGAGGGCGACCTCGTCCTCGACCCGATCCGCAAGTCCTTCCGGCGCTGGCTGATCGGCGGACAGTGGCGTCCGCACGCCCAGGTCCTCGCCGCCCAGCTGGGCAACAAGGCCGGCCTGGTCGGCGCCGCGGACCTGGCCCGCCAGGGCTGAGGGCCTGCTTCACACCATCCGCCCGTCGCGTCCGCGAGGACACGGCGGGCGGTTGTCGTACGTTACGTGGCATGGCGATCAGTGAGCTGCCCAACTCCCGGACCGAGGCGGACGGTTCGGCCGTCCTCAGGGTCCTCAGCTACAACGTGCGCTCGATGCGCGACGACGAGGACGCCCTCGCCCGGGTGATCAGGGCCTGCGCGCCCGACCTCGTCTTCGTCCAGGAGGCCCCGCGCTTCTTCCGCTGGCGCAAGCACGCTGCCCGGCTCGCGGCCAAGAGCGAGCTCGTCATCCTCAGCGGCGGCGCCACCGCCGCGGGACCGATGCTGCTCTGCTCCCTGCGGGCCACCGTGGAACGCACCGAGGACGTGCTGCTGCCGCTCACCCCCGGCCTCCACCGGCGCGGGCTTGCGACGGCCGTCGTCCGCTTCGCCGGGGCCCGGGTCGGACTCGTCAGCTGCCACCTGAGCCTGCGGAAGGAGGAGAGGTACGCCCAGGCCGGAATGGTCCTCGACCAGGTCGCCGCCCTGGGGACCCCGTACGCCCTCGTCGCGGGAGACCTCAACGAACGGCCCGACGGCCCCGCCTTCCGCCGGCTGACGAAGGAACTCCAGGACGGCTGGGAGGTCAGCCCCTGGGGCGGCGCGAACACCTCGACCCCCGCCGACCCGCACCAGCGGATCGACGCGATCATGGCCACCTCGGGCGTCGAGTTCCTCGGCTGCGGGGTGCCCACCGACCTCGACCCGGCGGATCTGCGGGCCGCCACCGACCACCTTCCGGTGCTCGCGGCGGTCCGCGTCCCCGCGTCGTAGGAGAAGGGCGGCTTACACGACCGCGCCGCGGCCCGGGTCGTCGAATCCGTCGTCATCGTCGTCGTGCTTCATGCGCCCCACCAGGGTGGCGAAGCCGCCCAGGAAGCCGCCGACACACAGCGTGGTCAGCCACCACGTCATGTCCCACCGGAGCAGGACCGCGAGCAGCATCAGCACCGGGCCGCCGACCACGGCGAGCCAGGCGAACTTGGTCGTCGTGTCCGCCTCCGGCAGCGGCGGCGGCTCCGGCGGGACGAAGTGGCCCTCCTCGGAGCCACCGGGCGAGTCCTCCGGTTCGGCGGGCGAGTAGTCCCGGGGGCCGGTGGGCCGGACCCCGGGCGCGAAGACGACGGAGCTGCCGAGCGCGGGGCGCGCGGGACCGTCGTCCTCCTCCGGACCCTCGTCGGCGGCCTCCGATTCCCCGGAGGCCTCCGGCGTGGTCCCGGCGGTGTCGGGCTTGGGCTTCGGCTTCCAGGGCGTGCCCTCGCCGACCGTCGGCCGCGGCTTCACGGGCCGGACCTCACCGGCGCCGCCTTCGTCGTTCGAGTCTTCCGGTTCCGGCAGCGACAGGTTCTCGATGGTCCGGAACGGCTTCGCCTCCGGCGGATCCACGGGCTCGTCGCCGTACCCGGCGACGATCGCGGCCCAGGCCGCCTCCTCGTCGATGGGCTGCGGCTCCCGTTCGCCGCCGTCCTGCTGTTCAGCCACCGCTCCTGCTCCCCTTTCCGTCGACCAGACCCGGAGCGAGACGCTCGACGAAGGCCAGGCTCTCGTCGAAGATCCGCTCCGCGTCAAGGTCCAACGTCGCCACGTGGTAGCTCTGTTCCAGGAGGATCTCCCGGACATCCGTCGAGGAGATGCGGGAGAGGATCCGGGCCGAGTCGGCCGGCGGCACGACATGGTCCTGCGGGCTGTGCAGCAGCACCACCGGCTGAGTCACCTGAGGGAGCTCCGCGTCCACGGTCCGGAAGAACCGGCGCAGGGAGTACGCGGCGTGCAGCGGCACCCGGTCGTAGCCGACCTCCTTCACGCCCTCCTTGGCGATGTCGCTGGCGATGCCCGGGTTCGACGGGATCAGATGGCGGACGATCGGCAGCGCGTGCGCGGCCAGGCCGTGCACCTTGTTGGCCGGGTTGACCAGGACGATTCCGCGCACGGCGTCCCCGTGCTGGGCGGCGAGCCGCAGGGTCAGCGCCCCGCCCATCGACAGGCCGAACACGAAGACGGTCTCGCACCGCTCCAGGAGCTCGCGCAGCGCTCGGTCCACCTCCGCGTACCAGTCGTGCCAGGTGGTGAGCTGCATGTCCTGCCAGCGGGTGCCGTGGCCGGGCAGCAGGGGCAGGGACACCGTCAGGCCGCGCTCGGCGAGGTACTCCGCCCACGGGCGCAGTGACTGCGGGGAACCGGTGAATCCGTGACAGAGAAGAACGCCGACCTCTCCGCCCTCGTGGCGGTACGGCTCGGCTCCGGGAAGGACCGGCACCGGGGTCTCCTGTTCGGTTGCGACTTCGGCGTCTTCAGGTGCGCCGGAGCGACGGAAAATGGGGAAGGACCTTCACGGTACGCGACCGGACCGACACCGACCAGGGCCGTAGCGGGGGCCGTACGCCGGTACGGGATAAAGTCGTCGCCACGGCACACGGAAGGCATGGCGAGTTGATCTACGGCGCAATGAAGTTCTCCCTCGGAGGGTCCCTGAAGCTTGCCTTCAGGCCCTGGGTGGAGGGTCTGGAGAACGTGCCCGCCGAGGGTCCCGCGATCCTGGCGAGCAACCACCTGTCGTTCTCCGACTCCTTCTTCCTGCCCGCCGTCCTCGACCGCAAGGTCACCTTCATCGCCAAGGCGGAGTACTTCACCTCGCCGGGCGTGAAGGGCAAGCTGACGGCCGCCTTCTTCAAGGGCGTCGGCCAGCTCCCGGTGGACCGTTCGGGTGCGCGGGGCGCGGGCGAGGCGGCCATCAAGGCCGGTATCGACGTCATCGAGAAGGGCGGGCTCTTCGGGATCTACCCCGAGGGCACCCGCTCGCCCGACGGGCGGCTCTACCGGGGCAAGCCCGGCGGTCTGGCGCGGGTGGCCCTGGCCACCGGCGCGCCGGTGATCCCGGTCGCCATGATCGACACCGAGAAGATCCAGCCGCCCGGCAAGGTCGTCCCCAAGCTGATGCGGCCGGGGATCCGGATCGGCAAGCCGCTGGACTTCACCCGCTACCAGGGCATGGAGGGCGACCGCTTCATCCTCCGCTCGGTGACCGACGAGGTCATGTACGAGATCATGAAGCTGTCCGGCCAGGAGTACGTCGACATCTACGCGACCGCCGCCAAGCGGCAGATCGCGGACGCGGAGAAGGCGGCCAAGGAGGCCGTCAAGGCCGAGATCGCGGCCCGGGAAGAGTCGGGCGCGTAAGGTCCCGGGCCGGGGAAGAGTCCGGCGCGTGAGCACGGGGGCGTAGGAGTCCGGCGGGCAGGCCGGGCACGCAGGAGTCCGGCGGGTAGGCCGGGCACGCAGGAGTCATGCGGGTTAGGCGTCCCTCGCGGGACGTCCGGGGGTGGGGGAGATGGCCAAGCGCGAGCGTGTCGTGCGCATGTCGGTCGAGCAGCCGTTGTGGCGGGCGCTCACCGGCTACCGCGTCCTGACGATGGTCTACGCCGTCCTGCTGTTCGCCTTCGGGCGGGAGCGGTACGAGCGGCCCTGGGTCGCCGTCGCCTATCTGGCGGTGATGTGCGTCTGGACCCTCGCCACCCTCCCCAAGGTGGCGAACGCGGCCAGCTGCACCAAGCGCTTCCTCGGCGTCGACCTCACCGTCGCCCTCGTCGGCATCCTCCTCACCCCCCTCGCCGACGCCCACGCCCAGACGATCGACGGCCCCACCCTGCCGTCGATATGGACCGCGGGATCCGTCCTCGCGTTCGCCATCAAGGGCGGCTGGCGCTGGGCCGGCGTCGCCTCCTCCGTCGTCGCCGTCGCCAACATCGTCGAGCGCGGCCATCCCAGCCGGGACACCTTCCACAACGTCCTGCTCGTCTGGGTGGCCTCCATCGCCATCGGATACGTCGTCGAGGTCGCCCGCGCCTCCGAGCGCACCCTCGCCCGCGCCCTGGAGATCGAGGCCGCGACCCGGGAGCGGGAGCGGCTCGCCCGGGACATCCACGACAGCGTCCTCCAGGTCCTCGCGATGGTGCAGCGGCGCGGCACGGCGCTCGGCGGCGAGGCCGCCGAACTGGGCCGGATGGCGGGGGAGCAGGAGGTGGCCCTCCGCACCCTCGTCGCGGGCGGACTGACCCGGCCGAGCCTGGTCTCCGAGGACGAGTCGGAGGGGGCCGTCGTCCGCGTGGTCGAGGTCGAAGACCCGGACGACGGCACTCCCGTCGACCTGAGGGTCTTCCTCGCGCCGCGCGCCGGGGCCCGGGTCACCCTCTCCGAGCCGGGCGCGCCGGTCCTCCTGCCGCCGCCCGCCGCCCGCGAGCTGGCCGCCGCCGTGGGCGCCGCCCTGGACAATGTGCGGGTGCACGCGGGGGAGGACGCCCAGGCCTGGATCCTCGTCGAGGACTGGCCGGACGAGGTGATCGTCACCGTCAGGGACGACGGCCCCGGCATCCCGGAGGGCCGCCTCGCGCAGGCGGAGGGCGAGGGCCGGATGGGCGTCGCCCTCTCCATCCGGGGGAGACTGCGGGAGCTGGGCGGCACGGCCGAGCTGGTCTCGGTACCCGGCCAGGGCACGGAAGTCGAGTTGAAGGTTCCACGGGGGAAGGCAGGACGAGGAAGATGAACGAGCAGCGGGCCGAGCGGCCGATCAGGGTGATGGTCGTCGACGACCATCCGATGTGGCGGGACGCGGTCGCCCGCGACCTGGCCGAGGCGGGCCTCGACGTGGTGGCCACCGCGGGCGACGGCGAGCAGGCGGTGCGCCGTGCCGGGACGGTGACCCCGGACGTCCTGGTCCTGGACCTGAACCTGCCGGTGAAGCCGGGCGTCCAGGTGTGCAAGGAGCTGGTCGGCAGCCGGCCCGAGCTGCGGGTCCTCGTCCTCTCGGCGAGCGGTGAGCACGCCGACGTCCTGGAGGCGGTCAAGTCCGGCGCCACCGGCTACCTCCTCAAGTCGGCCAGTACGGAGGAGCTGATCGACGCCGTGCGACGGACCGCGGTCGGCGACCCCGTCTTCACCCCCGGTCTCGCCGGTCTGGTCCTCGGCGAGTACCGCAGGCTCGCGTCCGAGCCCGTCCCGGCGACGGGCGGCGACGAGCCGAAGGCCCCGCAGCTGACCGAGCGCGAGACGGAGGTCCTGCGGCTCGTCGCCAAGGGGCTCAGCTACAAGCAGATCGCCGAGCGGCTCGTCATCTCGCACCGCACGGTGCAGAACCACGTCCAGAACACCCTGGGCAAGCTGCAGCTGCACAACCGGGTGGAACTCGTCCGGTACGCCATCGAGCGGGGCCTCGACGACGCCTGAGTCCCGGGGCCGGGCACGCCGACGGAAGGGGTCGTATATTCGCGAGGAGTGCGGACATGCGGCCCATCACCGTCCTGAGGGGAATCTCGTGGAAATCCTGGCCTTCGGCGTGCAGGCGGACGAGAAGCCCCTGATCGAGAAGGCGTTCGCCGGCCACCACGACGTCCGCTGTCTGAGCGTCTTCCTCAGCGAGGACACCGCCCCCATCGCGGCCGGCTACGAGATCGTCTCCACCAGCGTCAACGCCAACCTGAACAACCGGGTCCTGCAGACCCTCGCCGCCGGCGGCACGCAGATGATCGCCCAGCGCTCGACGGGCTTCAACAACATCGACCTGGAGGTCGCCGAGCGCCTGGGCCTCACCGTCGCCCGCGTCTCGTCCTACTCGCCGTACTCCGTCGCCGAGTTCGCGTGGACCCTCGCCATGGCCGTCAACCGCCGGATCGTCCGCGCCTCCAACCGCACCCGCGACTTCGACTTCCGGCTCGACGGACTGATGGGCCGTGACCTGCGGGGCCGTACCGTCGGCGTCCTCGGCACCGGCAAGATCGGCGAGGCCTTCACCCGGATCGCCCACGGCTTCGGCATGAACCTCCTCGGCTGGGACGTCGCCGAGAACCCCGCCTGCCTCGCACTCGGCATGACGTACGTCGAGAAGGAGCGGCTCCTCGCGGAGGCCGACCTCATCAGCCTCCACGTGCCGCTGCTCCCCTCCACCCAGCACCTCGTCGACGCCGCCGCGCTCAAGATCATGAAGGACGACGCCATCCTGGTGAACTCCAGCCGGGGCGGCCTCATCGACACCGACGCGCTGGTCGTCGAACTCCGGGGCGGACGCTTCGCCGGTGTCGGCCTCGACGTCTACGAGGCGGAGGCCGGGCTCTTCTTCCTCGACAAGTCCCTGGAGGTCGTCGAGGACGACACCCTGGCCCGCCTGGTCACC
This sequence comes from Streptomyces sp. NPDC051822, assembly GCF_044452745.1. Taxonomy (NCBI): domain Bacteria; kingdom Bacillati; phylum Actinomycetota; class Actinomycetes; order Kitasatosporales; family Streptomycetaceae; genus Streptomyces; species Streptomyces sp. NPDC051822. The sequence continues at coordinate 360,061 of NZ_JBITBZ010000001.1, read as the reverse complement.
TTCCCCAACGTGGTGGTCACCTCCCACCAGGCGTACTACACCGTGGACGCGGTCGGCCAGATCATCGACACCACGGTCCGGAACGTCCTCGACTACACCGCGGGGCGGCGCAGCGAGAACGTCCTGGTCCCGCGAGCGTTCTAGACCAGCACCCCGGCGAGGAGCGAGGCGGTCAGCGCGGCCCCTTCGAGCGTCAGGACGGACTCGGGGTGGAACTGCACCCCGGCGAAGCCCGGCCCGCGCAGCGCGTGCACCTCGCCGGTCTCCGCGTCCCGGCTCACCTCGATCCGGTGCAGCGCCAGCTCCGTCGCCGTCCGGTCGTCGCAGCGGGCGGTGAAGCTGTTGTAGAAGCCGACCGTCCGCTCCTGCCCGAACAGGTCGATCCGCATCTGGGCCCCCTGGAACGGGGTCCGCTTGCGGACGATCTCCAGGCCCAGTTCGGCGGCGATCAGCTCGTGCCCGAGGCAGACGCCGAGGAGACCGTGCCGGTGGTCCCGTACGAGGTCGGCCGTCAGACCGCGCAGGAAGCGCATCTTGGGGTCGGCGGCGTCCGAGGGGTTCCCGGGCCCGGGGCCGAGGACCACCGGCCCCTCGTGGGTCAGCGCCAGCTCGCGCAGCCCCGGCTCGGCGTAGCGGAGCACCGACACGTCGAGGCCCGAGGAGCGCAGGACGTGCGCCAGCATCGCCGTGAAGGTGTCCTCGGCGTCGATCACGAGCGCGTGGCCCGACAGCTCCGCCGACCGGACCTGCATCTTCAGCCAGAACGGCGCCAGATCGGCCCGCCGCGCGTCCAGGGCTGCCCGCACCCGCGGATCGTCGGCGAGTAGGGCGGGGGCCGGGGCGGCGCCGTCGGACGGCCGTCCCTCCCGTACCCCGAGGGCGGTGAGCACACCGGCCGCCTTCGCATGGGTCTCCGCGACCTCGCCCGCCGGGTCCGAGTGCCGGACGAGGGTCGCGCCGACCGGCACCCGCAGCCGTCCGGCGGCGTCGATGTCGGCCGTCCGGATCAGGATGGGCGAGTCGAGCGTCTGGGCGCCGCCCTCGTCCGTGCCGAGCAGGGCGAGCGCCCCCGCGTAGTAGCCGCGCCCCCCGGCCTCGTGACGCTCGATCACCCGGCAGGCGTTCTGCACGGGCGAGCCGGTCACGGTCGCCGCGAACATCGTCTCCCGCAGTACCTCCCGCACGTCGAGCGAGGATCGGCCGCGCAACTCGTACTCGGTGTGCGCGAGATGGGCCATCTCCTTCAGGCGCGGGCCGATCACCACCCCGCCCATGTCGCCGACCGTGCACATCATCTTGAGCTCCTCGTCGACCACCATGGAGAGCTCCTCCGTCTCCTTCCGGTCGGCGAGGAAGTCGAGGAGGCCCTCGGCGGTGGGGGCGGTCCCGGCCGGGTAGCGGTACGTGCCGCTGATCGGGTTCATCACGACCGTGCCTCCCGACATCCGGACGTGCACCTCGGGGCTCGCCCCGACGAGCGTCCGGTCGCCGGTGTGCACCACGAAGGTCCAGTACGCGCCGCGCTCGCCGGCGAGCAGCCGCCGGAAGAGCGCGAGGGCGTCGGCCCGGCCGAAGCCCGGGATCTCGCCGGTGTACGTCCGCCGGATGACGAAGTTCGCGCCCTCGCCGGAGCCGATCTCCTCGTCGATGACCCGCCGCACGGTCCCCGCGTACTCCTCGTCGGAGACGTCGAACCCGCCGCCCTCGACGGTCACGTCGTGCGCGGGCAGCTGGGCGAGTGCCTCAGCGAGCGGCAGCTCGTACGTCTCGTCGGCGACGAGCACGGAGAGCGGGGTGCCGTCGTCCCGCACGTCGAAGCCGCGCTCCCGGATCTGCCGGAACGGCACGAGCGCGAGCGTCGGCAGCGGGCCGACGGGCAGCTCGGCGAGGCGCTCGGCCTCGTGGACCCGGCCGATCAGCACCTCGACGGTGTCGTGGACACGGCCGGGGGTGCGCCTGCGGAGCACGGCGAAGGGCGGGCAGGAATCGTCGAGGAGACGGGAGAGGTCCATGGGGCGGGTCGGTTCCTTCCGGGAGGACTACGGAGAGGAGGGGAGCGGCCCGGGTACGAGAAAAGGCCGCCCCTCGGGCGGCCTTCGCGTGTCAGTCGGTGTACGCGCGATCAGTGGGCCGCCGGATGAGCGGTCCACCACCAGTTCTGGATCTGAGGCGCGAACATGCGAGCACTGTAACCCGACGGGACACGGAAACGGGGCCCGGTCCGCACCGTGGACGGTGCGAGCCGGGCCCCGAGGCCGTCGGACTACCCGATCAGAAGATCAGGTTGTAGCTCTGCCAGCCCGGACCGACCTGCACGCGCGGGGCGTACGGGGCGGTCGCGCTGCCCGTGCCCTTGTACAGCCACAGGACGCCGGAACCGTCGCGGGCCACGAAGTCCACCTTGCCGTCGCCGGTGAGGTCGCTCGGTCCCACGATGCTGTCGTAGATCTTCCAGCCGGTGCCGACCTGGACGCGGGGGGCGTACGGGGCGGTGGCGCTGCCGCTGCCCTTGTACAGCCAGATGATCCCGTTGGCGTCGCGGCCGATCAGGTCCGGCTTGCCGTCGGAGGTCAGGTCGCCGGTGCTGACGATGTTGTTGTAGATCTGCCAGCCGGTGCCGACCTTCACGCGGGGCGCGAACGGTACGGCCGGGGTGCCCGTCCCCTTGTACAGCCAGATGACGCCCGACTTCTCACGGGCGATCAGGTCGGCCTTGCCGTCACCGGTCAGGTCGCGGACGCCCATGATCTGGTCGTAGACCTGCCAGCCGCCACCGGTCCTCAGCCGCGCCTTGAACGGCGCGGAGGGGTTGCCGCTGCCCTGGTAGTACCAGAGCACGCCGGAGGCGTCGCGAGCGACGGCGTCACCGGTGCCGTCGGCGTGCAGGGCGGTCATCGCCGTGACGGCGTTGTAGACCCCCCAGCCACCCCCGACCCGGTACCGGGTCAGGAACGGGGCGGCGGCGCTGCCGGTGCCCTGGGACTGCCAGAGGACACCGGAGGTGTCACGGGCGAGGAGGTTGTAGCGGTTGTTCGCGGGGACGGGGGGCAGGGTGGCGACTTCCTTGATGTCGCTCGCCTTCACGAACCCCAGGCGGTGGTTGTAGCGGATTGGGATGAAGACGTTGGTCGTGCCCGCGACCCGGGTGCCGTCGACGTTGAACGCGCTGGAGTAGTAGTCGCCCGCCACGGGGTCGCCGGCCTTGGTGTACAGCTGGCCGGCGGGGATGCTGTACCTCGTCAGCGACTCGTTGTTCCTCGACTGGACCGGGACACCGGTTCCTGCGTAGGCGGCGTCCTCGGGGTACGCGCGGCCGTACACCGGGATCGAGGTCGCGCCGTCCTTGGCGGTGATCGCGTTCTTCACGCCGACGACGGCCGTGTACTGGCCACCGGGGTTGTGGAACCAGGCCTTCTTGCCGCCGTACCAGATCGCGGTCCAGTCGCTCCGGGACTCGGCGACGACATGGGCGCTGCCGGCCGTGACCTTGTTCGCCCAGTTGGAACCGTACTGCCAGCCCTCCGTGAAGTACGGGTCGGTCAACGCCTTGGTCTGGTCGGCCACGGGCTCCGAGTAGAGGTACCCGAAATTGACCGGCAGCGGGATGGTCGTCTTGGTGACGAGCACCCCGTCCACTTTCTCCCTGTACTTCATCGCCTGCTGGTTCGCCGACGTGAACGGGGGGACGATCCGCACCAGCTGGCCGGGCTGGAGGAGACCGCCCGCGTTGCCGGCACCGGTGGGGGCGCCGAGCAGCTGCATGAAGTGGTTCCAGTCCCAGAACGGGCCTGCGTCCCAGTGGTCCTGGGTCAGGGCGTCGTGGACGCTCGGGGCTTCGTCGTGCCCGATGACGTGCTCGCGGTCCAGCGGAATGCCGTACTTCGCGGCCACGAACTTCACGAGGTTCTTGGAGGACTCGTACTGCGGCTCGGTGTACCAGCCGCCGTCGCCCTTGATCGCGTAGCCCTCGTGCTCGATGCCGATCGAGTGCATGTTGATGGTCTTGTTGTTGGCGTGGAACGCCTCGTTCTTGGTCTCGACCATCTGGGTCACGCGACCGTCGGCGCGCACGATGTAGTGCGCACTCGCCCACGCGTTCGGGGTCTTGAAGACGTTGACGGCAGCGTCGTGACTGCCCTCGATGTCATGGATGACGATCTGGCGGACGTCGAAGCCACCGCTGCCGTTCGGGGTACGGCTGGCGATGTTGTAGTTGCCCAGGTCCTCCGAGTAGAGGGCGGGAGTGAAGGTGCAGGCCACGGTGGTCGGGCATTCGGCCGCCGGAGTCTCGGTCGTGCTCGCGAAGCTCGCGGCCAGCGGCACGTTCGACGGCTTGACCGGCTCCACCGAGGGGTCCGCCGGCAGGACGACCTGCTCGCCGTCCGCCGTGATCTCCTGCTCACCCGTCTTGATGGACTCGAAGACGCGCTGCGCGAAGACGTCGGAGCCCTTCCGGTCGGACTGGCTGAAGCGGGCCACGGCCGGGTACCAGGCGCCCGGGTCGTCGGACAGCTCCGCGCCCGCCTGCTTCTGGTACTCCGCGAGCAGCGCGGCACCCGCGCGGATCGACGCGGCGCTGTCCTTCTGGACGGTGTCGGTCGAGCCGTCGATCAGCTCGGCGGCCTTGTCCAGGGTGTGCAGCTTCGGGTCGTCGGTGTCGACGGTCTCCTTGGGGAGCGACGCCAGCACCTTCTTCTTGTCGATCTTCTTGTCGATCGACGGGTCGCCCGTGCCGTTGATGAGGTGGGCGAGGTCCTCGCCCGCGTCCTCCTCGATGTCCTCCGGGTCGACCTTCGTCAGACCCATCACGTTGTACGCGCCGGAGACGCTCGGCAGCCCGTCGTGCGACTCCCACCGCGTCTGGCGGTACGACACCGCCATCAGCACGCTCTGCGGCACATCGAACTCGCGCGCCGCGTTTGCGAACTGCGACTGCAGGGAAGTGTCCCCAGCAGCCTTGCCGTCGTCCGCCGCGCCCAGGAGGCCCGGGGAGGCGACCGCGATGGTGCCGATCGTGGCCGTGGCGACGACAGCTGCCGCCGCTCCGTACAAGAGTCGTTTCTTCTTGCGGTCCCTGCGGTGCCTCTGGGTCACGCCCACCCCTGTAGTTCGACTGTGAACTTGTTGAAACGGGCCAGAGGGTAACACCACCCCAAGGCGTGAAGATCACCCTCGGACATTTCGGGCGCGCGTCTCAGCCACTGGTCAGGGGGACAGGACCGGACGAAGAACCCCGTAATGTGGTGGTCGTGACCGTGAACGCTGATTCCCACGCCGTCGCCAAGGCGACCTGGCGAGACCTGCCCGCGGCGCAGCAGCCCGAGTACCCCGATGCCGAGGCTCTGCGCGACGTGATCGCGGACCTCGAGTCGTATCCTCCGCTCGTCTTCGCCGGCGAGTGCGACCAGCTGCGCGCCCGGATGGGAGCCGTCGCCCGTGGCGAGGCGTTCCTGCTCCAGGGCGGCGACTGCGCCGAGGCCTTCGACGCCGTGTCCGCCGACCACATCAGGGCCAAGCTCAAGACGCTGCTCCAGATGAGCGCCGTCCTCACCTACGCGGCCTCCGTGCCCGTGGTGAAGGTCGGCCGCATCGCCGGCCAGTACTCGAAGCCCCGCTCCAAGGGCACCGAGACCCGCGACGGCGTGACTCTGCCGACGTACCGGGGCGACTCGGTCAACGGCTTCGCCTTCGACGAGAAGTCCCGCATCCCGGACCCCGAGCGCCTGAAGCGGATGTACAACGCCTCCGCCTCCACGCTCAACCTGGTGCGCGCCTTCACCACCGGCGGCTACGCCGACCTGCGCCAGGTGCACGCCTGGAACCAGGACTTCGTCAAGGCGTCCCCCTCCGGACAGCGCTACGAGCAGCTGGCCCGCGAGATCGACAACGCGCTGAACTTCATGAAGGCCTGCGGCACCGACCCGGCCGAGTTCAAGGCCGTCGAGTTCTACGCCTCCCACGAGGCGCTGCTGCTCGACTACGAGGGCGCCCTCACGCGTACGGACTCGCGCACCGGCAAGCTGTACGACACCTCCGGCCACATGGTCTGGATCGGTGAGCGCACCCGCCAGCTCGACCACGCCCACATCGAGTTCGCCTCGCGGATCGCGAACCCGATCGGCATCAAGCTGGGCCCGACCACCTCGGTGGACGACGCGCTGACGTACATCGACCGTCTCGACCCCGACCGCGAGCCCGGCCGGCTGACCTTCATCGTCCGCATGGGCGCCGACAAGGTCCGTGACAAGCTCCCCGAGCTGGTCGAGAAGGTCACCGCCTCCGGTGCGGTCGTCGCCTGGGTCACCGACCCGATGCACGGCAACACCTTCGAGGCCGCCTCCGGCCACAAGACGCGCCGTTTCGACGACGTGCTGGACGAGGTCAAGGGCTTCTTCGAGGTCCACAAGGGCCTCGGCACCCACCCGGGCGGCATCCACGTCGAGCTCACCGGTGACGACGTCACCGAGTGCGTCGGCGGCGGCGACGAGATCTTCGTCGACGACCTGCACCAGCGCTACGAGACGGCCTGCGACCCGCGCCTCAACCGCAGCCAGTCCCTCGACCTGGCGTTCCTGGTGGCGGAGATGTACCGCGATCAGTAAGTAGGTACCTACGACGACGGGGCGCGGATCCATGTGATCCGCGCCCCATCGTCGTATCCAGGGCTTTTACGGTCCCGCCGTGCCGGGTAAGGTTAGGTTAGCCTTATCGATCACGACGGGAGGTGAACCGCGTTGTACGTCTGCTCATGCTTCGGTGTGACGGAGAAGCAGGTCAAGGAGCATGCGAGCGCGGGCGCCTGCACGCCTCGCCAGATCGCCTCCGCCTGCAAGGCCGGCACGGACTGCGGTTCCTGCGTCCGTCGTATTCAGGCCATTCTCGGCCGCGGCAACTGCCCCCGGCGCGAACTCCTCGACCAGGGCGTTCCCGCGCTGACCGCCGAGCCCGCCGTCGTCGGGGAAGTCGTACAGCTCGGGGAAGCCGCCTAGCTCGGCTGCTCGATGAGCGTCGAGATGTACAGCGCCTCGCCCAGGGACTCGATCAGCTCCAGCTGCGTGTCCAGGTAGTCGATGTGGTGCTCCTCGTCGGCGAGGATCTCCTCGAAGAGGTTCGCCGAGGTGATGTCGCCCTTGGCGCGCATGACCTCGACACCGCGCTTGAGGCGGTCGATCGCCTCCACCTCGACCTGCCGGTCCGCCTGGAACATCTCGGTGATGGTCTGGCCGACCCGTACATGGAAGAGCCGCTGGTAGTTGGGCAGACCGTCGAGCATGAGGATGCGCTCGGTGATCTTGTCCGCGTGCTTCATCTCATCGATGGACTCTTCGCGGGTGTACTTGGCGAGCTTCGTCCACCCCTTGTTGTCCTGGATGCGGTAGTGCAGCCAGTACTGGTTGATGGCCGTCAGCTCGCCGGTCAGCTGCTCGTTGAGGAACTCGAGGACCTCGGGGTCGCCCTGCATCGCAGAGGCTCCTTCCACGTTACGTGTTTATGCCGTCACTGGGCAGGATGGCCGCATCCTCGCACCCCGAATGGGGGGCGTCCAGTAAGTGCAGGCTTAGTGGGAGTTGCCCGAATCCCCTGGTGGGCAAGGTCTCCTGGTCATGACCACCCCTCGCCGTCTGTCACCATGGATGGCATGGGTCAGCCGGAGAGCGGAGTACACCGGGAAGCGGGGCAGCCGGATCGTTCACCGGACCTTCCGCCGGGTCAGCGGCTCCAGCGCGGCTGGCCGGTCACCCATTACGGGCCCGTCCCCAAGTTCAAGCCGGACCGCTGGGAGTTCCGTGTCTTCGGGGCGACGGCGGACGGTGACAAGCGGTGCTGGAACCACGAGGAGTTCTCGGCGCTGCCGTTCTCCACGGTCGTGGCCGATCTGCACTGCGTCACGAAATTCAGCATGCTCGGGGCCGAATGGGGTGGTGTCGCCGCCCGGACGGTCCTGGACCTCGCGCCGCCCGCTCCCCAGGTCACGCACGTGATGGTCTGGGCCGAGTACGGCTACAGCGCCAACATGCGGCTCGCCGACTTCGCCGCGGACGGCACGATCTTCGCCACCCACAAGGACGGTGAGCTCCTCACCGCCGAGCACGGCTTCCCGCTGCGGCTCGTCGTCCCCCACCTGTACGCCTGGAAGGGCCCGAAGTGGGTCCGGGGCGTGGAGTACATGGCCGCCGACCGCCGGGGCTTCTGGGAGGAGCGCGGCTACCACAACCTCGGCGACCCCTGGAAAGAGCAGCGGTACTCGTACCAGGAGGAACCGGGAGACGGCCCGGAACTGTAGGGCTGTGTTGTCGATCGGCCCCTAGGGGCTCCGGACCGTCCGCAGGCCTTTTGGCCGGTTCTTTTCGGTCAGTGGTGGTACTGGTGGACCACCGCGTGGCCCTTGCCGCGGCCGATCATCCACTTGTTGATCGGCGTGGTGATCACGAAAGCGGCGGCGAGCGCGATGGCGAGCACGATCCAGAAGAACGGCTCCGAGAGGTGCGCGTCCATGGCGCCGGGCCAGAGGGCGAGCACGCCGTTGTCGATGGTCTCCATGACCGCGATGGAGAGGGTGTCGGCGGCGAGGGCCACCTTGAACGCCGTCCTGAAGTCGACGCCGGCGACCAGGATGCCGCGCAGGGTGAGCGCGTAGCCGAAGAAGAAGGCCAGGGCGATCGCGAGGATCATCGTCTCCATGTTCCCCCAGCCGAGCGAGGTGCCGATGACCATGCCGAGCACCTCGCCGATGGCGCAGCCGGTGAGGCAGTGCAGCGTGGCCTTGGCGGCCATGGCCCAGGAGACCTTGCCGGAGTGGCCGGAGTGGCCGGAGTGCTCGTGGCCGGCGTGGTCGGCGTGAGCGTTGTGGTCGTGGTGGGTGTGCGCGTCGTGGTTCATCGGGTGCCCCCCATGCCGGGTAGCGGTTCCTGCCGTTACAGGAACCGTATACCCCCTAGGGGTATTCCTCAACGGGAAACGGCGTCCCTGAGCTTCTTCAGCAGTTCCACGTCCGCGAGATGCCCGTCCTTGCCGCCCGGCGTCTCGATGACCAGCGGCACGCCGTCGGTCGCCGGATGGCGGAGAAGGTTCCGGAAGCCGTCCTCCCCGATGTGACCCACGCCGATGTTCGCGTGCCGGTCCTTGCGCGCGCCGACCACGTCCTGGGAGTCGTTGGCGTGGATCAGCTTCAGGCGGCCCTCGCCCACCGTCGCCACCAGCTGGTCGAGGGTCTGCGTCGCTCCGTGCGGGCCGGTCAGGTCGTGGCCGGCGGCGAAGATGTGGCAGGTGTCGAGGCAGACGCCCAGCTTGGGGTGGTGGTCGAGCGCGTCGAAGTACGGGCCGAAGTCCTCCGCGCGAGAGCAGAGCGAGAAGCCCTGCCCGGCCGTCGACTCCAGGAGCAGGTACGGATCGTCCTCGTGCGTCAGCTCGTCGAGGAGCGGCAGCAGCCGCTCCCGCACCTGGGCGAGCGCCACCGCGCGGGGGCGGCCGCCGGTCGCCGAGCCGGTGTGCACCACCACGCCCTTCGCGCCGATCTCCCGGCCGCGCCGCAGCGAGTGCCGCATCGACTCCACCGACTTCTCCGCGGTGGCCTCGGTGTGCGAGCCGAAGTTGATCAGGTACGGGGCGTGCACCCAGGCCGAGATCGACTCGGCCTCGCACTCCGCCCGGAACCGCTCGTCCTGGGCCGGGTTGCCGACCGGGGTGGCCCAGCCGCGCGGGTTGGCGACGAAGACCTGCACGGTCTCCGCGCCCAGCTCGCGGGCGTAGCCCAGACCGGTCGTGGCGAGCCCACCGGCCACGGGGACATGGCCGCCGACGGGATTGCGCATCGGTTTCTACAGTCCCTTGATCGTGATCGTGACGGTGGAGCCCTCGGGAGCGGTGGAGCCGCCCTCCACGGACTGGCTCGCGACGGTGTCGCCGAGGTAGGGGAAGGACTTCTTGACCTCCACCTCGAAGCCCGCGTCCTCCAGGGCCGTACGGGCGTCGTCGGCCTTCTCCCCGGTGACGTCCGGGACCTCGACCTGCTTCGGGCCCTTGGAGACGGTGAGCGTGATGGTGTCGCCGTCGGCGGCCCGGCTGCCCTCGGCGAGGGACTGCGCGGCAACCGTGCCGGCGGCCTCGGGGGAGTGGATCCGCTCCGGGGCGACGCGGACGGTCAGCCCGTCCTCCTGGAGCAGGGCCGTGGCGTCCGCGACGGTCTCGCCGGTGACGTCGGGTACGTCGATCGGCGCGCCCCTGCTGACCAGCAGGGCGACGGCCGAGTCGGGGGCGCGCTCGGTGCCGGGCTCGGGGTCGGTGCCGATCACGGAGCCCTGCGCGACGGACTCGCTGAACGCGGTGGTGATCACCCCGGGCAGCAGGCCCTCCCGTTCGAGGGCGGCCTTGGCCTCGGTGAGCGGCTTGTTCCTGAGGTTGGGCACCTTCACGACCTCGGGGCCGCGGGAGAGCGTCAGGGTGACCGTGTCGTTGTCCCGGATGCGCTCGCCCGGTGCCGGGTCCACGGCCATGACGGTGCCGCGCTCGTACACCTCGCTGAACGCGCGCTTCGTCGTGCCGACCTCCAGGCCGGCGTCGGTGATCCGCTGCGTCGCGGCGGCCTCGGTCTGGCCGAGGACGGCGGGGACGCGGGTGAACTGGCCGGAATTGATGTACCAGACACCGGCGCCGAGACCGAGCGCGAGCAGGACGGCGGCGACCACGAGGAGCGGGCCGCGCGGCGGGCGCCTGCGGGCCGTGGACGCGGGGGGCTCCGGCGCGGGCAGCCGGTTCGTGTGGAGGACCTGCTGTGCGTCGTCCGCCCCGGCCGCCGGTACGGGCCGGGCGATCACGCTGGTCCGGTCCTCGGCCGTGTCCCTGGCCTCGGACCGCGCCTGCGGGGGCACGGCGTCCAGCTGGTCGTCGCCGAGCGCGGCGCGGGCCTCTCGGAGAAGGGCGAGCAGGGCGACGGCGTCGTGCGGACGGGCCTCGGGGTGACGGGCCGTGGCCGCCGCCACCAGCTCGTCCAGCTCCAGGGCGAGCCCCGGGACGGCGGCGGAGGGGGCGGGCACGTCCGTGTGGAGGTGCTGGTAGAGGACCTGCGCGGGGGTGTCGCCGGCGTGCGGCTTGCCGCCGGTCAGCATCTCGTACAGGACGACACCGCAGGCGTACACGTCGGCGCGGGTGTCGGCGGTGCCGTGCTCGATCTGCTCGGGCGCGAGGTACGAGACCGTGCCGAGGACCGAGCCGGTGGTCGCGGTCGCCGAGCCCACGGCCCGTACGAGACCGAAGTCGGCGACCTTGACCCGGCCGTCGTCCCCTATCAGCACGTTCTCGGGCTTCATGTCGCGGTGCACGAAGCCGGCCCGGTGCGCGGCGCCGAGCGCGGCGAGCACGGGCTCCAGGATGTCGAGGGCGGCCCGGGGCGCGAGGGCGCCGCGCTCGCGCAGCACGTCACGGAGGGTGCAGCCCGCGACGTACTCCATCGCCAGGTAGACGTACGCGCCCTCGGCGCCCTGGTCGAAGACGCCGACGACGTTCGCGTGCGAGAGCCGGGCGACGGACTTCGCCTCGCGGATGAAGCGCTCGACGAAGGCCGCGTCGGTGGCGAGGGCGGGGTGCATCACCTTGAGCGCGAGGACGCGGTCGAGGCGGGTGTCCACGGCCCGGTAGACCGTGGCCATCCCGCCGACGGCGATGCGCGCGTCGACGCGGTAGCGGCCGTCGAGCAGCCGCCCGACGAGGGGGTCCTGGAGGGTCGTGTCCACGACGACGAGTCTACGAGCCGGTCGGCGGGGCCTCGGCCGGGTGGCCCCGACTGCGACGGAGCTGTGACGAGCTCCGCACCCCCGCCCCCCCCCGCCGTCCGCGTCAGAACGCCGGGCGTTCCGGGTCCAGGGCGGGTCGGCCCTCCATCGGGGAGGACGCCTCCGCGAAGTGGCGGCGGGGGATGCGGCCCGCCCGGTGGGCGAGGCGGCCCCCCTCCACCGCGTGCCGCATCGCCGCCGCCATCAGGACCGGCTCCTGCGCCCGGGTCACCGCCGATGCCAGCATCACCGCCGCGCAGCCCAGCTCCATCGCGAGCGCCGCGTCCGACGCGGTGCCCGCCCCCGCGTCGAGGATCACCGGCACCCCCGCGCGTTCCGCGATCAGCTGGAAGTTGTGCGGGTTGCGGATGCCGAGCCCCGAGCCGATCGGGGAGCCGAGCGGCATGATCGCCGCGCACCCCGCGTCCTCCAGCTTGCGCGCCAGGACCGGGTCGTCGTTGGTGTAGGGGAGGACGGTGAAGCCGTCGTCGACGAGGGTCTCGGCCGCGGCGAGGAGCTCCTCCCCGTCCGGCAGCAGGGTCCGCTCGTCGGCGACGACCTCCAGCTTGATCCAGTCGGTGCCGAGCGCCTCCCGCGCGAGCCGGGCGGTCAGGACCGCCTCCCCTGCCGTGAAGCAGCCCGCCGTGTTGGGCAGGACCCGGATGCCGAGCCGGTCGAGGACGGAGAGGACCGAGCCCTGGACCGTCGGGTCCAGGCGCCGCATGGCGACCGTCGTCAGCTCCGTACCGCTGGCGATCAGCGAGCGCTCCAGGACGTCGAGGCTGGGTGCCCCGCCGGTGCCCATGATGAGGCGCGAGGTGAACTCCGTACCCCCGAGGGTGAACACGTCGTCGGACATCGCGCTCAGCCCCCCTGCACCGCGGTGAGGACCTCGACCCGGTCGCCCTCGCCGAGCGGCGTCGCCGCCCACTCGCCGCGCGGCACGACCGTCTCGTTGAGGGCGGCGGCCACCCCGGAGCGGGACGTGGTCAGGGTCGCGACGAGGGCGTCGAGGGTGAGGGGGCCGGAGAGCTCGCGCGGTTCTCCGTTCACGGACACGTTCATGCGGGCTGCTCCTGACGTACGGGGAGTGCGGGGGAGAAACGGCGGGGGGTGAAGGGGCGCGCCTCGTCCGGGAGGACGCCCGTGGTGAGCACCTCGGCCATGACGTCGCCGGTGACGGGGGTGAGGAGGACCCCGTTGCGGTAGTGGCCGGTGGCCAGGTGGAGGCCGGGCAGAGCGGTGGGGCCGAGCAGCGGCGCGTTGTCCGGGGAAGCGGGGCGGAGCCCGGCGAGGGTCTCGGTGAGCGGCAGTTCGGTGAGGCCGGGGACGAGTTCGTGGGCGTCGCGCAGCAGCTCGTACACCCCGCCCGCCGTCACCGTGGTGTCCCAGCCCAGCTCCTCGCTGGTGGCGCCGACGACGAGCTCGCCGTTCGCGCGCGGCACCAGGTAGACGTGGCTGCCGCGGACGACGGCCCGGACGGTCCGGGAGAGGAAGGGGGCGTACGGGGCCGGCACCCGCAGCCGCAGCACCTGGCCCTTCACGGGGCGGACGGGCGGCAGGACCTCGGCGGGCACGCCCGCGAGCCGCCCGCTCAGGCTTCCGGCGGCGAGGACGACCTGGTCGGCCGCCAGTTCCCGGCCCCCGGCGAGCACGGCACCGCGCGCCCGGTCCCGTACCACCGTCAGGCTCTGCGCGAGCGCGCGGTGGAAGACCACCCCGGCCCGTTCGCAGGCGACGAGGAGCGCGGCGGCGAGCCGGCGCGGGTCGACCTGGTGGTCGCCGTCGACCCGCAGCCCGCCCCGCACCCCCGGGGCGAGCATCGGTTCGAGGCGGCGGCACTCGCGGCCGCTGAGCCACTCGGAGGTGAGCCCGCAGCGGGTCTGCAGGGCGTGCAGTTCGCGCAGGTGGGCCCGGTCGTCGGCGTCGAGGGCGACGGCGAGGGTGCCGCAGGCGCGGTAGCCGACGTCGTGGCCGGTGAACTCCTCCAGCTCGGCGACGAACGCGGGATAGCGCGCGGCGGAGGCGAGGTTGAGCCCGAGCAGGGTCTCCTCGCCGTAGTGGAGTTCGGTGACGGCGGCGAGCATCCCGGCCGCGACCCGTGCGGCGCCGCCGCCCGGGTCCGGGTCGACGACGGCGGTGCGCAGTCCGCGCCGCGCGGCCCGCCAGGCCGTGACCAGACCGATGATGCCGCCGCCGACGACGAGGACGTCGGCGGTATCGGTGGCACGGGTAGCGTCAGTGGCTCCACTGACATCGGAAGAACGCATGGGCGTCCAGCCCCTCCCTTCGCCGGCATGACCCGGATCAGGTTCGTACGGTCGGAGGCCGTCCCAGCCTCCCTCTCAGCCCGGTGCGTCCGGGCTCCCGCGAGTGCTTTACGCCCGCCAGACTAACCGCAGGCCCTTTCGGGGCCCAGGCCCCTCCCTGGCTGACGGTGTGTCAGGAACGTAAGGTGGGCGGGTGAGCGAGCAGAAGCAGGCCCAGCAGCATGTCGTGATCGTCGGCGCCGGGATGGCGGGCGTGCAGACCGCCGTCGCCCTGCGCGAACAGGGCTTCACCGGCCCCGTGACCCTCATCGGGGCCGAGTCCCACCAGCCCTACGACCGGCCCCCGCTCTCCAAGGCCATCCTCCTCGGCAAGGCCGAGGACTCCGCCTTCGACGTCGACTTCGAGGACCTCGGCATCGAGCTGCGTCTCGGCCTCGACGTCACAGGGCTGCGCGCCGCCGACCACGAGATCGACACCGAGGCGGGGCCCGTCCCGTACGACATCCTGGTCGTCGCCACCGGGGCCCACCCGGTCACCCTGCCCGGCACCGAGGGCGTCCCCGGGGTCCACCTGCTGCGCACCCTCGACGACGCCGTGCGCCTCGGCCCCGTCCTGGAGCGCCGCCACGCCGTCGTGGTCGTCGGCGCGGGATGGATCGGCGCCGAGTTCGCCACCGCCGCGCGCGAGGCGGGCTGCGCCGTCACCGTCGTCGAGGCCGCCGACCGCCCCCTCGCCGGCGCCCTGCCCGCCGAGGTCACCACCCCCATGGCCGAGTGGTACGGGGCCGGCGGCGCCGAACTCCTCACCCACGCGCGCGTGCACTCCGTCGAGCCGGGCGCGCCCGGCCGGGTGGTCCTCGCCGACGGCCGCGAGCTCCCCGCCGACGCCGTCGTCGTCGGCATCGGCGCCCGCCCCGCCACCGACTGGCTCGCGGACTCCGGCATCGCCCTCGACCCCAGCGGCGCCGTCACCGCCGACGAGCGGCTGCGCACCTCCCTGCCCGACGTGTACGCCGTCGGCGACTGCGCCTCCTTCCCCTCCGCCCGCTACGGCAAGCGCCTCCTCGTCCACCACTGGGACAACGCGCTCCAGGGCCCCCGCACGGTCGCCGCCACGATCACCGGGGCCGACTCCGGGCCGTACGACCCCGTCCCGTACTTCTGGTCCGAGCAGTTCGGCCGCTTCGTCCAGTACGCCGGGCACCACGCGGGCGCGGACGAGCTGCTGTGGCGCGGCGACCCCGCCGGTGAGGCCTGGTCAGCGCTCTGGCTGCGCGCCGGGGTGCTCGTGGCCCTCCTCGCCGTCGGCCGCCCCCGCGACCTGGCCCAGGGCCGCAAGATCATCGAGACGGCCACCCCCGTGGACCCGGAGCGCGCAGCCGACCCCTCCGTACCCCTGAAGGCGGCGGTCCGGTAGGGCCCGGGTACCGGCTGTCGGTCCGGGATGGCAGGCTTGTCCTGTGACCGAGATTGACGTAAAGATCGATGCGCTCGTCCCCGCCTGGCTCTACGTGCCCGACATCGCGGAGATGCTCGATGTCGAGGTGACGCGCGTGCGGCAGCTGATCAAGGAAGGTCAGCTCATCGCCGTGCGCCGTGGAGAGAACAACGCCCTGCAGATTCCCGCCGCCTTCATCCAGGGCGACAAGATCGTCAAGGGCCTCGTCGGGCTCCTGACCGTGCTGCGGGACGACGGCTTCACCGACGAGGAGATGCTGGAGTGGCTCTTCACTCCGGACGAGAGCCTGCCGGGCACGCCCGCGCAGGCGCTCAACGAGAACCGCGGCACGGAGGTGAAGCGCCGCGCCCAGGCGCTCGCCCTCTGAGGCACGCACGCACCAGGACACCATCAGCGGGTGTCGCGGCGACCGGCCCCCTCACGGGCCGGCCGCCGCGGCGCCGGCGACACCGACGGGGGGAACCCACCCATGCCCACGCCTCGTGAGCGGCTCGCCGACGCCCGGCTCTACCTCTGCACCGACGCCCGGAAGCGCCAGGGCGACCTGCCCGCCTTCCTCGACGCCGTGCTCTCCTCCGGCGTGGACATCGTGCAGCTCCGCGACAAGGGCATGGAGGCCGGTGAGGAGCTGGAGCACCTCGCCGTCTTCGCCGACGCCGCCCGCCGGCACGGCAGACTGCTCGCCGTGAACGACCGGGCCGACGTCGCCCACGCCATCGGCTCCGACGTGCTCCACCTCGGCCAGGGCGACCTGCCCGTGCCCGCCGCCCGGGCGATCCTCGGCGGCCCCGACGACGTACTGATCGGCCGTTCCTGCCACGCCGAGACCGAGGTGGCCGCGGCCGCCGCGGAACCGGGCGTGGACTACTTCTGCACCGGCCCCTGCTGGCCCACCCCCACCAAGCCCGGACGGTACGCGCCGGGCCTCGGTCTCGTGCGGTACGCGGCCGGGCTGGCCCAGGACCGGCCCTGGTTCGCCATCGGCGGCATCGACGAGACCAACCTCGACGAGGTCCTGGACGCGGGCGCGCGCCGGATCGTCGTCGTCCGCGCGATCACCGAGGCCGACGACCCGGCCGCCGCGACGGCCGCCCTCGCCAAGCGGGTACGGGAGCGCGCGGAGGCCTAGGAAGTGTCCTGCCGGCGCACCCGGAGGGGCCCGCGAGGACGTCCACCGGGCGTCCCCCCGGCGTCCGGCGGCGTGCCCGGCGGGGTGTCCGAAAAGGTGTCCAGCACTCGGACGCCGTTTACGCGGCTTCCCGGACCGCGTCTAACCTGCCCGTATGGCCCTTGGTACCGCTTCCGTCCGCTCCGACCGCGCTCGCACGGTCCGCGACATCCTCGCCTCCGGCGGCACGTCGTACTCCTTCGAGTTCTACGCGCCCCGGACCGAGAAGGGCGAGCAGGGCCTCTGGAACGCCATGCGGCGGGTCGAGGCGGTCGGACCGAGCTTCGTCTCCGTGACCTACGGCGCCGGCGGCTCCACCCGCGGCGGCACCGTGAAGGCCACCCAGAAGATCGCCTCCGACACCACGCTCACCCCCGTCGCGCACCTCACGGCCGTCGACCACTCGGTGGCCGAGCTGCGCAACGTCCTCGGCCAGTACGCCGACGCCGGCATCCGCAACATGCTCGCGCTGCGCGGCGACCCGGCGGGCGACCCGCTGGGCGAGTGGGTCGAGCACCCCGAGGGCGTGCGGTACGCGGCCGACCTCGTCCGGCTGATCAAGGAGTCGGGCGACTTCTGCGTGGGCGTCGCCGCCTTCCCCGAGATGCACCCCCGCTCCACCGACTGGGACACGGACATCCGGCACTTCGTGGACAAGTGCCGCGCGGGCGCCGACTACGCGATCACCCAGATGTTCTTCGATCCGGAGAACTATCTGCGGCTGCGCGACAGCGTCGCGAAGGCGGGCTGCGAGACCCCGATCATCCCCGAGGTCATGCCCGTCGTGAACGTGAAGACCCTCGACCGGCTGCCCCAGCTGAGCAACGCGCTCTTCCCCCCGGACGTGAAAGAGCGCATCCTCGCCGTCAAGGACGATCCCGCCGCTGTACGCTCCATCGGTATCGAGTTCGCGACGGAGTTCTGCGCGCGGCTGCTCTCCGAGGGTGTCCCCGGACTGCACTTCATCACGCTGAACAGCTCCACCGCGACGCTCGAGATCTACGAGAATCTCGGACTGCACCAGCAGTCGTGACCGGTCGTACCCGCCCCGACCCGCGGCGGTGACCGTGGAGAGGGGCGGCGGGGCATGGGGTGGACGGTCCTCTACATCGCGTTCGGCGTGGTCGCACTGTGGCTGCTGGGGGAGGTGCTCCTCCAGTACAAGGCACGGCTGCGCTGGCGGGTGCTCGCCTTCTGCGGCTTCCTCGGCGTGGTCCTGGGCGTACTGCTGCCCTCGGTGGCGGTCATCATCGCGGGGGCGGTCGCGTTCGCCGTCGGCCAGACCTATGTGACGCTCTCGTTCCGCCGCGGCTTCTCCACCGGCTGGGCGATCGGCGGCAACCCGGGTGCGAGCCGTCGCCGCCGGTCCGGTGGGGCGGCCAAGGCCGGGCCCACCCTCGAGGTCACCGAGCTCTCCTACGACGGCCAGGACCCCGCGTACGCCGTGCCGGACGAGGCCGGCCTCCACGCGGCCGCCGAGACCACCCCGGTCTACGAGCCGCTGCCGATTCCCGAGGACACCGGCCAGTACGCGGTCTACGGCGGCGCGCACCAGGGCGCCGGTCAGGGCGGCGGGTGCGAGCCGCAGCAGCCCGCCTACGACCCGTACGCCCCCGGCTACGAGCAGCAGCAGCCCGCCTACGACTACGGCGCCGCCGCCGGGCAGCAGCAGTACGCCGCCTACTCCGACCCGTACATCGGCCCGGGCACGGACGGCCAGCAGTACGGCTCCTACTACGGCGACCCCTACGCCCCCTCGTACACCTACGACACGCCGCCCGGCGGGGTCTGGGTCCCGCAGCAGCGCGACGCCGAGCCGGCGCCCCAGCCGCCGCAGCAGCAGCCGGACGCCCCGGGCCCGTACGGCTACGAGCCGCACCCGGACGACCAGCAGCAGTACCGGTACTGAGTGACCGTGAGACGGGAGAGGCCCCGGCGCATCGCGCCGGGGCCTCTCCGCGCTCACCGCGAGCCGCGGAAGTCCGCGCCCTCCACGATGAATCCCGCCACGAGCGCGCCCGACATGCCCGCGTGCGCCAGCCCGCCGCCCGGATGGGACCAGCCGCCCGCGAACCAGAGGCCCGGCAGCGGGGACCGGTTGGCGGCCGGGAGCAGCAGGCCGTCGGCCCCGGCGAGCGCCGGTCCCGGCACCTCGGCGGCGCCCGTGTCCCGCCGCACGTCCTCCGGGGTGCGGACGTGCCGCCAGAGGAGCCGCTCGCGCAGCCCCGGGACCGCCCGTCCGGCCGCTTCGACCATCCCGTCGGCGAAGGCCTCCCACGCGCCCGCGTCCCGCTCCGGAGACGTGCGGACGGTCGCCGTGACCGTCACCGGCTCGTGGTCCGCGTCGGGGCGCAGCGCCGGGTCGTCCGGGCGCAGCACGGTCACCGTCGGCCGATCGCCGTCCGCGTGCACGACCGTGCGGTGGACCGCCGCCGACTCGCGGGGGCCGCGCAGCGCCAGACAGACCGTCACCCGGCTCGTGCCGAGCACCTGATGGCGCGGCCGGCCGTCGCTCTGCGGGGGGAGGGCCGGCACCGGGGCCCCGGAGACGACGTGGTCGGCCTCGACGATGTCGCCTCCGGCCGGCCGGACGCCGACCGCCCGGCCGTGCTTCTCCAGGACTTCCTCCACGGGCGTGTCGAAGACGAACTCGACACGCCGCTTCAGGCACCGCTCGTACACCGCGTCCGCGAGCGCCCGCAGCCCCCCGCCCACGTACCAGCTGCCGAAGGTCTGCTCCATGTACGGCAGGACGGCGGCCGCGGCCGGGGCGGTCGCCGGGTCGAAGCCGTACGTCCACGCGTACGCGTCGAGGAGGGCGGCCAGCCGCGGGTCGCGCAGCTCCCGCGTGCCGATCCGCGCGAGCGTCGTCGTCGGGCGGCGCAACAGGCCCGGCTTCAGGGCCGGGTACGGCTCACGGGCCAGCGGCGCGGGGTCGGCCGGCTGGGGCTCCTCGAGGAGCGGGCGGCGGGTGCGGTCCCAGGCCTCGCGAGCGCGGACCAGGAAGTCGCCCCAGCGCTCGCCCGCTCCGGCTCCCAGGGCCGCGTCCAGGGCGGCGACCGTGCCGGCCCGGGAGGCGTTCGGCAGGTCCACGCGGGTGCCGTCGGCGAAGACGTGCCGGCTCGCCGGGTCGACCTGCGTCAGCGCGACGCACTCCTCGAGGGGCTCCTTGCCGGTCTTCACGAACAGGTCCCGGTACACGGCGGGCAGGTGCAGCAGGCCGGGGCCCGTGTCGAAGGCGAACCCGTCCCGCTCGAAGCGGCCGACCGCGCCGCCGTACGTCGCGCCCCGCTCGTACACCGTCACCCGGTGGCCCGCCACGGCCAGCCGGGCCGCCGCCGCCATGGCGCCGAGTCCCGCGCCGATCACCACAATCCGTGCCATGCCGGCGACTCTATCCGGCCCCTCGGACACTGCCGGAAGGCCGGTCGGACGTGGGTCGGGGAGCCGTCGGAGAATGGTCGGCGAGCGGTGGGGGAGCGGTCGGCCGTCGGCGGAGGGCCGGTCAGAAGTGCTCGGAGCCGTCCTCCGACGGTGGTCGCGAGCGGGCCCCGGCCGTCACGTCCACGAGCCGTCTCTCCTCCCGGCGCTGGGACCTGCGGCGCAGGAAGCGGCGGATCCGTTTCGCCAGGAAGACCAGTATCGCCAGACCGAGGGCGAGCAGGACGGCCGCGATGACCGCCGCCGCCACCGGGTTGAAGATCGCGAAGGTGACGATCGCCGCGACCCCGAGGTCCTCCGCCAGGCTCAGCGCGACGTTGGTGAACGGCTCGGGCGAGGTGTTGACCGCCATCCTCGTCCCCGCCTTGACGAAGTGGCTCAGCAAGGCCGTCGAACCGCCGACGGCGCCCGCCGCCAGCTGGGGCAGCGAACCGTCCTGCCCGGCGAGCAGGGCGCCGACGACGGCCCCCGAGACCGGCCGGATCACCGTGTGGACCGAGTCCCATATCGAGTCGAAGTACGGGATCTTGTCCGCCACCGCCTCGCACAGGAAGAGCACGCCGGCGACGACGAGGACATCGGTGCGCTGCAAGGACTCGGGCACCTCGTCGGTGAGCCCGGTCGCGCCGAAGACGCCGAACAGCAGGACCACCGCGTAGGCGTTGATCCCGCTCGCCCAGCCGCTGGTGAACACCAGGGGGAGTACGGACACGCCCGCGATCGTAACCAGGACTGAGTACCCGTACCTAGGGGTCGAGATGAGTAGATGCGCGGATGGGCCGGGGAGCCCCCGCGGGAGAGAGTGGAGTCACGGAAGGGGCGCGGCTCCGGCACCGCCGGCACGGGGCTGCGGAACGGGGCCGCGCACCTGACGGCACGGGGGTGCGTGATGGAAGAAGCCGGTGCGGCGAGGCTCGGGGGGATCGAGCCTCGCCGCACCGGTCTTTTCGTGATCTGCGCGCGATCCGCGCGCGCGTGTCGCCGTCCGGCCGAGGCACGCGCGCGTGCTGTTCGCTACCTGCCGCCGCCCACCCGGCCGTGCAGCAGCCGCGAGAGCGCCGCGTGCACGTCGTCGAGCGACCGCTCGCTCTGGAAGGCCTGCCAGTCGAGGGCCGCCACGAGGACCATGCCGACGAGCGCCGCCGCCGTCAGCTGCACGTCGATGTCCTCGCTCAGCTCACCGGCCTCGACCCCCTCGCGCAACACCCCCTCGACCACCGCGACGGCCTCCTGGCGGACCACGAGGAGCGTCGAGTTCCAGGCCCTGTTGGTGCGCCAGAGCTCGGCCACGTACAGCTGGGTGAAGGCCGGGTAGCGGTCGATGAAGACGAGGCCCGCCCGGATCATCGCGTCGAGCGCGTCGACCCGGCTCCCGCCGCGCTCGGCGGTCTCCTCGGCCGCCGAGCGCAGCGAGGCCGTGAGCAGCGACACGCCGTGGCGCAGCAGCTCCTCGAAGAGCTCGGTCTTGCTCTTGAAGTTGTAGTAGACCGTGCCCTTGGCCACGCCGGCCCGCTCGGCGATCTCGTCCACCGTCGTCGCGGAGAAACCCTGCTCCGCGATGAGGGTGACGGCCGCCTCGTAGAGCTTCGCGCGCGTGGCCTGGCGTCGGGTGCTGCTGCTGTCCATGGGGTCGATTCTCACAGGTGTGGCGGGGGGCACCGGACCGCTCTCACAGGGTCAGTTCGGGGTGGAGGCGGTCGAGCGTCCAGACCTGGCGCTTGCGGGCCGAGACGGCGGTGAGGGCCAGGGCGCCCAGGGTGAAGGCGGTCAGGACCGCGCAGGCCTGCCAGACGGGCCCGATCCCGCCGCCCGTGATCAGCCGGCGCAGCGCCTCGACCACGTAGGTCATCGGGAGGAACGGGTGCACGGCGTTGAAGAAGCCCGGACTGGTCTGGACGGGGTACGTGCCGCCCGCCGAGGTCAGCTGGAGCATCAGGACGGCGAGGACCAGGATCCGGCCGGCCGCGCCGAAGCGGGCGTTGAGCCACTGGATGATCGCCGCGAAGCAGCAGGTGACCAGGGCCAGGAAGCCGACCGTACCGGCGGCCCGGTCCATCTGGAGGCCGAGGCCCCAGTGCAGCACGGACATGAGGGCGGCGACCTGGAGGATGCCGATCGCCGCCACCGGGAACCAGCCCGCGAGCGCGATCCGCCAGGCGGAGGCACCGGCGGCCAGGGCGCGCCGGTTCATCGGCTGGATGATCATGTACGCGACCATCGCGCCGACCCAGAGGGAGAGCGGGATGAAGTACGGGGCGAAACCGGTGCCGTAGTTCGGCGCCTTGTGGAGCGACTGGGAGGCCAGCTGAACGGGGTCCGCCATGACCTCCGTACGCCGGTCACGGTCCTGCTTGTCGTAGTCCGGGATCTGCTCGACGCCGTCGTGCAGACCACCGGCCAGCTCGCCCGAGCCGTCCGCCAGCTTGAACAGACCGCCGTCGAGGGCTCCGGCGCCCTTCTTGAGCTTGCCGACCCCGGTGTCGAGGCTGACGGAGCCGGCCTTGGCGTCGGTGATGCCGGTGTGCAGCCGGTCCGCGCCCGCCGCGACCTTCTTCGCGCCCGCGTTCAGCTCGTTGATCTTCCGGATGGCGTCCTCGACGTCCTCGTCGAGGTGCGGGGCGCGGGTGGCCAGCTCGTCGGCCTGCTTCTTGAGCGTGACGAGGCGGGCGTCCAGGACCTTCAGGTCGCCGCCGCTGTCCTTGGTCAGCTCGTGCACGTCGTCCGCGATGGTGGCCACGTCGTCGGCGGTCACCGAGGCCTTCTTCAGCTTCTCGCAGATCCGGGCGTCGGCCTCCGGCTTCAGCTCGCACTCCTCCCGGTGGATCGCGGCCAGACCGTCGTCCGCCTCGTGGGCGGCGGCGCGGAGCGCCGGAGCGCGCTTGACCAGGTCGGCGAGGTTGTTGCGGACGGCGGTGGTGGAGTCCGAGACGAGACGGGCGGTGTCACGGATCGACTTGCCGTTGTTCGCCAGGTAGGGGCGGACCTTGTCGGCGGTGCCGTTGACCTTGTCGGCGAGCGACTGCGTGCCGGTCGCGACCTGGCGGGAGCCGCTCTCCAGGTCCTTGGCGCCCTTGTCGAGCTTCTTCAGGCCGGCGGCCAGGTCGCCGCTGCCGGTCTTGGCGGTCTTGAGACCGTCCGCCAGGTCCTTGGAGCCCTTCTTCGCCTTGTCCACGCCCTGCTTGAGGTCGTCGGCGCCCTTGGCGGCCTTCGCGGTCGCGTCGTGGATGTCGGAGAAGGAGATGAAGATCTTGTCGAGGAAGGAGCGCGAGGACTTGGTGGAGGCCGCGGTGCGCACCTCGGAGAACACCGTCCGGGAGATCTGGCCGACGATGTAGTTGTTGGCGTCGTTCGTCCGCACCCGGAGGGCGCCGGTCTCGGGGGAGTCGCCGGAACTGGAGGCGATCCGCGAGCTGAAGTCGCCGGGCATGGTCAGGGACAGGTAGTACGTCCCGTTCTCGACGCCCTCCCGCGCCTCGGCGTCGCTCACCCGGTGCCAGGCGAAGGTGCTGCTCTCCAGGAGCCCCTCGGTGATGTCGTCGCCGGCGTTGATCGGCTTGCCGTCGGCGGTGGCGCCCCGGTCCTCGTTGACGAGGGCCACGGGGATCTTGTCGAGCCTGCTGTACGGGTCCCAGAACGAGTACAGGTACAGGGCGCCGTACAGCAGGGGCAGCAGCAGGATCGCGACGAGCGCGGCGCGCGGCAGCTTTCCCCTGCCGAAGCGCTTCAGCTCAAGCGCGGCCAGTTTCGGCGAGCGCATCGGCCGCCCCCTCCTCGGTCGTGTCGTTCTTGTTCTCGGTGTCGTTCTCGGCGTCGGCGTCGGCGTCGGCGTCGGCGTCGGCGTCGGAGTCCGTGTCGGATTCGGCTTCGTCGCCGCTGTCGCCGCTGTCGTCATCCGGGGCCGTCTGCGCGGCGGGTGTCTCCGGCTCCGCGGTGTCCCCGCGCGTGGTGATCCGCAGGGCGTCCTCCGGAGCCTCGCTGCAGACGGCCAGGACGGTGGTCCCGGAAGCGGCCACCGAGCGCAGCAGCGCCCAGGCCTCGGCCCGGTCGGTGTCCGAGAGCTTCAGGTCCGCGTCGTCCACGGCGAGCAGCCGCGGGCGGCCGATCAGGGCCAGGGCGATCGAGAGCCGCAGCGCCTCAAGGCGCTCCAGGTCCCGTACGGACGTCCGCTCGCCCTTCGGCAGCGTGGCCAGGTCGAGCCCCGCGGCCTCCAGGGCCTCCTCGATCCGGGCCCGCGTGGCCGCGGCCCGCTCGGCCGGGCGCCGCAGCAGCCCGCGGACGGAACCGTCGTAACGGCGCTGGAGCAGGGCCCGCTCGCCCAGATGCTCGGCGACCGTGAAGGCCGGGTCCAGCTCGCTGACGCCCGGCACGTGTCCGAGGGCGCCGATCCGGCGCACCGCGGCCATCTTCCGGGGCAGCGGGAGGCCGCCCACCTCGGCGGTGCCCTCCTTGGCCTTCATCCGGCCGGTGAGCGCGAGCAGCAGACAGGTGCGGCCCGAACCCGAGGGCCCCTCGATCGCCACCAGCGCCCCCGGCTCGGCCTGGAAGGACACCCCCCGGAAGGCCCAGCCGCGCGGCCCCTTCAGCCCGAAGCCGTCCGCGACGACGGCGGCGCCACGCGGCCGCTCATCGGCTCCCGCTCCCACGGCCCCCACCCCCTGTTCCCCTTTTGAACTGACTGGTCAGTGCAAAAACTACCCCGGTCCTGGATTTCGAGCAAAAGCCCAGGTCAAGGGCGTTGTCAGTGGGGCCGGGCACGATGGACACATACGGCCACGACGCCGTCACGCGACGACAGGAGGACTCGTCATGGCAAGCCCTTCCGCAGCAGCCGCGCCCCGCCGCGACCCCGGAGGCCGACCCGCCCCCGCCGCACTGTTCGCCCATGCCGCGTCCGGGCCGGCGGCGTCCGGCTCCGTGTCCGGGCCCGCGTCCGACGTCCACCCCGTGCCGCGCCGCGCCTCCGCCCCGCCCGCCGCCCTCGACCTCCTCGCCAAGTCCCGCGCGGGACTGGCCGAGGCCGCCACCCTCGACCGTCCCCACGAGCGGTACGCCGCCGCCCACCTCGCCGCGCTCAGAGCCGCCGCCGCCGTGCTCGCCGCCCGCGCCAGGCCCCTGCCGGGCCCCCGCCGGAGGCAGCCGATACGGAGCGCCTGGGAGCTCCTCGCCGGGCTCGCGCCGGAGCTGACCGAGTGGAGCGCCCTCTTCGCCTCGGGCGCCGGGCGCAGAGCCCGGGCCGAGGCCGGGATCACGAGCGCGGCGACCCCGCGCGAGGCCGACGACCTGCTCAGGGACGCCGCCCACTTCCTCCGCCTGGTCGAGCGGCTGCTCGCCCTCCACCCGCTGCCGCCCCGCAGGACCGGGACGGACGAGGCGGACGGATGATCCGCAACGCGGGACCGAGGCCATAGGGTGGGGAGGTCCGTACCCGTCACCGAGGAGTCAACAGCCGTGCCGGACCCTTCCTCTGTCTTCGGTCGAGAGGCGACGTCACGTCCGTCGCGCGCCTCCCTTCGTACCGCCGTCGTCTGGGACGTCCTCAAAGACGCCCTCGACCGCCGGATCGAGGCCACCGGGAAGGACAGCCTCGACGTCCTCGACACGGGCGGCGGCTCCGGGAACTTCGCGGTTCCGGTCGCCCGCCTCGGCCACCGGGTCACCGTCGTCGACCCCAGCCCCAACGCGCTCTTCGCGCTGGAGCGCCGGGCCGCCGAGGCCGGCGTCGCCGACCTGGTGACCGGTGTCCAGGGCGACATCAGCGGCCTCTTCGACGTCGCCGGCCGAGAGGGATACGACGCCGTGCTCTGCCACGGGGTCCTGGAGTACGTCGACGACCCCGCCGAGGGCGTACGCAACGCGGTCGCCGCGCTGCGGCCCGGCGGGAGCCTCAGCCTGCTCGCCGCCGGACTCGGCGGCGCCGTCCTCGCCCGCGCGCTCGCCGGGCACTTCACCGAGGCCCGGCACGCGCTCTCCGACCCGGCGGGCCGCTGGGGCGCGGGCGACCCGGTACCCCGGCGCTTCACCGCCGAGCAGCTCGGTGAACTGGCCGAAGCGGCCGGAATCGACATCGGCGCCGTACACGGCGTCCGGGTCTTCGCCGACCTCGTCCCCGGCGTCCTCGTCGACACTGAGCCCGGTGCGGCGGAGGCCCTGCTCAAGCTGGAGGCGGCGGCGGCCGAGCTGCCCGCCTTCCACGCGATCGCCACGCAGCTGCACGTCCTGGGTGAGAAGCGGGCCTGAGCTGGACCCCACCCGTTCGGCGGTGCGGGCCGCGGCGCTCGATGGAGTACGCCACAGCCCGCCCCGTATCGGGCTTCGCCCCGTATGATCGGGGGACAGCATCCGGCATGACGGAGGAGGGGCTGGGGAATCAACGCCTCAGCAACCGATCCGCATGGCGGCCCGGATTGGCTAATCGGCATTGAGGGCGGGTTTCACGGGGGCGAATCCCTGCCTATCCTGAAAGGGCCGCAAACCGGTCGCCCCCGCGACCGACGACTAGGAGGACTCCGTGCCGCTCTCGGAGCACGAGCAGCGAATGCTCGAGCAGATGGAGCGAGCGCTGTACGCCGAAGATCCCAAGTTCGCGACAGCGCTCGAGGGAAGCGGACTGCGTACGTA
Organism: Streptomyces sp. NPDC051822; assembly: GCF_044452745.1. NCBI lineage: Bacteria > Bacillati > Actinomycetota > Actinomycetes > Kitasatosporales > Streptomycetaceae > Streptomyces > Streptomyces sp. NPDC051822. The sequence goes on along the minus strand of NZ_JBITBZ010000001.1, from coordinate 333,337 downwards.
CACCCGGCGACGGGTCTACCAGGCAGTCGCCGGCTTCCTGGTGGGTATCGCGCTCCTCATGGCCGGAATGGTCGCACAGCAGATCTGGATCAGCGTGGTGGGGTTCCTCGTCATGCTGGGCTGCGCGGTCCTGGCCGTCACCGGGTGGCGCAAGGCGCCGAAACCGGGTGAGCAGCAGGCCGGGGGTGGGACGGCGGCAGGTGGCCGTCAGACCCGGCAGCAGCGACGCTCCATGATGAACCGAATGGAAGAGCGGTGGCAGCGCCGCCGCGACGAGCAGCAGGGCGGCGGCCACTGACGGGCCCCGAGCGGTAGCCCCGCACCCGCACATGACCGAGCCCCGCAGGCCGCGCCACTCGCGCGACCGGCGGGGCTCGGTCGTATCCCCACCCACGGGCCGCGCCCTGCCCTCCGTGGATGCCGGGAGCCCCGGCATCCACGGAGGGGTCAGTTCGGGTTGTGGGTGGGGCGGCGGAACAGGGCCGCCGCCCGGGTCGACAGGCCATGGCGGCGTACCGACCAGGCCGTCGACACCTCCGACCGGCGGGCCGACGCCGCCCAGCGCAGACGGGCCGCCGAGCGCGGGGCCAGCGTCGCGCGCAGCCGGGTGCGGCGGTCGGAGATCGCGTGGAAGCCCGCCCTGATGCGGGCGGCGTCGTCCGCCAGGCCCGCGGCCGGACGCGGGTGAGGCGCGTACAGCACCTCCTCGACCGCCCGCGCCACCCGGTGCACCGCGCCCGCGGCCTCGTCCGGCAGCTCCCCCAGGCGGACGATCCGGGCCGCCGTCATCCGCGGGGTCCGCGACTCGTCCGGCTCGACCCCGTAGTCCCAGGCCGTGTCGTTGATCTCCTGCCAGGCGGCGAGTGTCCGCGCCGCCGTCTCCTCGGGGCCGCGAGACCCGTCCGAGCCGAGCCGCCGGGCCCGCACCCGCGTCCGCCAGAGCAGCGGGAGGAGGGGGAGAGAGAGCACGAGCAGGGCCGCGAGGGTCACCAGGACCACCGTCAGGGGGTTCGTGCCGGAGCCGTCCGACGACGCACCGCCCACCGCCGCGTCCGGACCGCAGTCACCGAGCCTCCGCATCTGCGGGGTGCAGCTCTCCGAGGCGCTCGGCGCGGCGGAGGGCAGCGCCGACGCGCTCTGCTGGGGCTGCGCGGGACCGGTGGCCGCACCCGAGGGCGTGTCCGCCCGGGTGTACTCGGGGGTGGAGCCACGCGAAGGAGTCGGCTCGAACCGCGTCCACCCGGCACCCTCGAAGTACAGCTCGGGCCAGGCGTGCGCGTCCCGGATGCCGACCGAGAGGGAGCCGTCGGACTGCGCCGTACCCGGCATGAAGCCCACGGCGACCCGGGCCGGGATGCCGAGGGTGCGGGCCATCGCCGCCATGGTGAAGGAGAAGTGGACGCAGAAGCCCTCCTTGTCCTTCAGGAAGCGGGAGATCGCCTGCACTCCGGTGCCGGACACCACGTCGACGTCGTAGCGGAAGCCGCCGTCCCGGGCGAACCAGTCCTGGAGCTTCACCGCCTGCTCGTAGTCGCTCGACGCGCCCTGGGTGATCCGCAGCGCGGTGGCCCTCACATCGGCCGGGAGCGAGGCGGGGACCTTGGTGTAATCGCGGCGCAGCTTCTCCGGGGCGGGGCCGGCCGCGGCCAGCTCCTTCGCCGTGGGCCGTACGTCCAGGCTGGCGACCTGGTAGCGGGCGCCGCGGGTGGTCTGCTTGTCGTCGCCGACGAGCATCCGGCCGGCCGGTTCGTACCGCCAGCGCCCGCCGATGTCGACGCGGCCGGCCGGGTACGGCATCGGCAGCCACTTCTGCTCGTAGTTCTCGGAGGCGACGAAGTTGCTGGTCACCTCGGTGACCGCGACGTCCTGCGAGAGCCCCTCGGGCCAGGGCAGCTGCTTGGGCACGTCCTCGATCGGGCGGACCGAGGACTTCCACGAGGTGCCGTCGAACTGGTCGAGCGACACGAGCCGCAGATACATGCCGGAGGTGTCGCGGGCATTGGTCCGGTAGCGCAGGACCTCGCGGTCCTCCGGCTGGCGCAGGTTCTCCTGGAGGGAGACCAGCGGGTTCACGGCCGAGATCGTGCCGCCCTTGCCCGCGCCCCCCGTGCCCTCGCCGTCACCGGCGCCGCCGAACAGCCCGCCGGTGAAGCCGGGCAGCGCGAGCGGCACCACCAGGGCGACGCCCATGGCCACGGCGCCGATCCGGCGGCCCGTGCGGGCCGGGGCGAAGGCGTTGCCGCCGCTCCCGGTGGCCGAGCCGCCGCGGCCGGGGCGCTGGGCGCCGCCGAAGACCCGCCCCCACTGGGAGAGCCGGTCGCGGCTCTCCGCGAGGAGCAGCAGCAGATAGCCGGAGGCGGCGAGGAGGAACCAGAGCCAGCCCGCGCCGCCGCCGGAGAGTCCGGCCGCCACCGAGTACAGGGCGAGCAGCGGAAGACCGGCCGGGGCCGCCTTGCGGAAGGTGACCGCGAGGGTGTCCACCAGGAGGCCGATCGCGACCACGCCGCCGACCAGCATGAGCCGGATGCCCTCGGTGTCCGGCGCGGGGACCGCGTACGTGCCGACGTCCGCGGCGCCCGCCCGGAACAGGTCGACGGCGTGGCCGATGGCCTGCGGCCCGGGGAGGAACCAGAGGATCGCCTGCTCCCGGGCGAAGATCGCGGTCAGCGCGACCAGCGTGACGGCGATCTGGGCGAGCAGTGTCACCGGCCGGGCGAGCGGCGCCCGCCTGGCCAGCGTCCCCACTCCGCTCACCAGGGCGAGGACGAAGGCCGCCGTGAAGATCCAGTTCGCCGGCTTCACCAGGGGGAGCATCGCTCCGGCCGCCATCAGGGTGGCGCCCCAGGCGGCCAGGGTCAGCCGTGCGCGCCCGCTCATGACCATCCTCCGTAGGTGTCGGCCGCGGACTCCGCGCGGACTCCGGCAGCCTGCTGCCACAGGTCGGCGAGCCGCGCGCCCGGCGGTACGGCCAGCGCCGTCCAGCCCGCCTCGCGCAGCTGCTGCACCCGGTTCTCGACGGCGCCGGCGGCCGTGCCGCCGGTCACCCAGGTCCCGGAGTCCAGGACGAAGGCGACGGCCGCGCCGGCGCGGCCGCGCATCCGGGCGGTGAGGGCCGCCTGCTCCTCGTCGAGGTCGCCGACGAAGGCGACGAGCAGCCCCTCGTCGCCGCCGCGCAGCACGTCGGAGGCGCGGGAGAGACCGCCGCCCTCGGAGTGGTCGACGACCGCGAGGGTGTCCATCATCAGACCGGCCGACTCGGCCGAGTCCTGTGCCGAGCCGGCGAAGCCCTCGGCGCCCTCGCCGGGCACCGCGCTGCCGGTGTCGGTGACCAGCCGGACGGCGTAGCCGCGCTCCAGCATGTGGACCAGGGCGGAGGCGGCGCCGGAGACCGCCCACTCGAACGCGGAGTCCGGGCCCGAGCCCTGGTAGGCGACCCGGCGGGTGTCGAGGAGGACGGTGCAGCGGGCCCGCTGCGGCTGCTCCTCGCGGCGGACCATCAGTTCGCCGTAGCGGGCGGTGGAGCGCCAGTGCACCCGGCGCAGGTCGTCGCCGTGGCGGTAGGCGCGCGGGATGATGTCGTCGTCGCCGGCGAGGGCGAGCGAGCGCTGCTGCCCGTCGCCGTACCCCGAGGCCTCGCCGAAGAGCTTCACCGGCGGCAGGACCTCGGTCCTGGGTACGACGGTGAGGGTGTCGTACGCGCTGAAGGAGCGGGTCAGCTCGCACATCCCGAAGGGGTCGTTGAGCCGCAGCTGGAGCGGGCCGAGCGGGAAGCGTCCGCGCAGGTCGGAGCGGACCCGGTAGGAGACCTCGCGCCGCCCGCCCGCCTCGACCCGGTCGAGGACGAAGCGGGGCCTGGGCCCGAGCATGTACGGCACGTGGTCCTGGAGCATGAGCAGCCCGGTGGGCAGCTTGGAGACGTTCTCCATCCGGAGCTGGACCCGGGCCTCGGTGCCCGCCTCCACCCGCTGGGGGGTGAGCCGGCGGGAGGCCGCGACCCGGTAGCGGGTGCGGTGCAGCACGAGGACGCAGATCAGCGGCAGCGTGGCGAGCAGCAGCCCGACCCGCAGCAGGTCGGCCTGGCCGAGGACGTACGCGCAGACGGCGGCGGCCACGCCCGCGGCGAGGAAGGAACGGCCACGGGTGGTGAGACCGCCGAAGGCGGCCCGCAGACCGCCCCGGTCGTCGTCGTCGCCCCGCTGCCCGTCCGGAACGGCAGCGGCACTCATCACAGCCGCCGGGCGCCGGGCTGCTGGCCGTAGAGCGGTCCGGCGGCGGGCGGGGCCGCGGCCGGGACGGGGGTGCGCTGCAGGATGTCCTGGACGACCTGCTCGGCGGTACGGCGGTTCAGCTGGGCCTGCGCCGTCGGCAGCAGCCGGTGGGCGAGGACCGGCGCGGCGAGGGCCTGGAGGTCGTCGGGCAGCACGTACTCACGGCCGCTGAGCGCGGCGGAGGCCTTGGCGGCCCGCAGCAGGTGCAGCGTGGCCCGCGGGGAGGCGCCGAGCCGCAGGTCGGGGTGGGTGCGGGTGGCGGAGACCAGGTCCACCGCGTACCGCCGTACGGCGTCGGCGACGTGGACGGCGCGCACCGCCTCGATCAGCTTCAGGATGTCGTGGGCGTGGGCGACCGGCTGGAGGTCGTCGAGCGGGGAGACGGAGCCGTGCACGTCGAGCATCTGGAACTCGGCCTCGGCGCTCGGGTAGCCGATGGAGACCCGGGCCATGAAGCGGTCGCGCTGGGCCTCGGGCAGCGGGTAGGTGCCCTCCATCTCGACCGGGTTCTGCGTGGCGACCACCATGAACGGGCTGGGCAGCTCGTAGGTCTGGCCGTCGACGGTGACCTGGTGCTCCTCCATGGACTCCAGGAGGGCGGACTGGGTCTTCGGCGAGGCGCGGTTGATCTCGTCGCCGATAACGATCTGCGCGAAGATCGCGCCCGGCTTGAACTCGAAGTCCCGCCGCTGCTGGTCGAAGATCGACACGCCGGTGACGTCCGAGGGCAGCAGGTCGGGGGTGAACTGGATGCGGCGCACCGAGCAGTCGATGGACCGCGCCAGGGTCTTGGCGAGCATGGTCTTGCCGACGCCGGGGACATCCTCGATGAGGAGGTGCCCCTCGGCGAGCAGCACGGTCAGCGAAAGCCGAACGACCTCGGGCTTGCCCTCGATCACGCTCTCCACCGACCTGCGGACACGCTCCACAGTGGTGGTCAGATCAGTGAGGCTCGCTCGATCGTCATAGGTCGTCACCCGGCCCTCCTCGGCCTTCCGGAACACGGACACCTGCCCCCGGTGGAATTTTCGGGGGGTGTCACCCGAGCATTCTTGTTCGCTTCGCCGGGTCGTGTCACTCGCCTGTGGACAAGTGCGAGGGAAATGCCGGGCTTTGGGTGGTTACGCCTGGTCGGCGGGACCGTCCGCCGAGTCGGTCGCCGGGTCGATCTCGCGCAGCTGGCCCGTCCTCACGTCGAAGACGAAGCCCCGGACGTCGTCCGAGTGCAGCAGGAAGGGGGAGGTCCGCACCCGCTGCATCGACTGCCGGACGTCCTGGTCCACGTCACGGAAGGACTCGACCGCCCAGGCCGGCCGCTGGCCGACCTCCATCTCCAGCTCGTGCCGGAACTCCTCGGTGAGGGACTCCAGGCCGCAGCCCGTGTGGTGGATCAGCACCACGCTGCGGGTGCCGAGGGCCCGCTGGCTGATGGTGAGCGACCTGATCACGTCGTCGGTGACCACGCCGCCCGCGTTGCGGATGGTGTGGCAGTCGCCGAGTTCGAGGCCGAGGGCCGCGTGGAGGTCGAGGCGCGCGTCCATGCAGGCGACGACGGCGACACCCAGGACGGGCCGCGCGTCCATGCCGGGGTCGGTGAAGTCGGCGGCGTAGCGTGCGTTCGCCTCGACGAGACGGTCGGTGACCGTGCTGCTGGTGCGCACGGCGTCGGCAGAGGAGTGCGTAGAGGTCGACATGAATCCGACGTTAATGGTCACAGGCCTTCCAGGCCCGCTGTGAGAGGGGACAAAGAACGCCATTGAGGCTTGTTGTGAGCTAACCCACAGCCGTCGGCCGCCCGGACCCCGAACGGGTGCGCCGTCCGGAATGTCGGGGCGGGTCCCCGGCGCCGTGCGACGCGCCAGCCGGTTGATTGACCGGCGGGTCCCGTGGACTAAAGTGACGCGAAGTTCACGGAGACAACGAGCGATTTCCGCGGTTTCTCCCCCGTGTGTGCGGCGGTACCTACGGCTCGGCCTCCTCCCGCTCGCCCGTACCTCCGCGCCGGATCTGAGAGGGCGCATTGAGCAACGACCGACACGTCCCGGTCATGCTCCAGCGGTGCCTGGACATGTTGGCCCCCGCCCTGGAGCGCCCCGGCGCGGTCGTCGTCGACTGCACCCTGGGCCTCGGCGGACACAGTGAGGCACTCCTGAAGCGGTTCCCCGAGGCGCGGCTCGTCGCCCTCGACCGCGACAAGGAGGCCCTGCGGCTCTCCGGCGAACGGCTCGCCCCGTACGGAGAGCGCGCCACCCTCGTCCACGCCGTGTACGACGAGCTGCCCGAGGTCCTCGACCGGCTCGGCGTCCCCACGGTCGACGGCGTCCTCTTCGACCTCGGCGTCTCCTCCATGCAGCTGGACGAGGCCGACCGCGGCTTCGCCTACGCCCAGGACGCCCCGCTCGACATGCGCATGGACCAGACGACCGGCATCAGCGCCGCCGAGGTCCTCAACACCTACCCGCCGGGCGAGCTGGTCCGCATCCTCCGCGCGTACGGCGAGGAGAAGCAGGCCAAGCGGATCGTCTCCGCGATCGTGCGCGAGCGCGAGAAGGAGCCGTTCAGCAACAGCGCCCGGCTCGTCGAGCTCATCCGCGACTCCTTGCCGCAGGCCGCCAAGCGCACCGGCGGCAACCCGGCCAAGCGCACCTTCCAGGCCCTGCGCATCGAGGTCAACGGCGAGCTGAGCGTCCTGGAGCGGGCGATCCCGGCGGCCGTGAAGGCCCTCGGCGTCGGCGGCCGGATCGCCGTCCTCTCGTACCACTCCCTGGAGGACCGGCTGGTCAAGCAGGTCTTCGCGGCCGGCGCGGCCAACACCGCCCCGCCCGGCCTGCCGGTCGTCCCGGAGAAGTACCAGCCCCGCCTGAAACTGCTCACCCGGGGCGCGGAGCTGCCCACCGAGGAAGAGGTCGCCGAGAACCGGCGCGCCGCCCCGGCCCGGCTCAGGGGCGCCGAGCGGATCCGGGAAGACGTCCTGTGAGCACGGCGAAGGGGCCGCTCAAAGGGCGGGCCGCGCGGCTCGGACGGCTCATGCCGTCGGGGCCCAGCTCGGCCGCCCGCACCCCCTTCGTCCTGCTCGTCGTGGTGCTGCTCGGCGGCGGCCTGATCACCCTGCTGCTGCTGAACTCGGCCCTCAACCAAGGCTCCTTCCAGCTCAACGAGCTCAAGAACAAGACCACCGAGCTCACCGACGAGGAGCAGGCGCTCCAGCGGGACGTCGACGACTACGCGGCCCCCGACGCCCTGGAGCGGCGGGCCCGCGAGCTCGGCATGGTCCCCGGCGGCAGCCCCGCGTTCCTCGGCCCCGACGGCAAGGTGCTCGGCGAGCCCTCGGTCGCGACCGCTCCGAAGCCGAGCCCGACCCCGAGCGCCACGGCGACGCCGAAGAGCCCGCCGCCGGCCCCGACGGGCTCCCGGGCGGCCTCCTCGGCGGCCTCCCCGAAGCCGCCGGCGGACCCCGGCACGGACGCGGCCGACGCCCTTCCCGCCGGCGGGGCTCCCACCGGCCCGGACCCGACACGGACAGGTCCCGCGACCGCGCCCGCAGAGACCCCCACCCCACCGACCTCCGGCAGGTGACCGAGCAGTGCCCCCCAAGGAGCCCCCGCGCCGTCGCGTCCCCGGCCCCGCCAGGCCCGCACGCCCCCGGCCCGCCTCCGCCGGAGCCCGCCCGTCCCGTCCGGCACCGCGCCCGGCCGCGAAGCGGACCGCCCCCCGGCCGCCCGCCCGGCAGCCCCGCACCATCCGGCTCGGCAGCCCCAGGCCCCGGCTGCGCCTGATCTCCCTCGGACTGACCCTCGTCATGCTGGCCTTCGTGGTGCGGCTGCTCCAGGTGCAGGCCGTCGACGCCAGCGCGTACGCGGCCAAGGCCGACAAGTACCGCTTCCAGGAGTACACGCTCTCCGCCGAGCGCGGCGAGATCACCGACCGCAACGGCATCGCGCTCGCCGCCAGCGTCGACGCGTACGACATCACCGCCGACCCCAAGCTCTTCACCCCCGAGGAGGCCAAGGTCCCCGACGCGCCCGAACAGGCCGCCGCCCTCCTCGCCCCGCTCCTCGGCAAGGAGCCCGCGGAGCTCGCGAAGAAGCTCCGTACCCCCAAGTCCCGTTACACCCTGCTCGCCCGCAAGCAGACCCCGCAGGTCTGGAACCAGATCAAGGACCTCAGGCGGGTCTACGGGCAGAAGGCGCAGCGCTCCGCCGGGGGCAACGGCGTCAACCTCCTCGGCGGCATCCTCAGCGAGCCCAGCACCAAGCGCGTCTACCCGAACGGCGAACTGGCCGCCGGGATACTGGGCTACGTCAACGCCGAGGGCAAGGGCGCCGGTGGCGTGGAGTCCATGCTCGACCCGGAACTCGCGGGCAAGGACGGCAAGATCCGCTTCACCCAGTCCGGCGGCCGCCAGGTGCCCACCGCGGGCTCCCAGGGCACCCCCGCCGTCCCCGGCTCCGACATCGAGCTCACCATCGACCGGGACATCCAGTGGGCCGCCCAGCAGGCCATCACCGAACAGGTGAGGAAGTCCAAGGCCGACCGGGGCTACGTCATCGTGCAGGACACCAGGACCGGCGAGGTCCTCGCCATGGCCAACGCCCCCGGCTTCGACCCCAACGACCTCTCCGCCGCCAACGCCGCCTCCATGGGCAACGCGGCCCTCCAGGACGCCTACGAGCCCGGCTCCACCAGCAAGGTCATGTCCATGGCCGCCGTCCTGGAGGAGGGCAAGGCGACCCCCGACACCCATGTCACCGTCCCCAACCGGCTCCACCGCGGCGACCGGCTCTTCAAGGACGACGTCGACCACAAGACCTGGTACCTGACCCTCAACGGCGTCCTCGCCAAGTCCAGCAACATCGGCACCATCCTCGCCACCGGCCGGCTCGGCGCCACCCAGGCCGAGTCCAACCGGGTCCTCCACGGCTATCTGCGCAAGTTCGGCATCGGCAGCCCCAGCGGCCTGGACTACCCCGGCGAGACCTCCGGCATCCTCGCCAAGCCCCAGGACTGGTCGACCTCGCAGCAGTACACGATCCCCTTCGGCCAGGGCCTCTCCGTCAACGCCCTGCAGGCCGCCTCCGTGTACTCGACCATCGCCAACGGAGGCGTACGCGTCGAACCGACCCTGGTCCGCGGCACCAAGGGGCCCGACGGGCGCTTCGCACCCGCCCCCACGCCCAAGGAGACCCGCGTCGTCAGCGAGAAGACCGCCGACACCCTCGCCAGGATGCTGGAGTCCGTCGTCGACGACCGGGAGGGCACCGGCACCAGGGCGGCCATCCCCGGCTACCGCGTCGCCGGCAAGACCGGTACCGCCAACCGCGTCGACCCCGAACTCGGCCGCTACAAGGGCTACACCGCCTCCTTCGCCGGGTTCGCCCCCGCCGACGAACCACGGGTCACCGTCTACTGCGCCATCCAGAACCCCACCAAGGGCAGCTACTTCGGCGGCCAGATCTGCGGACCCATCTACAAGAAGGTCATGGAGTTCGCCCTCAAGACCCTCCACGTCGCCCCCACGGGCAGCGCACCCGCCCGCCTGCCGGTCTTCTCCGAACCCACCCCGTGACACTCCGGGAGCACCAGTGACAACGATCACCCCCCATTCCGGGAACCGGAAATCGAACTCCGGCGAGGCCCCGGGCGCTTTTGGCCCCCCACAGGGTGCGCCCGGTACGCTCACCGCCGTGCCACACGCTGATCAGTACCGAACCGCCCCGCCCCGGCCGGAGCAGGCCCGCCCGACACCCCTGGGCGACCTGGCCGCGCAGCTGGGGGTCGACGTCCCCCAGACCGCCGAGATCTCGGGCATCACCCACGACTCGCGGGCCGTGCGCCCCGGCGACCTGTACGCGGCCCTGCCCGGCGCCCACACGCACGGCGCCGACTTCACCGCCCAGGCAGCCGGACTCGGCGCCGCCGCGATCCTCACCGACCCGGCGGGCGCCGAGCGCGCCGCCGCGACCGGCCTGCCGGTCCTGGTCGTCGAGAACCCGCGCGGCCGGATGGGCGAACTCGCCGCCGAGATCTACGGGCGGCCCGGCGCCGACCTCCTCCAGATCGGCATCACCGGCACCTCCGGCAAGACCACCACGGCCTACCTCGTCGAGGGCGGACTGCGCGGCTCCGGCCACCACACCGGCCTCGTCGGCACCGTCGAGATGCGGATCGGCGACGAGCGCATCAAGTCGGAGCGGACCACCCCCGAGGCCACGGACCTCCAGGCGCTGTTCGCCGTCATGCGCGAGCGCGGGGTCGACGCGGTCGCCATGGAGGTCTCCAGCCACGCGCTCGTGCTCGGCCGGGTCGACGGCTGCGTCTTCGACGTCGCCGTCTTCAACAACCTCAGCCCGGAGCACATGGAGTTCCACTCCGACATGGACGACTACTTCCGGGCGAAGGCCGGGCTCTTCACGCCCGAGCGCAGCCGCCTCGGTGTGGTCAACCTCGACGACGCGTACGGCCGCAGGCTCGTGACGGAGGCGACCGTCCCGGTCGTCACCTTCTCCGCCGAGGGCCGCGCCGACGCCGACTGGCGCGCCGAGGACCTCGTCCTCGGCTCCCACGACTCGACGTTCACCGCCGTCGGCCCCGAGGGCGTGCGGATCGCCGCCACCGCCCCGCTGCCCGGCCCGTTCAACGTCGCCAACACCCTCGCCGCCATCGCCACCCTCGCCGCCGCGGGCATCGACCCCAAGAGCGCCGCCGAGGGCGTCGCGGCCGTCCCCGGCGTACCGGGGCGCCTGGAGCGGGTCGAAGCCGGCCAGCCGTACCTCGCCGTCGTCGACTACGCGCACAAGACGGACGCCGTCGAGTCGGTCCTGCGCTCCCTGCGCGAGGTCACCGAGGGCAGGCTGCACGTGGTCATCGGCTGCGGCGGCGACCGCGACACCACCAAGCGCGGCCCGATGGGCGCCGCCACGGCACGGCTCGCCGACACCGCCGTGCTGACCTCCGACAACCCCCGCTCCGAGGACCCGCTCGTGATCCTCACCGCCATGCTCGCGGGCGCCGCGGAGGTTCCCGCTGGGGAGCGCGGCGACGTCCTGGTCGAACCCGACCGGGCCGCCGCCATCGCGGCGGCCGTCGCCCGCGCGCGGCCCGGCGACACCGTCCTCATCGCCGGCAAGGGCCACGAACAGGGCCAGGACATCGGCGGTGTGGTCCGCCCCTTCGACGACCGCGAGGTCCTGCGCGCGGCGATCCTCCGACAGAACGCCCGGGACCTCCCCGGCGAAGCCAGCCACCAGAACAGTCAGGGATGAAGCAGTGATCGCCCTCTCCCTCGCCGAGATCGCCGAAATCGTCGGCGGGCAGGCGCACGACATACCGGATCCGGCCGTCCGGATCACCGGGCCCGTCGTCATCGACTCCCGCGAGGTGCGGGCCGGCAGCCTCTTCGCGGCCTTCGCCGGTGAGCGCGTCGACGGCCACGACTACGCGGAACGCGCGGTCGCCGCGGGAGCGACGGCCGTGCTCGCGACCCGCCCCGTCGGCGTCCCCGCGATCGTCGTGGACGACGTCCAGACCGCCCTCGGCGCCCTCGCCCGCACGGTCGTCGAACGCCTCGGCACCGACGTCGTCGCCCTCACCGGCTCGGCGGGCAAGACCTCCACGAAGGACCTGATCGCCCAGGTCCTCGACCGGCACGCGCCCACGGTGTGGACGCCCGGCTCCCTCAACAACGAGATCGGCCTGCCGCTCACCGCGCTCCGCGCGAGCGACGAGACCCGCCACCTGGTCCTGGAGATGGGTGCCCGCGGGATCGGGCACATCCGCTACCTCACCGGCCTCACCCCGCCGCGCATCGGCCTCGTCCTCAACGTGGGCACCGCCCACATCGGCGAGTTCGGCGGCCGGGAGCAGATCGCCGTGGCCAAGGGCGAACTCGTCGAGTCGCTGCCGTCGGCCGAGGAGGGCGGTGTGGCGGTCCTCAACGCCGACGACCCGCTCGTCCGCGCGATGGCGAGCCGCACCAAGGCCCGCGTGACCTTCTTCGGCGAAGCGGACGAAGCGGCCGTACGGGCCGAGAACGTCCACCTCACCGAGACCGGACAGCCTTCTTTCCGGCTTCACACACCCACCGGGTGCAGCGACGTGACCTTGCGCCTGTACGGTGAGCACCACGTGTCGAACGCGCTCGCAGCGGCCGCCGTCGCGCACGAGTTGGGCATGCCTGTCGAGGAGATCGCCACCGCGCTCTCCGAGGCCGGCACCCTTTCGCGCTGGCGCATGGAGGTCACCGAGCGTCCGGACGGCGTGACGATCGTCAACGACGCCTACAACGCGAACCCCGAGTCCATGCGAGCCGCCCTGCGCGCGCTCGCGGCCATGGGCAGGGCCGCACAGGCCCGAGGGGCTCGTACGTGGGCGGTGCTCGGCAAGATGGCCGAGCTCGGTGACGCATCGCTCGTCGAGCACGACGCGGTCGGACGGCTCGCCGTCCGGCTCAACGTCAGCAAGCTCGTCGCGGTCGGGGACAGGGAAGCGTCCTGGCTGCAACTGGGCGCATATAACGAGGGTTCGTGGGGTGAGGAGTCGGTGCACGTGTCCGACGCGCAGGCGGCTGTCGACCTGTTGCGCAGTGAGCTGCGCCCGGGGGACGTCGTCCTTGTGAAGGCTTCCAGGTCGGTCGGTCTCGAACAGGTCGCCCTGGCTCTCCTCGACACCGAGGGCGAGGTCACCGGCCGATGAGGCAGATCCTCTTCGCGGGGGCCATCGGGCTCTTCCTGACCCTGATCGGCACGCCGCTGCTGATCAAGCTCCTCGCCCGCAAGGGATACGGGCAGTTCATCCGCGACGACGGCCCGCGCGGCCACGCCGGGAAGAAGGGCACGCCCACCATGGGCGGCATCTCCTTCATCCTGGCCACGCTCATCGCGTACGCCCTGGCCAAGGTCATCACCGGCGAGGACCCGACGTACTCGGGCGCCCTGGTGCTGTTCCTGATGGCCGGCATGGGCCTCGTCGGCTTCCTCGACGACTACATCAAGATCGTCAAGCAGCGGTCGCTGGGCCTGCGGGCCAAGGCGAAGATGGCCGGCCAGCTGATCGTCGGCATCGCCTTCGCCGTGCTGTCGCTGCAGTTCGCGGACCTGCGCGGGCTCACGCCCGCCTCCGAGAAGCTCTCCTTCATCACGGACTTCGGCTGGACCATCGGCCCGGTGCTGTTCGTGGTCTGGGCGCTCTTCATGATTCTCGCCATGTCCAACGGCGTGAACCTGACGGACGGTCTGGACGGCCTGGCCACCGGCGCGTCGGTGATGGTCTTCGGCGCGTACACCTTCATCGGGCTCTGGCAGTTCCAGGAGTCCTGTGCGAACGCCATGACCCTGACCAACCCGAACGCCTGCTTCGAGGTCCGCGACCCGCTCGACCTCGCGGTCGTCGCCTCCGCGCTGATGGGCTCCTGCTTCGGCTTCCTCTGGTGGAACACCTCACCGGCCAAGATCTTCATGGGTGACACCGGCTCGCTCGCCCTCGGCGGCGCCCTCGCCGGCCTCGCCATCTGCTCCCGTACGGAGCTCCTGCTTGCCCTGCTCGGCGGCCTGTTCGTGCTGATCACGATGTCCGTGGTCATCCAGGTCGGCTCGTTCAAGATGACCGGCAAGCGCGTCTTCCGGATGGCACCCCTCCAGCACCACTTCGAACTCAAGGGGTGGTCCGAGGTCCTTGTCGTCGTCCGGTTCTGGATCATCCAGGGCATGTGCGTGATCGTGGGCCTGGGCCTCTTCTACGCGGGATGGGCATCGGAGAAGTGACAGAACAGCTCGACTGGACCGGCAAGAACGTCACCGTCGCGGGGCTCGGGGTGTCCGGCATTCCGGCCGCCCGCGTCCTGCACGGACTCGGCGCGGTCGTGACCGTGGTCAACGACGGCGACGACGAGCGCTCCCGGGCGCAGGCCGCCGCACTGGAGGCGGAGGGCATCACCGTCCGCCTCGGCGACGGGGAGACCCTGCCGTCCGGTACCGAGCTGATCGTCACCACCCCCGGCTGGCGGCCCGACAAGCCGCTCTTCACGGCCGCCGCCGAGGCGGGCGTGGAGATCTGGGGCGACGTCGAACTGGCCTGGCGGCTCAGGGGCCCCGACGCGGCCCCCTGGCTCGCCGTCACCGGCACCAACGGCAAGACCACGACCGTACGGATGCTCGCCTCGATCCTGGAGGCGGCAGGCCTGCGGACCGCGGCCGTCGGCAACATCGGCGTCTCGCTGCTCGACGCCGTCCTCGGCGAGGAGCGGTACGACGTGCTCGCCGTCGAGCTCTCCAGCTACCAGCTCCACTGGGCGCCGTCCGTGCGCGCCCACTCGGCCGCCGTGCTCAACCTGGCGCCCGACCACCTCGACTGGCACGGCTCCATGGAGGCGTACGCGGCCGACAAGGGCCGGATCTACGAGGGCAACCGGATCGCCTGCGTGTACAACGTCGCGGACAAGGCGACCGAGGACCTGGTCGTGGAGGCCGACGTCGTGGAGGGCTGCCGGGCGATCGGCTTCACCCTCGGCACCCCCGGCCCGTCCCAGCTCGGCGTCGTCGAGGGCATCCTCGTCGACCGGGCCTTCGTCGAGAACCGGCAGAAGAACGCCCAGGAGCTCGCCGAGGTCGCCGACGTCCAGCCGCCGGCCCCGCACAACATCGCCAACGCGCTCGCCGCCGCAGCCCTCGCCCGCGCCTTCGGCGTCGACGCGAAGGCCGTACGGGACGGCCTGCGGGCCTTCCGGCCCGACCCGCACCGCATCGAGCTGGTCGAGGAGGTCCGGGGAGTCACGTACGTCGACGACTCCAAGGCCACCAACACCCACGCCGCCGAAGCCTCGTTGGCGGCCTACGACCCGATCGTCTGGATCGCCGGCGGACTCGCCAAGGGCGCGACCTTCGACGAGCTCGTGGAGAAGTCGGCGAAGCGCTTGCGCGGCGCCGTCCTGATCGGCGCCGACCGCGCCCTGATCCGCGAAGCCCTGGCGCGACACGCCCCGGAAGTACCGGTGGTGGACCTCGACCGGACCGACACTGGGGCGATGTCCGAGGCGGTCCGCGAGGCGGCCCGGATGGCCCGCCCGGGGGACACGGTGCTCCTCGCCCCGGCCTGCGCCTCGATGGACATGTTCACCAACTACAACAAGCGCGGCGAGGCCTTCGCGGACGCGGTCCGCGCCCTCGCCGCCACCGGGGACGCCTGACCTGCCCAGTGGGAAGGTCCGGCAGGACCGGGCACGACCGGAGGGGGCAGCGACCATGCCGAGCAAGATCGCAGGGACACGCCGGCCTTCCGCCGTACGCGGCGGAGGGCGGGCCCCCGCGACCCCGCGGCGGGTACGCGGCGGAGGGGTGCGGCGGCTCCACGAGCGGGCACGGAAGGCCTGGGACCGGCCGCTGACGGCCTACTACGTGATCATCGGCGCGGGGATGCTCATCACCGCGCTCGGCCTCGTGATGGTCTACTCCGCCTCGATGATCACGGCGCTCCGCTACGACCTGGTGCCCTCGTACTTCTTCCGGAAGCAGTTCTTCGCCGCCCTGCTCGGCACCGGACTCCTCCTGGTCGCCTCCCGGATGCCGGTGAAGCTGCACCGGGCCCTCGCCTACCCGATCCTGGTCGGCGCCGTCTTCCTGATGGTGCTCGTGCAGATCCCCGGGATAGGGCACGCGGTCAACGGCAACCAGAACTGGATCTCCCTCGGCGGGCCCTTCCAGCTCCAGCCCAGCGAGTTCGGCAAGCTGGCGCTGATCCTGTGGGGCGCCGACCTGCTCGCCCGCAAGCACGACACCCGGCTCCTGACCCAGTGGAAGCACATGCTGGTGCCCCTGGTCCCGGGAGCCTTCATGCTGCTCGGGCTGATCATGCTCGGCGGCGACATGGGCACCTCGATCATCCTCGCCGCCATCCTCTTCGGGCTCCTGTGGACCGCCGGAGCACCCACACGGCTCTTCGTCGGGGTGCTCACGGTCGCCGGCGCGATCGGCGTCCTGCTGATCAAGACGAGTGACAACCGGATGAAGCGCTTCGACTGCATCGGAGCGACCGACCCCGGCGGGGAGGGAGCCCCCTGTCTGCAGGCCGCGCACGGAATCTATGCTCTGGCGTCGGGTGGATGGTTCGGTTCCGGTCTCGGTGCGAGCGTCGAGAAATGGGGCCAACTGCCCGAGGCGCACACCGACTTCATCTTCGCGGTCACCGGTGAGGAACTGGGTCTCGCGGGGACGCTGTCGGTACTCGCCCTGTTCGCGGCTCTAGGCTATGCGGGTATCCGCGTGGCCGGAGGCACGGAGGACCCCTTCGTGAGGTTCGCCGCGGGAGGTGTGACCACCTGGATCACGGCTCAGGCCGTGATCAACATCGGTGCGGTGCTCGGTCTGCTGCCGATCGCCGGGGTCCCGCTCCCGTTGTTCTCCTACGGTGGGTCGGCCCTGCTGCCGACCATGTTCGCCGTCGGGCTCCTCATCGCCTTCGCGCGACAGGAACCCGCCGCGAAAGCGGCCCTGGCCATGCGCCGCCCCGGCTGGGGCAAGCGGGCCGGGGTGAGATGGAAGTCGATGCGACGGCGCGTCAAGAAGCGCCCGTCCGGAGAGCGGTGAATTTCGGTGCATGTCGTACTCGCCGGCGGGGGGACCGCCGGCCACATCGAGCCGGCGCTGGCCCTCGCGGACGCCCTGCGCAGGCAGGACCCCAGCGTGGGGATCACGGCGCTCGGCACGGAGAAGGGTCTGGAGACCCGGCTCGTGCCCGAGCGCGGCTATGAGCTGGCCCTGATCCCCGCCGTACCGCTGCCCCGCAAGCCCACCCCCGAGCTGATCACCGTCCCCGGGCGGCTGCGCGGCACGATCAAGGCCGCCGAGCAGATCCTGGAGCGCACCAAGGCGGACTGCGTGGTGGGCTTCGGCGGCTACGTGGCGCTGCCCGGCTATCTCGCGGCCAAGCGGCTCGGTGTGCCCATCGTGGTCCACGAGGCCAACGCCCGGCCCGGGCTCGCCAACAAGATCGGCTCGCGGTACGCGGCCGGGGTCGCCGTCGCCACCCCGGACAGCAAGCTCCGCAACGCGCGCTACATCGGCATCCCGCTGCGGCACACCATCGCGACCCTCGACCGGGCGCGGGTGCGTCCCGAGGCGCGCGCCGCGTTCGGGCTCGACCCGAACCTGCCGACGCTGCTCGTCTCGGGCGGCTCGCAGGGCGCCCGGCGGCTCAACGAGGTCGTCCAGCAGATCGCCCCGGTGCTCCAGCGCTCGGGCATCCAGATCCTGCACGCGGTCGGCCCGAAGAACGAGATGCCGCGCGTCGACAACATGCCCGGAATGCCGCCCTACGTGCCGGTACCGTACGTGGACCGGATGGATCTCGCTTACGCCGCGGCCGACATGATGCTCTGCCGCGCGGGCGCGATGACCGTCGCCGAGCTCTCCGCCGTCGGGCTGCCGGCCGCGTACGTCCCGCTGCCCATCGGCAACGGCGAACAGCGGCTCAACGCCCAGCCGGTGGTCAAGGCCGGCGGCGGACTCCTCGTCGACGACGCGGAGCTGACGCCGCAGTGGGTGCAGGGCAACGTCCTGCCCGTACTGGCCGATCCGCACCGGTTGTACGAGATGTCCCGCGCCGCCGCCGAGTTCGGCCGCCGGGACGCCGACGACCTGCTCGTCGGCATGGTGTACGAGGCGATCGCCGCCCGCCGGCAGGCGTAGCGCGGCGGCTGAGGGCAGGAGACGCCAGGTGGCAGCCGGACCGACGACCGCCGAGAAGAGCGGCGCCAGCACGTCGAAGGGGTCGTCGGACGGTCCGTCCCGCACGGGTGCCCGGAATCGAAAGTTCCGGGTACCCGGCGCCCGGGTGCTCCTGATCGCCCTCGCGGTCCTCGCGCTCGCGGCCGGCGGGGTCTGGGCGCTCTACGGCTCGGCCTGGTTCCGTGTGGAACGTGTGAAGACTTACGGCACCTCGGTCCTGACCCCGCGTGAGGTCGAGGAGGTCGCCGCCGTCCCGGTCGGCGCCCCACTCGTCTCGATCGACACCGAGGCCATCGAGGCCCGGCTCCGTCAGAGGCTGCCGCGCATCGAGTCGGTGGACGTCGTGCGGTCCTGGCCGCACGGAATCGGGCTGAAAGTGACGGAAAGGAAGCCCGTTCTACTGATGAGAAAGGGCGGAAAGTTCGTCGAAGTGGACGCGACCGGTACGCCGTTCGCCACGGTCGACACCGCCCCCCGAGGCGTTCCCCTGCTCGTCCTCGACGCCGCCTCCTCCCCGAGCCTGCGCCGCTTCGACGGAGACCGGCTGCTCAGGGAGGCGGTCCGCGTCCGGGGTGAACTCCCGGCGGAAATCGCCCGCGACACTCGTGTCGTACGCGTCACCTCGTACGACTCCGTCACTCTGGAGCTGACCAGGGGGCGCAGCGTCTTCTGGGGGAGCGGCGAGCACGGTCCGGTCAAGGCCCGGGTGCTCACCGCGCTCCTGAAGGCCACTCCCAAAGCGGGGCACTTCGATGTAAGTGCCCCCACGGCGCCCGCCTCGTCCGGAAGTTGACGGGTATCGCCCCTGGCCAGCACCCTGGTTGGCCAGCGCTACGGGTGATCACATAGGGTGAAAAGAAAAACGGGAGGTTCGGCGTGTTCGTTGAACGTGCGCCGCTTGTCGACTTAGTGTCTCGTTCGGAAGAGTCCAGCGAACAGAGACACTGGTAACCCTAAACTTCAACGTTAGGGTTTGGGTCGGCGTTTCGGACCGTCCCAATCGGCATCCGTCGTCAGCAGCGCGCCCAACCACCGCGCGGCGACGACACGTAACTCGAGGCGAGAGGCCTTCGACGTGGCAGCACCGCAGAACTACCTCGCAGTCATCAAGGTCATCGGTGTCGGCGGCGGTGGTGTCAATGCCATCAACCGAATGATCGAGGTCGGTCTCAAGGGCGTCGAGTTCATCGCGATCAACACCGACGCGCAAGCGCTGTTGATGAGCGACGCCGACGTCAAGCTCGACGTCGGCCGTGAACTCACCCGCGGCCTGGGGGCCGGGGCCAACCCGGCCGTCGGTCGCAAGGCGGCAGAGGACCACCGTGAGGAGATCGAGGAGGTCCTCAAGGGGGCCGACATGGTCTTCGTCACCGCCGGCGAAGGCGGCGGCACCGGCACCGGCGGCGCACCCGTCGTCGCCAACATCGCACGCTCGCTCGGCGCCCTCACGATCGGTGTGGTCACCCGGCCGTTCACCTTCGAGGGACGCCGTCGTGCCAACCAGGCGGAGGACGGCATCGCCGAACTCCGCGAAGAGGTCGACACCCTCATCGTCATCCCGAACGACCGGCTCCTGTCGATCTCGGACCGTCAGGTCTCCGTGCTCGACGCCTTCAAGTCGGCCGACCAGGTGCTGCTGAGCGGTGTCCAGGGCATCACCGACCTGATCACCACCCCGGGTCTGATCAACCTCGACTTCGCCGACGTCAAGTCGGTCATGTCCGAGGCGGGTTCGGCACTCATGGGCATCGGCTCCGCACGCGGCGACGACCGCGCGGTGGCGGCGGCGGAGATGGCGATCTCCTCGCCGCTCCTGGAAGCCTCCATCGACGGCGCCCGCGGCGTGCTGCTCTCCATCTCCGGCGGCAGCGACCTCGGTCTCTTCGAGATCAACGAGGCCGCGCAGCTGGTCAGCGAGGCCGCCCACCCCGAGGCCAACATCATCTTCGGCGCCGTCATCGACGACGCCCTCGGCGACGAGGTCCGGGTCACCGTCATCGCGGCAGGCTTCGACGGCGGCCAGCCGCCGGCCCGCCGGGACAACATCATCGGCTCGGTCTCGGCCAAGCGCGAGGAGCCGGCCCCGGCGCCCCGCCACGTCGAGAACTCCCGCCCGCTGGGCGGCCTCGGCACCGTCGCCCCGCGCGAGGAGCCGGCCCCGGCTCCGGCCGAGCCGGCCCCGGCTGTCAACGAGACCCCGCTGTCGTCGGCCCCTCCGGTCGTCCCGCCGGCCCGTCCGTACGCGGACAGCCAGGCCGAAGAGCTGGACGTCCCGGACTTCCTGAAGTGATAGGACAGCGCTTCGACGCGAACGGCGCGCACTTCGCCTTCACCGACAGGTGGGGCGGGGTGAGCGCCGTTCCGTACGAGGAGCTCAATCTCGGCGGCGCGGTGGGCGACGACCCCGAAGCCGTACGGACCAACCGGGCGCTCGCGGCCGGCGCCCTCGGGCTCGACCCGGCGCGGGTGGTCTGGATGAACCAGGTGCACGGCGCCGACGTCGCCGAGGTCGACGGGCCGTGGGGCGCCGCCGGGATCCCCTCGGTCGATGCCCTCGTCACCACCCGGCCGGGTCTCGGCCTCGCCGTCCTCACCGCGGACTGCGTTCCCGTCCTCCTCGCCGACCCGGTTGCCGGAGTCGCCGCCGCCGCCCACGCCGGACGCCCCGGAATGGTGGCGGGAGTGGTCCCGGCCGCGGTCGCGGCCATGATCGAACTCGGCGCCGATCCCGCCCGCGTCGTCGCCCGCACCGGCCCCGCCGTCTGCGGGCGCTGCTACGAGGTGCCGGAGGCCATGCGGGCCGAGGTCGCCGAGACCGAACCGGCCGCCTGGGCCGAGACGAGCTGGGGAACCCCGGCCGTCGACGTCACCGCCGGAGTGCACGCCCAGCTCGAACGGCTCGGCGTCACCGACCTGCTGGCCAGTACGGTCTGCACCCGGGAATCCGGTGACCACTACTCGTACCGCCGCGATCGCACCACGGGGCGACTCGCGGGATATGTCTGGTTGGACTGAGAAGAGACATGACGGACCGCACGTCGGAACTCGCCGAGAATCTGGCCCTGGTGGAGGCGCGCATCGCCGCGGCCTGCGCCGCCGCCGGACGCCCGCGGGAAGAGGTGACGCTCATCGTGGTCACCAAGACCTACCCCGCGAGCGACGTGAGGATCCTTCACGGACTCGGGGTCCGGCACGTCGCGGAGAACCGCGACCAGGACGCCGCCCCCAAGGCGGCGGCCTGTGCCGACCTTGATCTGACCTGGCACTTCGTGGGCCAGTTGCAGACCAACAAGGTCAGATCCGTGGTGGGTTATGCCGATGTGGTGCAGTCTGTCGACCGCTTGAAGCTCGTTTCCTCCCTCTCCGCCGCGGCGGAGAAGGAGGGCCGCGAACTCGGCTGCCTCCTCCAGGTCGCCCTCGACGCCGGGTCCGGCGAGCGGGGTGAGCGCGGCGGTGTCGCGCCCGACGGGATCGAGGAGTTGGCGGTCGCGGTGGACGCCGCACCCGGACTGCGGCTCGACGGTCTGATGACCGTCGCTCCGCTCGCCGGTCCGTACGCGGGACGGCAACGTGCCGCCTTCGACCGGTTGATGGATTTGTCGACTGCCCTGCGCGCGACCCGTCCGGCTGCGAACATGGTGTCGGCAGGGATGAGCGCGGACCTCGAGGAGGCCGTCGCCGCCGGGGCGACACACGTACGCGTCGGTACGGCGGTACTCGGCGTCCGCCCGAAGCTCGGGTAACGTCGCGAAGCAAGTCGGACCACAGCAGAAAATATGGTCATTCCGCAGAACGGCGGGATGGCTCGTGGATCGCGGGCACTTGGTGACGCTGCGAATTGGCCAGTAGGGCGATCCACCACAGAGCGGAGGAATCGGAGAATGGCCGGCGCGATGCGCAAGATGGCGGTCTACCTCGGCCTCGTGGAGGACGATGGGTACGACGGCCGGGGCTTTGACCCCGACGACGACTTCGAACCCGAGCTGGAGCCGGAGCCCGAGCGCGAACGGCGTCACACCCCTCCGCGCCAGGTGGAGCGCGAGGAGCCGGTACGAGTGGTGCAGCCCCCGGCTCCCCGGGAACCGATCGCCCATTCTGTCCCGGTACTCGCCGAAAGTGGACGTCCGGCCCGAATTGCCCCCGTGGCATCCATCACACCCGAACGTCCGAGCATGGAGAAGAACGCACCGGTGATCATGCCCAAGGTCGTGTCCGAGCGGGAGCCCTACCGCATCACCACGCTGCACCCGCGGACCTACAACGAGGCCCGTACCATCGGGGAACACTTCCGTGAGGGCACCCCGGTGATCATGAACCTCACGGAGATGGACGACACGGACGCGAAGCGACTTGTCGACTTTGCCGCCGGACTCGTCTTCGGGCTCCATGGCAGCATTGAGCGCGTGACGCAGAAGGTGTTCCTGTTGTCGCCTGCTAACGTCGATGTCACGGCGGAGGACAAGGCCCGGATCGCAGAGGGCGGATTCTTCAACCAGAGCTGAGAACACGAGAACCGGACGGGCCGGTCGCGAAGCGGCCGGACAAGTAAGAGCACGTAAGTCAGGGGAGAGGGAAACGCGGGATGGGCGTCGCACTACAGGTGGTCTACATCGTGCTGATGTGCTTCCTCGTCCTCCTGATCGTCCGACTTGTCATGGACTACGTCTTCCAGTTCGCCCGTTCATGGCAACCCGGTAAGGCGATGGTGGTCGTTCTCGAGGCCACTTACACTGTCACCGATCCACCGCTCAAGCTTCTGCGGCGACTCATCCCGCCGCTGCGTCTCGGGGGCGTGGCACTCGACCTGTCCTTCTTCGTTCTGATGATCATCGTCTACATCCTGATCTCCATCGTGAGCAGCTTCGCGAGGTGAATGTGGACGATACGGTCTTGCCGACTGCCGACGACTACGTAGAGGTGAAGAAGAGATGCCGCTGACCCCCGAGGACGTGCGGAACAAGCAGTTCACGACGGTCCGCCTCCGAGAAGGCTATGACGAGGACGAGGTCGATGCCTTCCTCGACGAGGTCGAGGCCGAGCTGACCCGCCTGCTCCGCGAGAACGAGGACCTGCGCGCCAAGCTGGCCGCCGCGACGCGTGCCGCCGCGCAGAACCAGCAGCAGCAGGGGATGCGCAAGCCCCCGGAGCAGCAGGATCGTCCCGTCGGTCCCGGCGCCCCCGTGCCCGCGGCCATATCCGGACCGCCGGTCCAGCAGCAGCCGCCGCAGATGGGCCCGCCGCAGCTTCCGTCCGGTGCCCCGCAGCTTCCCGCCGGCCCGATGCAGGGCGGCCCCATGCAGGGTGGGCCCATGCAGGGCGGCCCGATGCAGGGTGGCCCGATGGGCCCCGGCCCGATGCAGGGCGGCCCGATGGGTCACCCGCAGCAGCAGCAGATGCAGCAGATGCAGCAGCAGCAGATGCCGCCGCAGATGCAGCAGCAGCCTGCCCAGGGTCCCGGTGGCGACAGCGCCGCGCGTGTCCTCTCGCTGGCCCAGCAGACCGCCGACCAGGCGATCGCCGAGGCCCGCTCCGAGGCCAACAAGATCGTCGGCGAGGCGCGTTCCCGCGCCGAGGGTCTGGAGCGGGACGCCCGCGCCAAGGCGGACGCTCTTGAGCGGGACGCCCAGGAGAAGCACCGCGTCGCCATGGGCTCCCTGGAGTCCGCCCGCGCCACGCTCGAGCGCAAGGTCGAGGACCTGCGCGGCTTCGAGCGCGAGTACCGCACGCGGCTGAAGTCGTACCTGGAGTCGCAGCTGCGTCAGCTGGAGACCCAGGCCGACGACTCGCTGGCCCCGCCGCGCACCCCGGCCGCGGCCTCGCTGCCGCCGGCCCCGTCGATGGCCTCGGCCGGCGCGGGCGCGCCGTCCTACGGTGGGAACGGCTCCATGGGCGGTGCGCCGATGGGTGGCGCCCCCTCCTACGGCGGCCAGCAGCAGATGTCCCCGGCGATGACCCAGCCGATGGCTCCGGTCCGCCCGCAGGCGCCGCAGCCGATGCAGCAGGCGCCGGCGCCGATGCGCGGCTTCCTGATCGACGAGGACGACAACTGACGGCGCCCGGTCGCGCGATGAGCGCGTAGCCGTCGGCAGGCTGAAAGGGCCGGTCCCCCACGGGGGGCCGGCCCTTTGCCGTGGGTCAGGGCCTGTCTTCCGGATCGGGCCGGGCTCGCGCGTCCGGGGTACGGAGAAGGGCCCGGCACCACCACTGGTGCCGGGCCCTTCTCCGTATCGCCTACGCCTTGCGGAGGCGGAACGTCAGGGACAGGCCCTCGTCCTCGAACGGGGCGCCGTACGTGCCGTCCGCGTCGCCCCGGGCGTGGTCCGTGGCCAGGACCTCGTCGGCGATGAGGTCCGCGTGGGCCGTGAGGGCCTCGACGGTCTCCGGGGACTCCGACGTCCAGCGCAGGGCGATACGGTCCGCGACGTCCAGACCGCTGTTCTTGCGGGCCTCCTGGATCAGGCGGATCGCGTCACGGGCCAGGCCCGCCTTGCGCAGCTCCGGGGTGATCTCCAGGTCCAGGGCGACCGTCGCGCCCGCGTCGGAGGCGACCGACCAGCCTTCGCGCGGGGTCTCCGTGATGATGACCTCCTCGGGGGTGACGGTGATCGTCTCCCCGTTCACCTCCAGGGTCGCCTCGCCCTCGCGCAGGGCCAGCGAGAGCGCCGCCGCGTCGGCCGCCGCGACCGCCTTCGCCACGTCCTGGACGCCCTTGCCGAAGCGCTTGCCGAGCGCGCGGAAGTTGGCCTTCGCCGTCGTGTCGACGAGCGAGCCGCCGACCTCCGACAGGGACGCGAGGGAGCTGACGTTCAGCTCCTCCGTGATCTGGGCCTGGAGCTCGGGGGAGAGGGACGCGAAGCCCGACGCCGCCACCAGCGCGCGGGAGAGCGGCTGGCGGGTCTTCACCCCCGACTCGGCGCGGGTCGCCCGGCCCAGCTCCACCAGACGCCGGACGAGCAGCATCTGCTCCGAGAGCGTCTTGTCGATCCGGGTCGTGTCCGCCTCGGGCCAGGTGGCCAGGTGGACGGATTCCGGGGCGTCCGGCGTCACCGGCGCCACCAGGTCCTGCCAGACCCGCTCCGTGATGAACGGGGTCAGCGGCGCCATCAGGCGGGTGACCGTCTCGATCACGTCGTGGAGGGTGCGCAGCGCCGCCTTGTCGCCCTGCCAGAAGCGGCGGCGGGACCGGCGTACGTACCAGTTCGACAGGTCGTCGACGAAGGCCGAGATCAGCTTGCCGGTGCGCTGGGTGTCGTACGACTCCATCGCCTCGGTCGTCTCGGCGACCAGCGTGTTCAGCTCGGAGAGCAGCCAGCGGTCGAGGACCGTGCGGTCGGCCGGTGCCGGGTCCGCCGCGCTCGGCGCCCAGCCGGACGTACGGGCGTACAGCGCCTGGAAGGCGACCGTGTTCCAGTACGTCAGGAGCGTCTTGCGGACGACCTCCTGGATCGTGCCGTGGCCCACCCGGCGCGCCGCCCACGGCGAGCCGCCGGCCGCCATGAACCAGCGGACGGCGTCGGCACCGTGCTGGTCCATCAGCGGGATGGGCTGGAGGATGTTGCCCAGGTGCTTGGACATCTTGCGGCCGTCCTCGGCGAGGATGTGGCCCAGGCAGACCACGTTCTCGTAGGACGACTTGTCGAAGACGAGGGTGCCGACCGCCATCAGCGTGTAGAACCAGCCGCGGGTCTGGTCGATGGCCTCGGAGATGAACTGGGCCGGGTACCGGGACTCGAACAGTTCCTTGTTCTCGTACGGGTAGCCGTACTGCGCGAACGGCATCGATCCCGAGTCGTACCAGGCGTCGATGACCTCGGGTACGCGCGTCGCCGTCTTCCCGCAGCCCCCGGTCGGGCAGGCGAACGTGACCGCGTCGATGTACGGGCGGTGCGGGTCGAGCTCCGACTGGTCCGTGCCGGTCAGCTCGGTCAGCTCGGCGCGCGAGCCGGCGCACGTCAGGTGGTCGTCCTCGCAGCGCCAGATCGGCAGCGGGGTGCCCCAGTAGCGGTTCCGGGAGAGCGCCCAGTCGACGTTGTTCGTCAGCCAGTCGCCGAAGCGGCCGTGCTTGACCGAGTCCGGGAACCAGTTGGTCCGCTCGTTCTCGGCGAGCATGCGGTCCTTGACCGCGGTCGTGCGGATGTACCAGGACGGCTGCGCGTAGTAGAGCAGGGCCGTGTGGCAGCGCCAGCAGTGCGGGTAGCTGTGCTCGTACGCGATGTGCCGGAAGAGCAGGCCGCGGGCGTCCAGGTCGGCGGTGAGCGCCTCGTCGGCCTTCTTGAAGAAGACGCCGCCGACCAGCGGCACGTCCTCCTCGAAGGTGCCGTCGGGGCGGACCGGGTTCACGACCGGCAGGCCGTACGCCTTGCAGACCTTGAGGTCGTCCTCACCGAAGGCGGGGGACTGGTGGACCAGGCCCGTACCGTCCTCGGTCGTCACGTACTCGGCGTTGACGACGTAGTGCGCCGGGGCGTCGAACGGGATCAGCTCGAAGGGGCGCCGGTACGTCCAGCGCTCCATCTCGGCGCCCGTGAACGACTCGCCGGTGGTGACCCAGCCCTCGCCGAGGGCCTTCTCGAGCAGCGGCTGCGCGACCACGAGCCGCTCGTCGCCGTCGGTGGCGACCACGTAGGTGACCTCGGGGTGGGCGGCGACCGCCGTGTTGGACACCAGGGTCCACGGGGTCGTCGTCCAGACGAGGAGCGCCGCCTTCCCGGCCAGCGGTCCCGAGGTCAGCGGGAAGCGGACGTAGACGGAGGGGTCGACGACCGTCTCGTAGCCCTGGGCCAGCTCGTGGTCGGAGAGGCCGGTGCCGCAGCGGGGGCACCAGGGGGCGACGCGGTGGTCCTGGACGAGGAGGTCCTTGTCGAAGATCTGCTTCAGGGACC
This sequence comes from Streptomyces sp. NPDC051822, assembly GCF_044452745.1. NCBI lineage: Bacteria > Bacillati > Actinomycetota > Actinomycetes > Kitasatosporales > Streptomycetaceae > Streptomyces > Streptomyces sp. NPDC051822. The sequence continues at coordinate 306,472 of NZ_JBITBZ010000001.1, read as the reverse complement.
ACCAGACCGACTCGATGTACGAGGGGTCCATGGTCCGGTACGCGTCGTCCAGGTCGACCCAGTAGCCCATGCGGGTCGTGAGCTCGGCGAAGGCGTCGGTGTGGCGGGTCACGGACTCGCGGCACTTGTCGTTGAACGCGGCGATGCCGTATTCCTCGATGTCCTTCTTGCCGGAGAAGCCGAGCTCCTTCTCGACGGCGAGCTCGACCGGCAGGCCGTGGCAGTCCCAGCCGGCCTTGCGGGCCACGTGGTAGCCGCGCATGGTCCGGAAGCGGGGGAAGACGTCCTTGAAGACGCGGGCCTCGATGTGGTGCGCACCGGGCATGCCGTTGGCCGTGGGCGGGCCTTCGTAGAACACCCACTCGGGGCGTCCTTCGGACTGTTCGAGGGTCTTGGCGAAGACCTTGTTCTCGTGCCAGAAATCGAGCACGGCGTGCTCCATCGCGGGCAGGTCTACCTGGGCGGGCACCTGGCGGTACTGCGGCGGTGTCATCGAGTTCCTCCGGCGGACTGTCGTCGTTCCGTCGGAGGGACGAGAGCGCTGCTCCCGCGGTACCACCCTCCTTGGCCCGGGGCGCACCCGCCCTGAGCCCCCTCATTGGGGTCGCGACGCCGGGTCTAGTCACCGCGCTTTCGTGCGGCTTTCTTCCGACGGCTCCGGGGTGATGCTTCACATCGGGCTCGCCCCCGGGCTCTCACCGTCCCCGGGTCGCTCATGGCTGCGTACGACGCTACTCGTCCCCATCCAAGCCTTTCGCTGGGCCCAGTGTACGGGCCCCGGAGCCCGGCGGCAGACCGGTTTTCCGTGACCCGAATGGCCATACGGGCGGGCGGGACTCGGGGTACGGCCATGTGGGGGAGGGGCGGGACGGATTACCCGGCGGGGAGCTGGGCACAACGGAGGCAGGCCCGCCCCGAGGGGCGCGGGGGCGGGTGGGAACGGCGGCGTGCCCCGTTGCCGCGGGCCTTGGGCCGATTTATCGTCCCAGCACGATTCGCGAGCAAGATCACAAAATGTGAAGGGGCCGCGACATGGTGGCGAAGAAGACCGCCGCGAAGAAGACCTCGACCGCCGGTTCCACCGGTTCGGCCGAGGGCACCAAGGACGTGGCCGGGAAGAAGACGACGGTCGCGGAGCCGCCGACGGTCGCGAAGAATGCGAGGACCACGAAGAAGGCGCACGACGCGAAGGAGCCGGCAGCCGCGCGGAAGTCGGTCGTGAAGAAGGCGGCCACGGAGGACACGGCCGCGGAGGACGCGGTCACCGCCGCCGAGCGGACGCCCGCCGAGCAGACGCCTGCCAAGAAGGCCGTGGCGAAGAAGGCGGCCGCCAAGAAGGCGCCCGCCGCGAAGAAGCAGACAGGAGCCAGGACGGTGGCAGCGAAGAAGACCGCGGGTGGCGTCACGACCGCCGGGGACGAGACCGCCGTGCCTCCGGCCCGTACCGGCGAGCTCGCGGTGCGGCCGGGCGAGGACCCCTGGACCCCGGCGGAGGTCACCGAGGCCCGCACCGTGCTCCAGTCGGAGGTGCTCAGGCTCCGCAGCGAGCTCGCGCACTCGCAGGAGGAGCTCACCGGCCTCATGCGGGACTCCGGTGACGGTGCGGGGGACGACCAGGCCGACACGGGCACCAAGAACATCACCCGGGAGCACGAGCTGGCCCTGGCGGCCAACGCGCGGGAGATGCTGGAGCAGACCGAGCACGCCCTGGAACGGCTCGACGCCGGCACGTACGGGCTCTGCGAGGTGTGCGGCAAGCCGATCGGCAAGGCGCGGATGCAGGCCTTCCCGCGGGCCACGCTCTGCGTCGAGGACAAGCAGCGGCAGGAGCGGCGTGGCTGACGATCTCGGCTGACGGTCTCGTACGCCTGTGCCGTACCCTCGGTGCACGGTCAGGCATCGAGGTCGAGGGACTCACTCACGTGGCAGAGGCGGAGCGCATCATCGGTACGCCGGATTCAGCAGGGGCCGACGGGTCGGTCCCCTCCGACGAGACGGCCGTCCCCGACGGGTCGGCCGCCTCCGACGGGTCGGCCGCTTCCGGGGAGCGGCCGCGCGGCAGGCGCAGGATCCTCGCCCTGTTCGTGGTGGCCGTCGTCGCCTACCTGCTCGACCTGGGCAGCAAGATGCTCGTGGTCGCCAAGCTGGAGGGCCGCGAGCCGATCCGGGTGATCGGCGACGTGCTGCGCTTCGACGCCATCCGGAACCCGGGTGCCGCGTTCGGCATGGGCGAGGCCTTCACGATTATCTTCACCTGTATCGCCGTCGCCGTGATCGTCGTGATCATCCGGCTCGCGCGCAAGCTCTACAGCCTGCCCTGGGCCATCGCGCTCGGCCTGCTGCTGGGCGGCGCGCTGGGCAACCTCACGGACCGGATCTTCCGCTCGCCGGGGGTCTTCGAGGGCGCCGTGGTCGACTTCATCGCCCCCGCGCACTTCGCCGTCTTCAACCTCGCCGACTCGGCGATCGTGTGCGGCGGCATCCTCATCGTGATCCTGTCGTTCCGGGGTCTGGACCCGGACGGAACGGTCCACAAGGACTGACGCCGGACGGAGCACCTCGCGCACCAGGCATACTCGACGGGTGAGCATGAGTCCCGAGATCCGCACGCTGCCCGTTCCCGATGGCCTTGAGGGCGAGCGCGTCGACGCCGCCATCGCCCGTATGTTCGGGTTCTCCCGTACGAAGGCGGCCGAGCTGGCCGCCGCTGGGAAGGTCCAGGTCGACGGCTCCGTCGTCGGCAAGTCCGAGCGGGTGAGCGGCGGGGCGTGGCTGGAGGTCGAGATGCCGGGCGCGGCCGCGCCCGTCCAGATCGTCGCCGAGCCCGTCGACGGCATGGAGATCATCCACGACGACGACGACATCGTCGTGATCATGAAGCCGGTCGGCGTGGCCGCGCACCCCAGCCCCGGCTGGACCGGCACCACGGTCATCGGCGGCCTCGCCGCCGCCGGCTACCGCATCTCCACCTCCGGCGCCGCCGAGCGCCAGGGCATCGTGCACCGCCTCGACGTCGGCACCTCCGGTCTGATGGTGGTCGCCAAGTCGGAGTACGCGTACACCTCGCTCAAGCGCCAGTTCAAGGAGCGCGTGGTCGACAAGCGCTACCACGCCCTGGTGCAGGGGCACCCCGACCCGATGAGCGGCACCATCGACGCCCCCATCGGCCGGCACCCGAACCACGACTACAAGTGGGCGGTCACCGCCGAGGGCAAGCCCTCGGTCACGCACTACGACCTCATCGAGGCGTACCGCTCGGCCTCGCTGCTCGACATCAAGCTGGAGACGGGCCGCACCCACCAGATCCGGGTGCACATGTCCGCCCACCGCCACCCCTGCGTCGGCGACCTCACCTACGGCGCCGACCCGACGATCGCCAAGCGCCTCGGCCTGACCCGGCAGTGGCTGCACGCCGTCCGCCTCGGCTTCGAGCACCCGGGCGACGGCTCGTGGGTCGAGTTCGCCAGCACCTACCCCGAGGACCTGCGCAAGGCCCTCGACCGGATCGCGGCGGAGAGCCAGTGAGTGCCGCGTTCGGCGTCCGCGAGGCGCTGGACCCCGAGGACCGGGAGGCGTGCTTCGCGGTGCGCCGTGAGGTCTTCGTCGAGGAGCAGGGCGTTCCGCAGGAGCTGGAGTACGACGCGTACGACGCGACCGCGGCGCATGTGCTCGCCGTGCGCGAGGACGGGCTGCCGCTGGGCACCGGGCGCCTTCTGTTCGGGGCGGACGCGGTGGGGAAGACCGGCGGCGACGCCTCGGTGGGCTCGCTGGGCCGGCTCGCGGTCGCCAAGGCGGCCCGCGGCCTCGGCGTCGGCGCCGCGCTCGTCCGGGCGGTCGAGGGCGTGGCGCGCGAGCGCGGTCTGACCGCCGTCGACCTGCACGCGCAGACCCACGCGCTGGGCTTCTACGAGCGCCTCGGCTACGAGGCGTACGGCCCTGAGTTCCCCGACGCGGGCATGCCGCACCGGGCGATGCGAAAGGTCCTGTAGGCGGAGGTCTCTCCGGGCGTGGGCCGGGCGCCGTCGTTGTCCGTCTCCTGATGCCCCTTCGGGGCGAAAGGGCTCAAACGGGCATACGTGGCAGGGTGGGGCCGTGGATCAATTGGCCCTGTTGTTCTTGCTGCTGCTCGGCGCCCTGCTGACCGTCCCCCTCGGTGAGCGGCTCGGGCTGCCCGCCCCCGTCCTGATGACCCTCATCGGGATCGTGCTGGCCTTCCTGCCCTTCGTGCCGAACGTCGAGATCCCGCCGGAACTCATCCTCCCGCTGGTCCTGCCCCCGCTGCTGTACGCCTCCGTGCAGCGCACCTCCTGGCGCCAGTTCGCGGCCAACAGACGGCCCATCTTCCTGCTCGCCGTCGCCCTGGTCTTCGTCACCACGGCCGCCGTCGGCGCGGTCGCGCACTCGCTCGTGCCCGGTCTGCCGCTGGCCGCCGCCATCGCGCTCGGCGCCCTCGTCGCGCCGCCCGACCCGGTCGCGGCGACGGCAGTGGCCGGCTCGCTCGGACTGCCCCGCCGTCTGGTGTCGATCCTGGAGGGCGAGGGCCTCTTCAACGACGTCACGGCGATCGTGCTCTACCACGTGGCCATCGCCGCCGCCGTCAGCGGCTCCTTCTCCTGGCCCGAGGCGGTCGGCGCGCTGGTGCTCTCCGCCGTGGTCGCCCTGGTCGTCGGTCTGGGGCTGGGCTGGCTCTCCAACAAGCTCATCGGGGTCCTGGGCGACGCCACCCTCCAGACCGGCCTCACCCTCCTCGTGCCCTTCGTGAGCTACGTGCTCGCCGAGGAACTGCACGGCTCCGGCGTCCTCGCCGTCCTGGTCACGGCCCTCTTCCTCGCCGAGCACGCGGCCGACGCCGACGACGTGATGGGCCGGCTCGCAGGGCAGACCTTCTGGCAGATCGTCGACACCCTCGTCACGGGCATCGCCTTCGGCCTCATCGGACTCGAACTCGTCCACGTCTTCGGGGTGGCGGACGGGCACGGCCTGGAGATGCTCGGCTGGGGCGCCGCCGTCGTCGCGGTGGTCGTCGGGGTCCGGCTCCTCTGGCTGCTGCCCGCCACCTGGCTCGCGAAGCGGCTGCACACGCGCCGGGACGTCGACGAGGAGATCCCGACGAGCTGGCGGGAGACCGTCGTCATGTGGTGGGCGGGGATGCGCGGCGTGGCCTCGGTCGCCCTCGCGCTCGCCATCCCGCTCCGTACCGACGACGGCTCTCCCTTCCCCGGCCGCGACGAGATCGTCTTCATCGCCTTCTGTGTGATCATCGCCACCCTCGTCTTCCAGGGGCTCACCCTGCCCTGGCTGGTGAAGCGGCTCGGGGTGCGGGCCGACGCGGACGCCGAGCGGGCCCTTGAGCGAGATCTGGCCATCCGGGCCGCGAAGGCCGCCAAGCGCAGGCTCAGGGAGATCGAGGAGGTCGAGGAGCTGCCCGAGGACCTCCAGGAGCGGCTGCTGCGCGGGGCGTACGACATCGGGGCGCGGATCAGCCCCGACATGGTCGACGAGGAGCGGAAGACCGCCTTCGCCGAGCGCTCGAAGCGGTTCAAGGCCGTGCAGCGGATCCAGCGCGAGCTGATGTCGGCCGCCCGGCACGAGGTCCTCTCGGCGCGCAGCGAGCCGGGCGCCGACCCGGAGGTGGTGGACCGGGTGCTGCGCCAGCTGGACGTGCGCAGCCTGCGGTGAGGCCGGTGGCCCGGGGCCGGATGGCAGGATGGGACGCATGGACATCATGCTCTTCCACTCGGCCTACGGGCTGACCCCTTCCGTCGAGGCCGCTGCCGAGCGGCTCCGCGCCGCCGGGCACCAGGTCTGGACACCGGACCTCTACGGGGGCCGGACGGTCGGGACCGTGGAGGAGGGTGTGGAGCTCCGGGACGAGATCGGCAAGGACGAGCTGCTGAAGCGGGCGGTCCTCGCCGCCGCCCCCTACTCCGAGCGCGGACTGGTCTACATGGGCCTCTCCCTCGGGGCCTCTATCGCGCAGACGCTGGCGCTCGGGGACGAGAAGGCGCGCGGTCTGCTGCTGTTCCACGGCACCTCGGACCTGGCGGAGTCCGCGTCGGTGGACGAGCTGCCGGTGCAGCTGCACGTGGCCGATCCCGACCCGTTCGAGACGCACGACTGGCTGTCCTCCTGGTACCTCCAGATGCGCAAGGCGGGGGCGGACGTGGAGATCTACCGTTACCCGGGCGCCGGGCACGTGTTCACGGACGCGGAGCTGCCGGACTGGGACGAGGAGGCGGCCGAGCGGTCCTGGTCGGTGGCGCTGGCCTTCATCGAGGACCTGTAGGACCTGTTGGGCTCGCAGGAGGTGCAGGACCTGGCGAACGGGTGTGGCCCCCGGGGGAGTTCCCCCGGGGGGCCACACCTCTGTCCGGCCGGATCAGGATCAGGCGCGGTAGGCGGTCCAGTACTCGTTCATCCGGGTCACCTGGCCGGAAGTGAACTGGTACATGCACGCGTCGTACGTGTAGTCCATGAAGTTGTGGATCGGGTCCACACCGGTCTTGGAGGCGCAGGAGTCACGGCCGGTCGGGCACTGGTACGCCGGGCTCTTCTCGGCCGGAGTGTCGGTGACGTAGTCGCCGTTTCCGTTGCAGCCGCCCTGGAAGGTGTGGTACAGGCCCATCCAGTGGCCGACCTCGTGGGTCGCGGTGTCACCCTCGTTGTAGTTGGCCGCGGAGCCGCCCGGGAGCGAGGTGTCGAGGACGACGACGCCGTCCATGGACGGGTTGGACTGGTACGAGGACGGGAAGGTCGCCCAGCCGAGGAGGCCGCCGCTCAGGTTCGCCGTGTAGAAGTTCAGCGCGCCGGCGCCGCCCTTGCGGAGGGTCTGCTTCATCGCCTTCTCGGCGGTGGAGCCGGAGGCCAGGTTGTACCAGGAGGCGTTGTCCGTGTAGTCGGTCGAGGCAAGGGTGAACTGGAAGTTGGAGTTCACGTTGCCGGTGCCCTGGCCGGCGTACGCCGAGTTCAGGACCGCCATCTGGTTGTTGATCTGGGTGGCGGTGAGCTTGCCCGTCGTACCGGAGTGGATGACGTGGAAGTAGACCGGGATGTTCACCACCGCGGCGGCGCCGGCTTCGGCGGAGGCGCTGAGGCGGCCCTCGGCGCGGGCGGCGTCCAGCTTCTTCTTGAAGTCCTCGTCCATGGCCTTGGCCTGGGTGGCCGTGACCTCGTTGGGCTCGTGGGCGTGGCTCTCGGCGCCGCGCGCCTTGCGGGCACCGGAGAGGGCCTCGTCGTGGCCGTCCACGCATTCCTCGGCCGAGGCGCCGGCCAGGGTGGTGGTGGCGGCGCCGGTGGCCACCGGGGCGGAAAGGGGTGCCAGGGCCAGGGTTCCGGCCATCACGGCAGTGCCGAGCATACGACGTGACATACGCGGCGATATACGGACAAGAGCACGCACGGTGACTCCTCGCGGGGGGTGGTGGCGAGGAACTTCCTGGCCACTGCGGGGAGATTACGCGTCCATGTCAGGCGTCGTTGAGAAGCGATCAGGCCCAATCATTCATGGAGCAATTCGGGGCATCGGGAAGAAAATCTGGGGTGGCTTCCGGAGTTTGAGACGCCGACGTAACAGTCGAAGTGGCGGAGGCGGGTGGTGTGTCCGGATTCGATCTCGAAAACCGGCCACCCGCCGTAGCGATGTGAGCTTCTGTTAACAGAAGCGATCATGGCTGAAAATCGACCCTGATAGTCCGCCAGGGGAACAACAGGGAAACGTCAGCGGACGGGCTGGTACGCCCGCTCCACCCGCTGCGTGCCACTGAGCGTCCGGTACGAGCGTGCCCAGGCCGTCGACGCGGCCGGATCCGTCTTGTCGGAGACCGTGTAGTAGTCCATCTGCGAGCGCTCGGCGGTCACGTCGAGGACGCCGTACCCGTGGTGGTCCATGTCCACCCACTTCACATGCCGGTTGGCGGCCTTCACGGCGCCCGCGGCCACCACCGAGACCGTCCCCGGCGCCACGTGCAGCAGGTCGTCGAGGTTGTCCGAGGTCACCGAGGTGACGACGAACTCGGTCGCCGCCGAGGCCGAGAACGGGTACGTCGCCGCCTTCACCGGGACGTCGTTGGCCCAGGCCATGTGGATGTCGCCGGTCAGGAAGACGGTGTTGCGGATGGCCCGTGAGGTCAGATGGGCAAGGAGTTCCTTCCGGTCGTCCGTGTACCCGTCCCACTGGTCGACGTTGACCGCCAGCCCCTCCTTGGGCAGGCCCATCAGCTCCGCGAGCGGCTCCAGGAGGTGGGCGGGCAGGGCGCCGAAGGCGACCGGCGAGATCATCACCGAGGTGCCGACCAGCTGCCAGGTCGCGGCCGAGCCCGCGAGCCCCGACTTGAGCCAGTCGAGCTGGGCGCGGCCCGTGATGCTCCGCTCCGGGTCGTCGACCGAGCCGCTGCCAGCCTTCGCCGGGGCCGAGCGGAACGAGCGCAGGTCGAGCAGGTGCAGATCGGCCAGCTTTCCGAAGCGCAGGCGCCGGAAGACGGTTCCCTCGGTGGAGGCGCGGACCGGCATCCACTCGAAGTACGCCTGCTTGGCGGCGGCCACCCGCGCCGCCCAGTCGCCCTCGGCCTCCGGCGTGTGGTTCTCGGCCCCGCCCGTCCAGGCGTCGTTGGCGAACTCGTGGTCGTCCCATATCGCGATCACCGGGTGGGCCGCGTGCAGCGCCTGGAGGTCCGCGTCCGTCCTGTAGTGGCCGTGCCGGGTGCGGTAGTCGGCGAGCGAGACGATCTCGTGGCGCGGCTCGTGCTGCCGGACGGTGTACTTCGCCTCGGGGTAGGTGCCGCTGCCGTACTCGTACAGGTAGTCGCCGAGATGGAGGATCGCGTCCAGGTCGGCGCGGGCGGCGAGGTGGCGGTACGCGGCGAAGTGGCCGGCCTCCCAGTTCGCGCAGGAGACGACACCGAAGCGGACGCCGGGAGCGGCGGCGTCGACCGCCGGCGCCGTACGGGTACGGGCGGCGGGGGAGACGGCGGAGTCCGCGGTGAAGCGGAACCAGTAGGAGGTGGCCGGGCGCAGACCCCGGACGTCCGCCTTAACGGTGTGGTCGGAGGCGGCGCTCGCCGTGGTCGTGCCGGAGGCGACGACCCGGGCGAAGCCGCGGTCCTCGGCTATCTCCCAGCCGACCTGGACGTCCGGGCCTAGGCCCGATCCCGGCACGGCCTCGGGGGTGGGGGTGACGCGCGTCCAGAGCAGGACGCCGTCGGGCAGCGGGTCGCCGGAGGCGACGCCGTGGAGGAACGCGGTCGCCGCGGGGGCGGCCTGGGCCGTGGAGGCCGCGCCGAGCAGGGCGGGCGCGACGGCGGCGGTGACGGCGGCGGCCTTGACGACCGTGCGCCGGCTGGGGGAAGGAAGATCGAATCGACTGGTCACGGCCAGTCAGATTACTGGCGGGTACGCCCGAAAGGCAGGCGATATCCGGAAGTTCGCCGGCCCGTCGCCCACCGGCCGCACCCCGGCAGCGCACGCGCCGCCGCACAGGGACGCCCCCCGACCCGCGGGGGGTCAGGGGGCGATTCCGGGCGCGGCGGTGAACCCGTGTCAGGCCTTGAGGGCCGCGTCGACCGCCGTGGTGAACTCGGCCGGCGTCATCGGCGGGTTGTCGGTGCCCGCGACCGTCACCGGCTTGCCGTTCATCTTCAGGGTCGGGGTGCCCGTCACGCCGCTGGCGTCGAAGGCCTCGGACATCTTCATCGCCCAGGCGTCGAAGGTGCCGTCCTCGACGTTCTTCTTGAACTCGGCGTTGCTCTTGAGGGCCGGTACGGAGTTCGCGATCTCCAGGAGGTAGGAGTCCTTGGCGAACTTGTCGTCGTTCTCCTCCGGGTGGAACTCCTCCGAGTAGAGCGCCGCCTTGTACTTCAGGAAGGCCTCGGGGCTCAAGTCCAGGGCCGCGCCGAGCGCGGACAGGGCGTTCTTCGAGCCCTCACCGGTGGCGGCGTCGTCGATGAAGGTGGCACCCACGTACTTGATCTTGTACTTGCCGGCCTCGACGTCCTTCTCGACCGTGGAGCCCACGGACTGCTCGAAGGTCGCGCAGACCGGGCAGCGCGAGTCCTCGTACAGCTCCAGGGTCTTCTTCGCCGACTCCTTGCCGACCACGACGGTCGTGCCGTTCGTACCCGAGGTGTTCTTCGGGGCCTTCACCGTCGAGGCCTCCGCCACCGACTCCCAGTGGGAGGGCTTGTTGGACTGCACCACGGCGTAGCCGATGCCGCCGGCGGCGGCGAGGACGGCCAGCGCCGAGACGCCGACGACGAGCTGCCGGCGCGCCCTGTCCTTCTTCGCCTGGCGCTCGCGCTCGACGCGCAGCCGCTCGCGGGCGGCGGCCTTGTTGGACTGCGAGTTGCGTGCACTCATGATCGTGTTCTCCGTGGGGTGAGGTCCGTCGGGACCGGGAAGCCGAGAGGGGACTGCGTGCTCGGGGGCCTGCGCTGCTCAGACGAGAGCGAGGCTCGGGCACGGGGGTCCCCGCCGTCCCACGGAGTGCGTGAGGAACCGTGTGCGGGAGGGCCGGGGCCGTCCCGCGGGCCGCGGTGCGCGCCGCGGCGCCGGACCGGTGCGGAAGAGGGCCGCCATGAGCAGCAGCGGCCGGAAGGCGCAGGCGGCCGTCGCGCCGAGCAGCCGGACGAGCGCCCGCTCCCCGCCGCGCAGCCAGAAGGCGGCCGAGAGGCCCACGCCCACATGGGCGAGGAGCAGCAGCCACGGCAGCGACGGGTCCGGGGAGTCGAGCAGGGCGGCCGCGGTGCCGCTCTCGGGAGCCGCCACGCCCGGCAGCGGGGTGCCCACGGCGCCGCCGCAGAACACCTCCAGGCCCACCGCGCGCAGCGATCCGGCGACCGGGCCGCCGGCGGCCCCGTAACAGACCGCCTGACCGCTGGTGAAGAGCGTGTCGGCCGCCAGTTCCAGCGGCACGAGGAGCCCGGCGATCGGGCCGAGGCCGCGCTCGCGGCCGGCCAGCGCGTACGCCACGGCGTAGACGCCGACGGCGACCGGGACGACCGTGCCGAGCGGCAGCGGCACGCGGGAGAGCAGCACGTGGGAGGCCACGGACAGCGTCACGACCAGTGCCGTGAAGAACGCCGCCCGCAGCGCCCTCAGCTGCGTCCCTGCCATGTCCATCGTCGTGGAGTGTGCCATGCCGGGCCGTAAGGAGTCGCTAAGCGCGAGCTGTGCGAAGCCTCACCGGCCCCACCGTCACAGCCCGGGGATCCGGCCGTTGCGGAAGAGGTCCACGAAGATCTGGTGGTCGGCCCGCGCCCTTGCCCCGTAGGCGTGCGCGAAGTCCACCAGGAGGTCCGCGAACCCCTCCTCGTCGGCGGCGATCGCCGCGTCGATGGCCCGCTCGGTCGAGAACGGCACCAGCGAGTGGCCGCTGGAGTCGTCCGCCGCCGCGTGCATGGTCGCCGTGGCCCGCCCGAGGTCCGCGACGGTCGCGGCGATCTCGTCCAGGTCGTCGATGTCGGACCAGTCCAGGTCCACCGCGTACGGCGAGACCTCCGCGACGAGCTGCCCGGCCCCGTCGAGCTCCGTCCAGCCCAGCCAGGGGTCGGCGTGGGCCTGGAGCGCCCGCTGCGAGATCACGGTGCGGTGGCCCTCGTGCCGGAAGTACTCCCGTACCGCCGGGTCCGTCACATGGCGGGAGACCGCAGGCGTCTGCGCCTGCTTGAGGTAGATCACGACGTCGTTCTCCAGGGCGTCGCTGTTGCCCTCCAGGAGGATGTTGTACGAGGGGAGGCCGGCCGAGCCGATGCCGATCCCGCGCCGCCCGACGACGTCCTTGACCCGGTACGAGTCGGGGCGGTCCAGGCTGGACTCCGGCAGGGTCTCCAGGTAGCCGTCGAAGGCCGCGAGGACCTTGTACCGCGTGGCGGCGTCCAGCTCGATCGCCCCGCCGCCCGCCGAGAAGCGCCGCTCGGAGTCGCGGATCTCCGTCATCGAGTCGAGCAGCCCGAAGCGGGTCAGCGAGCGGGCCTCGCGCAGGGCGCCCAGGAGGGCCCCTTCGGCGGTCTCCAGGGTGAAGGAGGAGACGTCGTCATCCTTGGCGCCGGTCGCGAGGGCGTGGATCCGCTCCCGGTAGGCGGTGGCGCAGATCCGCACCAGGTCGGTGATCTGGCCGTCGCCGAGCGCCTTCGCGTACCCGAGGAGCGCCAGGGAGGCGGCGAGCCGCTTGAGGTCCCAGGTGAAGGGGCCGACGTACGCCTCGTCGAAGTCGTTGACGTTGAAGATCAGCCGCCCGTTGGCGTTCATGTAGGTGCCGAAGTTCTCGGCGTGGAGATCGCCGTGGATCCAGACCCGGCCGGTGCGTTCGTCCAGGTAGGGGCCCCCGTGGGCCTCCTGCTCCAGGTCGGAGTAGAAGAGGCAGGCCGTGCCCCGGTAGAAGGCGAAGGCGGAGCCGGCCATCTTCCGGAACTTGACGCGGAAGGCGGCGGGGTCGGCGGCGAGGAGCTCGCCGAAGGCGGTGTCGAAGACGGCGAGAATGTGCTCACCGCGCTCGGCGGCGGTGGGCTGGGGGACCGACATTCGAGGTGCCTCCTGGTACCGGGCGTACTGACAAGCTGTTCATGACAAATGGGACAGGTGTTCCCTGTCTCTCAACGCGCGACCCTAGCCCCGAGTGCCCCTCGGCTGTCAGTCGCCCGACGTAGACTTCCACGGTCCCCCCAGCCACCCCTGTGACCGCTACGGAGACCTCTCGCCGTGACCAAGCCGCCCTTCACGCACCTCCACGTCCACACCCAGTACTCGCTGCTGGACGGTGCCGCGCGGCTGAAGGACATGTTCAACGCGTGCAACGAGATGGGCATGACCCATATCGCCATGTCCGACCACGGCAACCTGCACGGGGCGTACGACTTCTTCCACACGGCGAAGAAGGCCGGGGTGACGCCGATCATCGGCATCGAGGCGTACGTCGCCCCCGAGTCCCGGCGCAACAAGCGGAAGATCCAGTGGGGCCAGCCGCACCAGAAGCGGGACGACGTCTCCGGTTCCGGTGGCTACACCCACAAGACGATCTGGGCGGCGAACGACACCGGGCTGCACAACCTCTTCAAGCTCTCCTCCGACGCGTACGCCGAGGGCTGGCTCCAGAAGTGGCCCCGGATGGACAAGGAGACCATCTCCAAGTGGTCGGAGGGGCTCATCGCCTCCACCGGCTGCCCCTCCGGCGAGCTGCAGACCCGGCTCCGCCTCGGCCAGTTCGACGAGGCCCTCAAGTCGGCCTCCGAGTACCAGGACATCTTCGGCAAGGAGCGGTACTTCCTGGAGCTGATGGACCACGGCATCGAGATCGAGCGCCGGGTCCGCGACGGGCTCCTGGAGATCGGCAAGAAGCTCGGCATCCCGCCGCTGGTCACCAACGACTCGCACTACACGTACGCGCACGAGTCGACCGCGCACGACGCCCTGCTCTGCATCCAGACCGGCAAGAACCTCTCCGACCCGGACCGCTTCCGCTTCGACGGCACCGGCTACTACCTGAAGTCCACGGACGAGATGTACGCGATCGACTCCTCGGACGCCTGGCAGGAGGGCTGCCGCAACACCCTCCTGGTCGCCGAGCAGGTCAGCACCGAGGGCATGTTCGTCGAGAAGAACCTCATGCCGAAGTTCGACATCCCGGAGGGGTACACCGAGGTCAGCTGGTTCCGCGAGGAGACCATGCGGGGCATGCACCGCCGGTTCCCGAACGGCATCCCCGACGACCGCATGAAGCAGGTCGAGTACGAGATGGACACCATCATCTCGATGGGCTTCCCCGGCTACTTCCTCGTCGTCGCCGACTTCATCATGTGGGCCAAGAAGCAGGGCATCGCCGTGGGCCCCGGCCGAGGCTCCGCGGCCGGCTCGATCGTCGCGTACGCCATGGGCATCACCGACCTCGACCCGATCCCGCACGGCCTGATCTTCGAGCGCTTCCTCAACCCCGAGCGCATCTCGATGCCCGATGTCGACATCGACTTCGACGAGCGCAGGCGCGTCGAGGTGATCCGGTACGTGACGGAGAAGTACGGCTCCGACAAGGTCGCCATGATCGGCACGTACGGCAAGATCAAGGCGAAGAACGCGATCAAGGACTCGGCGCGCGTCCTCGGCTACCCGTACGCCATGGGCGACCGGCTCACCAAGGCCATGCCCGCCGACGTCCTCGGCAAGGGCATCGACCTCAACGGCATCACCGACCCCTCGCACCCCCGCTACAGCGAGGCCGGCGAGATCCGCGCGATGTACGAGAACGAGCCGGACGTCAAGAAGGTCATCGACACCGCCCGGGGCGTCGAGGGCCTGGTCCGCCAGATGGGCGTCCACGCGGCCGGCGTGATCATGTCCAGCGAGCCGATCGTCGACCACGCGCCGATCTGGGTCCGGCACACCGACGGCGTCACCATCACGCAGTGGGACTACCCCCAGTGCGAGTCGCTCGGCCTGCTCAAGATGGACTTCCTGGGCCTGCGCAACCTCACCATCATGGACGACGCCGTCAAGATGGTGAAGGCCAACAAGGGCATCGACCTCGACCTGCTGGCCCTGCCGCTGGACGACCCGGCCACCTTCGAACTGCTCCAGCGCGGTGAGACCCTCGGCGTCTTCCAGTTCGACGGCGGTCCCATGCGCTCGCTGCTCCGGCTGATGAAGCCCGACAACTTCGAAGACATCTCCGCCGTGTCCGCCCTGTACAGGCCGGGCCCGATGGGCATGAACTCGCACACGAACTACGCCCTGCGCAAGAACAAGCAGCAGGAGATCACCCCGATCCACCCCGAGCTGGAGAAGCCGCTCGAAGAGGTGCTCGCGGTCACCTACGGCCTGATCGTGTACCAGGAGCAGGTGCAGAAGGCCGCCCAGATCATCGCCGGCTACTCGCTCGGCGAGGCCGACATCCTCCGCCGCGTGATGGGCAAGAAGAAGCCCGAGGAGCTGGCGAAGAACTTCACCATCTTCCAGGCCGGAGCCAAGAAGAACGGCTACAGCGACGAGGCCATCAAGGCCCTCTGGGACGTCCTGGTACCCTTCGCCGGCTACGCCTTCAACAAGGCCCACTCGGCCGCGTACGGCCTGGTCTCCTACTGGACCGCCTACCTCAAGGCCAACCACCCCGCCGAGTACATGGCGGGACTGCTCACCTCGGTCAAGGACGACAAGGACAAGTCCGCGGTCTACCTGAACGAGTGCCGCCGCATGGGCATCAAGGTCCTGCCGCCCAACGTGAACGAGTCCGAGTCGAACTTCGCCGCCCAGGGCGACGACGTGATCCTCTTCGGCCTGTCCGCCGTCCGCAACGTCGGCACCAACGTCGTCGAGTCGATCATCAAGTCGCGCAAGGCGAAGGGGAAGTACTCCTCCTTCCCCGACTTCCTCGACAAGGTCGAGGCCGTCGTCTGCAACAAGCGGACCATCGAGTCGCTGATCAAGGCCGGCGCCTTCGACGAGATGGGCCACACCCGCAAGGGCCTGGTCGCCCACCACGAACCGATGATCGACAACGTGGTGGCGGTCAAGCGCAAGGAGGCCGAGGGACAGTTCGACCTCTTCGGCGGCATGGGCGACGAGGCGACCGACGAGCCCGGCTTCGGCCTTGACGTCGAGTTCTCCGACGTCGAGTGGGAGAAGTCGTACCTGCTCGCCCAGGAGCGCGAGATGCTCGGCCTGTACGTCTCCGACCACCCGCTGTTCGGCATCGAGCACGTCCTGTCCGACAAGACGGACGCGGCGATCTCCCAGCTCACCGGCGGCGAGCACTCCGACGGCGCGGTCGTCACCATCGGCGGCATCATCTCCGGCCTCCAGCGCAAGATGACCAAGCAGGGCAACGCCTGGGCGATCGCCACCGTCGAGGACCTGGCCGGCTCCATCGAGTGCATGTTCTTCCCGGCCACCTACCAGCTGGTCTCCACCCAGCTCGTCGAGGACACGGTCGTCTTCGTCAAGGGACGGCTCGACAAGCGCGAGGACGTCCCCCGGCTGGTCGCCATGGAGCTGATGGTCCCCGACCTGTCGAACGCCGGGACCAACGCACCGGTCATCCTCACCATCCCGACCGTCAAGGTGACCCCGCCCATGGTCACCCGGCTCGGCGAGATCCTCGGCCACCACAAGGGCAACACCGAGGTGCGGATCAAGCTCCAGGGCCCCCGCAAGACGACGGTGCTCCGGCTCGACCGGCACCGGGTGCAGGCCGACCCGGCGCTGTTCGGCGACCTGAAGGTGCTGCTCGGCCCGTCCTGCCTGGCCGGATAGCGGCCTCCTCCGCCCACGCGCGGCCTCCTCCGCCCACGCGCAAGGGGCGCGCCCGTCGTCACGGGCGCGCCCCTTTGCCGTGGGTGCGTCAGTTGTGGCCGAAGCGCTTCTGACGGCCCTTGCGTGCCATGTCACCCGGCGTGACCTGGCTGGCGCGCTGCTCGGCCTGGGACTCCATCGACGACTGCTGCGCCTGCTGCGTTCCGCGCTCGGCCGGCGACTGCTGCTTCTGGCTGCGGTTCTGACTGCGGTTCTTGGCCATGGGGATGCCTCCTCAAAGGGACCTAGGGCCTGTCCGGCGGATCATGGCCGGGCCCGCGACGGGCCAGGGCCGCTGTCAGACTCACATACGGCATGAACCGGCGCATGTTGGATCATTACGGAACGTGAGCATCCGGCCGAACGTGACTTCCGCCACGCCGATGATCCAGTTCCGACCGTCGAGCCCCCGCGCTTCGGGCAGACTCGAAGCGAAATCCGAAGCAACTCCGATCCCGAGGTTCCCGAAAGAGGGTGGAACACGTGGACCGCTGCGTCGTCCTGGTGGACGCCGGCTACCTGCTGGGTGCCGCCGCCAGTCTGCTCGCCGGGGAACCGGCCCGCTCCCGGATCACCGTCGACCACGCCGGGCTCATCCAGCAGCTGCGCCAGCGCGCAGAGGCCGAGACCGCGCTGCCCCTCCTGCGGATCTACTGGTTCGACGGTGCCCCCGACCGGGTGCCCCAGCCCGAGCACCGCAGACTGCGGGTGATGCCCCGGGTCACCGTCCGGCTCGGCGCGCTGACCCGGAGCGACGGACGCTGGGCCCAGAAGGGCGTCGACGCGGCCATGCACACCGAGCTGACGGAGCTGGCCAGGAACCGGGCCTGCTCCGACATCGTGCTCGTCACCGGCGACGGCGACCTGCTGCCCGGCCTGATGTCCGCCAAGGAACACGGCGTCGCCGTCCACCTCTGGGCCGTCCAGGCCGCCGACGGCGACTACAACCAGTCCGAGGACCTGGTCGCCGAGGCCGACGAGCGCCGGGTCCTCGACCGGGTCTGGATCACCCGCGCCGTCCGCGCAAAGGACCTCACCGGTATCTGCGCGCCCCCGCCCGCCCCGCGCCCCGAGATCGCCGCCATCCTCTCCGCGCCGCTGCCCGAGGCGGCCCTCGCCGCCTCCGCCGAACGCGCGGCCGAAGCGGCCGCCTCGCCCGCCCGGACCGCGGGGGAGGGCTCCGCGCCCCACGGCGACGGACACGTCCGCCCCAACGGCCACGGGCACGTCCACCCCGACGGCCACGTCGGGGACGACGAGCACACGCACGGCGCAGACGCCCCCGCCCCCACCCCGGGCAAGGGCGTCCCCACCCCCAAGGACCTGGCCGGACTGCGCGGCCCCGCCGCCGCCCCCGGCGCCCCGGGCGGCCCCGTGCCGCAGGGCGCGAGCGCGCTCCGCTGGTCCTCCGACCGGGGCTGGGTTGAGCGCCCCGCCCCCGCGCTCGGCGAACCCGCCGAGACCGCGTCCCTGCCCACCCTCGCCACCCTCACCAGCGCCGAGCAGCGCTGGGCGGACCGCGAGGAGGACATCACCACCGTCGGCGGCGACCCGTTCGAGGTCGGCCAGGTGTTCGCCCGCCGGTGGATGGAACGGCTCCCCGAGCAGAGCCACGTCCAGAAGCTCTCCACCCTCTACCCCCGCATCCCGCACCGCATCGACGGCGAACTCCTCCGCTACGCGGCACGGTTCGGCCTGCTCGCCCACAAGGACGACCAGATCGACGAGCACGACCGCTACGCCATCCGGGCCGGCTTCTGGCGCGAGATCGACGTCCGGGCCGCCGCCGAACACGCCCCCGCGCCCGGAGCGGGCCCGGCGACCCCGTAGGCTCTTCCCCCGTGAGTACGGTGTGCGTGGTGCGGGAACTGGTCAAGACGTACCCCGCCACGCGCGGCAGGCGCGGTGCGCCCGCGACACCCGAGGTGCGGGCCACCGACGGGATCAGTCTCGACGTGCGCGGCGGCGAGATCTTCGGGCTGCTCGGACCCAACGGAGCCGGCAAGTCCACCCTGGTCCGCCAGCTCACCGGACTCCTGCGCCCCGACTCCGGCGCCGTCCGGCTCCTCGGCCACGACCTCGTACGCCACCCGGAGCGGGCCTCCCGGCTCCTCGCGTACCTCGGCCAGGAGTCCACCGCCCTCGACGAGCTGACCGTCGCCCTCGCCGCCGAGACCACCGGACGGCTGCGCGGCCTCACCGCCCACGACGCACGCGCCGAGCGCGACGCCGTCCTCGACGAACTCGGCCTCGGCCCGCTCGCCTCCCGGCCCCTCAGGAGGCTCTCCGGCGGTCAGCGGCGGCTCGCCTGCTTCGCCGCCGCGCTCGTCGGCCGGCGGCCCGTCCTCGTCCTCGACGAGCCCACCACCGGCATGGACCCCGTCGCCCGCCGCGCCGTCTGGGCGGCCGTCGACCGGCGGCGCGCCGAACACGGCGCCACCGTGCTGCTCGTCACCCACAACGTCATCGAGGCCGAGACCGTGCTCGACCGGGTCGCCGTCCTCGAACACGGCAAGGTCATCGCCTGCGACACCCCGGCCGGGCTCAAGGAACGCGTCGCGGGCGAGATCCGCGTCGAGCTGGTCTGGCGCGACGCCGCACCCCTCCACCTCCCCGAGGTCGCCGCGCTGCGCGGACGCGCCCAGGAGACGGGCCGGCGCTGGATCCTCCGCCTCGCCCCCGACGCGGCCCGCGCCGCGGTCGCCACCGTCACCGGCGGGGCCGCCTTCGCCGCCCTCGACGACTTCACCCTGGCCACGCCCAGCCTGGAGGACGTGTACCTGGCGCTGGGCGGCGCGACCGACGGGCTGGTGAAGGCATGACCCTCCGCGGTCCCGGGGCCGTCGGCCCCGACCCCCGAAGCCCCCGCGTCCCGTCCGTGACCGTCAGGAGCTGTACGCAGTGAGCACCCTGCCCGCCGAGATCCTGCCGACCGGCCCGCCCTCCCTCCGGACCCGCGACGACGAGACCCACGAGGGCGAGGCCGCCGCGGCGCCCCTCGCCCCGCGCGCCCGCCTGCTGCCCTCCCTGGCCGCCGTGTACCGCGCACAGCTGTCCCGTGCCCGGGTCGCCCGCATCCCGCTGCTCTTCGTCGCGACCTTCCAGTCCGTCGGGATCATGGTCCTGATGCGCGGGGTCGTCGACGGCGGCTCCGAGGCACGCGCGGTCGTGGCCGGCTCCACCGTCCTCGTCGTCGCCTTCGTCGCGCTCAACCTGCTCGCCCAGTACTTCGGGCAGCTGCGGGCGACCGGCGGCCTCGACCACTACGCCACCCTGCCGGTGCCGCCCGCCGCCGTGGTGCTCGGCGCCGCCGGGGCGTACGCCTCCTTCACCCTGCCCGGCACCGCCGTGACCGCCGTCGCCGGCTCCGTGCTCTTCGGACTGCCGCTCGGCCACCTCTGGATCCTCGCCGCCGTCGTCCCGCTCGCCGGGGCGGCCCTCGCCGGGCTCGGCGCGGCCCTCGGACTCCTCGCACCCCGCCAGGAACTGGCCACCCTCCTCGGCCAGCTCGGCATGTCGGCGGCGCTGCTGCTCGGCGTCCTGCCGGCGGAACGGCTTCCGGAGCCCATCGGCCTGGCACGGGACCTGCTGCCGTCGACGTACGGGGTGGAGGCCCTGGCCCGCACCTTCGACCCGCACCCCGACTGGGCGGCCGTCGGCCTCGACCTCGCCGTGTGCGGGGCGGTCGGCGTGGTCTCCCTCGCGCTCGCCACCTGGGCCTACCGGCGGGCCGCCGTCCGCTGAGGCGGGCCACAGGCACACCTGGCACGATGGCTGGGTGACCGCACCTCTGACTCCGCCTCACCAGCCGCCGCCGCACGACCCCGACTGGCCGCCGCCGCCCCCGCCGATGCTCGGCCCGGCAGGGGACCCGATCACGGGCGCCGAAGTCGTGCAGGGCGTTCTGGTCACCCTCGTCTCGGCGGTCGCGGGCGCGCTCCTCGGAGTGCTCTGGCTGAACCTGGCCCCGCGCGTCCTGCTCATCTCGGACGGCGAGGGGGTCTACCTCCGCAACTCCGAGGGGGAGGCGGCGATCGGCTCCGACGGAACGTTCGTCCTCCTCGCCCTGGCCTTCGGCGTGGTCGCCGGGCTCGTCGTCTTCCTGCTGCGCCGCAAGGGCGGCGTGCCGCTGGTGCTCGGTCTCGCCGTCGGCGGCGTGCTGGGCTCCCTGCTCGCCTGGGGATTCGGGACGTACTTCGGCCCGGCGCGGGACGTGGTCGCCCACGCGAAGTCCGTCGGCCCCAACGTCGCCTTCGAGGCACCGCTCGAACTGCAGCTGGGCGCCGCCGCCATGCTGGCCTGGCCGCTCGCGGCGACGCTCGTGCACCTCGCGCTGACCGCCCTCTTCGGGCCGCGCGACCCGGAACCGGAACCGTGGGACCAGCCGAAGCCGTACGCCCAGGGCCCCGGCCCGAGCTGACGCGGCCGTACGGACGGCCGCGCCGGCGGGAACGTCAGGCGCGGCCGATCGGGGCCACGACCGCCGAGGTGAGGGCCGCCAGGTCGGCGGGGGAGAGCTCGACCTCGAGGCCGCGGCGGCCCGCCGAGACACAGATGGACGCGTGGTCCGAGGCCGAGGAGTCGAGGACCGTGCGGAGCCGCTTGCGCTGGCCGAGCGGGGAGATGCCGCCCCGGACGTAGCCCGTCGTACGCTCCGCCGCCGCCGGGTCCGCCATCGCCGCGCGCTTGCCGCCGACCGCCGAGGCCAGCGCCTTCAGGTCGAGCTGGCCCGCCACCGGGACCACCGCGACCGTCAGCTCGCCGTCGACGTCCGCCACCAGCGTCTTGAAGACCCGGTCGGGGGAGACGCCGAGGGCCTCCGCCGCCTCCTCGCCGTACGACGGGGAGGCCGGGTCGTGCTCGTAGGCGTGCACGGTGAACGCGGTACCGGCCGCCGTCAGGGCGACCGTCGCAGGGGTGCCGCCGCTGTTCTTCTTCTGCTTCTTCGCCACGCGTTCTTCCTCGGCTCAGCCCGTTGCGATGGGCCCGGATCGGCTCAGTTCGGGTAGGTCGGGCCCTGCGTCAGGTCGACCACCGGCAGCGAGGGCAGATGCCGCAGCACCGCCGTCTCCGCGCGCAGCAGCGTCAGCTCCTCACGCAGCCGGGTCGCCGTGTCGGGGGCCTGGAGCAGCCGCTGCTTGGACGGGGTGTCGAGCACCGCCGCGGCCGCGACCAGGTACGACACCACCGAGGGGTCGTCCGGCAGCTCGCTCGACGTCAGCGAGCGCTCCCGTGCCCCCGCGAGCCGCTTCTGGTAGCTCCGGAAGGCCCGCAGCACCCCCTCGGAGAGGTGGCCGGCCTCCTCGCCCTGCTCCTCGGGGATCTCCTCGGTCTCGGCGACCAGGAACGGCCCGCTCGCGTCGACCGAGAGCAGCCGGACCCGGGTCGTGCCGGTGGCCATCACCTCGAAGCTGCCGTCCGCGCGCTCACGGATCGACGCCGCGTCCGCGATGCAGCCGACCCGGTGGAAGGCCTGGATGGGGTCGGAGCCGAAGCCCGCCGCCGGGCCCTTCTCGGGCAGCGCCGTCTGGTCCGGCATGCCGGGTGCGGTCGGGGCGACCTCGCGGCCGTCCCGGATGGCGACGACGGCGAAGCGGCGCGGCTCCGAGTCGTCGATCGTGAGCAGCTCGCGCATCATGGCGCGATATCGCTCCTCGAAGACGTTGAGCGGCAGCACGAGGCCCGGGAACAGCACCGCGTTGAGCGGGAAGAGTGGCAGGCGAGCGGTGGTCACAGCGGTCAGCCTAATGGCCGCCGGGCCCGCTCCGTCCGGCCTGTCCACGTCCGGCGTCCCGGAAGGCCGACCGGCGGGCCGGCTCGCGCCGCGCCCGCTCCCGCACGGCGAGGAAACGGAGGAGGGGATCCTCCTGTACGGAGCCCCGCCCGGCACTCCGCGCGGCCCCCCACGGGAACGAGGTCGCGTGGGCCCCGATCCGGCCGAACTCCTCCCGTGCCTCCGCCCACCGACCGCGCTCGACCAGCACGTACGCGAGCAGGTTGCGGACCTCGGCCGGCCACGGGTCACCGGCGGGGAACGCCGCCGACAGGGTCAGGGCACGGTCCGCGGCCCGGTCGATCCGGGCCTCCGGCACGGCCGGGTCGCGGTCCGGCGGTACCCGGAGCCGGTCGTAGGCCGCGCGGACCGGCAGCGCCCGTACGAGCGAGTCGGGGGCGGCGTCGTCGGCCGCCTGCTCGGCGAAGTCGAAGGCGGCGCGGTGCGAGCCGTACCACTGCGCGGAGAGGTACTTGAGCGCCGCGACATGACACCCGTAGTGGTGCGGGGAGCGGCGCACGGCCTGCTCCCAGTGCGACTCGAAGACGCCGTGCCCGGCGTGCGCGCCGCGCGCGTGGTCCAGGGCGAGCCGCCACGGCACCGGGTCGTGCGGAGCCGCCTCGGTGACCGTCGTGACGAGCGGGCCGAGCTCGCGCAGCCGCTCGGCCCGGGCCGGCGACTCCCAGGCCCTGCGGAGGGCGAGCTGCGCCGTGACGAGGAGCGCGTCGGGGTCGCCGGGCGAGGCGGAGAGCCAGTGGGCCAGCCAGTCGCCCCTGCTGTACGCGAAGGTGGCGAGCCGGGTGACGTACCGGTCGCGGTCCTCCCACTCGCCGGAGTCCCGGGTGGTGGCGAGCAGTTTCGCGGCGGGATCGGGATCGGCGAGGGCGGCGGCGACCAGGGCGGGGGCGAGCCGCCCGTCCGGGGCGTCGAGCAGCACGTCGTCGTCCGGGACGAATCCGGCGGCGGGCCGCGGGGCGTACCGGGCCGGGTGGACGGCGCCGATCAGGGCACGGAACAAGGACATGGTGTGACGTATTCTCCCCCGGCCCCCGCCGCCACGGCAGCCCGCCTCACACCCCGTACACCAAACCTCCGCCGCTCACCCCCTGCTCAGCAGCCGGGTCGCGCCCGCCGCGACCGTGGTGGCCAGGATCCAGCCGAGCAGGATGAGCACCGCCGCCGCCCACTGCCACATGCCCTCGAGGCGCCAGTAGCCGTCCTGGCCGAGGTTGATCACCGGAATCAGCAGGTCCAGGGCGTACAGCGGGCCGTTCCACGCGGGGGCCTCCTCCGCCTTCAGCGGTATCGGGCGGTAGCGGGAGAACGCCACCGTGCCCGCCGCCCACAGGACCGCCATCCACAGGGCCGCCCGGCCCGGCCGGTAGCCGTACGCCACGGTCCAGTCCTGGACGTATCCCCAGAGCTTCCCCGCCAGCGGAAGCGTCTCCCGTCTGCGCCGCTGCTTGGCGAGCAGCACCTCGCGGGCGTCGGCGTCCTCCCCGCTGTTGCGCAGCACCGTCGCAAGGCGTTCGTACGGCTCGGGGGCGTACTCGGGGGTCGCCGCCGCCACCCACTCCAGGCGCCAGGCCAGCGGGAAGCGCTCGTACGGCACGAGGTTCTCGTAGACGAAGCCGCCCATCGCGAGCCCGCCGGGGCCGGGCCAGCTGGTCCACAGGTCGATCAGGGTGACGACCTTGGCGCCGTTGAGCACGACGCGCCCCTCCTCCGGGCGCTCGCCGTTGAACCTCAGCTCCGGGGTGACTATCCGGCGCAGCGAGACCTCCTCCCGGCGTGCCCCGTTCAGCAGGAACCGGGCGTGGTGCAGGTCCACCGCGTCACCGAACCGCCCGTCGTCGAGCCGCACCCCGCCGTGGAACTCCACCGGCTTGCGCCGGGCCCCCTGGGTGGGCGTCACGCCGTACGGCGGGGTGGCCGTCGAGTTGCCCGCGGTCCCCGCCGGGCCCGTCTCCTCGTACACCCAGGCCGCGTTCAGATAGAGCGAGCGCTCCACCGTCAGCTGCGGAGCGTTCAGCGCGCGGCGGCCCTGGGCGCCGCGCAGGACGCTGCCGCGCAGACTGAGCGAGACGCCCACCTTCGCCCCGCGCAGGCTCAGCTCCCCGTGCGTCTCGATCAGCTCGGCCTGCAGGTCCTGGGCGACCACGAGGCCGTCCGCGGTGATGGCCCTTCCCCGCCGGTCCGGCCACACCTGGATCTGGTTGACGAGCAGGTCCGTGCCGATCTGCGCGTCGGTGAGCCGGATGCCCCGCTGCACCCGGCAGCGCGGCAGGTGCAGGTCCCCCTCGGTGTGCAGCCGGGCCGCCTCCAGGCGCGGCAGCGCGCACTCGACCATCCGCAGCGTGCCGAAGCGGGCCTCCGGCAGCACCACCTCGCCGTCGAACCGGCAGCCGTGCAGCTCGACGTACGGCCCTATCGTCCCGCCTGCCAGGTTGAGCACGCCGGTGATCCGGACCCCGCGCAGCTTCAGCGCGGCCACCCGCCCCGATCTGGCCGGCGGTCCCGCGAGCAGCAGCAGCGCCACCACGTCGGCGCGGACACTCCGCTCCTCCCCCCATTCCCTCGTCCCGAAGGGGTCGTCCCACTCCGCGACCCCCTCCGTCAGATCGCACGTCCTCCCGATACGGAACGCCCGCCACACGGCCCGCTCCGGGCCCGTGAGACCGTCCGGCATTCCGTCCTCGTGCGGCTCGGTCACTGCCGCCCCCTCGCTTTCCACGATCCGTCTCCGCGATTCCGTGATTCCGTGATTCGAGATTCCGCGGTTCCGATTCGTACAGCCGTTCTTCCCACTGAGTGACGGGCTGAACGCTAACGGTCAGGAGTGGCGAGAGGACGCCAATGTGACGTGTATCAGTCAGTGATTGGCATGTATCAGCTGGTGATACGGACGACCGGCGTTGTAGGCCGTCTGCGAGAATTGACCCGTGATCTCTCGAATCGATCTGCGCGGCGAGGCCCTCCCCGAGGGTTCCGCCCTGCGCGACCTGCTGCCCCGTGCCGAGTTCGACGTGGAAGCCGCCCTGGAGAAGGTGCGGCCGATCTGCGAGGACGTACGGCATCATGGCGCCGCAGCGGTGATCGACTACGGGGAGAAATTCGACGGCGTCCGCCTCGAGCGCCTGCGCGTTCCCGCCGAGGAGCTCCGCCGCGCCCTGGACGAGCTCGACCCGGCCGTCCGCGCCGCCCTGGAGGAGTCCATCCGGCGCGCCCGCCTCGTCCACCGGAACCAGCGCCGCACCACCCACACCACCCAGGTGGTCCCCGGCGGCACGGTCACCGAGAAGTGGATCCCGGTCGACCGCGTCGGCCTGTACGTGCCGGGCGGCCGCTCCGTCTACCCGTCCTCCGTCGTGATGAACGTCGTCCCCGCCCAGGAGGCCGGCGTCGAGGGCGTGGCCATCGCCTCACCTCCGCAGAAGGAGTTCGGCGGCCTGCCGCACCCGACGATCCTCGCCGCCTGCGCCCTGCTCGGCGTCGACGAGGTCTACGCGGCCGGCGGCGCCCAGGCCGTCGCCATGTTCGCGTACGGCACGCAGAGCACCGCCGGCGAACCCGGCTGCGCCCCCGTCAACCTGGTCACGGGACCCGGCAACATCTACGTCGCCGCCGCCAAGCGCCTCCTCAAGGGCCGCATCGGCATCGACGCCGAGGCCGGCCCCACCGAGATCGCGATCCTCGCGGACTCCACCGCCGACCCCGTCCACGTCGCCGCCGACCTGATCAGCCAGGCCGAGCACGACCCCATGGCCGCCTCCGTCCTCGTCACCGACTCCGAGGAGCTGGCCGCGGCCACCGAGGCCGAGCTGAAGACCCAGGTCGCCGCCTCCAAGCACGTCGACGACCGCATCGTCCCCGCCCTGGCCGGCCGCCAGTCCGCGATCGTCCTCGTCGACGGCCTCGACGAGGGCCTGCGCGTCGTCGACGCGTACGGCGCCGAGCACCTGGAGATCCAGACCCGCGACGCCGCCGCCGTCGCCGACCGCGTCCGCAACGCGGGCGCCATCTTCGTCGGCCCCTGGGCCCCCGTCTCGCTCGGCGACTACTGCGCCGGCTCCAACCACGTCCTGCCCACCGGCGGCTGCGCCTGCCACTCCTCGGGCCTCTCCGTGCAGTCCTTCCTGCGCGGGGTGCACATCGTGGACTACACGCGCGACGCGCTCGCCGACGTCGCCCACCACGTGGTGACCCTCGCCGAGGCCGAGGACCTGCCCGCCCACGGCGCGGCGATCAAGGCCCGTTTCGGGTGGAAGGTGCCGGAGAGCAAGTGACCCCGAACGAGACAGTCCGCATCGACGACCTGCCCGTCCGCGACGAGCTGCGCGGCAAGTCCCCCTACGGCGCGCCCCAGCTCGACGTCCCCGTCCAGCTGAACACCAACGAGAACCCCTACCCGCTGCCCGAGCCCCTGGTGGCCCGGATCGCGGAGCGGGTCGCCGAGGCCGCCCGCGGCCTCAACCGCTACCCCGACCGGGACGCGGTCGAGCTGCGCACCGAACTCGCCCGCTACCTCACCCGCACCGGAAAGCACCCGGTCGCCGTCGAGAACGTGTGGGCGGCCAACGGCTCCAACGAGGTCCTCCAGCAGCTGCTGCAGACCTTCGGCGGCCCCGGCCGTACCGCCATCGGCTTCGAGCCCTCGTACTCGATGCACGCCCTCATCGCCCGCGGCACCGGCACCGGCTGGATCTCGGGCCCGCGCAACGAGGACTTCACCATCGACGTGGCGGCGGCCGAGAAGGCGATCGCCGAGCACCGGCCCGACGTCGTCTTCATCACCTCCCCCAACAACCCCACCGGCACCGCCGTCGAGGCCGACACCGTCCTCGCCCTCTACAAGGCGGCCCAGGCGGCCAGGCCCTCCATGGTGGTCGTCGACGAGGCGTACGTGGAGTTCAGCCACCGGGACTCGCTGCTGCCCCTCATCGAGGGCCGCCCGAACCTGGTGGTCTCCCGGACCATGTCCAAGGCCTTCGGCGCCGCCGGACTGCGCCTCGGCTACCTCGCCGCCCACCCCGCCGTGGTCGACGCCGTCCAGCTGGTCCGCCTCCCGTACCACCTCTCCGCCGTCACCCAGGCGACGGCGCTGGCCGCCCTGGAGCACACCGACACCCTCCTCGGCTACGTCGAACAGCTCAAGGCCGAGCGCGACCGGCTCGTCACCGAGCTGCGCGCGATCGGCTTCGAGGTCACCGACTCGGACGCCAACTTCGTGCAGTTCGGGAAGTTCCCCGACACCCACGCGGCCTGGCAGCGGATCCTCGACCGGGGCGTCCTGGTCCGGGACAACGGCGTACCGGGATGGCTGCGGGTCACCGCCGGCACACCAGAAGAGAACGACGCGTTCCTCGACGCGGTTCGTGAATTGATGAAGGAGCAGGAGCGATGAGCCGCGTAGGCCGCGTTGAGCGCACCACCAAGGAGACCTCCGTCGTCGTCGAGATCGACCTCGACGGCACCGGAAAGGTCGACGTGTCGACCGGGGTCGGCTTCTACGACCACATGCTCGACCAGCTCGGCCGGCACGGTCTGTTCGACCTCACCGTCAAGACCGACGGCGACCTGCACATCGACTCGCACCACACCATCGAGGACACCGCCCTCGCCCTCGGCGCCGCCTTCAAGCAGGCCCTCGGCGACAAGGTCGGCATCTACCGCTTCGGTAACTGCACCGTCCCCCTGGACGAGTCGCTCGCCCAGGTGACCGTCGACCTCTCCGGCCGGCCGTACCTCGTGCACACCGAGCCCGAGAACATGGCGCCGATGATCGGCTCGTACGACACGACGATGACCCGGCACATCCTGGAGTCCTTCGTCGCCCAGGCCCAGATCGCCCTGCACGTCCACGTCCCGTACGGGCGCAACGCCCACCACATCGTGGAGTGCCAGTTCAAGGCGCTCGCCCGTGCCCTCCGCTACGCCTCCGAGCGCGACGTGCGCGCCGCCGGCATCCTCCCCTCCACGAAGGGCGCCCTCTAGTCGTGAACGGCCTCTCCACCGTCCTCATCGTCGTCGGCCTCTTCCTGCTCGGCGGCATCTACTCCTTCGCCAAGCAGCAGATGCCCAAGGGCGTCATCGTGCTGCTCTCCGTCGGCGCGGCGATGTGCCTCACCGCCGGCGTGCTCCGGCTGAGCGTGTGGGCGTGACCATGAGCACCTCCTCCCCGAAGAAGGTCGTCGTCTTCGACTACGGCTTCGGCAACGTCCGCTCCGCCGAGCGCGCCCTCGCCCGGGTCGGCGCCGACGTCGAGATCACCCGCGACTACGACAGGGCCATGAACGCCGACGGGCTCCTCGTCCCCGGCGTCGGTGCCTTCTCCGCCTGCATGCAGGGGCTCAAGGAGGCCCGCGGCGACTGGATCGTCGGCCGCAGGCTCTCCGGCGGACGCCCGGTCATGGGCATCTGCGTCGGCATGCAGATCCTCTTCGCCCAGGGCATCGAGCACGGCGTGGAGACGGAGGGCCTCGACGAGTGGCCCGGTACCGTCGAGCCGCTGAACGCCCCCGTCGTCCCCCACATGGGCTGGAACACCGTCGACGCGCCCGCCGACACGCAGCTGTTCGCCGGCCTCGACGCCGACGCCCGGTACTACTTCGTGCACTCCTACGCGGTGCGCGAGTGGACCCTGGAGGTCGGCAACAAGAACATGCGCGCCCCCAAGGTCACCTGGGCCACCCACGGCGAACCCTTCGTCGCGGCCGTCGAGAACGGCGCCCTGTGGGCCACCCAGTTCCACCCCGAGAAGTCCGGCGACGCCGGAGCCCAGCTCCTCACCAATTGGATCGAGACCCTCTGATCATGGCTCAGAAGCTTGAACTCCTCCCTGCCGTCGACGTCCGCGACGGCCAGGCCGTCCGCCTCGTGCACGGCGAGTCGGGCACCGAGACCTCCTACGGCTCCCCGCTCGAAGCGGCCCTCGCCTGGCAGAACTCCGGCGCCGAGTGGCTGCACCTGGTGGACCTCGACGCCGCCTTCGGCACCGGTGACAACCGGCAGCTGATCGCCGAGGTCGCCCAGGCCATGGACATCAAGGTCGAGCTCTCCGGCGGCATCCGCGACGACGCCTCGCTCGCCGCCGCCCTCGCCACCGGCTGCACCCGCGTCAACCTCGGCACCGCCGCCCTGGAGACCCCCGAGTGGGTCGCCAAGGTCATCGCCGAGTACGGCGACAAGATCGCCGTCGGTCTCGACGTACGCGGCACGACGCTCCGCGGCCGGGGCTGGACCCGCGACGGCGGCGACCTCTACGAGACGCTCGCCCGCCTCGACTCCGAGGGCTGCTCCCGCTACGTCGTCACCGACATCGCAAAGGACGGCACCCTCCAGGGCCCCAACCTGGAGCTCCTGAAGAACGTCTGCGCGGCCACCGACAAGCCCGTCGTCGCCTCCGGCGGCGTCTCCTCCCTGGACGACCTGCGGGCCCTGTCCGAGCTGGTCCCGCTGGGCGTGGAGGGCGCCATCGTCGGCAAGGCGCTCTACGCCAAGGCGTTCACCCTGGAAGAGGCGCTCGCGGCGGTGCGGCCGTGACCGCCGAGGTCCGCAAGGTCGTGACCGGCGCTCCCTGGGAGGACCAGTTCGGCTACTCCCGCGCGGTGCGGCTGCCGAACGGCCTGGTCCTGGTCTCCGGCTGTACGTCGGTGGTCGGCGGCCAGATCGCCGGGGGAGGCCCCTACGAGCAGGCGATGAACTCCTTCAACGTGGCCTTCGGCGCGCTGAAGCAGCTGGACATGGGCCCGGAGCACGTCGTGCGCACCCGGATGTACATCACGCACGCCCGGGACGTGGACGAGGTCGGCCGCGCGCACAAGGAACTGTTCGACGCCGTCCGCCCGGCCGCCTCGATGATCATCGTCTCCGGCTTCGTCGACCCCAGCCTGGTCGTCGAGGTCGAGGTGGAGGCCTTCCGGGGTGATGAGGCATGAGCCTCGCCGTACGGGTGATCCCCTGCCTGGACGTCGACAACGGCCGGGTCGTCAAGGGTGTCAACTTCCAGAACCTGCGGGACGCCGGTGACCCCGTCGAGATGGCGAAGCTGTACGACGCCGAGGGCGCCGACGAGCTGTGCTTCCTCGACATCACCGCCTCGTCTGGCAACCGGGAGACCACCTACGACGTGGTGCGCCGCACCGCCGAGCAGGTCTTCATCCCGCTCACGGTCGGCGGCGGCGTCCGGGCGGCGGCGGACGTCGACAAGCTGCTGCGGGCCGGGGCCGACAAGGTGGGCGTCAACACCGCCGCCATCGCACGCCCCGAGCTGATCCAGGAGATCGCGGAGCGCTTCGGCCGCCAGGTGCTGGTCCTGTCGGTCGACGCCCGGCGCACCGCCTCGGGCTCCTTCGAGGTGACGACGCACGGCGGCCGCAAGGGCACCGGCATCGACGCCGTCGAGTGGGCGCACCGGGCCGCCGAGCTCGGGGCGGGGGAGATCCTGCTCAACTCGATGGACGCGGACGGGACGAAGGACGGCTACGACACCGAGATGATCGCGGCCGTGCGCAAGCACGTCACGGTGCCGGTGATCGCCTCCGGCGGCGCCGGCAAGCTCGCCGACTTCCCGCCGGCCGTGGCGGCCGGCGCGGACGCGGTGCTCGCGGCCTCCGTCTTCCACTTCGGCGATCTGCGGATCCCGCAGGTCAAGGACGCGCTGCGGGAGGCGGGCCACCCGGTCCGCTGAGCACGCGTGTGTGAGGGCCCCTTCGGGGGCCCTCCTTCTTCGCGAGATGCGCAGGATTATTTGTGCAATTTCCGTTGCGCAGTTTTTCCCGTGCGTCTAGCGTCGTGTCATGACCTCGTCGGAGAACCGCCGGATCACCGATCTCGGCACCCTCAAGGCCATCTCGCACCCGCTGCGGATGCGCCTCTACCGCGCCCTCTTCGTGGCCCGCACCGCCACCGCCTCCCAGCTCGCCGACCAGGTCGACGAGGCCGTCTCCCTCGTCAGCTACCACCTGCGCAAGCTCGCCGACCACGGCCTCATCGAGGAGGCCGAGACCCAGTCGGCGGACGGCCGTGAACGCTGGTGGCAGCCCGCCTCGTACGGGATCAGCGTCCAGGAGGAGGACGTCCGGAGCAGCCCCGAACTCGTCGCCGCGAGCGACGCCTTCGGCCGCACGATCAACGAACAGCGCGTCGAACTCCACCGCCGCTTCCTCGACGAGCGGCTCACCTGGTCCGACGAGTGGCGCTCCGCCTCCGTCAGCGGCGAGTGGCTGCCCCGCCTCACCGCCGCCGAACTCACCGCCCTCGGCCAGGAGCTCGAAGCCGTCCTCATGAAGCACGACCGGGCCGCCCGCGCCGCCGAAGCGGCCGGCGAGACCGAGGGCCGCGAGAACGTCGCCGTGCACCTCCACGCGTTCCCCTACCGCTCATGACGGCCACCCAGCTCGCCCCCGTCGAGCGCCCCGCCTACCGCGACCCCAACGTCCTGCGCTGGCTCGGCGCCTACACCGCCTCCACCACCGGCGACATGGTCTACCACCTGGCCCTCTCCTGGGCCGCCGTCCAGAGCGGCACCCCCGCGCAGGCCGGCATCGTGCTCGCCCTCAGCGCCGTGATGCGCGCCCTGCTCATGCTCTTCGGGGGAGTGGTCGCCGACCGGTTCGGACCCCGCCGGGTCGTCATCTCCTCCGACGCCGTCCGCTGTGTCGTCGTCCTCGGCGTCGCCGCCCTGCTCGCGCTCTCCACCCCCGGGCTCTGGGCCCTCGCCGCCCTCGCGCTCGTCTTCGGAGCCGTGGACGCCCTCTTCATGCCCGCCGTCGGGGCCCTGCCGCCACGGATCGCCCCCACCGCCCAGCTCGGCAGGGTCCAGGGCATGCGGGGCCTCTCCTACCGGATGTCGGTCCTGCTCGGAGCCCCGCTCGGCGGGCTCGCGGTCGCCCTCGGCGGACCGGCCGCCGCGTTCGGCGCGGCGGGTCTGCTCTTCGCCTTCTCGCTGCCCCTGCTCCTGGCGCTCCGCCTCTCACCGCTGCCCTCCGGCGGCGGGACGCGGGAGAAGACCACCGCCCTGCGCGACCTGACCGACGGACTGCGCTACATCCGCCGGCACCGCGTCCTCGGCCCGCTGACGATCGTCATCGCCCTGAGCGACCTCGGCTTCGTCGGCCCCCTCAACGTCGGCCTCGCGCTCCTCTCCGACCAGCGCGGCTGGGGCGCCGCCGGCATCGGCTGGGTCCTCGCCGGCTTCGGTACGGGAGCGGGCGCCGCGTCCCTGGTCCTGACCGTACGGGGCCGCGTCCCGCGCGCGGGCCGGATGCTCTCCTGGACCATCGCCCTCGGCGCGGTGTCGATCGGCGCCCTCGCGTACGTACCGGGGCTGCCGGCGGCCGTGGCCGTGTCCGTCGCGATCGGCCTGCTCGCCGGCCTCAGCGGCGCCCTGTGCGGAGCGCTCACCCAGACCGAGTGCGACCCCGCCTACCTGGGCCGGGTCACCTCCGTGACCACCTTCTTCAGCCTCGGCGTCGCCCCGCTGAGCTTCCCGCTCACCGGGGCGGCCGTCGGCCTGTGGGGCCCGGCGCCGGTCTTCACCGCCAGCGCCGCCGTCTGCGCCCTCGGCGGGCTCTACGGCCTCTCGGTGAAGGCCCTGCGCCGCGCGGAAATGCCCTGACAGACCTCTCCGGATCAGAGCCCCAGCTGCCTGGTCTCGCGCAGCCGCTCGATCGCCTCGGGCTCCCCGTCCAGCTCCACCTTCGCCGCGTCCTGGCGCCCGTACAGGTACATCATCAGCTCACCCGGCTCCCCCGAGACCGTCACCACGGGGGTGCCGCGGTGGGCCACCGCCGTCTGGCCGTTCGGGCGGCGAAGGACCAGGCCCACCGGGACCTTGCGGCCGAGGAGCCGGGCGGTGCGCTCCAGACGGGACCAGAGGGCGTCCGCGAAGACCGGGTCGAGCGGGCGCGACGACCAGTCGGGCTGGGCACGGCGCACGTCCTCCGCGTGGACGTAGAACTCGACGACGTTCGCCCCCTCGTCCACCTGCTTGATGGTGAACGGCGAGAACCGCGGCGGACCCGTACGGATGAGCTGGATCAGCTCCTCGTACGGCTTCCCGGCGAACTCCGCCATCACCCGGTCCTGCCGCTCCTTCAACATCGGTACGAGCGAACCGGCCGCCGCGTCCGGGCGCCGCTCGCGCACCACCACATGGGCCGCGAGGTCCCGGGTCCGCCAGCCCTCGCAGAGCGTCGGCGCGTCCGGGCCCGCCGCCTCCAACAGGTCGGCGAGCAGAAGCCGTTCACGTTTGGCATGGGTCGACATGCCCGCCAGCGTACGACCGCCGCCCCCGGTCCGCCCAGTGGACGCTCCGCCGGACACCACCCCGGCGCGCGGCACAATGGCGGCATGAGCAGCAATCTCGACCCGGCCGTCGCCGCCCGCCTCAAGCGCAGCCCCGACGGGCTCGTCCCCGCCATCGCCCAGCAGTACGACACCGGAGAGGTGCTGATGCTGGGCTGGATGGACGACGAGGCCCTGCACCGCACCCTCACCACCGGCCGCTGCACCTACTGGTCGCGCAGCCGCCAGGAGTACTGGGTCAAGGGTGACACCTCCGGGCACGTCCAGCACGTCAAGTCCGTAGCCCTCGACTGCGACGCGGACACCCTCCTCGTCAAGGTCGACCAGGTCGGGGCCGCCTGCCACACCGGCGCCCGCACCTGCTTCGACGCCGACGTGCTCCCCGTATCCCAGTAAGGTCCGGTGCCATGGATCTCGACACCTTCCGCAAGCTGGCGGCCGACCGCCGCGTCATCCCCGTCAGCCGCAGGCTCCTCGCGGACGGCGACACCCCGGTCGGGCTCTACCGCAAGCTCGCCGCCGAGCGGCCCGGCACCTTTCTCCTCGAATCCGCGGAGAACGGCCGCAGCTGGTCCCGCTACTCCTTCATCGGCGTCCGCAGTGACGCCACCCTCACGGTGAAGGACGGCGAGGCGCACTGGCTGGGCACCCCGCCCGTCGGCGTCCCCGTGGACGGCGACCCGCTCCAGGCCCTGCGCGCCACCGTCGAGACCCTCCACACCCCCCGCGACCTCGCGTCCGGGATGCCCCCCTTCACCGGCGGCATGGTCGGCTACCTCGGCTACGACATCGTGCGCCGACTGGAGAAGATCGGGGACTCCACCCGCGACGACCTGCGGCTCCCCGAGCTGACCATGCTCCTCACCAGCGACCTCGCGGTCCTCGACCACTGGGACGGCTCGGTCCTGCTGATCGCCAACGCGATCAACCACAACGACCTGGAGACCGGGGTCGAGGAGGCGTACGCGCACGCCGTCGCCCGCCTCGACGCGATGGAGGCCGACCTGGCCAGGCCCGTCGCCACCGCACCCACCGCCCTCCCCGCCTCCGCGCTGCCGGAGTTCTCCGCCCTCTGGGGCGGCCCGGCCTACCAGGACGCCGTCGAGGACATCAAGGAGCGCATCCGGGCGGGCGAGGCCTTCCAGGTCGTCCCCTCACAGCGGTTCGAGACCCCCTGCACCGCCTCCGCGCTCGACGTCTACCGGGTCCTGCGGGCCACCAACCCCTCCCCGTACATGTACCTCTTCCGCTTCGAGAACGGCTTCGACGTCGTCGGATCCAGCCCCGAGGCCCTCGTCAAGGTCGAGGACGGGCACGCGCTGCTCCACCCCATCGCCGGCACCCGGCACCGCGGCGCCACCCCGCAGGAGGACCACGACCTCGCCGAGGAACTGCTCGCCGACCCCAAGGAGCGCGCCGAGCACCTCATGCTCGTCGACCTCGGCCGCAACGACCTCGGGCGGGTCTGCACCCCCGGCTCCGTCGAGGTCGTCGACTTCATGTCCGTCGAGCGCTACTCGCACGTCATGCACATCGTCTCCACCGTGACCGGCGAGGTCGCCGAGGGCAGGACCGCCTTCGACGTGCTCACCGCCTGCTTCCCCGCCGGCACGCTCTCCGGCGCGCCCAAGCCCCGCGCCATGCAGATCATCGAGGAGCTGGAACCCTCCCGCCGCGGCCTCTACGGCGGATGTGTCGGTTATCTCGATTTCGCCGGCGACGCGGACACGGCCATCGCCATCCGCACCGCCCTGCTCCGCGACGGAACGGCGTACGTGCAGGCCGGAGCGGGTGTCGTCGCCGACTCCGACCCCGTGGCCGAGGACAACGAGTGCCGGAACAAGGCCGCCGCCGTCCTCCGCGCCGTCCACACCGCCAACCGGATGAACGGCACCTGAGCACGTAGGGGATAGTGGGGTACGTGAGTGCCGTACCCGTACCCCAGCCCCGGGCCGCCCGTGCGGCCGTCCCCACCGGCGGCCGCCGCAGCCTGGCCGCGGCCCTCCTCCTCGGCGCCCTCGGCGCCACCGTCGTCCTGCTCTCCGCGGGTCAGATCTGGGCGGAGGGCACCGCGTCTGTCGGCGGCGGCACCGTCCCCGTCGAGGCCGACGGCGGCACCGTCACCGGTGTGCCGACCGCCCTCGCGATCGTCGGTCTCGCCGCGCTCTTCGCCGTCTTCGCCGTCCGCCGCACCGGCCGCACCCTCGTCGCCGCGCTCCTCGCGCTCAGCGGCGCGGGCGCCGCGCTCGCCGCGGTCCTCGGCGCGTCCGACAGCTCCGCCCTGAACGCGGAGGCCGCCCGCATCAGCGGCGACACCGCCGCCGCCGTGGCCGGTCTGACGCACACCGCCTGGCCGTACGTGACCGCCGCCGGCGCCGTCCTCATCCTGCTCGCCGGCCTCTTCGCCCTGCGCTTCGGCAAGAGCTGGCCGGCGATGGGCGGCCGCTACGAGCGCTCCGGAACCCCGCGCACCGCGCGCAAGGCGCCCACGACCGACCCGGACCGGCCCGAGGACCTGTGGAAGGCCCTGGACCGCGGCGAGGACCCCACCCACGGCGCCTGACGGGCGAGCCGGCCGCGACGCGTGATCGTCCCGGTACCCCCGATTCATCCTCGCGCGCCCGCGTGCGGGACAATGAGCGCTGAGTGTCCGCGCACGCGAGACCTCACCATCGAGCAACTGCAACGAGGAGCAACTCATGGCGGGCAGCGCCCACGGACACACCCCGGCCGCCTGGACCGGTGTCATCATCTCCTTCATCGGCTTCTGCATCGCCGGAGTCTTCATGGTGGCCGCCAACCAGCCCGGCTTCTGGGCCGGCATGGGTGTCATCGTCCTCGGCGGCATCGTCGGCGGCGCGATGAAGGCGGCCGGCCTCGGCATGCCGAAGGAGTCGGAGGCCGTAGCCGCCGCCCGCGAGGCCGCGACCGCGACCGCGCGAGCCCGTTCCTGAAGCGCGACGACACACCCGGGAGCGCAGTCCGGCCGTGCCGGGCTGCGCTCCCGCGCGTCGGGGGCGAGAATCACCGGGTGGAACCGCAGCCGACGGCCGCAGCCGTGACCGACACCTCCCCCACCCGACCGGGTGAACCTGGCCCGCCGGGTGAACCTGGCCCGCCGGGTGAACCTGGCCCGCCGGGTGGGCCCGGCCCCGCCCCTGTCTCCGGTGCGGTGCCCCCGCATGCGGGGGCCTGGCCCGGCGGGCCCGTACCGCCGCCGCCACCGCGCCCGCTCGCGCGACGGCTGCTCGCGCCCCTCGCCACGCTCACCGGCGTCGCCGCCGCCTTCGCGTACGTCGGGACCGTCGACCCCAACGAACCCGGGCACTACCCGGTCTGCCCGCTGCTCCGCTTCACCGGCGTCTTCTGCCCCGGCTGCGGCGGCCTCCGCAGCGCCCACGCCTTCGCCCACGGCGACCTCCCGGCCGCCCTCGGCGCCAACGCCCTCGCCGTCGTCGGCTACGGCCTCTTCGGCGTCCTCATGGCCCTCTGGCTGATTCGCGTCATCCGCGGGGAGCCCATGCGCCTCGCGATCTCCTCGGTCTGGTGGTGGGGGATCGGGGCCGTACTCGCCCTCTTCACCCTGGTCCGGAACCTTCCCTTCGGCTCCGCGCTGGCCCCCTGAGGGTCCCGCGCGGCACCGGCAGGACCCCGAGGAGAGTCCCAGCAGGTGGGACGCCGCTCCGCTCGATGCGATGACGGAGCCGTCCTGCGGATAGGATCGATGTGGCTGAACCTGGTTCATCATCACCATCAACGTCCCGGAAGGGGGCCCCTCGCGTGAGTGTGCTCGACGAGATCATCGAAGGCGTACGCGCCGACCTCGCAGAGCGGCAGGCGCGGGTCACCCTCGACGAGCTCAAGGAGCGCGCCGCCAAGGCCCCGCAGGCCAAGGACGGCGTCGCCGCACTGCGCGGAGACGGCGTCAAGGTCATCTGCGAGGTCAAGCGCTCCAGCCCGTCCAAGGGCGCGCTCGCCGCGATCGCCGACCCCGCGGGTCTCGCCGCGGACTACGAGGCGGGCGGTGCCGCCGTCATCTCCGTCCTCACCGAGCAGCGCCGCTTCGGCGGCTCGCTCGCGGACCTGGAGGCCGTCAGGGCCCGGGTCGACATCCCGGTCCTGCGCAAGGACTTCATCGTCACCGCGTACCAGCTCTGGGAGGCACGGGCGTACGGAGCGGATCTCGCGCTCCTCATCGTCGCCGCCCTCGAGCAGGAGGCGCTGGTCTCCCTCATCGAGCGCGCCGAGTCCATCGGGCTCACGCCGCTCGTCGAGGTACACGACGAGGACGAGGTCGAGCGGGCCGTCGACGCGGGCGCCCGGATCATCGGCGTCAACGCGCGCAACCTCAAGACCCTCAAGGTGGACCGCACCACCTTCGAGCGCGTCGCCCCCGAGATCCCCGCGCACATCGTCAAGGTCGCCGAGTCCGGCGTCCGAGGCCCGCACGACCTCATCGCCTACGCCAACGCGGGCGCCGACGCGGTCCTGGTCGGCGAGTCCCTCGTCACCGGCCGCGACCCGAAGGCCGCCGTGGCCGACCTCGTCGCCGCCGGCGCCCACCCCGCCCTCCGGCACGGCCGGAGCTGACCGCGCCATGACCCGCCGCCGCGCCACGCCGACCTCCCGGGGCACCGCCCCGGGCCCGGTCGGCATGCCGTCGGCGAACCCCGTGGGGCGGCGGCGCCTGCTGCGTACCGCGGCGTCCGTCCCCGCCCACGCGCCGCTGGCCCGTGGCTGCCGGCCGCGTGGCTGCCGCGCACCCGCCCGCCGTGTCCACGGCCGCCGGGTGCGGTACGTCATCGGCTCCGAGCCCGGCCAGGTCAACGGCATGCGATGGCGTCCGCGCCTCGCGCGCGTACTCACACACGACGTCAACGCCACCTGACCCTCTCGGACGGCGCTGTCGCCCTACCCCGGTGACCAGCGGTCCCACCTCCCCCCCGTTTGGGCAATCGTCCCGCTGGGCGGGACGGGTGGGGACACGGGACGGCGCCCTCGGCGGCGCCTCGCCCCTTGTGCCCGGACCCGCACCACTCCGGGGCCGCACCCCGGGTGCGGGTTCAGGAGCGGAAGCCTGGGCCCGGCACGGGGCGCCGTCCGTTGTGCCCACCCGTTCCGCCCCAGCGGAACGACTGCCCACAACGAGGGCGCAGGGGGCGCAGCCAAGCGGCCCGTGGCGTTGGCGTACGTGAGTGAGTCGCGCGCATACCGTGACCGACTACCGCACGCGATCCGGGGCATCCGCCCCGCGAGGAGCAACCGCATGTCCAGCGAGTTCTTCATTCCGGACCCGGAGGGTCAGGTCCCCACCGCCGAGGGCTACTTCGGCGCCTACGGCGGCAAGTTCATCCCGGAGGCCCTCGTCGCCGCCGTGGACGAGGTCGCCGTCGAGTACGACAAGGCCAAGGCCGACCCCGAGTTCGCCCGCGAGCTCAACGACCTGATGGTCAACTACACCGGCCGCCCGAGCGCCCTCACCGAGGTCCCCCGGTTCGCCGAGCACGCAGGCGGCGCCCGGATCTTCCTCAAGCGGGAGGACCTCAACCACACCGGCTCGCACAAGATCAACAACGTGCTCGGTCAGGCCCTGCTGACCAAGCGCATGGGCAAGACCCGGGTCATCGCCGAGACCGGCGCCGGCCAGCACGGCGTCGCCACCGCCACCGCCTGCGCCCTCTTCGGCCTCGAGTGCACCATCTACATGGGCGAGGTCGACACCCAGCGCCAGGCCCTCAACGTGGCCCGGATGCGGATGCTCGGCGCCGAGGTCATCGCCGTGAAGTCCGGCAGCCGCACCCTCAAGGACGCCATCAACGAGGCGTTCCGCGACTGGGTCGCCAACGTCGACAGGACCCACTACCTGTTCGGCACCGTCGCGGGACCGCACCCCTTCCCCGCCATGGTCCGCGACTTCCACCGTGTCATCGGCGTCGAGGCCCGCCGCCAGCTCCTGGAGCGCGCCGGACGCCTGCCCGACGCGGCGATCGCCTGCGTCGGCGGCGGCTCCAACGCCATCGGCCTCTTCCACGCCTTCGTCCCCGACGCGGACGTCCGCCTGATCGGCTGCGAGCCGGCCGGCCACGGCGTCGAGACCGGCGAGCACGCGGCCACCCTCACCGCCGGCGAACCCGGCATCCTGCACGGTTCGCGGTCGTACGTCCTCCAGGACGAGGAGGGCCAGATCACCGAGCCGTACTCGATCTCGGCGGGCCTGGACTACCCGGGCATCGGCCCCGAGCACGCGTACCTCAAGGACAGCGGGCGCGGCGAGTACCGCGCCGTCACCGACGACGCCGCCATGCAGGCGCTGCGACTGCTCTCCCGCACCGAGGGCATCATCCCGGCCATCGAGTCGGCGCACGCGCTCGCGGGGGCCCTGGAGGTCGGCAAGGAGTTCGGCAAGGACGCGCTGCTCCTCGTCAACCTCTCCGGCCGCGGTGACAAGGACATGGACACGGCCGCCCGCTACTTCGGCCTGTACGACGGGGAGGGCTCCAAGTGACGACCGGAAACATCCAGCTCCTGAGCGACACCCTCGCCAAGGCCAAGGCCGACAACAGGGCGGCGCTCATCGCCTACCTGCCGGCCGGCTTCCCGACCGTCGACGGCGGCATCGCGGCCATCAAGGCCGTCTTCGACGGCGGCGCGGACGTCGTCGAGGTCGGCCTCCCGCACAGCGACCCGGTGCTCGACGGTCCGGTCATCCAGACCGCCGACGACATCGC
Organism: Streptomyces sp. NPDC051822; assembly: GCF_044452745.1. NCBI lineage: Bacteria > Bacillati > Actinomycetota > Actinomycetes > Kitasatosporales > Streptomycetaceae > Streptomyces > Streptomyces sp. NPDC051822. The sequence continues at coordinate 266,395 of NZ_JBITBZ010000001.1, read as the reverse complement.
CCTGCGCGGCGGCGTCAAGATCGCCGACGTGATGCGCACGGTCAAGGAGGCCCACGCGGCCACCGGCAAGCCCGTCCTCGTCATGACGTACTGGAACCCCATCGACCGGTACGGCGTCGAGCGCTTCACCGAGGAGCTCGCCGCCGCCGGCGGCGCGGGCTGCATCCTGCCCGACCTGCCGGTCCAGGAGTCCGCGCTCTGGCGCGAGCACGCCGACAAGCACGGTCTCGCCACCGTCTTCGTCGTCGCGCCCAGCAGCAAGGACGAGCGCCTCGCCACCATCACGGCGGCCGGCTCCGGCTTCGTCTACGCCGCCTCCCTGATGGGAGTCACCGGCACCCGCGCGTCGGTCGGCGAACAGGCCGCCGACCTCGTCCGCCGCACCCGCGCCACGGCGGAGCTCCCCGTCTGCGTCGGGCTCGGCGTCTCCGACGCCAAGCAGGCGCGCGAGGTCGCGGCCTTCGCCGACGGCGTCATCGTCGGCTCCGCCTTCGTGAAGCGGATCCTCGACGCCGACGGCGACGAGGCCGCGGGACTCGCCGCCGTAAGGGAACTGGCGGCCGAACTCGCCGAGGGTGTCCGCCGCGTTCCGTAACCCATTCGGATGGATCTGGGACCGGGGAGGCACGCACGTGCCTCCCCGGTTCGTTCCTGGGGTGTGAGCGAGAAGAACCGTGGTGACGGGTCAGGGAGCGCGCGGGAGCGCCTCCAACAGCAGCGTGAGCGCGAGAAGGCCCGCGAGAAGCAGCGACGCGTCCTCATCGTGTCGGCGGCGGTGGTCGGCGTCCTCGGCCTGGCCGCGGTCGTCGGCGTGATCGCCGCGGGCGGTGACAAGGACGGCGGGTCGGACAAGGCGGGCCCGGTCGTGGCACCGACCGGGGCGACCGAGGAGGACGGCAAGCCCGCCATCCCGACGGGCAGGACGGACGCCCCGTCGACGCTCGCGATCTGGGAGGACTTCCGCTGCCCCGCGTGCGCCCAGTTCGAGAACGTCATGCGGGACACGATCCACGAGCTGGAGGCGTCCGGCGCCCTCAGGACCGAGTACCACCTCGCCACCCTCATCGACGGGAACATGGGCGGCAGCGGCTCCCTGCGCGCGGCGAACGCGTCGGCATGCGCCCAGGACGCGGGGAAGTTCACCGCGTACCACGACACGCTCTACATCAACCAGCCGCAGGAGACGGACGACGCCTTCGGGAAGAACGACAAGCTCATCGAGCTGGCGGCGAAGGTGCCCGGGCTCGACACGCCCGCGTTCCGCAGCTGTGTGAACGAGGGCACGCACGACAGCTGGGTGGTCAAGTCGAACGAGGCCTTCCAGAACGGCGGCTTCCGCGGGACCCCCTCCGTCCTCCTCAACGGAGAATCGATCTTCCCGACCAAGGGAGGCGAGCAGATCTCCCCGGAGAACCTGAAGAAGTGGGTCGCCGAGGCCAACAAGGGCAAGAAGCCCGGCACGGCCGCCCCTTCGGCGGGGCAGTCCGCAGGTTAGTTACCCATACGTTGCCGGGTGGGCTGCCGTCCCGCCCGCCCGGCAGGGTAGCGTCGGTCCTGCCATGGACCTTGCCTATATTCCCAGCCCGTCGACCGGCGTGATCAACCTCGGACCGATCCCGCTGCGCGGCTATGCCTTCTGCATCATCATCGGTGTCTTCGTCGCCGTCTGGTACGGCAACAAGCGCTGGATCGCCCGGGGCGGCACCGCCGGCACCGTGGCCGACATCGCCGTCTGGGCGGTGCCCTTCGGCCTCGTCGGCGGACGCCTCTACCACGTGATCACCGACTACCAGCTGTACTTCAGCGAGGGTGAGAACTGGGTCGACGCCTTCAAGATCTGGGAGGGCGGCCTCGGTATCTGGGGCGCCATCGCGCTCGGCGCGGTGGGTGCCTGGATCGGCTGTCGCCGACGGGGCATCCCGCTCCCGGCGTACGCCGACGCCATCGCCCCCGGAATCGCCTTCGCCCAGGCCATCGGCCGCTGGGGCAACTGGTTCAACCAGGAGCTGTACGGCAAGCCGACCAATCTCCCCTGGGCCCTGGAGATCTCCGAGAGCGCGAACCGTGAGGCCGGGACGTACCACCCGACCTTCCTGTACGAGTCGCTCTGGTGCATCGGTGTCGCCCTCCTGGTCATCTGGGCCGACCGCCGCTTCAAGCTCGGCCACGGGCGCGCCTTCGCGCTCTACGTCGCCGCCTACTGCACCGGCCGGGCCTGGATCGAGTACATGCGCGTCGACGAGGCGCACCACGTGCTCGGCCTGCGGCTGAACGTGTGGACGGCGATCGTCGTCTTCGTCCTCGCGGTGGTCTACATCGTGATCTCGTCGCGGATCCGCCCGGGCCGCGAGGAGATCGTGGAGGCCAAGGCCGACAAGGCCGACAAGATCGCGAAGGCCGACGAGGCCGACGAGGCGGATGCCGCTGCGGCCGCGGACGACGCGGACGCTGAGTCCGAGGATGCCGCGGCCGACGAGGACGCCGACTCCGCCAAGGACGCGGAGCGCGGTGCCGACAACGGCGCGGGGTCCGCCGCCAAGAGCTGATCCTTTCCAGCCGGCCGGAGGGCCGTCGGGACCGAGAGGTCCCGGCGGCCCTTCTTCATTCCTCAGCCCGTCCGGGCCGCCAGCGCGAGGACGCGGTGGGCGCCCTCCACCACCGCGGCGTCGACGAAGCGGCCGTCCGGGAGGGCCTGGGCGCCCCGCTCCGTCGCGGCCGCCGCGACGACCTCCCGTGCCGCGTCGATCTCCTCCGGCGTGGGGAGGTAGGCGCGCTCGATCACCGGGAGCTGGCGGGGGTGGATGGCCGCCCGGCCGAAGAAGCCCAGGGCCCGGCCCCGGGCGCAGCCGGCCGCCAGTCCCTCCAGGTCGCCGATGTCGGGGTGGACCGACTGGGCAGGGGCCGGGAGGCCGGCCGCGCGGGCCGCGACCACCACCCGGCCGCGCGACCAGTCGAGGCCGCTGTCCTCCCGTACCCCCAGGTCGGCGCGGAGGTCCGTCTCGCCGAGCGCGATGCCCCGCACGGCGGGATGGGCCGTGGCGACGGCGTACGCCTGCTCCACGGCGAGGGCGCTCTCCAGGAGCGGGTAGAGGGGGAGACCCGGGGCGGCTTCGGCGATCCGGTGGATGTCAGGGGCGTGTGTCACCTTGGGTACACGGAGACCGCAGAGGCCGGGGAGGGGGGCCAGGGTGGGGATGTCGTGCGGGGAGTGGACGCGGACGTGCACCGGGACGGGGTGGATGTCCGTGAGGAGATCCGTCGTGGCGTCGAGGGCGTACGCCTTGCGGTGCGGGGCGACCGCGTCCTCCAGGTCGACGATCACGATGTCGGCGCCCGAGGCGAGGGCCTTGCGGACTACCTCGGGCCGGTCGCCGGGGGCGTACAGCCAGGTGAGGGGGGTGCGGACCAGGCTGAGACCGTCGACCCCCGCCAGGGTGCTCATACCGCCCCCTGGTCGCGGAGGCGGTCGATCTCGGCGGGGGTGAGGCCGAGTTCGGAGAGGACGGCGGTGGTGTCGGCGCCATGGGGGCGGCCGGGCCAGCGGATGCCTCCGGGCGTCTCGGAGAGGCGGAACAGGACGTTCTGCATCCTGATCGGGCCGAGTTCGGGGTCCTCGACCTCGGTGACGGTGCCGAGCGCCCGGTACTGCGGGTCGTCGACGACGTCCCGGATGTCGTAGACGGGGGCGATGGCCGCCTCCGCCTTCTCGAAGGCCGCCATCGCCTCGTCGCGGGTGCGGCGGGCGATCCACGCGCCGACCGCCTCGTCCAGGACGTCGGCGTTCGCGGCCCGTCCCGCGCCGTCGGCGAACCACGGCTCGTCGATCAGCTCCGGGCGGCCGACGAGCCGCAGTACCCGCTCGGCGATCGACTGGGCGGAGGTGGAGACGGCGACCCAGGAGCCGTCGGCGGTCCGGTAGGTGTTGCGCGGGGCGTTGTTGCGGGAGCGGTTGCCCGTCCGGGGCTGGACATAACCGAGTTGGTCGTACCAGAGGGGGTGGGGGCCGATGACGGCGAGCATCGGTTCGATGATCGCCATGTCGACGACCTGGCCGCGGCCGGTCGTCGTCCTGGCGGTGAGCGCGGTCATCACCGCGTACGCCGTGGCCAGGGCGGCGATGGAGTCGGCCAGGCCGAAGGGGGGCAGGGTGGGCGGGCCGTCGGGTTCGCCCGTGATGGCCGCGAAACCGCTCATCGCCTCGGCGAGGGTGCCGAATCCCGGCCGGTGGGCGTACGGGCCGAACTGGCCGAAGCCGGTGACGCGGGCGAGGACCAGACGCGGGTTGACGGTGGAGAGCTCCTCCCAGCCCAGGCCCCAGCGTTCCAGGGTGCCGGGGCGGAAGTTCTCCACGATCACGTCGGCGTCGGCGGCGAGTGCCAGGAGGGTGTCACGGCCTCCCGGCGAGGACAGGTCGAGGGTGATCGTCCGCTTGTTGCGGCCGAGGACCTTCCACCAGAGGCCGATGCCGTCCTTGGCGGGGCCGTGCCCACGGGACGGATCGGGCTTGCGGGGGTGCTCGACCTTGACGACGTCGGCGCCGAAGTCGCCGAGCATCGTGGCCGCGAGAGGGCCGGCGAAGAGGGTCGCGAGATCCAGGACGCGCAGCCCGCGCAGGGGCGGAGCGGGGGCCTCGGGCGCGTTGGCCGGTGGGTGGACGGTGGTGTGGACGGCTGCGTGGACGGTCATACGGGGTCGGCCTCCAGGGTGTCGGGGGAGTGGAAGGCCGCCTCGATCTCGACGCGGTACGGCATCGAGGTCGACGCGCCCTCGCGCCGGACGGAGAGCGCGGCGGCGGCCTGTGCCCAGGCCAGGGCCTCCGGGGCGGGGCGGCCCTCGCCGAGGGCGACCGCGAGCGCGCCCACGAAGGTGTCGCCGGCACCGGTCGTGTCCACCGCCCGGACCCGGGGCGCGGGCACCAGGACCGGATCGGCGCCCCGTGCGGCGTACAGGCTGCCGGCCGCGCCCAGGGTGACGACCACCTCGGGGACGTCCCGGAGCAGGGCCACGGCGGCCTCGCGCGGGTCGGTCAGTCCGGTGAGCGCGGCGGCCTCGTGCTCGTTGGGCACCAACAGGTCCACGGCGGCGAGCAGTTCGGGGGGCAGCGGCTGGGCGGGGGCCGGGGTGAGGACGGTGCGGACGCCCAGCCGGCGGGCGGTCGCGGCGCCCTCCACGACGACGGAGAGGGGGAGTTCGAGCTGCAGGAGCAGGGCGTCCGCGGTTCCGATGAGCGCCTCGTCGCCGTGGGAGAGGGAGGTGACGGTGCCGTTGGCGCCGGGGACGACGACGATCGCGTTGCCGCCCTCGTCGTCGACGACGATGTGGGCGGTGCCGGAGGCGCCCTCGGCGGTGCGCAGGAGATCGGTGTCCACCGAGCAGTGCTCCAGGGTGGCGCGCAGCCGTGCTCCGAAGTCGTCCGCGCCGACGGCTCCGATCATCGCCACCTCTGCGCCCGCGCGTGCGGCGGCGACGGCCTGGTTGGCGCCCTTGCCGCCCGGGATCGTGTGGAAGGAGCGGCCGGTGACGGTCTCTCCGAGGGCCGGGGCCCTCGGTACGTAGGTGACGAGGTCCATGTTCGTGCTGCCGAGTACGACGATGCTGGTCATGGGCGTACTGCCTCCCGGTGGGTCAGTTCGGCCAGGGTGTCGAAGCCGACGCCGTCGAAGGACGGGACGGAGGTCGAGAGACGGTTCTTGAGCGGGGCGGTCCACCGCTCGGGCAGCCGGTCGGGGTGCCCGGCGAGCAGCCCGGCGACCGAACCGGCGGTGGCTCCGTTGGAGTCGGTGTCCCAGCCGCCGGACACGGCCGCGCAGACGGAGCGGGAGAAGTCGCCGTCGGCGTGGGTGAGGGCGGCGGCGAGCAGCGCGGCGTTCGGGACGGCATGCACCCAGTGGTACCCGCCGAGTTCCGCGTGCAGCCGGTCGACGACGGTGTCGAAGTCGGTCGTCTCGCGGGCCAGTCCGATGCCGCGGCGGACGGCCTCCGCGAGGCGGGAGCGCGACGGGATCACGCCGAGGCCGGCGGCGAGCGACTGGTGGACGTCGGCGGTGCCGGTCGCCGCGGTGGCGAGGACGGCTGCGACGAACATGGCGCCGTAGACGCCGTTCGCGGTGTGGGTGAGCACCGCGTCCCGGTACGCCTGCGCCGCGGCGGCGGCCGGGTCGCCCGGGTGGGTCCAGCCGTGGACGTCGGCCCGGATCTGGGCACCGATCCACTCGCGGAAGGGGTTGCGGTGGACGGCGGTCAGCGGGGGTTCGACGCCGTCGAGGAGGTTGCGGTAGGCGACGCGCTCGGCCGTGAAGGTGCGGCCGGCGGGTAGCTCGTCGAGCCAGAGGCGGGCGACGTCGGCGGTGGTGAAGTCGCGGCCGTACCGCTGGAGCAGCAGCAGGTTGAGCAGGGGGTAGTTGAGGTCGTCGTCCTCGGGCATGCCGTCGATGTTCTCGGCTAGGGAGGTGGTGGCGGAGCGACGGTTCCAGGGGTGGGCGGCGAGCAGGCCCTGGGGTACGCCGCGGGCGGTGAACCAGGTGCAGAGCGGCCAGTTGCCGGTGGCGCGGGCGAGGGCGCGGAGGGCGGAGAGGGGGAGCTTCTCGACGGGCTTGCCGAGCAGACAGCCGGCGGCGCGGCCGAGCCAGGCGGCGTGCAGCCGGTCACGGAGGCCGTCGGGGGCTTCGCCCCCGAGCCCTTGGCGCCTCGGCGCTTCGTCGGGGGCGGTACCGGGCAGTTCGGATGCGGGCAGGTCCTGGTGGGTGTCGTGCGGGCGGCCGGCACCCGGCAATGGGGGCTGTGCCCACCCGTCCCGCCCTGCGGGACGACTGCCCACAGCGGTGCCTGTGGGGGAGTGGGGGGGCGTCAGGGTCTGGATGTCCGGGAGGGGGGTCGGTTCGCGGTCGGCCAAGGGGGTCGGGAGGGACGCCAGGGCGGTCAGGAGTTCTTCCGCCAGAGGGCGGAGGTCGGGTCGGGGTGTCGTGGACGCGCCTGCCGTCTCCGGGGCCGGGGGGCCGCCCGCCGCCGCCCAGCGGGCCGCGAGGGCGGTCGCGTCGCGGCCGTCCTCCCTCGCCTGGCGCAGTTCGTGGCCCACCAGGTCCTCCGGCTGGACCCAGGTCAGACGGAGGTTCACCGGTCCGCGCTCGTCAGGGCCGCGAACGCCGACGCGTGGGCACGGCGCCGTTCCGTGTCCTCGGCGAACACCTCGCGGGTCACTTCGGCGAGCACCCTCCCCGGGGCGTGCAGGTCGAGGCGGCTCGCGTCCGCCACCCGCTTCGCCCAGTCGGCGGGCACGGCCTGCTCCCCGTGCAGCGCGCCCACGATCGCGCCCGCCATCGTGGCGATCGAGTCGCAGTCACGGCCGTAGTTGACCGCGCCCAGGACCGTACGACGGTAGTCGCCCTCGCCGACGAGGAGCATGCCGAGGGCGATCGGGAGCTCCTCGATCGCGTGCAGACGGGAGGGCCGGCGGGCACCGAGGGAGGGGGAGCGGTAGTCGGGTCCCACCGAGTCGAAGGGGGCCACCGCCCTGCGGAGCGGGGTCAGCGCCGATTCGAAGTCCGTGTGGCCGGCCGCCACTTCCGCGACCGCCTCGATCGCCGACCGCGTGCCGTCCTTCGCGAGGGCGAGGGCCGTCCCCACCACCGTGGACGGCGTGGCGCCCGGTGCGCACGCCGCGGCCACCGCCGCCGCGAACACCCCCGCCGCCTCGCGGCCGTACGAGGACTGGTGCGCGCCCGCCACGTCCAGGGCCTCGGCGTACGCGGCCTCCGGATGGGCGGCGTTGACGAGCCCGACCGGCGCCATGTACATCGCGGCGCCGCAGTTGACGATGTTGCCGCTGCCCGCCTCGCGCGGGTCCACATGGCCGTAGTGGAGCCGGGCCACGATCCACTTCTCGGCGAGGAAGATCCGCTGGAGGGGGAGCGCCTCGGCCTCCAGCTCGGGGATCCAGACCGGGGAGCCCATGAGTTCGGGGACGAGATGGTCCGCGACCGCGTACGCGTCGAGATGGCCGCGGACCCGTCCGTACACCCGGACCAGGGCGTGGGTCATCAAGGTGTCGTCGGTGACGTGCCCGTCGCCCTTGTGGTACGGGGCGACGGGGCGGGCGGTGCGCCACTCCTCGCCGTTCCAGGGGCCGACGATCCCCGTCACCCGACCGCCGTGGCGCTCCACGATCTGCTCGGGCGTGTAGCCCTCGACGGGGCCGCCGAGCGCGTCGCCGACGGCGGCCCCGAGGAGACTGCCGGTGATCCGGTCATCCAGGCTGGGCACATCCAGTGTGGGTGTCATGTCGGAATTGTCCACCCGGGACGGCTGGTTCCGTGGCTGCGAGGAGCCCGGCGAGTTCGACCAGATCCGTCCCCGCGAGCCGGGGCAGCGCACAGCCCGCGAGCGTCCGGCACGCGTCGCGCCACGTCGCCGGCACCGAACGGCCCCCGCCGAGCGCCCCGGTGAGCGCGCCCGCGAGCGCGGGGGCGGAGTCGGCGACCCGGGACAGGCAGACGGCGGCCGGTACGGCGGCCGTCATCGCGCCACGGGCGGCGGTGGCGAGGGCGAGCGCGACCGGGACGGTCTCCGCGGCGGCGATGCCGTAGCTGTAGACGTGGTCCACGATCTGGTGCTCCAGGAGCGGGACCAGCTCGAAGGCCGAACCGGCGGTCTGGGCCAGCTTCACCGCGTACCGGGCGTTGCGGCCGATCTCCGTGACGGGCGGGAGTTCGACGAGCGCCGCCTCGACGCTCTCGTCGACCGTCGCCCCGCCGAAGGCCGCGGCGACGGCCGCCGCCATCGCGCGGGCGCCGTGCACGCCGTCGCCGTCCTGGGTGTACCGGGCGTCGAACTCGGCGAGTTCGGCGGCGGCGCGCGGGTCGCCGGGGTGGACGAGCGCCAGGACCACGGCCCGCACGCAGGCGGCGTCGTCGAAGAAGTGCGGGTTGTCGTGGCCGGTCGCCGGCGGGCGCAGACCCGTGGCCAGATTGCCGAGCCCCGCGCGGACGGAGATCCGGGCGCGGAGCGGGAGGACGGCGGACTCGACCTCGGGGGCGCGCTCGGCCGCGGCGGCGACCTGTCCGGCGAGGGCGTTCCAGGCGAGGTCGACGGCGGCGCGGAGGCGGCGCTCCTGGGTCAGGCCGGCGAAGACCTGGCCCGAGGCGGTGAGGACCGCCTCTGCGGTGAAGGCCGCCCACTCGGCGTCGTCGGAGGGGCCGAGGCGCAGGGGTTCGGGTGGTTGGTTGAGGGCGATGGGGACGGGCAGGGTGGTCGTCGCGTTCTGCTCGGCGAAGGTGTCGAGCTCGCGGGTGAGCCGGCGGGTCCACTCGGGCATGCGGGCGGCGCGGTGGCGGGCGGCGGGCCATCCGGCGGCGTCGCCTGCGGCGAGCCCGAGGAGGAGGCCTTCGACTGCGTCGCGGGCGGGTCTGCGGGGGGTGTCGGGGGGTGGGACGGCGCCCTGGGTGCCGGCCCCCTTGTGGGTGCCGGTCCACGAACCGGTGCCGCGAACCGGGGCGGGTCCCTGGGGGGCCAGGTCCGGTGAGCCGGAGCCCGGCACCAGGGGCGCCGTCAGGTCCTGGTGGGCACCGGGCAGGAGGCCGGGACCCGGCAACGGGGGCTGTGCCCACCCGTCCCGCCCTGCGGGACGATTGCCCACAGTGGTGGTGACGGTGCCGGTGGCGTCCGACCCTGGTGCTGTGCCCACAGCAGCGGCGGCGGCCGTGGTCGTCGGTGTGTTCGGATCGGGGGTCATCAGGATTCGCCCTCCGGGGTCAGCAGGTCCGCGACGTCCAGGACGTGGTAGCCGCGCATCGACGGGAGGCAGCTGCCCGTCACCGGGGTGATGGCCGTCGCCCAGGACTCGGGGATCGCGCGCATGCCGCCCGCCGCGCCGGCCAGCGCGCCCGCCACCGCCGCCGTCGTGTCGGCGTCGCGGCCCATGTTGACGGCGGTCAGGACGGCCGTACGGAAGTCCCCGCGGGCCGCGGCGAACGCGCCGAAGGCCAGGCCCACGGCCTCCGGTGCCAGGTCCGTCCAGGGGTAGCCGCCGATGACGACCGCCGAGCGGACCTGGCGTTCACGGGTGAGCGGGTCCGGCTGGACCCGTTGGGCGGCGACCACCGCGCGCCGCAGCGAGCGGGCCGTCCAGGAGTCCATCGGGACGACCGAGAGGGCCGCCGCGATCACGGACGTGACCGTCTCGCCCGCCATCGCCGCGGCGACGCCCGCCGCGACCGCCTGGCCGCCGTAGATGCCCTCGCCGTCGTGGCTGACGCTGCCGTCGATCGCGACGAGCCGGGCCGCCTCGGCCGGGCGGCCGGCGGCGAAGACGCCGAACGGGGCGGCGCGCATCGCGAGACCGTCCGACCAGGCGTGGCGGTGCTGGGCGGAGATGGGGGCGGCGAGCCCCCGGCGCAGGTTCTCCAGGGTGCCGCGCTCCGAGAAGCCCGCACCGCGGAACGGGCCTTCGTCGAGGTCGGCGATCCAGTGGTGCCAGGCCCGTTCGACGTGCCGGACGGTGAGGGCCGAGCCGTGCCGGGCGAGGAGCAGCGCGGAGAAGATGGCGTACTCGGTGTCGTCGGTGCCCGCGGGGCTCTCGGTCACGAAGCCCTCGATCCGGCCCCAGCGGCGGCGGATCTCGGAGGGCCGCATGTTCTCGGCGGGCGCGCCGAGCGCGTCGCCGACGGCGAGGCCGAGGAGCGCCCCTCTCGCCCGTTCACGCGTGTCGCATGCCGTGGTGGTCACCATCTCGCGGCCCCTTCCTCGGGAGAGGCGCACCCATGGCGCCCCGATGCCTGGATCTGTGCCACGGCGGGCCGCGAACTCGCCGAAGAAACGTCTCTGTCACCCGCCTGACACCCCGCCAGAACCGGTGCCCGCACCAAGGCGGACCTTAGTAAGTACGGCCTGCCTTGCTGGCGCGCCCCTTACATCGCGCGTATTTTCGAGGGTGTTGGGGGCGGCGGGTGCGACCCGGCCCGCCGGAACGAGGGGAGAGCCATGTCCATCATCGAAGCTCAGGCACCACTGCACGAGGCCCACCGCGACAACCACACGCACCGGGACGTCAACGGCGGTTGGCTGCGTCCCGCCGTGTTCGGCGCGATGGACGGCCTCGTCTCCAACCTCGCCCTGATGACCGGCGTCGCCGGAGGCTCGGTCTCCCCGCAGACCGTCGTCATCACCGGGCTCGCCGGACTCGCGGCCGGAGCCTTCTCCATGGCCGCGGGCGAGTACACCTCCGTCGCCTCGCAGCGCGAGCTCGTCCAGGCGGAACTGGATGTCGAGCGTCGCCAGTTGCGCAAGCACCCGATCGACGAGATGGAGGAGCTGGCCGCGCTCTACGTCTCCCGCGGTGTCGAGCCCGCGCTCGCCCGCGAGGTCGCGATGCAGTTGTCGAAGGATCCCGAGCAGGCCCTGGAGATCCACGCGCGCGAAGAGCTGGGCATCGACCCCGACGACCTGCCGTCGCCGATGGTCGCCGCCGTCTCGTCCTTCGGCTCCTTCGCGCTCGGCGCGCTGCTGCCCGTACTGCCGTACCTGCTCGGGGCGACCTCGCTCTGGCCCGCCGTGCTGCTCGCGCTCGTGGGGCTCTTCGCCTGCGGCGCCCTCGTGGCCCGGGTGACCGCCCGCGGCTGGCTCTTCAGCGGCCTGCGCCAGCTCGTCCTGGGCGGTGCCGCCGCGGCCGTCACCTACGGCCTCGGCATGCTCCTCGGGGCCGCGCTCTAGCCCCGGTCCGCGCCAGGAACGGATTCCGTACGCGCAGAGACGCCCGAGAGGCCCCTTCAAGGGGCCTTTCCGGCATTTCGGGGCACCCTTGTGGGAGGAAAGGGGCGGAATGGTTGTGACGTATATCCCTGGTCCGAACCGCCGCGGCGATGAGACACTATGCAGGACGCCACATATGTAGCCGGTTACTCGGCGGTTTCGATCCCGTGACCAACGGGAATGAGGCATGAGCGTCGCTGGGCAACGAAGCCCACACAGTGACGGGTCGCCGTAGGCCCGGAGATCATCCGGGCCACCCCGATCCGTCCCCCGCGGGACGGCATCCGTGCCCGCACCCCACAGGTGAACCCGCACCACCGCTCCGTGTCGGTGGTGTCCGCATGTTGGAATGAGCTATCCGCTTCGCGAGAAGACAGCCATCATGTAACCTGCACGAAATTTCGCGGAGGGCCAGCGTCGTCCCTCGGCAGCAGCTCCCCCAGACGTGGTCTGGGAGGTGCCCACCAGCCACGACGACGACGGGAGAGCCGATGCGTTCCGACGCCTGGTCGCCCATGGACGGTCGCCCTGCTCCGCAGGGAATGTACGACCCCCGTAACGAGCACGACGCCTGTGGTGTCGGGTTCGTGGCCACCCTCACCGGTGTAGCAAGCCACGCGCTGGTCGAGCAGGCGCTGACCGTACTGCGCAACCTCGAACACCGCGGCGCCACCGGCTCCGAGCCCGACTCCGGCGACGGCGCCGGAATCCTGCTCCAGGTCCCGGACGCCTTCCTGCGCGAGGTCGCCGGATTCGAGCTCCCCGAGGCCGGCGCGTACGCCGTCGGCATCGCCTTCCTCCCTGCCGACGGCTCCGCACAGGCCGTCTCGCAGATCGAGACGATCGCATCCGAAGAAGGCCTGAACGTCCTCGGCTGGCGCGAGGTCCCCGTCGCCCCCGAGCTGCTCGGCGCCTCCGCCCGCTCCACCATGCCGGTCTTCAGCCAGCTCTTCGTCGCGGACGCCGAAGGCGCCGCCACCGGCATCGCACTGGACCGCAAGGCCTTCGTGCTGCGCAAGCGCGCCGAACGCGAGGCGGCGACCTACTTCCCGTCGCTCTCCGCCCGCACCATCGTCTACAAGGGCATGCTGACCACCGGCCAGCTGGAGCCCTTCTTCCCGGACCTGTCGGACCGCCGCTGCGCCACCGCCGTGGCCCTGGTCCACTCCCGGTTCTCCACCAACACCTTCCCGAGCTGGCCGCTGGCCCACCCGTACCGCTTCGTCGCCCACAACGGTGAGATCAACACCGTCAAGGGCAACCGGAACTGGATGACCGCCCGCGAGGCCCAGCTCGCCTCCGACGTCTTCGGCGAGGGCTCGCTGGACCGCATCTTCCCGGTCTGCACCCCCGACGCCTCCGACTCCGCCTCCTTCGACGAGGTGCTGGAGCTGCTCCACCTCGGCGGCCGCTCGCTGCCGCACGCCGTCCTGATGATGGTCCCGGAGGCGTGGGAGAACCACGAGACCATGGACCCGGACCGCCGCGCCTTCTACCAGTACCACTCCACGATGATGGAGCCCTGGGACGGCCCGGCCTGCGTCACCTTCACCGACGGCGTCCAGGTCGGCGCGGTCCTCGACCGCAACGGTCTGCGCCCCGGCCGCTACTGGGTCACCGACGAGGGCCTCGTCGTCCTCTCCTCCGAGGTCGGCGTCCTCGACATCGACCCCGCCAAGGTCGTCCGCAAGGGCCGCCTCCAGCCCGGCAAGATGTTCCTCGTCGACACCGCTGAGCACCGCATCGTCGAGGACGACGAGATCAAGGCCGCCCTCGCCGCCGAGCACCCCTACGCGGAGTGGCTGGAGACCGGGGAGATCGAGCTCTCCGACCTCCCCGAGCGCGAGCACATCGTGCACACCCACGCCTCGGTCACCCGCCGCCAGCAGACCTTCGGCTACACCGAGGAAGAGCTCCGCGTCATCCTCGCCCCGATGGCCCGCACCGCCGGCGAGCCGCTCGGCTCCATGGGCACGGACTCGCCCATCGCGGCCCTGTCCGCCCGCCCGCGGCTGCTCTTCGACTACTTCACCCAGCTCTTCGCGCAGGTCACCAACCCGCCGCTCGACGCCATCCGCGAAGAGCTCGTGACCTCCCTGCGCTCCTCCCTCGGCCCCCAGGGGAACCTCCTGGAGCCGACCCCGGTGTCGTGTCGCAGCGTCACGCTGCCCTTCCCGGTGATCGACAACGACGAGCTGGCCAAGCTCATACACATCAACGCCGACGGCGACATGCCCGGCATGAAGGCCGTCACCCTCTCCGGTCTCTACCGCGTCTCCGGCGGCGGCGACGCCCTCGCCGCCCGCATCGAGGACATCTGCGCCGAGGCCGACACCGCCATCGAGGGCGGCGCCCGCCTCATCGTGCTCTCCGACCGGCACTCCGACGCCGAGCACGCCCCGATCCCCTCGCTGCTGCTCACCGCGGCCGTCCACCACCACCTCATCCGCACCAAGCAGCGCACCAAGGTGGGCCTGCTCGTCGAGGCCGGTGACGTCCGCGAGGTCCACCACGTCGCCCTGCTCATCGGCTACGGCGCCGCGGCGGTCAACCCGTACCTCGCCATGGAGTCCGTCGAGGACCTGGTCCGCGCCGGCACCTTCATCGAGGACCTGGAGCCCGAGCAGGCCATCCGGAACCTGATCTACGCCCTCGGCAAGGGCGTCCTCAAGGTCATGTCCAAGATGGGCATCTCCACCGTCGCCTCCTACCGCGGCGCCCAGGTCTTCGAGGCCGTCGGCCTCGACGAGACCTTCGTCGCCACGTACTTCAACGGCACGGCCACCAAGATCGGCGGCGCCGGCCTCGACGTCGTCGCCAAGGAGGTCGCCGCCCGCCACGCCAAGGCGTACCCCGTCTCCGGCGTCCCCTCGGCGCACCGCGCCCTGGACATCGGCGGCGAGTACCAGTGGCGCCGCGAGGGCGAGCCGCACCTGTTCGACCCGGAGACCGTCTTCCGCCTCCAGCACGCCACGCGCAACAAGCGGTACGACATCTTCAAGCAGTACACGGAGCGGGTGAACGAGCAGTCCGAGCGCCTCATGACGCTCCGCGGCCTCTTCGGCATCACCGCCGACCGCCCGTCGATCTCCATCGACGAGGTCGAGCCGGTCTCCGAGATCGTCAAGCGCTTCTCCACCGGCGCCATGTCGTACGGCTCCATCTCCAAGGAGGCGCACGAGACCCTCGCCGTCGCCATGAACCGGCTGGGCGCCAAGTCCAACACCGGTGAGGGCGGCGAGGACCCGGACCGCCTCTACGACCCGGCCCGCCGCTCCGCGATCAAGCAGGTCGCCTCCGGCCGCTTCGGCGTCACCAGCGAGTACCTGGTCAACGCCGACGACATCCAGATCAAGATGGCCCAGGGCGCCAAGCCCGGCGAGGGCGGCCAGCTGCCCGGCCACAAGGTCTACCCGTGGGTCGCCAAGACGCGTCACTCGACGCCCGGCGTCGGCCTCATCTCGCCGCCGCCGCACCACGACATCTACTCCATCGAAGACCTCGCCCAGCTGATCCACGACCTCAAGAACGCCAACCCGGTCGCCCGCATCCACGTGAAGCTGGTCTCCGAGGTCGGCGTCGGCACGGTCGCCGCCGGTGTCTCCAAGGCCCACGCGGACGTCGTCCTCATCTCCGGCCACGACGGCGGAACGGGCGCCTCCCCGCTGACCTCCCTGAAGCACGCGGGCGGCCCCTGGGAGCTCGGCCTCGCCGAGACCCAGCAGACCCTGCTGCTCAACGGCCTGCGCGACCGGATCGTCGTCCAGACCGACGGCCAGCTCAAGACCGGCCGCGACGTCGTCATCGCCGCACTGCTCGGCGCCGAGGAGTTCGGTTTCGCGACCGCGCCGCTCGTCGTCTCCGGCTGCGTCATGATGCGCGTCTGCCACCTCGACACCTGCCCGGTCGGCATCGCCACGCAGAACCCGGTCCTGCGCGACCGCTTCTCCGGCAAGGCCGAGTTCGTCGTCAACTTCTTCGAGTTCATCGCCGAGGAGGTC
The DNA here is from genome assembly GCF_044452745.1 of Streptomyces sp. NPDC051822. NCBI lineage: Bacteria > Bacillati > Actinomycetota > Actinomycetes > Kitasatosporales > Streptomycetaceae > Streptomyces > Streptomyces sp. NPDC051822. Next base: position 250,652 of record NZ_JBITBZ010000001.1, on the reverse strand, counting down.
CGCGAGCTCCTCGCCGAGCTGGGCTTCCGCACCCTCGAAGAGGCCGTCGGCCACGCCGAGCTGCTCGACACCAGCCGCGCCGTCACCCACTGGAAGGCGCAGGGTCTCGACCTGGAGCCGCTCTTCTACGTGCCGGAGCTGCCCGAGGGCGCGGTCCGCCACGCCCTGATCGAGCAGGACCACGGCCTGGAGAAGGCCCTCGACAACGAGCTGATCCAGCTCGCCGCCGAAGCCCTCAACGCCGCCTCGGCCGAGGAGGCCCAGCCGGTCCGCGCCCAGGTCGCCATCCGCAACATCAACCGCACGGTCGGCACCATGCTCGGCCACCAGGTGACGAAGAAGTTCGGCGGCGCGGGCCTCCCGGCCGACACCATCGACATCACCTTCACCGGCTCCGCCGGCCAGTCGTTCGGCGCCTTCCTGCCGAGCGGCGTCACCCTCCGCCTGGAGGGCGACGCCAACGACTACGTCGGCAAGGGCCTCTCCGGCGGCCGGGTCATCGTCCGCCCCGACCGGGGCGCCGACCACCTCGCCGAGTACTCGACGATCGCGGGCAACACCATCGGCTACGGCGCCACCGGCGGCGAGCTGTTCCTCCGCGGCCGCACCGGCGAACGCTTCTGCGTCCGCAACTCCGGCGCCCTGGTCGTCTCGGAGGGCGTGGGCGACCACGGCTGCGAGTACATGACCGGCGGTACGGCGGTCGTCCTCGGCGAGACCGGACGCAACTTCGCGGCCGGCATGTCGGGCGGTGTCGCCTACGTCGTCGACCTCGACCGGGACAACGTCAACTCCGGCAACCTGGGCGCGATCGAGGCCCTGTCGGACTCCGACAAGGTGTGGCTGCACGACGTCGTGCGCCGTCACCAGGAGGAGACCGGCTCCACGGTCGCCGAGAAGCTCCTCGCCGACTGGGACGCGAACGCGGACCGGTTCAGCAAGATCATCCCCACCACGTACAAGGCAGTGCTCGCCGCCAAGGACGCCGCTGAGCTCGCCGGTCTCTCCGAGGCCGAGACCACCGAGAAGATGATGGAGGCGGCGACCCATGGCTGACCCCAAGGGCTTCCTGACCACCGGTCGCGAGGTCGCCCAGACCCGCCCCGTGGCCGAGCGCGTCCGCGACTGGAACGAGGTCTACGTTCCCGGCTCCCTGCTGCCGATCATCAGCAAGCAGGCCGGCCGCTGCATGGACTGCGGCATCCCGTTCTGCCACAACGGCTGCCCCCTCGGGAACCTGATCCCCGAGTGGAACGACTACGCCTACCGCGAGGACTGGTCGGCGGCGCAGGAGCGCCTGCACGCCACCAACAACTTCCCGGAGTTCACCGGCCGCCTGTGCCCGGCTCCCTGCGAGTCCGCGTGCGTGCTCGGCATCAACCAGCCGGCCGTCACCATCAAGAACGTCGAAGTCTCCATCATCGACAAGGCCTGGGACGGGGGCGACGTCAAGCCGCAGGTGCCCGAGCGCCTCTCCGGCAAGACCGCCGCCGTCATCGGCTCGGGCCCGGCGGGTCTCGCCGCCGCCCAGCAGCTGACCCGGGCCGGCCACACCGTGGTCGTGTACGAGCGCGCCGACCGCATCGGCGGCCTGCTGCGCTACGGCATCCCCGAGTTCAAGATGGAGAAGCGGCACATCAACCGCCGCATCGAGCAGATGCGCGCGGAGGGCACCAAGTTCCGCACCGGCATCGAGATCGGCCGCGACCTCACGTCGACGGACCTGCGCAAGCGGTTCGACGCCGTGGTCATCGCCGCCGGCGCCACCACCGCCCGCGACCTGCCCGTCCCCGGCCGCGAGCTGAACGGCATCCACCAGGCGATGGAGTACCTGCCGCTCGCCAACAAGGTCGTCGAGGGCGACTTCGTGGCGCCGCCGATCACCGCCGAGGGCAAGCACGTCGTCGTCATCGGCGGCGGCGACACCGGCGCCGACTGCGTCGGCACGGCCCACCGCCAGGGCGCGGCCTCGGTCACGCAGCTGGAGATCATGCCCCGACCGGGCGAGGACCGGAACGCCGGCCAGCCCTGGCCGACCTTCCCCATGCTGTACAAGGTCACCTCCGCGCACGAGGAGGGCGGCGAGCGGGTCTACTCCGTCTCCACCACCCACTTCGAGGGCGACGAGGACGGCAACGTCCAGTTCCTCCACCTCGTCGAGGTCGAGTTCGTCGCGGGCAAGCTGACCCAGAAGCCGGGCACGGAGCGCAAGATCCCCGCCCAGCTCGTCACGCTCGCGATGGGCTTCACCGGCACGGACGTCGAGAACGGCCTGGTCGCCCAGTTTGGTCTGGACCTCGACGAGCGGGGTAACATCGCCCGTGACGCGGACTTCGCCACCAACGTCGACGGCGTGTACGTCGCCGGTGACGCGGGTCGCGGCCAGTCCCTCATCGTGTGGGCCATCGCCGAGGGCCGATCCGCCGCCCGTGGCGTGGACCGCTACCTGACCGGAGCCAGCTCCCTGCCGGCCCCGATCCGCCCGACGGACCGTTCGCTGACGGTCTGATCCCGCCGGATCACCCCAGAGACGTCCCGTACAACGACGTACGGAACTGAGCGCGGCGCCCCCCGAATGTCCCCGACCGGACGACTGGGTGGGCGCCGATGCGCGTCCCGGGCCCTAAACTTCCGCCTGTGGCGAGCCGGAGGGGGACACGTCCATGGCACTGAGTCTGCGGAAGGTCGAGGAGACCGCGCCCGCCCTGGTGAACCTCTACAAGGAGGCCGGGGCCTCGCTGCGGCGGCACGGGATCAGTGGGCAGCGCGTCGCCGTCTACCTGGTCGTCGACTACTCGGGGTCGATGAAGCCGTACTACAGGAGCGGCGCCGTCCAGGCCCTCGCCGACCGCGTCCTCGGGCTCTCCGCACAGCTCGACGACGACGGACGCGTGCCGGTCGTCTTCTTCTCCACCGACATCGACGCCGAGACCGACATCCGGCTCGACGACCACGCCGGCCGGATCGACCGGATCGTCGCCGGACTCGGCCACATGGGCAAGACCAGCTACCACCTCGCCATGGACGCCGTCATCGACCACTACCTGGACAGCGGCTCCACCGCGCCCGCGCTCGTCGTCTTCCAGACCGACGGCGGGCCGATCAACAAGCTCGCCGCCGAGCGGTACGTGTGCAAGGCCGCCCGGCTGCCCCTCTTCTGGCAGTTCATCGGCTTCGGAGACCCCTCCAGCCGGCAGTTCGAGTTCCTGCGCAGGCTCGACGAGCTGGCCGTCCCCGCGAAGCGCCCCGTCGACAACTCCGGCTTCTTCCACGCCGGCCAGGACCCGAGCCGGATCCCGGACGCGGAGCTGTACGACCGGGTCGTCGCCGACTTCCCGGCCTGGCTCGCCGCCGCCCGGAACCAGGGCATCGTCCGCTCATGACACCGCTCACTGCCACCTTCTGTGGCCGGGGGGCGCCGTGAAGATCGGAGAACTGGCGCGCGAGACCGGGGTGAGCGTGCGGCTGCTCCGCTACTACGAGGAGCAGTGCCTCCTCGGCTCCGAGCGCACCCCCGGCGGGCACCGGCTGTACGGTCCCGACGCCCCCGCCGTCGTCCGCCGCATCCGGGCCCTGCTCGGCGCCGGACTGCCGACCCGGGTCATCGCCGAGGTCCTGGACTGCGTCTGCGGCAGCGAGGCGGAGATCGAGCCCTGCCTCAGCCCGATGCTCGTCGCCCGGCTCGACGCCATCGACGAGGAGATCCACGACCTCCAGGGCACCCGCTCCTCCCTCGCGGCGCTCGTGGCGGCGACCGAGGGCGGACCACTCGCCCCCGCCGGCCGACCGCCGGCCGACCGCCGACCGACCGGCGGGAAAGCGGTGGTCCGGGGCGGGGGCCGCAGGCGATCATGAGACCCATGACTTCTCTCGTACGACACGTGACCATCGACTGCGCCGACGCCGACGCGCTGGCCGCCTTCTGGGCGCAGGCCCTCGACGCCGAGGTCACCGCGGAGGACGGGGTCGGCGACCCCGAGGTCGTGTCGCCCGGTGCCGCCCTCCTCTTCATCCAGGTGCCCGAGGCGAAGGTGGTGAAGAACCGCGTCCACTTCGACCTCCAGCCGCAGGACCGGACCCGCGACGAGGAGATCCAGCGGCTGCTCGGCCTCGGCGCCACCCTCGTCGACGACCGGAGGAACCCGGACGGCACCGGCTGGGCGACCCTCGCGGACCCGGAGGGCAACGAGTTCTGCGTCGAGCGCAACGCGGCGGAGCGCGCCGCCACCTCCTGAGGCGGCCAAGGCGGTCAAGGCGGTCGGTTCCCGGGAACGTCCGGAGTAATCCGGACAGTGTCTGTCGGGTATCCGGTGTCTCCTGGTCGTATGGGAGACACCGGAACCACCTGGTCCGCCTTCGAGGCGGCCGAACCCGAACTGGCCGCGACCGTACGCGCACGCTTCGGGCAGTACACCCACCACGCCCTCGCCACCGTCCGCAAGGACGGCTCGCCCCGGCTCAGCGGCATCGAGGCCGACTTCCGCTTCGGCGAACTCTGGCTCGGCATGATGCCGAACTCCCGCAAGGCCCTCGACCTGCGCCGCGACCCCCGCTTCGCCCTGCTCGCCAACCCCGGCTCCGGCACCGACATGGGCGGCGGGGACGTCCGTGTCTCCGGGCGGGCGGTCGAGGTCACCGACCCCGCGACCGTCGACCGGTACGCGGCCGAGGCGGGCGCGCCCCTGCCGTTCCACCTCTTCCGGGTGGAGCCGACCGAGGTCGTACGGACCTGGGTGGACGGCGACGAGATGGTCCTCCACAGCTGGGCCCGGGGACGGCCGACCCGGACGTACCGGCGCGGCAACGACGACAGCCCGCCGCGCCGGGTGCCGCCCGCGTAGGACCAGAATGGGCGTGTGTCAGCGACCAAGAAGAAGACCCAGGCGAGTGCCGCGCCCGAGCGGCGCCGCGAACTCCTCGACACGGCGGCCGAGGTGTTCGCCGCCCAGGGGTACAACGCCACCACCGTCCGCAAGATCGCGGACGCCGCCGGGATGCTCGCCGGCAGCCTCTACTACCACTTCGACTCCAAGGAGTCGATGCTCGACGAGATCCTCTCCACCTTCCTCGACGAGCTGTGGCAGGGGTACGACGCCGTCCTCGCCGCCGGGCTCGGCCCCCGGGAGACCATCGAGGCCCTCGTCACCGAGTCCTTCCGCGAGATCGACCGGCACCGTGCCGCCGTCGCCATCTACCAGAAGGAGTCCCGGCACCTCACCGACCAGCCCCGCTTCCACTACCTCACCGACTCGCAGCACAAGTTCGAGAAGGCCTGGCTCGGAACCCTGGAGCGGGGCGTCGCGGCCGGAGTCTTCCGCGCCGACCTCGACGTCCGCCTCACCTACCGCTTCGTGCGCGACACCGTCTGGGTCGCCGCGTCCTGGTACCGGCCGGGCGGACAGCACAGCCCCGAGGAGATCGCCCGCCAGTACCTCTCGATGGTCCTCGACGGGGTCGCCGTGCGCCCGGCCCGGCCGGCCGGAGGGCCCGGCGGGCTGTGAGGTCGCCCACGTCGCACCGCTCTGGGCAGGTCTGATCCGTCCGGGCATCGGTCGGGAGGGGCGGGAAGGTTCCCGGGCGCACTATTGTTCCGGTAGAGACATCCGGGGCCCGTATCACGTGTTCCGGTAGACATCCGGAGCCCGTATCGCGTGTTCCGGGTAGAGCAGCCGGGGCCCGCACCGTGCAGGTGCGGGCCCCCGCTGTGCCGCGAGCACCGGCCAGAAAGGCACGCATGACCCGCTCCGAACGCCCTCACAAGCGCAGCCCCCGCACCGCCCAGGCGAAGTCCACGTCACAGCCGAAGGCCTCCCGCGGAGGGCGCCGTCCCACCGCGCCGCCGCCGCCCAGCGAGTTCACGCCGCCGGAGACGGTGACGCCCGCGCTGCCCGCGGTGGCCGCCTTCGCCGACCTCGACATGCCCGAGGGCCTGCTGCGGACCCTGGGTGAGCAGGGCGTCACGGAGCCGTTCCCGATCCAGGCCGCGACCCTGCCGAACTCGCTGGCGGGCCGTGACGTGCTGGGCCGTGGGCGTACCGGATCCGGGAAGACCCTCGCCTTCGGGCTCGCGATCCTCGCCAGGACCGCGGGCCGCCGCGCCGAGCCGACCGCGCCGCTCGCGCTCGTCCTGGTGCCCACGCGCGAGCTGGCCCAGCAGGTGACCGACGCCCTCACGCCGTACGCCTCCGCGCTGAGGCTGCGGATCACCACGGTCGTCGGCGGCATGTCGATCAGCCGGCAGTCCTCCGCGCTGCGGCGCGGCGCCGAGGTCCTCATCGCCACCCCCGGCCGGCTCCACGACCTCATCGAGCGGGGCGACTGCCGCCTCGACCAGGTCGCCGTCACGGTCCTCGACGAGGCCGACCAGATGGCCGACATGGGCTTCCTCCCGCAGGTCACGAAGGTGCTCAAGCAGGTCGAGCCGGGCGGGCAGCGACTGCTGTTCTCGGCCACCCTCGACAAGAACATCGACAAGCTCGTCAAGATGTTCCTCGACGACCCGGTCGTGCACTCGGTCGACCCGTCGGCCGGCGCCGTCACCACCATGGAGCACCACGTCCTGTACGTGGCCGACGAGACCGACAAGAAGGCCGTCACCCTGCGGATCGCGGCCCGCGACGGCCGGACGATCCTCTTCATGGACACCAAGCGGTCCGTGGACCGGCTGGTCAAGCGGCTCCTCGCCAACGGCGTACGGGCCTCCGGCCTGCACGGCGGCCGTTCGCAGCCGCAGCGCAACCGGACCCTGGACCAGTTCAAGACCGGGCAGGTGACCACGCTCGTCGCGACGAACGTGGCGGCGCGCGGCATCCACGTCGACGACCTCGACATGGTCGTGAACGTCGACCCGCCGATCGACCACAAGGACTACCTGCACCGCGGCGGCCGCACCGCCCGCGCCGGCGAGTCCGGCAGCGTCTTCACCCTGGTCCTGCCCGAGCAGAAGCGCGACATGGGCCGGCTGATGACGAACGCGGGCATCAGCCCCCGTACGGCGCAGATCAAGTCCAGCGACGAGCAGCTGATCGAGCTGACCGGCGCGCGGGAGCCCTCGGGCGTCCCGGTCGTCATCGAGACACCGCAGCCGACCCCGCCCCGCAAGGCGACGGGCGCCGCGGGCAGCGGCAGCGGCGGCGGCAGCCGTCGCCGCCGCCGTCCGGCCCCCGCCGGCGGGACGGCCGCTACGGGCTCCGGCTCCGGTCGCTCCGGCGCCACCGGCACGGCCTCGGGCCGCGCCGCAGGTTCCTCGGGCCGCGCCGCCGGTTCGACGGGCCGCGCCGCCGGTTCCACCGGTGGTTCCGGGCGTGGCACGGGCTCCGGCCGGGCCGCGGGCGCCGGTACGGGCGGCGGGCGCGGAGCCGCGGCCGGTGCCGGTCGCGCCGGACGTCAGGCACCGGGCGCCGGGCGCTCGCGGAGCGCGGGCGGCTCGCGCGGCTCCAGGCCGAGGCCGACCGACTCGTAACCCGAAGCAGCGCACCCGAAGCAGCGCACACCGGGGTCCTCCACGAGGGCCCCGGTGGTGTGTGCAGACGGTTCGCACATTCCGTGGGGACCGGTGAACTTCCGGAAAACTCAAGGGCGTTGGGCTTTCGCGGGCCGATCTACGCGCGTCATCATCTGAGTCATGCGAATCCCCCCTCGATTCACCCTCGCCGGCGGCGTCGCCACCGCCCTCCTCTCCTCCCTCCTCCTCGGCGCCCCGGCCACCGCCGTCGCGGCACCCGCGCCCGGCCCCGCCGCCGTCGTGTCCTCGGCCGCCGCCACCGCGGCCGTCGGGGACATCTGCTACTCCGACCTGCCCAGCCAGGCCCACGACACCCTCCGCCTGATCGACGCGGGCGGCCCCTTCCCGTACCGCCAGGACGGCACCGTCTTCCAGAACCGGGAACGGATCCTGCCGGCCCACTCGCTCGGCTACTACCACGAGTACACCGTCAAGACCCCGGGCGTCACCACCCGCGGGGCCCGCCGGATCGTGACCGGGGACGCGGCGCGGGAGGACTACTACACGGCCGACCACTACGCGTCCTTCGACCTCATCGACCACGACTGCTGAGCCGTCGCTGAGTCGCCCGGAGCCGCCCTGAGCGGCTCCGGAGCCGTGAACCCGCCGAGCCGTCAGACGCGGCGCGGAAACGTCCACTCCAGGCGGGTCCTGACCCGGGGGTCGCGCACGTGCTCGAGGGCGGCCAGCGCCGTCTCCCGCGCCGCGCCCTCCGGGTCGCCGTCCGCGAGGGCCGACGCCAGCGCGTCCACGGCGCGCGGGTCCTGCCGGATCGCGAGCCCGCGCGCCGCCTCCGCCGCCGTCTCCGGATCCGGGTCGCCGAGCCGCTCGGCGAGCCCCTCCCGTACGAGCGGGGTGTCGTCGGGCAGTTCGGCGAGCGCGAGCGTCGCCCAGTCCCGCACCCGCGCGTCACCGTCCTGGCTCAGCGCGAGGAGCACCCCGAGCGCCTCCATGTGCCCGGCCGGCACGATCCCGGCGAGGGCTCCCGCGACCGCCCGCCGTACCGTCGGGTCGGAATGCCCCGCCGCCGCGAGGAGCTCCGGCACGGCGGCCGGGTCCGCGCACTGCCCGAGCGCCGTCACCACCGAGAGCACCGGCTCCCGCGACCGCACGGCCGTCTCCGCCGACCCCACCGACCCGGCCGTCTCCCGGGTCTGCACCCCCGGCGCCGCCCACTCCGCCGCGAGCCGCCGCAGCACCGGGACCGCGCTCGGCCCGAAGCCGGGCAGGGCGCCGAGCACCCGCGCGCCCAGGGCCCGGCGCAGCGGATCGCGGTACGCGCACCACGCGGCCGCCGCCACGAACGTCTCCTCGTCGGCCCGCCCCGCCAGTTCGGCCACCGCCGTCGCCCAGTCGTCGAGCTCCGGATCGCCGCAGCGCAGGGCCCGCGCCGCCAGCTCCTCGTGCGAGGTGCGCAGTCCGAGCGCCGCCTCCAGGAGCGTGGCGATGGCCGCGTGACCGGTCTGGCGGTCGTCACCGCGCCCGGGGGCGCCGTTCTCCCGCAGCAGCTCCACGACGACGGTCACTCCGCCGTCCTCGCGGACCCGGCGCACCACGGCCTCGTACGTCTGCCCGCCCTCGTTCCCCGCCACGAGCCCGCGCCGCAGCTCGGCCGCGATGTCGGCGCCGATCCACCGCCGTGCCTCCCGCAGCGCGGCCTCGCGGGCCTGTGCCCCGTGGTCGAGGAGCGCCCCTACGCACCCGGTGGAGCCGCGCCGCGCGGCGGCCACGAGCGGCAGGACCCCGTCGGGCCCGCGCCGGTCGGGGTCGGCCCCGTACTCCAGGAGCACCCGGGCCGTGTCGGCGTGCCCGAGCCGCAGCGCCCACGCCAGGGCCGTGAAGCCGTACGTCTCCTCCTGGTCCGGGTGCGCGCCCGCCGCGAGCAGCGCCCGCGCCACCTCGGTGTGCCCGCCGACGGCCGCCCCGCACAACGGCAGTTCGTCGCCCTCCTCGCCACTGCCCCGGCCCGGATCCGCCCCGGCGGCGAGCAGCACCCGTACGATTCCGGCCTCGGCGCCGACGGCCGCCCGGTACAGAGCGGTCTCCCCGTCCTCCCGGCCCTCGGGGTCGGCCCCGTCCCGCAGGGCACGTACGGCCCCGTCCTCGTCCCCGTCCCGGATGGCGTCGAACAGCGTGCTCATGCGCCGACCCTGACCCGCCGTCCGGGTCCGGCGCAAATCCGATTCCGGGCCCGCGCGCCCGTCCGAAGGGGACCGGCGCTCCCCGTCCGCTCGTACGGCCGTGCCAGAATCGGCCGCATGACGCATGATCACGACGGCGCGGCGCTGAGCGTCGGCCACGGCGACACCGCACTCGCGAAGCTCCTGGAGCAGGGGCTCGACGCGTTCAACTTCGCGGCCACGGGCACCACCGCCGAGGACCAGGGCGAGCTGTCGGTGAAGGCCGTCGACGAGAACGGCGACCTCATCGGCGGGCTCACCGGCTGGACCTGGAGCGGCCTGTTCGGCATCGACATGCTGTGGGTCCGCGAGGACAGCCGGAAGGACGGCTGGGGGAGCAGGCTCCTGCGCGCGGCCGAGGACGAGGCCCGGCGGCGCGGCTGCGACCGGGCCACCGTGTCGTCCTTCACCTTCCAGGCCCCGGAGTTCTACCGGCGCCACGGGTACGTGGAGACCGGCCGCGTCCTGGGCATCCCGGGCGGCGCCGAGGACGTCCACTTTCACAAGAGCCTGGCCCGGGACGCCGACGGGGCCTCCTAGGGTCCGTCGTTCGGGTCGGATCGGTCCGCGCGGCAGGTGCTACCCCGCGCACTCCAGGACCGTGCGGCACACCCCGCACCGGGCCCGCAGGGCCCGGCCCGCCGGGATCCTCAGGCGGCCGCGGCAGACCGGGCAGCGGAACGAGACGCCGGTCGCCGGGGCCCCGCCGTGGAAGGCGTACGGGGCGCCCTCGCCCGCCCGGCCCCGGCGCCGCTCCCAGGCGTACCGCCGCTGCTCGGCCCAGCCCGCCCCGGTGAGCGGCGGCAGGGTCCGCTCCCGGTCCGCCCGCGCCCGGCCCCGTACCCACGCCTCGTACGCGACCGCGCTGGTGAACCACGGTGACGGGTCCTCGCCGAACACCGCGGCCCGCTTGGCGAGGACGTACCCGAACTCCTCGGGGGTCAGATAGCCCAGTCTCTGGCTCTCCACCCCGTCCTGCCGGTACGCGTCGAGCAGCAGCCAGCCCGCGCCGAGGTAGGCGGTGACGACATCGGTGAGGATCTCGTTCTCGTGGGTGTCGGGGAAGGCGAGCCCGAGGCGGTGCAGCAGGACGTGGGTGATCTCGTGGGCGAGGGCGGCGCCGATGTCCCTGCGGCGGGTCCGGAAGCGGTCGTTGAGTTCCACGAAGTACGCGGGTCCCGCGGCGAGTTCGACGGCCGCCGCGTACTCCATCGGCCGGAAGGCCACCACCATGTGCGCCGCGGGCAGCCGCAGGTGCCGCACGAGCGCGCGGGCCACCCGCTGGGTGCCCGGATGGAGGTCCTCCTCGTCGCCGACGGCCACGTCGGCGGCGGGGACGCTCGCCGGGTAGCGGTGCACGCCGTCGGGGGAGAGGTGCCGGTAGAGCGCCGTGAGCGAGGCCTCCACCGTGGCGAGGTGCGGGAAGCCGTGGGCGGCGCGGTCGCCCTCCCGGCGGTTCGTCATGCCGACACCCCCTTGCCCGTCCACTGTACGGTTCCGCGCCTCGATCTGGCCGAAAAGGCTTTCTTGTGGGGGGAGTTGGGCGCTGTCCATAATCCGGACATGACTTGACGGGCGCATGTCATGGCTCGTCGGGCTCAACCCCCCATGAAAGAAGGAACACACGTGAAGCAGAATCGAATGGTCCGCGCGCTCCAGAAACTCGCCGCCGCCGGCGCGGTCGTCCTGGCCGCCGTCAGCCTCCAGCCCACCACCACCGCCTCCGCCGCCCCGGCGCCCGTCGTCGGCGGCGTCCGCGCCGCCCAGGGCGAGTTCCCCTGGATGGTCAGGCTCTCCATGGGCTGCGGCGGCTCCCTGATCACCCCGCAGGTCGTGCTCACCGCCGCCCACTGCGTCAGCGGCTCCGGCAACAACACCGGCATCACCGCCACCGCCGGCGTCGTCGACCTGCAGAGCAGCAGCGCCATCAAGGTCCGGTCCACCAAGGTCCTCCAGGCCCCCGGCTACAACGGCAAGGGCAAGGACTGGGCACTCATCAAGCTCGCCAGCCCCATCACCTCGCTGCCCACCCTGAAGATCGCCGAGACCACCGCGTACAACAGCGGCACCTTCACCGTGGCCGGCTGGGGCGCCGCCCGCGAGGGCGGGTCGCAGCAGCGCTACCTCCTCAAGGCCAACGTCCCGTTCGTCTCCGACGCCTCCTGCCAGGCCTCGTACGGCAGCGACCTCGTCCCGAGCGAGGAGATCTGCGCCGGCTACACCCAGGGCGGCGTCGACACCTGCCAGGGCGACTCCGGCGGCCCGATGTTCCGCAAGGACAACGCCGGAGCCTGGATCCAGGTCGGCATCGTGAGCTGGGGCGAGGGCTGCGCGCGCGCCGGCTACCCCGGCGTCTACACGGAGGTCTCGACCTTCGCCGCCGCGATCAAGTCCGCCGCGGCCACGCTGTAACCGCACCACCTGAACGGGTGCCCCGGAGCGGCCTCCGCTCCGGGGCGCCCCTCGTTCAGCGTGCCCTCGTTCAGCGTCCCTCCGGCAGGACGCCGAACTCGACGCCCGGCACGCCGTCCCCCTCCAGCTCCAGGACCCACACCTCGTTCGCGCCCTCCCGCAGCACCGGACCCGGAACGAACAGCGACTCCTGCGGACCCGCCGACGCCCAGTACCGGCCCAGGCAGAAACCGTTCACCCACACGAAGCCCCGCGTCGCACCCGGCAGCCGCAGCACCGCGTCCCCCGCGCCCGCCACATCGACCGTGCCCCGGTAGAGACCCCGGCCCACCCCCTCCGGGACCTCCTGGACCTCCCGGACCTCCGGGATCTCCCGGAAGGGCAGCCCGCCGACCCCGGCCACCGTGAACGCGTCGAGCCGCAGCCCCCTGGCCCGTACCCCGTGCAGATACTGCCGCTCGTGCCGCACCCCGCCCGTGATCCCCTTCGACTCACCGAGCCGGGGACCGTAGTTGACCCGGCCCAGCGACTCCACCCACAGATCCACCACCGCCGACCCCGCCACCGGCTCGGCGAGCACCGACTCCTCCGCGTCCAGGACCCCCGCCGGAACCCCGTCGACGTACACCACCGCCCGGTCCCGCAACCCCGTCACAGACAGCGGATACGGCTGCCGCGGCCCCGGCACCGTCAGCCGGTAGCGGACCAGACCCCGGTCCACCCCCAGCTCCTCGAAGGTCGGCGGGACGGGCGACACCGTCTCCGCGCCGCCGAGCACCCCCAGAACCCCCTCCAGCGACACCCAGCCGTCGAGCGCACCGGAAACCGGCACCCCAAGCCGGGCCGGCGGCTCCGGCGGCTCCGGCAGCGGCCCCTCCGCATACCGCGCGAGGACCTCACGGAAACGCCAGAACTTCTCCGTCGGCCGCCCCGCCTCGTCGACCGGCGCGTCGTAGTCGTACGAGGTCACCGTCGCCCGCAGCGGCCCGTCGTGCAGCTCACCCGCCCGGTTCGCCCCCGCCCAGCCACCGAAGTTCGTCCCCCCGTGCGCCATGTACACATTGACCGACGCCCCGCACTCCAGGATCTCCCGCAGCGCCCCCGCCGCGTCCTCCGCGTCCCGCACCGCGTGCTCCGTGCCCCAGTGGTCGAACCAGCCGCACCAGAACTCCATGCACATCAGCGGCCCCTTCGGCTGATGCCGCCGCAGCGTCGCGAACCCCTCCCGCGCGCCCGAGCCGAAGTTCGCCGTCGCGAGCACCCCCGGCACCGAACCACCCGTCAGCATGTGGTCCTCCGGCCCGTCCGAGGTGAACAGCGGCACACTCACCCCACAGCCCCGCAACAGCTCCGCCACCCACTCCAGATACGCCAGATCGCTGCCGTAACTCCCGTACTCGTTCTCCACCTGCACCAGGACCACCGGCCCGCCCCGGTCGACCTGCCGCTCCACCACCTGCGGCAGCAGACGCCGGAACCACGCCTCCACCGGCCCCAGGAAATCCGGATCCAGCGTCCGCACCCGCCGCCCCAGCGGCCCCGTCAGCCAGTGCGGCAGGCCGCCGTTCTCCCACTCGGCGCAGACGTACGGCCCCGGACGCACGATCGCCCGCATCCCCGCAGCCGCCACCGCGTCCAGGAACCGGCCGAGCGCCCCCACATCCGCGTACCGGCCCCGCTCCGGCTCGTGCAGATTCCACGGAACGTACGTCTCCACACAGTCGAGGCCCATCGCGCGCAACATCCCGAGCCGGTGCTCCCACAGCTCCTCGTGCACCCGGAAGTAGTGCAGCGCCCCCGAAAGGAGGCGCACCGGCCGCCCGTCGAGCAGAAAGTCCTCGTCACCCACAGCGAACGTGCTCATGACCTCACCCTCACCCCCTGGCGGCGAACCGGTCCATGGACAAAGATCGTCGCAGTTTGGACGTTACGGAGGCCCGGCGATGTACCACACCTGGATGCGTTACTTCACGCCCAGCCCCGTCCACCACCGCCTCGGCCTCGTCTGCCTCGGCGTCGGGCTCCAGCACGGCACCCTGCCCACCGTCGGCCCCCGCACCCTCGACCATCACGTCGCCGTCGTCGTCTCCGCCGGCAGCGGCTGGCACCGCGGCGCCGACGGACGCCGCACCACCGTCACCGCCCCCGCCCTGCTCTGGCTGACCCCCGGCACCCCCCACCACTACGGCGCCGACCCCGGCACCGGCTGGGACGAGGCCTTCGTCGACTTCACAGGACCCGCCACCACCACCTACACCGAACTCGGCTACATCGAACCCGACCGGCCCGTCGTCCCCCTCTCCGACGCCGCCCCCGCCCGCGACGCCATCAGCCGCATCGCCCGCGCCGCCCGCCCCGGCAACCCCCTCCTCGAAGTCGAGACCGGCGCCGCCGTCCACGAACTCCTCGTCGCCCTGCGCCGCGCCCGCGCCGACACCAACGCCGACGGCGACCCCGTCCTCGCCGCCCTCGCCCGCGACGCCTTCCAGCCCCTCTCCGTCGCCGAACACGCCGCCCGCCACGGCATGACCGCCGCCGAACTGCGCACCGCCGTCCGCCGCGCCGCCGGCTGCAGCCCCAAGGACTACCTGCTCACCGTCCGCCTCGGCCGCGCCAAGGAACTCCTCGCCGCCACCGAACTCCCCGTCGCCGCCGTCGCCCGCCGCGTCGGCTACGACGACCCCGCCTACTTCTCCCGGCTCTTCACCCGACGGGTCGGCACCGCCCCCATCCGCTTCCGCGAACAGCAGGGACGCTCCGTCCACGGCGGCTGGAGCAACCGCGTTCCGGATCCCGAACACCCGCCGACGATCCTCCCCCGATCCGTCTAAGCTCGCAGATCATGAGTGACTCCCCCCGCCCCCACGAGCCCACCCCCGCCCAGCCCGTCGACGACTCCGTCCGGGCCGAACTCACCCGGCTGCGCGAGAGCATCGACAACATCGACGCGGCGGTCGTGCACATGCTCGCCGAGCGCTTCAAATGCACCCAGCAGGTCGGCGTCCTCAAGGCCGAACACCAGCTGCCGCCCGCCGACCCCGCCCGCGAGGCACGCCAGATCGCCCGGCTGCGGGAACTCGCCGAGAGCGCGAAACTGGACCCGGCCTTCGCGGAGAAACTCCTGAACTTCATCATCGCCGAGGTCATCCGCCACCACGAGACGATTGCGGACGGAGCACGCTGATGGCCCGCGTCACGGTCTTCACCCTCGGAGGGACCATCTCCGCACGAGGCGGTGACGCGGCCCGCATGAGCGGCCAGGAGGTCCTCGCCGAACTCGGCGGAGGCCACGACGTCGTCCTGAACGACTTCCGCCGCGTCCCCAGCTCCACCCTCACCCACCAGGACCTCGCCGCCCTCGCCGCCGAAGTCCGCACCACCGTCGCCGCAGGCTCCGGCGTGGTCGTCGTCCAGGGCACCGACACCCTGGAGGAGACCGCCTTCCTCCTCGACCTGCTCTGCACCACCGAGCAGCCGATCGCCGTCACCGGCGCCATGCGCCGCCCCGACCTGCCCGGCGCCGACGGCCCCGCCAACCTCGCCGCCGCACTCGCCGTCGCCGCCGACCCCGCCTGCCGGAACCTCGGCGTCCTCGTCGTCCTCGCCGACGAGATCCACACCGCCCGCCTCGCCCGCAAGACCCACACCACCTCGACCGCCACCTTCGCCTCACCCGGCGCAGGGCCGATCGGCACCGTCGTCGAGGGCCAACCCCGCATCCTGCTCCGCCCCGCCGTCCCCGCCGCGCTCTGCCCGCTGACGTTCGACCCCGAGGTACGGGTGGCGCTCGTGACCCTCTCCCTCGGCGACCGCGGCGAACTCCTCGAAGCCGTCGACGACCGCTTCCACGGCCTCGTCGTCGCCGCCTTCGGCGCCGGACACGCCCCCGCCTGGCTCGTCCCGCCCCTCGCCGACCTCGCCCGCCGCATCCCCGTCGTCCTGGCCTCCCGCACCGGCGGCGGCACGACCCTCACCGACACGTACCGCAGCCCGGGATCCGAATACGACCTGCTGCACCACGGACTGATCCCGGCCGGCCCCCTCGACCCGCCCAAGGCCCGCATCCTGCTCCACACCCTGCTCTCCAGCGGCGCGGCAGGACCCGCCGGCTACGACCGCCCCCGCATCACCGCCGCCTTCGCCCACCTCGACGGCACCGGCGTCGCCTGAACCCGCGGCAGGAGGCGCCGGCGGGGGCACCCGAAGGGACTCGACCCCACCACCCCTGCCCCGCGCCCCGAGCATCGGGCAGCATAGGGCCATGTCCGTACTGACGCGCGACGAAGCGCAGACCCGTGCCCAGCTCCTCGACGTCCAGCACTACCTGGTCGACCTCGACCTCACCACCGGCGACGACCTCTTCCACTCCCGGAGCCACATCCGGTTCACCGCCCGCACCGCCGGGGACACCTTCGTCGAGCTGAAGCCCGAAACACTGCACTCCGCCCTCCTGGACGGCGAGCCCCTCGACCCCACCACCCTCGAGGAGAACCGGCTCCCGCTCCGCCTCACCGAAGGCGAACACGTCCTGCAGATCAGTACGACCATGCGGTACTCCCGCACCGGCGAAGGCATGCACCGCTTCACCGACCCCACCGACGGCGAGTCGTACGTCTACACCCAGCTCTTCATGGAAGACGTCCAGCGCGTCTTCGCCGCCTTCGACCAGCCCGACCTCAAGGCCGTCTTCGAACTGTCCGTCACCGCCCCCGAAGGCTGGACCATCCTCGCCAACGGCATCACCGCACAACAGCCCGACGGAAGCTGGAAGGCCGCCCCCACCCCGCCGCTCTCCACCTACTTCGTCTGCGTCGCCGCAGGACCCTGGCACTCGATCCGCACCGAACACGCCGGACTCCCCTTCGGCATCCACTGCCGCCGCTCCCTCGCCCCCCACCTCGACGCCGACGCCGACGAGATCCTCACCGTCACCAAGGCCTGCTACGACCGCTTCCACGAGAAGTTCGACGAGCCCTACCCCTTCGACTCCTACGACCAGGCCTTCGTCCCCGAGTTCAACGCCGGCGCCATGGAGAACCCCGGACTCGTCACCTTCCGCGACGAGTTCGTCTTCCGCTCCGCCGTCACCGTCACCGAGCGCCAGACCCGCGCCATGGTCATCGCCCACGAGATGGCCCACATGTGGTTCGGCGACCTCGTCACCCTGCGCTGGTGGGACGACATCTGGCTGAACGAGTCCTTCGCCGAGTACATGGGCTACCAGACCGTCAACGAAGCCTGCGCCGACCTCTTCCCCGACACCTGGGTCGACTTCGGCGTCACCCGCAAGGCCTGGGGATACGAAGCCGACCAGCGGCCCTCCACCCACCCCGTCGCCCCCGACCCGGAAGCCGTCCCCGACACCGCCTCCGCCCTCCTCAACTTCGACGGCATCTCCTACGCCAAGGGCGCCTCCGCCCTCCGCCAGCTCGTCACCTGGCTCGGCGAGAAGGACTTCCTCGCCGGCATCAACATCCACTTCAAGCGCCACAGGTTCGGCAACGCCACCCTCGCCGACTTCATCGACAACCTCGCCGCCGCCACCGACCGCGACGTCCACGCCTGGGCCGACCAGTGGCTGCGCACCACCGGCGTCGACACCCTCACCCCCCGCCTCGAAGGCGAGGGCACCCGCTGGCGGCTCCACGTCGACCGCACCGGCAGCCGCCCCCACCGCGTCGAGGCCGGCGTCTACGACCGGCAGCCCGACGGCGAGCTCACCCGCCGCGAGCGCCTCGTCCTCGACGTCCCGCAGCAGACACCCGCCGAACTGACCGGCCCCCGCCCCGCCCTCGTCGTCCTCAACGACGGCGACCTCACCTACGCCAAGCTCCGCTTCGACGGGGCATCCGAGGAATCCGTCCTCCGCGGCCTCTCCCGCATCCCGGACCCCCTCACCCGGGCCGTGATCTGGAACGCGATGCGCGACATGGTCCGCGACGGCGCCCTCACCCCCGGCGACTACCTGGAGACCGCCCTCGCACACCTCACCGAGGAGACCGAACTCGCCCTCGTCCAAGGCGTCCTGAGCTTCGCACGCACCCAGATCGCCGACCGGTACGTCACCGAGGACCAGCGCCCCGCCGCCCTCTCCACCATCCGGCAGATCGCCCGCGCCCTGCTCCGCCGCACCGAGGACGGCGAGGCACCCGGCCTCCGCCTCACCGCCGTACGCGCCCTGATCGACAGCGCCACCACCCCCGACCAGATCGCCTCCTGGCTCGACGAGGGCACCGTCCACGGCGGCCCCGAACTCGACCCCGAACTGCGCTGGCGCATCCTCGCCCGCCTCGCCGTCCTCGGCGCCACCGACGAGACCGTGATCGCCGCCGAACTGGAACGGGACACCAGCGCCACCGGCCAGGAAGGCGCCGCCCGCTGCCGGGCCTCCCTCCCCGACCCCGAGGCGAAGGCCACCGCCTGGTCGGCCCTCTTCGACTCCGATGACCTCTCCAACTACCTCTTCACCGCCACCGCCCAGGGCTTCTGGCAGCCCGAACAGACCGCGCTCGTCAGCGCGTACGTGCCCCGCTTCTACGAGGCGGCCGTCGCGCTCGGCGACCGCCGGGGCCCCGCGATGGCCGAGGCCGCGGGCCGCTACGCCTTCCCGGCCCACGCCATCGACCAGGAGTCCCTCTCCCTCGGCGAGCGCCACCTGAACGACGACGCCATGATCCCGGCCCTCCACCGCAAACTGGTCGACCAGCTCGACGACCTCCGCCGGGCACTGACGGTCCGCACCGTCTGACCCCGTTGTGGGCAGTCGTCCCGCCCAGCGGGACGACTGCCCACACGGTGGAGGTGCCGGGCCCGGCAAGGCGCCGTCCCTCGTTCGGGTCACAACCCCCAACTCCCCGGACAGCCCCCGCCAGGGCCCGCCACCCTGTCGTCCATGCGTGCCGCACCCCCACCCCTCGCCGGAGGCACCCCCGGCCCCGACGCCCTCCGCCCCCTCCTCGACACCGTCCTCGACGCCCTCCGCACCGGAGCCGAGGAGCGAGGCGGACCACTCCCCGCCGGCGGCCCGGAGACCGTCGCCCACCGGCTGCGGGACGCCCTCGGCGAGGCCCTGCCACACCACGGCACCGACCCCCACGAGGCACTCCGCACCCTGGTCCGGACGCTGGCGGCCGGCGCCGCCGACCCCGCCCACCCCCTCTGCGCCGCCCACCTCCACACCCCACCCCTCGCCCTCGCCGCCGCCGCCGACCTGGCCGCCTCCGCGCTCAACCCGTCCATGGACTCCTGGGACCAGGCACCGGCCGCCTCCGCACTCGAAGCCCAGATCACGGCAGCCCTCGCCGCCGAGATCCACCCGCAGGCCGACCACCCCGACGCACTCGTCACCACCGGCGGCACCGAGTCCAACCAGCTCGCCCTGCTCCTCGCGAGAGAACGCCACGGCCCGGCCCTCCGCACCGTCGTCGGCGCCAACGCCCACCACTCCTTCCACCGCGCCGCCTGGCTCCTCGGCCTCCCCGAGCCGGTCGTCGTGCCCACCCCCCGCGGCACCCTGGACCCCGCCGACCTCCACCAGGCCCTGACCACCCTCACCGGCCCCGGCCCCGTCCTCGTGGCCGCCACCGCAGGCACCACCGACGAAGGCCTCATCGACCCCCTCCCGGCACTCGCCGACACCTGCGAAGCCCACCACGCCGACCTGCACGTCGACGCCGCCTACGGAGGCCCCGTCCTCTTCAGCCGCACCCACCGCCACCTCCTCGACGGCCTCCACCGCGCCCGCACCGTCACCATCGACCTGCACAAACTCGGCTGGCAGCCGGCCGCCGCCGGACTCCTCGCCGTACGCGACACCGCCGACCTCACCGCCCTCGGCCACACCGCCGACTACCTCAACGCCGACGACGACACCGACGCCGGACTCCCCGACCTCCTCGGCCGCTCCCTGCGCACCACCCGCCGCCCCGACATCCTCAAGACGGCCGTCACCCTCCGCGCCCTCGGCCGCACCGGCCTCGGCGCCCTCGTCGACGCCTGCATGGCCCACGCCCAGGACCTCGCCGACCTCGTGGAGAAACGGCCGGGACTCGACCTGCGAGCCCGCCCCACCCTCACCACCGTCCTCTTCCGCCCCACCGACGCCACCGAC
Source organism: Streptomyces sp. NPDC051822 (assembly GCF_044452745.1). NCBI lineage: Bacteria > Bacillati > Actinomycetota > Actinomycetes > Kitasatosporales > Streptomycetaceae > Streptomyces > Streptomyces sp. NPDC051822. Next base: position 230,446 of record NZ_JBITBZ010000001.1, on the reverse strand, counting down.
ACCACCGTCGCCGCGATCCGCCGCACCCTCCTCACCCAAGGCCGCGCCGTCCTCGGCCGCGCCCACGCCGACGGCCGCCTCTGGCTCAAGGCCACCCTGCTCAACCCCCACGCCACCCCCGGCGACCTGGCACAGCTCATCACCCTCGTGGAAGGCAGCACGCACCGATGACCGGCACCACTCCTCAGCAGGACCTCGACCAGCCCCACGACCTGGTGGGCATCGGCATCGGCCCCTTCAACCTCTCCCTCGCCGCCCTCGCCCACGGCATCCCCGGCGGCCTCGCCGCCACCTTCTACGAGCAGAAGCCCGCCTTCCAGTGGCACCCCGGCCTCCTCATCGAAGGCGCCACCCTCCAGGTCCCCTTCCTCGCCGACCTGGTCACCCTCGCCGACCCCGCCAGCCCCTGGACCTTCCTCAACTACCTCAAGAGCCGCGAACGGCTCTACCCCTTCTACTTCGCCGAGAAGTTCCACATCCACCGCGCCGAATACGACGCCTACTGCCGCTGGGTCAGCGAGAGACTCCCCGGACTCCACTTCGGCCACCAGGTCGACTCCGTCCGCTGGAACCCCGAACGACGCCTCTTCGAAGTCGACTTCACCCAACTCGACCCCGAAGGCGAAGCCGAAGCCCTCGGCCGCGCCTACACCCGCAACGTCGTCCTCGGCGTCGGCACCGAGCCCTACGTCCCCGAACCCCTCAAACCACTCGCCGACGCCCCCGGCGTCCCCGTCTTCCACTCCGCCGACTACCTCGCCCACCGCGACACCCTCCTCGCCGCCGGACACGTCACCGTCATCGGCTCCGGCCAGTCAGGCGCCGAGATCTTCCTCGACCTGCTCAGAGCCCGCCCCGCCGGAGCCGAGAAGATCCACTGGCTCGCCCGCACCGAGGCCTTCGCCCCCATGGAGTACTCCAAGCTCGGCCTCGAACACTTCACCCCGGACTACACCCGCTACTTCCACGCCCTGCCCGAACCCGTACGCGCCGAACTCGTACCCCGCCAATGGCAACTCCACAAAGGCATCGACACCGACACCATCACCGCCATCCACGACGAGCTCTACCGCCGCACCCTGCACGGCGGCTGGCCCGACGCCGTCCTCACCCCCGGCGTCCGCGTCCGCACCGCGGGCCGCGTCGCCACCACCCAGGTCGAACTGCACCTCGAACACCTCCAGCAGGGCACCCGCTCCCGCCTCACCACCGACGCCGTCGTCCTCGCCACCGGCTACCAGGAACGCCCCGTCGACCGGATGCTCGCCGGCCTCGACCCCTACCTCCGCCACGACTCCGCAGGCCGCGCCCGCGTCGACGAGCGCTACCGGCTCGTCCTCGACCCGTCCGTCACCGGCGCCGTCCACGTCCAGAACGCCGAGAAGCACACCCACGGCGTCGGCGCCCCCGACCTCGGCCTCGCCGCCTGGCGCAGCGCCACCATCCTCAACTCCGTCACCGGCAAGGAGCCCTACCCGCTGCCCCGCCGCACCGCCTTCACCAGCTTCGGCCTGGAGACACGAGAGGCGCCGAGCATCCCGTCCCAGGACCGGAAGCTGACGCCCCTCGTGCAGCACTGACCGACGGGCCGGCTAGAACACCGGCACACCGTCCCGGGTCAGCTTCCAGTCCACCGACGCGAACTGCCCCGGGTCCACCGTCCCCTTAGCCGTCACCCACTGGATGATCGTGTTACGGATCTCGTCCGAGTTCGCCCACAGCTGCTGGGCGTTCGCGACGTGCGGGAACGCGCCGCCACCACTCGCCCGGTAGTTGTTCACCGCGAGGACGAACTTCGCCGCAGGGTCCAGCGGCTTCCCCTCGAAGGACAGGTTCACGATCCGCGACCCCGCCGGCTTCGCGATGTCGATCTCGTACGTGAGCCCCGACACGGCGTCGTAGTTGTAGTCCGGCGTCCCGCCCGCGTTGGTCAGCTTCGCCGTGTCGACCGGCGCCCCCGCCGCGGTCTGGACGTAGTACCTCGCCGAGTACTCCAGGTACTCCTTCAGCTGGGCCCCCGTCATCAGACGCGCCTCCAGCGTGTTCTCGAACGGATACAGACCGGCCGCGTCCTTGATGGTGACCTGACCGGCCGGAATCCGCGCCGTACGCGAGAAGCACGAGGCCTGCGACAGCACCGGCAGGGCCGCGTACGCGCCACCCGCGAGCGCCGCCTTCACCGTCTCCGCCTGCACCACGTTGATCAGATCGATGATCGGCTCGTCCTTCCACGGCGCGTCCGCCGTCGACATGACGGCCGTAGAGGTGCCGATCACCTGGTTGACGTACGCGACGACCTTCTCGTGCTCGTCCGCGAGCAGCCCCGTGATCTCCGGGTCCTCCGCCACCGCGTTCGAGTTCAGGACCTGCGCGGCGACCTTCTCGACCACCCAGCGGCCCTTCTCCCACACCAGGTCGAAGTCGAACAGGGTCAGCCGCTGACCCCACTTCAACGGCTCCGACAGGACGACGTCCTTCCCGGTCTCCTTGTTCTTCACCCGGTACTCAGGGATCTCGGTGTGCGCGTGACCGACGAGTATCGCGTCGATCCCCGGCACCTGCTCGGCCACGAGCCCCGCCGCGTTCTCGATGTGCGGGAGCTGGTCACCGTACGAGGACGTGCCGCTCGAACCGGAATGCGCCGAGACGACCACCACGTCCGCACCCATCGACCGCAGCTTCGGCACCCACTTCGCCGCCTGCTCCTCAAGCCCGGGGAAGACCATCCTGCCGCTGACGTTCGCCTTGTCCCAGATGGCGATGCCCGGGTTGGTCAGACCCAGCACCGCGACCTTCACGTCCTTGCCGTGCGGCGTACGCAGACAGTGCATGCTGTACGGGGGGAACGCCGGCCGGAGCGTCTTGGCGTCCAGCGCGTTCGCACCCAGCAGCGGGAAGTCGCACTGCTCCTCGAACTTCCGCAGCACCGGGATGCCGTAGTTGAACTCGTGGTTGCCGAGCGCGGCGGCGTCGTACCCGATGGCGTTCATCGCCTGGGCCATCGGATGGACCGGGCCCCCGGCCTTCGTGATCGGATCGACCTTGGCGTAGTAGTACGACAGCTGCGTGCCCTGGATCGTGTCGCCGGCGTCGATGAGGAGCGTGTTGCGGCGCCCCTTCGCCGCGCGGACCTGGTCGACAAGCGTCGAGATCTTGGCCAGACCGATGTCGTTGTGCGCCTTGTCGTCGAACTCCCTGTCCGTGAAGTAGTCCCAGTTGAAGACGTTCCCGTGCAGGTCGGTGGTGCCCATCACGGTGAAGGAGTACCGCTTCCGCGGACGCGGGCGGCCGGACCCGTGGGCCTCGGCGGGCACGGCGACGGCTCCGGCGACGGCCACTCCGGCCCCGGCGGCGGCCGAGCGCTCCAGGAACGTCCTGCGGTTCAGCGGCATGTGTTCTCTCCCCTTTGGTTCTGTGACGCCCGCGCCGACCGTGGCGCACAACGCGCGTAGATTCTGACCCGCAGCGGCACGTCGGCAACAGCCCTACCGGGTTACGGAGTGGGAAAGTGTTCGGTGGACGCTCGCCACCGAACACCGAGGAGCCCCGACGTGACACAGGAACACTCGACCCCCGACGCACCCCAGGTGACCGTCCGCGGCGAAGGACGCCTCGAAGTCGACCCCGAGTTCGCCCGCATCTGGCTGACCGTCTCCGCACGAGGCACGGACCGCTCCGCCACCCTCGCGGACCTCACCCGCCGCAACGCCCACGTACTCGACCTGGTCAAGGCACACGGAGACACGGTCCAACGCCTGGAGACCGGCAGGCTCTCGATCTCCCCCGAACTCGGCAGACGCGGCCGCGGGGAACGCGTCCACGCCTACGTCGGACGGGTCCGCGTCACCGCCGAACTCACCGACTTCACCGCACTCGGCGAACTCGTCACCCGCCTCGCCGACCTCGACATGACCAGCGTCGACGGACCCTGGTGGGAACTGCGCCCCGACTCCCCGGCCTACGCCGAGGCCCGACGCCTCGCCGTCACCGAGGCCGTACGACGCGCCCGCGCGTACGCCGAGGCGCTCGGCACCTCGCTCGCCTCACTCCTCGAACTCTCGGACGCCGGCCTCACCGGACCCGGGGCACCGATGCACCCCGCCTTCGCCGGAGCACCGATGGCCTTCGCCACCGAAGGAGCCGGAGAAGCGCCCCCGCTCGACCTCGAACCCCAGCGCCAGACGGTCACCGCCGAGGTCGTCGCACGCTTCACCATGGCACCGCCCGCACTCTGAGACGAGGGCCACGGAGACGCCGAAAACGCTCATCGGAGCACCCCGCCGCACAGATTCAAGTCTTGTCAACAGCCTTTCACGGAAAGGTTGTTGAGTAGTCATGTCACGCCAACTCGCTACCGATGGGTAAGCTCTAGGCTCGACCCATGCGCCGAGCGAAAATCGTCTGCACCCTTGGGCCCGCCACCGAAACATACGACCAGATCAAGGCATTGATCGAGGCCGGAATGGACGTGGCCCGCCTCAACCTCAGCCACGGCACCTACGCCGAACACGAGGAGCGCTACCAGCGCGTACGCAAAGCCTCCGACGAGACCGGCCGCAGCGTCGGCGTCCTCGCCGACCTTCAAGGCCCGAAGATCCGCCTCGGCCGCTTCCGCGAAGGCCCCGTACTCCTTGAACGCGGCGACGAGTTCGCCATCACCGTCGAACCCATGGAAGGCGACCGCACCTGCTGCGGAACCACCTACTCCGGCCTCGCGGGAGACGTCACCGCAGGCGAACGCATCCTCGTCGACGACGGCCGCGTCACCCTCGAAGTCATCTCCGTCGACGGCCCCCGCGTCAACACCCTCGTCATCGAGGGCGGCATGGTCTCCGACAACAAGGGCCTCAACCTCCCCGGCGTCGCCGTCTCCGTCCCCGCCCTCTCCGAAAAGGACATCGAAGACCTCCGCTGGGCCCTGCGCACCGGCGCCGACGTCATCGCCCTCTCCTTCGTCCGCAGCGCCCGCGACATCGTCGACGTCCACCGGATCATGGACGAGGAAGGCCGCCGGCTCCCCGTCATCGCCAAGATCGAGAAGCCCCAGGCCGTCGACAACATCGACGAGATCGTCGCCGCCTTCGACGGCATCATGGTCGCCCGCGGCGACCTCGGCGTCGAAATGCCCCTCGAACAGGTCCCGATCGTCCAGAAGCGCGCCGTCAAACTCGCCAAGCGCAACGCCAAGCCGGTCATCGTCGCCACCCAGATGCTCGACTCGATGATCGACAACTCCCGCCCCACCCGCGCCGAAGCCAGCGACGTCGCCAACGCCGTCATCGACGGCACCGACGCCGTCATGCTCTCCGGCGAGACCAGCGTCGGCCGCTACCCCATCGAGACGGTCCGCACCATGAGCCGCATCGTGGAAGCGGCGGAGGAAGACGTCCTCGCCAAGGGCCTCCCGCCCCTCACCGACCGCAACAAGCCCCGCACCCAGGGCGGCGCCGTCGCCCGAGCCGCCGCCGAGATGGGCGACTTCCTCGGCGCCAAGTTCCTCGTCGCCTTCACCCAGTCCGGCGACACGGTCAAACGCCTCTCCCGCTACCGGTCCCCGATCCCCCTCCTCGCCTTCACCCCGGACCCGGCCACCCGCTCCCAGCTCAACCTGACGTGGGGCGTCGAGACGTTCCTGGGCCCGCACGTGGACTCGACGGACGCGATGGTGGCACAGGTGGACGAGGAACTGCTGAGGATCGGCCGCTGCCGCCCGGGCGACGTCGTCGTCATCACGGCGGGCTCCCCGCCGGGCGTGGCAGGCTCGACGAACCTGGTCAGGGTCCACCACATCGGCGACCCGCTGACGTAGTCAGTGCTTGGGCCCGACGTGCAGATCCATGAGCGCGACGGAGCCCTTGCGGGCGATCGAGATGTTCTGCGCGGTGCGCGACTGGTTCGTGGGCTTCCAGTCGACAGCCACACGGTCGAGGGCGTCGGTGAAGAGCCCGATGATGTCGGCGGACGAGTTGGTGAAGAAGTAGCGGGGGTACTCGTACCGCTTCCGCTCCCCGCCGACGAGCCGCGTCGTCCAGTTCGTGATCCGGCTCCCGTCGGAGTGGATGAGCCCCCGAATGAAGTCCCACGGGTGCGCGTGGACGATGTGCTGCTGCCACTCTTCGAGCACGATGCGCCGCTTGTGTTTCACGCCAGGGCCGTGCTGGGGGAACAGGCATGTGAGGTGAGTCGAGTAGACCTTGATGTCATGGCACCCCGACTTGCGGGCCCGGGAGACCGCGTTGTCGGGGAAAACCGCACGCATGGAGGCCTCGGCCTCGTTCTGAACGCCTGGCCAGAGATCGTCGAGCGTGATCCTCAGGCTCGGCGCCCGATGCTGTGGGGGTTGGCTCACATTGCCATCGCCCAGGTAGAGCCCCAAGAGGTACGCGTACGTGACCTCGTCCAGCTCCCGCCCGTCGCAGCGGGGGCACTTGGGGTTGGGCCGGCCCGGACACTCGCCCCGCTTGGCGCGGTCCATGTGCTTCCACTTGCCGATGGTGCCGCGCGGCACGTTGAGCTCGCGGGCCACGTCCGCGTTCTTGGCGCCGCCGCGCAGTAGCGTGAGCGCCCGCTGTCGCACCTCTGTGCCGTGAAAGTTCATGCGATCACTCTGTGCAAGGAGACATCGCTGTGCGCAGCAAAAAGCGGACATTCACGCGAAGGTGAACGTCCGCTTAGCAAGAGTGCCGGGTATGGGATTCGAACCCACACGTCCTTTCGGACAGAGGTGTTTGAGACCTCAGCGTCAGCCAGTTGCGCCAACCCGGCAGCGTTGCTAGTCGGAGTGTACCCGGTCACCAGTCCGGCCAGCAGCTAGGTAGGCTTCTATGTGCAGCGCACTGCCCCGCAACGAGGAGCCCCCGTGACCGCCCCCGAGTCGCCCCAGCCCGCCGACGACGCCGCCGACACGTCGCACGTCCCGCCGCTGACGACCCGTGTCGTCATCGCCGAGGACGAGGCCCTCATCCGCCTCGACCTCAAAGAGATGCTGGAGGAAGAGGGCTACACGGTCGTCGGCGAGGCCGGAGACGGCCAGACCGCCGTCGAGCTCGCCCGTGAGCACCGTCCCGACCTCGTCATCCTCGACGTGAAGATGCCCATCCTGGACGGCATCTCGGCGGCCGAGAAGATCGCCGGCGAGTCCATCGCCCCGGTCCTGATGCTCACCGCCTTCTCGCAGCGCGAGCTCGTCGAGCGGGCCAGGGACGCCGGTGCCATGGCGTACCTGGTGAAGCCGTTCAGCAAGAGCGACGTGGTGCCGGCCATCGAGATGGCGGTGTCCCGTTTCTCCGAGCTGCGTGCCCTGGAGCAGGAGGTCGCGGACCTCTCGCAGCGCCTGGAGACCCGCAAGCTGGTGGACCGCGCGAAGTCGATCCTGCAGACGCAGTACGGGCTGACGGAGCCGGCCGCGTTCCGCTGGATCCAGAAGACGTCGATGGACCGTCGTATGTCGATGCAGCAGGTCGCCGAGGCGGTCATCGAGGACGCCGAGGAGAAGAAGGCGGCGAAGGGGCAGTAGCCCGTACCCGCACTCCGTACTCCGTACTGAAGAAGGCCCGCCCCACGGCACTGTGGGGCGGGCCTTCGGTTCGTGGTGCTGCTGCTCAGTCCTCGCCGAGGTATGCCTTGCGGACGGACTCGTCGTGGAGCAGGTCCCGGCCGGTGCCGGACAGGACGACCTTGCCGATCTCCATGACGTGACCGTGGTCCGCCAGGGCGAGCGCGGCCTGGGCGTTCTGCTCGACGAGCAGGATGGTGGTGCCCTGGGCCTTCAGCTCGGCGATGGTCGCCATGATCTTCTGCATCATGATCGGGGAGAGGCCCATGGAGGGCTCGTCGAGCATGAGCAGCTTGGGCTGGGACATCAGGGCGCGGCCCATGGCGAGCATCTGCTGTTCGCCGCCGGAGAGGGTGCCTGCGGCCTGCTTGCGACGTTCGCCCAGGATGGGGAAGAGGTCGTAGGCGCGCTGGACGTCCTTGGCGATGCCGGCGGTGTCCTTGCGGAGGAAGGCGCCGAGGAGGAGGTTCTCCTCGATGGTCATGCGGGGGAAGATGTGCCGGCCCTCGGGGGAGTGGGCGAGGCCGAGGGAGACGATCTTGTGTGCGGGGATCTTGCGGAGGGACTTGCCCTCGAACTTGATCTGGCCGCCGACCGGCTTGAGGAGTCCGGAGAGGGTCCGGAGGGTGGTGGTCTTTCCGGCGCCGTTGGTGCCGATGAGGGTGACGACCTCACCGGCGTCGACGGAGAAGGAGATGCCCTTGACGGCCTCGATCTTTCCGTAGGCGACGCGCAGGTCCTCGACTTCGAGCAGTGCGGTCATGCGTCGTTCTCCTTGCCCGAAGCAGGGTCGTGCGGGGTGTCCTCCGAGGCGGGGGTCTCCTCGGAGGCCGGGTCCTCGTCCTCGTCGGCCGGGGACTCGTCGGAGGCGGGGGCCTCGTCGGTCTCCGGGTTCTCGTCGGTCTCCGGGTCCTCGGCAGGCTCCGTGGCCTCGTCGGCCTCGTCGGCCTCGTCGGCCTCGTCGGCCTCGTCGGTCTCCGCGGCGTCCGTCGCAGGCGCGGCCTCCGCAGGCGCGGCCTCCGCCTCGACCGGCTCGCCGAGGTAGGCGGCGATGACGCGCTCGTCGCTCTGGACGGTCTGGCTGTCGCCCTCGATGAGCTTCTGGCCCTGGACGAGTACGGCGACGCGGTCGCAGAGGTTGAAGATGAACCGCATGTCGTGCTCGATGACGAGGACGGCGATGCCCATGTCCCGGATGGCGAAGATGAGTTCCTCGGCGGCCCGCGTCTCCTGCGGGTTCATGCCGGCGGTGGGCTCGTCGAGCAGGATGAGGCCGGGGTCGCTCGCGAGGGCGCGGGCGATCTCCAGCTTGCGCTGCTCTCCGTACGGGAGGTTCTTGGCGAGGTGCTGGGCCTTGTCCTGGAGGCCGATGAACTCCAGGAGTTCCATGGCCCGCTTGGAGGCCTCCGCCTCTGCCCTCTTGAAGGCGGGGAGGCGGAGCAGTGCGGACCAGAGGCCCTGCTTCATCCTGGTGTGGCGTCCGACGAGGACGTTCTCCAGGACGGTCATGTTGTGGAAGAGGCGGATGTTCTGGAAGGTGCGGGCGATGCCGGCGTCGGTGACCTTGTAGGACGTGGGCGGCAGGACCGTGCCCTTGTACCGGACTTCGCCCTCGGTGGGGACGTAGAGGCCGGTGAGGCAGTTGAAGAAGGTGGTCTTGCCGGCGCCGTTGGGGCCGATGAGGCCGACGATCTCGCCGCTGTTGACGGTGAGGTTCACGTCGCGGACGGCGGTGAGGCCGCCGAAGCGCATGGTGACCCCGCGCGCGTCGAGAACGGGCTCGCCGGCGGCCGGCGCGGTGGTGGCGTCGGCGGTCTTCGTGGTGGTCGTCATGGTTAGGCACCTGCCTTGGCGAGCGTGGCGGGCGTCTCGTCCTTCTCGTGGAACTCCAGCTGGTTGCGCCGGTTGGCGATGATGCCCTCCGGGCGGAAGCGCATGAGGAGGATCAGCGCGACGCCGAAGGCGAAGAGCTGGTACTCGCCCATGAACTGGAGCTTGTTCGGGATGAGGAAGAGGAGGGACGCGCCGACCAGGGGTCCGCTCATGGTGCCCATGCCGCCGAGGACGACGGCCGCGAGCAGGAAGGCGGAGTTGGGCGGGATGGGGCCGGCGAAGAGGTACTGCTCGGGGGTCACGGTGTAGGTGACGTGGGCCTGCACGGTGCCGGCGAGGCCGGCGAGGCCGGCGCCGAGGGCGAAGGCGATGAGCTTGACGCGGAAGCCGTTGATGCCCATGGCGAGCGCGGCGGTCTCGTCCTCGCGGATGGCGACCCAGGCGCGGCCGATGCGGGAGTCGCCGCTGCGTCGGAAGACGAGCACGACGACCGCCATGATCAGCAGCATCAGGAAGAAGTAGTTGGCGAAGCGTCCGATGGTGAAGCCGGCGATGGAGTGCGCGGCGCCGAAGTCGAATCCGAGGATGTTGAGGTTCGGGATGGACGAGATGCCGTTGGAGCCGTTGGTGATGTCGGGGCCGGAGGTGCCGTCGGTGTTCATCACCGCGATGCGGAAGATCTCACCGAATCCGAGCGTCACGATGGCGAGGTAGTCGCCGCGCAGTCGCAGGGTCGGGGCGCCGATGAGGACGCCGAAGACCAGGGAGGCTCCGGCGCCGACCAGGATGGCGGCCCAGAAGGGGAGGTGGACGCCGAACGGGGAGCTCGGGGCGCCCGAGACGAGGGCGGCCGCGTAGGCGCCGACGCCGAGGAAGGCGACGTATCCGAGGTCGAGGAGGCCGGCGAGGCCGACGACGATGTTCAGGCCCAGGGCGACCGTGGCGAAGATCAGGATGTAGACGCCGAGCGTCGCGTACTGGTCGTCGGTCTGGGTGAAGGGGAAGAGCGCCGCCGCGGTGAACGCGCCCGCGATGGAGAGGTTCTGGTGCTTGCTGGTGAGCTGCGTGGCCTGGGCCACGAGGCCGGACTTGCTGACGGCGGCGAAGCCGAGGCCGGCCGTGATCAGGAAGCCGAGGAACAGCTCGTCGTACTCGGTGCCGACGCCGTAGGTGAAGACGCCGAGGGCGATGGCGAGGACGCCGGCGATGATCAGGATCTCGACGGAGGAGTGCATCGTCGGGAGCCGGCGTGCGGTGCCGGTGGAGGCGAAGGCGGCCCTGAAGGAGGTCCAGCCGTTGCCGGAGCGGTGCTTGAACTGGTCCCAGGAGGTGTCCTCGGGGTCCACGGGGAGGACCTTGGGCCGCTCGAAGGGGAGGGCGAGGGCGCCGAGGAGGGCGAGGAGGGAGGCGAGTGCGACGACCGCGCCGCCGGGCTCCAGGTTGACGGGGCCGCCGAGCTGGATGCTGATGGCGCCGACGGTGAACCAGGTGATGGCGAAGTTGGCGAGGGCGGCGAGCTTGAGGGCCGCGTCGCCGCCGGCCGGGGTCAGCCAGCGGGTTCCCTTGACGCCGTACGAGGAGAGGGCGAAGAGGGCGGTGAGCGCGCCGGTGACCAGGACCTGCATCTGGAGGCCGGCGGGGGAGCCGTAGTACGTGAGGTCGCCGGGGAAGCGGGGGGTCCAGGTCCAGGCGAGGAAGCAGCTGACGACGGTGAGGACGCCGCCGCCCAGGGTGAGGGCGCGGGCGGCCGTGGCCGGGACGAAGCCGATGAGGCCGGTGGCCTCGGCAGCGGGCTCGGGGGCCGCGGCTGCCTTGGGGTTCTCGGAGATGGTGGTCATGGTGCTCACGCCCTGTCCGCGACGCGCTCGCCGAGGAGGCCTTGCGGCCGGGCGAGGAGTACGACGATGAGGAGTACGAAGGCCCAGACGTCGGCCCAGGACTGGCCGCCGAGCTGCTCCATACCGGGGATGTGGCTGATGTACGCCGTCGCCATGGTCTCGGCGACACCGAGGACGACTCCGCCGAGCATGGCTCCGTAGATGTTGCCGATTCCGCCGAGGACCGCGGCCGTGAAGGCCTTGAGGCCGAGGAGGAAGCCCATCTTGTAGTCGACGACGCCGTACTTGAGGCCGTAGGCGACGGCTCCGATGGCGGCCATCGCGGCACCGAGGGCGAACGCGATCACGATGATCCGGTCGGTGTTGACGCCCATGAGCTTCGCGGTGTCCGGGTCCTGCGCGGTGGCCTGCATGCCGCGGCCGACGCGGGTGCGCATGACGAAGAAGGCGAGGAAGGCCATGCAGATCGGGGCGGCGATGAGGAGGAAGACGTCGCCGGTCTGGATGGTGACCGGGCCGAGCTCGATGGCGCCGCCGGGGATCTGCGGGAAGGTCCGGGCGGACTTGGCCTCCGGGTACCAGACCCATACGGCGTACTGCAGGGCGAGCGAGAGGCCGATGGCCGTGATGAGCGGGGCGAGGCGGGGGCCGCCGCGGAGCGGACGGTAGGCGAACCGTTCCGCCCCGATGGCTATGGTCGTCGCGACGACCACGGCACCGATGATCATGACGGGCAGCGCGACCCACATGCTGGTGCCGCCGGGAAGGATGAGCCAGACCGTCAGGGCCCCGAAGCCGCCGGTCATGAAGATCTCGCCATGGGCGAAGTTGATGAGCTGGACGATGCCGTAGACCATCGTGTAGCCGACGGCGACGAGCCCGTACATGGATCCCAGTAGCAGGCCGTTGACCAGCTGCTGCGGCAGTTCGTTCACCGCATTGTCCTCCGAGACTTTCGACGGATGTGACACCGCGCGGGGCGCCTGGTGCGGCCCCCCGCGCGGTGAAGGTGGTGCGTGAGTGGTGGGGTGGGGATCAGCCGCCGAAGGTGCCGGACTTGACCGGCTTGAACGCGCCGCCCTCGACCTTGTAGACGGTCAGCTGCTTGTTGGTGGTGTCACCGAACTCGTCGAAGGCGACCTTGCCGCTGACGCCCTCGAAGGAGACACCCTGGACGGCCTCGACGACCTTGGCGCGGGCGTCGTCCGGGAGCTTGCCGCCGTTGCCGTCGACGACCTTCTTGACGGCCTCGATGATGGCCCAGGTCGAGTCGTACGAGTAGCCGCCGTAGGCCTCGTAGGCCTCCTTGTAGCCACCGGTCTTGTAGTCGGCCAGGAAGTCCTTGGCCGAGGCGAGGGACTCGATCGGTGCGCCGACGGAGGTGGCGAAGTCGCCCTCGGCCGCCGTGGCGCCCGCCAGCTTCACGTACTCCGGGCTGAAGAGCGCGTCGCCGCCGACGACGACGACCTTCGCGCCGGCTTCCTTGATCTGCTTGGCCAGCGGGCCGGCGGCCGGGTACTCGCCACCGTAGTAGACGACGTCGGCGCCGGAGCTCTTCACCTTGGTCGCGACCGCGGAGAAGTCCTTGGTGTCCGGGTTGATGTGCTCGGTGCCGAGGACCTTGCCGCCGAGCTTCTCGAACTCGCCCTTGAAGGTGCCCGCGAGGCCGGCGCCGTAGGTCTTCTTGTCGTCGATGATGAAGGCCTTGGTCTTCTTGGCCTCGTTGAAGACGTACTGGGCCGCGAACGGGCCCTGGATGGCGTCGGTGGTGGCGGTGCGGAAGTACGACTTGTAGCCGCGCTTCTTGTCGCCGGAGGCCCAGTTGACACCCTGGCTCAGGGCCGGGTTGGTGTTGGCCGGGGAGACCTGCGCCAGCTTCGCGTCGTCGAAGACCTTCTGCATGGCCTCGGCGACACCGGAGTTCAGCGGGCCGACGACGCCGAGGACGGTCTTGTCGGCGACGAACTTGGTCGCGTTCTGCTGGCCGGCGGAGGGCTGGGCCTGGTCGTCCAGGGACTCCAGCTTGAAGGTCACGCCCTTGACGTATTCCTTCTTGTTGGCCGTCTTGACCGCCAGGTCGGCCGAGTTCTTGATGCCGAGACCGAGGGCGGAGAGCTCGCCCGTGAGGGGGGCGTCGAGGCCGATGGTCACGGTGACGTTGCCGCCGTCACCGCCCTTGGCCGCGCCGTCCTTGTCGTCGCGCGAACCACAGGCGGTGAGGGTGAGTGCTCCCGCGGTGACCGCGGTGGTGAGTATGAGCATCGAACGGTTTCGCACGAAGGGTCCTTTCCCTGGCGCGGCCCCCTCGGATGAGGCGGTGCCGTGAAGCTGCGGAGCGAGGGGTGCCGTTTTTGGAACGCCGGGCCGTACTGGGTTGGTACAGGGCCGTGCAGTAGGACGCGCCCGGCGGCGCGGTGACTGGCGGTGACTCTAAGCGCAGGTGGGGAGGGTCGGGGAGCGCCGAGGGAAGGATGTGACTGTCTTGTTATGCCGACGGGGAAAGAGTGTGTTCGGCGGGTGGGAAAACCGGGGCATAGCGGTCTGTAATGCAGTGTTCACATAGTGAGAACGTGCAGTTCCGCTAAGGGGCTTGAGTGAATCTTGCTCCTGTCCGAGGCGTCGGCCGACTCTCCGGATATCGGACAGTGGCAGAAACCTCAGCGGACGGAACGGCTCATCGGTCCTCAACGGATCCCGTCCCTTCCCACCCGCGCGAACGTCACTCAGTGTGAGGGGAGAGGTCAGGGGAGCTGCACGTACGGCTTCAGGAACGCGCGCGCCCCGGGACTGTCCAGTCGGTACGTCACATTGGTGGCGTAGCACGGCGAATCGCCCGTGATCGTGGTGGCCACCAGGGTCAATGTGCCGTTCAGGGTCGCGAAGTTGGGGCCGCCCGAATCGCCGTAACAGGCGCCGCCGTTCCCCTGGGGCGCGGTCATGGCGAGCCGGATCCAGGCGGGGTTCAGCGCGTCGAAGGAGACCGGCGCCTTCATGCGGACGCCGCCGCCGGGGTGGGTGTGCCCGCCCGGGCCGCGCTTCGACTCCTCGGTGCCGTAGCCGGCGACCAGGAAGGGGGTGGTGTTCAGGCCCTGTGCGCCGAGGGCGTCGAGGGCGCCGGCCCGGGGGAGGGTCGCCGGGGTGAAGGACCAGCGGGCCTTCATGGCGGAGGCGGGCACTTCGATCACCGAGATGTCGTGGGTGTCGGAGGCCGGGCCGGGATAGGCGGGGTGGTTGTGGGCGGTGCCCTCGACGGCCACGCTGCGGGCCTGGGCGGCCGGGTCGCCCGGGTGGGCGGCGGCGGCCTTGTCGAGGCCGGCCTGCACGTCCTGGTCGAGCGAGACGTGGAAGCGGACGTTGTCCGGCCAGTCCGTCGTGCAGTGCGCGGCCGTGAGGAAGGTGTTCGCGTCGATCATGGTGCCGGAGCAGACCCAGTCGACGCGGTCCGGTGTGGCGGGGTCGCCGTCGTTGTCCCAGGTCGCGACGAGCGCGCCGACCTCGGTGCGCTCGGGGGCGGGGGCCGCGTTGTACGAGTTGATCGCCGAGGCCGGGATCGCGGTGGCGAGGACGGCGGCGCAGGCGGCGGCGGTGACTGTGGTCAGCGCGTAGGTGGTGCGAACGGCGGTCACGAAGAACCCCTCGGTGTGTGAGTGGATCGGGTGTTCTCCTGTGGGGGAGGTTCGCCAGTGAAGCGGCTGTGGCCGCGTGGGGCAAGAGGGGCCGGGGGTAAGGAAGTTGAAGGGAGCGGAGAGGGGAACGGCGCGGCGCGGGAGGGTCGCCCCGTCCCGCGCCGCGCCGTTTCCTTCGACGTGCTGGCTGTCTGCGTGCCGTCCGTCCGTGTGCCGCTCCGGGGCGGGTCGCCCGCCCGGAGCGGACGGTTCAGGCCCGTCCGGCCTCCGGCAGGTCGCCCGCGTCCTTGGCGGTGATCTCGCGCAGCATGCAGGTCAGCCGGGCGGTGCAGACCCGCTTGTCCTGCTCGTCGGTGATCACGATCTCGTATGTGGCGGTGGAGCGTCCGCGGTGCACCGGGGTCGCGACGCCGGTCACCAGGCCGCTGCGCGCTCCGCGGTGGTGGGTGCAGTTCAGGTCGACGCCGACCGCGATCTTCGAGACTCCGCCGTGCAGCATCGAGCCGATGGACCCGAGGGTCTCGGCGAGCACCGCGGAAGCGCCGCCGTGCAGCAGGCCGTACGGCTGGGTGTTGCCCTCCACCGGCATCGTGCCGACGACCCGCTCGGCCGAGGCCTCCAGGATCTGGACGCCCATCCGGTTCCCGAGGTGCCCGGCGGAGAAGAGCGCCGGGAGGTCGACGCCCAGCGCCGCGTACTCGTCGATGACCTCCTGCGGGAACTTCACGTGCTGCTGTTCACCCATGGCCCGACTCCGTTCAATCTTCGTACGGCTGATCTTCCTGAGCTGCCTGAGCAAACGCTTAGGCGGGAGCGGATTCTTCCAGACGCACGATCACGGACTTGCTGGCGGGGGTGTTGCTGATGTCCGCCGTCGACTCCAGCGGCACGAGGACGTTGGTCTCCGGGTAGTAGGCCGCCGCGCATCCCCGGGGCGTCGGGTAGTGCACCACCCGGAAGCCGGGAGCCCGCCGCTCGCTGCCGTCCGTCCACTCGCTCACCAGATCCGCGTAGTCGCCGTCGGCGAAGCCGAGGGCCGCCGCGTCCTCGGGGTGGACCAGGACGACCCGGCGGCCGCCCTTGATGCCCCGGTAGCGGTCGTCCAGGCCGTAGATCGTGGTGTTGTACTGGTCGTGCGAGCGCAGCGTCTGCAGCAGCAGCCGCCCCTCGGGCACCTTCGGGTACTCGACGGGCGCCGCCGTGAAGTTGGCCTTGCCGGTCTTGGTGGGGAAGCGGCGCTCGTCGCGCGGGCCGTGGGGCAGCGCGAAGCCGCCCGGGTTCGCCGCGAGCCGGGCGTTGAAGTCCTGGAAACCGGGCACCACGCGCGCGATGCGGTCCCGGATCGTGGCGTAGTCCGCCTCGAACTCCTCCCAGGGGGTGGCCGAGCCGGCGCCGAGGACCGCGCGGGCCATCCGTGCCACGATCGCCGGCTCGGACAGCAGGTGCGGACTGGCGGGCGGCAGGTTGCCGCGCGAGGCGTGCACCAGACTCATCGAGTCCTCGACCGTCACGAACTGCTTGCCACTGGCCTGCACGTCCTTGTCGGTGCGGCCCAGGGTCGGCAGGATCAGCGCGCGCGTGCCCGTGACCGCGTGCGAGCGGTTCAGCTTCGTCGACACGTGCACGGTCAGGCGCGCGGTGCGCATCGCGGCCTCGGTGACCTCCGTGTCGGGCGTCGCCGCCACGAAGTTGCCGCCCATCGCGAAGAACACCTTCGCCTCGCCGTCGCGCAGCGCCTGGATCGAACGGACCACGTCGAAGCCGTGGTGGCGCGGCGAGACGATCCCGAACTCCTTGTCCAGGGCGTCGAGGAAGGCGGGCGCGGGCCGCTCGAAGATGCCCATCGTGCGGTCGCCCTGCACGTTGGAATGACCGCGGACCGGGCAGACCCCGGCGCCCGGCCGGCCGATGTTGCCGCGCAGCAGCAGGAAGTTGACCACCTCGCGGATGGTCGGCACGGAGTGCTTGTGCTGGGTGAGGCCCATCGCCCAGCAGACGACGGTCCGCTCCGAGGCGAGCACCATCTCCAGGGCCCGCTCGATCGCGGTCCGGTCGAGTCCGGTGGCGGCGAGCGTCTCGTCCCAGTCGGCCTCCTTCGCCGCCGCCGCGAACTCCTCGAAGCCGTGGGTGTGCTCCCGTACGAACTCCTCGTCGACCGCGCCGGGCGTCTGGAGGACCAGCTTGTTGAGGAGCCGGAACAGGGCCTGGTCGCCGCCGATGCGGATCTGCAGGAAGAGGTCGGTGAGCGCGGCGCCCTTGAGCATGCCCTGCGGGGTCTGCGGGTTCTTGAACTTCTCCAGGCCGGCCTCGGGCAGCGGATTGACCGAGATGATCTTCGCGCCGGCCGTCTTCGCCTTCTCCAGGGCCGAGAGCATCCGCGGATGGTTCGTCCCCGGGTTCTGCCCGGCCACGATGATCAGGTCCGCCCGGTGCAGGTCCTCCAGGGAGACGCTGCCCTTGCCGATGCCGATGGTCTCCGTCAGGGCCGAGCCCGAGGACTCGTGGCACATGTTGGAGCAGTCGGGCAGGTTGTTCGTGCCGAACTCGCGGGCGAAGAGCTGGAGCAGGAACGCCGCCTCGTTGCTGGTCCGTCCCGAGGTGTAGAAGAGCGCCTCGTCGGGGGAGCCGAGCGCCCGGAGCTCCTCGGCGATGATCGCGAAAGCCCGCTCCCAGGTCACCGGCTCGTACCGCTCGCCGCCCTCCGGCGCGCCCCCCTTCCCGCTGCCCTTCTCCAGGAGCATCGGCTGGGTGATCCGGCCCTGCTGGCCCAGCCAGTACCCGCTGCGGGTGGCCAGGTCCGCCACCGGGTGCGCGGCGAAGAACTCCGGGGTCACCCGGCGCAGCGTCGCCTCCTCGGCGACCGCCTTCGCCCCGTTCTCGCAGAACTCCGCCACGTGCCGCTTGTCCGCCTCGGGCCAGGCGCAGCCGGGACAGTCGAAGCCGTCCTTCTGGTTGACCTTCAGGAGGGTCCGGGCGGTGCGCAGCGTCCCCATCTGCTCCTGGGCGATCCGCAGGGTGTGCCCGACGGCGGGCAGGCCCGCCGCGGCGTGCTGGGGCGGCGTGACCTGCGGTGCGTCCTGGACCGGGTCACCGACCGGCGGCTTGCTGACCATCGCGCTCTCCCTTGAGCGGTAATCCTGCGGCGTACGTCTCCGATCCTGTCACGCGGGACGGACAGCCAGGCACCTCCGCCGTGTGGACGGGATTGTCAGTCGTCCGTGGCAGGATCGTGGTGTGGCCGAGACAGCATCGAAGAACCCCGCAGACACCCGCCCCCGCCTGCTCCTCATGGACGGGCACTCGCTCGCGTACCGGGCGTTCTTCGCGCTGCCCGCGGAGAACTTCACGACCGCGACGGGGCAGCCGACGAACGCGATCTACGGCTTCGCGTCGATGCTGGCGAACACGCTCCGCGACGAGGCGCCCACGCACTTCGCGGTCGCCTTCGACGTGTCGCGGAAGACCTGGCGGTCCGAGGAGTTCCCGGAGTACAAGGCGAACCGCTCGAAGACCCCCGACGAGTTCAAGGGGCAGGTCGAGCTGATCGGCGAGCTCCTCGACGCGATGAACGTGCCGCGCTTCGCCATCGACGGCTTCGAGGCGGACGACGTCATCGCGACCCTCACCACCCAGGCCGAGGCCGAGGGCTTCGACGTCCGGATCTTCACCGGTGACCGGGACTCCTTCCAGCTGGTCTCCGACCGCACCACCGTGATCTACCCGACCAAGGGCGTCTCCGAGGTCACCCACTTCACCCCGGAGAAGGTCCAGGAGAAGTACGGCCTCACGCCCGCGCAGTACCCCGACTTCGCCGCCCTGCGCGGCGACCCGTCCGACAACCTGCCGGGCATCCCCGGTGTCGGCGAGAAGACCGCCGCCAAGTGGATCAACCAGTTCGGCTCCTTCGCCGAGCTCGTCGAGCGCGCCGACGAGGTCAAGGGCAAGGCGGGCCAGAACTTCCGCGACCACCTGGAGTCGGTCCGGCTGAACCGCCGGCTGACCGAGATGGTCCGGGACGTCGAGCTGCCGAAGGCCGTGACGGACCTGGCCCGCGAGCCGTACGACCGCGGGGCCGTCGCGCTCGTCCTCGACACCCTGGAGATCCGCAACCCGTCGCTGCGCGAGCGGCTCCTCGCCGTCGACCCGGGCGCCGCGGAGGAAGCCGCCCCGGCGCCCGACGCCGGCGTGGAGATCGACGGCTCCGTCCTCGGCTCCGGAGAGCTCGCCCCCTGGCTCGCCGAGCACGGCACCGAGCCCCTCGGCATCGCCACCGTCGACAGCTGGGCCCTCGGCACGGGGAACGTCAGCGAGATCGCCCTCGCCGCCGCCGGAGGAGCCGCCGCCTGGTTCGAGCCGAGCGCGCTCGACGAGGCCGACGAGCGGGCCTGGTCCACGTGGATCGCCGACCCCGCCCGGCCCAAGGTCATGCACAACGCCAAGGGCGCCATGCGGGTCTTCCCCGAGCACGGCTGGAGCATCGCGGGCGTCACCATGGACACCGCCCTCGCCGCCTACCTCGTCAAGCCCGGCCGCCGCTCCTTCGCGCTCGACGCGCTCTCCGTGGAGTACCTCCACCGTGAGCTGGCCCCCGCGGCCGCCGCCGACGGACAGCTCGCCTTCGGCGCCGACGACACCGCCGAGGCCGAGGCCCTCATGACCCAGGCGCGGGCCGTCCTCGACCTCGCCGGGGCCTTCGACGAGCGGCTCGCCGAGGTCGGCGCCCGCGAACTCCTCCACGAGGTCGAGCTGCCCACCTCGGTGCTCCTCGCCCGGCTGGAGCGGCACGGCATCGCCGCCGACCGCGACCATCTGGAGGCGATGGAGCAGCAGTTCGCCGGCGCCGTGCAGCAGGCCGTGAAGGAGGCGCACGCCTCCGTCGGGCACGAGTTCAACCTCGGCTCGCCCAAGCAGCTCCAGGAGGTCTTCTTCGGCGAGCTGAACCTGCCGAAGACGAAGAAGACCAAGACCGGTTACACCACGGACGCCGACGCGCTCGCCTGGCTCGCCGCCCAGACCGAGCACGACCTGCCCGTGATCATGCTCCGGCACCGTGAGCAGGCGCGGCTGCGCTCCACCGTCGAGGGCCTGATCAAGACGATCGCCGCCGACGGCCGGATCCACACCACCTTCAGCCAGACCGTCGCCGCCACCGGCCGGCTGTCCTCCACCGACCCCAACCTGCAGAACGTGCCGGTGCGGACGGACGAGGGCCGGGCCATCCGGCACGGCTTCGTCGTCGGCGAGGGCTTCGAGGCCCTCATGACCGCCGACTACAGCCAGATCGAGCTGCGCGTCATGGCGCACCTCTCCGAGGACGAGGGCCTCATCGAGGCCTTCACCTCCGGCGAGGACCTCCACACCACCGTCGCCTCCCAGGTCTTCGGCGTCGAGCGGTCCGCCGTCGACGCCGAGATGCGCCGCAAGATCAAGGCCATGTCGTACGGCCTGGCGTACGGACTCTCCGCCTTCGGTCTCTCCCAGCAGCTGAACATCGACCCGGGCGAGGCCCGCGGACTGATGGACACCTACTTCGAGCGCTTCGGCGGGGTGCGGGACTATCTGCGCCGGGTCGTCGACGAGGCCCGCGCCACCGGGTACACGGAGACGATGCTGGGCCGCCGCCGCTACCTGCCGGACCTCAACAGCGACAACCGGCAGCGCCGCGAGTCCGCCGAGCGGATGGCGCTCAACGCCCCCATCCAGGGCACGGCCGCCGACATCGTCAAGGTCGCCATGCTCAACGTGGACAGGGCGCTCACCGAGGCGGGCCTCGCTTCCCGGATGCTCCTCCAGGTCCACGACGAAATCGTGCTCGAACTCGCCCCCGGCGAGCGCGAGCGGGTCGAGGCACTGGTCCGCGAGCAGATGTCCGCGGCGGCCGACCTGCGCGCCCCGCTGGACGTCTCCGTCGGCGTGGGCCACGACTGGGACTCGGCGGCACACTGACGACAGGCCGACGGGCGGGCCCCCTACGGGCCCGCCCACCCGGTTGTTGCCTGGGCCCACCGGGTGCCCGCCATCCCGTTGCGACCCGCCTCTTGCGGGCCGCCGGCCCGTTGCGGGCCACCCACCCCGTTTGGGCCGCGCCCCCCCGTTGTGGGCAATCGTCCCGCTGGGCGGGACGGTTGGGCACAACGGGACGGCGCCCTCTGCCGGGCCTAGGCTTCCGGGCCTGAACCCGCACCCCGGGTCCGGCCCAGGTCGCAGGGGCACCTGCGCCAGGTGGACCAGTCGAGGGGCGGCCTCACGGCCCCGCTCCCGAGACTGGGCGCATGATCACGAGCCGCTCCCGCCTGAGAGCCTGGGTCCTCCTCACCGCCCTCCTCGGGGCGTCCGGCACCGCCTCGCCCGCCAAGGCGCAGGCCCCCGCACCCTGCACCTCCACCCGCGAGCCCGCCCTCGCGGCCCGCCTCTCCCAGGACATCGCGGCCGCCCTCAAGGGCCGCGACGGCACGGTCTCGGTCGCCGTCCACGACGCCCGCCGCGGACTGCGCTGCCGGCTCGGCGACACCCTGGAGTACGACTCGGCCAGCATCGCGAAGGTCCTCATCCTGCAGGCCGTCCTCGGGCGCGCCGAGGAGCTCGGCCGGGAGCCCACCCGGCTCGAGACCCAGCGGATGAAGGCGATGATCACCCGCTCCGACAACACCGCCGCCACCGCCCTGTGGCAGGGGCTCTCCCGCGCCCGGCTGAACAGGGTCCTGCGCGAGGCCGGAGCGCAGGACACGATCCTCGGCCACGACCGCTACTGGGGCCTCACCCGCACCACCGCCCGGGACCAGCTCGCCCTGCTCGCCGCGGTCTCCCGCCGCACCGAGGCGCTGAACCTGATGGGCCAGGTGGTCCGCGAACAGGCCTGGGGTGTCACCGCGGGCGCGCCCCGCACGGTCAAGGTCCACCTCAAGAACGGCTGGCTGACCCGGGCCACCCACGCCTGGCGCGTCCACAGCATCGGCATCGCACGGCCGGCCGCCCCCGCCGCGCCGGCGACCGACTACCGGATCGCCCTCCTCAGTCACGACAACCCCACCATGCGGTACGGCGTCCGCACCCTGGAGGGGATCTCCCTCGTCGTGCACCGCAGACTCTCCGGCGCCGCCGCCGCGCGCGGCTTCACCCCGCCGGAGACGATCAGCGAGCTTCCTGACGGGAGCGCTCCGCCCGGGGATCCCCGGCCTTCTCCTCCGGAGCGGGGAGAGGGGTGGCCGGGACATCCGGCACCGCAGTGGGCGGCCTGGGGAGCAGCCGCGCCACCGCCCCGTACAGCACGAGCCCGACGGCGAGCCCCGCGCCGGCCCCGAAGCAGGCCGTCGGAATGACGTCCAGGGGCGTCTCGATCCGGTCCCAGCCCCAGTACGCGGCCCAGCGCAGCACCCGGTGCGCGACCCCGGCGAGGACACAGCCGCCGATCAGGCAGACCGCGAACAGCCGCCCGCGCCGTCCCGGTACCGGCACCCGGGCCGGCAGCTCCACGCCCGCACCCGCGGAGCGCAGCGCCCGCGCCACGAACCAGCCCAGAAGCCCCAGCGCCAGTGCCGAACCCCCGTACTGCGCATAGAGATAGACCGGGAACCCGGCCACGACGTCGCCGAGGAACGGGATCGCCCGGGTGCCCCAGCGGTCGAGGTGGGTGAAGGAGTCCCACACCACATGGGTCGTCGCGCCGATGATCGCGGAGAGACCGAACCACCCGGCGAGCACCGCCGGATGCCGGTCGCGCCAGACGCCGCCCCGCGCGAGCCCGTACACCCGCCCGCGCCACCGGGCGGGCAGCAGCGCCGCGAGCGGCTCACGCACCATCAGCCACAGCGCCACGAGCGCGGCGGTGATCAGGACGTCGGCGGTGACGATCCCGGCGGGGGAGTGGGTGACGTCCCCGAGGACCATCGCCCCGGGGAACGCCGTGGCGGCGAAATAGGTCATGTCGGGCGCGAAGGAGCCGGCGACGAGAGCCGACGCGACCAGTGGTCCGCGCGCGGTCCCGTTCCGGCGCAATCCGGGCAGCACGGCAGCGGCATGACTCAGCGTGAACGGCAACGGGAGCTCCCCCAGGTTCCGGTGGTGACGGCCGGAGTGTGGCATCGGCCGCAGTGCAAGAGGTGCCCGACGCTCCCCTCGGTTCCCGTCCGTCCCTGGTCGGGGAGCGGCCGAGTGGTGACGAAAGAGTGAAAGCCGGTCAGGCGCCGGTGTTCGACGGGCCGGAGTTGGCATAGGGTCGCCGGAGGTCTCACGCGGGGAGCGCGGGACCGCCGTCGAGGGGGAAGGGACCACGGAGATGTCAGCGCACTTGGGCCGCAGGCTGCGCAGGGGAGCCACCAGCGGTGCGGTGGTGGCCGCGGCGGTCGCCGCGCTCGCCGCCTCGCAGGCACCCGAAGCGATACCGCCGACCGCCGACAACACCGGCGGGGACCGTGCGATCGGCGCCGGGGACACGGCGTCGCCGTCCGGCGACCACTCGGCGACGGGCGATTCCCCGTACTACACCGAGCTGCCGCCGCTGACCACGCCGAACAAGCCCGGCGCGAGCATCAACCTGCCGGTGATCACCGGGCCCGCCGAGGCCGGCATACCCGCGTCCGTGCTCTCCGCCTACAAGCGCGCCGAGCAGTCGATCCGCTCGACCGACCCCGCCTGCAACCTGCCCTGGCAGCTGCTCGCCGGCATCGGCAAGGTCGAGTCGGGACAGGCCCGCGGCGGCCGGGTCGACGCCAACGGCACGACCTTCTCGCCGATCCTCGGCCCCGTCCTCAACGGCGTCGGATTCGCCAACATCTCCGACACCGACGACGGCGCCTACGACAACGACGCCACCCACGACCGCGCCGTGGGCCCGATGCAGTTCATCCCGTCCACCTGGGCGACCTGGGGCCAGGACGCGAACAGCGACGGGAAGAAGGACCCCAACAACATCTACGACGCCGCGCAGGCCGCGGGTCTCTACCTCTGCGCGAACGACCGCAACCTCGCCCTCAAGGCCGACCTCGACCGGGCGATCCTCAGCTACAACCGCTCGCGGGAGTACCTCAACACGGTCCTGTCGTGGTTCGAGTACTACCAGCGCGGCACCCACCAGATCCCGGACGGCACCGGGGTGCTGCCGGTCGACCGCAGCGACGGCCCGCGGGGCAACCGTCCCACCAGCCCGCTCTCGCCCTCCCCGACGTCGCCCGCTCCCCAGCCGTCCACGCCGGGCGCCCCGAGGCCGACCCAGCCGGGCGGGCCCACCGAGGGCGGCACGCCGACGCCGACGCCGACGCCCCCCACCCCGACCACGCCGCCGGTCACCCCGCCGACGAAGCCCCCGACCGTGCCGCCGGCCGTCAGGGTCGCGCGGCTCGCGCCCGTCGCGACGGGACAGCTCACCGCGGTCACCGAGAGCACCTTCGCCAAGTCCGCGGCGGTCGCCGCCCTCGACGCCTCGGGTACGCCGGTCCCCGGTGTGAGCATCCGCTTCGAGGTCACCGGCGCCACCGACACCCGCTTCTCCGGCGGCGCGACGACCGTCACCGTGACCACCGGTTCGAGCGGCATCGCCCACGCCCCCGCACTGCGGGCGGGCGAGAAGGTCGGCTCGTTCACGGTCAACGCCACCGTCTCGGGCCGCACCATGAACGCCACCGTGTTCGCCGCGACCGTCACCGAGCGCCGGGCGGACACCCTCGTCCGTACCGCCGATGACACCCTGTCGGCGACCACCGGCACCGCCTTCACCCCGAAGGTGCAGCTGAAGGCCACCGACAAGGGCGTGCTCGCCCCCGGTGTACTCGTCACCGCCGTGATCGTCGCCTCGGCGACGGGCGAAGCGAGCGCCGACAGCCCGTACTTCAAGGACGCGGTGACGGGCGACACGTTCCGGACGGTCTCCCTCAAGACCGACGCGGACGGCCTGATCACGCTCCCCGAGCTCTTCGCGGGCGACAAGGCCGGCGAGTACGTGATCCGCCTGACCGCGCCGGGTGGCGGCAGCACGGACGTCAAGCTGACGGTCACCGCTCCCACCTCGACGCCGACGCCGACGCCGACCCCGACCCCGGAGCCGAGCCCGGAACCGACGTCGTCCGGCACCGAGTCGCCCGAGGCCTCCCCCTCGCCCTCGGCCTGACCCGGCCGCGCCTCCGCGCCGCGTCTCCCTCCGCGCCGCCTCCCGTCCCCACCGGACGGTGAGGCGGCGCTTCGCGTTCCCGGAGCGAAGGCGGGAGGCGCGGGGTCGCGGTCACGGTGTCGTGGTGGCCCGCGTGGTGCGACGTGTTCTCATCTCGCGGTCGCGTTGCTACGGTGCTCCCCGCCCTGACGACCCATCAGATCGCCTTCCGGGAGGCCGACCATGCGCGCCCTCGTCGCCGCCGCCATCGGACTCGCCCCAGTCCTCCTCTTCGTCCTCCTCGTCTCCGTGGTCGATCTGCCGCCCGACGGCCCCACCTCGCCCAAGCCCCTGCTGACCGCCGATCCCGGCCCCAAGAAGTAGGGGCGGCGACCGTGCGCCGCCGAGCCGGCCTCGTCCTCCTCGCCCTCGCCGTCTTCTGCGCGGCGATGGCCCCGACCCTGCGCTGGTACGCCTTCCCCCGGCTGGCGAGGATCCCGCCGAACCAGTACCAGGAGACCGTCCTTGAGGCGAAGCCCGCCACCCTCCTCAACTACTCCACGCTCCAGGCGGAGAAGGTCGACAAGATCACGATCATCCAGACCCTCAAGGGCAACGTGGAGGAGTCGCGGCGCATCGAACGCGACGCCGGACGCGACGTCGTCGTCTGGGACGCCCTCGCCTACATCACGGGCCCCGACGGCAAGATGGTCTCCAAGGTCCCCGAGCGGTACATCTTCGACGCCCACACCCAGGACCCGGTCCACGCCACCGGCGAGTCCGTCGACGGCGACCCGGTCCGGCGCGAGGGCATCGAGTTCAAGTGGCCCTTCCTCACCGAGAAGCGGGACTACCAGTACTTCGACGCCCAGACCCGCACCTCCGCCCCCATCCACTACAAGGGCACCCGCACCTTCCGGGGCATGGAGGTCTACTACTTCGAGCAGACCGTCCCCTGGACCCGGGTCCCCATGCCCAAGACCATGCCGGTCAAGATCCCCCCGCAGGTCATCGCCGAATCCGGCCTCAGCCGCTGGTACACGACCAAGCGGATGTTCTGGATCGAGCCGGTCACCGGCGCCCCCGTCAACGGCGAGGAGATCCACAAGGAGGAGCTCCGCAACGCCAAGGCGCTGATGGGCCGGGACACCGTCACCGTCTTCGAGGGACACGTGAAGATGCGCGAGGACTACGTCCGAAGCGTCGGCGAGATGGTCTCCTCCAACCGCCTCACGGTTCTCATGCTCGTCTCCTACCTCCCCTGGAGCCTCACCTTCCTCGCGGTCCTCCTCCTCGCCCTCGCCCTCTGGCTGGAGGCCCGTTCCCGCCGCCCGGCACCGGAACCCGACGCCGCCCCGGTCACCCCTCCCGTCTGAGCCGCGCGCTCGTGTGCCGCGTGGGCTCCGCCGTCGACGGATCCTCCGGCCACGGGTGCTTCGGATAGCGCCCCCTCAGCTCGGACCGCACCGCCCGGTAACCGTCCCGCCAGAAGGACGCCAGGTCGGCAGTCACCGCCGCCGGCCGCCCGGCGGGCGAGAGGAGGTGGACGAGCACCGGGACACCCGCCACCCGAGGTGTCTCGGCGAGCCCGAACATCTCCTGGAGCTTCACCGAGAGCACCGGCCGCTCACCCCCGTACTCCACCCGGATCCGCGAACCGCTCGGCACCTCGATCCGCTCCGGCGCCAGCTCTCCCAGCCGGCCCGCCTCGCCCGAGGCCCACGGCAGCAGCCGCCGCAGCGCCTCACCGGCGTCGATCCTCCCCAGATCCGCCCGCCGCGCGGCCCGGGACAGCTCGGGCTCCAGCCACTCCCCGGCCCGGTCGACCAGCGACGCGTCCGCCATGTCCGGCCACGGCTCCCCCAGCTCCCGGTGCAGGAACGCGAGCCGCTCCCGCAGCTCCCCGGCCTCCCGGCTCCACCGCAGCAGACCGAGCCCCTCCCGCCGCAGGCCGTCGAGCAGCGCCTCCCGTACGAGCGCGGGCTCGGCACCGGACCCGAGCGGCCGGACCGTCAGCTCGACCGCGCCCAGCCGGTCCACCGAACGCGCGACCACGTCGCCGTCCTCCCAGCGGACCTCCTCGCCGGTGGACCGCAGATGACCGGCCGCCCGCCGCGCCATGTCCTCGTCCACCACGGCGGCCAGCCGCACCCGTGCCGTGGCGTCCCGAGCCGTACGGTCCGCCACCGCCACGGCCAGCCACGGAGTCGCCCGCAGCGCCGAGCCCTCCGCGAGCCTGGCCCCGCTTCCCGACACCATCAGATAGCCGCCCTGCCCCCGGGCCCTGGCCACCCGCTCGGGAAAGGCCAGCGCCGTCACCAGGCCGGCCACCGCGTCCTCACCCACCGGCGAGCCGCCCCCTGCCGTGCCGCCTCCGCCGCCGACCGATTCGGCCGCCGACCGCTCCAGACGGCGGGCCTCCGCCTTCCACCGGGCGCCGTACCCGTCGGAGCCCCGGCGTGCCGCCCGCCAGGCCGCCGCCAGATCGTCCCCGTAGTCACGCGGCGGCTCCTCGCTGAGCAGCGCCACCACCTCGGCCGCCCGCCGTGCCCCTACCTCCGGCGCGCCGTCCAGCAGGGCACGGCCGAGCCGGGGGTGCAGCCCGAGCCGGGACATCCGTACCCCCCGCTCCGTCGCCCGGCCTGCCGGGTCCACGGCCCCGATCGACCCGAGCACCGACCGGGCCGCCGCCATCGCCCCGGCCGGCGGCGCGTCGAGCAGCGCGAGCCCCTCCGCCGTCGGATCGCCCCAGCAGGCGGCCCTCAGGGCGAAGTCCGCCAGGTCGGCGACCTTGATCTCCGGTGACGGGAAGCGCGGCCTGCCCCCGTCGCTCGCCTCCGCCCAGCAGCGGTACACGAAGCCGAAGGCCTCGCGGCCGGCCCGGCCGAGCCGCTGCGTCGCCGTCGCCTCGGACACCGTCACCGTCGCCAGCGAGCCAAGACCCCGGGCGTGGTCCGTACGCGGCTCGCGGGCGAGCCCCGAGTCCACCACGATCCGCACTCCCGGCACCGTCAGACTGGACTCCGCCACCGAGGTCGCGAGCACCACACGGCGCCGCCCACCGGGTTCCGTGCCGCGCAGCACCGCGTCCTGCACGGCCGCCGGGGCCCGCCCGTGCAGCTGGAGCACCTCCGCGTCCACGCCGGCCAGCATCCCGGCCGTCCGGGCGATCTCCCCCGTGCCCGGCAGGAAGCAGAGGACGTCTCCCTCGTGCCGCTCCATCGCGAGCCGCACCGTCGCGGCCACGTGCCGCAGCAGCGCCGGGTCCACCCAGGTGCCGTGGGCCGGCCGGACCCCCGCGGGGGGCGCCGCGAAGAAGACCCGGCAGCCGTGCCCCTCACCCTTGCTCCACACCACCGGAGCGGGCCCGCCGCCGTCCAGGACCGTGAGGAGATCCGCCCATGCCGCGGCGTCGCTCGTCGCCGACGCGGCGATCAGCTTCAGCTCCGGGCGCAGGGTGGCCCGTACGTCCACGAGGAAGGCCATCGCCGTGTCCGCGTCCAGATGCCGCTCATGGCACTCGTCGAGCAGCACCACGTCCACACCGGCCAGCTCCGGATCGCGCTGGAGCCGCTGGAGCAGGATGCCGGTGGTCACCACCTCGACCCGGGTCGCGGGGCCGGTCCGCCGCTCACCGCGCACGGAGAAGCCGACCGTCCCGCCGACCTCCTCGCCTAGCAGCCACGCCATCCGCCGGGCAGCCGCCCGCACCGCCATCCGGCGGGGCTCCGCCACCAGGACCCGTCGCCGCGGTCCGTCCCCTATGAGACCCGCGAGCGCCAGCGGCACCAGCGTCGTCTTGCCGGTGCCGGGAGGCGCGGACAACACGGCCGTACCGCGCCGGTCGAGCGCGGCCAGCAGCTCGGGGACGGCATGGCGGACGGGGAGACGGTCGAGTGCGTCGTGTCGGATCACGCAGTCAGTCTCGTACGAGACGCGAAAAGGTGGGCCCCGTTGTCCACAGGGCCCACCTGTCAGTACGACAACCGCACCGCGGCTATGCCGTGCGTTCGCAGACGAAGATCGCCGTGCCCGGGATCAGGTTCCCCCGCAGCGGGGACCAGCCACCCCACTCCTGGCTGTTCCACTCGGGCCACTCCGGCTCCACGAGGTCCACCAGGTGGAACCCGCCGGCCACCACGTCCCGCACCCGGTCGCCGATCGTCCGGTGGTGCTCCACGTAGACGGCCCGCCCCTGCTCGTCCTGCTCCACATAAGGGGTGCGGTCGAAATAGGAGGCCGCGATGGACAGGCCCTCCGGGCCCGGCTCGTCGGGGAACGCCCACCGGATCGGATGCGTCACCGAGAAGACCCACCGCCCGCCCGGCCGCAGCACCCGCCGCACCTCCCGGAACACCCGCACCGGGTCGGCGACGAACGGCACCGCCCCGTACGCCGAGCACGCCAGATCGAAGGAGCCGTCCCGGAAGGGCAGCGCTCCTGCGTCGGCCTCCACCAGCGGGACGTCCCCGCCGATCCGCAGCGCGTGCTGGAGCTGCCGGTGCGAGAGGTCGAGGGCCACCGGCCGGGCCCCCTGCGCCGCCAGCCACCGCGAGCACTGCGCGGCGCCCGCCCCGATCTCCAGGACGTCCAGGCCCTTGAGCGAGGAGGCCGGCCCGAGGAGCCCCGCCTCGGCCTCGTCGAGCCCCTCGGGCCCCCACACGAACCGGTCGTCGCCGAGGAAGGAGCCGTGGTCGTTCTGGTACTCGTCGGCGTTCCTGTCCCACCAGCCACGGCTGGCCCGGCTGCTCTCCGCGTCCCCCGCGTCACGCCGGGTCGCCTCCGCCTCGTCCTCCGTCGAGTGGGGAGCAACTTCGTGTTCGTACTCTTGGTTCATCTCGCCCGCCGATGTAGTTTGCGCTCAGTGCCGCCCTCCGGCGGACCTGCCGATGCGGCGCGTGAGGACGCGTAAGGACACGAGTAGTGCCGGAGTTGAGCGGTTCTGCCCCGGGTGCGCGCTTCGCGCATTGACCCTGTCCGGCCGCCCCCGTATGCTAAAGGTTGCGCTGCGGGCCTGCGCGCCTCAGACGGAGCAGGCCGCGCTCGTACCTGTTGTATGTCCCCTCGGTTTTCGAGGCTCCTTCCCGTTCCCGGGAAGGGTGCTTCATTGGCTGTCCGGCTTCTTGGTGCGATACGGGCTCTCGGCGTAGCAGTACCTACGACTTTCTGTCCGTAACCGGAGCCCTTTCCCACATGACGAGCAGCACCGAGACCACCGCCACCAGCACCACCCCGCAGGTTGCGGTCAACGACATCGGTAACGAGGAAGCCTTCCTCGCCGCGATCGACGAGACGATCAAGTACTTCAACGACGGCGACATCGTCGACGGCGTCATCGTGAAGGTCGACCGGGACGAGGTCCTGCTCGACATCGGTTACAAGACCGAAGGTGTGATCCCGAGCCGCGAGCTCTCGATCAAGCACGACGTCGACCCGAACGAGGTCGTCAAGGTCGGCGACGAGATCGAGGCCCTTGTTCTCCAGAAGGAGGACAAGGAAGGCCGCCTCATCCTGTCCAAGAAGCGCGCTCAGTACGAGCGTGCCTGGGGCACGATCGAGAAGATCAAGGAAGAAGACGGCATCGTCACCGGTACCGTCATCGAGGTCGTCAAGGGTGGTCTCATCCTCGACATCGGCCTCCGTGGCTTCCTGCCGGCCTCTCTCGTCGAGATGCGTCGCGTCCGCGACCTCCAGCCCTACGTGGGCAAGGAGCTCGAGGCGAAGATCATCGAGCTGGACAAGAACCGCAACAACGTGGTCCTGTCCCGCCGCGCCTGGCTCGAGCAGACCCAGTCCGAGGTTCGCCAGACCTTCCTCACGACCCTGCAGAAGGGTCAGGTCCGCTCCGGCGTCGTCTCCTCGATCGTCAACTTCGGTGCCTTCGTGGACCTGGGTGGCGTCGACGGCCTCGTGCACGTCTCCGAGCTGTCCTGGAAGCACATCGACCACCCGTCCGAGGTTGTCGAGGTCGGCCAGGAGGTCACCGTCGAGGTTCTCGACGTGGACATGGACCGCGAGCGTGTCTCCCTGTCGCTGAAGGCGACGCAGGAGGACCCGTGGCAGCAGTTCGCCCGGACCCACCAGATCGGTCAGGTCGTCCCGGGTAAGGTCACCAAGCTGGTTCCGTTCGGTGCGTTCGTCCGCGTGGACGAGGGCATCGAGGGTCTGGTCCACATCTCCGAGCTGGCCGAGCGCCACGTGGAGATCCCGGAGCAGGTCGTCCAGGTCAACGACGAGATCTTCGTCAAGGTCATCGACATCGACCTCGAGCGTCGTCGCATCAGCCTCTCGCTGAAGCAGGCCAACGAGTCCTTCGGTGCCGACCCGGCCTCGGTCGAGTTCGACCCGACCCTGTACGGCATGGCCGCGTCCTACGACGACCAGGGCAACTACATCTACCCCGAGGGCTTCGACCCCGAGACCAACGACTGGCTCGAGGGCTTCGAGACCCAGCGCGAGGCCTGGGAGACCCAGTACGCCGAGGCGCAGGCTCGTTTCGAGCAGCACCAGGCTCAGGTCATCAAGTCCCGCGAGGCCGACGAGGCCGCTGCTGCCGAGGGCGCTGCCGCCCCGGCCGCCGGTGGCAACGCCGGTGCGGGTATCTCGGGTGGTTCGTACTCCTCGGAGTCGGACGACACCTCCGGCGCCCTGGCGTCGGACGAGGCGCTTGCCGCCCTGCGCGAGAAGCTGGCCGGCGGCCAGAGCTGAACAGGCTCTCCGCTGAGCGCTAGCCGCTAGCGAATCGAGGCCCGCTCCCCTTCGGGGGAGCGGGCCTCGGTCGTTTTCCGGGCCCGGCTGTCCGCTCTTTCAGGGCGTGACGGGGATGTTCGTCAGGCCGTTCCCGCCCGTCACCGTGTTCGAGGCGTACGCCGTGGTCGGGCAGGAGCCGCTCCGGTTGGTCACGTTGATCGCGAGGCGCTGTGGCCCGGTCGCGCCCGTCAGGTCCGCGTGGTTGTCGCGGAAGACGGTCCCGCAGCCCCAGCCGCTCTGCTGGCTGTGGGTCTCGAAGCCGTTGTTCGTCGTGTTGACGCCGGTGTTCTCCGCCACGAGGACGTTGTTGCCCTTCACGTCGACCCAGGAGTCGTCGTAGTTGGCGCCGGTCAGTCCGCGCCCGTCGAAGGTGTTGCCGACGATCCGCGCCCCGGTCGTGCCCTCCTTGATGTCGACGCTCTCGCCGCCGACGTCCGGCCCGATGACGTTGCCGAGGATCTGCGCGTTGTCGCTCCGGTCGCCGAGCGTGTTCGCGGAGCCGACGTAGATCCCCTCGCCCATGCCCCGGCCGTCGTTCCCCGTGTCGTAGATCCGGGAGTTCCTGATGACGCCGTCCCTGCTGGAGTTGCGGAAGTGCACGCCCTCCATGTCCAGGTCGTGCACGGTCACCCCGTCGATCACCACGCCGTTCGCGGCGTCCGCCATGATCCCCTTCTGGCCGCCGGTCACGGTGAGGCCCGCGACCGTCCAGTACGAGGCGCCGTTGAGGTGCAGTCCATAGCCGCCGCCGGCGGTCAGGACCGCGCGGGAGGAGCCGGTCAGGGTGATCCGGGCCGAGGAGGTCCCCGGGGTCGTGGCCTTGAAGTTCCCGGTGTAGACGCCGTCCGCGAGGCGGATCGTGTCGCCGGGGCGGGCGTTGGTGAGCGCCGTCTTCAGCTGGGCGGCGGTGGAGACGTCGACGGTCGCCGCCGAGGCGGGGCTGGTGACGAGGGGGACGGCGAGGAGCGCCGGGAGGAGGGGGAGGAGCAGCGTCCGGGTGCGCATGGGGATCCCTTCCGTGCGGTGTGGAGAGCGAGGGTGTTCCGGTATGTGCACGATGGCCGAGATGCTGAACGCGATGCTGTCCCGAGACGGTAGGGAGAGGCCGTGGGCATGTCAAGGTCTGGACCAGTGGCCGGAGTTCGCCACGCTCCGCCACGGAAGATCGCGCGGCGCGGGAATGGCGGTGCGGCACGAGACGTTCCCAGAGAGAACACGAGGAGGAGCGGTAATCGTGCTTGATCCCCAGGATTTGTACGAATGGGACGCCAAGGGCCTGGCCGTCGTCGACCTCGCCCTGGCGCAGGAGTCGGCCGGGCTGGTCATGCTGTACCACTTCGACGGCTACATCGACGCGGGTGAGACCGGTGAGCAGATCATCGAGCGCGTGCTCGACACGCTGCCCCACCAGCTGGTCGCCCGCTTCGACCACGACCGGCTCGTGGACTACCGCGCCCGCAGACCGCTGCTGACCTTCCGGCGCGACCGCTGGACGGCGTACGAGACGCCGTCCATCGAGGTCCACCTCGTCCAGGACGCCACCGGCGCGCCCTTCCTCGTCCTCTCCGGCCCCGAGCCGGACGTGGAGTGGGAGCGGTTCGCCGCCGCCGTACGCCAGGTCATCGAGCGTCTCGGAGTGCGCCTCTCCGTCAACTTCCACGGCATCCCCATGGGCGTGCCGCACACCCGTCCCGTGGGTCTCACGCCGCACGGCAGCCGCACCGACCTCATGCCGGGCCACCGCAGCCCGTTCGACGAGGCCCAGGTTCCCGGCAGCGCCGAGTCCCTCCTCGAGTACCGGCTCACCGAGTCCGGCCACGACACCCTCGGTGTCGCCGCGCACGTGCCGCATTACGTCGCCCGGTCCCCGTACCCGGACGCCGCCCTGAGCGTCCTCGAGGCCGTCACGGCCGCCACCGGACTCGTCCTTCCCGCCGTCGCCCACGCCCTGCGGACGGAGGCCCGGCGCACCCAGACCGAGATCGACCGCCAGATCGGCGAGGGCGACGAGGAGCTGGTCGCACTCGTGCAGGGCCTTGAGCACCAGTACGACGCGGTGGCCGGGGCCGAGACCCGTGGCAGCCTGGTCGCCGAGCCGGTCGACCTGCCGTCGGCGGACGAGCTGGGCCGCGAGTTCGAGCGCTTCCTCGCCGAGCGCGAGGGCGACTCCTGACCCGCCCGCAGCACGCCCGTGACATCCCCTAAGCTGCCGCTCATGCTGAAGGTGGGCCTGACCGGCGGGATCGGCGCCGGCAAGAGCGAAGTGTCACGGCTACTGGTTTCGTACGGGGCCGTGCTGATCGACGCGGACCGGATCGCCCGCGAGGTCGTCGAGCCCGGCACCCCGGGGCTCGCGGCCGTCGTCGCGGCCTTCGGGGACGGCGTCCTCACCGAGGGCGGGGCGCTCGACCGGCCGAAGCTCGGCTCCATCGTGTTCGCCGACGCCGAACGCCTCGCCACGCTCAACGCCATCGTGCACCCCCTGGTGGGGGCGCGGTCGGCGGAGCTGGAGAGCGGGGCGGGCACGGGAGACGTCGTCGTCCACGACGTACCCCTGCTCACCGAGAACGGCCTCGCTCCGCTGTACGACCTGGTCGTGGTCGTCGACGCGTCGCAGGAGACCCGGCTCGACCGGCTCGTACGGATGCGCGGTATGGCCGAGTCCGAGGCTCGGGCCCGGATGGCGGCCCAGGCCACGCGCGAGCAGCGGCTGGCCGTGGCCGACCTCGTGATCGACAACGACGGACCCCTCGACGCCCTCGAACCGCAGGTGCGGAAGGTCTGGGACGAGCTGGAGCGCAGGGCCGCGGGCGCCGCCTAGGGCGGGCCGCAGGGCCCGTCGCAGAGCCCGCGGAGGGCTGTCGGTGGAATGCCGGGGTGGGGTCCGGTGTTCAACCACCGGATCGAGGGGAAGGATGCCATGGTGGCCGACAGAAACCCGGAAACGCATGTCATCGACTTCCGCGCCGCCGAGCACCTGTTGGCCGCGCGGGATCCTCGGGGCGCGGTGAAGCTGCTGGACTCCGTGATCGCCGCCCACCCCGAGAACACGGCGGCGCGTCTGCTGCGGGCCCGTGCGTTCTTCGCCGCCGCGCAGCTGCGTCCCGCGCAGCTGGAGTTCGAGCTGGTCCTGGAGCGCGAGCCGGACAACGCCTTCGCGCACTTCGCGCTGGCCCGCACCTTCGAGCGCTCGGGGCAGACGGCCCAGGCCACCCGGCACTTCCGCCTCGCCGCCGCGCTCGACCCGAAGCCGGAGTACCTCCGGGCGGCGGGGTTCGACACGGAGAAGTAGCGGCGAGCGGGGCGCTCAGCGCCGACCCGTGCCCCCGTGGTCCGGTTCGTACGGCGGGATGTTCCGGCCCGGCTGCCAGTGCGGCCCCTGGTGGAGGTGGCGCAGCACCATCGCCAGGTCGCACACCACCACCAGGAAGAGCACCCCGCAGGCCGCGGCCCAGCCGGGGCGGCCCACCAGCGAGAACACGGTCGTGCCGAAGGCGGCCCAGAGCAGTCCCCACACACTCAGCCAGAACCGCAGGC
This sequence comes from Streptomyces sp. NPDC051822, assembly GCF_044452745.1. Taxonomy (NCBI): domain Bacteria; kingdom Bacillati; phylum Actinomycetota; class Actinomycetes; order Kitasatosporales; family Streptomycetaceae; genus Streptomyces; species Streptomyces sp. NPDC051822. The sequence goes on along the minus strand of NZ_JBITBZ010000001.1, from coordinate 195,226 downwards.
GCAGTGCGCTGCGCGCGGTCGCCGGCTCGTTCCCGGTACGCATGACGGTCACCGTCTCCCGTCGGAGCCTCTGGGGCACTTCCAGGATGGACCCCGGGACGGGGCCGAGGGAACCCGCGCCGGAGGCGGCCGGGCGCGCGCCCTCAGTGGATGACGCTGTAGCTGCGCCAGGGCAGGGCGCCCGGCACGATCTGGTCGCCGCTGCTGGTGGGAATGTACTTGGAATTGCCGCCCTTACAGTCGCGCGTCGGGTACAGCACGATGTCGACCAGGGTGTTGTTCTCGACCTTCGTCGCGCCGCTCGGGGCGAGGCGGTGGCAGCCGTTCACCGAGGGGCTCGTCACCATCACTCCCAGCTCACGCCCGGTCTCGTACTCGATGGTGCCCACGGCGGTGCGGCCGAGACCCGAGCATCCGGCGACGGTGAGGGTGAGCAGCACGGCCCCGGTGGCGGTCGTGAGACGCCGGTGAACGGACATGGCGGATCCTCTTCTGTGGTGGACGCTGAGACGGATTCGGCGGTGGTGCGGTGGCGGGCTCGGGGCTCGTGGTCGGGGGCGGGCTCCGTGGCGGAGGAGTTCCAGGCCACCTTCCCGCCCTCCGCGCCCGGTGTCATCCGCTGCTGGGCCGCCCGGGGGAGCCCGCCTGGCGGCCGTTGTCAGACCCCACCCGTAAGGTCGGAGGTCAGGTCGAGAATCGTCACCCGGTGGGAGGAGCGCGCAGCCGTGACACAGCCCTGGATCGCCGTCGCCGCCGTCTTCCTGCCGGCCGCGCTGCCGCGCGAGGGCCGGGTCGCCTTCTGGGCCCCGGACGGCGCCGCGCTGCCCGATCCCGCGGGGAGCGGAGCGGAGCGCGTCGAGCTGACCGTCGCCCGGCGGCACGGCAGCGGCGCCCGGGGGCGCGCGGTCCCCGCGCTCACGCTGCCCGTCGACGCCGCGCTGCCCCACCTCGTCGCGGCCCGCCACCATCCGGCCGCCCACCCGGCGACCGCCGGCTGGGGCGCCGCCGCCCTGCACGCCCTGCACCTGGCGGCCCGCGGCCGGATGCTTCCGGGGCTGACCGCCGACGACCTGGACGCCTGGCGGGCCGGGCCGCTGGACGCCGACGACATCGCCCATCTGCGGGCCGTCGCCGCCGCCCTGCCGTACGAGGCGCACGCCGTGCCCGTCCCCGGGCCCGGCCCGCTGCGGCTGCCCGACCCCGAGGCGCTCGTGCGCGCCTTCCTCGACGCGGTCGCCGACGTGCTGCCCCGCACCCCGGCCGCCGCGCACGCCGTCGGGGCGCCCTTCGCCTCCCGCGAGCCGCAGCACCTGCCCCGCGCGCGGGCCTGGGCCGCGGAGGCGGCCGCCGGGATGGACGCGGGCGTCCGTGTCTCGCTCCGCCTGGACCTCTCGGCGTACGAACTCTTCGACACGGCCGCCGGTGACGCGGCCGACGAGACCGACCAGACCGCTGGGGCGGGCGGGGCCGGCGGGGCGGACGAGAGGCGGCGCGGTGAGCGCCATGCCGCCGCCGCGCTCCTCCAGGTGCACAGCCTCGCCGACCCGACCCTCGTCATCGACGCCGCGGCCCTGTGGGCGGGGGACGGCGAGCACTTCGGGCCCCGCGCCCGGATCGACGCCGTCCTCGCGCTGCGCCGGGCCGCCCGTGTCTGGGCCCCGCTCGCCCGGCTCCTGGAGCGGGACGTGCCCGATGTCCTCGCCGTCACCGAGGACGAGCTGTACGAGCTGCTCGGCCCCGCCTCCGCCCGGCTCGCCGACGCCGGCGTCGCCGTCCACTGGCCCCGCGAGCTGGCCCGCTCGCTCAGCGCCTCCGCCGTCGTCCGGGCCGGGCACACCGCACCCGGGTCCGCGACCGACGGCACCGCGTTCTTCGACAGCGAGGAACTCCTCCGGTTCAACTGGCAGCTGGCCCTCGACGGCGATCCGCTCACCGAGCGCGAGATGGACCTGCTCGCCGAGGCACACCGCCCCGTCGTGCGCCTGCGCGACCAGTGGGTCGTCGTCGACCCCGACCTCGTCCGCAAGGCGCGCAAGCGGGAGCTGGGCCTGCTCGAACCGGTCGACGCCCTCGCCGTCGCCCTCACCGGCACCGCGGAGGTGGACGGTGAGACCGTGCCCGCCGTCCCCGTCGGGGCGCTGGCGGCGCTCCGCGACCGGCTCCTCGCGGGACCCGAGGAGGTGCAGGCCCCGCCCGGTCTCACGGCCACCCTCCGTGACTACCAGCTGCGCGGTCTCGCCTGGCTCGACCTGATGACCTCGCTCGGTCTCGGCGGCTGCCTCGCCGACGACATGGGACTCGGCAAGACCGTCACCCTCATCGCCCTCCATCTGCGCCGCGCCCGCCGGGCCCCCACCCTCGTCGTCTGCCCCGCCTCCCTGCTGGGCAACTGGCAGCGGGAAGTGGGGAGGTTCGCCCCCGACGTGCCCGTTCGGCGCTTCCACGGGGCCGAACGGGACCTCGACGGCGCCGAGGGCGGCTTCGTCCTCACCACGTACGGCACCCTGCGCACGAGCGCCGCCCAACTGGCCGGGCGGGAGTGGGGGATGGTCGTCGCGGACGAGGCCCAGCACGTCAAGAACCCGTTCTCCGCGACCGCGAAGGCGCTGCGCGAGATCCCCGCGCCCGCACGGGTCGCCCTCACCGGTACCCCCGTGGAGAACAACCTCTCCGAGCTGTGGGCCCTCCTCGACTGGACCACCCCGGGTCTCCTCGGCCCGCTCAAGGCCTTCCGCTCCCGGCACGCCCGCGCCGTGGAGAACCACGAGGAGATCGAGCACGAGGAGGCCGTCGAGCGGCTCGCCCGGCTCGTGCGGCCCTTCCTGCTGCGCCGCCGCAAGTCCGACCCCGGCATCGTCCCGGAACTGCCGCCCAAGACCGAGTCCGACCATCCCGTCTCCCTCACCCGCGAACAGGCCTCGCTCTACGAGGCGGTGGTCCGCGAGACCATGACGCAGATCGAGGAGGCGCGGGGCATGGCCCGCCGGGGTCTCGTCATGAAGCTGCTGACCTCGCTCAAGCAGATCTGCAACCACCCCGCGCAGTACCTGAAGGAGCAGGCGCCGCGCGGCAGCGGCACCGCGCGGCTCGCCGGCCGCTCCGGGAAGCTCGCCCTGCTCGACGAACTCCTCGACACGATCCTCGCCGAGGACGGGTCGGTGCTCGTCTTCACCCAGTACGTGTCGATGGCGCGGCTCCTCGCCGACCATCTGGCCGCGCGCGGCATCCAGACCCAACTCCTCCACGGAGGAACGCCGGTGACCGAGCGGGAGCGGATGGTCGACCGCTTCCAGGCCGGTGAGATCCCCGTCTTCCTGCTCTCCCTCAAGGCCGCGGGCACCGGCCTCAACCTCACCAGGGCCGGTCACGTCGTGCACTACGACCGCTGGTGGAACCCGGCCGTGGAGGAGCAGGCCACCGACCGCGCCTACCGCATCGGGCAGACCCAGCCGGTGCAGGTCCACCGGCTGGTCGCCGAGGGCACGGTCGAGGACCGGATCGCCGAGATGCTGCGTGCCAAGCGGGCCCTCGCCGACGCGGTCCTCGGCTCGGGCGAGGCCGCCCTCACCGAACTGACCGACCGGGAGCTCGCCGACCTGGTGTCCTTGAGGAGGCCCTCGTGAACACGGCAAGGGGCGCGCGCGGAGCCGCTCCCCGCCACGACGACCGCCGCCGCAGCTTCCCGCAGGTCGCGCCCCGCGAGGCGCCCGACGGCAGGTTCGCCGCGACCTGGTGGGGCAACGCCTGGGTGGAGGCGCTGGAGGACACCGCGCTCGACCCGGCGCGCCTCGCCCGCGGCAAGGCGTACGCCGGGCGCGGGCACGTGGACGCGATCACCGTCACCCCGGGCCGCGTCGTCGCCTACGTCCACGGCAGCCGCGCCCGCCCGTACCGCACCGAGATCAGGATGCGGACCCTCGGCGACGACGGCTGGGAGCGGTTCCTCGACGAGGCCACCGCACGCCCCGAGCACATCGCCGCCCTCCTCGACAAGGACGTGCCGCACGCCCTGGAGGCGGTCACCGGACTGCTGCCGGCTCCCGGTGACCTCGTCCCCGACTGCTCGTGCCCGGACGACGGTTACCCCTGCAAGCACGCCGCCGCCCTCTGCTACCAGGCCGCGCGGCTCCTCGACGAGGACCCGTTCGTCCTCTTCCTCATGCGCGGCCGGGGCGAGCAGGAGCTGCTCGCCGAGCTCACCCGGCGCAACGCGGCCCGGTCCGCGGCCGAGACGATCGCCGCCGCCCCCCTGATGCCGACGGTCCCCGCCCGTGCCGTGCTCGACGCGACGGAGCGGCCCGGGCCCCCACTGCCCCCTCCGCTGCCGGTGCCTGACCGGCCCGGCCGCCCCGCGGTGTTCCCGCCCGACCCGGACGCCCCCGATCCGCTCGCGCTCGACCTCCTCGCCGCCGAAGCCGCCGCCCGCGCCCATGTGTTCCTCACCACCGGACACGACCCGGTCGCCTCGCTCACCCCCTGGCAGGACGCCGTCCGCCTCGCCGCGGCGCACCCCGGTTCCGGTCTCACGGCCTCGACCCGCGCGCTCTACCGGGACCTGGCGTACGCGCTCGACCGCACCCCCACGGACCTCGCCAGGGCCGTCGCCGCGTGGCGGCAGGGCGGTGCGGCCGGTCTCGCCGTACTCGAAGAGCCCTGGGACCCGCCGGCGGGTCCGTTCGACCGGGCCAGACCCGCGCTGATCGCCGCCGACTTCCCCGCGTTCCGGCCCTGGCGCAACCGGCTCTCCACCGAGTCCCTGCAGCTCCGGCTCGGCCGTGACGGCCTCTGGTACGGCTACGAGTCGGACGCGGGGCGCGAGGACTGGTGGCCGCGTGGCGCCCCCGACGCCGACCCGGTGGGAGCGCTTACCGATCTCCTGGGGCGCTGACCGACACTCGAACGGAGCCCCACTCGATGGAGTGAAACCCGTCAACGGCTGGATCCGGCACGTGCGTTTGTCGCGTTGATTCCGGTACGGGCACTTGCCCGCACATTTCCGGAAGGCAGGAAGCCATGAGGCAGATTCGCCGAAGTGGTCTGGCCACACTGTTGGTCACGGGTGGAGCGCTCGCGCTCTCGGCGGGCGCCGCGCACGCCGATTCCGGCGCGCAGGGCGCCGCGGTGGGTTCGCCGGGCGTCGGCTCGGGCAACACGGTTCAGCTCCCGGTGCACGTGCCGGTCAACGCCTGCGGGAACACGGTCAATGTCGTCGGCCTGCTCAACCCGGCCTTCGGCAACAGCTGTGCCAACCGCTCCGCCGAGTCCGAGCCCGAGGGGTACGGCTCGGACGAAGGCGGCGGCCGGTCCCACAAGGACCAGCCCGGTACCCCGCGCGGCGGCGAGCAGGCCGGCGGCTCCCACGGAGGCGGCACGCGGGGCGGCTCCTCCAACGGCGGCGGGTCCACCGCAGAGGGCCGCGCCGAGGGTTCGCCCGGCGTCCTCTCAGGGAACGGCCTCCAGCTGCCGATCGACCTGCCGGTGAACGTCAGCGGCAACTCGGTCAACGTGGTCGGCATCCTGAACCCGGTCTTCGGCAACACGGCGGTCAACGGCCCCGCGAAGCCCGCCCAGCCGATCGAGAAGCCGACCCCGCGCCCGCAGACCCCCGTCCGGAACGTGCCGGTCCCGCAGACCGAGACCGAGCGCGAGACGCCCGCCCCGGCTCCCGCGCCGCAGGGTGAGACGAGCCGGACCGCACTGGCCGCCACCGGTTCGGAGAGCCTCGGCTACGCCGCCTCCGCGAGTGCGGCGCTGCTGCTCGGCGGCGCGCTCCTGTACCGTCGCGCGCGCCGCACGGGCGACCAGGCCTGAGGCTCGCGACCTCGCGGTCCGGCCGAGGCGCGCTGACACCCGAGCCGTCAGCCGTCTCCCCGGCCGTGGGCGTCCTCACCGCCGCGACGCCAGGCCCGGAGCACCGCCTCGATGGCGGGTGCGACCCTCGTCCGGGCCTGGTGCCGAGGCACCCCCGCCATCAGCAGCGAGTCGTACGGTGTGTCGACATGGCGTACGGAGGCGCGCACCGCGGCAGTGACGGCGCCGCGGTCGAGCGAGCGGCCCGCGGCCGTGCGCCCCACCCGCCCGCTGCCCTTCGCCGAGGCGTGCACGGCGACCTCCGTGGCCCGGTCCGCCGGGATGGAGGGGAAGAGCCGCAGGACCTCCGCCCGGAGGACCTCGGTGATCTCGGCGTCCCGCGCCGCCCGCCGTACCGAGTCCCTGGCCCGCCGTCTCGCCCGTGCCTCCGCGTCCGCGAGGCAGGCGCGTTCCGCCGCGGCGAGCGCCGCCTCCTCGACGAGGAGGCCCTGACGTTCGTACCGCGTACGGCGCCGGTTGTGCCGTACGACGACGGCCCAGAGGGTGCTCGCCTCCCGGGCACGCCGGGTGAGGGCCGTGTCGCCCCGGCGCAGGAAGACGAGATGCCCGAGGTCGGCGCAGTCCAGACAGACGGGCGCGTCGAACTCGACGATCATCCGCTCCAGCGGCCCCTGCCGGCATTCCGAGCAGCGGGGGCGCCTGAGGGGTTCGACGACGACGGGTGCGACGAGGTCCATGTCCCCCTCCCCGGTCAGCGGACGCCGGGTGCGGCGGCGGCGATGAACACGGCGAGCGCCTCCTTCGCCTGTGCGGAGCGGCGGGCGCGCTCCGCCTCCCCCTCCGCCTCGTGCATGCAGTGGGCCTCCTCGAAGGCGGCCTCCGCCAGTCGGCGGACCTGCGGGTCGTCGCAGACCAACTGGACGCGGAAGAGTGCCTGTCGGGCGGCGGTACGCCGCCGGTAGGAGGCGTGGCGGGACTCCTCCGCCTCCTCGGAACCGGGTTCCTTCATCGCCCGGAACCAGCGGTCGTTCTGGCTGTGCCGGTAGTCGACGACCGCGCCCGCGTAGGCGCTGTAGGTCGCGATCCGCTCCTGGCGGAGCTGTTCGGTCCGGGCGAGCGAGGCGGTGCGCTCGGTGGTCCGCCTCTGGAACCAGTGCGTGGCGACGACGCCCAACAGGGTTCCCGCCACCGCTATCAACGCCACATCCACGACCGCTCGCCCCTCCGTCTCCCTCAGATCTCGGACCTGTAGATCATGACAGCCGAGGGGCGGGACGTCACTGGCGGTAGCCGCTCAGGAAGCGGCCGATGCGGCTGATCGCGGCGTCGAGGTCGTCGACGTACGGCAGGGTCAGGATGCGGAAGTGGTCCGGGCGCGGCCAGTTGAAGCCCGTCCCCTGGACGACCTGGATCTTCTCGCGCAGGAGCAGGTCGAGGACGAACTTCTCGTCGTCGTGGATCTTGTGCACGGCGGGGTCGAGGCGCGGGAAGGCGTAGAGCGCCCCCTTCGGCTTCACGCAGGAGACGCCCGGGATCTCGTTGAGCTTCTCCCAGGCCCGGTCGCGCTGTTCGCGCAGCCGGCCGCCCGGGGCGGTCAGTTCGTCGATCGACTGCCGGCCGCCGAGTGCGGCCTGGATGGCGTACTGGGCGGGCGCGTTGGGGCAGAGCCGCATGGAGGCCAGCATGGTGAGGCCCTCCAGGTAGTTCCTGGCGTGCTGTTTGGGGCCGGTGACGACCAGCCAGCCGGAGCGGAAGCCCGCGACCCGGTACGTCTTGGAGAGCCCGCCGAAGGTGAGGACGACCAGGTCGGGGGCGAGGGAGGCGGCCGGGTGGTGGACGGCGTCGTCGTAGACGATCTGGTCGTAGATCTCGTCGGCGAAGACCATCAGGCCGTGGCGGCGGGCGAGTTCGAAGATGCCGTCCAGGACCTCCTTCGGGTAGACGGCGCCCGTGGGGTTGTTCGGGTTGATGACGACGATGGCCTTGGTGCGGTCGGTGATCTTCGACGCCATGTCGTCGAGGTCGGGATACCAGTCGGCGGACTCGTCGCACAGGTAGTGCACCGGCTTGCCGCCCGCGAGCGTGATCACCGCCGTCCACAGGGGGTAGTCCGGGGCGGGTACCAGGACCTCGTCACCGTCCTCCAGGAGGGCCTGGACGGCCATGGAGATCAGCTCGGACACGCCGTTGCCGAGGAAGACGTCGTCGACGTCCACGTCCGGCAGACCCATGGCCTGGTAGCGCTGGGCCACCGCGCGCCGGGCGGAGAGGATGCCGCGGGAGTCGGTGTACCCGTGGGCCTTGGGGAGCATCCGGATCATGTCCTGGACGATCTCCTCGGGCGCCTCGAAGCCGAAGAGGGCCGGGTTCCCGGTGTTGAGGCGCAGGACGCTGTGGCCCGCCTCCTCCAGCGCGTTGGCGTGTTCGATGACCGGGCCCCGGATCTCGTAACAGACCTCGCTCAGCTTGCTCGACTGCCGGAACTCCATGTCCGACCTCCCCAAGTCCCCGGAATCAGTGTTGCTTGGTTTTACCAAGTTCGAGCTTGGAAAGTCCAACAACTTGTCTAGACTGCGTCGCATGCCACGTCAGCCACGCCGCCGCAGTTACGACCAGCACTGCGCCGCCGCGCGCGCCCTCGACCTGGTCGGGGACCGCTGGACCCTGCTCGTCGTCCGTGAACTCCTCGCCGGGCCGCGCCGCTACACCGACCTCCACGCCGACCTCCCTGGCGTCAGCACGGACATGCTCGCCGGGCGGCTCAAGGACATGGAGGCCGCCGAGCTCGTCACCCGCCGCCGACTGCCCGCACCCGCCTCGTCGTTCGTGTACGAGCTCACCGCGCGCGGCCGCGACCTGCTGCCCGTGCTCCGCACGCTCGCCGCCTGGGGAGCGCCGGACCTGGGCGAGCCGCGGCCCACCGACGCGGTCCGTGCCCACTGGTACGCGATCCCGCTGCTCGGGGTGCTCGCCGAGCTCGGCGCGGGCGTCGTCCAGGTGGCCCTGGACGAGGGCGAGTTCCACGTACGGGTCGGGGACGACGGGAGCGTCGCGTACGGGGACGGGGTGTACGGGGCCGGTACGGCGGCGGTGGCCGACGCGCGACTGAGCACCGACGCGGCGACCTGCCGGGCCCTCGCCGGCGGAGAGCTGACGCTCGCCGAGGCGTTCGGATCGGGCCGCGCCACCCTCGAACGGACGGGGCCGGCCGCGGGGGAGCCTCTGACACCGGTCGCCGGGGTCAGCTGATCCGCTGTTCCGACTCCGCGGCCAGGGAGCGCGCCAGGCGGTCCCGGGCCGCTGTCTGCGCCGCGATCCGCGCGTCGAGGACGGCCAGCCGCTCGCGGGCGATCTCCAGGCCGTGGGCGGACGGCGGGGTCGACGGCATGTCCCCGTCGAGACAGGCCCGGAACGCGGACACGTCGTCGAGGGTGAGCCCCGCGTCAAGCAGGTACCGGATGTTCGACACCCGGACCACCGCGCCCTCCCCGTACACCCGGTAGCCGTTGGCCGCACGGGTCGAGGAGATCAGCCCCGCCGTCTCGTAGTGGCGCAGGGCGCGGGGCGACACCCCTGTCCGCCGGGCCAGTTCACCGATGCGCAAGGGCGCCACCTCCGCACGCAGTCGTATCACGCGACCAGCGCGCCCCCGTCGACGGGCAGGACCGTGCCGGTCAGGAAGCCGGCGTCCGGCGCGGCGAGCGAGGTGATCGCCCAGGCGACCTCCTCGGGCCTGCCGATCCGGCCGAGCGGGGTGTGCGCGAGCTGCCACGCGCGCACCGCCTTCAACTGCTCGGGGGAGAGGCCCATGTGGTCCGCGATCGGTGTCTCGATCGCGCCGGGGGCGACCGCCACCACCCGGACGCCGTCGGGCGCGAGCTCCACCGCCCAGCAGCGGGTCAGGGTCTCCAGGGCGCTCTTGGTGGCGGGGTAGAAGGAGTTGGCGGGCCAGCCGCGCCGGCCGATCGTCGTCGTCACGTTCACCACCACGCCCCGGGAGGCTCGGAGGGCGGGGACGGCGGCCTGGGTGAGCAGGACCGGGGCGACGAGGTTGGTTTCGAGGAGCGGGGTGATCACGGAACGGTCGAGGGTGCCGAGCGGGCCGCCCGCGGCGACGCCCGCGTTGTTGACGAGCACATCGAGTCGGCCGTGATCGGTGAGCGCGGTGCGGACGATCTCCTCGGCCGCGCCCTCCGCCGTGACGTCGGCGACGCACGGACGGATCCCCGGATACCCCTCGGCGGTCTCCCGCAGTGGCTCCTTCCTGCGGCCGACGGCGACGACCGTCGCCCCCTGCCCGGCGAAGGCGCGGGCGGTGGCCCGGCCGATGCCGGTGCCCGCGCCGGTGACGACGACGACCCTGGTGGGTGTGGTGGTGTCCATGAATCCGATGGTGAAACAGTGACGCCAGTGACAAGGTCAAGCCGTGACCTGTGACCTGACCGGTGACGAGCGGGATGAGCGGGATGCGATACGAGGCGATCACCTGGGAACGGCTGGCGGCGACCCTCGCCGGGCACGTCGACGCGGCCACCCCCGGCGACGGCGGCGACTGGCTCAAGGTCGGCATCGACGGGCCGCCCGCCGCACCCGGCGGCGAACTCGCCGCCCTGCTCGCCGAGCAGCTGCGGACGCGCGGGCGCTCCGTCCACGTCGTGGGGACCGGCGGCTTCCTGCGGCCCGCCTCCCTCCGGTACGAGTACGGGAAGCGGGACCCCGACGCGTACTACGACGGGTGGACCGACATCAAGGCCCTGTGGCGGGAGGTCTTCGCTCCCCTGGAACCCGGCGGCACCGGGCGCGTGCTGCCCGACCTGTGGGACCCGGTGCGGGACCGCGCGACCCGCAGCCCGTACGTCACCCTGCCGCCGGGCGGGGTCCTCGTGCTGCACGGGCCCTTCCTGCTGGGCCACTGGTTCCCCTTCGACCTCACCGTGCATCTGCGGCTCTCGGCCGCCGCCCTGGCCCGGCGTACCGAGGAGACCTGGACTCTCCCCGCCTTCGCCCGGTATGAGACGGAGGTCGGCCCCACCGGGACCGCCGACGCCGTCGTCCGCGCCGACGACCCCCGCCACCCGGCCTGGACGGGGCTCGGCTCGTAGGTTCGGACGCCGGTGGGCCCGAAGCCGGTAGGCCGGGACAGCGGCGTCAGGCGCCGGCCGCGAGGGCCGTCGGGGGGCGCTGGAGGCCAGGTGGGCGGCCGCCCACCACGGTGACCGCCTCCGCGCCCGCGCGGCAGCCCGCCTCCGCCGCCCGCGCAGGATCCGCGCCCGCGAGCCGCGCCGCCAGGAACGCCCCGGTGAAGGCGTCACCCGCGCCGGTCGAGTCCACCGGCCGCACCCGGGGCGCCGCCACCCGCGCGGTGACCGCGCCGCCCTCGGCGACCAGTGCGCCCGCCGCCCCGAGGGTGACCACCACCAGCGGGAACCGGCGGCTCAACTCGGCGGCCGCCGAATCCGGTTCACCGCGGCCGGTGAGCGAACGGGCCTCGTCGGCATTGGGCAGCAGGACCTCGGCGCCCTCCGCCGCCGTCAGGAACCGGTCGACCCCCAGCTCCGTCAGGAACCCCGCAGAGGCCGGGTCCACGCTCACCGGAACCCCCGCTTCCCGCGCGTCCCGCAGCGCCCGCCGCGCCGTCTCGCGGCTCGGCGCGGCGAAGAACAGATAGCCGGACAGATGCAGCCGGGCCACGCCGTCGAGCAGGGCGGCGGACCAGTCGCCGGGGGAGAGGCGCAGGGCGGCGCCGCTGTCGGTGAGGAAGGTGCGCTCCGCCGAGGAGTCCACGAGCGCGATCACCGTGGCCGTCGCCGCCTCCGGGTCCGGTACGAGCAAGGGGCGCACGCCCGCGTGCCGCAGGGCCCGCTCGTGCCAGTCCGCCGCGTCCGTGCCCACCCGGCCGAGGAGCCGCACCTCACGGCGACCGGAACGCGCCGCCCAGCAGGCCGCGTTGGCTCCCGCGCCGCCCGGGAGGGTGCGGATCTCCGCCGCCGTGTCCGTGGCCGGGGCGAGCGGGGTCCGGTGCCGGGCGATGACGTCGGTGACGACGTCCCCGACGACGAGCAGCGCACCCGCCGTCCGGCTCACCGGCCGCCCGCGCCGGGCGCCGCCGCGCCGGGTGCCGCCGCCGCGCCGTACGCTCCGGCGATGCTCGCCGCGAGCCGCACATTGCCCCGTACCGCCGCCAGATTGGCCTCCAGCGACGCCCCTTCGGTGTGCACCGTCAGGTATTCGAGCAGGAACGGTGTCACCCCCTGCCCCGTGATCCCCTTCTCCTTCGCCGCCGCCAGGCCTCCCGCGAGCACCCGGTCGTGCAGTGCGGGATCCAACTGCTCCGTCACCGGTACCGGGTTGCCGACGACGAGCGCCGCCCGGGGCCCGCCGAGCCGGTCCTGCGCCCGTATCACCGCGGCCACCTCCTCCGGCGTGCGCAGGGTCCAGTCCACGGTCTCGCCGGAGGAGGAGAGGTAGAAGCCGGGGAAGTGCTCCGTGCCGTACCCGACGACCGTCACCCCCAGGGTCTCCAGGCGCTGGAGCGTCGCGGGCACGTCGAGGATCGACTTGACCCCGGCACAGACGACGGTGATCCCGACCCGGGCGAGCAGCCGCAGGTCGGCGGACTCGTCCTGGGTCTCGGTCCATCCGCGGTGCACGCCGCCGAGCCCGCCGGTCGCGAACACCCGTAGGCCCGCCGCGTCCGCGAGCCAGGCCGTCGCCGACACCGTCGTCGCTCCGGTCGCGCCTGTCGCCAGGGCCGGGGCGAGGTCGCGGTGCCCGAGCTTGCGCACGGCCGGGTCCTCGGCGATCCGGGTCAGGGCCGCCCGGTCCAGGCCGACCCTGGCCGTCCCTTCGACCACGGCGACGGTAGCGGGGACGGCGCCCCCGGCCCGTACCAGCTCCTCCAGCTCCAGGGCCACGGCGAGGTTGCGCGGGCGCGGCAGGCCGTGGGCGATGATCGTCGACTCCAGCGCGACGACGGGACGCCCCTCGCGGAGCGCCTCCCGTACCTCTTCGGACACCTGTGTGGACATGTCCCATTCCTGGCGCGACCACCCGCCCCGCAAACCTCGTCGGCGAGCACCGGCCACACGGAAAACCGTGCCTTCGGAATCCGTCACGGGGTGCCCGGGGCGGTCGCCCGGACGGGCGCGCCGCCCGCCGTACGCCGGGAGGAAGGGCCGGTACGGATTTCGTCGTCGTCGAGGGATACGGGCATCGTGCCTGGTGGGAGGGGAAACGGAGGGCTTTCGTCCAGCCGGTCCCGGCCTCGGGGCGCCCGTGGGCCACCGCTACAGTCACCGCCCATGACGACACATGACCAGCCCTCCTTCGCCGTGCACATCCCGGACGCGGACCTCGAGACGGAGCCGCTCGATCCCGGCCAGATCGTCTCCGGCACGCCGGAGGTCACGGGCAAGGTGCTGTGGGAGTCGGCCGACGGCAAGCAGCTGCGCGGCATCTGGCAGATCACGCCCGGCGTCGTCACCGACACCGAGGCCGACGAGCTCTTCGTGGTGGTCTCCGGCCGGGCCACCGTCGCCGTCGAGGGCGGCGCAACCCTGGAGATCGGGCCGGGCGACGCCTGTGTGCTGCGCGAGGGCGACCGCACGACCTGGACAGTGCACGAGACCCTGCGCAAGGCGTACCACATCAGCCTCTGAAGCCCCTCGGGTCCTGGGTGCCGCGCGGTTCCGGAGTGCCGGAATCCGTGGCACCGAAGGTCTGGTAGGAAACCTTACTGTCGACTAGCATCCCGGGGCAGCGGCTTGGCGCGGCGACCCTCCCCAGGGCGTGACGCGCTCAGTGAGAGCTCTGACCCGGCCGCCGAGCACCACCCCACCGCGTGGCGCCCCGAATCGCCACGGCCGGCCGCCCGTGCCCCATGTCCCGGGGCGCGGGCGAACCGGTCCGCGTCCGCGGCGGCCCGTGGTGCGCCGCACCGGTGTCCAGCTCTCGCCGTCCCCCAGGCCAGGGAGCCCAGGTATGCGCCTGAACGCCTCCGCCCCACCTCGCCCCACCGTCCCCCACCGACTTCCCCTCGTCCTCACCGCCGTGCTCATGCTCGTCGGCGGACTCCTGCTCGCCCTGCCGGACCGGGCGGGAGCCGCCGTCGACGTCCTGATCTCCCAGGGCCGGCCGGCCACGTCCTCATCCGTCGAGGACAGCACGTTCGGCCCGGAGAAGGCCTTCGACGGCGTCTCCACCACCCGCTGGGCCAGCGCCGAAGGCATCGACCCGCAGTGGATCCGGGTCGACCTCGGCCCCTCCGCCACCGTCTCCCGCGTCAAGCTCGTCTGGGAGGTCGCCTACGCCAAGGCGTACCGCGTCGAGATCTCCGCCGACGGCACCACCTGGACCGGCCTCGCCACCGAGACCGCGGGCAACGGCGGCACGGACGACTGGACCGGGCTCACCGGGACCGGCCGCTACCTGCGCGTGTACGGGACCGCCCGCGGCACCCCGTACGGCTACTCGCTCTACACGGTCGAGGTCTACGGCACCGCCGGGACCACGCCCCCGCCCACCGGCGCCTTCACCGTCGTCGCGGCCGGCGACATCGCCGCCCAGTGCACGGCGTCCAGCAGCTCCTGCGCCCACCCCAAGACCGCCGCCCTCGCCCAGCGGATCGCGCCGTCCTTCTACCTGACGATGGGCGACAACCAGTACGACGACGCCCGGCTCTCCGACTTCCGCAACTACTACGACAAGACGTGGGGCGCCTTCAAGGCGCAGACCCGGCCCGTGCCCGGCAACCACGAGTCCTACGACCCGGCCGGCGCGTTCGCCGGCTACAAGTCGTACTTCGGCGCCATCGCCTACCCCCAGGGCAAGCCCTACTACAGCTACGACCAGGGCAACTGGCACTTCATCGCCCTCGACTCCAACTCCTTCGACGACGCCGCGCAGATCCAGTGGCTCAAGGACGACCTCGCGCGGAACACCAAGGGCTGCGTCGCCGCCTACTTCCACCACCCGCTGTACTCCTCCGGCGGCCACGGCAACGACCCCGTCTCCAAGCCCGTGTGGCAGATCCTCTACGGGGCGAAGGCCGACCTGGTGCTCAACGGCCACGACCACCACTACGAGCGGTTCGCCCGGCAGAACCCGAGCGGACAGGCCGCCGCCGACGGCATCGTCGAGATCGTCGGAGGCATGGGCGGCGCCGAGCCGTACGCGATCGAGACGGTCCAGCCCAACAGCCAGAAGCGGATCAGCGGTCCGTACGGCGTCCTGAAACTGGACTTCACCGACACGACGTACACCTGGCAGTACGTCGGCGTCGACAACCTGGTCAAGGACACCGGCCCGACCTACACCTGCCACTGATGTACCTCGCGACCACCGGTCGCCGCGGCGCGCCGCCCACCCCCTCGGGGGTCCGGCGGCGCGTCCCCGGCACCGTCCTCGCCCTGGGCGCGGTCAGCCTGGTCACCGACGTGTCCTCGGAGATGGTGACTGCCGTCCTGCCGCTCTACCTGGTCCTCGGACTCGGCCTCTCCCCGCTCCAGTTCGGGCTGCTCGACGGCCTCTCCACCGGCGCCACCGCGCTCGTACGGCTCCTCGGCGGCACCGCCGCCGACCGGGGCGGCCGCCACAAACAGATCGGCGGCCTCGGCTACGCCCTGTCCGCCTGCTCACGGCTCGGCCTCCTCCTGGCGGGCGGCGCGGCGGGCTGGATCGCCACCGCCATCGCCGCCGACCGGCTCGGCAAGGGCGTCCGCACGGCCCCGCGCGACGCCCTGATCACGCTGCACAGCCCCCCTGAGGACCTGGGCCGCGCCTTCGGCACCCACCGCGCCATGGACACCGTCGGCGCCCTCCTCGGGCCCCTGGCCGCCTTCGCCCTGCTGTGGGCGACGGCCGACGCGTACGACGCCGTCTTCGCCGTCAGCTTCTGCGTGGGGGCGTTCGGCGTCCTGCTGTGGGTGCTGCTCGTCCCCGGACGGACGCGGGAGGGGCCGGGAGGGGTTTCGACGAAGCCGGCCGCCGAACCGGCGGCGCCACGCGCGCGTGGCGGGCTTCTCGCCGGACCGCGCTCGCCCGCGTACCGACGGATCGTGCTCTGCGCCGGACTCCTCGGCGCCGCCACCGTCGGCGACTCCTTCCTCTACCTGCTGCTCCAGCGGCGGCTCGCCTTCGACGCCGTCTGGTTCCCGTTCCTGCCCCTCGCCGCCGCCGGCGTCTTCCTGCTGCTCGCGGTCCCCGCCGGACGCCTCGCCGACCGGATCGGGCGGCGCGCACCGTTCCTGTACGGGCACGTGGCCCTGCTCCTCGCCTACGGGCTGCTCCTGGCCCCGCTGCCCGACACGGCGGTCCTCCTGAGCGTCCTCGTCCTGCTCGGCGTCTTCTACGCCGCCACCGACGGCGTCCTGATGGCCCTGACCGGCCCCTTCCTCGCCGAGGGGCGGCAGGCAGGCGGCCTCGCGCTCGTCCAGACCGCCCAGGCGCTCGCCCGGGTGGGGGCCGCCGTCGCGTTCGGCGCCGTCTGGACCGCGAGCGGACCCGGGACCGCGCTCGTGGCGGCGCTCCTGGCCCTCACGGCAGCCCTCTGCTGCGCCGCGCGCCTGCTGCCCGACACCCCCGCGGACGGCAGGGCCCCGAGGCCCTCGGCGGCCGCCGCCGTCCCCGAGCCCTCCGAGAGGACCGACTGACCCATGCCCGTCCCGACCGGTGCCCGCCCGTCCACCCGCACGCGCGTGTGGATCCTCGTCCTCGCCCTCCTGCTGCTCGGCGGCGGAGCCACCGCCTACACCCTGAGCGCGGCCTCAGGCCGGGAGGCCGCGACCACCGGCGCCGCCGACCCCGGCTTCACCCTCGACGGGGTCACCGGCGCGCTCTACGCCCGGGACACCGCGACCGGCCGCGTCGCGCGCCTGGACCCGTCCGCGCCCGGCGGCCGGGTGGTGGGCGGCCCCTCCTGCGACCGCTTCCACGCGGCCGGCGGGACCGCCCTCTGCCTCCAGCGCAGGCCGGGCGTACCGGCCCGCTCGTACGCCCTCGTGCTCGACCGGAGGCTGCGCGAGGTGCGGCGCATCGGCCTGCCGGGCATCCCCAGCCGGGCCCGGGTCTCGGCCTCGGGGAACATGCTGTCCTGGACGATGTTCGCGACCGGCGACTCCTACGCGCGCTCGTCCTTCTCCACCCGCACCTCCATCCTCGATCTGCGCACCGGCTACCTGGTGAAGAACATGGAGCAGATCCCCCTCACCCTCGGCGGCAGCCGCCACCACGCCCCCGACGTCAACTACTGGGGTGTCAGCTTCGCCGCGGACGACAACCGCTTCTACGCCACCGTCTCGACGGCCGGCCGCACCCACCTCGTCGAGGGCGACATGCGGAACTGGTCGGCCAGAACCCTGCGGGAGAACGTCGAATGCCCGTCGCTCTCCCCGGACGGAACCCGGATCGCCTTCAAGAAGAAGGTGTCCGACGGTCCGCGCGAGCCGTGGCGGCTGTACGTGTACGAGCTGGGGACCGGGCGCGAACACGCGGTCGCCGAGCGGCGCGGCATCGACGACCAGGCGCTGTGGACGGACCGGGCGACCCTCGCGTACGGATACGGGGGAGAGGTCTGGTCCGTACCCGCCGACGGCACGGGCGCCCCGCGCCGGCTGGCGGGCGGGGCGTCCTCCCCGGCGGTGCCCCACCAGGGCTGACCTTGCGGCGCCAGCTCTTCGGGTCTTCGGGCGCGGTGTCAGGTCTTCGGGCGTCGGGTCCTCGGGCGGTCAGGCCTTGCGGAGCGAGCCGCGGAGCGCGAGCGCGGCCATCGGCAGCAGCAGGCACGCGGCGATCGCGTTCAGCGGCCCGTAGCCCGCCTTCGCGACGATCAGGCCCGCCGCGAGGCCGCCGACGCCTGCCGCGGTGTTCATGATGAAGTCGGAGAGTCCCTGCACCGCCGCCCGCGCCGCCTGCGGCACCGAGTCCGTGAGCAGCGCCGAGCCGGACACCAGACCCGCCGACCACCCCAGGCCGAGGACGAACAGCCCCAGGGCGATCCGGCCGTGGCTGGGTCCCGCCGTGCCCGCGACGAGCGCGGCCACACCGATGAGTCCGACCGCGAGCCCGATCACCGAGAGCCGCCCCAGCCGGTCCGACAGCCAGCCCATGAGGGGTGAGAAGGCGTACATGCCCGCGATGTGCCCGCTGATCACGAGCCCGATCAGCTGGATGTCCGCGCCGTGATGGGTGAGGGCCACCGGGGTCATCGACATGATCGACACCATCGCGGTGTGCGAGCCGGCGACGGTGACCAGGGCGAGACGGGCCCGCGGGGACTCCCGTACCACCCGCATCCCGGCCCGGAGCGAACGTCCCTCCGCCGTCTCGTCCGCCCCGGTCTCGGCCAGCTCGCGGGCGGTGAGGAGCGGGTCGGGGCGCAGCAGCAGGGCCACCACGAGCGCCGCGATCACGAACACCCCGGCCGCCCAGACGAAGGGGCCCGCGGTGGCGGGTATCCCCAGGCCGGCGACGCTCTCGCCGGCAGGCGCGGCGATGTTCGGGCCGAGTACCGCCCCGATCGTGGTCGCCCAGACCACCGTGGAGATGGCCCGTGCCCTGCGTTCGGGCGCGGCCAGGTCCGCGGCGGCGAAGCGCGCCGCGAGGTTGGCCGAGGATCCGGCACCGAAGCCGACGAGCCCGACGAGCAGCAGCGGGAAGCTCCCGACGACCGCGCCGAGCACCGCCACCCCGGCCCCGAGCGCCCCGATCAGGTACGCGAGGACGAGTCCCGCCCGGCGTCCCCGCGAGGCCATCAGGGCGGCCAGCGGCATGGCGAGCAGGGCGGGACCCGCCACCGTCGCCGTCGACGCCAGGCCGGACAGTGCCTCCGAGCCGCTGACGTCCTTGGCCAGGACGGCGGACAGCGCGACGCCGGTGGCGATGCCCAGGCCCCCGAGGATCTGGGTGGCGATGAGCACGGCCTGGATCCGCCGGCGGAGCGCGGGCAGCTCGGTGTCGGTGACGGCCTGGGCCGCGGGTATGTGCCCGGGCGGGGCAGCGTCAGGGGCATCGGGGGCGCTGGTCACTTACCTGAGTGTGCCAGTCGCTCCACCTGAGGGGAACGCCCGCCGGCACGTCGGAGAAGCGGCTCCGCCTGCGACGGGAGACCGACCGACCGCCCCGACCGCTCCGACCCGGAGACCCCTTCGCCTCAGAAGAGCGGTGCGGGCAGCACGCCCTCAAGGGCCAGCAACCGGCGCTTGGTCTCCAGGCCGCCCCCGAAGCCGCCGAGCCCGCCGTCGCTCTCCACCACGCGGTGGCACGGCACCACCACCGGCAGCGGATTGGAGCCCATCGCCGCCCCGACCGCCTGAGCCGCCCCCGGCTGACCCACGCGCCGCGCCAGCTCCCCGTACCCCACGACCGTGCCGTACGGGACACCGTCGGCCAGCTCGCGAAGCACCTGCCGGTTGAACCCCGCCGTCAGGCTCCAGTCCAGAGGCACGTCGACATCGCCCGGCTCGCCCGCGAAGTACCGGTCGAGGCCGCTTATCGCGCCGGCGAGCAGGCCCGAGGCGCGCTCGACCGGCTCCGCGCCGAGCTGCCCCGCGAGCCGGTCGAGCATCCGCTCGAGCCGTGCCGCGTCGGCGTGGAACTCCACCCGCACGAGCCCCCGCTCGGTCGCGGCGAGGAAGAGCGGCCCGAGGGCGCTCTCCATGACCGTCCACTCCGCCGGGACGGCCCGCCGGCCGCCCGTCGGCCCCACTTCGATGTCCATGCCGACCACGGTACGGCCCGCCACTGACAACGTGACCGGCGCTCCGAGCGCTCCGAGCCTTCCGAGCAGTCTCGGCCCCCCGAGCGCACCGGGCACGCCGGGCCCGCCAAGATCACGGACCGGTCTCGCTCCGGTCTCGCGAACGCCAATTCCCCGGTCACGTGGTCGCGGGACCCCTGGCGGGCCATAATCTCGCCCGGTAGTACTACCCAGCGGTACCGACTGTTTTCGGACGACGTGGCACCAGGGGTGGAGGGCACACGCTCATGCAGGGCACGGTCGACGGATTCAGCTACGGGCTCGTCACGCCGGTGGCGGCCTTTCTCATGGCGTGCCTGGGCGGCGCCCTCGGCCTCCGCTGCACCACCAGATCGCTCCGCCATCACGACAGCTTCAAGGCGGGCTGGCTGGCCCTCGGCGCCACCTCGATCGGCACCGGCATCTGGACGATGCACTTCATCGCCATGATGGGCTTCTCCGTCCAGCACGCGCCCATCAACTACGACCGCCCCCTCACCTTCGCCAGTCTGGGCGTCGCCGTGCTCATGGTCGGCATCGGCATCTTCATCGTGGGGTACCGCGGGGCCACCGCCCTCACCCTCGTCACCGGCGGCACCATCACCGGCCTCGGGGTGGCCACCATGCACTACCTCGGGATGGCCGGTATGCGCCTCCAGGGGCGTATCGAGTACGACACGCTCACCGTCGCGCTCTCCGTGGTCATCGCCGTCGTGGCCGCCACCACGGCCCTCTGGGCGGCCGTCTCCGTACATGGCTTTCTGGCCAGTCTGGGTGCCAGCCTGGTGATGGGCGTCGCCGTCAGTGGTATGCACTACACGGCCATGTCGGCGGTCAGCGTCCATCTGCACGGCACCGAGCCCGCCGTCGGCACCGGCGACACCGCCACCTCGCTCCTGCTGCCGATGCTGATCGGCCCGGCGGTCTTCCTCATCCTCGCCGCCGTCGTCGTCATGTTCGACCCGCTGCTCGTGATGGGGGACCCGGACTGGCAGGGGGCCGCGGCCCGTGCCCCGCACCGGCCCGGCGTCCCCGCCCCGCGGCACGTCCCGTCCTACGGCGAACCCGCCAACTGGAGCTCCAGGCCCGCAGGCCGTGCCGCCCGCAAGACCGCCGCCAGGGGTGGTCACCGCTCCCAGGACTGGTGATCACCGCCCGAGTGTCAGTGCCGGGTCGTACGGTGGTTGCATGCGGCCCGTTTCCAAGATCGAACGTTCGGTGGCGCCCTTCGAGGTCGTCAGCTCCTACCAGCCCAGCGGCGACCAGCCCACGGCCATCGCCGACCTCGAGCGGCGCGTCCGCGCGGGCGAGAAGGACGTCGTGCTCCTCGGTGCCACCGGCACCGGAAAGTCGGCCACCACCGCCTGGATGATCGAGAAGCTCCAGCGCCCCACCCTGGTGATGGCGCCGAACAAGACGCTGGCCGCCCAGCTGGCGAACGAGTTCCGCGAGCTCCTGCCGAACAACGCGGTGGAGTACTTCGTCTCGTACTACGACTACTACCAGCCCGAGGCGTACGTGCCGCAGTCGGACACGTACATCGAGAAGGACTCCTCGATCAACGAGGAGGTGGAGCGGCTGCGCCACTCCGCGACGAACTCCCTGCTCACCCGCAGGGACGTCATCGTGGTCGCCTCCGTCTCCTGCATCTACGGCCTCGGCACGCCCCAGGAGTACGTGGACCGGATGGTCCCGCTGAAGGTCGGCGAGGAGGTCGACCGTGACCAGCTCCTGCGCCGCTTCGTCGACATCCAGTACACGCGCAACGACCTGGCGTTCACCCGCGGCACCTTCCGGGTCCGCGGGGACACCATCGAGATCTTCCCGGTGTACGAGGAGCTCGCCGTCCGCATCGAGATGTTCGGCGACGAGATCGAGGCCCTCTCCACCCTGCACCCGCTCACCGGCGAGGTCATCAGCGAGGACCGCGAGCTGTACGTGTTCCCCGCCAGCCACTACGTCGCGGGCCCCGAGCGCATGGAGCGCGCGGTCAACGACATCGAGCGTGAGCTGGAGGGCCGTCTCGCCGAGCTCGACAAGCAGGGCAAGCACCTGGAGTCCCAGCGCCTGCGCATGCGCACCACGTACGACCTGGAGATGATGCGCCAGATCGGCTCGTGCTCCGGCATC
Source organism: Streptomyces sp. NPDC051822 (assembly GCF_044452745.1). Classification (NCBI taxonomy): domain Bacteria; kingdom Bacillati; phylum Actinomycetota; class Actinomycetes; order Kitasatosporales; family Streptomycetaceae; genus Streptomyces; species Streptomyces sp. NPDC051822. Next base: position 173,553 of record NZ_JBITBZ010000001.1, on the reverse strand, counting down.
GAGAACTACTCGATGCACTTCGACGGCCGCGAGCCCGGCTCCGCGCCCAACACCCTCCTCGACTACTTCCCCGAGGACTTCCTCCTCGTCATCGACGAGTCGCACGTCACCGTGCCGCAGATCGGCGCCATGTACGAGGGCGACGCCTCCCGCAAGCGGACCCTCGTCGACCACGGCTTCCGGCTCCCCTCCGCCCTCGACAACCGCCCGCTGAAGTGGGAGGAGTTCCAGGAGCGGATCGGCCAGACCGTCTACCTCTCCGCGACCCCGGGGACGTACGAGCTGTCCCGCGGCGACGGCTTCGTCGAGCAGATCATCCGCCCCACCGGCCTCGTCGACCCCGAGGTCGTCGTCAAGCCCACCGAGGGCCAGATCGACGACCTGGTCCACGAGATCCGGCTGCGCACCGAGCGGGACGAGCGGGTCCTCGTCACCACCCTCACCAAGAAGATGGCCGAGGACCTCACCGACTACTTCCTGGAGCTCGGCATCCAGGTGCGCTACCTGCACAGCGACGTCGACACCCTGCGCCGCATCGAGCTCCTTCGCGAACTGCGCGCCGGCGAGTACGACGTCCTCGTGGGCATCAACCTCCTCCGGGAGGGCCTCGACCTCCCCGAGGTGTCCCTCGTGGCCATCCTCGACGCCGACAAGCAGGGCTTCCTGCGCTCCGGCACCTCCCTGATCCAGACGATCGGCCGTGCCGCCCGAAACGTCTCGGGCCAGGTCCACATGTACGCGGACCGGATCACCCCGGCGATGGAGCAGGCCATCGACGAGACCAACCGGCGCCGCGAGAAGCAGATCGCGTACAACACGGAGCGCGGCATCGACCCGCAGCCGCTGCGCAAGAAGATCAACGACATCGTCGCGACCATCGCGCGCGAGGAGATCGACACCGAGGAACTCCTCGGCTCCGGGTACCGCCAGGGCAAGGAGGGCAAGGGCGCCAAGGCCCCCGTGCCCGCGCTCGCCGCGCACGGAGTCAAGGCCAGGGGCAAGGGCAAGGCCGGTTCCACCGTGGAGCTCGGCGACCGGCCCGCCACGGAACTCGCCGCGATCATCGAGGAGATGACCGACCGGATGCGCGCCGCCGCGGCCGAGCTGCAGTTCGAGGTGGCGGCCCGGCTCCGCGACGAAGTGGGAGAGCTGAAGAAGGAGTTGCGCCAGATGAAGGAGGCGGGACTCGCCTGACCCGACGCGGTCCGGTGTGTTGCAAGACCGACACAAATCCGGACCGCGTCTCCGCGCTGTCAGTCCCCCTGCGTAGGGTGCTGGACAACCGCACGCACGGACAGCGGGGCGGGGAACGCAACGAGAGGGGCAAGCGCGTGACGGTCAACATGACCAAGGGTCAGGCCATCAGCCTGGAGAAGCAGGGCGGGGGCAGTCTCACCCAGGTACGGATGGGACTCGGCTGGCAGGCGGCACCGCGCCGCGGTCTCTTCGGCAAGCGCACACAGGAGATCGACCTGGACGCCTCGGCCGTCCTCTTCGCCGACAAGCAGCCCGTCGACGTGGTCTTCTTCCGTCACCTGGTCAGCGACGACGGCTCGGTCAAGCACACCGGTGACAACCTCGTCGGCGGCGCGGGCCAGGGCGGGGACGACGAGGCGGTCCTCGTCGACCTCCAGCGGGTCCCGGTCCACATCGACACGATCGTCTTCACCGTGAACTCCTTCACCGGTCAGACGTTCCAGGAGGTGCAGAACGCCTTCTGCCGGATCGTCGACGAGACGAACGGCCAGGAGCTCGCGCGCTACACCCTGGACGGCGGCGGCAACTACACCGCCCAGATCATGGCGAAGGTGCACCGGGTCGGAGCCGGCTGGCAGATGACCGCCCTGGGCAACCCGGCCAACGGGCGCACCTTCCAGGACCTGATGCCGGCGATCCTGCCGCACCTGTAGTCGCGCCCGCGCGGCACACACCCACAGCTCCCGGAGGCGTCAGGCCACCGGGAGCTGTCCCGCATGAGTCACACATGTCGATCCGGTCGATCCGCACCGGGAAACGCTGAGGGGACAGAGTCGATGACGGCCGAGCTGGTCCGGGGGCAGAACCACCCCCTGCCCGACACCCGCCTCGAGATCCGGGTGTCGGCCGGTCATCCCGTCCTCGCCGGAGCCACCCTCGGCGACGAGCGGGGCCGGGTCCCCGGCGCCGAATGGATCGCGCACCCCGGCGCCCCCTCCCTGCACGGCGTCGCCGTGCCGGGTGAGGCCGCCGCGGACCACCGCCTCACCGTCGACCTGGAGGCGGTCCCCGGGGCCGTCCACCGGGTGTCGGTCCTCCTGGCCCTGCCCGGCGCGCGCGGAGCCGCCGGAGCCGCCCGCTTCGGAGCCGTCGCCGCCCCCCACGTCACCGTGGCCGGTCACGACGGCGCAGAGATCGCCAGCTACACGATCACCGGACTCGACAGCGAGTCCGCCGTCGTCGCCCTGGAGCTGTACCGGCGCCAGGGCGCCTGGAAGGTCCGTGCCATGGGCCAGGGGTACGACGGCGGGCTCGCCGCCCTGCTCGGCGACCAGGGCCTGGAGAGCCCCGCCGACCTGGCCGCGGCCATCCTGGAGACGGTCGCGCCCGGTCCCGCCCCGGTCGCCGCGCCGCCGCAGCGCGTCCCCGAGGCGGAGCACGTACGCCACACCGCGCCGGTGACGTCGGTGGACACGGCCACCGGCACGCCCGCACCTGTCACGCCCGCACCTGTCACGCCGGCGCCTGTCACGCCTGCCCCTGGCGCGCCCACCCCCGTCGCGGGCACAGGCGCCCCCGTCACGGGCGCGCCGACCCCGGCCGCCGGTACGCCCGCCCCGGCCACGTCCGGTGCGGCTCCGGGCGGCGGTCCCATCGACTACTCCCACCCCCGTCGCAGGGCCGCCACCCCCGCACCCGCACCCGCGTCCGAGCCCCGGCAGGCGCCGCCCGCGCCGGTCGCGGGGGACGCCTCGGGCTGGTCCATGGACGAGCGCCTGTACAACCAGGTGTGGGGCATGTTCGAGGACCTCGCCAGGACCGCCGCCGCCTACCGGAGCGCCTGCGACTTCGCGGAGTCCCGGCTCGACCGGGAGCTCGACGAGACGCTCTCGGACTACCGGTCCCGGGTCGGCGGCGCGAACGACTCCGCGCGGGCCGCCGCCCGCGCCCGGCACGACGAGCTGGTGGAGCGGGCCCAGGCCGTCCTCGACCGGGACCTCGCCCAGCTCGCGGCCGAGTCCGCGGTCGTCGAACCGGCCCTGCCCGCCGCCTTCGCCCGCTGGGACAACCCGGTCTGGCACGCCTACCGCGTCCCGGCGGAGGAGCCGATGGCCGTCCGCCTCGGCGACCTGCACCTCCCCGAGCGGTCGGAGCTGCGGATCCCGATGCTCGTCCGGCTGCCGCTGGAGCGGGGGCTGTGGGTGGACAGCGGGCGCGGGCGCTCCGAGGCGGCCGGGCTCCTCGACGAGGTCGAACTGCGGCGGCTCGCCCTGGACAGCGCGGTCGCGCACACGGCCCGGCTGCTCGCGGCCCATCCGGCGGGCCAGTTCGCCGTCCATGTGATCGACGCGGCCGGCGCGGGCGCCGCCGCGCTCGCGCCGCTGGTGGAGTCGGGTGTCCTCGCGGCCCCGCCCGCCCGGGGCGCGGCCGGGGTGTCGGCGGTCCTCGAACAGCTCACGGAGCGCGTCGACCTGCTGCAGATGGCGCTGAGGGGCGGCGTGGCCGACGCCCTGCCGCCCGGTCTGGACGCCGCACGCCAGCTCCTGCTCGTGCACGACTTCCCGCACGGCTTCGACGACCGGGCGGTCACCCGGCTGCGGTACCTCGCCGACGAGGGACCGTCGGTCGGTGTGCACCTGCTGATGGTCGCGGACCGGCAGGACGCGTCGGCGTACGGGCCGCTGCTCGACCCGCTGTGGCGGTCGCTGCTCCGGCTCACGCCCGTGCCCGACGACCACCTCGCCGATCCGTGGGTCGGCCACGCCTGGTCGTACGAGCCGCCGGTCCTGCCGCCGGGCAGCGCGGTGCTCCGGCAGGTCCTCGCGCAGGTGGCGGGCGCTCGTCGGTAAACCGGCACTGACCTGCGGTCTTGGTGGCTCTTTACCCTTCCCTTTACCTTCTCTTGGTCTTTCGGGTAGTCTTCTTGGTGCGGAGGGGAGTACTCCCCATTGCGCGGCGTACCCGTCAATACGGACGGATCCTCATCGATCCGATCCCGGGGCGTCGGCCCGGCGGCGATCGTCCGTCGCTCGGGTGGAAGAGACCTCCGGCAGCGACGACGCTGATCAAGTAGCCGTACGACGCCGGAGGCGCAGTGGACGTTTCAATGACTCTCTGGGTGCTGACCATTCTCGGTCTGGGCGCCCTGATCGGAGCCGACTTCTTCATCGGGCGCAAGCCCCATGACGTGTCGGTCAAGGAAGCCGGAATCTGGACGGTCGTCTGGATCGTGCTCGCCGCCCTCTTCGGCATCGGCCTGCTGGTCTTCGGCAACAGCCAGGCGGCGGGGGAGTTCTTCGCGGGCTACATCACCGAGAAGTCGCTCAGCGTCGACAACCTCTTCGTCTTCGTCCTGATCATGGCGAAGTTCTCGGTGCCGTCCCACCTGCAGCAGCGAGTGCTGCTCGTGGGTGTGCTGATCGCCCTGGTGCTCCGCGCCATCTTCATCGCGGCCGGCGCGGCGGTCATCGCCAACTTCTCCTGGATCTTCTACATCTTCGGCGCGTTCCTGATCTACACCGCCTGGAAGCTCATCCAGGAGGCGCGTTCCGACGACGAGGAGGACGAGTTCGAGGAGAACCGTCTCCTCAAGAGCGTCGAGAAGAAGTTCGGCGTGGCCGACCGGTACCACGGCACCAAGCTGTTCATCCGGAGCAACGGCAAGCGGATCATGACCCCGCTCATGATCGTCATGCTCGCCATCGGCACCACCGACATCCTCTTCGCCCTCGACTCCATCCCGGCGATCTTCGGCCTCACCCAGGACCCGTACATCGTCTTCACCGCCAACGCCTTCGCCCTCATGGGTCTGCGCCAGCTGTACTTCCTGATCGGCGGCCTGCTCAAGAAGCTGGTCCACCTCAGCTACGGCCTGTCGGTGATCCTCGGCTTCATCGGCGTGAAGCTCGTGCTGCACGCCCTGCACGAGTCCGGGGTCCACGTCCCCGAGATCTCCATCCCGTTCTCGCTCGCGGTCATCTGCGGTGTCCTGGTCATCACCACGATCACCAGCCTCATCGCCTCCAAGAAGCAGGCGGAGCGGGAAGCCGCCGAGAGCGTGGCCGACGCCGACGACGCCGAGAAGGACAGCATCGGCGCCTGACGCGGCACACACGGCGACGGCCGGCCGGGGTTCCCCCCGGCCGGCCGTCGCCGTTCTCGCGTCCCTGACCCTGGATCCCGGATCCGGAGTCAGGCCGAGGCCGGTGCGGGAGCGGGCTCCCCGGAGCGCTGCGGCAGGGTCTCCGGGAGGAGGGCGAAGCAGCCCAGGCTGACCAGGGCGACCAGGGTCAGATAGGCGGCGACGCCCCACGGCGGACCGGAGCCCCCGTCGGAGAGCGCGGTCGCGACCAGCGGGGTCAGAGCGCCGCCGAGGACGCCCGCGAGGTTGTAGCCGACCGCGGCGCCCGTACAGCGGACACGGGGCTCGTACAGCTCCGGGAGGTACGCGGCGACCACCGCGAACATCGTGATGAAGGCGAGCAGCGCCCCCAGGAAGCCGAGGAACATCAGGAACGGCCGCGCGGTGTGCAGCAGGGCCACCATCGGGAACATCCACAGCGCGGACGCCGCGCACCCCGCGAGGCAGAGCGGCCGGCGGCCCCAGCGGTCGGCGAGCAGCGCCACGAAGGGCGTGGCCGCGCCCTTGATCGCCACCGCCGCCATGACGCAGGTCAGCATCACGGTGCTGCTCACCCCGAGGTGCTTCGTGCCGTAGGCCAGGGCCCAGGTGGAGACCGTGTAGAACACGGCGTACCCGACCGCGAGCGCCCCGGCCGTCAGCAGGACGAGCCGCCAGTGGTCGCGGGCGATCTCGGCCAGCGGCGCACCCGCGCGCTTCCCGGACGCGGACAGCTCCTCGAAGTCCGGGGTCTCCGCGAGGGAGGAGCGCAGCAGCAGCCCCACCGCCGCGAGCAGACCCGCGGCCCAGAACGGCACCCGCCAGCCCCAGGAGCGGAACTCGGCGTCGCTCAGGCCCGCCGTGAGCGCCAGCATCACCCCGTTCGCCAGGAGGAAGCCGATCGCCGGGCCGATCTGCGGGAAGCTCGACCACAGCGCGCGCCGGTGGGCGGGGGCGTGCTCGGCGGTGAGCAGGACCGCCCCGCCCCACTCGCCGCCGAGCCCCAGGCCCTGGAGGAAGCGGAGGACGAGCAGCAGCACGGGGGCGGCGATGCCGAGCGTCGCGTACGTGGGGACGCAGCCGACCGCGACCGTGGCGCAGCCGGTCAGGAGCAGCGAGGCGAAGAGGACCGGTCGCCGGCCGTACCGGTCGCCGACATGGCCGAAGAGGACCGAGCCCAGCGGGCGGGACACGAAGCCGATGGCGAAGGTGCCGAAGGCGGCGAGGGTCCCGGCGAGCGGGGAGAAGGTCGGGAAGAACAGCGGCCCCAGGACGAGGGCGGCGGCGGTCCCGTAGACGAAGAAGTCGAAGAACTCGATGGCGGTGCCGACGAGTGAGGCGGCGGCGATCCGGGCCATGGAGGGAGCTCTGGGTGGCGACGGAGAGTCACTGAGGCGCATGTCGCGCCAACTACCCCGCCGCCGTCCGGGTTACGGGGGCGTGCGGAAGCGCGCGGCTGCTCAGCCGCGCGCCGGACCTGGCCGGCAGGACGCCGGCGGCCCGCCGCGGGGGTCACCAGCCGCGCTCGCGCCACGTCGCGAGGGACGGGCGCTCGTCACCGAGCGTGGTGTCCTTGCCGTGGCCCGGATAGATCCAGGACTCGTCCGGGAGCACCGCGAACAGCTTGGTCTCCACGTCGTGGATCAGGCTCGCGAAGGCCTCGGGATCCTTCCAGGTGTTGCCCACGCCGCCGGGGAAGAGGCAGTCGCCGGTGAAGACGTGGGGGTGGCCGTGCGGGTCGTCGTAGACGAGGGCGATGGAACCGGGGGTGTGCCCGACCAGGCGGCGCGCGGTCAGCTCGACCCGGCCCACCCGGATCGTGTCGCCGTCCTCGACGGGCACGTCGGTCGCGACGGGGATGCCCTCCGCGTCGTACGCGCCCGCGTACGTCACGGCGCCGGTCGCGGCGACCACCTCGGCGAGCGCCTGCCAGTGGTCGCCGTGGCGGTGGGTGGTGACGACGGCCCTGATGCCGTCGTCACCGATCAGCGTGAGCAGCGTGCCGGCGTCGTTGGCCGCGTCGATCAGCAGCTGTTCGCCGGTGGCCCGGCAGCGCAGCAGATACGCGTTGTTGTACATCGGGCCGACCGCGACCTTCGAGATCATCAGGTCCGTCAGCTCGTGCACGTCCGCCGGTCCGCCGACCTTCACCACTCCGCTGTACGTCATGGGATCAGCCTAGCTTCGCCCACCGACGGGGGTGCTATAGCGCGGGAAGCTTCGGAAGGGGCCCGCCCTTGGTCTCCAGGGCCGTGCCGTCGCGGCGGCCGGCGAGCCAGCCGAGCAGCTCGGGGGCCGGGCCCATGACGACGACGCCACCGGTGGTGCCGCCGGTCGTCCAGATCCGGCCGTCGGCGGACCAGAGGGCCGTCTCCGGGACGCTCTCCAGGCCGGTGAAGCGCTCGGCGAGGAACTCGATCTCGCGGGTCACGAACTCCTCGGGCAGGTCTTCCAGCTCGTAGCCGACGCCCAGGTCGACGTGGTGCAGGTCCACCTCGACCCAGCGTCGGAAGGGGATCCGGGAGGCGCTGTCCGTGACGCCGTTGCGGAGCTCGACCGTGCGGCTCCAGTCGGCGGGCTCCGCCCCCACGGCCTGGAAGCGGTCGGCGGTCTCGCGCAGGTCGGCGAGGTGGCTCCCGATCGGGCGGCCGGAGTCGCGCTCGATGTCCGCGTCGCGGGTGGCGGCGTCGGCGTACATGGGGCGGCCCTGCAGGACGTTCACCAGGGCGTCGGCGTTGCGGGCGACGTGGGCGAGCACATGGCCCCGGCTCCAGCCGGGCAGCCGTGACGGCCCGGCCGTCGCCGCGTTGTCCAGGGAGGCGGCCGCGGTCAGCAGCCTTTCGGTCGCTTCACGGACCTGAATGAGGTCGCTCTCGTGGTCGATCATGGCGCCGACCCTAGTGGCAGCAGGGATTGTCACCACTCGTTCGGGTGAAGCGGTCTCGGCAAGACCGGAAATCGAATGTGCGTGCTATAAGCTCGAGGGAAGCATCCGGCATCCTTGAAGTGTTGGGTGTGCAGACACCTCTGCTCCGAAGACTTCAGCTCTGAAGGCATTCGCTCTCTTCTGAAGGCATTCGCTCTGTGCAGACATCCGCTCTCTGAAGAAAGGTGCGGACCGGCGTGGCCGACCGTCTCATCGTCCGTGGCGCTCGTGAGCACAACCTCAAGAACGTCTCGCTCGACCTCCCGCGTGACTCCCTGATCGTCTTCACCGGGCTCTCGGGGTCGGGCAAGTCCTCCCTCGCGTTCGACACGATCTTCGCCGAGGGGCAGCGCCGCTACGTCGAGTCGCTCTCCTCGTACGCCCGGCAGTTCCTCGGTCAGATGGACAAGCCGGACGTCGACTTCATCGAAGGTCTGTCGCCCGCCGTCTCCATCGACCAGAAGTCGACCTCGCGCAACCCGCGCTCGACGGTCGGCACCATCACGGAGGTCTACGACTACCTCCGCCTGCTCTTCGCCCGCATCGGCAAGCCGCACTGTCCCGAGTGCCGCCGGCCCATCTCCCGCCAGTCGCCGCAGGCCATTGTCGACAGGGTCCTGGAGCTCCCCGAGGGCAGCCGTTTCCAGGTGCTCTCCCCGCTCGTCCGCGAGCGGAAGGGCGAGTTCGTCGACCTCTTCGCCGACCTCCAGACCAAGGGCTACAGCCGTGCCCGGGTCGACGGGGTGACCGTGCAGCTGAGCGAGCCGCCGACCCTGAAGAAGCAGGAGAAGCACACGATCGAGGTGGTCGTCGACCGCCTCACCGTGAAGGACGGCGCCAAGCGCCGCCTCACCGACTCCGTCGAGACGGCGCTCGGACTCTCCGGCGGCATGGTCGTGCTCGACTTCGTCGACCTCGCGGAGGACGACCCCGAGCGCGAGCGGATGTACTCGGAGCACCTCTACTGCCCGTACGACGACCTGTCCTTCGAGGAGCTGGAGCCGCGCTCCTTCTCCTTCAACTCGCCCTTCGGCGCCTGCCCCGACTGCACCGGCATCGGCACCCGCATGGAGGTCGACCCCGAGCTGATCGTCCCCGACGAGGACAAGTCGCTCGACGAGGGCGCCATCCACCCGTGGTCGCACGGCCACACCAAGGAGTACTTCGGCCGGCTCATCGGCGGTCTCTCGCAGGCCCTCGGCTTCCGCACGGACATCCCGTACGCGGGACTGCCGCAGCGCGCCAAGAAGGCCCTGATGCACGGCCACAAGACCCAGGTCGAGGTCCGCTACCGCAACCGGTACGGGCGGGAGCGGGCGTACACCACCCCGGCCTTCGAGGGCGCCGTCTCCTTCGTCAAGCGGCGCCACACCGAGGCCGAGAGCGACTCCAGCCGCGAGCGCTTCGAGGGCTACATGCGCGAGGTGCCCTGCCCCACCTGCGAGGGCACCCGGCTGAAGCCGATCGTGCTCGCGGTCACGGTGATGGACAGGTCCATCGCCGAGGTCTCCGCGATGTCGATCAGCGACTGCGCCGAGTTCCTCGGCCGCCTGACGCTCAACGCGCGGGACAAGAAGATCGCCGAGCGGGTCCTCAAGGAGGTCAACGAGCGGCTGCGCTTCCTCGTCGACGTCGGCCTCGACTACCTCTCGCTCAACCGCGCCGCGGGCACCCTGTCCGGCGGCGAGGCCCAGCGCATCCGGCTCGCCACCCAGATCGGCTCCGGTCTGGTCGGCGTGCTGTACGTGCTCGACGAGCCGTCCATCGGCCTCCACCAGCGCGACAACCACCGGCTCATCGAGACCCTCGTACGGCTCCGCGACATGGGCAACACGCTCATCGTCGTCGAGCACGACGAGGACACCATCAAGGTCGCCGACTGGATCGTCGACATCGGCCCCGGCGCGGGCGAGCACGGCGGCAAGGTCGTCCACACCGGCACCCTGAAGGAGCTCCTCGCCAACGAGGAGTCCATGACCGGGCAGTACCTGTCCGGCCGCCGGTCGATCCCCACCCCGGACATCCGACGCCCGGTGGACCCCGGGCGTCGGCTCACCGTGCACGGGGCCCGCGAGAACAACCTGCGGGACATCGACGTCTCCTTCCCGCTGGGCGTCCTCACCGCCGTCACCGGCGTCTCCGGATCCGGCAAGTCGACCCTGGTCAACGACATCCTCTACACGCACCTGGCGCGCGAGCTGAACGGCGCCAAGTCGGTGCCCGGGCGGCACACGCGCGTGGACGGCGACGACCTCGTCGACAAGGTCGTGCACGTCGACCAGTCCCCGATCGGCCGCACCCCCCGGTCGAACCCGGCGACCTACACCGGTGTCTTCGACCACGTCCGCAAGCTCTTCGCCGAGACGATGGAGGCCAAGGTCCGGGGCTACCTGCCCGGCCGGTTCTCCTTCAACGTCAAGGGCGGCCGCTGCGAGAACTGCTCCGGCGACGGCACGATCAAGATCGAGATGAACTTCCTCCCGGACGTCTACGTCCCGTGCGAGGTCTGCCACGGCGACCGGTACAACCGGGAGACCCTGGAGGTCCACTACAAGGGCAAGTCCATCGCCGAAGTCCTGAACATGCCGATCGAGGAGGCCCTCGACTTCTTCGAGGCCGTCCCGACCATCGCCCGCCACCTGCGGACGCTCAACGAGGTCGGCCTCGGTTACGTCCGGCTCGGCCAGTCGGCGCCGACGCTCTCCGGCGGTGAGGCGCAGCGCGTGAAGCTCGCCTCCGAGCTCCAGAAGCGCTCGACCGGCCGCACGGTCTACGTCCTGGACGAGCCGACCACCGGTCTGCACTTCGAGGACATCTCGAAGCTGATCAAGGTCCTGTCCGGACTGGTCGACAAGGGCAACTCCGTGATCGTCATCGAGCACAACCTCGATGTCATCAAGACCGCCGACTGGGTCGTCGACATGGGCCCCGAGGGCGGCAACGGCGGCGGCCTGGTCGTCGCCGAGGGCACTCCGGAGGCGGTCGCCTCCGTCTCCACCAGCCACACCGGCAAGTTCCTCCGCGAGATCCTCGACGCGGACCGGGTCAGCGACGCCGGAGAGGCCGTTCCGGCGGCCCGAGGGGCGAAGAAGACGGCCGCGAAGAAGACGGCGGTGAAGAAGGCCCCGGCCAAGAAGGCGACCGCCACGAAGGCGACCGCCACGAAGGCGACCGCCACGAAGGCGACCGCCACCAAGGCCGTGGCCAAGAAGGCGACGACCCGGGCCCGCAAGGCCTGACGTCCGAGGCAGGGCCCCCACCGGGGGCCCTGACTCAAGCCTGCCCACCGCCGCCGGTATCGTCGGTTCGGTCACGCCTTGCCCCGATCCACCGTGGAGCGCCCATGTCCGGCCAGTCCAGCCGCCGCACCGTACTGAAAGGCGCCGCCCTCGCCGGTGCCGCCGGGCTGGGAGTCGCCGCCTGCTCCACCGAGTCCAACCTCGGCCACGCCCAGGTGCCGACCCCGACCGCCCCGGTCACCCTCGGCGCCCCGGACGAGGTCCCGGTCGGCGGCGCCAAGCTCTACCGCGAGCAGCGGGTCCTGGTGAGCTGCCCGGCCAAGGGCCAGTACAAGGCGTTCAGCGCCCAGTGCACCCACGCCGGCTGCGTCCTCGACAAGATCGAGAACAACGAGGGCAACTGCCCCTGCCACGGCAGCCGCTTCGACGTGACCACCGGCAAGGCGCTCAAGGGCCCGGCCACCGTCCCGCTCCCCGAGGTCGCGGTCCGCGTCGAGAACGGCAAGCTGATCGCGGGCCCCGAGACGACCGCCCCCAAGGCCTGAGAGGGCAAACCGCGCTACGTCCAGTCCCAGTCGATCCCCAGGATCCCCGGGCGTACCCCCTGCTCCACGACATGCACCGTGCGGTGCCGGCCGCTCAGGGTCAGCTCCGCACGGCCCCCGCGCGGCGCGCCCGTCGAGGCCTGCGCGAACCTCCGGCACCGCAGCGGAAGCGCCGTCTCGTCGAAGCGCACCTGCAGCACGTACTGCCCGCCCGCGAAGCTGAACCCGCGCACGTACTCCCGGCTCGGCCCCGCCGTACCGTCCTCGAAGCCGTACGAGAAGACGTACGTGTCCCCGGACCGCAGCCGCACGTCGAAGAGCAGCTCCGCGACGAGCACCCCCGTCCCCGCGTGCCACCGCACCCGCCCGGTCCTGCAGTTCTCCACCGCCCGCACCGCCACCCGCGACGGGTCGCAGCCGGGGTCCCCGTGGTGGATGGCGAGATAGCGGTCCACGCCGTCCCGGTGCGCCCGCACCACGTGCTGCGACTCGCGCCCCACCAGCTCCCGCCCCGCCCCGATCCGCACCCGCTCGTGGTGCCCGACGGTGTGCAGTCCGCCGTCCGTCGGCGTCTCGAGCTCGGCGAGCAGCTCCTCGACCGAGCCGGACGCCTCCACGAGGGAGCGGTACGAGCGAGCCGCCGGACGCTCCGCCTCGGCGCGCGCGACGGCGTCCTCCGTGAGCAGCCGCAGCAGTGAGTTCCCGGGGAGCTGGAGCACCTCCTCCAGGGCGCGGACCGCTTTCAGGGACTCCGGCCGCTGCGGGCGGCGGGCGCCCTGCTGCCAGTAGCTCAGGCTCGTCACCCCGACCCTGACCCCGCGGTGGGCGAGATGGTGCTGGACCCGCTGGAGCGGCAGCCCGCGCACGGCGAGCGCGGTGCGCAGCGCCAGATGGAAGGGGCCGGTGTGCAGCAGCCGCAGCAGATCGGCCTCGGTGTGGCTCACGAGGGCTCCTCGGTGAACATTCACGACGGGGGCGCGGACCGGTGCGCCGCGAGGGGTGGGCGGGCAGGTGGGCCGAGGGTGTCCGTTCACACCCGGGTCGCACCGTTCACAGCCCGATGTCACCCCGCATTGAAGCGTGTTGACCAGATCAGGACAACGGCCGATGCTCCTGACCAGCGTCCGGACGCGCTCCTCCACCCCCATCCCCACCCCCCACTCCTGGGAGGAACGCGATGCGCAGAAGAAAGCTGAACCTCGCGGCACTCGCCGCGGCCGCCCTCTTCCTCGTCCCCACCACCTCGGCATCGGCCGCCCCCGTCGACGACACCGCCGTCCTCGGCTCCCACCGGCTGAACATCACCATGCAGGCCCAGCAGAAGACCAACTGGTGCTGGGCGGCGGGCGGCAACACCATCGCCACCTGGTTCGGCAGGAACTACAGTCAGAACCAGTTCTGCAACGCCGCCTTCGACCGCCGGCAGGGCTACGACTGCCCCAACTGGCAGGCCACGCTCGGCAACGTCCAGACCGGCCTGCGCTGGGCCGGGATCAACCCCGGCTCGTACGTCGACGGCTGGCTGCGCTACTCGACCGTGCAGACCGAGATCAACGCGAACCGGCCCGTCGAGACCCGCATCCAGTGGGCGGGCGGCGGCGGTCACATGCACGTGCTGTACGGCTACGACGACTCCGGCAGCTGGGTCTACTGGGGCGACCCCTGGCCCTCCAGCAACCGCTACAACTGGGCCTCGCACGCCTGGTACGTCGACAACGAGTCGTTCTCCTGGACCCACTCGCTCTACCGGATAGGGGCGTGACGACGATGAACGCTCGTGCCACGGGTGCCGGCCTTCTTGCCACCGCGACCCTCGTCCTCCTCGGAACGCTCCCGGCGGCCGCCGCCGGGGGAGCGCCGCCCGCGCCGACCCCCGAACTGGCCGCCTCGGCGCCCGGCACCCTGGACACCCTGGCCCGGTTCTTCGCCCGGGACGGGAGCACCGCCCGCTCGGCGGCCGCGCCGCGCGTCGAGGGCGGTTCCGTGCCGGTACGGATCCTCTCCCCGGACTTCGTCGCGGGGAAGGCGGGGGCCCCGGTCGCCCGGACCGAGTTCCGCGCCAGCCGCGCCGTTGCGCCGGACGGGCAGAAGGCCTCGCTCTGGACGGTGAAGGGGGCCGGCGGCTGGCAGGTGGTGAACATCGCGACCGGCGACGACGAGATCCGCTTCGCGGAACAGGGCGGGCGTCTGCTGCCCGGCGGCCTCGTCTTCCGCGAGCCGCAGATCGACGCCTGGTACGTCCAGAAGGGCACGAAGGTGCTCCCGCTCGACGAGGACGCGATACGGGCCGTCGGCCGCAACGGGACGAGCCTCACCGCCTACCGGGAACGGGTCGCCCGCGCGTACGGCGACAAGCTGCCGGGTTCGGCGTACGCGGCGAAGGGCGCGGCCGGCGGATACGCCCCGCAGGCCGCGGCACCCGGGCCCGCGTCCCGTACGGCCGCCGCACACGACGAACCGGCCCTCACGGGCGCCTCCGCGGCGGCGGGCGCGGGCGCGCTCCTGGCCCTCGCCCTCACGGGCACGGCGCTCCTCCGGCGCCGCACCCGGAGCACCACGGAGGCCTGAGCGACCGGGCCCCGCGCCACCGGCCCGCAGTCACCCGCGCGAGGGGCGACCGCTGGCCGGTGGCCGGGTCGTGCGAGGCCGGGCTGTCGGTGCCCGCCAGTAGGGTGGGGAGCATGGCAGACCCCTCCAGCTACCGCCCCAAGCCGGGTCAGATCCCCGACTCCCCGGGGGTCTACAAGTTCCGCGACGAGCACCGCCGGGTGATCTACGTGGGCAAGGCGAAGTCCCTGCGCCAGCGGCTCGCCAACTACTTCCAGCCGCTCGCGAGCCTGCACCCGCGCACGGCCACCATGGTGACCACGGCCGCCTCCGTGGAGTGGACCGTCGTGTCGACCGAGGTCGAGGCGCTCCAGCTGGAGTACTCCTGGATCAAGGAGTACGACCCCCGGTTCAACGTGAAGTACCGGGACGACAAGAGCTACCCGTACCTCGCGGTGACGATGAACGAGGAGTTCCCGCGCGTCCAGGTCATGCGCGGCCACAAGAAGAAGGGCGTGCGCTACTTCGGGCCGTACGCGCACGCGTGGGCGATCCGCGAGACCGTCGACCTGATGCTGCGCGTCTTCCCCGTCCGCACCTGCTCGGCGGGCGTCTTCCGGAACGCGGCCTCGGCCGGCCGCCCCTGCCTCCTCGGCTACATCGGCAAGTGCTCGGCGCCCTGTGTCGGCCGGGTCACCCCCGAGGAGCACCGCGAACTCGCCGAGGAGTTCAGCGACTTCATGGCCGGCCGTACCGGGACGTACATCCGCCGTCTCGAGAAGCAGATGATGCTGGCCGCCGAGGACATGGAGTACGAGAAGGCCGGCCGGCTGCGCGACGACATAGAGGCGCTGCGCCGGGCCATGGAGAAGAGCGCGGTCGTGCTCGCCGACGCCACCGACGCCGACCTGATCGCCCTCGCGGAGGACGAGCTGGAGGCCGCCGTGCAGATCTTCCACGTGCGCGGCGGACGCGTCCGCGGCCAGCGGGGCTGGGTCACCGACAAGGTCGAGGCCGTCGACACGGCCGGCCTCGTCGAGCACGCGCTGCAGCAGCTGTACGGCGAGGAGAGCGGCGACGCGGTCCCCAAGGAGGTCCTGGTCCCGGCGCTGCCCGAGGACACGGAGGCCGTCACCGCCTGGCTCACCGGCCGCCGCGGGTCCAACGTCTCGCTGCGGATCCCGCAGCGCGGCGACAAGAAGGACCTCATGACGACCGTCGCGCGCAACGCCCAGCAGGCGCTCGTCCTGCACAAGACGAAGCGCGCCAGCGATCTGACCACGCGCTCCCGGGCCCTGGAGGAGATCGCCGAGGCCCTGGACCTGGACTCGGCGCCGCTGCGGATCGAGTGCTTCGACATCTCCCACCTCCAGGGCGAGGACGTGGTCGCCTCGATGGTGGTCTTCGAGGACGGGCTGCCCCGCAAGAGCGAGTACCGCCGCTTCCAGATCAAGGGCTTCGAGGGGCAGGACGACGTCCGGTCCATGCACGAGGTGATCGGCCGCCGCTTCCGGCGCTACCTCGCCGAGAAGGAGAAGACGGGGGAATGGGATCCGGAGGGCGTCGTCGAGGACCCGGAGGAGACCGGGCGCCCCAAGCGCTTCGCGTACCCGCCGCAGCTCGTCGTGGTCGACGGCGGGCAGCCGCAGGTCGCCGCGGCCCGGCGGGCCCTGGACGAGCTGGGCATCGACGACATCGCGGTCTGCGGGCTCGCCAAGCGTCTCGAGGAGGTCTGGCTGCCCGGCGACGACGACCCGGTCGTGCTGCCCCGCTCCAGCGAGGGCCTGTACCTCCTTCAGCGCGTACGTGACACGGCTCACGACTTCGCCATCCGCTACCAGCGGTCCAAGCGGACGAAACGCATCCGGACCAGCCCTCTCGACGAGGTCCCCGGTCTGGGTGACACCCGGAAACGCGCGTTGATCAAGCATTTCGGCTCGGTGAAGCGGCTCCGGCAGGCGACAATCGAGCAGATCTGCGAAGTACCCGGCATGGGCCGGAAGACCGCGGAGGCGGTCGTCGTGGCCCTCGCCCAGGCGGCCCCGGCCGCACCCGCCGTGAACACGGCGACAGGAGAGATCATGGAAGACGACGGGGGCGGCACGGCATGACCGCGCACGAGCAGCAGGACCGGCACGATGAACAGGACGCGCAGGACCAGCACGACAGAGAAGGCGGAGCAGGACACGTGAGTACGGGCACGAAGGAGACCCCCGGCGACAACGGCGCCGAGGCGGCCATCCCCGAACTGGTGATCATCTCCGGCATGTCCGGAGCGGGCCGGTCCACCGCGGCGAAGTGCCTGGAGGACCTCGGCTGGTTCGTCGTGGACAACCTCCCGCCCGCGCTGATCCCCACCATGGTGGAACTCGGCGCCCGCTCCCAGGGCAACGTCGCCCGGATCGCCGTCGTCGTGGACGTCCGCGGCCGGCAGTTCTTCGACAACCTCAGGGAGTCCCTCGCCGACCTGGACGCCAAGCAGGTCACCCGCCGCATCGTCTTCCTGGAGTCGTCCGACGACGCCCTGGTCCGGCGCTTCGAGTCGGTCCGCAGGCCCCACCCGCTCCAGGGCGACGGACGGATCACCGACGGCATCGCCGCCGAGCGCGACCTGCTGCGCGAGCTGCGCGGCGACGCCGACCTGGTGATCGACACCTCCAGCCTCAACGTCCACGAGCTGCGCGCCAAGATGGACGCCCAGTTCGCCGGCGACGAGGAGCCCGAGCTGCGGGCCACCGTGATGTCCTTCGGCTTCAAGTACGGCCTGCCGGTCGACGCCGACCTCGTCGTCGACATGCGCTTCCTGCCGAACCCGCACTGGGTCCCCGAGCTGCGCCCCTTCACCGGCCTCAACGAGGAGGTGTCGAACTACGTCTACAACCAGCCCGGCGCCAAGGAGTTCCTCGACCGCTACACGGAGCTGCTCCAGCTGATCGCCGCGGGCTACCGCCGCGAGGGCAAGCGGTACGTGACCATCGCCGTGGGCTGCACCGGCGGCAAGCACCGCTCCGTGGCCACCGCCGAGCGCCTCGCCGCCCGCATCGCCGCCGAAGGGGTCGAGACCGTGGTCGTCCACCGGGACATGGGGCGCGAGTGAAGCCGTACCGACGGCGCGCCTCCACCCTCACGGCGCGGCGCACGCTCCGCAGGCGCGGCGCCCAGCCCAAGGTGGTCGCGCTGGGCGGCGGCATGGGCCTCTCGGCCTCCCTCGCCGCCCTCCGCCGGATCACCGGCGACCTCACCGCCGTCGTCACCGTCGCCGACGACGGCGGCTCCAGCGGCCGGCTCCGGGAGGAGCTGGGCGTCCTGCCGCCGGGAGACCTCCGCAAGGCGCTCGCCGCGCTCTGCGGCGACGACGACTGGGGCCAGACCTGGGCCAGGGTCATCCAGCACCGCTTCCAGTCCAAGGGCGAGATCAACGGCCATGCCGTCGGCAACCTGCTGATCGTCGCCCTCTGGGAGCAGCTCGGCGACCCCGTGCAGGCCCTGGACCTGGTGGGCCGGCTGCTCGGCGCCCAGGGCCGGGTGCTGCCCATGTCCGCCGTCCCCCTGGAGCTCCAGGCCCTGGTCAGGGGCCATGACCCGGAGCGGCCTGACGACGTGGACACCGTGTGCGGTCAGGCGACCGTGGCGCTCACCCCCGGTGAGGTGCAGTCCGTGCACCTCGTGCCGCACGACCCGCCGGCGGTGCCGGAGGCGGTCGAGGCGGTCCTTGACGCGGACTGGGTGGTCCTCGGTCCGGGCTCCTGGTTCTCCTCGGTGATCCCGCACCTCCTCGTGCCCGAACTGCTCGACGCCCTGGCCACGACGAAGGCCCGGAAGGTGCTCTCGCTGAACCTCGCGCCGCAGCCCGGAGAAACCGAGGGCTTCTCCCCGCAGCGTCATTTGGAGGTTTTGGGACGACACGCCCCTAAACTCGCCCTGGACGTGGTGCTGGCCGACGAGGCCGCCGTGCCCGATCGCGAGTCCCTCTCCGATGCCGCCAAGCGGCTCGGTGCCGCGGTCGAGCTGGCGCCGGTGGCCGGGCCCGACGGCTCCGCGAAGCACGACCCGGAGCTGTTGGCCGCCGCGTACGACCGTATTTTTCGGATGCATGGAAGGATCGGCCCATGGCGATGACGGCAGCGGTGAAGGACGAGATCTCCCGGCTTCCCGTCACCCGGACCTGCTGCAGGAAGGCAGAGGTCTCGTCGATCCTGCGGTTCGCGGGCGGGCTGCACCTGGTGAGCGGCCGCATCGTGATCGAGGCGGAGCTGGACACGGCGATGGCGGCGCGCCGCCTCAAGCGGGACATCATGGAGATCTTCGGGCACAGCTCGGAGCTGATCGTGATGGCCCCCGGAGGCCTGCGGCGCGGCTCGCGCTTCGTGGTGCGGGTGGTGGCGGGCGGCGACCAGCTGGCCCGGCAGACGGGTCTCGTGGACGGCCGCGGCCGTCCCATCCGGGGCCTCCCCCCGCAGGTGGTCTCCGGCGCGACCTGTGACGCGGAGGCGGCCTGGCGCGGCGCGTTCCTCGCGCACGGCTCCCTGACGGAGCCCGGCCGGTCCTCCTCCCTGGAGGTCACCTGCCCGGGGCCCGAGGCGGCGCTCGCCCTGGTCGGCGCGGCCCGCCGGCTCTCCATCGCGGCGAAGGCCCGCGAGGTGCGGGGGGTGGACCGGGTCGTCGTCCGTGACGGCGACGCGATCGGCGCCCTCCTCACCCGGCTCGGCGCGCACGAGTCGGTGCTCGCCTGGGAGGAGCGGCGGATGCGGCGCGAGGTCCGCGCCACCGCCAACCGCCTGGCCAACTTCGACGACGCCAACCTGCGCCGCTCGGCCCGCGCGGCGGTCGCCGCCGGCGCCCGGGTGCAGCGCGCCCTGGAGATCCTCGGCGAGGAGGTGCCCGAGCACCTCGCCGCGGCCGGCCGGCTCCGCATGGAGCACAAGCAGGCCTCCCTGGAGGAGCTGGGCGCGCTCGCCGACCCGCCGCTGACGAAGGACGCGGTGGCCGGCCGGATCCGGCGACTGCTCGCCATGGCCGACAAGCGGGCGCAGGACCTGGGCATTCCCGGGACCGAGTCCAACCTGACGGAGGAGCTCGACGACAGCCTCGTCGGCTGACCCGTTCCGTCCCGAACGGAACCTCGAACTCCGAGCTGCCGGTGCCCTTCTGAGGCACCGGCAGCTTTTTCGTACCGCCGCGAGGCACCCTTGACAGGCCCATGGGCGCCCATGAGCCTGGCGTCTGTTCACCTTCGGGGCAGACAACAGCAAGGGGGGCTCATGAGACGCAGAGCGAGATCGATCCTCGCCGCGGCTTCACTGCTGATCGCGGGAATGGCGGCGGCACCCGTCGCCGGAGCGCAGCCCGACGACCGGGACGGCGGCGACGCCTTCTCCGTATGGCGTGCCGAGGTCACCAAGGAACAGGTCCCGCTGCTCCTGGAAGCCGGTGCGGACGCCCACGAGATGACCGAGCAGGTCCCCGACAAGGGGTCCGCGACGGTCGAGCTCTTCCTCACCGGCCGGCAGGCCGGTCACCTGCGCGGCCAGGGCGTCGAACTCGCCCGGCACAGCCTGACCGCCCAGGCCGAGCGGCGGGTGGCCGCCGCCGGAGACGGGGTCTTCCGTCCGTACGGCGGCGCGAACGGGCTCAAGCAGGAGATCCTGGACACGGCCCGCGCCAACCCCGGCATCACCAAGGTCGTCTCCATCGGCAAGACCCTCAAGGGCCAGGACATCCTCGCCCTCAAGGTCAGCAAGGGCGCCCAGCGGGTCAAGGACGGTTCCAAGCCCGCCACGCTGTACCTGTCCAACCAGCACGCACGCGAGTGGATCACCCCGGAGATGACCCGGCGGCTGCTCCACCACTACCTCGACGGCTACGGCAAGGACGAGCGGATCACCCGGATCGTCGACACCACCGAGCTGTGGTTCGTGCTCTCCGCCAACCCGGACGGCTACGACTTCACGCACGCCGCGCCCGCGAACCGTCAGTGGCGCAAGAACCTCCGCGACAACGACGGCGACGGGAGGACCGCCCCCGGGGACGGTGTCGACCTCAACCGCAACTTCGCCTACAAGTGGGGCTACGACAACGAGGGTTCGTCGCCCGACCCGGCCGACGAGACCTTCCGCGGCACGGGCCCCATGTCGGAGCCCGAGACCAAGGCCCTCGACGCCTTCCAGAAGCGGATCGGCTTCGCGTACGGCATCAACTACCACTCGGCCGCCCAGCTCATCCTGTACGGCGTCGGCTGGCAGGTCGCCACGGACACCCCCGACGACGTGGCCCTCAAGGCCCTCGCCGGCACCCCGCAGAACCCGGCCGTGCCCGGATACCGGCCGCAGGTCTCCTCGGAGCTCTACATCACCAACGGCGAGGCGGACGGACACGCGGCCAACGTCAACGGGATGCAGATGTTCACCCCTGAGATGTCGACCTGCGCCACCGCCTCCCGGGTCGACCCGAACGACGCCTGGAACCCGGCCGACTGCGCGTCCGTCTTCACCTTCCCGGACGACGAGAAGCTGATCCAGGCCGAGTTCGCCAAGAACATCCCCTTCGCGCTCGCCGTCGCCGAGACCGCCGCCCACCCGGACCGGCCCGTCTCCCCGGTCGGCATCGAGGCCCCCGACTTCACCCCGAAGACCTTCACCACCTCCTTCGCCCGCGGAGCGGAGCAGGAGGTCGCCGTCACCGCCCGCAAGTCCCTGCGCGGCAAGACCCTGAAGTACCGGATCAACGGCGGCCGCACCCAGAGCGAGGAACTCGACGCCTGGAAGGGCGGCGAGACCTTCGGCGGCGAGGACAACCTCTACTTCGACGAGTACCGCGCCGAGGTCGAGGGCGCCAGGACCGGCGACTCCGTCGAGGTCTGGTTCACCGGCCGCACCCGTGAGGGCCGGACCACCGCCTCCGCCCCCTTCACCTACAAGGTGGCCGAGCGCCCCCGCGGCGACGTGCTCGTCCTCGCGGAGGAGGGCGGCACCACCGCCGCCCGGCACACCGCCGCGTACGTGAAGGCGCTCGCCGACAACGGCCGCGGGGCCGTCGTCTGGGACGTCGCCACACAGGGCACCCCCGACGCCCTCGGCATCCTGTCCCACTTCCGTACCGTCGTCTGGTACACCGGCGCCGAGGCGCCCTCCGGCACCACCCAGCTCGCCGTCCGGGCCTACCTCAACGAGGGCGGCAAGCTGATCAACGCAGGTGAGAAGACCGGCGGCCTCACCCGGATCGGCCGGGCCGAGTCCAACGACTTCGCCCAGTACTACCTCGGCGCCTATCACCGCGCGGGCCTCAAGAACCCCCCGGCCTTCGCGGGCACCGGAGCCCTCGCGGGCGCCGGCGCGAGCCTCGCCGGCGCCGCCGACAACCCGCTCGACCACGCCGGCGCGTACACCGTCACCTCGGACACGCTGCCGCCCGGGGAGTTCCCGCAGTTCGCGAGCAGCGCCTCGGCCGGTGACTACCCCGGCATCCGCATGCCCTTCGAGCCCGCCGAGGGCGCGTCCTTCGCCGCCGTCAAGCACGCCGACAACACCTGGGCGCGGCTCAGCAGGACCGTCGACCTCACCGGCGTCGCGGCCGGTGCGGCCCCCCGCCTGGACTTCCAGGTCAGCTACGACACCGAGCCCGGCTACGACAACCTCGTCGTCGAGGCCCACACCGTCGGCCAGGACGACTGGACGACCCTGCCCGACACCAACGGCGGCACCTCGGCCGAGCCCCCCGCCGACTGCGGCGAGGGCTACTACGTCCGCGGCCACCCCTTCCTCGCCCACTACCTCACCGTCGGCGAGGACGGCTGCACGGCCACCGGCACCACCGGCTCCTGGAACGCCTTCACCGGCCCCTCCAACGGCTGGCGGCAGGCCTCCGTCGACCTCAGCGCCTGGGCGGGCAAGCAGGTCGAGCTGTCGATCTCGTACGTCTCCGACCCCGGTACGGGCGAGATGGGCGCCTTCGTCGACGACACCCGCCTCGTCACCGGGACCACCACCGAGGCCGAGGGCTTCGAGACCGCCCTCGGCGCGTGGACCGTACCGGGCGCTCCGGACGGCAGCCCCGGCAACGGCGCCGACTGGACGCGCTCGGCGGCGCTCTTCCACTCGCAGGCCGCCGTCACCACCCGTGACACCGTCCTCCTCGGCTACGGCCTGGAGCACGTGCCCGGTGCGGCGGACCGGGCACGACTCGTCCGCAGCGCCCTCGGGGTGCTCCGCCGCTGACGGAGAGTAGTCGGGACAAAGGTCCCACGACGTCCCGTACCCGCCGGTAGGTACGGGCCGTCGGCCCCCCGCCCTCACTTTCCGGGCTCGTCCGGATGCGCTGGATGTCACTCCGAGGTCCCCGGAGAGGTAGGGTCGTAAGCGGTCGGGGACATCCCTAAAAACAAAAATCTCGCCGGCGTCGAGCACACCGGCGTACCTAACGAGGAGATCGGTTCGTGACGATCCGCGTAGGCATCAACGGCTTTGGCCGCATCGGCCGGAACTACTTCCGCGCGCTCCTTGATCAGGGTGCTGACATCGAGATCGTGGCCGTCAACGACCTGGGTGACACCGCGACCACCGCGCACCTGCTGAAGTACGACACCATCCTGGGACGCCTCAAGGCCGAGGTCACCCACACCGCCGACACCATCACCGTCGACGGCCGCACCATCAAGGTGCTCTCCGAGCGCAACCCGGCCGACATCCCCTGGGGTGAGCTGGGCGTCGACATCGTCATCGAGTCGACCGGCATCTTCACCAAGAAGGCCGACGCCGAGAAGCACATCGCCGGCGGCGCCAAGAAGGTCCTCATCTCGGCTCCGGCCAGCGACGAGGACATCACCATCGTGATGGGCGTCAACCAGGACAAGTACGACGCGGCCAACCACCACGTCATCTCCAACGCCTCCTGCACGACGAACTGTGTCGCGCCGATGGCGAAGGTCCTCGACGAGAACTTCGGCATCGTCAAGGGCCTGATGACCACGGTCCACGCGTACACCAACGACCAGCGCATCCTGGACTTCCCGCACAAGGACCTGCGCCGCGCCCGCGCCGCCGCGGAGAACATCATCCCGACCACGACGGGTGCCGCCAAGGCCACCGCGCTGGTCCTCCCGCAGCTCAAGGGCAAGCTCGACGGCATCGCCATGCGCGTCCCGGTCCCGACCGGTTCCGCCACCGACCTCGTCGTCACCCTCGACCGCGAGGTCACCAAGGACGAGGTCAACGCCGCGTTCAAGAAGGCCTCCGAGGACGGCGACCTCAAGGGCGTCCTGGTCTACACCGAGGACCCGATCGTCTCCTCCGACATCGTCAGCGACCCGGCGTCCTGCACCTTCGACGCCTCCCTGACCATGGTCCAGGAGGGCAACACGGTCAAGATCCTCGGCTGGTACGACAACGAGTGGGGCTACTCCAACCGTCTCGTCGACCTCACCGTCTTCGTCGGCGGCCAGCTCTAAGCTTCAGGGCGGGCTTTCGATGTGAGCAGGGCTCGGGCAGCGCAACGCCGCGCTGTACGAGCCCTGTTTGTGTGCTCCACCGCGTACCAAGGAGTCTGTGACAGATGAAGACGATCGACGAGCTTCTCGCCGAAGGCGTCTCCGGCAAGCGGGTGTTCGTCCGCGCCGACCTCAACGTGCCGCTCGACGGCACCACCATCACCGACGACGGCCGCATCCGCGCCGTCGTCCCCACGGTCAAGGCGCTCGCCGACGCGGGCGCCCGCGTCGTGGTCGCCTCGCACCTGGGCCGCCCCAAGGGCGCCCCGGACCCGGCGTTCTCGCTCGCACCGGCCGCCGCCCGCCTCGGCGAGCTGCTCGGCACCGAGGTGGCCTTCGCGACGGACACGGTCGGCGACTCCGCCACCGCCACCGTCGCCAGCCTCTCCGACGGCCAGGTCGCCGTGATCGAGAACCTCCGGTTCAACGCCGGCGAGACCTCGAAGGACGACGCCGAGCGCGGCGCCTTCGCGGACCGGCTGGCCACCCTCGCCGACGTCTACGTCGGCGACGGCTTCGGCGCCGTGCACCGCAAGCACGCCTCGGTCTTCGACCTCCCGGCGCGCCTCCCGCACGCCGCCGGCTACCTCATCGCCACCGAGGTCGGCGTCCTGAAGAAGCTCACGGACGACGTCCAGCGGCCCTACGTGGTCGCGCTCGGCGGTGCCAAGGTCTCCGACAAGCTGGGGGTCATCGACCACCTCCTGGAGAAGGCCGACCGCATCCTCATCGGCGGCGGCATGGCGTACACCTTCCTCAAGGCCCAGGGCCACGAGGTCGGCATCTCGCTGCTCCAGGAGGACCAGATCCCGGCGGTCCTGGACTACCTTGAGCGGGCCAAGAAGCGCGGCGTGGAGTTCGTGCTCCCCGTCGACGTCCTGGTCTCGTCCGAGTTCCCGGACCTGAAGACCAAGGCCCCGGCCCACCCCACCACGGTCGCCGCGGACGCCATCCCGGCGGACGAGGAGGGCCTGGACATCGGTCCGGAGACCCGTAAGCTCTACGCCTCGAAGGTCGCCGACGCCGGCACCGTCTTCTGGAACGGTCCGATGGGCGTCTTCGAGCACCCCGCCTACGCCGAGGGCACCAAGGCCGTCGCCCAGGCGCTCCTCGACTCCCCGGCCTTCACCGTGGTGGGCGGTGGCGACTCCGCCGCCGCCGTCCGCATCCTGGGCTTCGACGAGACGAAGTTCGGCCACATCTCTACCGGCGGCGGCGCCTCCCTCGAGTACCTCGAGGGCAAGCAGCTCCCCGGCCTCGTCGCACTGGAGGACTGACCCACCCATGAGCACCCGCACCCCGCTGATGGCGGGCAACTGGAAGATGAACCTCAACCACCTCGAGGCCATCGCCCACGTCCAGAAGCTCGCCTTCGCCCTGACCGACAAGGACTACGACGCCTGTGAGGTCGCGGTCCTGGTCCCCTTCACCGACCTGCGGTCCGTACAGACCCTGGTCGACGGCGACAAGCTGAAGATCAAGTACGGCGCCCAGGACCTCTCGGCGCACGACTCCGGTGCCTACACCGGTGAGATCTCGGGCTCGATGCTGGCCAAGTTCAAGTGCGCCTACGTGGCCGTCGGCCACTCCGAGCGCCGCCAGTACCACGCCGAGAACGACGAGGCCTGCAACGCCAAGGTGAAGGCCGCCTTCAAGCACGGCGTGACCCCGATCCTCTGCGTCGGCGAGGGCCTCGACATCCGCAAGGCCGGACAGCAGGTCGAGTACACCCTCGCCCAGCTCGACGGCGGCCTGAAGGACGTCCCGGCCGAGCAGGCCGAGACCATCGTGATCGCGTACGAGCCGGTGTGGGCCATCGGCACCGGCGAGGTCGCCACCCCCGAGGACGCGCAGGAGGTCTGCGGCGCGATCCGCGGGCGCCTCGCTGAGCTGTACTCGCAGGAGCTGGCCGACAAGGTCCGCATCCAGTACGGCGGCTCGGTCAAGGCCGGCAACGTGGCCGCGATCATGGCGCAGCCGGACGTCGACGGCGCCCTCGTGGGCGGCGCGGCGCTGGACGCCGACGAGTTCGTCAAGATCGTGCGCTTCCGCGACCAGTGAGTATGCGGTAGCGGAGTTACGTCGTACCCTAGCGGGGGTCGGGCAGGTGCCCGGCCCCCGTCCGTATAAGTCCGAGGAAGTTGGTCCAGCCGTGGTTATGGGGTTCTCGATCGCCCTGCTCGTCTTCAGCGGGCTGCTGATGCTGCTCGTACTGATGCACAAGGGAAAGGGCGGCGGTCTCTCCGACATGTTCGGTGGCGGCATGCAGTCGTCCGTCGGTGGCTCCTCGGTCGCCGAGCGCAACCTGGACCGGATCACCGTCGTGGTCGGTCTGCTCTGGTTCGCCTGCATTGTGGTACTTGGTCTCCTGATGAAGTTGGACGGGTAACTCCGAACACTGGACGCGCGTTGGGCCTTACGTAGACTGGGGCATCTTCGAGCACCATCACGCAGGGAGTTACGACCGTGGCAAGTGGCAACGCGATCCGGGGAAGCCGGGTCGGAGCGGGGCCGATGGGCGAGGCCGAGCGGGGCGAGTCGGCGCCGCGCGCCCGCATCTCCTTCTGGTGCTCGAACGGGCACGAGACGCAGCCGAGCTTCGCCAGCGACGCGGCGATCCCGGAGACCTGGGACTGCCCTCGCTGCGGCTTCCCGGCAGGTCAGGACCGGGACAACCCGCCGGACCCGCCGCGCACGGAGCCGTACAAGACCCACCTCGCGTATGTGCGTGAACGGCGCAGCGACGCGGACGGCGAGGCGATCCTCGCCGAAGCCCTCGCCAAGCTGCGGGGCGAGATCTGAGCGTGGTGTGACGGTGTGACGAACGGGCCTTGCCCGCGAACCGAGTTCGCGGGCAAGGCCCGTTCTGCGTTCCCCTTGCACGCCTCGCCGTCGCGTCGTTGGCCCCTCTGATCAATTAGGTTTGGAGACGCAGCGGGGCAGACAAGCAGTACGAGAAGAAGTGGGCGATGTCCGAGATGAACAACGAAGGCCGCACCAGGCTCAACCGGCTGCCCGAGTGGGCGGCCCTCGGCAAGCACCGTGAGCAGCTGGGCGAGACCCATCTGCGTGACCTGTTCGCCGCCGACCCCGAGCGGGGCACCGGCCACACCCTCCGGGTCGGCGACCTCTACCTGGACTACTCCAAGCACCTCGTCACCGACGAGACGCTGACGCTGCTCCGTGAACTGGCCGCCGCCACCGGCGTGGCCGAGCTGCGCGACGCCATGTTCCGCGGCGAGAAGATCAACACCACCGAGGACCGCGCCGTCCTCCACACCGCGCTCCGCGCCCCCCGCGGCGCCGTGGTCGAGGTCGACGGGGAGAACGTCGTCCCCGGCGTCCACGCCGTCCTCGACAAGATGGCCGCGTTCGCCGACAAGGTCCGCGCCGGCGAGTGGACCGGTCACACCGGCAGCCCGATCAAGAACATCGTCAACATCGGCATCGGCGGCTCCGACCTCGGCCCCGCCATGGCCTACGAGGTCCTGCGCTCCTACACCCAGCGGGACCTGACGCTCCGTTTCGTCTCCAACGTCGACGGCGCCGACCTCCACGAGGCCGTCCGCGACCTCGACCCCGCCGAGACGCTGTTCATCGTCGCCTCGAAGACCTTCACCACCATCGAGACGATCACCAACGCCACCTCCGCCCGCGACTGGCTCCTCACCGGCCTCCGCGCCGGCCAGGAAGCCGTCGCCAAGCACTTCGTCGCCCTCTCGACCAACGCCGAGAAGGTCGAGGAGTTCGGCATCGACACCACGAACATGTTCGAGTTCTGGGACTGGGTCGGCGGCCGCTACTCCTACGACTCCGCCATCGGCCTCTCCGTGATGATCGCCATCGGCCCGGAGCGCTTCCGCGAGATGCTCGACGGCTTCCACCTCGTCGACGAGCACTTCCGCACCGCCCCGCCCGAGGAGAACGCGCCGCTGCTCCTCGGCCTCCTCGGCGTCTGGTACGGCGCCTTCTTCGACGCCCAGTCGCATGCCGTACTCCCGTACTCGCACTACCTGTCGAAGTTCACCGCCTACCTCCAGCAGCTCGACATGGAGTCCAACGGCAAGTCGGTGGACCGCGAGGGCAGGCCGGTCGACTGGCAGACCGGACCCGTCGTCTGGGGCACGCCCGGCACCAACGGGCAGCACGCGTACTACCAGTTGATCCACCAGGGGACCAAGGTCATCCCGGCCGACTTCATCGGCTTCGCCCGGCCCGTCGCCGACCTGCTGCCCGGCCTCGTCGCCCAGCACGACCTGCTCATGGCCAACTTCTTCGCCCAGACCCAGGCGCTCGCCTTCGGCAAGACGCCCGAGGAGGTACGGGCCGAGGGCGTCCCCGAGGAGCTCGTCCCGCACAAGACCTTCCAGGGGAACCACCCCACCACCACGATCCTCGCCGAGAAGCTCACCCCTTCCGTCCTCGGCCAGCTGATCGCGCTCTACGAGCACAAGGTCTTCGTCCAGGGCGCGATCTGGAACATCGACTCCTTCGACCAGTGGGGCGTCGAACTGGGCAAGGTCCTCGCCAAGCGGATCGAGCCGGTCCTGACCGAGGGCGAGGGCGGCGACCAGCTCGACAGCTCCACCGCGGGTCTCGTGACCACCTACCGCTCGCTGCGCGGACGGTAGAAGCATGACGGGGGAGAACGCGGTGCGGCTGCGGCCGCCCAGGAACGCCGTGGACGAGCGGGCCGTCACCTGGTGGCGGAGCCGGCTCCTGGTGACCACCGCCGTGCCGGTGGTGGTCCTCGCCGTCCTCGGCGCCCTCATCGGACCCGCCAGGTCCTGGCTGCTGATCGCGGCCGGTGCCGTGGCGGCCGTGGGCCTCGGCTGCGCCGCGTTCCTCCCCTCCTGGTGGTTCCGGGTGCACCGCTGGGAGGTCACCGACGACGCCGTCTACGTCCGCACGGGAGCCTTCTGGCAGGAGTGGCGGATCGCGCCGATGTCCCGCATCCAGACCGTCGACACCTCGCGCGGCCCGCTGGAGCAGCTCTTCCGGATCGCCACCGTCACGGTGACCACCGCCTCCTCCAAGGGTGCGATCCGGATCGAGGGCCTCGACCACGAGCTCGCCGCCGAGCTCGGCGAACGGCTCACGGCCCTCACCCAGGCCACCACCCCCGGGGACGCCACATGAACGAGGCCGGACCCGGCGAGGAGTGGCGGCGCCTCGACCGGCGCATGCTGCTGGCCACCGCCGCCGTCCTGTGCGGTGTGGCCGGCGGCGCCGGGCTGCCCACGACGGTCGGCCTCGCCGGATCCAGGCCGCTGTGGCAGGCCCTCTCCTGGGTCCTCGCGGGGGCGCTCCTCCTCGTCCTCGGCGGCACCGTCGCCGACTACGTCCGCTGGCGCCGCACCCGCTACCGGATCGGCCCCGAGCGGGTCGAACTCCACACCGGGCTCCTCCTGATAAAGCGGCGCTCCCTGGCCCGCGAGCGCATCCGCAGCGTCGACCTCACCGCCAACCCCCTCCAGCGCCTCCTCGGTCTCGTCAAGGTCCGCATCGGCACCGGCGAGAGCACCGGCGGCAGCGAGTCCACGCTCGAACTCGACCTGGTCACCCGCGCCGAGGGCGAGCGCCTCCGCCACGACCTCCTCGCCCGCGTCGTCACGGACTCCGCCGGCCTCCCCGACGACGGCGCCCTCGCCACCGTCGACCCGCGCTGGATCCGCTACGCACCGCTCTCCTTCGTCGCCCCGGCCCTCGGCGGCGCCGCCGCCGGATCCGTCATGCAGGTCAGCGAGTGGTTCGGCGCCCAGGCCGAGGTCATCGACTGGATAGGGGACCGCTTCCGGGACGTCTCCCTCGCCTGGATGCTCGTCGACCTGGTCCTCATCGCCACCGTCGTGGGGGCCGTCGGAGCCCTCGGGCTCTGGGTCGAGATGTGGTGGAACTACCGCCTGGAGCGCGAGCCCGGCGGCACCCTGCGCGTCCGCCGCGGGCTCCTCACCGCGCGCTCGGTCTCCATCGAGGAACGCCGGCTGCGCGGGATCGAGGTCGTCGAGCCGCTCGGGGTGCGCCTGGTCGGGGCCGCCCGCGTCGACGCCGTCGCCACCGGCCTCGCGAAGGACGACGGGGACAAGCACACCGACCTCAAGACCCTGCTGCCGGCCGTGCCCCGGGAGCTCGCCGACCGCGTCGCCGCCCAGGTCCTGCGCGAGCCGCAGCCGCCCACCGGGACCCCGCTCGCCGCCCACCCGCCCGCCGCCCGCACCCGGCGGCTGGGCTGGGCCCTGTGGGCCGTGGCGGCCCCGGTCGCCCTCCTCGCCGGCCTCGGGCTCCTCCTCACCCCGGTCCTGCTGTACCTGGCGGCGGGCTGCGCCGCCGTCCTCACCCCGCTCGCCGTGCTCCTCGCCCTCGACGCGTACCGCAGTCTCGGACACGGCGTCACCGGCGACTATCTGGTGACCCGTTCGGGCACGGTCCGGCGCACCACGGTCGCCCTGCAGCGCTCCGGCGTCATCGGGTGGACCGTCAAGCAGTCGTACTTCCAGCGGCGCGCCGGCGTCCTGACGCTCACCGCCACGACGGCGGCAGGAGCGGGCGCGTACGACATCCCCGACGCCGGACAGAGCCAGGGCCTGACCTTCGCCGCCGGGGCCGTACCCGACCTCCTCGCGCCCTTCATCGAGCCCGTACCGACGACGGAGGCCCGGTCCACCTGACGGTGAACCGGGCCTCCGTGTACGTCGGTCAGGCCGAAGCCGGCGGATACAGACTCCGCGGGAGCTCCGATGCCGCCGCCGCGTCGAGCAGCCACAGCGTGCGCGAGCGGCCGTAGGCACCGGCCGCGGGGGCCTGCACCTCGCCCGCGCCCGACAGCGCGATGGCCGCGGCCTTCGCCTTGTCCTCACCGGCCGCGAGCAGCCAGACCTCCTTGGCCGCCCGGATCGCCGGAAGCGTCAGCGAGACCCGGACCGGCGGCGGCTTGGGCGCGCCGTGCACGCCGACCACCGTCCGCTCGGTCTCGCGGACCGCGGGCAGCTCGGGGAAGAGAGAGGCCACGTGGGTGTCGGGACCGACGCCCAGCATCAGGACGTCGAAGGTCGGCACCCCGCCGTGGTCGCCAGGACCCGAGGCGGCGGCCAGCTCCGCCGCGTACGCGGCGGCGGCGGCGTCGACATCGGCGCCGTAGGGCCCGTCGGAGGCCGGCATGGCGTGCACCCGCGCCGGGTCGAGCGGCACCCGGTCGAGCAGCGCCTCCCTGGCCTGGGTCACGTTCCGCTCGGGGTCTCCCTCGGGCAGGTACCGCTCGTCGCCCCACCACAGGTCGAGCCGCGACCAGTCGACCGCGTCCCGCGCGGGCGCCGCGCCGAGCGCCCCGAGCAGACCGTTGCCGTTGCGTCCGCCGGTCAGGACGACCGAGGCGGAGCCGCGGGCGGCCTGGGCGTCCACGATCTTCGTGATCAGCCGGGCCGCCGCGGCCTCGGCCATCAGCTCCTTGTCGCGGTGGACGACCAGCTGGGGAGTGCTCACCTGGCCGCCGCCTTCTTGGCCGGTGCCTTCTTCGCCGCCGGCTTCTCCACGGGCTCGGCCGGGGGCGCGGCGGCCTCGGCCGGTGCCGTGACGGCGTCCTGCTCCGGCGTGGGAGCGAGCGTCGCCGCCTCCTCGTCCAGCCGTTCTATGCCGAACTTGAGTGCGGTCGCGTAGGTGTCGTCCGGGTCGAGCCGGCGCAGCTCCTCCGCGATCAGCTCGGCCGTCTCGCGGCGCTTGAGCGCCACGCCGCGGTCCGGCTGTCCCTGGATGGAGAGCGTCGCGAGCGAGCCGTCGGGCCGGTCGAGCACGATCGGTCCCGAGCTGGTCTCCATCCGTACGGACGTCAGACCGGGGCCCGCGGACTTCGAGCGCCGCACCGGCACCTTCAGCCGCTCCGCCAGCCACATCGCGAGCAGCTCGACGCTCGGGTTGAACTCCTCGCCCTCCACCTCGGCGGAGGTCACCTCGCACACGACCTGGTCGAGCGCGGCGGCGAGCATCGAACGCCACGGCGTGATCCGGGTCCACGAGAGGTCCGTGTCGCCGGGGGTGTAGCGGTCCGCGCGCGCGGTCAGCTCCTGGATGGGCTGCTCGGCGGCGTACGTGTCGGTCACCCGGCGCTGGGCGAGGGCGCCCAGCGGGTCGCTCGCCGGGTCGGTCGGCGCGTTGACCGGCCACCAGACGACGACGGGGGCGTCCGGGAGGAGCAGCGGCAGCACGACCGACTGGGCGTGGTCGACGACCTCGCCGTACAGCCGGAGCACCACCGTCTCGCCGGTGCTGGCGTCGGCGCCGAGGCGGACCTCGGCGTCGAGCCGTGCCTTGGCGCGGTCCCGCGGCGAGCGCGAGACCCGCTTGATGACCACGAGGGTCCGCGAGGGGTGCTCGCGGGACGCCTCGTTCGCCGCCTTCAGCGCGTCGTAGGCGTTCTCCTCGTCGGTGACGATGACGAGGGTGAGCACCATGCCGACGGCCGGCGTGCCGATCGCCCGCCGCCCGAGCACCAGCGCCTTGTTGATCTTGGATGACGTGGTGTCCGTCAGGTCGGTCTTCATGGCCGGCGCCAGCTCCGTCCGTCTCGTGCGAGCATCTCGTCCGCCTCGACCGGACCCCAGGTCCCGGACTGGTACTGCGCGGGCTTGCCGTGCTTGTCCCAGAACTGCTCGATCGGGTCGAGGATCTTCCAGGACAGCTCGACCTCCTCGACGCGCGGGAAGAGGTTCGAGTCGCCGAGCAGGACGTCGAGGATGAGCCGCTCGTACGCCTCGGGACTGGACTCCGTGAAGGACTCGCCGTACGCGAAGTCCATCGAGACGTCCCGGATCTCCATCTGGGTGCCGGGCACCTTGGAGCCGAACCGCACCGTCACGCCCTCGTCGGGCTGCACCCGGATCACGATGGCGTTGCGGCCGAGCTCCTCGGTCGCGGTGTGGTCGAAGGGGGAGTGCGGGGCGCGCTGGAAGACGACCGCGATCTCCGTGACGCGACGGCCGAGCCGCTTGCCGGTGCGCAGGTAGAAGGGGACGCCCGCCCAGCGGCGGTTGTCGATCTCCAGCTTGACGGCCGCGTAGGTGTCGGTCTTCGACTGCGGGTCGATGCCGTCTTCCTCGAGGTAGCCGACGGCCTTCGCGCCGCCCTGCCACCCGGCCGCGTACTGGCCGCGGACCGTGGTTCTGCCGAGGTCCGTGGGGAGCTTCACCGCGCCGAGGACCTTGGTCTTCTCGGCGGCCAGCGCGTCGGCGTCGAAGGAGGCGGGCTCCTCCATCGCGGTCAGCGCGAGCAGCTGCAGCAGGTGGTTCTGGATGACGTCACGGGCGGCGCCGATGCCGTCGTAGTAACCGGCCCGGCCGCCGATGCCGATGTCCTCGGCCATGGTGATCTGCACGTGGTCGACGTACGACCGGTTCCAGATCGGCTCGAAGAGCGTGTTGGCGAAGCGGAGCGCCAGGATGTTCTGGACGGTCTCCTTGCCGAGGTAGTGGTCGATCCGGAAGACCGCGTCGGGCGGGAAGACCTCGTGGACGACCTCGTTGAGCTCCTTCGCGGAGACCAGGTCGTGCCCGAAGGGCTTCTCGATGACCGCGCGGCGCCAGGAGCCGTTCTTCTGGTCGGCCAGGCCGTGCTTCTTCAGCTGCCGGACGACGAGCGGGAAGAACTTCGGCGGCACGGACAGGTAGAAGGCGAAGTTGCCGCCGGTGCCCTGGGCCTTGTCCAGCTCCTCGACGGTGGACTTCAGCTTCTCGAAGGCGTCGTCGTCGTCGAAGTCGCCCTGGACGAAGCGCATCCCCTGGATCAGCTGCTGCCACACCTCCTCGCGGAACGGCGTGCGGGCGTGCTGCTTGACGGCTTCGTAGACCTCCTGCGCGAAGTCCTCGTCCTGCCACTCGCGGCGGGCGAAGCCGATGAGCGAGAAGCCCGGCGGCAGCAGGCCGCGGTTGGCCAGGTCGTAGACGGCAGGCATCAGCTTCTTACGGGACAAATCGCCCGTGACGCCGAAGATCACCAGGCCCGACGGCCCCGCGATGCGCGGGAGCCGTCGGTCTGCGGCGTCACGGAGCGGGTTGGCTCCGTGGACTGCGCTCAAAGTGCTTACGCCTCCGAAGGTGCGAGGCGCTGGAGCTCCGCCTCGGTGGACTTGAGCAGGTCGTTCCAGGACGCCTCGAACTTGTCGACGCCCTCGTCCTCGAGGAGCTGCACGACGTCGTCGTAGCTGATACCCAGCCGCTCGACGGCCGCGAGCTCGGCGCGCGCCTGGTCGTAGGTGCCGCGGATGGTGTCACCGGTGACCTCGCCGTGGTCGGCGGTGGCCTCCAGGGTGGCCTCCGGCATGGTGTTCACCGTGCCGGGGGCGACCAGGTCCACGACGTACAGGGTGTCCTTGTACGCCGGGTCCTTTACGCCGGTCGAGGCCCACAGCGGTCGCTGCTTGTTGGCCTGCGCCTTGTCGAGGGCGGCCCAGCGCTCACCGCGCGGTGTCGCATCGTCGGCAGAGCCGAACACCTCCTCGAAGGCCTCGTAGGCGAGGCGGGCGTTGGCCAGGGCGGCCTTGCCCTTCAGCGCCTTGGCCTCGTCGGTGCCGACGCCGTCCAGGCGCTTGTCGATCTCCGAGTCCACGCGGGACACGAAGAAGGAGGCCACCGAGTGGATCTTCGCGAGGTCGAGGCCGCGCTCCTTGGCCTTCTCCAGGCCCGCCAGGTAGGCGTCCATGACGGCGCGGTAGCGCTCGAGGGAGAAGATCAGCGTGACGTTGACGCTGATGCCGAGGCCGATGACCTCGGTGATCGCCGGCAGACCCGCCTTGGTGGCCGGAATCTTGATCAGCGTGTTGGGGCGGTCCACCAGCCAGGCCAGCTGCTTGGCCTCGGCGATGGTGGCGGTCGTCTCGTGGGCGAGGCGGGGGTCGACCTCGATGGAGACCCGGCCGTCCTGGCCGTCCGTCGCGTCGAAGACCGGCCGCAGGATGTCGGCGGCGTCACGCACGTCCGCCGTCGTGATCATGCGGATCGCCTCGTCGACGGTCACCTTGCGGGCCGCGAGGTCGGCGAGCTGCTGGTCGTAGCCGTGACCCTCCGAGATGGCCTTCTGGAAGATGGACGGGTTGGTGGTGACACCGACCACGTGGCTCTGGTCGATCAGCTCGGCCAGGTTGCCGGACGTGATCCGCTGGCGCGAGAGGTCGTCCAGCCAGATCGCGACGCCTTCGTCGGAGAGGCGCTTGAGAGCGTCTGTCATGAGAATTGCATCTCCAATAAGTCGTACGTATGCGGGTCAGCGCGCGGCGGCGGCGATCGATTCCCGGGCGGCGGCGACGATCGCCTCCGGCGTGAAACCGAACTCGCGGAACAGGACCTTCGCGTCCGCCGAGGCACCGAAGTGCTCCAGGGAGACGATCCGGCCGGCGTCCCCGACATACCGGTGCCAGGTGAGACCGATGCCGGCCTCGACCGCGACCCGGGCCTTGACCGACGGCGGCAGGACCGAGTCCTTGTACGCCTGGTCCTGCTCCTCGAACCACTCCACGGACGGCATCGAGACCACGCGGGTCGGGACACCGGCGGCCTGGAGCTGCTCGCGGGCCTCGACGGCCAGGTGCACCTCGGAGCCCGTGCCGATCAGCACGACCTCCGGCTCGCCGCCCTCGGCGTCGAACAGCACGTAGCCGCCCTTGACGGTGCCCTCGTTCGGCGCGTACGTCGGCACACCCTGACGGGTCAGCGCGAGGCCGTGCGGGGCGCCCTTGCCGAAGACCTTGGTGTGGCGCTGCATGATCTCGCGCCACGCGAGGGCCGTCTCGTTGGCGTCGGCCGGACGGACCACGTTCAGACCCGGGATCGCGCGCAGCGAGGCGAGGTGCTCCACCGGCTGGTGCGTCGGGCCGTCCTCGCCCAGACCGATCGAGTCGTGGGTCCAGACGTACGTCACCGGCAGGTGCATCAGCGCGGACAGACGCACCGCGTTGCGCATGTAGTCGGAGAACACCAGGAAGGTGCCGCCGTAGATGCGCGTGTTGCCGTGCAGCGCGATGCCGTTCATCTCCGCGGCCATCGAGTGCTCGCGGATGCCGAAGTGGATCGTGCGGCCGTACTTGTCGGCCTCCGGCAGCGGGTTGCCCTCGGGCAGGAACGACGAGTTCTTGTCGATCGTCGTGTTGTTGGAGCCCGCGAGGTCGGCCGAGCCGCCCCACAGCTCCGGGACGACCGCGCCGAGCGCCTTGAGGACCTGGCCCGAGGCGGCACGGGTGGCGACACCCTTGCCCGGCTCGAAGACCGGCAGCTTCTCGGCCCAGCCGGCCGGCAGCTCGTTCGCCTGGATGCGGTCGAACTCGGCGGCGCGCTCGGGGTTGGCCGTACGCCACTCGGCGAGCGACTTCTCCCACGCGGCGCGGGCCTCACGGCCGCGGTCGCCGAGCGACCGGGTGTGCGCGATGACCTCGTCGGTGACCTCGAAGGTCTGCTCCGGGTCGAAGCCCAGGACGCGCTTGGTGGCCGCGATCTCCTCGTCGCCGAGCGCCGAGCCGTGCGAGGCCTCGGTGTTCTGCGCGTTCGGCGCGGGCCAGGCGATGATCGAGCGCATCGCGATGAACGACGGACGCTCGGTCTCGGCCTCCGCGGCCCTGATCGCCGCGTACAGCGCGGCCGGGTCCAGGTCGCCGTTGGCCTGCGGCTCGACGCGCTGGACGTGCCAGCCGTACGCCTCGTACCGCTTCATCGTGTCCTCGGACACGGCCGTCTCGGTGTCGCCCTCGATCGA
Organism: Streptomyces sp. NPDC051822; assembly: GCF_044452745.1. Lineage (NCBI taxonomy): Bacteria > Bacillati > Actinomycetota > Actinomycetes > Kitasatosporales > Streptomycetaceae > Streptomyces > Streptomyces sp. NPDC051822. The sequence goes on along the minus strand of NZ_JBITBZ010000001.1, from coordinate 136,769 downwards.
GATGTGGTTGTCGTCCCACAGCAGGATCAGGTTGCCGAGCTTCTGGTGGCCCGCGAGCGAGGACGCCTCCGCGGAGATGCCCTCCTGGAGGCAGCCGTCACCGGCGATCACGTAGATGTGGTGGTCGAACGGGGAGGCGCCGGTGGCGGCCTCCGGGTCGAACAGGCCGCGCTCGTAGCGGGCGGCCATCGCCATGCCCACGCCGTTGGCGACACCCTGGCCCAGCGGGCCCGTGGTCGTCTCGACGGCGGCGGTGTGGCCGTACTCCGGGTGCCCCGGGGTCTTCGAGCCCCAGGTGCGGAAGGCCTTCAGGTCATCCAGCTCGAGCCCGAAGCCACCCAGGTACAGCTGGGTGTAGAGGGTCAGGGACGAGTGGCCGGCGGAGAGGACGAACCGGTCGCGCCCGACCCACTCGGGGTCGGCCGGGTCGTGCCGCATCACCTTCTGGAAGAGGGTGTACGCGGCGGGCGCCAGGCTCATGGCCGTACCGGGATGGCCGTTGCCGACCTTCTGTACGGCGTCCGCGGCCAGGATGCGGGCGGTGTCGACAGCCCGCTGGTCCAACTCGGTCCACTCGAGGTCTGTGGTGGTCGGCTTAGTGCTCACCCTGGGTCAGGGCTCCTCTCCACATGTCTTGAGCCGGTGACTGAGGGTGTACCGGCGGTGTCGAGCCTACCCCCGCCGGAACCCGCGTCTTTTCGTATGCGCGCCCTCAAATGAGCGGACACAGCAAGACTGCCGCCGCCCGTGTGAGTTCGCCTCCCGGGGCGTGTCCACACCGTGGGACACACCCCCTCAACACGACCCCACCCCCGCGAAGATCGGTGTCTGGGCAACGTCTACAGTGGCGTGGTACGCGCAAGCTTCACCCCGCCTTCACCCGGGGAGCTTGCTGGGAATTTCTCTGTCAGGGGTGTGCGTGACGGCCGTCGAGTCCCGACCCGCAGGGGTCGTCTTGACTCCCAGCCCGGGGGGCCATCGGCCGTTCGGGGCCCGCGTCAAGGCATACGTGGCGCTGACCAAGCCGCGGATCATCGAGCTGCTGCTCATCACCACCGTGCCGGTGATGTTCCTCGCCGAGCAGGGCGTGCCGGATCTGTGGCTGGTGCTCGCCACCTGCTTCGGCGGCTACCTGTCCGCGGGCGGAGCGAACGCGCTCAACATGTACATCGACCGCGACATCGACGCGCTGATGGACCGCACCTCCCAGCGTCCGCTGGTCACGGGTGTCCTGACGCCGCGCGAGGGGCTGGTCTTCGGACTCACGCTCGCCGTGGTCTCCACGCTCTGGTTCGGCCTGCTGGTCAACTGGCTCTCCGCGGCCCTCTCGCTCGGCGCGCTCCTCTTCTACGTGGTCGTCTACACGATGATCCTGAAGCGCAGGACCGCGCAGAACATCGTCTGGGGCGGCATCGCCGGCTGCCTGCCGGTGCTCATCGGCTGGTCGGCCGTGACGAACTCGATGTCCTGGGCAGCGGTCATCCTCTTCCTCGTCATCTTCTTCTGGACGCCGCCGCACTACTGGCCGCTGTCGATGAAGGTCAAGGACGACTACGCCCGCGCGGGCGTGCCCATGCTTCCCGTCCTCGCCTCCAACAAGGTCGTCGCCAAGCAGATCGTCCTCTACAGCTGGGTGATGGTCGCCGTCTCGCTGCTGCTCACCCCGCTGGGCTACACGGGCTGGTTCTACCTGGCCGTGGCCGTCCTCACCGGCGGCTGGTGGCTCTGGGAGGCGCACGCGCTCCTCGCCCGCGCCAAGGCGGGCGCCACGGGCGCGAAGCTCAAGGAGATGCGCCTCTTCCACTGGTCCATCACCTACGTCTCGCTGCTCTTCGTGGCGGTCGCGGTGGACCCCTTCCTCCGCTGACACGCACTCCGCCGGGCGGTACGCCGGTTTTGTGGCGGGGTGGACCGCTCAGATGATCTGTCCCGACCGACGGCCGGGTCACGTGGGATAGGCCACGTGACCCGGCCGTCGTCAGTAGATCTACGCGTCGGTAGCATCGATGTCATGGCAGAAACGAAGCAGGAAGAGCGCAAGGCGGCCAAGCTCGCCAAGGAGATCCAGGCCTTTTCCAAGGAGCACGGCGGCTCCGAGGGACACCTCGCGCACATCGGCCAGGCGGGCACCCGGATCGTCCTCGTCGGCACCGACGGGGGCTGGGGCGACCTCGTCGCGCCGACCCACGCGATCGCGCGGCAGGCCGCCGAGAAGGCCGGTCTCACCCTCCACGAGGAGTTCGACGGCGAGTTCGCCGCCAAGGTGGAGACCGGCCCGTACGAGTGGACCCGGATGGCCGGTATCCAGATCGGCGGCCCCTCCAACCGCTGAGGCAACAACCTCGCGCGGGGCTCACCCGTTAGGACGTGTGGAGACGCGACTCGTCCACACAGGGAGCCCCCCGAGATGATCGACACGCCGAGCCTGGTGGACCAGTACTGCCACGGGGTGCTCCGCACGGAACTCGGCCTCGGCACCTTCGAGGCCCACCTCGGCGCCCAGCTCGGCGGGCGCACCGCGCTGCCCGCCACGGGCACCACCTTCTTCGACACCCAGACCGGCTTCGCCGTGCGCCGCTGGTGCCCGCCGCTCCTCGGGCTCGAACCGCACTGCCCGCCGGCCCGCTACCTCGCGCGCCGCCGTGAACTCGGTGCCGCCGAGACGGGCCGGCGCCTCCTGCGCGCCTCCGGCATCGCGACCTATCTGGTCGACACCGGGCTCCCCGACGATCTGACGGGTCCCGCCGAGATCGCCGCCACCGGCGCCGCCGACGCCCATGAGATCGTCCGCCTGGAACCTCTCGCCGAACAGGTCGCCGACACCTCGGGGACCGTCGAGGCCTTTCTGGCCAACCTCTCCGAGGCCGTCCACGGGGCCGCGGCCGGCGCCGTCGCCTTCGCCTCCGTGGCGGGCGTACGCCAGGGGCTCGCGTACACACCCGACCCGCCGGGACCCGGGGAGGTGCGCGGGGCGGCGGGGCGCTGGCTCGCCGGACGCCCGGCCGGCGGCCGGCTCACCGACCCCGTACTGCTGCGCCATCTGCTCTGGATCGCGGTCACCACGGGACGCCCGCTCCAGCTGCACACCGGTGACCGCGGTCCGGCCTCGGTGGCCGGCTTCGCCGCCGCCACCACGGGACTCGGCACCGACCTCGTCCTGCTGCACGCCTACCCGTACCACCGCGCCGCCGCGCGGCTGACCGGGGAGCACGCGCACGTGTACGCGGATCTGGGCCCCGTCCTCGCGCACACCGGGGCGCGGGCGGCGGCCGTGCTCGCCGAGGTCCTCGAGCGGGCTCCGTTCGGCAAGCTGCTGTTCTCCAGCGGCGCCCACGGACTTCCCGAACTCCACGTGGTCGCCGCGAGCGTCTTCCGCGCCGCCGTCGGCCGGGTGCTCGGCGAGTGGGTCATGGACGGCGCCTGGTCCCGTACGGACGCCCAGCGGGTCGCCACGATGATCGGGTCCGGAAACGCGCGACGGGTCTACCGGCTCGCGGGGAGCCGGTAGACCCGGTCGGTCCGTACAGGTACCGCGGGGGAGGTCAGGCGCGCACGGGCTCCGGCTCCGCCTGGGCCGGGATGTCGGCGACGGGGAGCGGGCGCTCGCGCATGCTCAGGGCGAGCCGCAGCACCGCGATCCACATCAGCGAGGAGCCGAGCATGTGGACGGCGACGAGCAGCTCGGGGACCCCGGTGAAGTACTGGACGTATCCGATCCCGCCCTGGGCCAGCAGCACGATCAGCAGGTCGCGGGCGCGCGCCCGGGTGTCGACCGGGGCGTCCACGACGCGGAGCACCAGCCACATGGCGAGCGCGAGCGCGCAGACGACCCAGGCGGCGATGGCGTGGAGGTGTGCGGCGTCCGTCCAGTCCCACGGCATGCGCGGGACGTCGCTGCTGTCACCGGCGTGCTTGCCCGCGCCGGTGACCGTGGTGCCGAGCGCGATCAGCAGGCCCGAGGCGATCGAGATCGCCCAGGACAGCTTCCGCACCGGGCGCGGCACGCGGGGACGGGGGGCGGTGTCGCCCTCTCCGGTCCGGTGCCAGGTGATGACGGCGACCGTGAGCAGGGCGTTCGCGGCGAGGAAGTGGCCCGCCACCGTCCACGGGTTGAGGCCCATCCACACCGTGATGCCGCCGATGACGGCGTTGCTCATCACGATCCAGAACTGGGCCCAGCCCCAGCGGGTCAGGTTCCGGCGCCACGGCTTGGTGGACCGGGCGGCGATGATCGCCCAGCCGACGGCCGCCGACAGGACGTACGTCAGCATCCGGTTGCCGAATTCGATCACACCGCGGTAGCCCTGCTCGGGCGTCACGATGAGGCTGTCTTCGGTGCACTTGGGCCAGGTGTCGCAGCCCAGACCGGAACCGGTCAGCCGGACCGCGCCGCCCGTGACGATGATGAGCACGCTCATCACGACGGCGGAGAGCGCGGCGCGCCGGAGCGTCCCGGGGGACGGGGTCCAGCGCCTGGCGATGAAGGCGAGGGGGGTCAGCACGGGCCCTATCGTAGGACGGCGCTTGTGCGCGCTTTCACGAGGGGGGCGTATATGGCGGAACGGAACCTTACGGTTACTCCCAGCGGAAGAACCGCGCCGCCGCACCGAGCCCCAGGACCGCCCAGACCGCCAGGATCAGGGCGTCGCCCCACGGCATCGCCGCGCCGCCCTGGAGGACCACCCGCAGGCCGTCCGAGAGGGCCGAGATCGGGAGCAGCTCCAGGACCGAGCGGGCCGCGTCGGGGAACTTCTCCAGCGGGACGATGACCCCGCCGCCCACCAGGAGCAGCAGGAAGACCAGGTTGGCGGCGGCCAGGGTGGCTTCCGCCCTCAGCGTGCCCGCCATGAGCAGGCCGAGGCCGGAGAAGGCGGCCGTGCCGAGGACCAGCAGGAGCAGGACGGCGGCGGGGTTGCCCTGCGGGGACCAGCCGAGGCCCAGGGCGATCGCCGTCAGGAGGGCGATCTGGAGGACCTCGGTGACCAGGACGGAGAGCGTCTTGGCGGTCATCAGTGCCCAGCGGGGGAGCGGTGAGGCGCCGAGCCGCTTGAGCACCCCGTACCGCCGCTCGAAACCGGTGGCGATGGCCTGGCCGGTGAAGGCGGTGGACATCACGGCGAGCGCGAGGACACCGGGGGCGAGGAAGTCGACGGCCTCGCCGGCACCCGTGTCGACGACGTCCACGGTCGAGAAGAGCACCAGGAGCAGCGAGGGGATGATCACCGTCAGGAGCAGCTGCTCGCCGTTGCGCAGCAGCATCCGGGTCTCCAGTGCCGTCTGCGCCGCGATCATCCGGCCGACGGGGGCGGCTCCCGGCTTCGGGAGGTAGGTGCCGGTGCTCATGACCTCAGCTCCTTGCCGGTCAGCTCCAGAAAGACGTCTTCGAGGGTGTGGCGTTCGACCGAGATGCCCTCGGGCATCACCCCGTGCTGGGCGCACCAGGTGGTGACCGTGGCGAGCAGCTGCGGGTCGACCGTGCCGGTGATCCGGTAGGTGCCCGGCAGCGGCTCGGCGGCGGCGGTGCCGTCGGGCAGCGCCTTGAGCAGGGAGCCCAGGTCGAGTCCCGCGCGTCCGGTGAAGCGCAGGGTGTTCTCGGCGCCGCCCCGGCACAGTTCCTCGGGGGTGCCCTGGGCGGCGACCCGGCCGGCGTCGACGATGGCGACGTCGTCGGCGAGTTCCTCCGCCTCCTGCATGAAGTGCGTGGTGAGGACCACGGTCACGCCGTCGGCGCGCAGCTCGCGCACCAGGTCCCAGGTGGCGCGGCGGGCCTGCGGGTCGAGTCCCGCCGTGGGCTCGTCGAGGAAGACGAGCTCGGGGCGGCCGACGACGGCCATGGCGAGCGCGAGGCGCTGCTGCTGGCCGCCGGAGAGGCGCCGGTAGGTGGTGCGGCCGCAGGAGCCGAGGCCGAGCCGCTCGACGAGGGCGTCGACGTCCAGGGGATGGGCGTGGAGTTTCGCCATGTGGCGGAGCATCTCTTCGGCGCGGGCGCCGGAGTAGACGCCACCCGACTGGAGCATCACGCCGATCCGGGGGCGCAGGGCCGCCGCGTCGGCGACCGGGTCGAGGCCCAGGACGCGGACGGTGCCCTCGTCGGGCCTGCGGTACCCCTCGCAGGTCTCGATCGTGGTGGTCTTGCCGGCTCCGTTGGGTCCGAGGACGGCGGTGACGGTTCCCGTACGTACGTCGAGGTCGAGGCCGTCGACGGCGGTCTTTCTTCCGTACCGCTTGACCAGACCGCGCACGCTGACGGCGCTGTCGGCACTGTCGACGGACTCTTTTCGCATGCCGGGAAGTCTAGAGAGCGTCCGGCGGTCCTCCGGTCGCGGGGCCCCGGGGCAGGCCTCATTCGTCCTACCAATGATCGTTTCCGCAGGTCAGGTAAGCCTTACCTGAGTGACGCACGGCACCGCGGCCGGTTCCGGCGCGGCTTGTCAGTCCGAGATTAATTACGCAACAATGGCGTTGTGAAAAACGTTGGCGAGGCTCCGGTGGAGGAACTCGCGACCGGCGAGCGCTCGACGCGCAACCGGGTCGCGCGGTCGATCCTGGACCACGGTCCTTCGACCGTCGCCGATCTGGCGGGACGGCTCGGCCTCACCCAGGCCGCCGTCCGCCGCCACCTCGACTCGCTGGTCGCCGACAAGGTCGTCGAGGCCCGCGAGAAGCGTGTCTACGGGACCAGGGCCCGCGGGCGACCCGCGAAGATCTTCGCGCTCACCGACTGCGGCCGGGACGCCTTCGACCAGTCCTACGACTCGCTCGCCGTGGAGGCGCTCCGCTGGATCGAGCGCTCCGCCGGTGGAGGAGCAGCTGGGGAAGCGGCCGTCGCCGCCTTCGCCCGGGACCGTATCGAGTCCCAGGCGGGCGCCTACCGCGAGGCCGTCGAGGCGGCCGAGCCGGCCCGCCGGACGGAGGCACTGGCCAAGGCCCTGACGGCCGACGGGTACGCTGCCACTGCGCGGAACGCGCCGGTCGGCGAGCAGCTCTGCCAGCACCACTGCCCGGTCGCCCACGTCGCCGAGCAGTACCCACAGCTGTGCGAGGCGGAGACGGAGTTCTTCTCCCGCCTCCTGGGAACCCACGTCCAGCGTCTGGCCACCATCGCCCATGGTGACGGCGTCTGCACCACGTTCATCCCGCACGGCGCCCCACAGACCACCGAATCAGCATCCGCAAGTACGGCCGGGAGGAACCCCGCATGACCACCGAGATCAGCCACCCCGAGCTCGAGGGCCTGGGTCGGTACGAGTACGGCTGGGCCGACTCCGACACGGCCGGTGCCACTGCCAAGCGCGGTCTGAACGAGGACGTCGTCCGCGACATCTCCTCGAAGAAGAACGAGCCCGAGTGGATGCTGAAGCTGCGTCTCAAGGGTCTGCGGCTCTTCGGCAAGAAGCCCATGCCGACCTGGGGCTCCGACCTCTCCGGCATCGACTTCGACAACATCAAGTACTTCGTCCGGTCCACCGAGAAGCAGGCCGAGTCCTGGGAGGACCTGCCGGAGGACATCAAGAACACGTACGACAAGCTCGGCATCCCCGAGGCGGAGAAGCAGCGCCTCGTCGCCGGTGTCGCCGCCCAGTACGAGTCCGAGGTCGTCTACCACCAGATCCGTGAGGACCTGGAGGAGCAGGGCGTCATCTTCGTCGACACCGACACCGCGCTGAAGGAGCACGAGGAGCTCTTCCGCGAGTACTTCGGCACCGTCATCCCGGTCGGCGACAACAAGTTCGCCTCGCTGAACACGGCCGTGTGGTCCGGCGGCTCGTTCATCTACGTGCCCAAGGGCGTGCAGGTCGAGATCCCGCTCCAGGCCTACTTCCGTATCAACACGGAGAACATGGGCCAGTTCGAGCGGACGCTGATCATCGTCGACGAGGACGCCTACGTCCACTACGTCGAGGGCTGCACCGCCCCGATCTACTCCTCGGACTCGCTGCACAGCGCCGTGGTCGAGATCATCGTCAAGAAGGGCGGCCGCTGCCGCTACACGACCATCCAGAACTGGTCGAACAACGTCTACAACCTGGTGACCAAGCGCGCCGTCGCCTACGAGGGCGCCACCATGGAGTGGGTCGACGGCAACATCGGCTCCAAGGTCACCATGAAGTACCCGGCCGTCTACCTCATGGGCGAGCACGCCAAGGGCGAGACGCTCTCCATCGCCTTCGCGGGCGAGGGCCAGCACCAGGACGCCGGCGCCAAGATGGTCCACATGGCTCCGAACACCTCCTCCAACATCGTCTCCAAGTCGGTGGCGCGAGGCGGCGGCCGCACCTCCTACCGCGGTCTCATCGAGATCGGCGAGGGCGCCCCGGGCTCGAAGTCCAACGTGCTCTGCGACGCGCTGCTCGTCGACACGATCTCCCGCTCCGACACGTACCCCTACGTGGACGTGCGCGAGGACGACGTCTCCATGGGCCACGAGGCCACCGTCTCCAAGGTCTCCGAGGACCAGCTCTTCTACCTGATGAGCCGCGGCATGACCGAGTTCGAGGCCATGGCGATGATCGTGCGCGGCTTCGTCGAGCCGATCGCCAAGGAGCTCCCGATGGAGTACGCCCTTGAGCTGAACCGGCTGATCGAGCTGCAGATGGAAGGCTCGGTCGGTTAAGACCCGGCCGCCATCCGTACCGTCTTTGCGTAGTCACGAGGAAGAGAGCAACACGACAGCCATGGCTGAGGCTCAGAACATCCCCGCGGGTTCCACCACCGCGGGCTCGATCGCGGTGGCCGCCGAGTCCACCGTCGCCACGCGCATGAGCGCGCCCCCGTCCTTCGACGTCGCGGACTTCCCCGTCCCGCACGGCCGCGAGGAGGAATGGCGGTTCACCCCGCTGGCCCGCCTCCGCGGCCTGCACGACGGCACCGCCGTCGCCACCGGCGAGGGCGTCCGCGTCGAGGTCGAGGCCCCCGAGGGCGTCACCGTGGAGACCGTCGGACGCGAGGACGAGCGCCTCGGCAAGGCTGGCACGCCCGTCGACCGCATCGCGGCCCAGGCGTACTCCTCCTTCGAGAAGGCCTCGGTCGTCACCGTCGCCAAGGAGGCCGTCCTCACCGAGCCCATCCGCATCGCCGTGCACGGCCAGGGCGGCGTCGCCTTCGGCCACCAGGTGATCGAGCTCGGCGCCTTCGCCGAGGCCGTCGTGGTCATCGACCACACCGGTGACGCGGTGCTCGCCGCCAACGTCGACTACGTCCTCGGCGACGGCGCCAAGCTGACCGTCGTCTCCGTCCAGGACTGGGACGAGAAGGCCGTCCACGTCGCCCAGCACAACGCGCTGGTCGGCCGCGACGCCTCCTTCAAGTCGGTCGTCGTCACCTTCGGCGGCGACGTCGTCCGCATCCACCCGCGCGTGCGCTACGCCGCCCCCGGCGGCGAGGCCGAGCTCTTCGGTCTGTACTTCACCGACGCGGGCCAGCACCAGGAGCACCGCCTCCTGGTCGACCACGACGCCCCGCACTGCAAGTCCAACGTGGCCTACAAGGGCGCGCTGCAGGGCCAGGACGCGCACGCCGTCTGGATCGGCGACGTGCTCATCCAGGCCGCCGCCGAGGGCACCGACACGTACGAGCTCAACCGGAACCTGGTCCTCACGGACGGCGCCCGGGTCGACTCCGTACCGAACCTGGAGATCGAGACCGGCGAGATCGCCGGCGCCGGTCACGCCTCGGCCACCGGCCGCTTCGACGACGAGCAGCTCTTCTACCTGATGTCCCGCGGCATCCCGGAGTCCGAGGCCCGCCGCCTCGTCGTCCGTGGCTTCTTCGCGGAGCTGGTCCAGCAGATCGGTCTGCCGGACGTCCAGGAGCGCCTCCTCGCCAAGATCGAGGCCGAGCTGGAGGCCTCCGTCTGATGGCCTTCGTCCGAGTCTGCGCGCTGAGCGAGCTGGAGGCCGACACCCCGAAGCGGGTCGAGGTCGACGGCACGCCGGTGTCGGTCGTGCACACCGAGGGCGAGGTGTTCGCCATCAACGACATCTGCTCGCACGCGAACGTGTCCCTCTCGGAGGGCGAGGTCGAGGACTGCGCCATCGAGTGCTGGCTGCACGGGTCGAGTTTCGACCTGCGCACCGGAAAGCCCTCCGGCCTTCCCGCGACGCGTCCGGTCCCCGTTTACCCCGTAAAGATCGAAGGGGACGATGTGCTCGTCTCCGTCACCCAGGAGTCCTGAGTCACCCATGGCAACGCTTGAAATCCGCGACCTGCACGTCTCCGTCGTAGCCGAGAACGGCACCAAGGAGATCCTCAAGGGCGTCGACCTGACCGTGAAGCAGGGCGAGACCCACGCCATCATGGGCCCCAACGGCTCGGGCAAGTCGACCCTCGCGTACTCGATCGCCGGGCACCCCAAGTACACGATCACCAGCGGCACCGTCACCCTCGACGGTGAGGACGTCCTGGAGATGTCGGTCGACGAGCGCGCCCGCGCCGGCATGTTCCTGGCCATGCAGTACCCGGTCGAGGTCCCCGGCGTCTCGGTCTCCAACTTCCTGCGCACGTCGGCGACGGCGATCCGCGGCGAGGCCCCCAAGCTGCGCACCTGGGTGAAGGAGGTCAAGTCCGCGATGGAGCAGCTCCAGATGGACCCGGCCTTCGCCGAGCGCAACGTCAACGAGGGCTTCTCCGGCGGTGAGAAGAAGCGCCACGAGATCCTCCAGATGGAGCTCCTCAAGCCGAAGATCGCGATCCTCGACGAGACCGACTCCGGCCTGGACGTCGACGCGCTGCGTCAGGTCTCCGACGGCGTCAACCGCGTCCGCGAGACCGGCGAGGTCGGCACGCTGCTGATCACGCACTACACCCGGATCCTCCGCTACATCAAGCCCGACTTCGTGCACGTCTTCTCCGGCGGCCGCATCGTCGAGTCCGGCGGCGCCGAGCTCGCCGACAAGCTGGAGAACGAGGGCTACGAGGCCTACAGCACGAAGGGTGGCGCATCCGCGTGACTTCTGCCCACCAGGGGCTCTCCGGCCTCCTCGACACCGAGGCGATCCGCAAGGACTTCCCGCTCCTGGATCGCGTGGTCCACGACGGCAAGAAGATCGTGTACCTCGACTCCGCCGCGACCTCGCAGAAGCCGCGGCAGGTCCTCGACGCGCTCAACGAGTACTACGAGCGGCACAACGCCAACGTCCACCGTGGCGTCTACACGGTCGCCGAGGAGGCGACGGCGCTGTACGAAGGCGCTCGTGACAAGGTCGCGGCCTTCATCAACGCCCCGAGCCGCGACGAGGTGATCTTCACCAAGAACGCCTCGGAGTCGCTCAACCTGGTGGCCAACATGCTGGGCTGGGCCGACGAGCCCTACCGCGTGGACCACGAGACCGAGATCGCCATCACGGAGATGGAGCACCACTCCAACATCGTGCCGTGGCAGCTGCTCTCGCAGCGCACCGGCGCGAAGCTGAAGTGGTTCGGCCTCACCGACGACGGCCGTCTCGACCTCTCGAACATCGAAGAGGTCATCACCGAGAAGACCAAGATCGTCTCGTTCACGCTGGTCTCGAACCTGCTGGGCACGATCAACCCGGTGGAGACGATCATCCGCCGCGCCCAGGAGGTCGGTGCGCTCGTCTGCATCGACGCCTCCCAGGCCGCGCCGCACATGGTCCTGGACGTACAGGCGCTCCAGGCCGACTTCGTGGCCTTCACCGGCCACAAGATGGTCGGCCCGACCGGCATCGGCGTGCTGTGGGGACGGCAGGAACTCCTGGAGGACCTGCCGCCCTTCCTCGGCGGCGGCGAGATGATCGAGACCGTCTCGATGCACTCCTCGACGTACGCTCCTGCCCCGCACAAGTTCGAGGCGGGTACGCCCCCGATCGCCCAGGCCGTCGGCCTCGGCGCGGCCGTGGACTACCTCTCGGCGATCGGCATGGAGAACATCGCGCGCCACGAGCACGCGATCACCGAGTACGCCGTCCGGCGCCTCCAGGAGGTCCCTGACCTGCGGATCATCGGCCCCACCACGGCCGAGGACCGCGGCGCGGCGATCTCCTTCACGCTCGGCGACATCCACCCCCACGACGTGGGTCAGGTGCTCGACGAGGAGGGCATCGCGGTCCGGGTCGGTCACCACTGCGCGCGGCCGGTCTGCCTGCGGTACGGAATTCCCGCGACCACGCGAGCGTCGTTCTATCTGTACTCCACCCCCGGCGAGGTCGACGCCCTCGTCGCGGGCCTTGAGCACGTACGGAACTTCTTCGGGTAGGGGCTGGTCGTGAAGCTGGATTCGATGTACCAGGACGTCATCCTGGACCACTACAAGCACCCGCACGGGCGCGGTCTCCGGGACGGCGACGCCGAGGTGCACCACGTCAACCCGACGTGCGGCGACGAGATCACGCTCCGCGTGAAGTACGAGGGATCGCGGATCGCGGACGTCTCGTACGAAGGGCAGGGCTGCTCCATCAGCCAGGCCTCGGCGTCCGTCCTCAACGAGCTGCTCGTCGGCAAGGAACTGGCCGAGGCGCAGAAGATCCAGGGCACCTTCCTGGAGCTGATGCAGTCCAAGGGCAAGATCGAGCCGGACGACGCCATGGAGGAGATCCTGGAGGACGCGGTCGCGTTCGCCGGAGTCTCCAAGTACCCGGCCCGGGTGAAGTGCGCGCTGCTCAGCTGGATGGCGTGGAAGGACGCGACCGCCCAGGCGCTGGGTGACGACGAGAAGTCTGTGAGGAAGTCGGCATGACCGAGAACGCCGAGGCCACGATGAAGCCGGCCTCCGAGGAAGAAGTCCGCGAGGCGCTGTACGACGTCGTCGACCCCGAGCTGGGCATCGACGTCGTCAACCTGGGCCTGATCTACGGCATCCACATCGACGACTCGAACGTCGCGACGCTGGACATGACCCTGACGTCGGCGGCCTGTCCGCTGACCGATGTGATCGAGGACCAGGCGAAGTCCGCGACGGACGGCATCGTCAGCGAACTGAAGATCAACTGGGTCTGGATGCCCCCGTGGGGCCCGGACAAGATCACGGACGACGGTCGCGAGCAGCTGCGCGCGCTCGGTTTCAACGTCTGATCGCCGCTTGATCGTTGATCTTGCGAACGGCCATGCCCGCCAGCCAGACTGGCGGGCATGGCCGTTTCCCTGTACCAGATCGCGATCGATGTCCACGATGCCAAGCGCCAGGCCGAGTTCTGGACGCGGGTGCTCGACTGGAAGGTGCTCTACGAGGACGACGACGAGGTCGTCATCGGTGCGGGGGAGCACGCGCTGCCCGGCATCGTGCTGCTCACGGTCCCCGAGTCCAAGGCCGTCAAGAACCGTCTCCACCTGGACCTGACGCCCGACGACCGGGACGCGGAGGTGGAGCGGATCATCGGCCTCGGGGCGCGGCGGATCGACGTCGGGCAGGGCGAGGACGCGACCTGGGTGGTCCTCGCCGACCCCGAGGGCAACGAGTTCTGCGTGCTGCGGCCGAAGCGGTCGCTCGTCGACTAGTGAGCGCGGCCTAGTACGGCTGGTCCGACGGGTGCGGCGCCATCCCCGCGGCCCTCGCCAGCTCCGGGGCCAGGTTCTCCTTGCGGATGCGCTGGTCGACGTAGAGCAGGCTGGTGATCAGGGGCGGGAAGACGGAGACGACGACCTGGCTGATCAGCTGGCCCACGGCGAGGAAGGCGACGACGCCGACCAGGGAGGCGATCACGGCCGCGGGATCGCCGCCGGAGAAGTCGGTCGTCGCCAGGGGGACCGAGATCAGCAGGGAGAAGACCTGCTGGATCAGCCAGCCGATGGCGCCCGCCAAGGCCGCGGCGACGACCAGGCATCCGAAGACGCGCCACCAGGAACCGCGGACGAGTGTCGAGGAGCGGCGCATCGAGGCCATGACGCCCCTGTTCTCCATCACCGCGGCGGCCGGGGCCAGGCTGAACTTCGCCCAGAGCCAGAGGGCGAGCGGGACGAAGAGCAGAGCGGCGAGCGTCGCGCCGCCGAAGATCACGAACACCATGGTCACCGGACTGCCGCCGTTGAGGTTGATCAGCAGGGCGGTGAGCGTACCCAGGAACACCGCGACCGGGAGCACCATGGGCAGGCTCGTCAGGATCACCGCGCCGAGGACGGCCGGCATCCGGGACCATGAGCGGCGCCAGACCGCGCCGAAGGTCGCCGGCCGGCCGAGGACCGCCTCCTGGGTCACGGCGGGGCAGGCCGCCGCGACCACCGCGTTGGCGCACAGGGCCGCGATCGTGCCGGCGGCCCAGACGCAGCCGAAGGCGACGAGCAGGGGCCGGACGTCGTCCCACCGCGGCTCCTGGCCGGACGGCAGGTCGAACACGGCGGGGAAGAGGTCGCCGACGGCCGCGTAAGCGATGCCGAACGCCGCCGCCACGATCAGCACGGCCATCCCGTACGCGGCGGCCGTCACTCCGAGCAGCTGCTTCCAGTAGCGGCCGAAGGTGGCGAAGGCGCCGGTCAGGATCGCGTTGAAGCCGAGCGGTGCCAGGGGTATCACGCCGGGCTGCGGCGGCGGGGGCGGCGGCGGATAGCCGTAGCCGTAGGGCGGCGGCCCTGGGGGAAACGTCATGCGGGACACCGTATAGGGCGCCGATGCGTACGCCTGTACGTATTGCTGTGTACGCTCGTACGCATGGGTTACGGACTGCTCGCCGGCGCCATCGTCGCGGAGATCCTCGCGACCACCTCGATGAAGTACAGCGAGGGCTTCACCAAGCTCTGGCCCTCGATCGTCACCGGCGCGGGCTATCTGATCGCCTTCGCACTCCTCGCCCAGGCGCTCAAGACGCTCCAGGTCGGCACCGCCTACGCCATCTGGTCCGGCGTCGGCACCGCCGCCGTCGCCACCATCGGCATCCTCTTCCTCGGCGAGACCCTCAGCCTCGCCAAGATCGCCGGGATCGTCCTCATCATCGCCGGGGTCGCCGTCCTCAACCTCGGCGGCGCGCACTGATGGCCAGGGCCCGCCGCCACGACCCCGAACGGCGGGAGCGGATCGTGGACGCGGCCCTGCGGGTGGTCGGCCGGGCCGGGATCACCGGCCTGAGTCACCGCACGGTGGCCGCCGAGGCCGACGTGCCGCTCGGCTCGACCACGTACCACTTCGCCTCCCTCGACGAACTCCTCGTCGCGGCCCTCCGCAAGGCCGACGAGGGCTTCGGGCGGCTGCTGCGCGAGAGCCCCGCCCTCGCCGCGCCGGACGCCGACCTGGCGGCCGTGCTCGCCCGCCTCCTGGGGGAGTGGATGGGCGGCGCACGCGCACGCGTGGAGCTCGAGTACGAGCTCTGCCTGGCCGCCCTGCGGCGCCCCGCGCTCCGCCCGGTCGCCGTCGAGTGGAGCGAGACGGTCACCGCCGTCCTCGCCCAGCGCACCGACCCCGTGACCGCCCGCGCCCTGGTCGCCCTCATGGACGGCCTCTGCCTCCAGGTGCTGCTCACCGGCGGTGCGTACGACGAGGAGTACGCGCGCGCGATGCTGGCCCGGATCCTGCAGGAACCGCCGAACCCCCCGCCCCGGGACCTGTCGGAACCGCCGACGCGCCCGACCGGCACCTGAGACCGGTTGGCCCGCGCGGGGCCCCGCCGGTTAGGTTCTCCGTCATGACCACTGCTCCTCGCACCACCGGCGCCGTCGCCGCCGGCCTCGCCACCATCGCCGGCGACGGCACCGTTCTCGACACCTGGTTCCCCGCCCCCTCGCTGACCGACGCGCCCGGCCCCGCCGGCACCGAGCGGCTCACCTCCGACGAGGCCCTGAACGCCCTCGGCGAAGGCGCCCTCAAGGCCCTCGGCGTGGACGCCCGCCGGGGCGTCGAGGTGGTCGCCGTCCGTACCGTCATCGGCTCGCTCGACGAGAAGCCGCTCGACGCCCACGACGCCTACCTGCGTCTGCACCTTCTCAGCCACCGGCTGGTCAAGCCGCACGGCCAGAGCCTGGACGGCGTCTTCGGCCTGCTCGCCAACGTCGCCTGGACCTCGCTCGGTCCCGTCGCCGTCGACGACATCGAGAAGGTGCGGCTCAACGCGCGCGCGGAGGGCCTGCACCTCGCCGTCACGAGCATCGACAAGTTCCCGCGCATGACCGACTACGTCGTACCCGCCGGGGTCCGCGTCGCCGACGCCGACCGGGTACGTCTCGGCGCCCACCTCGCCGCCGGCACCACCGTCATGCACGAGGGCTTCGTCAACTTCAACGCCGGCACCCTCGGCACCTCCATGGTCGAGGGCCGCATCTCCGCCGGCGTCGTCGTCGGCAACGGCTCCGACATCGGCGGCGGCGCCTCCACCATGGGCACCCTCTCGGGCGGCGGCAACGTCGTCATCTCCATCGGCGAGCGCTGCCTGATCGGCGCCGAGGCGGGCGTCGGCATCGCCCTCGGCGACGAGTGCGTCGTCGAGGCCGGCCTGTACGTCACCGCCGGCACCCGGGTCACGATGCCCGACGGCCAGATCGTGAAGGCCCGCGAGCTCTCCGGCGCCTCGAACATCCTCTTCCGCCGCAACTCGGTCACCGGCGCCGTCGAGGCCCGCCCGAACAACGCGGTCTGGGGCGGCCTCAACGACATCCTGCACAGCCACAACTGAGACACCGGCGGGTCTTCCCGGCCGCCCTTCAGGCCCCTGGGCCTTGTCCGGCCTAGACGGCCGGGAGGGCGGTCAGCCGCTTTCCGTGCAGGGCGGCGAGGCGCTTGCCGGACGGCACGACGTACCACTTCTCGCTGGACTTCGTGCCGTCGTTGTAGGTCCAGCGAAGGCGTCCGTCGCGGGCGTCGAAGGCGTGCACGCCACCCTTCGGGTCGAGCTCCGTGGCGCCGTAGAGCGTGTCGCCGACCTTGGTGTACTGCCAGGGCGTCGACAGCCCCGCGAGGTCGTCGTTGCGCCAGACCTTACGGCCCGTCGCCGGGTCCACGGCCCACAGGGAGCGGGAGGAGTCGGCGACGTAGAGCACCCCGTCCAGGACCGCGGGATCCCGGAACCAGACGTACGTCTCGTCGGCCGCGAGCGACCAGCGCTCCCGGCCGTCGCCCAGCGCGAAGGCCCGCAGCCGATGGGTGTCGGGGACGATGACGAGGTCCTCGTGGAAGGCGAGCCTGCGGTGGTTGGACGTGCCGATCTTCTTCGTCCAGACCTGCCGGCCCGTGGCGGTGTCGCGGACCGTCACGTTCTCCCGCAGGTCGGTGTAGACGAGGTGCCGGCCGACGACGGCGGCGACGATGCCGTACTCCTCGGTCCCCGCGTCACGGCGCTCCTGCCAGACCACCCTGCCCGAGGTGACGTCGAGGGCCGCGATCACGTTGTTCTTCACGCGGAAGTCCTTCTCCAGGACCCCGGCGAGGACGTAGACGTGCCGGTCGTCGGCGGCGAGCGTGCGGGGCTGGGCGTACCGCTCGCCACCGAGCCTGCTGCGCCAGGTCTCCTTGCCGGTGGCCGGGTCGAGGCCGACGACGTCCCCGTCGTACTGGGCGCTGGCCAGGTAGAGGGTCCCTCCGCTGACGAGCAGCTTCGCGCCCGGTACGGCGACCTCCTTCCGGGACCAGACCTCCTTGCCGGTGACGATGTCCCGGCCCACCAGCGGATCGCCCGAGACCAGGACCACGCCTCCGGCGACGGCGAGCGCGTCCAGCGCGCCGAGGGACCCGCCGGCGGCCTCGCTCTGCCACAGCGGGCGCGGGGCCGTGCCGTCCGGCGGAGCGGTGAACGTGTCCCCGCCCTTGCCCGGGGCCGCTCCCGGGTCCGGTGCGGTCGCCGACGGCTCCTCGACGGGGCCACAGCCCCACGCGCCCGCGCCCAGGGCCGTCAGGCCGAGTCCGGTCCCGGCGAGGCGGAGCAGACGCCTGCGGGACGGCTCGGTGCCTCCACCGCCCGCTCCGGTGTCCCGCGCCCCGGCCGTACGCGCCCCGAGTGTCTCCATCGGCCTTCTCGCCACGTCGTCTTCCCCGTCCCACGGCGGGCCGCCGTCCGCGGCCCGAAGCGCGCTCAGGCTAGCCGCGGCACCGTGCTTCGCCCCGCGGCGGTACGCAACGGGGACAGCGCCGTGAAACTCCTGTCACACGGCAACCGATCCGGTGACGGTGCGTTAACAGGGCGGAGCGCAAGGTTCCAGCAGCGGACGAGGCGAGGAGTCGACATGAGGACGAAGCGCACGGTCGTGGGGATGCTCACGGCGGCGGCGATCCTGCTGCCCGTGGGCACGGCCCAGGCCGACGAGACGCACACGCGCAACGGCCCGACCGTGACGAACGGGCCGAGCATCTCCCTCCACACCGGTCAGATCGACGACCCGCTGGAGGACGTCCTGGAGCACGCCGCGATCTTCGGCAGCACCTCCACCACCGACTCCGCCTGAACCAGTGCCTCGTGCGCCGCCCGCAGCCCGTCGACCGCCTCCCGGTCGGCGGGCTGCAGCGGTTCGCGCAGCGCTCCGCCGAGCAGCGCCTTGGCCGTCACCGAGCCCGGAAGACCGGAGGTCATCATCAGCTCGGCCAGCGGCATCGTGCGGGCGTGGAGACGGGCCGCTTCCGCGGAGTCGCCCGCGTCGAAGGCGTCCAGGACGGCCCGCAGCTGACGGGGGGCCACGTTGGCCACCGTGCTGACGTAGCCCGCGCCCCCGACCGCGTACAGCGGCAGGTTCAGCTCCTCGCTGCCCGAGTAGTACGCGAGCGAGGTCTCCGCGATCAGCCGGGCCGCGGCCAGGAGGTCGTAGGAGCAGTCCTTCACCGCCACGATCCGGGGATGCTCCGCGAGCCGCCGCATCGTCGCCGGTTCGACCCGGGTCCCGGTACGGCCCGGGATGTCGTAGACCATCACCGGGAGGCCCGCCCCGTCCGCCACCTTGAGGAAGTGCGCCTCGACGGCGGACTGCGGGGGGCGGCTGTAGTACGGGGTGACGACGAGGAGCCCGTCGGCGCCCGCCTGTTCGGCCTGCCGGGCCAGTTCGAGGGTGTGCCGGGTGTCGGCGGTTCCGACGCCCGTCAGGAGCGCGGGCCCGGTGCCGACCGCCGCCCGTACCGCCCGGACGAGCGCGGCCTTCTCGTCGTCGGTGGTGGTCGGAGACTCGCCGGTGGTGCCGTTGAGGACGAGACCGTCGCAGCCGTCCGCGACCAGCCGGGCGGCCAGCTCGCCGGCCCGGTCGAGGTCGAGCCCGCCGGAGGGGGTGAACGGGGTGATCATCGCGCAGAGCGCGCGGCCGAAAGGGCGTTCAGTACTCATCAGGAGAGTCTGGGCGCGACCGCAGTGAAGGTCTACTTAGATCTTCTTGGTTGGAGAGTTCAGCTCTGCTGAAGGGTGCGCCCGAGGCTGCTTACCGGAGCGCTTTCTTGAAGCCGTCGTGGCTCGGCACGAATCCAAGGGAGGTGTAGAAGCGGTGGGCGTCCGTCCGCTCCTTGTCGCTGGTGAGCTGGACAAGGGCGCAGCCGCGCTCCCGGGCCCGCGTCATGGCCCGCTCCATCAGCTCCCGCCCGAGCCCGCCGCCGCGCCGGTCGGCCCTGACCCGGACCGCCTCGATCAGGGCCCGCTCAGCGCCGCCCTTGCCCAGCCCCGGGATGTACGTGGCCTGGAGGCAGCCCACGACGAGGTCCTCGTCGAGGAGGACGAGCAGTTCGTTGCGCGGATCGGCCTCGATGTCCGCGAAGGCCCGCTCGTACGCCTCCGTGACGGTGATCGAGTCGGGGTCCACGACCGTCCGCTCGTCGGCCAGGAGGGCGAGCACGGAGGGCAGTTCGGCGCGGGTGGCGGGGCGAAGGATCACGACCCGCAGTCTGGCACAGGGCGGGTCCTTGACCTCAAGCAAGGTTGAGGGAGGACGGTGGAGCCATCCGAACCGAACGGAAGGGCCGACCTCCGCATGAACGCCTTCGCACACCCCGACGCCCGTCCCGACCTCCACCGCCCCGGAGTCGGCGCCGCCCTCGTCAGCACCTGGCGGGTCGGCGGCCCCGAGCGCCAGCGCGCGGCCGTCGAGGCCATCCGCAGGACCTGGGAGAGCAGGGAGTGGCCCGACCTGGGGCTGCTCTCGTACAGCGTCTACACCGGGACGGACGGGGACACGCTGCTGCACTACTCGCAGTGGACCTCGGAGCAGGCCTACGAGGACTTCGTGCGGACCTACCGCGACGACCGCAACGCCGAGATCGACGCGGCCGTGCCCGGCATCGACCGGGTGGTCCTGCACCGCTACGCGCCGCCGTACCGCTCCGCCGTCCTCGACGAGCGGAGCGCGGGCGCCGTGCCCGGGGTCGTCGTCGCCGTCGAGGCGGAGTTCGAAGGGCCGGACGCGGAACGCCAGAGGGCCTGGGTGGACGCCGTGTTCACCGCCATGGACGGCGACGCGGGGCGGCGGCCGGCACCCGGCGGGATCGGCGCGCACTTCCACCTGTCCACCGACGGCACCCGCGTCCTGAACCTCGCCGAGTGGGAGAACGAGCGGGCCCACGCGAAGTGGCAGGCCGCCGACGGGCCGCTCGGCGAGGCCTGGGCGCGGGTGCACCGCCACCCGGGTCTCGCCGGCAGCCGGGTGCACCGGTACACGCCCGCGCTCAGCCTGAGCGCGGGCGGGTGACCCGGCCGGTCCGTCCTACGGGCGGAAGCGCAGCACCTGCGGGTCGTGGTCGCTGTCCTGGTCGGCGAACTCCGCGTTGATGTGCACGCTGTCGTACTCGAAGTGGTGCACGCCGGGGCTGGTCAGGATCTGGTCGAGGACCTGGCTGTTGCCCTGGTAGACGTACGAGTAGCGCTCGGCGCGCGGCAGCGACTTCACGGCGGGGTACAGGGCGCCGCCGTCGGTGAGCGCCTGCGTGGTCCCGGAGAACTCGAAGTCGTTGATGTCGCCGACGACGAGGACGTCCGCCTGCTTCTCGATCGCGACGATGTCCTTCACGAAGGCGTTCACGGCCTGCGCCTGGAGCAGTCGCTTCGCCTCGGAGGAACGGTTCGGCGGCTGGTGGTGCGAGGTCAGGCCCTCGTCGCCGCCCTTCGAGCCGAAGTGGTTGGCGATCACGAAGACCGTACGGCCACGGAAGACGAACTCGCCCGCGAGCGGCTTGCGGCTGCTGTCCCAGGCGGTGTTCGCCGGGTCGATCCTGCCGGGGGAGAGGGTCAGCGCGGCGCGGCCCTTCCCGCCCGTCACGGCGGTGGGCGTGGTGGTGGCGTCGGCGCCCGCGCGGTCCGTGAAGGAGACCCGCTCGGGGTTGAAGAGGAAGACCTGACGGATGTTGCCGCCGGGCTCGCCGCCGTCCTTGTTGTTCTGCGGGTCGATCGAGCGCCACTCGTACGCCGGGCCGCCGGCCGCCGCGATCGCGTCCGTGAACTTCTTCACCGTCGCGTCGGCGGCGACCGTGCCGTCGTTCTTGGCGCCGTTGTTGTCCTGGATCTCCTCCAGGGCGAGGATGTCGGGCGAGGCGAGGTTGTCGACGACCGCCTTCGCGAGCGCGTCGAACTTCTCCTGCGGGTCGCTCGGGTCGAGGTTCTCGACGTTGTACGTGGCCACGGCCAGCTCGTTCTTGTGCTGCCTGTCCGTGGACTCGCGCTCCAGGCCGTTGTCCTGGACCGTGCCGAGCGTGCGCGCGGTGAGCGTGTAGCCGCCGAACTGGTTGAAGTCGAGCGGGCCCTCGGTCGTGCCGGTCAGCCGGTCGCCGACGTTCGCCTTGGGGAACGGCTGCTGGGCGAGCGGGGTCAGCGACTGGATCTGGAGCCGGCCGGTGTTCTGCGACTCGTACGAGCCGTAGACCGTGCCGCCGCGCCGGTTGTCGTTCTCCCACGGCTTCACCGTGACCCACAGCTCCGCGTACGGGTCGGTGGCGCCGACCACGCGCGAGGAGTCGATCCGGACGTTGCTGCCCTCCAGGGACTCGTAGTAGTCCAGGGCGTACGTCTCCGGGTCGAGCGTCAGGCCGTTGATCGAGCCGCCGGCGGCCGGGTCGCCCTCGGGGGCGTACGCGTCGGGCACGGACCAGCCGGAGATCGTCACGGGGGCCGGGACGGCGTTGCCCTTCGACAGGACGGTGACGGTCGGCTTCGACAGTTGGGTGAGCGACTGGTTGCCGGAGTTCAGGCCACCGGGGACGTACTCGGTGACCGTGCCGTTCAGGCTGACGGCGTCCCCGACGGCGACCGTCGGGACCGAGCTGGTGAAGACGAAGAGGCCCTCGCTGGTGGCCGGGTTCGCGTCGGCTTCCGGATCCTGGATCCAGAATCCACGCGAGCCGTACGTGCGGACGCCTGTGACGATGCCCGTCACGCCGGTGACCTGCTTGCCGACGAGGGGGGAGACCCGGGTCGTGCCCTGGATGTCGTGGACGCGCGTGCCGGTGGCGCTGTCCTCGGCGGCGCTCGCCGACGAGGCGAGGAGTCCGGCGGCGAGGGCGGCGGCGACGACGGCCGACACGGCTGCGGATCTCGGTATGGAGGAAGGCATCAGGGCTCCGGAGGGTGCTTGGAGGAACGGCAGATGAATCTACGCGCGTCAATCTCTTGCGCGAGTGGTGGACTTGTCAAGAGTCGACGGGTGTACGAAGGCTGACGGATCCATGAACCGGCGGACGTCCCCCCGGATGCGTCTACGCTGGGACCCGCTCTTTGAACCCCCTTCACCCACGTACGCGTCGAGGAGACCCCCCAGATGTCAGTGGAGCACCCCACCCTTCCCCCCGTTCGGCTGCCTGCGGACGCGGAGCTGGCACGGGACGCCCTGGCCGCCCCCCTCCTCGCCCACGCGGTACGGCTCGCCCGCTGGGCCGGCCCCGACACCCGCGTCGACGCGGGCGGCGAACTCGTCGACGAGCAGCTGCCCGAGGCCGTCGCGCTCCTCGGCCTCTCCACCGACGAGGACGGCGAGATGCTGGCGGCCGACGCCTGGCGGCTCGCGGTCGACACCGGCCTGGTGGAGGTCGAGGACGGCACCGAGGGCGAGGACGGCGAGACGGAGGACACCCCCGGCCGGGCCGCCCCCGGAGAGAACCTGGCGCTGCTCACGGCCGGTTCGCCCCAGGACGTCCTCGCGCTCTGGCTGGACGGCTTCGACGCGGTCTTCGCCGACGCCGTCGCCCCGGTCCTCGACGACCTGGACGCGGTCCTCGGCGAGGACGGCGGGATCGACTTCGACGCGCTGGACTGGGACCCCGAGGTGGAGGCCGACTTCCTGGAGGGCGTGCTCGGCAACCTCTACCTGCTGACCGTCAGCGAGGGAGGAGCGGGCGAGGGGCCGGTGCCGCTGCCCGCGCTCGCCGCGTCGATGGTCGTCCCCGACGACATGGGCGAGCCCACCGACGACGTCCTGGAGCAGGTCTCGGACGCGATGATGCGGCTCGACGAGCAGTTCCGGCTCCTCGAACCGATCGGCCTCGTCGAGTACCAGCCCGTCGACGAGGCCCTGATGGCCGAGGAGGGCGAGGAGCCCGCGCCGCCGGTCGACGAGGAGGACGTCACCCGGTACGGCATGGTCCGGCTCACCCCGCTCGGCCTCTACGGCGTCCGGGCCCGGATGCTGGAGGCCGGCGTGGACGCCCCCGCCGTCGGCGACCTCGCGGAGAAGGGCGCCGACGCGCTCCTCGACGGCATCGCCGGCTACCCGGAGGCCGCCGCGCGGGAGGAGACCGCCGCGTGGCTGGCCGGGCGGGACGCGCTCGGCGCGGCCCGCGAACTGCTGCACGCCGCGCGCGGCGCGGACGCGGGCTCGCCGCTCCGCCGCCTCCACTGCCAGCAGACCCTGTCCCTCGTCGGTGCCGAGGCCGAGCCCGCGGTGCGGGAGGTCCTCGACGACGCGGAACTCGGCGGTCTCGCGCGCGTCTGGCTCGCCGAGCGGGGCGCGGCCGACGTCCCCGCACCGCCGGAGTCGATGATCTTCTGGCTGGCGATCGACACGATCGCGGCCCAGCTCGACTCGGACGGCGACCTGGAGGAACTCCAGGAGCTCGTCGAAGGCCTCACGGGGCGCCACAGCGGCTTCTTCGAGACGGCCTGGCGGGTGGAGCACCCGGCGACGGCGGAGGTCCTGGAGGCGATGGGACGTCTGCACCGGGACAAGACGGTGGCGAAGGAGGCCCGCAAGTCGGCCTTCAAGGCGCGCTCGCGGTCCGGGGCCTGACAGCCCGACGGCGGACGGGGGCAGGGCCGGGAGCAGGGGCAGCACCGGACCGGGCCGGGCCCGGGTGGCTCGCGCCCGGCGGTGTTCCCGTGGTGTTCAGGCGCCGTTCGTGGCGGCGCGGCAGGGTGGCCCGCGAGATCCGGCCACCACAGGGAGAACGCCACACCATGCCCCTCAACCGCAGAGAGTTCACCAAGCAGTCCGCCGTCACCGGTGCGGGGATCGCCCTCACCGGTGTCGTCGGTGCTCTCGCCACCGCCCCCGAGGCGCTCGCCGCGGACGAGCCGGAGGCGTACGGAACCGGCCACGACCACGAGAACGGGCACGACAGCGGGCACGGCCACAGTCACCGGCTCGGCTACGGACCGCTCGTCGCCGACCCCGACGGGATACTCGCCCTGCCCGCCGGCTTCTCCTACCGTGTCGTCACCCGCAGCGGCGTGACCCGGCTGGAGTCCGGCGAGTTCACCCCGGAGAAGCACGACGGCACCGCCGCCTTCGCCGGGCCGCGCGGCACCACGTACCTGGTCAACAACCACGAGCTCAAGGGCCCCCGCTCCAAGTGGGCGCACCCCGTCCCGCTCACCGAGGGCCTCGTCTACGACCCCGCCGCGGCCGGCGGCTGCACGGTCGTCGAGGTGCACCGCGACGGCACCGTCGCCGAGTGGGTCGGCATCGCCGGTACCTCCACCAACTGCGCGGGCGGCAGCACCGCCTGGGGCACCTGGCTGACGGGCGAGGAGAACTCCGACCGCGCCGGCGTCAACGGCATGACCAAGGACCACGGCTACGTCTTCGAGGTCGACCCGCGCGACCGCCGTGCCAACCGCGACCCGAAGCCGATCAAGGCCTTCGGCCGGTACGACCACGAGGCCGTCGTCATCGACCCCAAGCGCGGTCACGCCTACCTCACCGAGGACGCCTCCAACCCCAACGGGCTGCTCTTCCGCTGGGTGCCGCCGCAGGGCTTCGAGCACGGCCGCGGCAAGCTCCGTACCCTCGCCGACGACGCAGGTGCGCTCCAGGCCGCCAAGTGCATCGACTCCTCGGGCCGCTTCGTGGACGACCTCTCCCGGGCGAGCCGGATCGGCACCGTCTACGGCGTGGACTGGGTCGACGTCCCCGACCGCGACGGCCGCACCACCCCCGTCCGCAAGCAGTTCACGGACGGTCAGATCACCCGCGCCCGCAAGCTGGAGGGCATGTGGTGGGCCGACGGCGGCGCCTACGTCGTCTCCTCCTACGCGCGCGAGGAGAGCCCCGGCGCCGCGCACGACGGCCAGGTCTGGTTCTACGACCCGAAGCGCCGCACCCTCACCCTGAAGCTGCTGCTCGGTGTGAACGCCGATCCCGACGTCGACGGCGCCTACGACGGCCCCGACAACATCACCGTCTCCCCGTACGGCGGCATCGTCATCGCCGAGGACGGCGAGGGCGTCCAGCACCTCTTCGGCGCCACCGACTCGGGCCGCACCTACCCGATCGCCCGCAACGACCTGAACGACAGCGAGTTCGCGGGCGTCACCTTCTCGCCCGGCGGGGACACCCTGTTCGCCAGCATCCAGAGCCCCGGCATCATGGTCGCGATCACCGGTCCCTGGCGCCGCCAGCCCCGTCGCTGAGGTCCTCCTTCCCCGGCACCGAGGCCGGAACCGGCCCTGTCGGTCCCATGGGCTGACATCTAACATGTCAGCCCATGGACGCACTACGGCCCGTGGGCCGGACCCTGCTGCGTGACCGGGCGTACGAGGCGCTGCGGGAGGCCATCGTGCGCGGTGACCTCGCCCCCGGTGCCGCGCTCAAGGACGCCGAACTGGCCGAACGGCTCGGGCTCTCGCGCGCACCCGTGCGCGAGGCCCTGGCCCGGCTCGGCGACGAGGGGCTCGTCGAGTCCAAGCCGCAGAGCTACACCCGCGTCACCCGGCCGGTCAGCCGGATCGTCAGGGACGCCGCCTCGGTGGTGCGGGTGATGCACGAACTCGCCGTCAGGACCGGCGTACCCCTCCTGGGACCCGAGGGCATCCGGGCCATGCGCGAGGCCAACGAGCGCTTCGCGGCGGCCGTCCGCGCCTCCGACGTGGAAGCCGCCCTGAACGCCGACGACGAGTTGCACCAGGTCCTCGTCGTCGCCAGCGGCAACCATGCCGCCGCCGCCACGATCGCGCGGTACACCCCCCTGATCCGCCGGGTCGAACGGCGGCTCTTCGGCGACGCCTTGAGCTGTGGATCGGCGGAGCTGCACGCGCGGCTCATCGACGCCTGCGAGGCGGGGGACGCGGCGGAGGCGGTACGGGTCACCACGGAGATCTGGGCGGCGCTCGAACAGCTCGCGGACGACGCCGTCGAGGTGGCCGAGGTCACCGGCATCGCCGGGCCCCAGGGCCCGTAGGAGCGTCCAGGACCAGCAGCCTTCACCCACCGGGAGCCGCCTTGCCGATCACCGACTTCGACCGCTACCCGCTCCTCTTCGGGCCCTCGCCGGTCCACCCGCTCGAACGGCTCACCCACCATCTCGGCGGCGCCGCGCTCTGGGCCAAGCGCGAGGACTGCAACTCCGGCGTCGCGTACGGCGGGAACAAGACCCGCAAGCTGGAGTACCTGGTCGCCGACGCCCTCGCGCAGGGCTGCGACACCCTGGTCTCGATCGGCGGCGTCCAGTCCAACCACACCCGCCAGGTCGCCGCCGTCGCCGCCCGCGCGGGCCTGCGCTGCGTCCTCGTCCAGGAGAGCTGGGTCGACTGGCCCGACTCCGTCTACGACAAGGTCGGCAACATCCTGATCAGCCGTCTCGCGGGCGCCGACGTACGGCTCGTCAGGGCGGGCTTCGGCATCGGCTTCAAGGAGAGCTGGGAGCTGGCCCTGCGGGAGGTCGAGGAGAGCGGCGGCAAGCCGTACGCGATTCCGGCGGGCGCCTCCGACCACCGGCTCGGCGGCCTCGGCTTCGCGAACTGGGCGTACGAGGTGGCCGAGCAGGAGCGCGCGCTCGGCGTCCACTTCGACACCGTGGTGGTCTGCTCCGTGACCGGCTCCACCCAGGCCGGCATGGTCGCGGGCTTCGCCGCGCTCGCCGAGGAGGGCGGTCCGGCCCGCCGGATCATCGGGATCGACGCCTCGGCGAAACCCGGTCCCACGCACGAGCAGATCACCCGGATCGCCCGGGACACCGCCGCCCTGATCGGGGTCGAGCGGCCGGTGACGGCGGCGGACGTCGAGCTGGACGAGCGCTACCACGCCGGGGTGTACGGCATCCCCGACGAGGCCACCCTCGACGCGATGCGGCTCGCCGCCCGCACCGAGGGCATGGTCACCGACCCCGTGTACGAGGGGAAGTCGATGGCGGGTCTGGTCGACCTGGTGGACCGGGGGGAGATCGGCCGGGACTCGACCGTGCTCTACGCCCACCTCGGCGGCCAGCCCGCCCTCAACGCCTACAGCGCGCTGTTCTAGACACGCGCCGCGGCCGGTCGCTCAGAGGGCCTGGGCGGCCGGCTTCACCATGCCCCGGACGGTCCGGGACTTCACGAACTCGCCCATCGCCGTCATCTCCCACTCACCGCTGAACTGCTTGATCAGCTTGGCCATCATGACGCCGGTCTGCGGCTCGGCGGTGGTCAGGTCGAAGCGGACCAGCTCCTCGCCCGTCGCCGCGTCCATCAGCCGGCAGTAGGCCTTGGCGACCTCGGTGAACTTCTGGCCGGAGAAGGAGTTGACCGTGAAGACCAGACCGGTGGCCTCGGCGGGCAGCCGGCCGAGGTCGACGACGATCACCTCGTCGTCGCCCGCGCCCTCGCCGGTGAGGTTGTCGCCGGAGTGCGTCACCGAGCCGCCCAGGATGGTCAGCTTGCCGAAGTAGCAGCTGTCCAGGTGGTTGCGCTGGGGCCCGTACGCGATGACGGAGGCGTCCAGGTCGATGTCCTTGCCCCGGTAGGCGGGCTCCCAGCCGAGGCCCATCTTGACCTGGGACAGCAGGGGGCGGCCGCCCTTGACCAGGGACACGGTCTGGTTCTTCTGGAGGTTGACCCGGCCCTTGTCGAGGTTGATCTTGCCGGTGGAGACGGGGGCGCCGGGCGGGGCGGCCGGGGGAGCGGGCGGAGTGGCGGCGGCGATCCTGGGGTCCACCGGGGCGGGCGGTGCCGGCGGCGCCATCGGGGCGGGCGGGGCGACGACGGGTGCGGGCGCGACGGGCGCCGCCGCTGCCGGGGCGGCGGGCGCGTCGTCCACCGAGACGCCGAAGTCCGTCGCGATGCCGGCCAGACCGTTCGCGTATCCCTGGCCCACGGCGCGGGCCTTCCACGCGCCGTTGCGCAGATAGATCTCGACGACCACGAGCGCGGTCTCGGTGGCCAGCCGGGGCGGGGTGAAGGTGGCGAGGACGCTGCCGTCGTCCGCGTTGCGCAGGGTGGCCGTGGGCTCGATGCCCTGGAAGGTCTGGCCTGCGGCGTCGGGGCTCGCGGTGACGACGATCCTCTCGATGCCGGCCGGGACGGCGCCGGTGTCCACCAGGATCGCGTCGGGGGCGGCCCCGCCGCCGGAGCGGTAGGTGACACCGGGTCCGGACGGCTGGTTGTAGAAGATGAAGTCGTCGTCCGAGCGCACCTTGCCGTCGGCGCCGAGCAGCAGGCCCGAGACGTCGAGCCGCACAGGGGCGGCGACGTCCACCGCCACGCGTGCGACGGTGAGAGGGATGTTCGAGCCGGGGGTCATAGCGGTCATGCCAGGGGTAACGATCCGGGCCCCTTTGCCGTTCCCTTACCCTCGCCCGGTTGGGCCAGCGGATCCGTCGTACGAATACTCTTTCGACCACGGGGCTGGTGGGGGGCAGGGGACACTGTGGACGGGAGCCGTTTCCGGACGGGGGACGTGGACGAGGCGCGCGAGGAACTCGACGCCCGCTACTACGCGAACCGGATGGACGTCGTCGACCGGGAGAGACGCCCCTTCGCGGCGCGCTTCGACACCCTCGCGTTCGGCCCGCTGGTCATCGGGGACCTCAGCTGCGGCGCCGACGTGCGGATGAGCTTCGGGGAACTCGGCGCCTACCACCTGAACGCGCCGTTCAGCGGCAGGATGGAGATGCGCCAGGGCGGGTCCTCGATCGTCGCGACGGCCGACGAGGCGCTGCTCCTCGACCCGGCGGGGGACACCTTCCTCGACCGCTGGACCGGGGACTGCAGGACCCTCTCGGTGAAGGTCGGCGCCGCCGAGCTGCGCGACCGCCTCGAACGGCTGCTCGGCCGACCGCCCCGCGGCCCGCTGGTCTTCGCGCCCGGCCTGGACATCACGCGCGGCCCCGGTCTGAGCTGGGTGCGCTTCGCCCGCCAGGTGGCCGCGGAGGCGCTCGCGGGGGAGGGCCTCGCCCGGCACGAGCTGGTGGCGGGACCCTTGCAGGAGGCCCTGCTCAACGGGCTGCTGCTTGCCGCGGAGCACCCCTGGCGCGAGGCGCTCGCCCACCCGGGGGAGCCGCGGCGGCCGGCCCCGGTCAAGCGCGCGATGGACGCGGTGCGGGAGCGCCCCGAGCACCCGTTCACGACCACCGAACTCGCGGCCCACGCGCGCGTGAGCGTGCGCCGCCTCCAGGAGTCGTTCCGCGAGTACGTCGGGATGTCACCGATGGCGTACGTACGGGAGGTGCGCCTCGACCGGGTCCGCGAGGAGCTGCGGACGGCCGCGCCTGACGAGGTGAGCGTGAGCGAGGTGGCCTGGCGCTGGGGCTTCGCGCACCAGGGCCGGTTCGCGGCGCGCTACCGCGAGAAGTTCGGCGAGCCGCCGTCCCGGACGCTGCGGGCGTCGGCTTGAGGACCCGCGAGCCCGGCCTGACCGACACCCCCTACAGCGGTGTGCGCGGGTGTGCGCCTCCGTGCGTCGACCCGCCGCGCAATCCGGACAGGTGCCGCGTTCCGCGGCTCGCGATGATCTTCGTCCGGGCCTACGGTGAGCGGGTCCGGTCTGCCAGCGCGCACCGTGACCCGGGCCCCGGCCGGCTCCCCCCGTATCAGTCCGGCCGGGTCCTGTGTAATCCGTCGTGACGAGCTGTCCTTCGTTCAGGCCAGGCCGCCGTTGCTCATCAGCAGCTGGCCGTTGATCCACTGGCCCTCGGCCGAGCACAGAAAGTCCACCAGGTGCGCGGTGTCCCGCGGGGTGCCGAGGCGGCCGAGCGGTGTCAACCCGGCCAGCTGCTCCTTCTGCTCCGCCGTCATCCAGCCCGTGTCGACCGGGCCGGGGTTGATGACGTTCGCGGTGACCCCGAGGGGGGCGAGCTCGCGCGCGGCGGCCAGGGTGATGCGGTCGAGCGCGCCCTTGCTCGCCCCGTACGGAAGGTTCCCCACGGTGTGGTCGCTGGTCAGGGCGACGATACGGCCGGTGCCCGCGGGGCCGGTGAAGCGCCGCCCGTACTCGCGGACCAACAGCCAGGACGCGCGCGCGTTGACCGCGAAATGGCGGTCGAAGCTCTCCACCGTGGTGTCGAGGAGGCCGGAGTCGACCGACTCGCAGTGCGCCATGACCAGGGCCGTGACCGGGCGGCCGAACCGCTCCTCCACCGCGTCGAAGACGCGCGCGGGAGCCTCGGTCTCGGCGAGATCGGCCTCGACGGCCATGGCGGCGGCGCCCCGCTCCGCGAGCTCCCCGAGGACCGCGTCCGTCGCGCCCCGCTCGATGCCCCACTCCATGCGCAGGTCGTAGGGCGTCCAGCAGGTGAGGGCGATGTCCCAGCCCGACTCGGCGAGGCGCCGGGCGATGCCGGCGCCGATGCCGACGGTCCGGCCGACCCCCGTCACGAGGGCGAGGGGACGGGTCACGGGGGTCATGGAACGGCTCCTGTCGGAAGAAGGGCGCGGGTACGGCGTGCGGGGTCGCCGGGGTGCGCGCCGTGGGCGGGGGTCAGTGCGGCCAGCGGGGCGGGTCCACGCAGAAGTGGCCGCCGAGATAGAGGTCGTCGGCGCTGCCCTCGGGCGGGAGGCCCTTCTCGGCGATGAGCTTCTCCGCGTAGGGCTCCGAGTCGTCCTGCGGCTCGAATCCGATGGCCCGCGCCGTGGAGAGGTCCCACCACGCGCGCGTGTTGGCGGACGAGCCGTACACCACGGTGTGGCCCACGTTCTCGGCGGTGAGCGTGGTGTGCAGGAGTCGGGCGCAGTCGGCGGGGCTGAGCCACATCGACAGCATCCGCACCGAGGTGGGCTCGGGGAAGCAGGAGCCGATGCGGACGGAGACGGTCTCGATGCCGTGCTGGTCCCAGTAGAGCTGCGCCAGGTCCTCGCCGAAGCACTTGGAGAGGCCGTAGAAGGTGTCGGGGCGGTGCGGGGTGCCGACCGGGACGGGCGGTTCGCCGTCGCGCGGGCGCCGGGTGAAGCCGACGGCATGGTTGCTGGAGGCGAAGACCACGCGCCGGACGCCCTCCTCGCGGGCGGCCTCGTAGAGGTGGTACGTGCCGGCGATGTTGGCGGCCATGATCTTCTCGAAGCTCGCTTCGAGGGAGATGCCGGCCAGGTGCACGATGGCGTCGACGCCCCGGACGGCCTCGCGCAGCGCCGGGCGGTCCGCGAGGTCGGCGACGATCGCGTCGGGCGCACCCGGCACGGGGGCGACGTCCAGGAGGCGGAGGTCGTAGCCGTACGGGGGCAGCAGCTCCCGCATCAGCGTGCCGACGCCCCCGGCGGCGCCGGTGAGCAGGACGGTGCGGGGTGCTGACATGGAGCGCATCTCCTCTGTTGAGCGGCATTCACAACCGTGGACACGCTAGGGAGCGGCCCGACGGAGCGTCAAGAGCCCTCGACAGAGCGGGCTTCTTCCTTGACCGGCGCTTCCGCGCTGTTCTAGCGTGCGAGGCGGCACCGTTCAAGAATATGGATGACAGTCATACCTGTGCACGCGATGGCCCTGCACGACGGACTTCCCTGGGAGCGCCCGTGACCACTGCCCCGCTCGCCGGCCGCCTCGACGGCCTGCTGTTCTTCCCCGTCACCGCCTTCGCGCCGGACGGCTCCCTCGACCTCGGCACCTTCCGCGCCCATGTACGCGCGGGTGTCGAGGCGGGCGCCGCCGCCGTGTTCGCCTGCTGCGGCACCGGCGAGTTCCACGCCCTCACCCCCGAGGAGTTCCGGGACTGCGTCGCCGCCGCCGTCGAGGAGGCGGCGGGACGCGTCCCCGTCGTCGCGGGCGCCGGCTACGGCACCGCGCTCGCCGTCCGGTACGCCCGGCTCGCCGAGGAGGCCGGCGCCGACGGACTCCTCGCCATGCCGCCGTACCTCGTCGTCGCCGACCAGGCCGGACTGCTCCGCCACTACACCGAACTCGCCGCCGCCACCTCGCTCGACGTCATCGTCTACCAGCGGGACAACGCGGTCCTCACCCCCGCCACCGCCGTCGCCCTCGCCCGCACCGACGGGATCATCGGCCTCAAGGACGGCCTCGGCGACCTCGACCTCATGCAGCGGATCGTCAGCGCCGTCCGCGCCGAGGGCCTCGACCTGCTCTACTTCAACGGCCTGCCGACCGCCGAACTCACCGGCGCCGCCTACCGGGGCATCGGCGTCACCCTCTACTCCTCCGCCGTCTTCTGCTTCGCCCCCGACCTCGCCCTCGCCTTCCACCGCGCCCTCACCACGGGCGACGACGCCACGGTGGACCTGCTCGTCGACGGCTTCTACCGGCCGCTCGTCGAACTCCGCTCGCAGGGCAGGGGATACGCCGTCTCGCTCGTCAAGGCGGCCGTACGCAGAGGAGGCCTGGACGTCGGCGAGGTGCGCCCGCCGCTGAGCGAGCCCGCCCCCGAGCACGTCGACGAGCTCATGGTGCTCGTCGAGCGCGGCCGTGCCCTCCTGAAGGAGGCCGGGGCATGAGAGCGGCGGCCTTCGTCTACCCCTGGGACGTCGACGGCGACCCCGCCGCCCCCGCGCTCCTCGCCGGGCTCGGTCTCGCGCAGGTCACCCTCGCCACCGCCTACCACTCCACCCGGGCGCTGACCCCCCGTCACCCGGCCCACCGGATCGTCACCGCCGAGTACGCCGCCGTCCTCTACCCGCCGGACCGGGACCGCTGGGCGGGCCGCACGCTCCGCCCGTACCCGGCGGGGGACTGGGCGCCCGGCGACTCCTTCGGGAGGGCCGCCGAGGCCCTCGGCGCCGCCGGGCTCGACGTGCACAGCTGGGTCGTCCTCGCCCACAACTCCCGCCTGGGTGCCGAACACCCGGAGACCTCCGTCGTCAACGCCCACGGCGACCGCTACCCCTGGGCCCCCTGCATCGCCCGCCCCGAGGTCCGCGCCCTGCTCGTCGACCTGGCCGCCGAGGCCGCCGTACGGCCCGGCGCGACCGGCACCGAGCTGGAGTCCTGCGGCTGGTACGGCCTCGCCCACCTGCACGCCCACGACAAGACCGGCGGCGTCGCCCTGGGGGAGCGGGAGCAGTACCTGATGTCGCTCTGCTTCTGCCCCTCCTGCCGTGAGGGGTACGGGGAGGAGGGCGTGGACCCCGACGAGCTGGCCGCCGCCGTGCGCGGCGCGCTGGAGCCCGTGTGGGCGGGAGCGGGACCGGCCGGCGGGCTCGGCGCCCTGGAGGCCCCCGCCCTGGCCTGGCGCGCCCGGACCGCCCGTACCTTCCAGGAGGCCGCCGTGACCGCCGTACGGGCCGCGGCCCCGCCCGGCTTCCGGGTCCTGCTGCACGCCGACCCCGACCCGTACCGCTGTGGCGCCGACGCCGGCACCGACCCGGCGCACGTCCTCGGCCTCGCGGACGGGGTGGTCGCCCGCCCGCCCCGGGTCGCGGACTTCGCCGCCCACGCCCGCCCGGACACCGTCCTCGCCGCCAACATCTCCGTCGTCGCCGGCATGGGCGGCGCCCCCGACCGGCTCGCCGAGGACGCCGAGCGGGCCCGTGAGACGGGAGCGACCGAGCTGCGGCTCTACCACGCGGGTCTGGCCTCCGACGAGGACCTGACCGCCGTCGGCACGGCGCTGCGGAAGCTGGGCTAGCAGGGTGCGCAAACGGGTCGCCGGAGAATCCGGCGACCCGGCCCCCTCACCAGGCCAGGTCCTCCAGCGCGTCCAGATCCGGCACCTCCGGGGCCGCCGGTTCCATGCCGCCCCCCGCCATCCGCAGTTCCGCCCAGATCGTCTTGCCCCTGCGGGCGTACCGCGTCCCCCAGCGCTCCGCGTACTGCGCCACCAGATACAGCCCACGACCGCCCTCGTCCGTCGTCGCCGCGTGCCGCAGGTGCGGAGAGGTGCTGCTGCCGTCCGAGACCTCGCAGATCAGCGTCCGGTCGTGGAGCAGCCGTACCCGGATCGGATCGGCCCCGTACCGCACCGCGTTCGTGATCAGCTCGCTGAGGACCAGCTCCGCGGAGAACGCGAGTCCTTCGAGCCCCCACTCCGCCAGCTTCGCCGCCGCCGCGTTCCGTACCGGCGAGACCGCCGACGGATCGCGCGCCACCTCCCACTCGGCGATCCGCTCCCGTTCCAGGAGCCGGGTCCTGGCCACGAGCAGCGCGATGTCGTCGCGCGGCGACGGCGAGAGCAGGGTCGCGAGCACGTCCGCGCAGATCTGCTCGGGGCTGCGGTCCTGACGGGCCAGCGTCGACCGCAGCAGCCCGAGGCCCGTGTCGAGGTCCCGTCCCCGGTCCTCCAGGAGCCCGTCCGTGAAGAGCACCAGCTTGCTGCCCTCCGGCAGCCACAGCTCCGTCGTCTCGAACGGCGCGTCGCCGAGACCGAGCCCCAGCGGCAGCCCCGGTGACAGCTCGGGGAACTCCACCCGCCCGTCGGGACCCACGAGCGCGGGACCCGGATGTCCCGCGCTCGCCACCGTGCACAGGCCGGACGCCGGGTCGTAGATCGCGTACAGGCAGGTCGCCCCGGTGATGCCCTCCTCGCGGCGCCGGCCCTCGACGTCCGGCCCCTCCGACTCGCGCTCGTCGATGCGGCCCGTCAGCTCGTCGAGGTGGCCGAGCAGCTCGTCCGGCGGCACGTCGAGCGTCGAGAAGTTGTGCACCGCCGTCCGCAGCCGCCCCATGGTGGCCGCCGCGTGCAGCCCGTGCCCCACCACGTCCCCCACCACGAGCGCCACCCGCGCGCCCGGCAGCGGGATCACGTCGAACCAGTCGCCGCCGACGCCGGCCTTCGCCGGGAGATAGCGGTACGCCACGTCCACCGCGTTCTGGTCGGGCAGCACCCGGGGCAGCAGGCTCCGCTGCAGCGTCACCGCCATCGCGTGCTCCCGGGTGAACCGGCGCGCGTTGTCGATGGCGACCGCCGCCCGCGCCGCCAGCTCCTCCGCGAACGACAGGTCCTCCTCCCCGAACGGCTCCGGGGTGTCCGCGCGCCAGAAGTTCGCCATCCCGAGGACCACCCCGCGGGCCCGCAGCGGCACCGTGAGCAGCGAGTGCATCCCGAACGCCAGGGCCTGCGCCGCCCCCTCCGGGTCCTGCGCCCGCCAGCCCTCCGCCGACGCCAGCTCCGCCTGCACCACCGCGTGGCCCGCGCCCAGGGCCCTCGCCATCGGGGTGCTGGGCACGTCGAACCGCACGATGTCCCCGACCGGCTGCAGCGGCTGGTCGGGCCGCAGCCCGCACAGCGCCGTCCGCCGCATCTCGGTGGCCGCCGACGCGGAGCCCGGCGGCTCCTCCCCGCGCAGCACCGGTTCGAGCAGCTCCACGGTCGCGAAGTCCGCGAACCGCGGTACGGCCACCTCCGCCAGCTCCTCCGAGGTCCGCACCACCTCGAGCGTCGTCCCGATCCGCACCCCCGCCTCGTACAGCAGCTGGAGCCGGCCACGGGCCACCGCCGCCCGGCCGGTCACCGCGGCGAGTTCGGTGGTGTCCCGCATCGTCATCACGCTCCCGGACTCCGAGCCGTCCGCGATCGTGGGCCGTACGCTCACCGCGAGCAGCCGGTCGCCCGCGCGGTGCACCTCGTCCGTCGCCGGCCGGCCGGACACGAGGAGTTCGACCGTACGGGGATCGAGGCCGAGCTCCGAGACGTGCCGCCGCTCCGCGTCCGCCGAGAGACCGAGCAGCCGCCGCGCCTCGTCGTTGGCGAGCAGCAGCCGCCGGTCGGGGCCCACGATCAGGACCCCTTCGCGCACGGCGTGCAGCACCGCCTCGTGGTGCTCCTTCATCCGGGTCATCTCGGCCGGGCCGAGGCCGTGCGTCTGCCGCCGCAGCCGCCGGCTCACCAGGGCGGCCCCGCCCACGGCGAGGACCAGCGCGCCGCCCGCCGCGCCCGCGAGCAGCGGCAGCCGCCCCTCCACCGCCTGCGTGATGCTCTCGACCTCGACGCCGCTGCTGACCATGCCGACGATCCGGCCCCGGTCGTCCACCACCGGGACCACGGCCCGTACGGCGTCGTTGGGGGCGCCCGTGAACAGCTCGGTGAAGGACTCGCCGTCCACCACCGCGCGCGTGAGGTCACCGGTCGCCTTGAGGCCGATCAGGCCCGGTTCCGAGTCGGTGTACCGCAGCCCCTCCGGGCTCAGCACCGCGATGAAGTCCACGCCCGTCGCCCGCCGGGTGGCCTCCGCCCGGTCCTGGAGTTGTGCCGTCGGATCGGCCGACGTCAGCGCGTCGTCGATGCCGGGCGCCTTCGCGAACGCCTCCGCGACCGCGAGCGAGCGGACCCGGGCGTCCCGCTCGGTGTCGCTGCGGGCCTGGTAGAACGTCACGAACACGGCCGCCGCGATCACCAGGAGCGCGATCAGCGCCTCCAGGGCGAACACCTGCCCGGCGACGCTCCGCAGCCCGGTCCCGCGCTCGCGCCGGCCCCCAGGACCGTCCCGCGCCCGCCGCCGGGCCCGGGCCGTCATCCCGTGCTCCTGGCGATGAGCAGCGCCACGTCGTCCGCCGCGCCCGGCCGGCGCAGCGCCTGCAGCAGTTCGTCACAGGTCTCCTCCAGCGGCCCGCGCGCCTTGTCCAGCAGGCCGACCAGGACGGCGAGCCGATCGTCGATCGCCTCGTCGCGGGTCTCGACCAGACCGTCCGTGTACAGCACGAGCCGGTCCCCCGGCCGGAGGGGCACCCGGGTCGTACGGAACGTGGCGCCGCCCACGCCGAGCGGCAGCCCCGGCGGCACCTTCACCAGCTCGGCCGGTCCGTCCACCGGGACCCGTACCGGCGGAAGGTGGCCCGCGTTGGCGATCCGGCACCGGCCGAGGACCGGGTCGTGCACGACGAACAGACAGGTCGCGATGTAGTGCTCAAGTCCCGCCGTGATCCGGTCCAGGTGCCGCAGCACCTGGGCGGGCGACAGATCGAGGTCCGCGAACGCGCAGGTCGCGGTCCGCAGCCGTCCCATCGTCGCCGCCGCGTCGATACCGCTGCCCATGACGTCCCCGACGACGAGCGCCGTCTTGTCGTCGGCCAGCGGGATCACGTCGTACCAGTCGCCGCCTACCTCGCTCGACGCCTGCGCCGGCTGGTAGCGGGCCGCGATCTCCAGACCCGCCCGCTCCGGCGGCGCCCCGGGCAGCAGACTGCGCTGGAGCGTCACGGCCGAGTTCCGCACGCTCTGGTACCAGCGCGCGTTGTCGATGCTCACCGCCGCGCGGGCCGCGAGCTCCGTCGCGAGCAGCACGTCGTCGCCGTCGAAGGGCAGCGCGTTGCGGTCCCGCTTGAGGTCGAGCGCGCCGAGCACCTCGCCGCGCGCGATCAGCGGCACCGCCAGGTACGAGTGCACCCCGGCCCGGGCGAGCAGCTCCGCGGCCTCGGGGTTCCGTGCGATCCGGGCCAGGTCGCCGGGGCCGACGTGCTCCACCAGGACCGGCAGACCGGTGTGCACGCACCGGGTGACCAGCCGGTCCGCCCCGTACATCGCGACCGCCCCGGGCGGGTCCGCCGCCGGCAGCGCCTCCGTCAGGGCCCCCGCCTTCACCGCGAGGGCCCGGAACAGCTCGGGCCCCTCCTCGGGCGCGCCGGGCCTGCGCAGCGCCAGGACCGAGTCGAGGACGTCGACGGCGGCGATGTCCGCGAGCTCCGGCACCACCACGGAGGCCAGCTCGTCGGCCGTCCGCTCCACCTCCAGGGTGGTGCCCACCCGGGCAGAGGCGTCCGCGATCAGCGCGAGCCGCCGCCTCGACCGGTCCGCCGCCGAGTCCGCCCGGTGCCGCTCGGTCACGTCGATCACCGAGGCCGCGACCCCCAGGACCCGGTTCTCGGCCCCTTCGAGCCGGTAGAACGACACCGACCAGGAGTGGTCGTGGTCCGGGTCCGCGGGGGTCCGTCCGACGACGGGCCGGTCGAGCAGCGGCGCTCCTGTGACCAGGACGGTCCGCAGCGATGCCGCCACGGCACCGGTGTCGAACAGGGGCAGCACGTCGCCGACCCGCCGCCCGATGTGCAGCGCGGCCGGCACGCCGTCGATCCGTTCGAGCGTCGGGTTCACCAGGACGTAGCGCAGATCGGTGTCCAGGACGGCGAGACCGATGGGTGACTGGGAGACGAGCCGGTCGGACAGGGCGATCTGGGTCTCGACCCGGTCGACGGCGGTGCGGTCGGCGGCGATCCCCAGGGCGTAGAGGCCGCCCAGGTCGTCGGTGAGCCGCATGTTGCGGAACTCCACCTGGCGGACGCTGCCGTCCTTGTGCCGTACGGGAAAGGTCCCGGCCCAGGCGACTCCGCCGCGCAGTACCTCGCCGAAGAGGCGCATCGCCTCCTCCCGGTGTTCCTCGGCCACGACCAGCCGGGCCATGTACCGGCCGAGGGCCTCGTCGGCGGGGAAGCCGAAGAGGACCTCCGCCTGCGGGCTCCACAGGACGATCCGGCCGCGCGCGTCCACCACGACGGCGGCGACCCCGAGCACGTCGAGGAGGCCCTTGCCGTCCAGGGGCGCACCGACGGGCCCCGACGCCCCCGGCAAGGAACCGGCCGTCACACTGCCCTCCTCCCGCCGTGCCGTGCCTCCTTCCATGCTCGCCGCCCGCCGGTCACCCCGCACCGCGAACGGGCACCCGGACGCGCTCCCACGGCCACCGCGAAGAGCGCGGGACCGGCGGTGGCAGGGGAACCGCTCCGGTACGCGGGGGGAGTGCCCGAGCCCCTTGTCGACGACGGCGTAGAGCGGGCCGGAACGTGACGGAGCCCGGGAGCATGTCCAGCTCCCGGGCTCCAGCTTGCCACCCATTTGCGCACACCGGCGGCGTTTAAGAGCCGCGGGTCATGTTGAGATCGACGTGTTCTGCCTTTGAACTACAGCGCCACGAGAGAGGCGCCGAGGGGACTTGAACCCCCATCCGTCGATGTTCGCCCACGCTCGGTCGATCCGGTGTTCGGCGGCGAATACTGAGACTGGAGCGAGAATCTGAGTTTCACGGGGCCGCCTCTGCCAGGCTTGGGCCACCCCCGCACGTGGTGCGGGGAGAGGGATTCGAACCCCCAACTGACACCCCTTCATCAGCTTCGACATCAGTTTCAGCTTGCGCTCATCGCGCACCCTCCGCTCGCGACGGAGGGCGTATGTGGGGGCTACCGGAAGAGGTAGCCGAACACCGCGTCGCCGACCCGCTGGTCGGTGACCTCGGTGTTGTTCGCCTCCTCGCGGGCGAACTTGACCGACTGCTGGAGCTTCTCGACGCGGTCGAGGAGCTCGTTGACCCGCCGGGCGGGCAGCGCGCCGGAGAACTTCACCGTGGTCCAGTAACCGACCGGGACGTCCTCGTAGTACACCTCGACCTGCGCCGGGTGCTTCTCCGTGGCCTCGGCCTTCACGTGGTTGCGCGGAACCTTCTTCGTGCGGATGGTCCGCACCGGGTCCGTCTTCCACGAGTCCGTCGAGGGGTCCAGGTTCCACGACTCGGAGGCGTCGAGCACCGGCAGCTTGCGCACGAAGGTGTGCAGGTCGGTGAGTTGCTTCTCCAGGAACAGCAGGTACGGGACGGGCACCTGGGGCAACAGCACCGTACCGTCGACCACCACGTCCGCGGCCGCGGACCGGTTCGCCCAGTCCTTCGTCGCGGTCACGTCGAAGAGCCGCGTCAGCGTCCCGGCCGTCGCCCGCAGGGCGTCCTCGGCCTTGATCTGCACCCGCGTGGACTCGGGCGGCAGCTGCTCGCCCTCCTCGTCCTTGGGCTGGTAGGTCCGGGAGATGCCGGCCAGCAGTGCTGGCTTCTGCACGTCCTGGTGAGCCTGGGTGAGCTCCTGGAGAGCCTTGGACTTGACGCCCTTTTCGACTGCGATGATCTGATTCAGCTTCGGCACACGGCGAACCTAACAACCCCGCGCCGCACGCACATCCGATTAAACGCCCTTCTTCTCGTACCGCAGCGCCGCCCCCGTCACCACCGCGCCCAGACCCTCCCACAGGCCCACGCCCAGGAAGCCGGCCGGGGCGCGGCCCGTGACGACCGCGAGGGTGAAGACCGCGCAGGTGAGGAGGCGGAAGGGGACCGTCCAGCGGAAGAACGGCTTCCAGTCGGCGAGCGCGGCCAGGACGTAGTAGACGCCCATGTTCAGCGCGGCCATCGAGGACGCCGTCAGGAAGACGAGGGTGTGGTCGCCGTCCGCGCGCCCGCCCTCGGGCACCGGCTCGAAGCCCATCACGGTGAGCAGCGCGTCCGGTACGACCAGGCCCACCACCCCCAGCGCGGCGGCGAGCACGCCGAAGACCGCGATGGTCCAGCCGGACAGGGAACGGGGCAGGCGCACGGCGGTCCTCCGCGAGGTGAGTGCAGGTTCGGTGGATCGAATACGTGCTCGGATACGAGCGTGACCCTGCATATCGCGTGACGGGGCCCGACGGCCAATCGGGCCCCGTCCACCGTCACTTCAGCGCCGCGGCCATCATCTTCTGCGCCACCGGGGCCGCCAGGCCGTTGCCGCTGACCTCGGAGCGGGCCGCGCCCGAGTCCTCGATCATCACCGCGACGGCGACCTGCTTCCCGTTGGAGGGGGCCTTCGCGTACGACGTGAACCAGGCGTACGGCGTCTTGCTGTTCTTCTCGCCGTGCTGGGCCGTACCCGTCTTGCCGCCGACCTCCGCGCCGTCCACGGCCGCGTTGGTGCCCGTGCCCTTCTCCACGACGGTCACCATCGCGCTGCGCAGCTGCTCGGCGGTCGAGGAGGAGACGACCCGCTCGGTGTCTCCGTCCTCGAACGACGTCAGCGCGTCGCCGTCGGAGTCGACGACCTCCGAGACCATGTGCGGGGCGGCGAGCAGACCGTCGTTGGCGATCACCGCGGACACCATCGCCATCTGCAGCGGGGTGGCGGTCACGTCGAACTGCCCGATGCCGGTGAGCGCCGTCTGCGCCTTGTCCATGCCGGTCGGATACACGCTCGCGTACGCCCGCACCGGCACGTCGAGCTCGGCGTCGTCGAAGCCGAACTTCTCGGCCGTCGCCCTCACCTTGTCCTGCCCCAGGTCGGCGGCCATCTTGGCGAAGACGTTGTTGCAGGAGTACTGGAGCGCGGTGCGGATCGTGGCGTTCTCGCAGGGCGCGGAGGCGTTCTCGTTCTTCAGCACGGTCCGGGTGTTCGGCAGCGTGTACGGGTCGGGGCTCTCGGTCGCGGTGTCCACCGAGCCGTACAGGCCGTCCTCCAGGGCCGCCGCGGCGACCACCAGCTTGAAGGTGGAGCCGGGCGGCAGCGGCTGGCGCAGCGCCCGGTTGACCAGCGGCTTGTCCTCGTCGGTGGTCAGCTCCTTCCAGGCGTCGCCGTCCGTCGTCCCGGCGATCTTCGACGGGTCGTACGACGGGGTGGAGGCCAGGGCCAGGATCCGGCCGGTCGCCGGGTCGACGGCGACGGCGGCGCCCTTCTTGTTCCCGAGCGCGCGGTAGGCGGCCTTCTGCACGTCCGGGTCGATCGTGGTGACGACCGTGCCCGGCTGCTGCTTGCGCGTGACGGCGTCGACCGGGTTCTTCAGCCGGTCGTCGGTGCCGTCGAGGACGTCGCCGTAGATGCCCTCCAGCTGGGTGGCGCCGTACGCCTGCGAGCTGTAGCCCGTGACCGCCGCGTACAGCTCGCCGTCC
Organism: Streptomyces sp. NPDC051822; assembly: GCF_044452745.1. Taxonomy (NCBI): domain Bacteria; kingdom Bacillati; phylum Actinomycetota; class Actinomycetes; order Kitasatosporales; family Streptomycetaceae; genus Streptomyces; species Streptomyces sp. NPDC051822. The sequence goes on along the minus strand of NZ_JBITBZ010000001.1, from coordinate 94,779 downwards.
GTGTACGTGCGCTCGTAGGCGAGATCCGATCCCTCCGTCTTCTTCGAGCCGGTGACCGGCGAGCCGGCCACGACGATGTTGCCGAGCGGCTGCGCGTACTGCGCGATGGTCTTCCGCCGGTTCTTCGAGTCGTCCGCGAGCGCCTTGCCTTCGTACGCCTGCACCCAGGTGGCCCGGCCCAGGAGGGCGAGCACCAGGAGCAGGACGAAGACCGACGTGTGCCTGATCGTCTTGTTCATCGCACCTGTGGGGACGAACGGGGCGGTGGGAGGCGTTCCGGATGTGTCCGGTTTCTCAGGGAACCTTCATCCGGAGCCTTCGCGGAGCCTTCGCCCGGAACGCCTCTCGTCAGCCCGGTGTCACCCCGCCCGTACGAACCCCGACTCGTACGCCAGGATCACCGCCTGCGTGCGGTCCCGGGCGCCGGACTTCGCCAGGACCGCCGCCACGTGCGTCTTGACCGTGGCCGCGCCCACGCCCATCCGGGCCGCGATCTCCGCGTTCGTCAGACCCGTCGCCACCAGGCGCAGCACCTCCGCCTCCCGTTCCGTGAGCCGCGCCACCCACGGCGGCGCCACCGGCGGACTGCGGCGGGCGTGCTCGGCCGCCAGGCCGCGCACCGCCGCCGGGTAGAGCAGCGAGTCGCTCCTGGCGACAAGGCGCACCGCGCTCACCAGCTCCTCCGCCGCCGCCCGCTTCAGCAGGAACCCGGCCGCGCCGACGCGCAGCGCGTCGTACACGTAGGAGTCGTTCTCGAAGGTCGTCACGACCACGATCCGGGGCGGCTCCGGCATCCCGGCGATGATCTGCTCGGTGGCCCTGATCCCGTCGATCTCCGGCATCCGCACGTCCATCAGGACGACGTCCGGCCGCTCGGCGCGCACCACCGACACCGCCTCGGCGCCCGTGGACGCCTCGCCCACCACCTCAAGGTCGGGTTCCGCGTCCAGGATGACCCGCAGGGCCGTCCGCACCATCCGCTCGTCGTCCGCGACCACGACGCGTACGGCCGCGCTCACCGCGGGACCCTGACCGCGAGCCGCCAGGCGCCGGCCGCGGGGCCCGCCTGCGCGGTGCCGCCGAACAGCTCGGCCCGCTCGGCGACGCCGACCAGGCCGCGTCCTCCGCCGGGGCGGGCGACCGGGAGCCGTGCGGGCAGCGGGTTCTCCATGATGATCTCCAACTCCTCGGTACGGGCGTCGAGCCGTACGGTGACGGGCTCCCCGCCCGCGTGCCGGGCCGCGTTCGTCAGCCCCTCCTGGACGATCCGGTACGCCTCCCGGGACAGCGCCGCGGGTACGGCGGCGAGGTCACCGGCCACGGTCAGCGCCACCTTCGGCCCGGCGCCCCGCACCAGGGCCTCCAGGGCGTCGAGCCCCGGCCCCACGCCTTCCCCGGCTTCCTCGCCCCGGCGCAGCAGGCCGAGGACCCCGTCCAGCTCGCCGACCGTGCGCCGGGTGGTCTCCTCGATCGCGGTGAGCGCCTCCTTGACGAACTCCAGGTCGGCCCCGGCGCCGCCGTCCAGGACCCGGCGCGCCGCTCCCGCCTGGAGGGTGACCGCGCTCAGCGCGTGACCGACCGAGTCGTGCAGCTCCCGGGCGAGCCGGTTGCGGGACTCCGCCTCCGCCGCGCGCCGCTCGGCCGCCGCGAGCCGCTCCGTGGGACCCGGGCCGAGCAGCCGGGGCGCCTGCCGGGCGAGCAGGGCACCGGTCGCGGCGGCCACGGCGGCGAGCGCGAGCAGCATCAGGAGCCCCGCCGGCAGCGCCGCCCAGTCCCACCAGGGCCGGTCGAGGCCCCAGAACCGGCCGAGCTCCGACGCGCGGAGCGCCGGCGAGAACGGCAGCGCCATCACCGACACCGCGAACGGCGGCAGCGCGAGGGTCGCCCCGCTGACCAGCGCCCCGGCGCCCAGGTGCAGGGAGAACCAGCCGGCCGTCCGGGCCTTGGCCTCCCAGCCCCGGGCCGGACTGTCCGCGAACCGGTCCGCCGGCACCCCGCACAGCGCCCGGGCCGCCGCGACCGACATCGGCCGGGCCAGCGGGAAGAGCGCGGCGACCGCGACGAGGGGCAGCCCGACCGCGTACGCCCCGAACTGCACCCCGGGCCCCCCGGCGAACAGGCCGCCCTCGTCGAGCAGCGGCCCCATGGCGATGGAGCCGACCATCCAGAACGGCATGAACAGCGCGCCGCCCACGATGAGGTGGAGCCAGCGCCGTCTGGCCCGCTGCCCGAAGAGCGCTCGGGACGCCTGGTGGATCACGCCTCGGTGCTCCGGCGCCGCAGGAAGAAGGCCACGCACGCGGCGAGCAGGATCCCGATGATCATGTCGCCAGCGTAGGACAGCTGTACGAGCCCGGGGACGCGCTTGCCGGGATCCGCCTCCGGCAGCAGGGCGACGAGCGACATGTAGGCGCCCCAGCAGCCCACCGCCGCCGAGGCCGTCCAGGCCAGGGCGAGCGTGGTGCGGACCCGGAGCCGGGCGGGCCTGCGCAGTACCAGGAGGAGGGTGAAGAGGACGGCGACGGCCAGGAAGCCGAACCGCTGGGCCTCCAGGACGTAGAAGTCGGCGTCGCGTTCGGCGATGCGCCGGGCGGACAGGCCCGTGGTCGAGCCGGCCGCCCACAGCAGGTGGAGCGCGGCGGGCCCGAGCGCCAGCACCGAGCCGGCCAGGGCGAGGGCCCGCACCCCGGGCCCCGACGCGCGGGCCGACAGCTCGCCGAGCCGGCCGGCCCAGAGCCGGCCCCAGCGGTCCCGGGCGTACAGGACGAAGAGGGTGCCCAGGGCGAGGCCCTGGAGGATGAAGCCGCCGTAGACGACGCCGAAGACCCAGGGGTCCAGGAAGGGTTCGGCGGGTGCGGCGGCCTTCTCGTCGCCGGTGACGGCGGCGACCGCGAGCTGTGCCGGGTATCCGGTCATGATCGGGACGAGCAGTCCTGTCGCCGCCCACATGGGAAGGGCGAGCGGCCAGGCGGGGAACCGCCGGCCCCAGGCCTGGGTGAGGAGCAGGGCGAGGACGACGACGAGGGCGTCGGCGACCACCGTCACCGCGTTGGCGACCGCCATCATCCGCGGGTGGTCCAGGAGCGCGCTGCCGGCCGGGATGCCGATCTCGCTGCCCGCCACCCAGGCGACCTTGAGCGAGACGTACGGGACGCAGGCGAGGATCGCGAGCCAACGCAGCGCGCGGTGGGCGCGGGGGGCGCGGTGGGGACGGGGGCCGCCGTGAGGACGGGGGAGGGGAGCGGTCTGTGTCATGGCTCCACGCTCCCGGGCGGACCCCCGGTGCCACGTCCTGCCGGGTGGTGAACCGCCTCCGCCGCGCGGGGGAGGCGGGCTCCTCCGGGGGCCTCCGGCAAGCGTGAATTGACCCATGTTTCTGATGATCGATTGAACCCCTGCAGGGGGTCAATGGCGCTCTAGAGTAGTGATCATGAACGAGACCACGACCTTCGCCCCGCTCCTCACCCGCGCCGCCGACGCCGAGACCACCGCCGACCCGAGCAGCGTGATGACGCTCCTCGCCGACTCGGACAGCACCGGCGGACAGCTCACCAGCTACCGCTCCTCCTTCGCGAAGGGCGCGGTCGGGGCCCCGGCCCACTTCCACACCAAGGCCTCGGAGATGTTCTTCGTCCTCGGCGGGTCCCTCCAGGTCCTGGTCGGCGAGGAGCTGACCGTCCTGGAGCAGGGCGACTTCCTCCTCGTCCCGCCGCACACCCCGCACGCCTTCGCCGCGGCGCCCGGCGCCGAGGCGGACGTGCTCTTCGCCTTCACGCCGGGCATGGCCCGCTTCGACTACCTGCGCCTGCTCGGCCGGGTCATGCGGGGCGAGGCGAGCTTCGAGGAGATCAAGGCCTCCTCGGAGAAGTACGACAACCACTACGTCGACAGCCCGGTGTGGCAGGCGGCCCTCGCCGAGCGCGCGTGACCGTGTGATCAGAGGCGGCGGGTCGCCAGCGTCAGCCGGTCCCGCGCGTCGAACAGCGCGTCCTTGACCATCTGTTCGTGGGCCGGGGTGAGCCGCGCCACCGGCACCGAGCAGCTGATCGCGTCCCGGGCCGGGGTCCGGTACGGGATGGCCACGCCGAAGCAGCGCAGCCCGAGCGTGTTCTCCTCGCGGTCCACCGAGAAGCCCTGGTCGCGGATGGCGCGCAGTTCCTCGATGAGCCGCTCGCGGTCGGTGATCGTGTGCTCGGTGAGCGCCGGGAGGGTCTCGGGGAGCAGCTTGCGCACCTGCTCGTCGGTGTGGGTGGCGAGCAGCGCCTTGCCGAGCGAGGTCGAGTGGGCGGGCAGCCGGCGTCCGACCCGGGTGAACGGCCGCAGGTAGTGCTGGGACTGACGGGTCGCGAGGTACACCACGTTGGTGCCGTCGAGCCGCGCCAGGTGGATGGTCTCGGTGGTGTCGTCGGAGAGCCGGTCCAGGGTGGGCCGGGAGGCGGCCACCACCTCGTCGCCGTCGATGTACGAGGTGCCGACGAGCAGCGCCCGCACGCCGATGCCGTACCGGGTGCCGGTCGCGTCCGTCTCCACCCAGCCCAGTTCGACCAGGGTGCGAAGCAGCATGTACAGGCTGGACTTGGGGTAGCCGACGGCCTCCTGGACGGCGGCGAGCGAGTGCATCCCCGGGCGCCCCGCGAAGTACTCGAGCAGCTCCACCGTCCGCACGGCGGACTTCACCTGTGCTCCGCCCGCGTCGACAGTCGCCATGTCCCTCGCCCCTTTTCGGTCGTCCGGCCGTCCGGTGGCCACCTGGCCGGCCGGGGCCCCTTGTGGAGACGGCCGGGCCGTCCCTAGAGTCCCGTACAGATGCGTTCATCTACGGGAACGTTGTTCAGAATAGCGAACAGGGGCGTAGCGGTGGCGGCAGAACCAGTGTGGAGTGTGGACCCCCGGACGGGGAAGCCGCGCGAGCAGGTCGCGGTGGAGGCCACGGCGGAGGACGTCGACCGGTCCGTACGGGCCGCCCACGCGGTCCGCGAGACCCTCGCCGACCGCAGCGTACGGGCTGCCTTCCTCCGTACCGCCGCCGACCTCCTCGACGGGGCGCGCGAGCAGATCGTGGAGACGGCGGACGCCGAGACCGCTCTCGGGCCCGTCCGCCTCACCGGCGAACTCGCCCGCACCACGGCCCAGTTGCGGGCCTTCGCGGAGGTCGTCGAAGAGGGATCCTTCCTCGACATCCGGATCGACCTGCCCGACCCCGGAGCCATCCCGCCCCGGCCCGACATGCGGCGCTGGAAGATCCCGCTCGGCGTCGTCGCCGTCTACGCCGCCAGCAACTTCCCGCTCGCCTTCTCCGTCCCCGGCGGCGACACGGCGAGCGCCCTCGCGGCCGGCTGCCCCGTGGTGATCAAGGCCCACCCCGACCACCCGGCCACCTCCGAACTCTGCGCCTCCCTGCTGCGCAGGGCCGCCGCCAAGGCGGGCCTCCCCGAGGACGTCGTCGTCCTCGTCCACGGCTTCGACGCGGGCGTGGAACTCGTCCGCCACCCGCTCGTCGCGGCGGCGGGCTTCACCGGCTCGGTGCGCGGCGGACGGGCCCTCTTCGACGCGGCGGCCGCCCGTCCCGTCCCCATCCCCTTCCACGGCGAACTCGGCTCCCTCAACCCCGTCGTGCTCACCAGCGCGGCGATCGAGGAGCGGGCCGAGGAGATCGGCGCCGGCCTGGCCGGCTCCATGACCCTGGGCGCGGGCCAGTTCTGCACCAAGCCCGGCTTCGTCCTGGCCCCCTCGGGCGAGGCGGGCGACCGCTTCCTCGACGCCCTCGCCCTCGGGGTCTCCGAGACCGGACCCGCCGTGCTGCTCGACCGGCGGATGCGGGACGCCTTCGTCGCCGGCGTCACCGAGCGCACCGCGCTCGACGGCGTACGGGCCCCGGTCACCCCCGGCGCGGGCGACGCGCACACGGTCAGCGCCGGAGTCCTCGCCGTCGACGCCGCCCTGCTCACCGAGGGCGACCGGCACCACCTCCTCCTGGAGGAGTGCTTCGGCCCGGTCACCGTCGTCGCCCGCTACGACTCCCGGGACGAGGTGACCCAGGTCCTCTCCCGGCTGCCCGGCAACCTCACCGCCACCCTGCACGTCGCCACGGAGGGCGAAGAGGACGCCGACGCGGCCCCGCTCCTGGCCGAACTCACCCCGCTGGCGGGCCGCGTCCTCGTCAACGGCTGGCCCACCGGCGTCGCCGTCGCCCCCGCCCAGCACCACGGCGGCCCCTACCCGGCCACCACCTCCACCTCCACCTCGGTCGGCGCGACCGCGATCGAGCGCTGGCTGCGCCCGTTCACGTACCAGTCGACCCCCGACCACCTCCTGCCCCCGGAGCTCCGCGACGACAACCCGCTGGGCCTGCCCCGCCGCTAGGGGGTGTCTTGCCTCAGGATCCGACGCGCACCACGATCTTCCCGAGGTGCGCGTTGGACTCCATCAGCCGATGGGCGTCGGCGATCCGCTCCAGACCGTCTGCCACCGGACGGCGCGGGGGAGACCCTGCTCTTGTGCGCTCCGAGTTCGCCTTCGCCAAGGCGTTCAAGCGGGAGTACGGGGTGGCGCCGGGGCAGTACCGCAGGAGCGCCAGAGGGAACCCGCCCGGCCCCCGGAGGCCGGAAGCGGGCCGGGGGGCCGCCCGTGCTCCGGCTCACATCGCGGGCCGAAACGGAATGAACCCGGCCGCGGGCGGCGTTATGGCCGTCGCACACCCCCACCGGCAACCCCCTCGGAGAGAAGTCACATGCGCGTCGAGATCTGGAGCGACATCGCCTGCCCCTGGTGCTACATCGGCAAGGCCCGCTTCGAGAAGGGGCTCGCGGCCTTCGCCCACCGCGACGACGTCGAGGTCGTGCACCGCTCCTTCGAGCTCGACCCGAACCGCGCCAAGGGCGACAGGGAACCCGTCCTGAAGATGCTCGCCGAGAAGTACGGCCGCACGCTCGCCGAGGCCCGCGCCATGGAGGCGCACGTCGCCTCCAACGCGCACTCCGAGGGCCTCGGCTACCGCACCGAGGGCCGCGACCACGGCAACACCTTCGACATCCACCGGCTGCTCCACCTCGCCAAGGACCGCGGGCGGCAGAGCGAGCTCCTGGACCTTGCCTACCGTGCCAACTTCGCCGAGGAGCGCTCCGTCTTCGACACCGAGACCCTGGTGGCGCTCGGCGTCGAGGCCGGTCTCGACGAGACCGAGGTGAGGGCCGTCCTCGCCGACGAGTCCGCCTACGCCGACGCCGTACGCGAGGACGAGCGCGAGGCGTCCGAACTGGGCGCGAACGGCGTGCCGTTCTTCGTCCTCGACCGCCGCTACGGCATCTCCGGCGGCCAGCCCGCCGAGGTCTTCACCCAGGCCCTCGAGCAGGCCTGGCAGGGCCGCGTCCTCCAGCCCGTCGGCGGCGACGCGGAGGTCTGCGGCCCCGACGGCAGCTGCGAGGTCCCGCAGGCCTGAGCCGCCCGCACCGTGCCCGTACCCGCACCGACCTGCGGAGATAAGCGCGGCTTGGGGATTCCCCACGATCTGCCCCGATTGACGGGTGATCGCGGGGAACCCAGGGTGGGGGCATGGATTCCCTTGATTCCCTCGACCAGCCGCTCGGGGGCGCCGAGTTCGCGCCCAAGCGGACCTATCTGAACACCTCCGCCTGCGGGCTGCTGCCCCGCCGGACCATCGAGGCCGTCACGCTCCTCGCGGAGGAGACCGCCGACGGCCGCCCCGACGGCGCCGGCAGCTTCGAGATCGTCGACGAGGCCCGCGCCGCCTTCGCCCGCCTCGCCGGTGTGTCGCACGAGCGCGTCGCCGTCGGCAGCTCCGTCGCCGTGCACTGCGGCATGATCGCCCAGTCGATGGCCTCCGGGGCCGAGATCCTCTTCCCCGAGGGCGAGTTCTCCTCCGTCATCACCCCGTTCACGATCCGCGGCGATCTCAAGACCCGGTTCGTGCCCCTGGAGCGGCTCGCCGAGTCCGTCCGTCCGGAGACCGCGCTCGTCGCCTTCTCCGCCGTGCAGTCGGCGGACGGCCGGACGGCCGACTTCGCGGCGATCCGCGCCGCGGCGGCCGCGCACGGCGCCCGTACCCTCCTCGACGCCACCCAGTCGGCCGGGTGGCTGCCGCTGCGCGCGGGGGAGTGGGACTACACGGTCGCCGGCGGTTACAAGTACCTGCTCTGTCCGCGCGGGGCGTCCTTCCTCACCGTCACGGAGGAGGCGCAGGACTCGCTCCTCGCGATCCACGCCAACTGGGTCACGGGCGAGGAGATGTGGGTGAACAGCTACGGCCCGGTCCGCGAACTGGCCCGCACGGCACGCCGGTTCGACGAGCCCGCGGCGTTCCTCTCGTACCACGGGGCGGCCCGCTCGCTCGCGCTCCTCGAAGAGATCGGCGTCGGGCGGATCGAGGCCCACGACAAGGGGCTCGCGGCCCGCTTCCGCTCCGGTCTGGTCTCCCTCGGTCACGAGCCGGTCATGGACGACTCGACGGTCGTCGCGGTCCCCGGCCTCGGTGGCCGGGCGGACGCGCTGCGTGAGGCCGGCGTCCTGCTCTCCGCCCGCGCGGGCAACCTGCGCGCCTCCTTCCACCTGTACAACACGGCGGCGGACGTGGACCGGGCCCTGGACGTCCTGGCCGGCTGAGGTCGGGTCGCCGGGGGAGGTCAGCGGCTCCCGGCCGGTCGGCGGCTCCCAGGCGGTCGGCGGCTCCCCGGCGGGCCCGGGCGCGCCTCGGGGTTCCTCAGCGGTTCCCCTGCGGTGCGGCACCGTCCGGCGCCAGCGGGCACTCGCCCGCCTCGCCGGCCTCCACGCGCAGGTTCTCCGCCACGAGCCCGAGCAGCCGGGCCAGTTCCGCCCGGTCGTCCGGGCCGAGGCCCTGCAGGGAGAGCTGCTCCAGGTCCGACCAGACGCCCTCGACGCCGGTGCGCAGCGAGCGTCCCTCGTCCGTCGCCTCGACCAGGACCGCGCGCCGGTCGGCCGGGTCCGGGCCGCGGCGGACGTGGCCGCACTGCTCCAGGCGCTGGAGCATCTTGGTCACCGTCGAGGCGTCGAGGCCCAGGGACTGGATCAGCTCGGACTGGCGGACGGGGCCGCAGTCCCAGAGCCGCATCATCATCATCTCCTGGCCCGGGTAGAGGCCGAGCTCCTTCAGACGCCGTCCGGCGGCGATCCGGTGCATCCGGGCCACTCGGGCCAGCGCGATGCTGACGGGTCCGCCGCGGGCTGCGGACGGCGTCGTCTCCGTACAGACGGGGTCGGTTCCTGACATCGGTGCTCCTCGGGAAGGCTCTCTCCACAGATTACCTTGGCCGGCCAATGAATGGGTTACAGTGGCATCCGGGCCAGATACTTGGCCGACCACATAAATCGTGAAGGGGACAGCCATGACCACCGCCTTCGACCCGATCGACCTCGCAGGGACCCGGCTCGCCAACCGCATCGCCATGGCGCCCATGACCCGCAGCCGCGCCGAGGCCGAGAGCCGCACCCCCACCGCGCTCGTCACCGAGTACTACGCCCAGCGCGCCTCCGCGGGGCTGATCATCACCGAGGGCGTCCAGCCGGTCCCCCGTGGCCAGGGCTACCCCTTCACCCCCGGCCTGCACAGCCGCGAGCAGATCGCCGCCTGGCGCGAGGTCACCGACGCCGTGCACGAACGCGGCGGGAAGATCTTCGCCCAGCTCATGCACGCCGGCCGGATCAGCCACCCCGTCGTCCTCGCCGACGGCCTCCACCCCGTCGCGCCCTCCGCCGTCGCCCCGGCGGGCCGGCTCTTCGCCGGCACCGGACTCATCGACTTCGTCGCCCCGCGCGAGCTCACCGCCGACGAGGTGGTCGAGGAGATCGCCGGCTTCGCCGCCGCCGCCCGCAACGCCGTCGAGGCCGGTTTCGACGGCGTCGAGATCCACGGCGCCAACGGCTACCTCGTGCACCAGTTCCTCGCCTCCGGCTCCAACCACCGCACCGACCGCTGGGGCGGCTCCGTCGAGAACCGCATCCGCTTCGCCGTCGAGGTCGTCAAGGCCGTCGCCGACGAGATCGGCCCCGAGCGCACCGGCCTGCGCATCTCCCCGGCCAACACCTACAACGACATCGCCGAGACCGACACCGAGGAGATCTACCCCGCCCTCGTCGCCGCGATCGAGCCGGTCGGCATCGCGTACCTGCACGTCACGGAGGCCGCGCCCGAGATCCGCGAGCTGACCCTCGCCCTGCGCAAGGCGTTCTCCGGCACCTTCATCCTCAACCCGGCCACCGAAGGGCCGACCGGCGCCGCCGCCCTGACCCTGATCGAGGACGGCACCGCCGACCTCGTCGCGTACGGGGCGCTGTTCCTCGCCAACCCCGACCTGCCCGCCCGGCTGAAGGCCGACGGCCCGTACAACACCCCGGACCCCGCCACCTTCTTCGGCGGCGACCACCGCGGCTACACCGACTACCCCGCGCTGTAACCGCGCCTACGGCAAGGGGGCGGGGGTCCGGCACCGGACCCCCGCCCCCTTCCCGTACCCGGGACCGCTTCCGCTGCCGTGCCCGGGACTACTTCCACGCCTCCGTGACCGCCCGGCGGGCGCCCTCCAGGTCCACCGCGCGGCCCGACTCGCCGAGCGCCGCGCCCAGGGCCGCGAGCGAGGACTGCACGGCCCCCGGCGTCGCGTCCACCCCGTAGTGGTTCACCCGGATCATCTCCGTCGCCAGCGCCCCGCCGCCCGCGATCAGCGGCAGCGACGGATCGGCGGCCAGCGCCTTCGCCACGAGCTCCGAGGCGTCCACCCCGGCCGGGGTGCGCAGCGTCGTCGCGACCGGGGCCGCGTCGCCCGCCTCGTACACGTACGGTTCGAGGCCGCCGCCCAGGGCGAGCGCCCCCGCCCGGGTCGCCGCCGCCGCCGAGGCGTGCCGGGCCATCAGGGCGTCGAGACCCTCCGCCTCGATCCGCTCCACACACGCTTCGAGTGCCAGCATCTCCAGCTGTGCAGGAGCGTGCAGGAGCGCCTTGCGTCCGCCGTCGATCCAGCGCTCCTTCCAGTCGAGCAGGGAGAGGTACGAGCGGCGCGGGGCGGCCGGGTTGGCGGCGAACCGCTCCCAGGCGCGCGCGCTCACGGACACCGCCGACACGCCCGCGGGCCCGCCCATCGCCTTCTGCGCGCCGATGATGCACATGTCCACGCCCCAGGCGTCCGGCAGCACCGGCTCGGCGCCGATCGACGCCACCGCGTCCAGGTAGAACAGCGCGCCGTGCGCCCGTACGACCTCGCCGATCTCCGCGACCGGGTTGGTGTTCCCGGTCGCCGCCTCCGCGTGCACCAGGGACACGAAGTCGATCTCCGGGTGCGCGGCGAGCGCCTCCGCCACCTGAGCGGCCGTCACCGCCGTGTGGAAGGGCACCTCCAGGTCGACGACGGTCGCGCCGCAGTCGCGCAGCCAGTTGCCGAAGGTCTGCCCGTACGGACCGGTGACGACGTTCAGCGCGGTCGAACCTGCCCGCGCCCCGCTGCGGATGCACCCCTCCAGGGGGAGCAGCGCCTCGCCCTGGGTGATCACCACGTCCTGCTCCGTGGAGAGCAGCGCGGCCACCCGCCGCTCGATCGACGCGAAGTGCGCGGCGGTCAGCGGGGCGAGGTCCAGGAGCGGATGTGTCACGGTCACGGCGGTGCCTTCTTCGACTCGGTGCGGTGCGGGCGGAACTCGGATCAGGGTACCGACGCACACCCCGGACGCCCCTTGGCCCACCCGTACAAAAGGGATCTTCGTTTCGTGTGCAACCGTCAGGGGACATCAGGTGTCCAACAGGACGACGGACCGGGCACGGGCCCCGTCCGGCGCACCCCCGCAGCCGCCCGGAACCCTCCGAATCCAGGAGCCGCTCCATGCGCAAGCACCGTTCCGCCGCCCTCGCCGCGGCGACGCTCCTCCTTCTCACCGGCGCGGGGATCGCGACCGCACCCGCCGCCTGGGCCGGAGTGCACGGCAGCACCCGCGCCGACGACCGCGACTGCGACTTCGACGGCGACGGCTTCGACGACGTGCTCGTCGGCTCGCCCGGCGCGGCCGTCGGCGGCGGCCGGGGCGCCGGCCTCGTCACCGTCCAGTACGGCTCGCCGCACGGCATCGACACCCGCGCCGGCACGATCATCAGCCAGAACACCACCGGCGTGCCCGGCGCCGCGGAGGCGGGCGACTCCTTCGGCGCCGCGGTCGCCACCGGCGACCTCGACGGCGACGGCTACGACGACGCCGTGATCGGCGCCCCCGGCGAGGACATCGGCACCATCGCCGACGCGGGCATGGTCACCGTCCTGCGCGGCACCGCCCGTGGCCTGACCGCCACCGGCGCCGCCTCCTGGACGCAGAACTCGCCCTCCGTGCCCGGCGCGGTGGAGAAGGGCGACAAGTTCGGCGGCCAGGTCCGGCTCGTCGACCCCAACGCCGACGGACGCTTCGGACTGCTCGCCGCCGCCCCCGGCGAGGACACCGAGGACGGCTGCGTCTGGGTCTTCTCGGCCGGTACGGGCGGGCTCACCGCCACCGGCTCATGGACCTTCAACGCGGGCACCTTCGGCGGCCCGTACCTCGACGCGCGCTTCGGGGCCGCGATCGACGAGTGAGCACCCCGACCGGGGGTCCCGGGCACGCGCCCGCCCTCGTACAGTGCAGACATGAGCGATCACACGGTGCTGCACGTGAAGGGGCGGGTGCTCGTCGGCCCCGAGGACGTACGGGACGAACTGTGGTGCGTCGACGGGCGGATCACCTTCGACCGGCCCGCCGCGGAGGCGGTCACCGTCGAGGGCTGGGCACTGCCGGGACTCGTCGACGCCCACTGCCACGTCGGCCTCGACCGGCACGGCCCCGTCGACGAGGCCACCAGCGAGAAGCAGGCCCTCACCGACCGGGACGCGGGCACCCTGCTCATCCGTGACGCCGGCTCCCCCTCCGACACCCGCTGGATCGACGACCGCGAGGACCTGCCGAAGATCATCCGTGCGGGGCGGCACATCGCACGCACCCGCCGCTACATCCGCAACTACGCCCACGAGATCGAGCCCGCCGACCTCGTGGCGTACGTCGGCCGCGAGGCCCGGCGCGGCGACGGCTGGGTCAAGCTCGTCGGCGACTGGATCGACCGCGAGGCGGGCGACCTCACCGCCTGCTGGCCGCGCGCCGAGGTCGAGGCGGCCATCGCGGAGGCGCACCGGCTCGGCGCCCGCGTCACCGCGCACTGCTTCGCGGAGGACTCGCTCCGCGACCTGGTCGAGGCCGGGATCGACTGCGTCGAGCACGCCACCGGCCTCACCGAGGACACCATTCCGCTCTTCGCCGAGCGCGGGGTCGCGATCGTGCCGACCCTCGTCAACATCGCGACCTTCCCTCACCTCGCCGACGGCGGCCAGGAGAAGTTCCCCCGCTGGTCGGCCCATATGCGCCGGCTGCACGAGCGCCGGTACGACACCGTGCGCGCCGCCTTCGACGCGGGCGTCCCCGTCTTCGTGGGTACGGACGCGGGCGGCTCCCTCGCCCACGGACTGGTCGCCGAAGAGGTCGAGGAGCTGACGAAGGCCGGCATCCCGCCGCTCGACGCGCTCTCCGCCACCGCCTGGGGTGCCAGGTCCTGGCTGGGCCGCCCCTCCCTGGAGGAGGGCGCCCCCGCCGACCTCGTCGTCTACGGGGAGGACCCGCGCGCGGACGTCCGCGTCCTCGCGGCGCCGCGCCGGGTCGTCGTCAACGGCCGGGTGACGGGCTGACCCCCCCCCGGGGGATCAGCGGGTCAGGAACGCCAGCCGGGCCTTCTTCTCCGGGATGAAGACCTCCGGCAGGTCCACCTCGGGCAGGACGACCTCGGGGCCCAGCTCGAACCCGGCCCGCACCATCCGGGCGATGGCCTTCTCGTTGGCGGCGTCCGGGTCGACCACGATGCGGGTGTGGTCCCGCAGCGAGAAGGCGACGAGCACGGTGAGCAGCCGGCCCGTCCAGCCGGGCCGCGGGGCCGTGCCCGGGGCGATCAGCAGGTGCACGCCGATGTCCCCCGGCAGCGCCTCGTAGCACTCGCTGACGCGGTCGGCCTCGGGGTCGTACGTCTGGAACAGCGCGACCGGCTCGTCGTCCAGGCTGACGAGGAAGCCGTGGTGGGTGGTGAGCGAGTCGAGGTGCGCGTAGATGTCCCGTACCTGCTCGACGGTGGTCCCGGCCATGCCCCAGAAGCGGGCCCGCTCCTCGTTGACCCAGCCGTGCAGGAGCGGGGCGTCGCGCTCGGGCTCGACGGGCCGGACCGTGACGGTGCCGAAGCCCTCGACGTTCTGGACGTACACGGCGGTGGTCATCCCTGCTCCTTGGTGAGGTACTGCCAGTCGGTGGTGACGGGGGCGAGCTCGCCCCTCAGCCACAGGGGGAGTTGGTCGCGGTGGTGCGGGTCGCCGGGAACGCCGGACGCGCCGAACGGCACGATCCACCCGCTGCGCTCGCGGTCGGCGAGGTCCCAGACGTAGCGGGCGGCGGAGGCGCGGGCGCTGCGGTCGGTCCAGCCGGGCACGCTGGACGTGGAGAACACGCAGTCGTGGTCGCCGCCGAGCCCCGGCCACTGGGCGTCGTCGGCGTCGGGCAGGGCCTGCCAGGGCGCGAGCCGGTGCGTCACGCCCCAGGCGGCGGGCGGCTCACCGGCGCCGACCTCTTCGAGCGCCTCCCGCACGATCCGGTCGACGTCCGCCGCGGGCACGGGCCCGGCCACGAGGAGGGTCTCCAGGGCGTAGGCGACGCGCGGCCCGAGGGCGAGCCAGGGCCGGAAGACCTCGGGGTACGCGGCGGGTGCGCGCAGCGCCTCGAAGGCCTCGTGGGCGGCGAGCCGGCGGACCACGGCCGCGCGCACGGCGGCGTAGAGACCGGCGTCGGTGCTCTCCGCGTCCATCCGCCGGTCCCAGGCGAGCAGCCGGTCCCGCACGGCGGAGGCGGCGGGGGAGAGGCCCGGGGCGGCGGCGGGGGAGGCGGCCGGGGAGTCGACGGGGGAGAGGCGCTCGCCCGCCCGTGCCACCGCCGCGAGGAGACGGGCCGCCGAGGGGTTGTCGGTGTCCCGGTGGACGGCGGTCGTCGTCTCCGGGGTCCATTCCGCCGAGGCGCCGAGCAGCGCGTCGATCCGGGCCGCCCGGTGCGGCGGGGCGAACTCGATGCCCAGGGGCGCGGCCAGGCCGCGGGCGTTGGCCATCACGGCATGGCCGCTCACCTCGGCGCGCGGCAGCGGCGCGGGCTCCGCCGCCCAGTCGTGCGCCGGGTCCCAGGCGGGCACGATCCGCAGCGAGTTGGCCCGGTCCCGTACGGGTACGTGTCCTGCGACCCGGTGCAGCAGACCGCCCTCGGTGTCGGCGGCCAGGACGACGTTCACGGGCTCGACCCAGCCGTCGAGGGCCGCGTCCACGTCGGCGACGGTCCGGGCGCGCAGCAGCGCGGGCAGCACCCCGAAGCCGAGCTGCCCGGTGACCCGGGGCGGGTAGCGCAGGCTGACGGCCTCCCAGACGCCGGTGCCGGGCTCGTCCTCGACGCCGATGATCACCGGGCCCCGGTCCGTCTCGATCACCTCGACGACGACCGGTTCGCCGCCCGCCACCTCGATCGTCTCGGTGTGCGCCGGCGCGGGGCGCCACCCGTCGGGGCCGTACGCCTCCACCCCGCCGTCCGGGAGCCGCCGCAGCCGCTCCCGGTAGAGGTCCTGGTAGTCCGCCATCGCGTTGGTGATGGCCCACGCCACCGGACCGGTGTGGCCGAAGTGGCCGAGTCCCGGGATGCCCGGCACGGCGATGCCCACGACGTCGTACGCGGGGCAGGCGAGCCGGATCTGCTGGTAGACGCCGGGCGCCTCGATGAACCGGTGCGGGTCGCCGGCCACCAGGGCCGCCCCGCTCGCGGTCCGCTCGCCGGCGACCAGCCAGCCGTTGGAGCCCGCGGTGCCGGGTCCGTCGGTCGCGAAGAGCTCGGTCCACTCCTCGCCGAGCCGGCGGGCGACCTCCTCGCGCCACAGCTTGGTGGGGAAGCCCGCGAACAGGATGTGGGTCGAGAGCCAGACGGCGAGCGGCGTCCACGGCTCCCAGCGCCCGGGCGCGAGACCGGTCTCCGCGAACTCGGGGGCGTGCGAGGCCCCTTCCGTCAGGCCGTCGTTGACGCCGTCCACGTACGCGCGGACCCAGGCGGCCGTCGGCGCGTCGTCGCGTTCGAGCCGCTCGAAGCAGCGGCGCGCGGTGTCGGCGAGCCGGGACCGGCGGGCGAAGGTGTCCCAGCCGAGTTCGGCGGAGCCGAGGAAGGCGGCCGTGGTGCCCTGGGCCCGGTGCCGCTCGACCTCCAGCTGCCAGGCCCGGTCGCGGGCGGTGACCCTGCCCTGGGCGAAGGCGAGTTCGTCCGGGTCCGCGGCGCGCAGATGAGGGACGCCCCAGGCGTCCCGGTAGACCTCGATACTCACGGAGACCCCGTTCCGTCCATGTCCGCTGCGAATTTCTTAGGTTAGGCTGACCTAAATAATCTACAGGAGTTCAGGGGAGGGGATCGCGGTGGGTCACGGTTGGCAGGGTGCCGTTCTCAAGCTGATGCGCGGTAAGGACTTCACGTTCACCGTGACGGGGGCCGAGCAGGTCACGGACGACTACCGCCGGGTGCACTTCACGGACGGCGGCCTGCTCGCCGCCGCCGGAGTGCACCCGACGATGTGGGTACGGATCTGGTTCGCCGGCGCGGGCAAGCCCCACCAGCGCGCCTACACCCTGGTCGACCCGGACGCGGAGGCCGGCACGTTCAGCCTGGAGTTCGCCCTCCACGACGGCGTCGCCAGCCGCTGGGCCCGCACCTGCGCCCCCGGCGACACCGTCGAAGCGACCCTCCAGGGCACCGGCTTCGAGGCCCCCGACCCGGTTCCCGGACGGCTGCTCGTGGTCGGTGACCCGGCCTCCCTGCCCGCGATCAACTCGCTGCTCGACGCGCTTCCCGGCGTCCCGGCCACCGTCTGGTTCGAGACCCAGCACGCCTCCGACGAGGAACTGCCGTTCCGGCTAGACCCCGAACTGCACGAACTGCGCCGGGTGCCGCGCGAGCGCGGCGGCGCCGATCTCGTCGCCCGGGTGAAGGCCGAGCTGCCCGCGCTCGCCGACGCCGACCCGTACGTCTGGATCGCCTGCGACACCGCGACCACCCGCACCCTCGCCACGTACGCGCGCAAGGAGCTGGCGCTCCCCAAGGAGCGCGTCCACGCGCTCGGGTACTGGCGCCCGAGCTGAACGCGTCGCGTTGACGATCCGTTACTTCGGTGACGCGCGGGTCGTTCTCACCCTTCTCGTGTGGCGCCCCGCCCGCCCGCACGTGCGAGAGACGCGGGACACCCGGGAACGGTTGTGGCGAAAAAAATCGAAAATGAACACGGAAACCCCCCTTTGGAGTGAACTCACGCCAGGCGACTGCCGGTTCACTCTCCGTGCGTAAAGATTCCGGTGTCTCAAGTCGCCGAGGCCGCGCCGACCCACCGTCCCCGTGGTGAGCGGCCCGGCGACGCCATGTCTCTTGTGGGGGTTCCACCACCGTGAACAGCAACACCTTCCGCATGCCCGTACGCCGTACCGCCGCCGCCGCGACCGTCGCCGCCCTGACCATCGGCCCGGTGCTCCTCGCGGCGCCGGCGGCGCAGGCCACGGGCGGCGAAGGGCGCGCCACCGCCGTCGTCCTGCGCACCGGCCTCGACGTCTCCCTGCTGAACAAGACGGTCGACGTGCCGCTGCGAGTCAGCCTCAACGAGGTCAAGGCGCCGGCGACCGAGAGCGAGACCGCGCTCTCCGTGAAGGTGCAGGGGGCCGAGGGCGGGAAGCCGATCGACATCCTCGCCGCCGACGTCGCCACCTCCGAGGCCACCGTGGACGACGAGAAGGCCGAGGGCCACGTCAACCTGGTCAAGGCGCGGGTGCACGTCCCCGGCATCCCGCTGCTCTCCCTCATCGAGGTCGAGAAGGTCACCTCCAGGGCGCTGTGCGAGGTGGGCGAGAAGCCGGTCGCCGAGTCCAACGTCCTCGGTCACGTGACGGTCTTCGGCAAGAAGACCACCCTCTCCGCGGGCGGCAGGACCCAGGTCGCCGTGCCCGGCGTCGGCCAGGTCACCCTCGACCTCTCCCGCACCTCGACGACCTCCCGCACGGCCGCCGCGACGGCCCTCGAACTCAAGGTGGAGGTCGACCCGCTGAAGCTCGGCGTGGCCGCGGTCGACGGCACCGTGACACTCGCCGAGGCGACCTGCGAGACGCCCAAGGGCACGGCCCCGACCGGGAAGCCCACCGAGAAGCCGACCGAGCGGCCCACCCAGAAGCCCAGCGAGCGGCCCTCCGAGCAGCCCACGCAGCAGCCCACGGCCAGGCCGAGCGACGCCGGCGGCATCAAGACCGACAACGGCGGCACCACCCCCACCGAGAACCTCGCCGAGACCGGCGGCAGCTCCACCACCCCGTACATCGCGGCCGGAGCACTCGCCCTCGTCGTGGCCGGCGGCGGCGCCCTCGCGCTGACCCGCTCGCGCGCCCGCTCCCGGGGCTGACGGCCCGAGGGGGACGGCCCGAGGGGGACGGGCGCCGGGGGAGTGGTCAAGGGGAACCACGGGTCCGGGGAGGGCGACGGTGACGACGTCGCCCTCCCCGGACCCGCGCGCGTTCCCGAGCTCAGCCGCCGATCAGCAGGGCCTGGTCGAGGGCCTGGAGGAAGCGGTTCGTCGTCACCCGGTCCCGGACCGCGAGCCGCAGCCAGTTCCGGTCGAGCCCGGGGAACGTGTCGCCCCGCCGGGCCGCGAAGCCCAGCGACCGCAGCCGCTCCCGCACCGTGTCCGCCCCGTCGATCCACAGCAGCACGAAGGGGCCCTCCGCCCCCTCCACCGCCCGCACCTCGTCGAACTCCGCGAGTCCTGCCAGCAGATGGGCCCGCTCCACCCCGATCCGGTGCGCCGCGTGCTCGGCCTCCGCGAGCGCCGCCCGCGACATGCACGCCTCCGCCGCGACGAGCGCCGGCGTCGACACCGGCCACAGCGGCTGCGCCCGCTCCAGGGCCGCGATCGTCTCCGGCTCGGCGAGCGCGTACCCGATCCGCAGCCCCGCGAGCCCCCAGGTCTTGGTGAGGCTGCGCAGCACCACGAGCCCCGGCACGTCGGTCCGCCCGGCCAGCGACTCGCGCTCGCCCGGCACCGCGTCCATGAAGGCCTCGTCCACCACCAGGATCCGCCCCGGCCGGGCGAGCGCGGCGATCGACTCGGCGGGGTGCAGCACGGAGGTCGGGTTCGTGGGGTTCCCGATCACCACCAGGTCCGCGTCCTCCGGGACCGCCGCCGGATCCAGCCGGAAACCGTCCGCCTCGCGCAGCAGCACCCGGCCCACGTCGTGCCCGGCGTCCCGCAGCGCCGCCTCGGGCTCGGTGAACTGCGGATGCACCACCACCGGCCGCCGCACCGGCAGCGCCCGCGCGAGCAGCACGAAGGCCTCCGCCGCGCCGGCCGTGAGCAGCACCCGGTTCGAGGGCAGGTCGTGCCGCTCGGCGACGGCCGCCCGCGCGGCCCGGCCGTCGGGATACGCGGCGAGACCCGTCAGGGAGTCGGCGATGCGCTCCCGCAGCCAGTCCGGCGGGGTGTTCGTCCGAACGTTGACCGCCAGATCGATGAGTTTCTCGTCCCGTACCTCGGCGTCACCGTGGTGGCGCAGGTCGTGGGCGTCGGTATGCGTGTGCATGTCCATGGCCGCCGTCGTGTGGGGGGTGGGGATGGTGGGGGGTGAGCCGGGCTCGCCAGCGATGTACCCGTGAGCCCGGTGCAACAACCGTACGTCTGTGGCGTCTTCGTTCGGACGTAACGGGACGTAGGCGGCGAGCGCACACGTTACGCGCGCGTTCTTCCGCTTCGGTACGAGCAGCATGGCCCCTGCGACAGCCCCGACGACAGCCCCGGGAAGCAGTTCCCCGCATGTGTCCCGCGCGTCCCGCGCGCCCGACGCGGCCAGCAACGCCGCCGCCTCCGCCACGGATCCCGTGCCCGTCGCCGTCAGCGGCACCGCCGACGGATGCGGTACGGGCACGGCCGCGAGCTCCTCCGCCGTGAACCCCCGCACCGGCACGCCCAGTACCTCCGCCGCCCCCGCGACGCCCGGCTCCGCGGCCCGCGCGTCGAGCGTGCCGAGGGACCGGACGTCCGCACGCGCGAGCCCCGCCTCCCGCAGCACCGCGTCGACCAGCGCGAGTACGTCCGCCACCGGAGTCCCGGGCCGGGCCCCGACGCCGAGGTGCGCGGACGCCCCCCGATCCGATACCAAAGGCGCATGGCTGTGGTCGTCGCGCTCGGCGCGTTCCTCATGACGCTCTTCGGCGGTTGGGTCGCCGGGCGCGTCACCGACCGCCGCCACCTGGTCCTCGGGCTCGCCGGCGGGCTCATGCTCGGGGTCGTCGGACTCGACCTGCTGCCGGAGGCGCTGGAGGCCGCGGGCGCCGAGGTCTTCGGTGTTCCGGAGGCCCTGCTGCTCTTCGTCGGCGGCTTCCTCTTCGCCCACGTGGTGGAGCGGCTCCTCGCCGTCCGCCGTGCGGCACACGGGGTCGGAGCCGACGAGCGGGTCCCGCAGGTCGGTCTCACGGCGGCCGCAGCGATGGTCGGCCACAGCCTGATGGACGGCATCGCCCTCGGCGCCGCCTTCCAGGTCGGCGGGGGCATGGGAGCGACCGTCGCCCTCGCCGTCATCACCCATGACTTCGCCGACGGCTTCAACACCTACACGATCACGAGCCTCTACGGGAACGCCCGCCGCAGGGCCGTCGGAATGCTCGTCGCGGACGCCCTCGCCCCGATCGTGGGCGCCGCCTCCACCCTGCTGTTCACCCTTCCGGAGGAACTGCTCGGCAGCTATCTCGGTTTCTTCGGGGGCGCCCTGCTCTACCTGGCCGCCGCCGAGATCCTGCCGGAGGCCCACCACGACCACCCCGCCCGTTCCACCGTGCTGTGCACGGTGGCGGGCGTGGCCTTCATCTGGCTCGTGGTGGGCGTCTCCGGCGGCTGAACTCACGCGACCGGACCGCCCGCGCACCGCTCGACGAACCGGGCGGCGACCTCGGGGGCACCTGCCCAGTGGGTGTGCACGTAACTGGCGTGCACACCGCCCTGGACGAAGCCCTCCAGTCGCCGCTCGGGCTGCCGCAGCCCCCAGGCGGCCTCGGCCCCGGCACCCGGCTCGATCACGGTCCGGTGGAACTCGTGACCCCGCATCCTGGCGCCGGCGGGTGCGAGGACGCTGTCGCTGACGGCGACGGCGTCCCGGTACCCGAGCGTGAGCCGCTCGGACATCCGCGCGTCCGCGTCGAGCACGCCGCACATGGGCGTGCCGTCGAGCGACCGCGCCAGGTACAGCAGCCCGGCGCACTCGGCGGCGACCGGTGCCCCCGAGCGGGCGAGCTCGGCGACGGCCTTGCGCAGCGGCTCGTTGGCGGACAGCTCGGCCCCGTACATCTCGGGGAAGCCGCCGCCTATGACGAGCCCGGACGTCCCCTCGGGAAGAGTCTCGTCCCGCAGCGGATCGAAGGTGACGACCTCGGCCCCGGCGGCGGTGAGCAGTTCGGCGTGCTCGGCATAGGAGAACGTGAAGGCGGCCCCACCGGCGACGGCGATCCTCGGCGTGGGCACGCCGGTGGGCACGCCGTGACCACCGGCGTGCAGCCGCTCCCCGACCTCAGCCACCCACGGCTCGGCGTGCAGTTCTGGCGCACTGCGCGCCAGCGCGAGCAGCGCCTCCATGTCGCACCCGGCGAGAACCTGCTCCGCCTGCGCTGCGACAGCGGACACCGCCGCCGCCTGCCGCTCGGCGACGGGGACCAGGCCAAGGTGCCGCGACGGCGTGGCCACGGCCGGCGCCCGCCGCAGCACCCCGAGGACCGGCACCCCCGACTCCCCGAGCGCCTCCCGCAGCAGATGCTCGTGCCGGTCGGTGGCGACCTTGTTGAGGATCACCCCGCCGATCCGCACCTCCGGATCCCAGGACGCGAACCCGTGCACGAGCGCCGCCACCGACCGCGACTGCGAGGACGCGTCGACGACGAGCACGACCGGTGCCTTGAGAAGCTTGGACACCTGCGCGGTGGAGGCCAGTTCGCCCTGGTCGGCCGCCCCGTCGTACAGACCCATCACGCCCTCGACCACGGCCAGGTCGCAGCCGCGCGCCCCGTGCGCGAAGAGCGGCGCCACAAGCCCCGTACCGCACATGTACGCGTCGAGGTTGCGGCCGGGCCTGCCGGTCGCCAGGGCGTGGTAGCCGGGGTCGATGTAGTCGGGGCCGACCTTGTGCGGGGAGACGGCCAGACCACGGCCCGCGAACGCGGCCATCAGGCCGGTCGCGACCGTGGTCTTGCCCGCGCCCGACGAGGGCGCGGCGATGACGAGACGTGCTACCACTCGATGCCCCGCTGGCCCTTCTGACCGGCGTCCATCGGGTGCTTGACCTTGGACATGTCGGTGACGAGGTCCGCGAAGTCGACGAGCTCCTGCGGCGCGTTGCGGCCGGTGATGACGACGTGCTGCTGCCCGGGACGGTCGCGCAGCACCTCCACGACCTCCTTGACGTCGATCCAGCCCCAGTGCAGGAGGTAGGCGAACTCGTCGAGGACGTAGAACTTGTACTTCTCCTCGGCGAGGTCCCGCTTGACCTGCTCCCAGCCCTCGCGGGCCTTCTCCTCGTGCGACTGCTCGCCCTCGGCGACCTCGCGCTGGATCCAGGACCAGCCCTCACCCATCTTGTTCCAGGTGACCGTGCCGCCCTTGCCGGTCTCGCCGAGCGCCTTGAGGGCGTTCTCCTCGCCGACCTTCCACTTGGCGGACTTGACGAACTGGAACACCCCGACCGGCCAGCCCTGGTTCCAGGCGCGCAGCGCCATGCCGAACGCGGCGGTCGACTTCCCCTTGCCGACGCCGGTGTGCACCATCACCAGTGCGCGGTTGCGTCGCTGACGGGTGGTGAGACCGTCGTCGGGCACGACGGTCGGCTGTCCCTGCGGCATTAAGCGGCCCTCCTGGCAGTGGTCCTGTGCGTTCCCTGAACATCTCTGACGAGTCCGGCGATCGAGTCGGCGCGCAGCTCGTCCAAGCTGACGGCGGTGCCGCCGAGTTCGCACGCCAGGCTCACGGCGAGTCCGAGCCGCACCGGCCCGGTCTCGCAGTCCACGACCACCGACGCCGTGCCGTCGGCGGCGTGCAGCCGCGCCGCGCGGGCGGCGAGCGCCACCGGGTCGGCACCGCGGCCGGTCGCCCGCCCGTCGGTCACGACGACGAGCAGCGGGCGGCGCGAGGGGTCCCTCAGCCGCTCGACCCGCAGCACGTCGTGGGCCTTGAGGAGCCCCGCGGACAGCGGCGTACGACCGCCGGTCGGAAGCAGTTCGAGCCGGGCGGCGGCGGCGTCCACCGACGAGGTCGGCGGCAGGGCGACCTCGGCGTCCCGGCCCCGGAAGGTGACCAGACCGACCTTGTCGCGCCGCTGGTAGGCGTCGAGCAGCAGCGAGAGGACGGCGCCCTTGACGGCGCTCATCCGCTGCCGGGCCGCCATCGAGCCGGACGCGTCCACGGCGAACAGCACCAGGTTCCCCTCGCGCCCCTCCCGCGTCGCCTGCCGCAGGTCGTCCCTGCGGACCACGAGCCCCCTGCCGGTCCGCCCGCGCGCCTTCTGGTGCGGGGCGGCGGCCTGCACGGTCGCCGCCAGGTGGAGCTTGGTGAGGGCGCCCCGGGGCCGGGTGGATCCGGTGGTACGGCCGTGCTCGGTACGGGCCCGGGAGCGGCGCCCGGCCGCGCCCTCGCCGAGACCGGGCACGCTCAGCATCTTCGTACGGAAGGGCTCGGCGGCCTTGACGGCGGCGCGCTCACCGGCGCGGGCGCTCGCGGGCTCGGGAGCCGGTGCGTCATCGGGAGCCGGTGCGTCGCCCGGAGCCGGTGCGTCGTCGGGCGCGTGCCCTTCCCCCTGCGGCGGAATGCCCCCGCCGGGACCGCCACCGTCCGGGCCGCCGTCACCGGGGCCGCCGTCACCGGGGCCGCCGTCACCGGGGCCGCCGTCACCGGGGCCGTCGGGCTCCGGGTCGTCCTCGGGCTCGTCCCCCTTGAACTGCTCCAGGGTCTCGTCGAGCTTGTCCTCGTCGAGGCCGGGAGCGTCGAACGGCGAACGCCGCCGCCGGTGCGGAAGGGCGAGCAGCGCGGCCTGCCGTACGTCCTCGGAGGTGACCTCGGTGCGCCCCGCCCACGCGGCGAGCGCGGTCGCGGTCCTGGCCATGACGATGTCGGCGCGCATGCCGTCCACCTCGAACGCGGCGCAGGTCGCGGCGATCTGGAGCAGTACGGCGTCGCCGAGGGTCACCTGCGGCAGCAGGGCGCGGGCGGCGACGATCCGGCCGCGCAGCGCGGTCTCCTCGCCCGTCCACCGCGCGGCGAACGCGGCCGGGTCGTCCTCGAAGGCGAGCCGCCGCCGGACGACCTCGACCCGCTGCTCGGGCTCGCGCGAGGCGGCGACCTCCACGGTGAGCCCGAACCGGTCGAGCAACTGCGGCCGCAGCTCGCCCTCTTCGGGGTTCATCGTGCCGACGAGCAGGAACCGGGCGGCGTGCCGCACCGAGACGCCCTCGCGCTCGACGTACGAGGAGCCCATGGCGGCGGCGTCGAGAAGGAGGTCGATGAGGTGGTCGTGGAGGAGATTGACCTCGTCGACGTACAGGATGCCGCGGTGCGCGTCGGCGAGGAGCCCGGGCTCGAAGGCCTTCACGCCGTCGGCGAGCGCCTTCTCGATGTCGAGCGCGCCGACGAGCCGGTCCTCGGAGGCGCCGACGGGCAGCTCGACCATCCGCGCGGCCCGCTCGGCACCGGGCCCGGCCTCGTGCGGCCCGTCCGGGCAGCCGGGGTCGGGCGCGACCGGATCACAGCTGAACCGGCAGCCGGCGACGACCGGCACGGAGGGGAGCAGCTCGGCGAGCGCCCGCACGGCCGTGGACTTGGCGGTCCCCTTCTCCCCCCGGACGAGCACACCGCCCACGGCCGGGCTGACGGCATTGAGCAGCAGCGCGAGCCGCAGGTCGTCCATACCGACGACGGCGGTGAACGGATACCGGGTGCTCATCGGTCGGTCACTCCTTCAACTCGTTGATGTTCGGCGGTCGTCATGCTCACGGCGCGCCCGGCGGCACGAACGGCAGCCCCGCCGGGGCCCCCTCCTCGATCAGCCGCAGCAGCGCGTCCGTGTCCGCGTGCTCCTCGATCAGGTCGCCGAGCCGGTCCAGCTGCTCTTCCCGCAGCGTCCCGAACGACGTGTCGGGGGCCGGCACGAACCGGCGCCCGGCCGCCGCCGCGACCTCCCGCAGGAAGGCCCGCCGGAACCCGTCGCTCTCCAGGGAGCCGTGCCAGTGCGTGCCCCACACGGAGCCCACCCGGCAGCCGTCCAGGAAGGGTTCGCCCCCGTCCACCGACGCGACGCCGTGGTGGATCTCGTACCCCTCGACCCGCTCGCCGAGCGCCTCGCCGACCGGCCGTGCGAGGGTCTTCTCGCGCGCGAACCGGACGCGTACGGGCAGCAGCCCGAGCCCGTCGACGGCCCCCGCCCGTGACTCGACCTCGTCTTCGATGTGCTCGCCGAGCAGCTGGAAGCCGCCGCAGATCCCGAGCACCGGCCGCCCCTCGGCGGCCCGCCGGGCCAGCGCGTCCGCGAGGCCGCGCTCCCGCAGCCATGCCAGCGCCTTGACCGTCCCCCGGGTGCCCGGCACGACGACCAGGTCCGCGTCGGCGAGTTCCTCTGCACGGTCCACGAACCGGACGACGACGCCCGGTTCGGCGGCCAGCGCGTCCACGTCCGTGAAGTTCGACATCAGCGGTACGGCGCAGACCGCGACCCGCAGCACGTCCTCGCCGAACGGCGGCGCGACGACCGACTCGCGCACCGCCCCGCGCAGCGAGACCCGGAGCCCGTCCTCCTCGTCGATGCCGAGCCCGTGGGCGTACGGCAGGACGCCGAAGGTCCGCCGTCCGGTCAGCCCGTGGAGCATGTCGAGGCCGGGTTCGAGGAGGGTCACGTCGCCCCGGAACTTGTTCACGAGGTATCCGGCCACCAGCGACTGGTCCTCGGGGCTCAGCAGCGCCGTCGTCCCGAAGAACTGGGCGAAGACCCCGCCCCTGTCGATGTCGCCGACCACGACCACCGGCAGCCGCGCGGCCCGCGCGATGCCCATGTTCACGATGTCCGTGCGCCGCAGGTTGATCTCGGCCGGACTGCCCGCCCCCTCGCAGATCACGGCGTCGTACATGCCCCGGAGTTCCTCCAGGCACGCCATCACCGGCTCGAAGAGTTCCTTCTGCCGCCCTCCGTGGTAGCCACGGGCGGACAGCTCGCCCACCGGCTTGCCCATCAGGACGACCTGGCTGGAACGGTCGCTGCCCGGCTTCAGCAGCACCGGGTTCATCAGGGCCGTCGGCTCCACCCGCGCGGCCTGCGCCTGCATGGCCTGGGCGCGGCCGATCTCGGCGCCCTCGCGGGTCACGAAGGAGTTGAGGGACATGTTCTGTCCCTTGAACGGCGCCACCTTCAGGCCCTTGCGGACCAGCCAGCGGCAGATGCCGGCCGTCACGACGCTCTTGCCGGCGTCGGACGTGGTGCCGGCGACGAGCAGCCCCCCACCCCTCATGTGTTCCTCCGCTTCAGCGCGTGTCCGAGCAGCCGGCCGCCCACACAGACGGCCAGAGTGAGTCCGGTGACCCGGCGGGACAGTCGTACCGCCCGGTCGATGTCGGCGACCTCGACGGGCCGCCCCTCCCCGTTGAGCACCGGCCGGTGCTCGACGCGTCCGCCGTACGAGAGGGTCCCTCCGAGCCGTACGCCGAGGGCGCCCGCGAAGGAGGCCTCGACGGGGCCCGCGTTGGGGCTCGGGTGCTTCGCCGCGTCCGCCCGCCAGGCCCGTACGGCTCCGCGCGGGTTCCCGCCCGCGACGGTCGCGAGCACGGCCGTCAGCCGGGCCCCCGGCCAGCCGGCCACGTCGTCGAGCCGGGCCGAGGCCCAGCCGAAGCGCCGGTGGCGCGGCGACCTGTGGCCGACCATCGCGTCCAGGGTGTTGACGGCCCGGAAGCCGACCAGTCCCGGCACGCCCGCGACCGCGCCCCAGAAGAGGGCGCCGACCACGGCGTCGGAGGTGTTCTCGGCGACCGATTCGACGACCGCGCGGGCCATCGCGGGTCCGTCGAGGGACTGCGGGTCACGTCCGCACAGGTGCGGCAGCCGCTCGCGGGCCACCTCCAGGTCGCCCGCGGCGAGCGCCCCGCCGATCGCGCGGGCCTCCCGCCCCAGGGTCGTACCGCCGACGACGGCCCACACGGAGGCGGCGGTGAGGGCCACGGCGGCGGCCGGCCTGTTCCGTACGGCCCGTGCGGCGAGCGCGCCCAGGGCGACGGTGGAGCCGGCGCAGACGGCGGTGTGCAGGGCGCCCCAGCCGCGGTGGTCGTGGTGGAGGCGCCGCTCGACCGCGGCGGCGGCCCGGCCGAACACGGCGACGGGGTGTCCGCGGCGGGGGTCCCCGACGAGCAGGTCGACGGCGAGACCGGCGGCCGCTCCGTACGCGAATCCGTCCGGGAAGGGGCGACTGGCTCTGGAAAGGCTGCGGCTGCGGCCGGGCATGGCGCATGTCCTCACTCAGGGTCCGCGCCCTGGATCGACGTGACCGGCGGCGAGAGTTCCTGACTCCCGGACCCTTCGGGTCCGGTCACAGTGGCGGGACCGCGCCGGATTCGCACCGGACTTCCTCTACTGCCGCCGTAATGGCCTCGGCAGTCCACCACGGGCCGAGAACAGCCGTCAACTCACCCTTGACCTGCGTCGCGTCACTGTGCGAAGCGCCACAAACACGACGGCCGGGCGGCCCGCACCCGAAGGTGCGGACCGCCCGGCCGAGGGACCGCGACCGTCAGACGACGATCAGGTAGATGCCGTACGCCACGGCCGCGAGGCACAGGGCGAAGCAGGCGTAGGCGCCCGTGCGAGCCAGGGCGGCGGAGCCTCCCTGGGCGGCGGCCTGCTCCTGCTTGGAGAGGCCGATGATGCCCAGGGTGAAGAGGCCCACCAGCGCGACGGTCGCCACGAGGCTGACTCCGAAGACGGAGCCGAGGGCTGCCCAGTCGATCTTCATGTCGTTCGTTCCTTACACCGCTGCGGCGGGGGCGGGGGGAGCGGCCGGGTCGGTGGGAGCCGGCGCGGGGATGGTGGTCTTGAGGTCCTCGTCCGCGACGGCGGCGACGGATCCGGCCGCGGGCGGCGGGGTGACGGCCGCGATGGCGGTGGTCACCACACCCGCGGGCTCGGCCTCGACGTCGTTGACGTTGGTGTGGTCGACCACCTGGCGGCGGGAGATGACCCAGATGGCGAGGCAGGAGGCGACCAGGAAGGCCGCGACGGTGTAGACGCCCCAGTCGCCCTGGCGGGCGACGTACTCGGCACCGGCTCCGACCAGGCCCGCGGCCGGAAGGGTCAGGCCCCAGGCGACGAACATCCGGGTGGCGGTCGACCAGCGGACGACACCGCCCTTGCGGCCCAGGCCCGCACCCATGACGGCGCCGGAGCAGGAGTGCGTGGTCGACAGCGAGAAGCCGAGGTTCGAGGAGGCGAGGATGACCGCCGCCGCGCTGGTCTGGGCGGCGAAGCCCTGCTGCGGCTGCAGGTCGGTCAGGCCCTTGCCCATGGTGCGGATGATGCGCCAGCCGCCCAGGTAGGTGCCGAGCGCGATCGCGAGGCCGGCGGAGACGATCACCCAGACCGGCGGGTTGGAGCCGGGCGCGAGGACGCCGCCGGCGACCAGGGCGAGGGTGATGATGCCCATGGTCTTCTGGGCGTCGTTGGTGCCGTGGGCGAGGGAGACGAGACCGGCGGAGGCGATCTGACCGGCCCGGTAGCCCTTCTCGGTCGTCTTCTTGTCGGCGTTCTTGTCCATGCGGTACGTCAGGCGGGCGGCGAACATCGCGGCCAGGCCGGCGACGAGCGGAGCGGCGACCGCCGGGATGAGCACCTTGCTGACGACGACCCCGCCGTTGACCCCGCTGACACCGATCGAGGCGATGGTGGCGCCGATGAGGCCGCCCATCAGGGCGTGGGAGGAGCTGGAGGGAAGTCCGACCAGCCAGGTCACCAGGTTCCAGAGGATCGCGCCGACGAGCGCGGCGAGGATGACCTCGGGTTGGATGCCCTCCTCGTTGACGAGTCCCTTGGAGATCGTCTTGGCGACCTCGACGGACAGGAACGCGCCGACGAGGTTCAGCACGGCGGACATGGCCACCGCCGTCTTCGGCTTGAGCGCACCGGTCGAGATGGTCGTGGCCATCGCGTTGGCGGTGTCGTGGAAACCGTTCGTGAAATCGAACACGAGAGCTGTCACGACCACAATGGCGAGCAGCAGCGTGATGTGTTCCATTTACCCAGGCAATCGTTTGACGTCAGTGGCTGGACGAACGTAAGCAACCTGGGTGAACGGAAGGTGAACTGGGTCGGGCGGCACGGTGTCTCGATCCGGTGTCAAGAGATTCCGTTTACGGCTCCGGCGGCCGGACCGTCCACGATGCGGTCACCCCACAACCCGGGGTAATCCGGGCCCACACCGGCCACATGGGCCCCGCCCCGTTCCCATCCCCGGCGCCCGGTTCCGCTCCCTGGACCGAACCATCCGACCGGGGGACCCCGCCGAGGAGACCCACGTCACTCCCAGGAGTGGGCCCCGCGGCCCCGGAGGCCACCGCGGGCACCCGTCCGGGGCCGTCCGGGTCCGTCCGGTGGCAGCTCCTCCCCACCCTGCCGAGACTGGGAGCGTGCGCCCGGTTACAGCGACGGCAGTGGCCGTCACCACTCTGCTCGGTGTCGGCGTGGCCGCGGTCGCGGCCGGCCGGTACGCCAGCGACGTCGCCCTCAGGGCACCGTCCGGACGTCCCCTGCCCGGAGACCCACGGCTGACCGTGCACGCCACGGGCCCCGAGCGGATCACCCTCACCCGCAGCCTCGCCTCGCTGCGCCCCGGCACGTACGGACTGGAAGGCCCCGGCCTGCACGCCGTCGTCGGCCCGGTCCTCGACCGGGTCCCGCACACCGCCGACACCGTCGTGCGGCGGCTCGAGCGCGTCGAACTCGGCGTGCTCGGCCCCGGCGCCCACGTCCGCCTCACCCCCCAGCTGCACCGCGGCACGCCGCTCGGCGCCCTCGGGCTCGCCCACGAGGACGCCGAGATCCCCGGCGAGCTCGGCCCCCTGCCCGCCTGGCTCGTGCCAGGACCCCGCCCCACCTGGGTCATCGCCCTGCACGGCCTCGGCACCACCCGCGAGCACCCGCTGAACGTCGTCTCCTTCTACGACCGCCGCAAGGTCCCCGTCCTCGTCCCCGCCTACCGCGGGGACGAGGGAGCGCCCGCCGCCCCCGACGGCCTGGCCCACCTCGGCGACTCCGAGTGGCGGGACGTCGACGCCGCCATCCGCTACGCCGTGCGCAGGGGCGCCGCCAAGGTCGTCCTGCACGGCTGGGGGACCGGCGCCTCGATGGCCCTGCGCGCCGCCGCCGAGTCGGGGGTGCGCGACCGGATCAGCGGCCTCGTCCTCGACTCCCCCGTACTGGACTGGGAGGCGACCCTCCGCAACCTCGCGGCGGCCCGCCATGTCCCCGCTCCGCTGCTCCCGCTCGCCGTCCGCGCCGCCCAGGGCCGGACGGGCCCGCACGAGGACCTGCTCACCGCCGCCTGCGCACCGGACGCCCCGCGGATCCCGATCCTGCTGTTCCACGGCCCCGACGACACCATCGCCCCCTGGGAGCGGTCCGTCGAACTCGCCGCCCGCCGCCCCGGCCTCGTCTCCCTCCAGACCGTCCGGCAGGCTCCGCATGCGGCGATGTGGAACGCCGACCCGGTCCGCTACGAGGAGTCCCTGCGCCGCTTCCTCACCCCGTTCCTCTAGAGGCGCCCCGCCGGTCGGGCCGGGCCCGTCACGGGCCCGTTCCGACGGGGTGCCCGATTCCGATTGGGCTTTCGGGCCGTCAGCGGGAAGACTGCCCCCGTGACGTCTCGAAAGCCCGATGAACCATTGGCGCGCAACTCCAGACTCCGACTCGTCCGCCCGCAGGCGCTGGCCACCGCCCGACGGGCCGTGACGACCCGGCGCACCCGGCCGGCGCCGAGGCCGCCCGAGGGCACTCCGCCCCGCGCGGAACTCGCCCGGCAGGCCCGGCACGTCCTCGCCGACGCCGTACGGATCGCCCGCTGGGCCGCCGCCCCGAGCGGCGCCGAAGCGACCCTCCGCACCGGCCCGGGGCCCGTCACCGCCCAGGAACGGGCCGCGGCCGCACTGAACCTGACGTCCGACCAGATCCGGGCCGGCTGGGACCGCGCCCGGCTCGCCGGACTCGTCGAGCTCCACGGCGACACCGCACGCCCCGGCTGGCGGCTGCACGCCTGGGACCGCGACGACTCCGCCGTGCTGCGCGGCTGGGTCGCCCTCTTCGACGCCTGGTCGCTGGTCCACCCGGCCCCCGAGAAGGTCGAGCCGAGCGCCGTCGCCGAGGTCGTCGAGGCCGTCCCGCAGGTGCTCTCGCTGCTCCAGCTCTCCCAGGGCCCGGTCCTCGTCCCCGCCCTCCTCGACCTGCTCGGCCAGCGCGTCGAGGAGCTGCGCGAGGAGCGCTGCGAGGTCCCGGCGGACGGCCCCGCCCCCGAGGCCGACGCCATCCCCGGCCCGCCCGGCACCGACGGACTCCCCGCCCTCCTCGACTGGGCGCTCGAAGGCCTGGCGGCCGTCGGCGCGCTCACCCTCGACCCGGGCACCGACGCGCGCCACGCCACCCTGACCCCGCTCGGCAACTGGGCGGTCTGGGTCAAGCTGGAGCAGATCTGCGTCGCCGCGCAGAGCCCCGCGGGCAACATCGAGCAGTCCGCGGAGGACATGCTCCGCGGCTGCGCCCGGCTCACCCCCGGCCCGGCCCGCGCCGAGTACCGCGCCTGGCTCGCGGCCCGCACCCTCTCCAGCGCGGTCACCGAGCTCCTCGCCGTCGCCCGGGGCGAGGACGCCCTGCTGCGCGGCCTCGCCTTCGAGGCGCTGCGGGTCGTCGGCGCCCCCGCGGAGGCCGAGGTGCGGGCCACCGTCGCCGAGCCCTCCCTGCGGCCGTACGCGCTGCTCTGGCTGGCGGAGTACGAGGGCGCCGACCCGGACGACGCCCAGGAGGTCCTGACCCGCGAGGAGTCGACCTGGCTCTGGGTGGACACGGCGGCGGCCGTCGCCGATCACGGCGAGAGCGAGCTGCTGGTCCGCCATCTCGACTCGGCCGTGCAGGGCACCGTTCCGGCGCTCCTCGACGAGGTGAGGGCGGTCGGCCACCCCCGTACCGTCCAGGTCCTGGTCGCGCTTGCCGCGGCCCACCCGGACCCGGCCCTTGCCAAGGCCGTCCGCAGGGCCGCCTTCCAGGTGCACACCGGCGGCGCCTGAGCGAAAGCCGCACCGCCCGGCGCCCGGACGGCGTGTCCTACTCCGCGGCGCCGGGCGTGTACGTCCCGAAGCTCCAGATGTTGCCCTCGGCGTCCCGGGCCATGTAGTCCCGGGAGCCGTACTCCTGGTCCTTCGGCGCCATCACGATCTCGATGCCCTGGGCGACGGCCCGCGCGTGGTGCTCGTCCACGTCGTCGACGTGTACGAAGACGCCCACCGGGCCGGACCCCGCCATCAGCTTGTCGAACTCGCTGCCGGTGCCCTTGCTGCCGAGCATCACCATGCCGTTCCCGTACGACAGCTCGGCGTGTGCGATCCGCCCGTCCTCGGCCTCGTACACGGCGGTCGCGGTGAAGCCGAACCCGTCCGTGAGCTGGGAGATCGCCGCCTTCGCGTCCTCGTACGTCAGCGTCGGACAGATGTGGGGGGCCTCAGCCATCCCGATCACTTCCCTTCGATTCAGCCGAATGTGACCTGGGTCTCAGTCTGGCAGTCCCCACTGGCAACTCAGCGGAAGGTGTTGCACCGGGCCATGTCGCCGGTCCTGTAGCCCTCGTGGAACCACTGCTGCCGCTGGGCCGCCGAGCCGTGCGTCCAGTTCTCCGGCGTCACCCGGCCCTGGAACCTCTCCTGGATGCGGTCGTCGCCCACCGCGGCCGCCGCGTCCAGGCCGTCCGCGATGTCCGCGTCCGTGAGCGTGGTCAGCAGCGGCCGGCCCGTCCGGTCGTCGGGCGTGCTCGTCGCGTGCCGGGCCCACACGCCCGCGTAGCAGTCGGCCTGGAGCTCGACCCGCACGGCGTTGGAGTCCGCGCCGGTCCGCCCGTCCTGGGCGCGGCTCAGGGTCCCCATGAGGTTCTGGATGTGATGGCCGTACTCGTGCGCCACCACGTACGCCTGGGCGAAGGGTCCGCCGCTCGACCCGAACGTGGTCCGCAGCTCCTCGAAGAAGCCCAGGTCCAGATAGACCTGCCGGTCGCCGGGGCAGTAGAAGGGGCCGACGGCCGAGGTCGCGGAGCCGCACGCGGTCGCGACCTGCCGGCTGAACATCACGGTGGCGGCGCTCCCGTAGGTGCCGCCCCTGCGCGCGTACTCGCTCCGCCAGAAGTCCTGCAGACTGTTGACGACGGCGACGATCCGGCAGTCCTCGCGCGTGTTGGCGTCCGAGCCCTTCCGGCAGCTCTGGTTCACCTGGGCCACCGAGGAGGAGCTGGCCGCGGGCTCCTCGCCGCCGCCGGAGAGTCCGAGCTGATCCGGTCCCACCCCGAAGAGCACGCCCAGGATCAGCGCGATGAAGCCGACGATGCCGCCACCGACGGTCGCCCTGCCGCCGGGGATGCGGCTGCCCCGGACGTCCCGTACCTCCGTGGTGTCCAGATCGGCGTCGTCGTCGAACTGCACGGTCCACCACCCTCCGCGTCACTGCCGCGGCAGTGGCCGCCGCCCTGCGCCGAGTATCGGGCGATCTCTCCTTGCTCGCCCCTTTTGCGAAACATCGGCATGAAAGTGAGATAGCTCCCGATCGTGTCCTCGCACCCCGCATGGCCGAAAAGCAGTTGCAGGCGCCCGTTAGACTGGCCGTATGGCCATTCTCCCCGTGCATTAGCGGCGTCGAAGCCCTTCATCAGTCGTCCTTCCGCCGTTTCCCACCGCCCTGGAGTCTGTCCGTGATCACCGCTTCCGGCATCGAGCTGCGCGCCGGCGCCCGTGTCCTCATCGAGTCCGCTTCCTTCCGCATCGCCAAGGGCGACCGCATCGGCCTCGTCGGTCGCAACGGAGCGGGCAAGACCACCCTCACCAAGTGCCTCGCGGGCGAGGGCGTCCCCGCCGGCGGCACCATCGCCCGCTCCGGCGAGGTCGGCTACCTCCCGCAGGACCCGCGCACCGGCGACCTCGACGTCCTGGCCCGCGACCGCGTGCTCTCCGCCCGGGGCCTCGACGTCCTCCTCAAGAAGATGCGGATGAACGAGGAGCGCATCGCCACCGGCTCCGGCGCCACCCGCGACAAGGCCATGCGGCAGTACGAGCGCCAGGAGACCGAGTTCCTGACCAAGGGCGGATACGCGGCCGAGGCCGAGGCCTCCACCATCGCCGCCGCCCTCGGCCTGCCCGACCGGGTCCTCGGCCAGCCGCTGCACACCCTTTCCGGCGGTCAGCGCCGTCGTGTCGAGCTCGCCCGCATCCTGTTCTCGGACGCCGACACCCTCCTCCTCGACGAGCCGACCAACCACCTCGACGCCGACTCCATCGTCTGGCTGCGCGACTACCTGAAGACCTACCGCGGCGGCTTCATCGTCATCTCCCACGACGTCGACCTCGTCGAGACCGTCGTCAACAAGGTCTTCTACCTGGACGCCAACCGCTCCACGATCGACGTCTACAACATGGGCTGGAAGCTCTACCAGCAGCAGCGCGAGGCCGACGAGAAGCGCCGCAAGCGCGAGCGCCAGAACGCCGAGAAGAAGGCCGCGGCCCTCAACTCGCAGGCCGACAAGATGCGCGCCAAGGCCACCAAGACCGTCGCTGCGCAGAACATGGCCAAGCGCGCCGAGCGCCTGCTCTCCGGCCTGGAGGCGGTCCGCGCCTCCGACAAGGTCGCCAAGCTCCGCTTCCCCGACCCGGCGCCCTGCGGCAAGACCCCGCTGACGGCCGAGGGGCTCTCCAAGTCCTACGGCTCGCTCGAGATCTTCACCGATGTGGACCTCGCCATCGACAAGGGCTCCCGCGTCGTCATCCTCGGCCTCAACGGCGCGGGCAAGACCACGCTGCTCCGCCTGCTCGCCGGGGCCGAGACGCCCGACACCGGCGAGGTGACCCCCGGCCACGGCCTCAAGCTCGGCTACTACGCCCAGGAGCACGAGACGCTCGACCCCGAGCGCAGCGTCCTGGAGAACATGCGCTCGGCCGCGCCGGACCTCGACCTCGTCCAGGTCCGCAAGACGCTCGGCTCGTTCCTCTTCTCCGGCGACGACGTCGACAAGCCGGCCGGGGTCCTCTCCGGCGGCGAGAAGACGCGTCTGGCCCTGGCCACCCTTGTCGTGTCCTCGGCGAACGTGCTGCTCCTCGACGAACCGACCAACAACCTGGACCCGGCGAGCCGCGAGGAGATCCTCGGGGCCCTGCGCACCTACAAGGGCGCCGTCGTCCTCGTCACCCACGACGAGGGCGCCGTCGACGCGCTCGAGCCGGAGCGGATCATCCTGCTCCCGGACGGCGTCGAGGACCTGTGGGGCCCGGACTACGCGGACCTGGTGGCGCTCGCCTGACCCGGACGGGGCCCGGACGAGGTCCCTTGCGGTCCCTGGTGATCATTCCGGGCTGGATCATTCGGCTCATGCGTGATCCTTCATCTGAGTGAGGGTGTCTCGTACCCCCGGCGCGGTGCTCTGCCGAATCCTTCCGGCAGACCCGCGCCGTACGTGTGTTCCCATCGCATCGCTGACCTGGTACTTCCCTCGCCGATCGACGGAAGGGGGTGTTCCCGGCCCCCCGGAATGCAGGCTTCCGTTCGTGATGACGCCGCACTCGGCGACAAACCCGGCGGCATGGACCTTGTCGAATGGGTGGCCAGGACGGACGGGAGGGGTGATCATGAGAAGTCCAGAGCGCACTTCCCATGAGGAGGCACGGGTGGCCGAGACTCTGAAGAAGGGCAGCCGGGTGACCGGCGCCGCGCGCGACAAGCTCGCGGCAGACCTGAAGAAGAAGTACGACTCCGGTGCGAGCATCCGGGCGCTGGCCGAGGAAACGGGCCGCTCCTACGGATTCGTCCACCGGATGCTCAGCGAGTCCGGAGTCACGCTGCGTGGACGCGGCGGAGCGACACGGGGCAAGAAGACAGCCTCGGCCTGACACAGGGGCGGCTCGACCGGGCCACCGGGACTCCCGGTGGCCACCCGGTCGGTCCTCGGACCGGCCAGGTGGTTACTGTGCAGTCACTTAGCATCGGATGGATGCAGTGCTGCACCGGAACCGGAGGCGCCCCATGACTACGCTCGACGACTCTGAGCTCGTATTCGACAAGGACGGTGTACGGCTCACCGTCGAGGACGCCGTTGCCACGGTGACCCTGACCAATCCGGCGAAGCGCAACGCTCAGTCTCCCGCTCTGTGGCGGGCGTTGACAGAAGCCGGCCGGTCTCTGCCCGGCAGCGTGCGGGTCGTGGTGCTGCGCGGTGAGGGCAAGTCCTTCTCCGCGGGTCTCGACCGGCAGGCGTTCACGCCCGAGGGCTTCGACGGAGAGCCGTCCTTCCTCGATCTCGCGCGGGGTTCCGACGAGGACCTCGACGCGGAGATCGCCGCGTACCAGGAGGCGTTCACCTGGTGGCGTCGCAGCGACCTCGTGTCGATCGCGGCCGTCCAGGGGCACGCCATTGGGGCGGGCTTCCAGCTCGCCCTCGCCTGTGACCTGCGGGTCGTTGCCGACGACGTGCAGTTCGCCATGCGCGAGACCAGCCTGGGGCTCGTCCCGGACCTGACCGGGACGCACCCCCTCGTCTCGCTGGTCGGCTACGCCCGCGCGCTCGAGATCTGCGCCACCGGGCGCTTCGTCCACGCGGAGGAGGCCGAGCGCATCGGTCTCGCCAACCTGTCCGTGCCCGTCGACGAACTCGACGCGGCCGTACGGGACCTCGGCGCAGCCCTGCTCGCGGCGCCGCGCGACGCTGTCACCGAGACCAAGGCGCTGCTCCAGGGCGCCGCCGGCCGCTCCTACGAGGAGCAGCGCACCGCCGAGCGCGCCGCCCAGGCCCGCCGCCTGCGCGACCTGGCGGGCCTCGGCGACTGACGCCTGCCCGCACGCCGGACAGGCCCTAGCGCAGCTCCGACACCACGACCGTGACCGCGGCCTCCTCAGGGTGGGCCGTGGTCACGGCCGTTCGTACGGCACGGGCCACGTCCAGGGGGCGGGCGCCGGCCGTCACGGCCAGTTCCACCCTCACCCCGTCGGGGCCCCGGCGCACCGGCGGGCCGAGCGCGTCCGTCACCCCGGCGACGCCCGGCACCCCGAGCGCCGTGAGCGCGACCGGATCGTCCGTCGCGGGGGAGGTCCGGCCCGGTGGGGGCGCGGCCGGTCCCGGTGCGGGCTCCGAATCGGGCTCCGCGTCGAGGAGATCCGTCACCCGCAGGTCCACCGCGGCCACCACGAGCCCGAGCCCGTCCTCGGCCGCCGCGAGCAGGGCGGCCCGCAGGGCGTCGACGAGTTCGGGCAGCGGCCGCCCGGCCACCACGGCGAACGAGACCGAGACGCACAGGGCCCCCGGCTCCGATCCCGTTCCCGGCTCCGATCCTGTTGCCGGATCCGTCGCCCGCCCCGGCTCCCGGTCCGGCCCGATCCGCAGTTCGCCCGGCACCACACCCCGTACGGCGGCCGCGACCGGGCCGAGCACCCCGCGTGCCGCCCGCTCGGTGATCCACGCCCCGTCCGCCGCGCTTCCGAGCGGCACCAGCCTGCCCGGGGCGAGGCGATTCCGTACCGCCGCCGTCCAACCCTCAGCCGTCGTCATTACCCCAGCCTGCCGTATCCCCGGGGCGAGACCGGGTAACCGCCCTTAGTGTGGGCGAAGAACCCCGAAATATCCCAGAAGGGGCGTAATCCGATGGCAGACACCACTCCCTCCGGCAGCACCTCCGGCTCCACCTCCGGCGACGAACCGCGCCGCGCCCAGGTCACCAAGCGCGGCGGCGGCGACCCGGCCTCCCGGGGCAAGACCACGATCGCCGACGGGGTCGTCGAGAAGATCGCCGGTCTCGCCGCCCGCGATGTCGACGGCGTCCACGCCATGGGCAGCGGACTCTCCCGCACCTTCGGCGCCGTACGCGACCGCGTTCCCGGCGGCGGCACCAAATCGAGCGTCACCCGAGGCGTGAAGGCCGAGGTCGGCGAGGTACAGACCGCGCTCGACCTGGAAATCGTGGTCGTCTACGGCTTCTCGATCACGGACGTCGCCGGTGACGTCCGGGAGAACGTCATCGCGGCCGTCGAGCGCATGACGGGCCTCGAGGTCGTCGAGGTGAACATCGCGGTCAGCGACGTGAAGCTGCCCGAAGACGAGGAGGAAGAGCCGGAACAGCGGCTCCAGTAGACGGGGCGGCGGGTACGGGGGGCCATAGATCCTCAGGAAGGGGTCAGGAATGAGTATGGCGGTGGTCGGCCTGTTGGCCGGTATGGCCCTCGGTTTCGCCGGATACTTCGGCGGCTTCGGGGCGTTTGTGCTGGTCGCGGCGCTGGGGGCGGTCGGCTTCGTGGCCGGCCGCTTCCTCGCCGGCGACCTCGAACCGGGCGATCTGTTCCGGGGCCGCGACCGCGGCGAACGGCGGCGGTGACGGATGGTCGCGAAGCCGGCCCCGGACCCCGTAAGGGGCCGGGGCGCGACCACGATCGCCGACCGGGTCGTCGCGAAGGTCGCCGCGCAGGCGGCCAGGGAAGGGCTGGCCGCCGTTGTCCCCCAGGCCCAGGGCGCC
Organism: Streptomyces sp. NPDC051822; assembly: GCF_044452745.1. NCBI lineage: Bacteria > Bacillati > Actinomycetota > Actinomycetes > Kitasatosporales > Streptomycetaceae > Streptomyces > Streptomyces sp. NPDC051822. The sequence continues at coordinate 55,877 of NZ_JBITBZ010000001.1, read as the reverse complement.
GTCCTCCGGGGCGGCGCCCGCCCCCATGCCTCGGTCGTCGTCCACCGGGACGTCGCCCGGGTCGCGGTGAGCCTCGAACTCGACTATCCCTCCGACGTCGGGCGCAGCTGCGGCTCCGTCCGGGGCCGGGTACGCGCGCGCGTGGAGGAGCTCGTCGGCATGGAGGTCCATGAGGTCACGGTCCATGTGGAGCGTCTCCACTCGCCACTCACCCGACAGGCCGCACCGAGGGGCCGCCTTTCATGACGACGACACCTGAACCGGATCCCACGCCCGGCCGAGCCCCGGACGCCGGTCCCGGACGATCACAGGGACTCGCGGCCGACCCCGGACGCCCCGACGACGTACCCGTCCTCGCCGCCGACGCCCCCGCGCCGACGCGCGTCCGCCGCTTCTGGGCGGTGCGCCGCATCCCCGCCGCCCTGCTCGCGGCCCTGGTCCTCGCCGGGGCCGGGCTGCTCCTCTACGACGTGGCGGCCGTCCGCGCCGACCGGACCGCCATGGCCTGGCGGCGCGAACTCGCCGACGCCCTGGCGACCAGGCCGCTCGACGACGCCCTGGTCGTCACCGGCGCCGCCGTCGCGGTGGTCCTCGGCCTCTGGCTCCTCGTCCTCGCGGCGACGCCGGGCCTGCGCGCCGTCCTGCCGATGCGCCGCGACCACGCCGACATCCGGGCCGGTCTCGACCGCGACGCCGCCGCCCTCGCCCTGCGGGACCGCGCCATGGAGGTGTCCGGGGTGCAGTCCGTCCGGGTGCGCGTCGGCCGCTCCAAGGTGGGCGTCCGGGCGGTCTCGCACTTCCGGGCGCTCGACGAGGTCCGCGCCGACGTGGAGACGGCCCTCGCGGCCGGCGTCGACGAGCTGGCCCTCGCCCACCCGCCCGCACTTCAGGTACGGGTGGCCCGGCCGCCCAGGAAGGGGTGAGCACGGTGACGGTGGTCCTCCGGCGCGTCAACCGCGTCCTGCTCGGCCTTGCCGGGCTGCTCCTCGTGCTCCTCGGCGGGGGAGTCCTCGCCGCCGCCCTCGATCTGTCCGTGCCGTCCTGGTGGCCCTGGTCGGGCCCCTCGGACGTGCTGCTCTCCACCGCCGACCGGCAGCGCTGGCGCGACGAGGGCTGGTGGTGGCCGGTGGTCATCGCGGCCCTCGGGCTCCTCGTCCTGCTCGCCCTGTGGTGGCTGCTCGTGCAGTTCCGGCGGGCCCGGCTCGCCGAGGTCCTCGTCGACAGCGGCGACGGGGAGGCGGCGGTCCTGCGCGGCAGGGCGCTGGAAGGAGTCCTGGAGGCGGACGCCACGGCCCAGGAGGGAGTGGCCAGGGCCCGGGTCGCCCTCACCGGGCGCCGGACCGCCCCCCGTACCCGGGTCGCGCTCCAGCTGGAGCCGTACGCCTCCCCGGGAGCCGCCCTGGCGACCCTCGGCACCCAGGCCCTCACCCATGCCCGTACGTCCACGGGTCTGACCGCCCTGCCCACCGAGGCGCGTCTGCGGGCGGTGAAGCACCGGGCGAAGCGGGTGACCTGAGGAGGGGGCGGGGCACGGGCCGTCAGAAGCCGCTGCGGGCCCCGCCGTCCACCGGCAGCATCACGCCGGTCAGGTAGGAGGCGGCCGGCGACAGCAGGAAGGCGGCCGTCCGGCCGAACTCCGCCGGGGTGCCGTAGCGGCGCAGCGGGATCGCGGCCTCGTTGGCCGCGCGGGCCGCGTCCGCGTCGCCGGAGAGCGCGTCGAGGGACCGCACCCGGTCGGTGTCGATCCGGCTCGGCAGCAGCCCGACGACCCGTACCCCGCGGGGACCCAGGTCGTTGGCGAGGGACTTCGCGAAGCCGGCGAGGCCGGGGCGCAGCCCGTTGGAGATGGTCAGACCGGGGATCGGCTCGTGGACCGAGCCGGACAGGACGAAGCCGATGACCCCGCCGTCGGTGAGCGTCTCGGCCGCCGCTCGGGCCAGCCGTACCGCCCCGAGGAAGACGGTGCCGAAGGCGGCCGCCCACTGCTCGTCGGTGTTGTCCGCCGCGAAGCCGGGCGCGGGACCGCCCACGCTGATCAGGATGCCGTCGAAGCCGCCGAGCCGGGCGCGGGCCTCGGCGATGAGCCGCGCCGGGGTCTGCGGGTCGTCGTTGTCGGCGGCGACACCGGCGGCGCCGGGCCCGAGCTCGGCCACGGCCTCGGCGACGGTCTTCTCCTCGCGTCCCGTGACCAGCACCTTGGCCCCCTCGGCGAGGAGCGCCTCGGCGGAGGCCCGCCCGAGTCCTCGCGTCGCCCCGGTCACCACGTACACACGGTCCTTCAGTCCAAGATCCATGGAGCTATCCTGCCGGGTCCCGGTCGTCCCCGGCCAGCGCGAGGGCCGTGCCCACCAGGCCGATGTGGCTGAAGGCCTGCGGGAAGTTGCCCAGCTGGCGTCCCGCCACCGGGTCGTACTCCTCCGCCAGGAGTCCCACGTCGTTGCGGAGGAGCACCAGGCGCTCGAACAGCTCGCGGGCCTCCTCGGTCCTGCCGGTCATACGCAGCGCGTCCGCCAGCCAGAACGAGCAGACGAGGAAGGTGCCCTCCTGGCCCGGCAGGCCGTCGATCGCCCCCGAACCGGGGCTGTACCGGCGGAGATAGCCCCCGTGCAGCAGTTCTGCCCGGACGGCGTCCACCGTGCCCACCACCCGTGGGTCGTCCGGCGGGAGGAAGCCGACCTGGGGGATGAGCAGGGTCGCGGCGTCCAGTTCGAGGGAGCCGTACGACTGGGTGAAGGTGTTCCGGACGGGGTCGTAGGACCGGGCGCAGACCTGCGCGTGGATCTCGTCCCGCATCGTCCGCCACCGGTTCGCGTCCCCGGGCAGCGAGGGGTCCGCCTCCAGGGTGCGGACGGCCCGGTCGGCGGCCACCCAGGCCATCACCTTGGAGTGGGTGAAGTGGCGGCGGGGCCCGCGCACCTCCCAGAGCCCCTCGTCGGGCTCCCGCCAGGTCGACTCCAGGAAGCCGAGCAGGCTCAGCTGGAGGTTCCAGGCGTGCCGCTCCGCCGGGATCCCGGCCTCGCGCGCGCGGTGGAGCGAGTCCATGACCTCGCCGTACACGTCGAGCTGGAACTGGTCCACGGCGGCGTTCCCCGTGCGGACCGGCGCCGAGTCGGCGTACCCCCGCAGCCACGGCAGGGTCGTCTCGGGGAGCCTGCGCTCCCCGGCGGGCCCGTACATGATCTGCAGGTCGGCGGGGTCGCCCGCGACCGAGCGGAGGAGCCAGTCGCGCCAGGCGACGGCCTCCTCGACGTACCCGGCGGCGAGCAGCGCGCCGAGGGTGAGGGAGGAGTCGCGCAGCCAGCAGGCGCGGTAGTCCCAGTTCCGTACGCCGCCGACGTCCTCCGGCAGGGAGGTGGTGGGCGCGGCCACGATCCCGCCGGTGGGGGCGTACGTGAGCGCCTTGAGGGTGATCAGGGAGCGCAGCACCGCCTCCCGGTAGGGGCCGCGGTAGGTGCAGCGGGCCGTCCACTCCCGCCAGTCGGCGAGGGACTGCTCCAGGGCCTCGTAGGGGTCGACGAGTTCGGGGCGGGGCTCGTGTGAGGGGTGCCAGGTGAGCACGAAGGCCACCTTCTCGCCCGCGTTCACGGTGAAGGAGGAGCAGGTGGAGAACTGCTGGCCCCAGGTCTTCACGGGCGGATCACTGCGCAGCCAGACGGCGTCGGGCCCGGCGACCGCGACCCGGTGGCCGTCGGACCGGCGCATCCACGGCACGATCGAGCCGTAGTCGAAGCGGAGCCGCAGGACGGAGCTCATCTCGACGCTGCCGCTGACGCCCTCCACGATCCGCATCAGATCGGGGGCCTTGTCCCGCTGCGGCATGAAGTCGACGACCTTGACGGTGCCCGTACGGGTCTCCCAGTAGGTCTCCAGGACGAGGGTGTCCTCGACGTAGCGACGCGTGGCGCAGGTCGTGGCGCCCTTGGGCGCGATCCGCCAGTGGCCGTTGTCCTCGTCGCCGAGGATCGCGGCGAAGCAGGCGGCCGAGTCGAATCGGGGCAGACACAGCCAGTCGACCGATCCGTCGCGGCCGACGAGCGCGGCGGTCTGGAGATCGCCGATGAGGGCGTAGTCGTCGATACTTTGCGTCACGCTTTGGGCTGTTCCCGGAAGCGGTGGCGGTCAATCAGCGGGACGGAGTGGCCTGGATCGCGTCGGGGACGTCCTCCGGGGCTCCGGAGGCGTCGGCAGCGGCCGCCGCGCGGTCGCGCTTCTCCCGGCGGACCAGGATGACCCAGCCGACGGGCACGCCGGCCGTGAAGAGCCACCACTGGACGGCGTACGCCATGTGGGCGCCGATCGAGTCGTGATCCGGTTCGGGGATCAGCTCGGGGGTGTCCCCCGCCGGTTCCGGCTCGATCTGTTCCAGGTAGCCGCCGAGCACCTCGCGGCCGATGAGCTCGGCCTGCTGGGCGCTGTTGATCAGCATGACCTGGCGGTCCGGCAGGCCCTTCAAGTCCTTGATGCCGCTCGCGCCGGTCGTCTCGTCGGCCTTGAGCCGGCCGGTGATCGTGACCTCGCCCCTGGGGGCGGGCGGCACCGCGGGGAAGGAGTGCTGGTCGGCGGCGGCCGGCACCCAGCCGCGGTTGACCAGGACGATCCGGCCGTCCCGGAGGACCAGCGGGGTCAGGACGTGCGCGCCGACCCGGTCGTCGCTGTTGGTGCGGCGGCGGACGACCACCTCGTGGGCGGTGTCGAAGGTTCCGGTCGCCGTGGCGGGCTTCCAGTAGTCGGCGCGGGGGACGGTGTGGCCGGGGGAGGTGAGCTCCTCGACCGGGACCGGCTTCGCCGCGACGCTGTCCGCGATCAGGGCGTTCTGGGCCACCCGGCGTTCGTGCCGGTGGAACTGCCAGAAGCCCAGCTCGATCATCGTGGGGACGAGGACGAGGGCGATGAGGGTGAGGATCACCCACTGCCGGGACAACAGGAAGCGGTACACGCCGTTGACGGTACAACGTGACGAAAGGCCCCCTTGCGGCGGGTGCCGAAGGGGGCCGGAAGCCATCAGGGGATTCGTTTCCTCAACGCGGTCCGACACCGGGTCCGGTCACACCCTGTCGACGATGCCCACCTTTCCCTCCGCGCGGGCGCAGTGGCCGCCGCAGTACCAGTTGCCGTCGACCTCGACGCCCTGCCCGATGATCTGGACCCGGCAGTGCTCGCAGATGGGCGCCATGCGGTGGATGGCGCAGGCGAAGCAGTCGAAGACATGCACCGCGCCCTGCGCGTGGACTTCGAAGGACATGCCGTAATCGTTTCCGCAGACCTCACAACGTGCCATGCGCCACAGGGTGGGGGCTCCCGGCGGGCGCGCGCAGCTCGGCACGCCCGCAGGGTCCGGGGTGTCACCCGTCTGCCGGGGCCACGTCCCGCAGCAGCTGGGTGTAGGCGGCCTCGTCGACGACCGGCGTCCCGAAGGACCTGGCCTTGACGGTCTTGGAGGTCGCGGAGTCCGGGTCGTTGGTGACGAGGAGGCTGGTCAGCCGGGAGACGCTGCCCGCCACATGGAGCCCGGCCTCGACGGTGCGGTCCTCCAGGAGCTCGCGGTCGACGGAGGTGTCCCCGGAGAACGCCACCCGCATGCCCTGCTTGAGCGGTTTGTCCGTCTCGTAGCGGCCGGGGTTGGGGTACGGGCACGGCGGCCGCTTCCGCGAGGGACGCCAGCTGTTCGCCCGGTACGCCGACGGGCCCGAGGCCTGCTGGCCGATCCGGGGCCGCTCCGGCGACGAGGCCCACTCGGTCAGCGGCCGGCACTCCAGGAGCGGCAGCCGTACGCCCAGCTCGGCCGCCGCGTGCAGGCTCGGCCGGAACGCCTCGGCGAGCACCCGCGCGTCGTCGAGCGCGTTGTGCGCGCGGCGCTGCACGACGCCGAAGTGCGCGGCGAGCGACTCCAGCTTGTGGTTGGGCAGCGGCAGCGACAGCTCCTTGGCGAGCGCGATCGTGCACAGCCGCTGCCGCACCGGGGCGGCGGACTCGGCACGCGCGTACTCCCGGGCGATCATCTGCCAGTCGAACATCGCGTTGTGCGCGACGAGGACCCGTCCGTCGAGCCGGGCGGCGAACTCCGCCGCGATCTCCGGGAAGAGCGGCGCGCCCTCCAGGACGTCACTGGTGAGGCCGTGGATCCACACAGGGCCCGGATCCCGCTCGGGGTTGACGAGGGTGTACCAGTGGTCCTCGACGTTCCCCCGGGCGTCCAGCCGGTAGACGGCAGCCGACACTATCCGGTCGTCGCGGGCGAGTCCGGTGGTCTCCACGTCGACGACCGCCCACCCCTGCGGGTAGGCGGCCGGCCACGTCGCTGCTGTCGTACGGTCGTCAAGCACGGTCATTGAGAATACGGCCCGCGACCGACACCCCCGTCCCCGGTGTCCCCGGGGACGCCCTTTCCGGTGTCCGCGGCGGCTCCTTCCCCGGCTCCGGCGAGGAGGCCGTCGACCAGGGCGCGCACGGAGTCGACGAACAGGCGCTCGGTGTCGATCGGAGCGGCCAGGGCGTGTGCGAGGGGCCCGTCGTTCCCGGCGTCCTCGCCGCGCCACAGTTCCTCCTCGGCGGGCGACTGGACCGGGGCGCGCTCGCGGTTGCGCTCCACCAGGACGTAGCCGACCACCTGGAACTGGAGCGCGCGGACCGCCCGCGCGGCGTGCGCCCCGCGCAGCCCCGCCGCGTGGGCCTCGTGGACCAGGGCCCGCTGGGCCGGCAGGAACATCCGTTCCGTCAGGCCCCGTTCGTGGACCATCGCCACCAGGTGCGGGCGCTCGCGCAGGGCCCGGCGCAGCGCGCGGGCGACCGACACCATCCGCTCGGCAGGGGTCGCCCCGCGCGGGCGGATCGTCCCGAGGTCGGCGACCGTGCGCGCGACCAGCGCGTCCAGAAGGGACTCACGGTTGCCGACGTGCCAGTAGATCGAGGTCACGGCCGTGGAGAGCTCGGCGGCGAGCCTGCGCATCGTCAGCGCGTCCGGGCCGTGCTCCCGCACCAGGGCGGCCGCGGCGTCCAGGACTTCGTCACGGGTCAGCGCGGAGCGTGCCATCGGTTCCCCCAACTCCTCTGCGTGCACGCCCCTTTACCCTTCGGCGGCGGCGGTGTAACTGTGTTACAGGCGGACGGTCCCGAAAGGTGGTACGTCATGGCACGAGTACGGTACGGGGCGCGCACCGACGCCGAGGCGGCGGCGGCCCGCGCACGGAGCGCCCGGCTCCCCGAGATCTGGTCCACCGGGGTGGTCGCCGTCTGGGAGACCGATCCGGACGTCGTCGCGGCGGTCCTGCCGCCCCCGCTGAAACCCACCGCACGCCCGCTCGTCCGCGCCACCATCAGCCGGGTCGACCTGCCCGGCTATCCCCTGGGCGCCGGCTCCGTGGCGGTCGCCGCCGCCCACGGCGACCGCGAGGGCTGGTACCCGCTGGTCATGCCGATGACCCACGAACGCGCCCTGACCGGCGGACGCGAGGTCTTCGGCGAGCCGAAGAAACTGGGCGAGGTCACCGTCGAACGCGAGGGGCTGGTCGTCCGCGCGGCCCTCGCCCGGCACGGCATCGCCTTCGTGGAGGTCCGCGGCGCGGTCTCCGGCCCGCTGCCACTGCCGGAACCCGTCGAGAAGACCGACTTCTACTTCAAGTTCCTTCCGGGTGTGGAGGGTTCCGGCTTCGACGCCGACCCCGTCCTGGTCCACTGCGTCCGCAACGAGAAGGTGCGCAGGCTGGAGCGGGTCACCGGTGACGTGGTCCTGCGCGAATCCATGTACGACCCGGTCGCCGACCTCCCCGTACGCCGGCTCGTCGAGATCACGATCGGCGAGAAGACCACCGACCAGAAGGGCACGGTCGCCGAACGCGTCTGCGCGCAAGCCCTGCTGCCGTACGTACACCAGCGTTACGACGACCCGCAGCACATTCTCGACGGCCCGCCCGAGGGGAGCGTCTGATGGAGCTGCGCGAGGGACAGGTCGCCGTCGTCACCGGCGCCGCGAGCGGCATCGGGCTCGCCATGGCACGCCGCTTCGCCGCCGAGGGCCTGGCCGTCGTCCTCGGGGACGTCGAGGAGGCCGCGCTTGCGCGGGCCGCCGACGAGCTGATGGAGAGCGGGGCGCAGGTCCTCGCCCGGACCGTCGACGTCTCGGACGCCGACGGGGTACACGCGTTCGCCGAGGCCGCCTACGACACCTTCGGCGCCGTCCACGTCCTCTGCAACAACGCGGGCGTCGGCTCCGGCGCCGAGGGCCGCATGTGGGAACACGACCCCAACGACTGGAAGTGGGCCTTCTCCGTCAACGTCTGGGGCGTCTTCCACGGCATCCAGGCCTTCGTCCCGCGCATGCTCGCGAGCGGCGAACCGGGCCATGTCGTCAACACCTCCTCCGGCGACGGCGGCATCGCCCCGCTGCCCACCGCCTCCGTGTACGCGGTCACCAAGGCGGCCGTCGTCACCATGACCGAGTCGCTCTACGCCCATCTGCGGGCCGAGCACGCGCGCGTGGGCGTGTCCGTGCTCTTCCCGGGACCGCACATGCTCCGCACCGGCCTCTGGGAGTCGCACCGCAACCGGCCCGAGCGGTACGCCAAGCAGCGCCCGCGCAGGACCCCGTACCGCAGCCTCGACCAGTGGGAGGCCGCCATGAAGGAGGCCGGTCACGAGGTGGCCTTCACCCCGGTGGAGGAGGTCGCGGAGCACGTCGTCGACGGCATCCGCGCCGACCGCTTCTGGATGCTGCCGGAGAGCGAGCACAGCGACCGGCAGATCCGGGCGCGCTCCACGTCGATGCTCGACCGCGCCGCCCCGTCCTATCTGGAGAGCTTCATCCTCGACTGACTGGGGGACAGCACGATGAGTCATGAAGACCCGTATCTGATCATCTCCTCCGACTGTCATGCCGGACTGCCCACCGAGGAGTACCGGCCCTATCTCGATCCCCGTTTCCGCCGTGAGTTCGACGAGTTCCTCGCCGGACGCGAGGCCCGCCAGGAGGCCATGACCCGGCTGGGGGTGCGCAACGAGGCCTTCGCCGACCGGTGGTTCCACGACAACGAGGAGGGTCTGCGCGGCGGCTGGGACCCCGTGCAGCGGCTCAAGGAGCTCGACGGCGACGGGGTCGCGGCCGAGGTGGTCTTCCCCGACGCCGACGCCGTCGACAGCAGGACCGCCGCCCCCTTCGGCGTGGGCCTCGGCCTCTCCGGCGACCAGGACCCGGCGCTCGGCATGGCGGGCGCGCAGGCGCACAACCGCTGGCTCGCCGAGTTCGTCGGCCAGAACCCCACGCGGCATTGCGGAGTCGCGCTGCTGCCCATCACCGCGGAGCCCGCGAAGGTCGTCGCCGAGATCCACCGGGCCAGGGAGTCGGGGCTCGGCGCGCTGATGATCCCCTCCATGTGGGTGGACAAGGCGCCGTACCACGACCGGCGCTACGACCCGGTCTGGGCGGCCGCCGCCGAGACCGGGATGCCGCTGGTCACGCACTCGGGCGCGGCGCCGCGCGAGGAGTACGGCGACCACCTCGGCATCTACGTCTCCGAGGTCACCTGGTGGCCGGCCAGGCCGCTGTGGTTCCTGCTCTGGTCGGGCGTCTTCGAGCGGCACCCCGGGCTCCGGTTCGGGGTCGCCGAGTCAGGCTGCTGGTGGCTGCCGAACCTGCTCTGGTTCATGGACCGGCTCTACCTCGGCGCGCACGGCGGCAAGAAGCTGTCCCCGTTCGCGGAGCTGACCCGGCCGCCGAGCGAGTACCTGGACCGGCAGGTCTTCGTCTGCGCCACCAACACCAAGCGGCGCGAACTCGCCCAGCGGTACGAGATCGGCGTCGACAACATCCTGTGGGGCTCGGACTTCCCGCACCCGGAGGGCACCTGGCCCGACACGCGCGCGTGGCTCCGGAAGACCTTCCACGACATCCCGGTGGCGGAGACGCGCCGGATGCTGGGCCTCTCGGCGGCGGAGGTCTTCGGATTCGATGTTCAGCTGTTGGATCCGATAGCCCGTCGGATCGGCCCCACCCCCGCCGACCTCGGCCAGTCGCCCGACCAGGCCGCGGTGGAGGCCTCCTGGGCCCGCTCGCGCGAGGTCGGCCGCCACTGGCTCACGGAACACGACTTCCCGGTCCTGGGGGGCACGCCATGACGGACCGCTACACCGTCATCTCGGCGGACTGCCACGCCGGCGCCGACCTCCTCGACTACCGCCCGTACCTGGAGAAGAGGCACCACGAGGCCTTCGACGCCTGGGCGGCGACCTACGTCAACCCGTACGAGGACCTGCTCGCCGACACCGCCGACCGCAACTGGAACTCCGGGCGCCGCCTGCGCGAGCTGGAGGCCGACGGGATCGTCGCCGAGGTCGTCTTCCCGAACACCGTCCCGCCGTTCTTCCCCTCCGCCTCCCTGATGGCCCCCGCGCCGACCCGCGAGGAGTACGCGCTCCGCTGGGCGGGACTGCGGGCGCACAACCGCTGGCTGGCCGACTTCTGCGCCGACGCGCCGGGCCGCCGGGCGGGCGTGGCGCAGATCCTCCTCAACGACGTCGACGAGGCCGTCGAGGAGATCCGCCGCACCAAGGAGGCGGGACTCACCGGCGGGATCCTGCTGCCGGGCGCCCCGCCGGGGTCAGGGGTGCCCGAGCTGTACTCGGAGACGTACGACCCGATCTGGGCGGTCTGCGCCGAACTCGGCGTGCCGGTGAACCACCACGGCGGCTCCGCCTCGCCGCCGCTCGGCGACGAACCGGCCGCCCGCGCGGTCTTCATGGTGGAGACCACCTGGTTCTCCCACCGGGCCCTGTGGCACCTGATCTTCGGCGGTGCGTTCCGCCGCCACCCGGACCTCAGGCTCGTCCTGACCGAGCAGGGCTCCGGCTGGATCCCGGGGATCGTGGACATGCTGGACTACTACCACGAGCGGCTCGTCGCGGCGGCCTCCCGGGCCGCCACCGCCGAGTCCAGGTTCGGCGCCGGCCTCGCCGCGTCCATGGGCAAGGGCCCCAGCGAGGTCTGGCGCGACAACTGCTTCGTCGGCGCGAGCTTCATGCGCCCCCACGAGGTGCCGCTGCGCGACCGGATCGGGCTCGACAAGATCATGTGGGGCAGCGACTACCCGCACGACGAGGGCACCACCCCGTACTCCCGCGAAGGCCTCCGGATCGCCTACGCGGGAGTGCCCAGGGACGAGGTCGCGGCGATGGTCGGCGGCAACGCGGCCCGCGTCTACGGCTTCGACCTCGCCCTCCTCGACCCCCTCGCCGCCGTCCACGGGCCGGAGGTCGCGGAGATCGCCACACCCCTGGGGAAGGTCCCGGAGGGCGCGACCAGCCCGGCCTTCGCCCCGGGCGGGTCGGTCCGCGTCTGGTGACGGCCGGGGTGAGACCCTCCCGGGGTGACTGACGCACCCCTCGACGACTCCGCCCACGAGGGAGGACTCGGCTCCCGTCTCAACTGGCTCCGGGCCGCCGTGCTCGGAGCCAACGACGGCGTCGTCTCCACCGCCGGCCTCGTCGTCGGCGTCGCGGGCGCCACCGAGTCCCGGGCCACGCTGCTCACGGCCGGACTCGCCGGGCTGCTCTCCGGCTCGATGTCGATGGCGGCGGGGGAGTACGTCTCCGTCTCCACCCAGCGCGACTCCGAGAAGGCCGCGCTCGCCCAGGAGAAGCGCGAACTGCGGGACGACCCCGAGGCCGAACTCGACGAGCTGACCGCACTGCTGTCCGCCCGCGGCCTCTCCTCCGACGTGGCCCGCGAGGCCGCGGAACAGCTCACCGAGCGCGACGCCCTGCGCGCCCACGCGCGCGTGGAGCTGGGCATCGACCCCGACGACCTCACCAACCCCTGGCACGCGGCCTGGGCGAGCTTCCTCGCGTTCACCGTCGGCGCCCTGCTGCCCCTCCTCGCGATGGTCCTCCCGCCGACGGACGCGCGGCTCTGGGTCACGGTGCTCTCCGTCCTCGCGGCCCTCGCCCTCACCGGCTGGTGGAGCGCCCGCCTGGGCGAGGCGCCCCCGGGCCGCGCGGTCCTGCGCAACATGGCCGGCGGGGCGCTCGCGATGGCCGTCACCTACGGTGCGGGCTCCCTGCTCGGAGCGGCCGGGGTCTGAAGGCGCCCGCGCTGTCGTCGGAAGGCGACCGCGCCGGCCGAAGGCGCATGCGTTGTCAGAAGGTGCCAAAGCTTGCTGACAAGCCGTCTCGCATACTTGTTGGTAACAACGTCTAGCCCCGCCCCGCCCACCACCCCTACCGTCGACGACATGCCGAACCTGCCCGATGTCGTGCTCTGGTCCATACCGGCGTTCGTCCTGCTCACCGTCCTGGAGATGGTCAGCCACCGGATCCACCCCGACGAGGACGCCGCCGGGTACGAGACCAAGGACGCCGCCACCAGCATCGGCATGGGCCTCGGAAGCCTGGCCTTCGACGCGCTGTGGAAGATCCCCGTGGTCGCCATCTACACCGCCGTCTACGAGCTGACCCCGCTCCGCGTCCCCGTCCTCTGGTGGACGATCCCGCTCATGCTGCTCGCGCAGGACTTCCTCTACTACTGGCAGCACCGCGGACACCACGTCATCCGCGTCCTCTGGGCCTGCCACGTCGTCCACCACAGCAGCCGCAGGTTCAACCTCACCACCGCCCTGCGGCAGCCGTGGACCAGCGTGACCTCCTGGCCCTTCTACCTGCCGATGATCGCCCTCGGCGTGCACCCGGCGGCCGTCGCCTTCTGCTACTCCGTCAACCTCGTCTACCAGTTCTGGATCCACACCGAGCGCGTCGGCAAGCTGCCCCGGCCCTTCGAGTACGTCCTGAACACCCCCTCCCACCACCGCGTCCACCACGCCTCCCAGGGCGGCTACCTGGACCGGAACTTCGGCGGGATCCTCATCGTCTGGGACCGGATGTTCGGCTCCTGGGTCGGCGAGACCGACCGGCCCGTCTACGGGCTCACCAAGAACATCGAGACGTACAACCCGCTCCGGGTCGCCACCCACGAGTACGCCGCCATCGCCCGCGACCTCCGGGCCGCGAACGACTGGCGCGAGCGGGCCGGACGGGTCTTCCGCGGACCGGGCTGGCAGCCGGCGCCCGTCGCGGGGAAGGGCCCCGCCCCGGAGCCGGCCGCCGAGCCCGCCCACACGCCCGCCCATGCGCCCGCCGCCGAGCCCGCCCCGGGGACCGCCGCGTGACGACTTCCTCCCGTGGCCTCTCCCGTGGCCACTCCCGCGGCCTCTCGCACGCGCTGCTCGTCGCCTTCGCGGTCGCGGCCGCCGTCGACCTGATCTCCCTGCTCGCCGGCGCCGAACTCGGCCACCAGCTCGCCAAGCCGCTCCTGATGCCGCTGCTCGCCGCCCACGCCGTCACCCGAGGCGCCCCGAAGCCGCTCACCGCCGCGCTCCTCTTCGGCTGGGGCGGTGACGTCTTCCTGCTCTCCGACGCCGACTGGGCCTTCCTCGTCGGCATGGGCTCCTTCGCCGCGGGACACGTCTGCTACCTGGTCCTCTTCGGGCGGCGCCGTGCGTCCGTCCCCCTGGGGATCGCGTACACCGCGGCGCTCGTCGGCACCGTCGCGCTCCTGTGGCCCGACCTCCCCGCCGACCTGCGGATCCCCGTCGCCGGATATTCGCTGCTGCTCACGGCCATGGCCTACCGCGCCAGCTCCCTTGGCCTCCTGGCCGGTCTCGGCGGCGCCCTCTTCCTGCTGTCCGACACCCTCATCGCCACCGGGGTCGCCGCATGGCCCCAGCTGCCGGCGCCCGACTTCTGGGTCATGCTGACCTACATCGCGGCGCAGTACCTGCTGACGGCGGGAGTGCTCCGCGCGATGTACGGTGAACGTCGTACAAACGTCTGACAGCAAGGACCGTCCGCCATGCGCGCCACCACCATCCACGCCCCGTTCGACATGCGCGTGGAGGACGTGCCCGACGCGGTGGTGCGGGACTCCACCGACGTCGTCGTCCGCGTCCTGCGCGCCTGCGTCTGCGGCAGCGACCTGTGGGCCTACCGGGGCGAGTCGGCCCGGCAGCCCGGCCAGCGCATCGGCCACGAGTTCCTCGGGATCGTCGAGGCGGCGGGCGCCGACGTCTCCGGCTTCACGCCCGGCGACCTCGTCGTCGCCCCCTTCGTCTGGTCCGACGGCACCTGCGACTACTGCGCCGAAGGGCTCCAGACCTCCTGCCCGCGCGGCGGCTTCTGGGGCTCGGTCGGCTCCGACGGCGGCCAGGGCGAGGCCGTCCGCGTCCCCTTCGCCGACGGCACCCTCGTCAAGCTCCCCGCCGACGCCGCCTCCGACGACCGGCTCCTGACCGCGCTGCTCGCCCTCTCCGACGTCATGGGCACAGGCCACCACGCCGCCCTCGGCGCGGGCGTGAAGCCCGGCTCGACCGTCGCGGTCGTCGGCGACGGCGCCGTCGGCCTCTGCGGCGTCCTCGCGGCCAAGCGCCTCGGCGCCGAGCGGATCATCGCGCTCGGCCGGCACACCGTCCGTACCGACATCGCCCGCCTCTTCGGCGCCACCGACGTCGTCGCCGAACGCGGCGAGGCCGCGGAGGCCGCCGTCCGCGAGCTCACCGGCGGCCAGGGCGCCCACGGCGTCATCGAGGCCGTCGGCACCGAGCAGTCCATGCGGACCGCCGTCGCCATCGCCCGCGACGGCGGCTCCATCGGCTACGTCGGCGTCCCGCACGGCAGCGGCACCGGACTCGACCTGTCCGTCATGTTCGACCGGAACATCGCCCTGCGCGGCGGCGTCGCCCCCGTGCGCGCGTACATCCCGGAACTGCTCCCGGACGTCCTCGACGGCATCATCGACCCGTCCCCGGTCTTCGACCTGACCGTCGGCCTCGACGGCGTCCCCGGCGGCTACAAGGCGATGGACGAGCGCACCGCCCTGAAGGTCCTCGTCAAGCCGTGACCCAGGCGGCGGCGTCGCCGCCCGGCACGCCCGGCGGGCGCGACCAGCCCGTCGGGCCGCCCTCGTACGCGACGGGCGACAGTGCGTGCCGCAGCCGCCCGAGCGGACCCTCCGACTCGGTGAGGTACCGCTCGGGCTCGTACCGCGGCAGCGTGTGCGTCAGCCAATGCCCCGTCTGCGCCAGGGCCAGCCGGACGAGCCGCGTGCCGCCCTCCCGGTCCTGCTCGGTCAGCGAACGCAGCACCGCCGCCGCGAGCAGATAGCCCGTGCCGTGGTCCAGGGCCTGCGCGGGCAGCGCCCCGGGCTCCTCGGCCGAACCCTCGGTCACCGCGATCCCGGTGGCCACCTGCACCAGGCTGTCGAAGCCGCGCCGCTCGCGCCAGGGGCCATGGTCGCCCCACGCGGAGAGCCGCGCGGTGACGAGTCCCGGGCGGTGGAGGCCGAAGCGGTCGAGCGCGCCCGGCCGGTAGCCGGTGACCAGCACGTCGGCGGCGTCCAGGAGTTCGTCGACGGTACGCCGGTCGGAGGGCCGGTCCAGGTCGAGGGCGGCGGTCCGCTTGCCGACGTCCGTGTCCGCGTGCTGGTCCGGCAGTTCGGGGTTGCCCGGCGGGTCGATCCGCAGCACGTCCGCGCCGAGCAGCGCGAGCGTCCGGGTCGCGACAGGACCCGCGATCACGCGTGTCAGGTCGAGGACCCGCAGGGGGCCCGTACGGCGCCGGGGCGGGGCCTCGTCGAGCCGCTCACGGGTGAGCAGCGGCCGGGCCGCCACCCCACGGCCCTGTTCGTGCGCCGCCCACTCGGCGGGGGTGCGCAGGGCCACGGCGAGCCCTCCGGCCGCGTACACCGCCGTCTCGACGTCCACGGCCCGCCGTGCGCCGATCGCCGCCGCGACGGCCTCCACCGACCCGGAGGAGACGTCGAGCGCGGTGAGCAACGCCGCCCGGTGGTGGGGGTAGTTGGCGTGGGTACGGATCCAGCCGTCGGCCGCCCGCCAGAACCGCGACAGCGGCGCGAAGTTCACGGGGGCCCGCCCGTCGACCCGCAGATGACGCTCGCTCACGAAGGCGGTGGCCACGGCCCCGTCGTCCACCCGCACCGGCCCCGGCAGCCCGGCCCGCTCGACGGCGGCGAGCCCGGCGACCGCGACGGTCGCCCGCGCCAGGTCCATCACCGGCAGCCGGGCCGGAAGGAGACCGGAGGGGCCGGTGAACGACACCCGGTCGACCAGGGCGGGATCGCCGCCGAGCACCGACCACAACAACTCCGTACCGGAGCGCACTGTCTGCTTCATGACGGCACTATGGCACTCAGTGCCACGCGAAGGGGCCCTGGTGTGGCACACCACACCAGGGCCCCGCCGAACGCCGAACCGCCTACTTCACGGCGGCTTACTTCACGGCCTCTTACTTCACCGCGTCCAGCGCGTCGATCAGACCGGCTCCGTAGAAGCCGTTCTTGTTCACGCCACCCTCGCAGACGGCGTCGATCGTGCCGTCGCCCTCGATGTCGTACGGGTTGGTGCAGGCGCGGTCGTCGGCCTGCGCGTACAGCAGCGCCTTCAGCGCCGCCGGGCTCGCGTAGGGGTGCCTCGACTTGATGAGCGCGAGGACACCCGCCGCGTGCGGCGAGGCCATCGACGTGCCGGCCTTGTAGTTGTAGCCGCCGTTGACCGTGGTCGACAGGATGCGACCGTTGACCGCCGGGGCGCCCGGGGTCTGGTACTCGGTGCGGTCACCGCCGGGGGCGGCGACGTCGATGATGCCGAGACCGTAGTTCGAGTACGACGACTTCAGGTCCTTGGCACCGGTCGCGGAGACGGTGACGACGCCCGGCAGCATGGCCGGGTAGTCGAAGCACACCTTCGGGTCGATGACCCGCTCGGCCGGGACGGTGTCGTTCGGGCTGCTCTTGTCGACGATCGAGTCGGCCGCGAGGTCGAACTTCGAGTTGCCGGCCGCCGCGACGTTGACGGTGCCCTTGCGCTCCGCGTAGCGGGTCGCACGGGTGACCGCCTCGATGAGGGCCTTCTGGTCCTCGTCGGTCTTGCAGGCGAACATCCACGGGTCGGTGTAGTAGCTGTTGTTCGTGATCTCCACGCCCTGCTCGGCCGCCCACATGAAGCCGCAGACCACGGCCTCGGTGTAGAAGAAGCCGTCCGGGGTGGACACCTTGATGCCGGAGACCTTGACGCCCGGGGCGACACCGGTGATGCCGACGCCGTTCTTGGCGGCGGCTATGGTGCCGGCGACGTGGGTGCCGTGGTCGCTCTCGCCCGGGTTCGGGCGCCACGAGCCGGGGGTGGTGTCCGGCTTGCCCGACACGCAGTTGGCGGACGCGGCGACGTCGAAGTTCGGCGCCAGGTCCGGGTGGGTGTCGTCGACACCCGTGTCGATGACGGCGACCGTGACGCGCTTGCTGCCGAGCGTCTTCTGGTGGGCCTTGTCCGCCTTGATGGCCGGGAGGTCCCACTGCAGGGGCTCCAGCGGGTCCTGCGCGTCCGTGGCGCTCGCCGCGGCGGCCTTGGCCTCGGCCGCGGACAGCGTCTGGGCGCCCTCGTCGACGGCGTCGTCCGCCTGGGCGGACAGCGGGGCGGTACGGGTCGCACCGGCCGACACCACACCACGCGCCTGACGGATCGTCTTCGCGAACTCGGGGTTCTGCGAGTGGACGACTATCACGCCTATCTGGTCGTACGAGACGACCACCTCGCCACCTGCGGCGGCGATCGCCTTCTTCACCGAGGCGGCCGTCCAGCGGCCCCCCTCGACGTTGACGACGTACGTCAGCTTCGGCCCGTTCGTCGCCACCGCTGCCGCAGCCGGTGCGTCGCTCAGATCCGCGGCGGAGGCGGCGCCGGAGGGAAGGAAGCCGAGCGAAGCCGTGAGCGCGAGACCAACCGGCAGAGCGAGAGCTCGGCCGCGCCTCGATCCCAGATGAGCCATGGGTTCTCCACATCATCCGTATGTACTGCTCGCGCGCGGGTTTGCGCGCGGGCAGGTGCATGACGAGTGAAGCTATCGCTGATCTTCCCGGCGCTTCAATGAGTTGAGAAGACTTCATGAAGATCTGTGCGAATAAATCCCTCGTGTGAACCGCTTCGCTTCGCGCTCCGTGCCGTTGTGCAGGGGAGGAGCTCCGATCGGAGCGCCGGTTCCCGCACCCCTGGTGAGGCCCCCTTGACCATGCCGTCCGTCCCCGCGTCACGAGGAGATTCCGTGGCTACCGAAGCACCGCCGCCGCCCAGAAACGGGACGGATGCCGCATCCGCTCCCGTAACGCCCACGACGGAACAGTTCGTCGAGGTGCAGGAGGGCGCGGAGTTCGGCGAACTGCGCCGTACGTACCGCTCCTTCGCCTTCCCCCTCACCCTGGCCTTCATCGCCTGGTACCTGCTGTACGTGCTGCTCTCCAACTACGCGGGCGGCTTCATGGGGACCAAGGTGTTCGGCAACATCAACGTGGCGCTCGTCCTGGGCCTCGGCCAGTTCCTCACCACCTTCCTCATCGCCTGGCTCTACTCACGGCACGCGGCGAACCGGCTCGACCCCAAGGCCGAGGCCATCAAGTCCCGTATGGAGGGCGACGCATGAGCACCCCCGTCCTGCTCGCCGCCGACAGCACCCCGGTCCTGCTCGCCGCCGACAGCGCCACCGCCGAGCACCGGCCGCTGATCATCGCCCTCTTCGGCGCCTTCGTCATCGCGACCCTGATCATCACCATCTGGGCCGGCCGCCAGACCCGCAGCGCCGCCGACTTCTACGCCGGCGGAGGCCAGTTCACCGGCTTCCAGAACGGCCTCGCGATCTCCGGCGACTACATGTCCGCCGCGTCCTTCCTCGGCATCAGCGGTGCCATCGCCCTCTACGGCTACGACGGCTTCCTCTACTCGATCGGCTTCCTCGTCGCCTGGCTCGTCGCCCTGCTCCTGGTCGCCGAACCGCTGCGCAACTCCGGCCGCTTCACCATGGGCGACGTCCTCGCCTACCGGATGCGCCAGCGGCCCGTCAGGACCGCCGCGGGCACCTCCACGATCGTCGTCTCGATCTTCTACCTGCTCGCCCAGATGGCGGGCGCCGGCGTCCTCGTCTCGCTGCTCCTCGGCATCACCAGTGACGGCGGCAAGGTCGCGATCGTCGCCCTCGTCGGCGTCCTGATGATCGTCTACGTGACGATCGGCGGCATGAAGGGCACCACCTGGGTGCAGATGGTGAAGGCGGTCCTGCTCATCGCGGGCACCCTCCTCATCACCTTCCTCATCCTGCTGAAGTTCGACTTCAACCTCTCGCAGCTGCTCGGCGCCGCCGCCACCAACAGCGGCAAGGGCGACGCGTTCCTGGAGCCCGGCCTCAAGTACGGCCTGAGCTCCGTCTCGAAGCTCGACTTCATCTCCCTCGGCATCGCCCTCGTCCTCGGCACCGCGGGCCTGCCGCACATCCTGATCCGCTTCTACACGGTGCCGACCGCCAAGGCCGCCCGTAAGTCGGTCAACTGGGCCATCGGCATCATCGGCGCCTTCTACCTGATGACGATCGTCCTCGGCTTCGGCGCCGCCGCCCTGCTCAGCGGCGACACGATCAAGGCGTCCAACAAGGCAGGCAACACGGCGGCCCCGCTCACCGCCCTCGAAGTCGGCGGCGGCGCCGGGTCCACCGGCGGCGCGATCCTCCTCGCCGTCATCTCCGCCGTCGCCTTCGCCACCATCCTCGCCGTGGTCGCCGGTCTGACCCTGGCCTCCTCCTCGTCGTTCGCGCACGACATCTACGCGAACGTGATCAAGCGCGGGAAGGCCACGGAGAAGGAGGAGATGCGGGCCGCCCGCTGGTCCACCGTCCTCATCGGCATCGTGTCGATCGCGCTCGGCGCCCTCGCCCGCGACCTCAACGTCGCCGGTCTCGTCGCCCTCGCCTTCGCGGTCGCCGCCTCGGCCAACCTGCCGACGATCCTCTACTCGCTCTTCTGGAAGCGGTTCACCACCCAGGGCGCGCTCTGGTCGATCTACGGCGGACTGATCTCCTCCGTCGTCCTCGTCCTCTTCTCGCCGGTCGTCTCCGGCGGGCCCGCCTCGATGTTCAAGGGCGTGGACTTCCACTGGTTCCCGCTGGAGAACCCCGGGCTCGTCTCGATCCCGCTCGGCTTCCTCCTCGGCTGGCTCGGTTCGCTCCTCTCCAAGGAGGAGCCGGACGCGGGCAAGTACGCGGAGCTGGAGGTCAAGTCCCTCACCGGTGTCGGGGTCGCCGCCGCGGTCAAGCACTGACCGGAGAGCAGCGGGTCGTATACGGTCCGCGACCCCCGGACGGCCGCGTCGTAGAGTTCTACGACGCGGCCGCGCCGGTCCCGTGACAATCTGCCCTGCTCGTTGTCCGTGGGCTCACGTAGGCTCGAACCACAAGCAACCGCAAGACGGGGAGGGGGCCCACAGTGCTCATCGACACTTATGGCCGGGTCGCCACCGACCTGCGCGTCTCACTCACGGACCGCTGCAATCTGCGCTGCACGTACTGCATGCCGGAGGAGGGCCTCCAGTGGCTCGCCAAGCCGGACCTGCTCACCGACGACGAGATCGTCCGGCTGATCCGCATCGCGGTCACCGACCTCGGCGTCACCGAGGTCCGCTTCACCGGCGGCGAGCCGCTGCTCCGCCCCGGCCTCGTCGGCATCGTCGAGCGCTGCGCTGCCCTGGAGCCCCGCCCCCGGATGTCCCTCACCACCAACGGCATCGGACTCAAGCGCACGGCCGCCGCCCTCAAGGCCGCAGGCCTCGACCGGGTCAACGTCTCCCTGGACACCCTGCGCCCCGACGTCTTCAAGACCCTGACCCGGCGCGACCGCCACCGGGACGTCCTCGACGGCATGGCCGCCGCCCGGGACGCCGGCCTCACCCCGGTCAAGGTCAACGCCGTCCTGATGCCCGGGCTCAACGCCGACGAGGCCCCCGACCTCCTGGCCTGGGCGGTGGCGGAGGGTTACGAACTCCGCTTCATCGAGCAGATGCCCCTCGACGCCCAGCACGGCTGGAAGCGGGACGGCATGATCACCGCCGGTGACATCCTGGAGTCCCTGCGCACCCGCTTCACCCTGACGCCCGAAGGCTCCGACGAGCGCGGCTCCGCGCCCGCCGAGCGCTGGGTCGTCGACGGCGGACCGCACACGGTCGGCGTCATCGCCTCCGTCACCCGGCCGTTCTGCCGGGCCTGCGACCGCACCCGGCTCACCGCCGACGGGCAGGTGCGGACCTGCCTGTTCGCCACTGAGGAGACGGACCTGCGGGCCACGCTCCGCTCGGACGCCCCGGACGACGAGGTCGCCCGGATCTGGAAGCAGGCCATGTGGGGCAAGAAGGCCGGCTCCGGCCTCGACGACCCGGACTTCCTCCAGCCCGACCGCCCCATGTCGGCGATCGGCGGCTGACCGGCGGCTGACGGGGGCCGACCGGCGGCCGACCAGCGGCTGATCGGGGCCCTTCAGCCCTCGGTCGGCTCCCACTCGGCGAGTGGCACGACGTCCTTCAGGAAGCCCCGTACGCCCAGGAACTGCGAGAGGTGTTCGCGGTGCTCCTCGCACGCGAGCCAGGTCTTGCGACGCTCGGGCGTGTGCAGCTTGGGGTTGTTCCACGCGAGCACCCAGACGGCGTCGGCGCGGCATCCCTTGGCCGAACAGATCGGCTTCTCTTCGCTCACTGGACCATTGATCACCTGATCATTGTCCAGCAAGGGCGATGCCGAGCAGCCACGGGGGGAGCTGCCCGGCATCGGTCCGTCGCTCCGACGGGGGATGCGGAGCGCGTAGGAAGTATGTCACGGCACATGGGGTGCGGTGCACTGGATGCCCAGGATTGATTTGAGCTTTTCTTGAGCTTTTCCGGCCACTGTCCGTGATCAGTTCCGGCCGTTCGGAGGCTCCGTCTCCCCGTCCGCCGAAGCCTCGCCGGCACCCAGCTCGGGCCGCACCGGAGCCGGTACGAAGGTGGAGGGAAGGGACGGAGCCGTCTCGCGGCCCGCGTTGGCGATGACCACGGCGACATAGGGGAGCAGCACACCCAGGGCGAGGGCCACGACGGCCACATGGCGCTGGACGTCCCACAGCACCGCGGCCGCGATCACGGACAGCGTCCGCACCGTCATCGAGATGACATAGCGCCGCTGCCGTCCCCGCACGTCGTCGGCGAGCCCCTGCCGGGCCCCCGTGATCCGGAAGACCTCGGTTCCGCCTCGCTTCGCCATCGCCGTTCACCACCCACCGGTCGCGCCGGACTCTCCCGGTCCGGACCTTGTTTCCACGGTACGCCCGGGCTCCGCCGCGCAGGAGGCCGGGGGCACGGATGGCGCCGCCCGACATGCGCCGTATGGCCGACGGGCCGAAACTGGGCGGACATGCGTACAAGGAGGCGACGATGAGTTGGTTGTGGGCGATCATCGTGGGATTCGTCCTGGGTCTGATCGCGAAGGCGATCCTGCCGGGCAAGCAGCAGATCCCGCTGTGGCTGACGACCGTGTTCGGCATTCTCGGCAGCGTGCTCGGCAACGCGGTCGCGACCTGGATCGGGGTCAACGAGACCAAGGGCATCGACTGGACCCGCCATCTGCTCCAGCTGATCGGCGCCGTCGCCGTGGTCGGGGTGGGGGACATGCTGTGGACATCGATGAAGAGCGGCAGACGCCGCGCCTAGACGGCTTCTCGCCGGACGCGCGGAGGCCCGGTACGGCACACACGAGGGTGTGCCGTACCGGGCCTCCGGCGTACGCGTACCGGTCAGGCGCCGGCGAACTCGATCGCCGCCAGGTTCTTCTTGCCGCGCCGCAGCACCAGCCAGCGGCCGTGCAGCAGCTCGTCCGCCGACACCTCGGCGTCCTCGGCGGTGACCTTCACGTTGTTCACGTAGGCCCCGCCCTCCTTCACCGTGCGGCGCGCGCCCGACTTGCTCGGCGCGAGCCCGACCTCGGTGAACAGGTCCACGACCTGGCCCAGCTCGGTCACCCGGGCGTGCGGCAGCTCCGACAGGGCGGCGGCCAGCGTCGCCTCGTCCAGCTCGGCCAGGTCGCCCTGCCCGAACAGCGCCTTGGAGGCGTTGATGACGGCCGCGCACTGCTCGGCGCCGTGCACCAGAGTGGTGAGCTCCTCGGCGAGCGCCCGCTGCGCGGCACGCGCCTGCGGCCGCTCGGCGGTCTGCTCCTCCAGCGCCTCCAGCTCCTCGCGGGACTTGAAGGACAGGATCCGCATGTACGTCGAGATGTCCCGGTCGTCCACGTTCAGCCAGAACTGGTAGAACGCGTACGGCGTGGTCATCTCCGGGTCCAGCCAGACGGCCCCGCTCTCGGTCTTGCCGAACTTGGTGCCGTCCGCCTTGACCATCAGCGGGGTCGCGAGCGCGTGCACCTCGGCGCCGGGCTCCACGCGGTGGATCAGGTCGAGCCCCGCCACCAGGTTGCCCCACTGGTCGGAGCCGCCCTGCTGGAGCGTGCAGCCGTAGCGGCGGTACAGCTCCAGGAAGTCCATGCCCTGGAGCAGCTGGTAGCTGAACTCCGTGTAGCTGATGCCCTGCTCGGACTCCAGGCGCCTGGCGACGGAGTCCTTGGTCAGCATCTTGTTGACCCGGAAGTGCTTGCCGATGTCCCGCAGGAACTCGATCGCCGACAGGCCGGCGGTCCAGTCCAGGTTGTTCACCATGACCGCCGCGTTCTCCCCCTCGAAGGAGAGGTACGGCTCGATCTGCGTCCGCAGCCGGTTCACCCAGTTCGCGACCGTCTCGGGGTCGTTCAGGGTGCGCTCGGCCGTCGGCCGCGGGTCACCGATCTGGCCGGTGGCCCCGCCGACCAGCGCCAGCGGCCGGTGCCCGGCCCGCTGGAGCCGGCGGACGGTGAGGACCTGGACCAGGTGGCCGACGTGGAGACTGGCCGCGGTCGGGTCGAAACCGCAATAGAAGGTGACGGGACCGTCCGCGAGAGCCTTGCGCAGTGCGTCCTCATCGGTGGACTGGGCGAAGAGCCCACGCCACTTCAGCTCGTCGACGATGTCCGTCACGACCGTCAGTCTCCTCAGGTTGTTGGTGGTACGACGACTCAGTCTAGGCGGGTCAGACCCCCTTGCTGACCGAGCTCATGTTGAAGTCGGGCACCCTCAGGGCGGGCATCGCGGCCCGGGTGAACCAGTCGCCCCACTCGCGCGGCAGCGTCTTCTCCGTCCGGCTCGCCTCCGAGGCCCGCGACAGCAGGTCCACCGGCGACTCGTTGAACCGGAAGTTGTTCACCTCGCCGACCACCTCGCCGTTCTCGACGAGGTAGACGCCGTCCCGGGTCAGACCGGTGAGCAGCAGCGTCGCCGGGTCGACCTCGCGGATGTACCAGAGGCAGGTGAGGAGCAGCCCGCGCTCCGTCGCGGCCACCATCTCCTCCAGGGAGCGCTCGCCGCCCCCGTCCAGGATCAGGTTCCCCGCCCCGGGGGCCATGGGCAGGCCGGTGAGCGCCGCCGTGTGCCGGGTGGTGATCAGGTGCTCCAGCCTCCCGTCCCGCAACCAGTCCGTCGGACCGATCGGCAGGCCGTTGTCGAAGACGGAGGAGTCGTCGCCCGAGGAGTGCGCGATCACGAACGGCGCGGACTCCAGGCCCGGCTCGTTAGGGTCGCTGCGCAGCGTCAGCGGCAGCGGGGAGAGCGTCTCGCCGAGCCGGGTGCCGCCGCCGGGCTTGGAGAAGACCGTACGGCCCTCCACCGCGTCCCGGGCCGTGGAGGACCACAGCTGGTAGATCAGCAGGTCGGCCACGGCCGTCGGCGGCAGCAGCGTCTCGTACCGGCCGGCGGGCAGCTCGATCCGCCGCTCCGCCCAGCCGAGGCGGGTCGCCAGCTCCGCGTCGAGCGCGGCCGGGTCGACGTCCTTGAAGTCCCGGGTCGAGCGCCCGGCCCAGGCGGACCGCGAGCGGTCGGGGGACTTGGCGTTCAGCTCCAGGGTCCCGTTGGGCTGGTCGTGCCGGAGCCGCAGCCCCGTGGACGTACCCAGGTAGGTGGAGGTCAGCTCGTGGTTGGCGAAGCCGTAGAGCTCACGGCCGCCGGCCCGGGCACGGGCGAAGGCCTCGCCGAGCGCCGGTGCGAAGTCGGCGAAGACGGCGGAGGAGGTCTCCGCCGGGGCGTCCGTGAAGTCGGGCGACGAGGGCACGTCCCTCACCAGCGGCTGGGCGTCCTCCGCGGGCCCGGCCGTGCGCGCGGCGGCCTCGGCGGCCCGCACCAGCGGCTCCAGGTCGTCGACGGTCACGGCGGACCGGGAGACGACCCCCGTGGCGGTGCCCTGCGCGCCGTCCACGGTCGCGATCACCGTGAGCGTACGGCCGCGGGTGACACCGTTCGTGGTGAGCGCGTTGCCCGCCCAGCGCAGGTTGGCCGAGGACTCCTCGTCGGCGATGACGACACACCCGTCGGCACGGGACAGCTCAAGAGCCCGCTCGACGATCTCGTACGGCTTGCTGACGCGGCTCATCGCCCGGCCTCCTGCGTCGTGTTGAGGATGTTGACGCCCCGGAAGAGGGCGGAGGGGCAGCCGTGGGAGACCGAGGCGACCTGGCCCGGCTGGGCCTTGCCGCAGTTGAACGCGCCACCGAGCACGTACGTCTGCGGGCCGCCGACCTGCTCCATCGAGCCCCAGAACTCGGTGGTCGTCGCCTGGTACGCCACGTCCCGCAGCTGGCCGGCGAGCCGCCCGTTCTCGATGCGGAAGAAGCGCTGCCCGGTGAACTGGAAGTTGTAGCGCTGCATGTCGATCGACCAGGACCGGTCGCCCACCACGTAGACGCCCCGCTCCACGCCGCCGATCAGGTCCTCGGTCGACAGGCCGCCCGGGTCCGGCTGCAGGGAGACGTTCGCCATCCGCTGCACCGGCACGTGCGCGGGGGAGTCAGCGAAGGCACAGCCGTTCGACCGGCCGAGGCCGGTGAGCTTCGCGATCCGCCGGTCCAGCTGGTAGCCGACGAGCGTGCCGTCCTTCACCAGGTCCCAGCTCTGCGCCTCGACGCCCTCGTCGTCGAACCCGACCGTCGCGAGCCCGTGCTCGGCGGTCCTGTCACCCGTCACGTTCATGATCGAGGAGCCGTACGTCAGCTTCCCCAGCTGGTCGAAGGTCGCGAACGACGTGCCCGCGTACGCCGCCTCGTAACCCAGGGCCCGGTCCAGCTCGGTGGCGTGCCCGATCGACTCGTGGATCGTCAGCCAGAGGTTCGACGGGTCCACGACCAGGTCGTACCGCCCCGCCTCCACACTCGGCGCCCGCATCTTCTCGGCGAGCAGCCCAGGGATCTCGTCGAGCTCCTTGTCCCAGTCCCAGCCGGTGCCCGTCAGGTACTCCCAGCCCCGCCCGACCGGCGGCGCGATCGTCCGCATCGAGTCGAACTCACCGGTCGTCCCGTCGACGGCGACCGCCGTCAGCTGCGGATGCAGCCGGACCCGCTGCTGCGTGGTGACGGTACCCGCCGTGTCCGCGTAGAACTTGTTCTCGTGGACGGTGAGCAGCGAGGCGTCGACGTGCGCCACGCCGTCCGCCCGCAGCAGCCGCGCACTCCAGTCGGCGAGCAGCGCGCTCTTCTCCTCGCCGGGGACGGAGAAGGGGTCGATCTCGTACGAGGAGACCCAGGTGCGCTCCTCGTGCACCGGCTCGTCGGCCAGCTCCACCCTCTCCTTCGAACCGGCCGCCGCGATCACCTTCGCCGACAGCTTGGCCATCGCCACCGCCTGCGAGGCGACCCGCGCGGCCGCGTCCATGGTCAGGTCGACTCCGGACGCGAACCCCCAGGCCCCGCCGTGCACCACCCGCACCGCGTAGCCGAGGTCCGTGGTGTCCGAGGAGCCGGACGGTTTGGCGTCGCGCAGCCGCCACGAGGCGCTGCGCACCCGCTCCAGACGGAAGTCGGCGTGCTCGGCCCCGAGCGCGCGCGCTCGGGCGAGCGCCGCGTCGGCGAGCGCCCGAAGGGGCAGCGCGACGAACGAAGGGTCGATCTGATGGACCACGAGCGGCCTCGCTCTCGGTGATCGGAAGAAGGCGGTCGAACTGTCCCGGAAGTCAATCACGGGACGGGCCGCGGAGTCGGCGCATTGATGCGCGACCGCGGCGCGACCCACTCCAACGCGCCTTCACCAGGCCTCTCTTGAGGGATCGGAATAGAGCAACGGCATAGCACCCGTGGTGCTGGAATGAGATGCTCGACGCCATGCACGGGTGGGTGAACGGAGTCAGGTCCTGGCTGACGTCGCTTGACGAGGAGGCCCTCAGATCCCTGCTGACCCGGCACCACTGCCTACGGGGCGACAAGCACGCCCACACCTCCGACCGGCCCCCGTCCCCGCCCTCTCGGCGGGAACTCCACGCGGCACGGGTGCGCCTCGCCAAGGCGCAGCAGGGGCAGCTCACGGGCATCGCCGCCTGCGGGCTCGTCTGGGCGGTGAAGGCGCTCCGCACGGAGTACGGGTTCTCGCAGCGCGCCCTGGCCGAACCCACCCTCGACGAACTCCTCGCCATGCTCAGGGTGCTCGACCCGCCGCTCGCCCGCTGCGCCCTCTACGGGATGCTCCTGCCCGGTACGAGCCGGCTGCCGGTCGGACCGCTGGCGAGCCGGCACGAGAGCGCGTTACGGACGGCGGCGGACAGCGGTCCGCCGCCGGACGCCCACGCGGTCGGCCCGCGCTTCGAGGCCGCGGAGGTCTTGGAGGTCTTGGAGGTCGCGGAGACCTCGGAGGCCCCGCTGGACGAAGGCCCGGGTCCGGACGAGAGCCCGGGTCCGGACGAGAGCCCGGGTCCGGACGAGAGCCCGGCCGTCGCGCCCTTCACCTCAGTCGTCCCGCCGCCCGATTCCCCGATGACGCCCCCCGACCGTGAGGACGCCGCTCCCGTGCCCGCACCCGAACCCCTGGCTGACCTGCCCGCTTCGCTCGCCCTCCTCAAGGGCTCCGGCGAGCGGCTGGCCGGTGTCCTGCGCGCCGCGGCGGACGCCGTCGAGGCCGGGCGCCTGCCCGTGGACGATCCCGACGCCGGGATCACGGCCTGGACGGCGGAGCGCGAGCGGCTCGCCTCCGCGCTCGCCGCCGAGGGGCTCACCTGGGCGCCGGACCTCGGGTACGACGACGCCGGGGCCGAGTTGGCCCGGCTGCGGGAGGCCCGCGCGGAGCAGCTGGACGCCCTGCGCCGCAAGGCGAGCCGGTACGCCGAGCTCCTGGAGTGGGCGGACGACGAGGAGGAGGCCGCCGACCTCCGCCGCCACCTGGACCGTACGGAGACGCAGCTGCGCGAACTCGGTGCCCAGGGCGGCGAGGTTCCGGGGGAGGCCCCGCCAGGGGAGTCCCCGTCGGGAAGGACCGAGCACGGCACCGGTGACGCGAACGCGGCCGTGGCCCTGACCGCGACGACGGGCCGGGTCCGGGCGGGCGCCTCCGCGATCGAGGCGGTCCGCCGGGCGGTGGAGCCGCCGCCCCCGACGCCCCTGCCGACGCCTGCGCCCCTGCCGACCGCGCCCCAGGTCACACCGCCGCCCTCGCCCCCGGCAACCCTGCCGACGCAGGCCCACAGCTCACCGGCCCCCGTCACGGCCCCGGCCCCCGCCCAGGACCCGAGCCCCGCCCCCGTCCTTCCGGCCCCCGTCACGGCCCCCATCCCCGCCCAGGCCCAGGCCCAGCCCCAGGCCCAGCCCCAGGCCCAGCCCCAGGCCCAGGCCCAGGCCCAGGCCCAGCTCCAGCTCCAGCCCCAGCCCCAGGCCCAGCCCCAGCCCCAGGCCCAGGCCCAGCCCCCGTCCCAAGTCCCGCCGCCCGCCGACCCTCCGCCGCCCCCGTCCCTCCGCGTTCCGGCTCCCGTCTCCGCCCCGACCTCCGTCCCCGCCTCCCTCCCCACCCCCCGACCCCTCCCCGTCGAGGACGAGCCCTGGCCCTCCGGTGTCGACGCGCCCGACTGGGACCCGTACGCGCCCTGGGACACCGGCAGCGAGCCGCCCGTCGGCAGGCTGCTGCGCGACGGACGGCTCGCCGAGGCGTACTGGATGACCGTCGCCTCCCGCGAGAGCGACGTCAGGGCCCGCGCCCTCGCCTTCGCCGCCGCCGCGTTCGGCTGCGTCTCGGACAGCGAGGCCACCCCCGTACAGATGGCGCACGAACTCGACCCCGCGCTCGCCGCCCAGGACCGCGAGGCCCATCTCGTGGCCCTCGCCGCCGCGCTGCGCACCGGCCTCACCGCCCGCTGGGCCCACGGCCTGATCAGCGGTTTCGTCATGCCGTCCGGGCTCACCGGCCCCTGGCAGCAGCTGCTCACCGTGCTCGTCGCCGCCGTCAGGGACGGCCGCGTCTTCGAGCCCGGCATGCTCCAGGGCAGCGCCGAGGGCCAGGAGGCCGCCACCCGCGAGGAGATCGGTCTCACCGCCCGGCAGCTGCTCGACGACCTGCCGCGCCGCAAGATGAAGTACCAGCGGGCGTCGCAGGTGCTCCAGTACCTCGTCGGGCCCTCGGGTCCGGTGCGCCACGCGCTGAACGAGGTCGTCGAGTGGTCCGGCCAGAGCCCCGCCCAGTACACCGGCACGCCGAACTTCCGCGCCCTGGGCGAGGAGTTGTGGCGGGCCGAGGACATCGACCGGCTCATCGAGGACACGGACGCCCTGTTCCGTACGTCCAAGCAGGCCAAGGAGCCGATCACGGCCGGCGCGCTCCGCCAGCTGCACACCGCCTGCCGGTCCGTCGGCGAGCTGCTCATGCGCGCCGAGGCCGCCCACGCCCACGCCGCCGCCCGGCCGCACCAGGGCATGAGCGACCGCGGTGTCCCCGAGCTGGCCTCGGTGCTCCGCGACGTCGCCGAGGAGCCCGCCCCGGCCGGCACCGGCGGCGCCGCGCTCGCGCTGCTGCGCGCCTGGCTGACCGGTGAGCACCTGCGGTCCGCGGACCCGGCGGCCGACCGGCTCCGCGAGAACGGCGGCCCCGTGCCGCCCGCCGACTGTCTCCTCCCGCTGCCCGACCTGCCCCGGGACGCCCTGGGCGACCCGGACCTCGCCGACCCCAGGGCGGCCCGCAGGATCGCCGCACTCCTCACGCCCGCCGACGCCGAGTACGCCCTCGGCAGCTACCTCCACGACGGCGACCTGCACCTGGCCCAGGCGCTCGTCGCCGCGGTCGCGAGCGAGCCCGAGGAGTACGGCTGCACCGACCCCGAGTGGGGCGAGACGGCGGTACGGAGACTCGCCCAGAGCCACGAGGACTGGCGGCGCGAGGTCGCGGTCCGCCACGGCGAGGCCGCCGGCCTGCTCGCCCAGATGCGGACGCTCAACCAGCTGGCGGCCGATCAGGAGCGGGAGTTCGTGGGCCGTCTCCAGCAGTTCGCCGACGGCGAGGAGTCGGGCCGCTACCGCTTCGCCGTGGAATCGCTGCGCACCCTGGAGGCGGAGCTCCGCACCCTCGTCGCCGACTACACCCGCCAGCTCCGCGAGAACCTCGCCGTGCTGCGCTCCCGCCCCGACCGGCCGCTGTCCGCCGGGGACCACGACCGGATCGCCCGGCTCATCGAGGAGGGCGACACGGTCACGGCCCAGGAGTTCCTCGCCCTCGCCACGAGCCACAAGCCGCTGCCCGAGCGCCCCGCCGACGACGGATCGGAACTCGCCGCGTTCCTCACGGGCGTCACCGCGCCCGACGCGCCGAAGGCCGGCGGCGAGGGCATCGACGCGGCCTGGTGGGCGACGCACTACGGCGCCCCGGACGCCTCCCTCACCCCGGCGGCGGGCAACGGCCTGGAGTCCTGGGCGGCCCTCTGCACCCCGCAGGGCCGGCGCGGCGAATGGCAGCAGCACATCCCCCGGCTGCTGCGCCTGCTCGGCCTCGAACTCTCCACGCACCAGGTCAGCGCCGAGCGGGTGGCCCTCGGACAGGGCATGCGCCGCTTCAAGGTGCGCGCGCGGGTCGCCGAGCGCGCCGGGTACGTCGCCGCGCTCGGCTCCCGGGCCTCCTCGTACACCGTCCTGCTCATCTGGGAGGAGCAGCCGGCCGACGGGCCGCTCGCCCATCTGGAGGACGCCGACGTCGGCGCCAACATCGTGCTCTACCTGCACCCGCTCGGCATGGAGGGGCGGCGCGGCCTCGCCGAGTCCGCCCGCTCCTTCGCCCAGCAGGCGCTCGTCGTCGACTCCGCGGTGATGGGCTGGATGGCCGCCCGCGCCCCCGGTTCCTTCCGTTCGCTCCAGCGCGTCACCCTGCCCTGGGCCGCGTACAACCCGTACACCCCGTTCGTGGCGGGACTCGTGCCGCCCGAGGTGTTCTACGGCCGCGACGAGGAGATGCGGGAGGTGATGGGCCGCGAGGGCGGCATGTTCCTCTACGGGGGCCGCCAGCTCGGCAAGTCCGCGCTGCTGCGCCGCGTCGCGGAGATCTTCCCGAGCCGCGCCGACGCGCATGTCGCCGTCTATCTCGACCTGCTGAAGGCGGAGATCGGCCACGCGGAGGCGCCCGACCGGATCTGGAGCCGGCTGGTCGAGGACCTCAAGCGCAAGGGCGTCTTCAACAGCAAGATGTCGGAGCAGGCCAACCCCGACGTCGTCGTACGCAACATCCAGTCCTGGCTGGAGGAGGACGACACCCGGCGGATCCTGGTGCTCGCGGACGAGGCCGACGCCTTCCTCAACACCGACTCGCGCCGCGCCTACCGCGTCGGCAGCGAGTCGACCTTCCCCAACGTCATGCACTTCCAGCGCCTCATGGAGCAGACCGAACGCCGCTTCAAGATCGTCTTCGCGGGTCTGCACCAGGTGCAGCGCTTCGGACACCTCTCCAACGTCTCCACCGTGCACGGCGGCCCCGACGTCCTCGTCGGCCCCCTCGGCACCCAGGCGGCCGTCCGCCTCGTCACCGAACCCATGGCCGCGCTCGGCTACTTCTTCGAGCGCCCCGAACTGGTCTGGCGGATCCTCGCCATCACCAACTACCAGGCCAACCTGGTGCAGATCTTCTGCCGCGAGCTCGTCCGCGTCCTCCACGACCGTCCGTACACCTGGGCCGGAAGCCCCGTCCGCATCACCGAGGACGACGTCCAGAAGGTCGCCGCGTCGGAGACCGTGCGCCGGCAGATCGCCGAGCGGCTCCGCTTCACCATCAACCTGGAGGACCGCTACCGGGTCCTCGCCCTCGTCATCGCCCTGCGCAGCCTCAAGGACGGCTACCGCGGCGACTACTCCGCGGGCGAACTGCTCCAGCTGGCCCGGGAGGCGTGGCCGGAGGGCTTCGAGATGCTCAGCGCCAAACAGGCGCAGATCTTCCTCACCGAGATGGTCGGCCTCGGCCTGCTCATCCAGCTCGGCGACCGCTCCCGCTTCGCCGTCCGCAGCCCCAACGTCGTCAACATGCTCGGCACCCGCGAGGAGCTCGAACTCGAACTGCGCGAGACCGAGTTCGGCCTGCCCTACGACTACAACCCGCACGCCGCCCGGCGCATCCTCGGCCGCGACGCCCGGCACGTGCAGACGTACAGCCCGCTCACCGAGGAACAGCTCCACGAGACCGCGCAGTCCGGCGTCAGCCTGATCGGCACCACCGCGCTCCACCGGCCCGAACTCGTCCGCCAGGCGGTCACCGCCTTCGCCGTGAACCGGGGCGTCGACGTCGTCCCGTACGCCCACGGGGAGGACCTCGCCGGCCTCCTCAAGAGCCGCCGCCGCAAGGCCCACGTGATCATCGCGGACCTGCGCGGCGCCACCACCGCCACGCTGCGCGAGACCGTCCGCTCCCTCCTGGTCCACGCCGGTCCCGCCGCCGACCGCCTCCTGCGGCAGACCGAGCGGCGCAGCGGCGGCAACGACAACCGCTCCGTCGTCGTCCTCGCCGACGCCGCGGGCCTCGCCGAACTCGCCTCCGACGACGGGCACGAGGACCTGTCCGTACGGTGGCTGCGTCCCGAGCGGTGGACCGCCGACGCCCTGCGCGCCTGGTCCGAGTGCCCCTTCGTGTCCCGCGAGGACCGCGACCGGCTCGTCGCCGCGACCGGCGGCTGGCCGCGCTGGATGGAGGCCGCCGTGACGGACGTGTCCGTGCACGGGGCGACCCTGGACAACGCCGTGGAGCGGATACGCGCCCTCATCGCCGGCCCCCGCAACATCGAGGAGCACCTGCGCCTCTCCGGGCTCGACGCACGGGACCTCGACCTCCTCGCGGCCTGGACGGGGTATGTGGGCGAGGGCCAGGGCGTGCCCCGCGACGACGTGGGCGCGGCGATCGAGCTCTCCGACGCGGACACCGACGCCTGGCTGCACCACCTCGGCCGGCTCGGCGTCCTCGACGAGACGCCCGAGGGCTTCGCGGTGGAACCGGTGACGTACCGCGCCGTGCGGTCCCGGGCGGCCGCCGGGGAGAAGTGAGGTGACGCGGGCGGAAGCCCGTACGGGAGCGCCCGCCGTGCGCCCGGACGGCCTGCCGGGTGTACGGGCCCAGCTGCGCGGCGTCACCGCCGACCTCGCGGCCGGACGGAACTGCCTCTGGCTGGTCACCGACGCCATGGTGGAGTCGGGGCTCGCGGACGAGCTGTACCGGGGCGCCCTCTTCGGCAGCCCGGTACGCGTCGACGTACCGCCCCCGGCGTCCGCACGCGCGCGTGCGGACGATCACCTCGCGGACGATTCCTTCGCGGGCGATTCCTTCGCGGGGGAGGACGGCGAGGAGCCGGCGGAGTGGTGGGCGGACGCCGACGAGCTGCCCTATCTCGACCTGCCCGACGACGGTTTCGACCTCGACCTCGGCTGGTCCCTCGACGGCCGCCCGCCCCGCGTACCGGCACCCCGGCAGCCCGCCGGCCCCCGGCACGAACCGCACGGCCTCCTCGCCCGCCTCGGCAAGGAACTCTCCGTCGACGCCGACGAGGCCGTCGCGACCCTGGTCGCCCCCGGCCACGACCGCCGCCCGGTCGTCGGCATCCGCGCGTGGGCTGAGGACGACAGCGGTACGAGCACGAGTACGCGTACGAGTGGGAGTGCGCGTGCGCGTGCCGATACGGCCACGGGCGCGCGGGCGGGGACCGGACCCCGCGGCGTCGCCGTCGAGCGGCTCTTCCGCCTCCTCGCCGCCGCCGTCAAGGCGGCCGGGCTCACGCCGGGCGAGCGCCCCCGGCTCCTGGTCGTCGCCCGCCTCCGCGACCTGCCGGAATCGCTCCCCGACGAACTGCGGAACGGCCTCGGCGACACGGCCGTGCACTGGTGGTGGGGCGTGCTCGGCAGGCTCGACACGGCCATCGCCATCGCGCCCCTCCTCGACCACGGGCCCGACACCTCCGGCCGCGACCGGGACCCGCTGCGGGAGCGGATCCGCCGCGCCGTGCGGTCCGAGACCGTGGTCGAGATCTGCGGCCCCGACCTGGAACTCGCCCGGCGGCTCGCCGGGGAGTGGGACGGCGCGCAGCACACCCTCGGCGCCGCACTCGGACGCTGCCTCGCCGCGGGTTCCGGCCCCGTTCCGGCCGACTGCCCGCCGCTGCGGCGGGTCGGAGCCCTGCTGCGACCCGGCGCGGAGCTGCGCCAGGCGTGGGCCAGGGGCGCCGTCGTCTCCTGGGAGGGCCGACTGCGCCCGCACGCGGGCGTCTGGCACCCCGCCGAAGGGGCGGACGCGGCCGAGGGGGACGGGGCCGGCGCGGACGCACGGGCCCGCCTCACCGCCCTGGTCTCCCAGGCGCAGCAGCGGGTCCTCGCACCCTGGATAGAAGAGGCCAGGCAGCACCTCGCCGTACGGGCGCTCGGCCACCTCAACCGCCCGGCGGCCGCCGTCGTCGCCGACCACGCGGACCGTCCCCCCGCCCACCCGGGCGGCTCTCCGCAACGCACGTTCCTGGAGCTCCAGGTCGGGGAACTCCTGCGCGCCCACATCGGTGGAGCCGTCGCGCTGCCGCAGAGCGACGCGCGCCTCCTCAGGCTGCTGGTTATGGCCAGAAACGTACTTTCGCATCGCTCCGTGTTGTACGACCGGACACTCGACGACCTGTGCGCCGAGCTCTCCCAGGCCGATCTGCGGGCCCGCTAGACGGCGCCCGGGAACGGCGACGGGCCGCCCCGATCCGCCTCCGAGCTGTAGGGACCCGACAGTGACACCCCTACGCCACTGTCGGAGGTCGATTCCTCATGTCGAGGGCGATACCGATAGGTTTTCGGCTACCAGACCGCTATCGAAAGGGTGATCCGTTGAGCCGCTCGGTTCTCGTCACCGGAGGAAACCGGGGCATCGGCCTCGCCATCGCCCGCGCGTTCGCCGAGGCCGGCGACAAGGTCGCGATCACGTACCGCTCCGGCGAGCCTCCGGCCGCCCTGGTCGAACTCGGCTGCCTCCCCGTCAAGTGCGACATCACCGACACGGAGCAGGTGGAGCAGGCGTACAAGGAGATCGAGGAGAAGCACGGTCCGGTCGAGGTCCTCGTGGCCAACGCCGGCGTGACGAAGGACCAGCTCCTCATGCGCATGTCCGAGGAGGACTTCACGTCCGTCCTCGACACCAACCTCACCGGCACCTTCCGGGTGGTCAAGCGCGCCAACCGCGGGATGCTGCGCGCCAAGAAGGGCCGCGTCGTCCTCATCTCCTCGGTCGTCGGTCTGCTGGGCTCCGCGGGCCAGGCCAACTACGCCGCCTCCAAGGCCGGCCTGGTCGGCTTCGCCCGCTCCCTCGCGCGTGAGCTCGGCTCGCGCAACATCACTTTCAACGTCGTCGCCCCTGGTTTCGTCGCCACCGACATGACCGCGGTCCTCACCGACGAGCAGCGCGCGGGCATCGTGTCCCAGGTGCCGCTGGGCCGTTACGCGCAGCCGGAGGAGATCGCCGCCGCGGTGAAGTTCCTCGCCTCCGACGACGCCTCGTACATCACTGGAGCCGTCATCCCGGTTGACGGCGGATTGGGCATGGGTCACTGATCACCATGAGCGGAATTCTCGAGGGCAAGCGCATCCTGATCACCGGTGTGCTGATGGAGTCCTCCATCGCCTTCCACACCGCGAAGCTGGCCCAGGAGCAGGGTGCGGAGATCATCCTCACCGCCTGGCCGCGGCCGTCGCTCACCGAGCGCATCGCCAAGAAGCTGCCCAAGCCCGAGAACGTCAAGGTCCTCGAGCTCGACGTCTCCAACGACGAGCACCTCGCCCGCCTGGAGGGCCAGGTGCGCGAGCACCTCGGCGACCGCCTCGACGGCATCGTGCACTCCATCGGCTTCGCCCCGCAGGACGCGCTCGGCGGCAACTTCCTCAACACGCCGTTCGAGTCCGTCGCCACGGCGATGCACGTCTCCGCCTTCTCCCTGAAGTCGCTGACGACGGCGCTGCTGCCGCTGATGACCGAGGGCGGCTCCGTCGTCGGCCTCACCTTCGACGCGAAGTTCGCCTGGCCGCAGTACGACTGGATGGGTCCGGCCAAGGCCGCCCTGGAGGCCACCAGCCGCTACATGGCGCGCGACCTGGGCAAGCAGAACATCCGCTGCAACCTGATCTCGGCGGGCCCGATCGGTTCGATGGCCGCCAAGTCCATCCCGGGCTTCGGCGAGCTGGCCGCCGTGTGGGACAGCCGCTCCCCGCTGGAGTGGAAGCTCGAGGACCCGGAGCCGGCAGGCCGCGGCGTCGTGGCCCTGCTCTCCGACTGGTTCCCGAAGACGACGGGCGAGATCGTCCACGTCGACGGCGGCCTGCACGCGATCGGCGCCTGACACCTCCCCACAGCAGCGGACAGGGCCGTGTGCCCGCCCCGACCGGGCGGCACACGGCCCTCGCCGTTCCGCAACTCCTGCCCGACTCGAAAAGTCGCGCGAATCACCCCAGACTGGGGCAGAGCGTGAAGTTCCTGCTACTGCGGTTCCTGTGACGGACGGGGAGGAGGTACGGGCATGCACGCGATACGCAACGGGTTCGGCGCCTTCGCCTCCGTCGCCGTTCTGCTCACCGGGATAGCCGTGGCCGCCGAGGTGCGGGCGGCCCCCGCACCAGCCGAGGAGCTCCCCGCCACCGCCCCGGCGACCGGGGAGCCGGAGAACTTCGGAGCCTCCTGCCGCACCGTCGTCCAGGGCTCCGCTGTCACCGCCCACTGCCACAACCCGTACCCCCGCACCGACCGGATCCGCCTCCACGTCGAGTGCGAGCGCTGGTGGGACGTCGACAGCGACAGCGCCCCGGTGGACGTGGGACCCGCCGACTACGGCCGGGCCACCGCCCGCTGCTGGAAGGAGGTCCGGGCCGCCTGGGTCACCCACCAGCCGGCGGACGAGGCTCCCCGGCCGGCTCCGGTCCGGGGTTCCTGAGGCACATGAAGGGGTAGCCGGCCGCCTCCGTGCCGGCCCGCTCGGCGTCGCCGTCCCTGATCGCGTCCACGAGACGCGCGTGGTCCATGTGGTTCTCGGGCCGCAGCACCTGCCCCACGTCGTCGCGCAGCCACTCCCGCAGCAGATCGCCCAGGTCCGCGTAGAGCTCCGTGAGGACCTCGTTGCCCGAGGCGGCGACGACCGCGTGGTGGAACGCCGCGTCGGCGGTCACGAACCGCTCCGCGTCACCGGACTCCCAGGCCTCCTCACGCCGTACGAGCAGGGCGTCGAGCTGCTTCAGGTCCCGCTCGGTGCGCCGCTGGGCCGCGAACCGCGCCGCGGCGGACTCCAGGGTCGAGCGCAGTTCCGCGACGTGCCGGGGGTCGGAGCCGGAGAAGCGGCGGTGCATGACGCCCGCCAGCTCGCTGGTGGCGAGGACGTACGTCCCCGAGCCCTGGCGGATGTCGAGCAGCCCGTTGTGGGCGAGCGCCCGTACCGCCTCGCGCACGGTGTTGCGGGCCACTCCCAGCTGTTCGACCAGTTCGGGTTCCGTCGGGATGCGGGAACCGACCGGCCACTCGCCGGAGGTGATCTGGTTCCGCAGTTCGGCGATCACCTGGTCGGAGAGGCTTGAGCGCCGGGGGTGACCGAGGGCCATGGAACACCTTCCTGAGGTTGGTTCGGGATTGGACAATCAATCATCCCATGATTCTATGATGGCTTCATGCCTGACGAGCCGAAGACCGCCGTACGAACCCGGACCACCACCCCGACGCCCACCACACCGCCAGGAGCGACGCACCGCTGGACCCTCGGCCTCGTCACCGTCGGACTCGTCCTGGCCGCCCTGAACCTGCGCCCCGCCATCACCAGTCTCGGCGCCCTCCTCGAAGAGGTCACCGAGGGCCTCCACATGAGCGGCACCGTCGCCGGCGTCCTCACCTCCGTACCCCCGCTCTGCTTCGCGGTCTTCGGCATCACGGCCCCGCGCCTCGCCCGCCGCTTCGGCCCGGCGGCCGTCGTCTGCGCGGGCATGGCCGCGATCCTCGCCGGCCTCGTCCTGCGTCCCCTCGCCGGCGGCACCGCCGGCTTCCTGGCCGCCAGCGCCCTCGCCCTGATGGGCATCGCCGTCAGCAACGTCCTGATGCCCGTGATCGTCAAGCGGTACTTCCCCGACCGCATCGGCAGCATGACCGGCCTGTACTCCATGGCGCTCGCCCTCGGCACCTCGGTCGCCGCGGCCGCGACCGTCCCCATGACCGAGGCACTCGGCGGGGACTGGCGCCTCGGACTCGGCGTGTGGGCCGCCGTGGCCGCACTCGCCGTCCTGCCCTGGATCCCGCTCGTGCGCGACCGCGACGACTCCGGCCGTACGAAGGAGCGCGCCGCCCCCGAGCACACGGCCCCGCCGCGCATCACCCGCAGCCGCACCGCCTGGGCCCTCGGCTGCTTCTTCGGCCTCCAGGCCACCGGCGCCTACATCACCATGGGCTGGATGCCGCAGATCTTCCGCGACGCCGGCGTCCCCGCCACCAGCGCGGGCGTGCTCCTCGCCGTCACCATGGTCATGGGCGTCCCGCTCGCCTTCGTCATCCCGCGCCTCGCTACCCGCATGAAGCACCAGGGCCCGATCGTCGTCGCGCTCGGCCTGTGCGGGCTCACCGGATACACCGGGCTCTTCCTCGCCCCCGAGGCCGGAGCCTGGGTCTGGGCCGTGCTGCTCGGCGTCTCCAACTGCGCCTTCCCGCTCGCCCTCACCATGATCGGCCTGCGCTCGCGCACCGGCGCCGGAGTCGTCCGGCTCTCCGCCTTCGCGCAGAGCGTCGGCTACCTCATCTCGGTCCCCGGCCCCCTCCTCGTCGGCGTGCTCTACCAGCACAGCGGCGGCTGGGGACTGCCGATCGCGCTCATGGCCGGCCTGATGGTGCCGCAGATGATCGTCGGAACCCTCGCGGGCAGGGACCGGACGGTCGAGGACGAATGCTGAGATGCGAGACTGTCGGCATGCCAGTTCTCGAACCCAACCCCCCGAACGGCCAGAAGAAGCTGCTCCTCGTGCTCGGCGCGATGCTCGGCATCACGGTCGTCATCGCCGTCATCGCCTCCATCGCCTCACCGTGACCCCCGGGGGTGGGGACAACCCCCGCATCCCCTAGGGGGTGAGTCTCAGGGTCGACTGGGTGGATCACCTGATGGGCCGGAAGCCTCCGGATCCGTACGTTGGAGAACACCGCTGGAGACAGCGGAGACCGGTTCCCCATCCCCCGGAGGCGGCCCATGCCGGCCCGTACGCACACCAGCACCCGGCCCCTGCCGACCGGCGTCGACACCCGGCTGCCCTGGTGGGCGCTCGCCCTTCCCGTCGCCGCGTTCACCGCTCTCCTGCTGCTCATGGCCGGGCCCGGCGGGGCCCACGCGACAGCCGGTGACCCGGGGGTCGGACGGGTCCTGGAGCAGATCCGGCAAACGCTCTCTCTCTGAGTCGGCGCGAGCCGTTTCGTGCGAAGCTGAGCAGCATGAGCGTCGATACATCCCGCAGGATCGTGCTGCTCCGACACGCGAAGGCGGACTGGAGCGATGAGGCCGACCACGAGCGCCCCCTCGCCGAGCGAGGCCGCAAGGACGCCCCCGTGGCGGGCCGGAGGCTCGCCGAGACCGGCATCGCCTTCGACCTGGCCCTCTGCTCGACCGCCGTCAGAACGCGCGAGACCTGGAAGCTGGCCGTGCACGCACTGCCGGAGCGCCCCAGGACCGTGTACGAGGAGCGGCTGTACGAGGCGTCGCTCGGCGAGCTCATCGCCCTGCTCAACGAGACACCGGACGACGTCTCCGACCTCCTGGTCGTCGGCCACAACCCCGGCATGCACGCGCTCGCCGACGCCCTGGCCGGCGGGTCCGAGGGGGACACCCTCAGCCGGATGAACCGCAGCGGCTTCCCCACCTCCGCCTTCGCCGTCCTCACCTTCGACGGCGGCTGGAAGTCCCTGGAACACGGCGCCGGCCGGCTCGTCGACTTCTGGACCCCGCACGCCTGAGGCCCGCCGTAGAGCAACACCGGCGAGCAGCGCCCGAGAGCCACGCCCGAACCGTACGGACAAGGGCCCGGCCGTCACCTGACGACCGGGCCCCCTTCGGCGTACTTACATCGCCCTCGCTCAGTGCAGCAGGTCCTCGGGGCCGTCCGCCGCCTCGACCTCTTCGCGGGTGATGCCGAGCAGGTAGAGCACGGTGTCCAGGAAGGGCACGTTCACCGCCGTGTGAGCGGCCTGGCGCACCACCGGCTTCGCGTTGAACGCCACGCCCAGCCCGGCCGCGTTCAGCATGTCCAGGTCGTTCGCCCCGTCGCCGATCGCCACCGTCTGCGCCAGCGGCACGCCGGCCTCCGTCGCGAACCGGCGCAGCAGCCGTGCCTTGCCCGCCCGGTCCACGATCTCGCCGGTCACCCGACCGGTGAGCTTGCCGTCCACGATCTCCAGCGTGTTGGCGGAGGCGAAGTCAAGCCCGAGCCGCTCCTTGAGATCGTCGGTGACCTGCGTGAAGCCGCCGGAGACGACACCCACCTGGTAGCCGAGCCGCTTGAGCGTACGGATCAGGGTCCGGGCCCCGGGCGTCATCCGCACCTCGGCGCGGACCTTGTCGACCACCGAGGCGTCGAGCCCGGCGAGCAGCTCCACCCGCGCGTGCAGCGACTGCTCGAAGTCCAGTTCGCCGCGCATGGCGGCCGCCGTCACCTCGGCGACCTTGTCCTCGCAGCCCGCGTGCGCCGCGAAGAGCTCGATCACCTCGTCCTGGATCAGCGTCGAGTCGACGTCCATGACGACGAGCCGCTGGGCCCGCCGGTGCAGCCCGGCCGAGACCACGGCCACGTCGACCCCGACGCTGTGCGCCTCGGTGGCCAGCGCGGTCCGCAGCGGCTCCGTCTCACAGCCGGAGACGGCGAACTCGACGGCCGTGACCGGATACTTCGCCAGCCGGAAGATGCGGTCGATGTTGCCGCCCGTCTCCGCGATCCTGGCCGCTATGGCCGCGGTCTGCTCCGCGGTCAGCGGGTGCCCGAGCACGGTCACGTGCGAGCGTCCGCTGCCGCGGGGCCGGTTGTCACCCGTACCGGAGAGGATCTCGGCCTGGAGCTTCTGCGACTCGGCCCAGCTGTGGACGGTGGCCCTGAGCTCGCCCTGCGAGGCGACGGTCGGCTCGGTGACGAGCGCGCACAGGACGAGTCGGCCGCGGGAGACGACCTGCTCGATGTCCACGACGTCGACGGAGTAGGCGGCGAGGGTGTCGAAGAGTCCCGCGGTGATCCCGGGACGGTCCTTCCCGAAGATCTTGACGAGAAGGGTGGGAACGTCTGAGGTCTGCGATGCGCTCATGGTGCTTCCACCGTATCGGGCACCGCGTGACACTCGATCCCCTGTCCCGCCCAGCGGACACCGGAGTGGTCGCGGGACCGCTCCGGAGAGGCCCTGGAGGGAAGCCTCTCCCGGGTCTTCACGCGGCCCGACTTTCGGAGAGGGTGCGGGGCCTGAAATAGTTCCCCCCGATGTTCGCCATCCCTAGACTCCCAGCGACGGGGGTACATCGGGGGACAAGTAGTGGGGCATGGAGTGCCAGAACTCGTACTGGAATTGAATGGAAGGACCTGGACCCTCGATCCGTCCAGGTCGTACACCCTGGGCCGCGATCCGCAGGGTGACCTGGTGATCGACGACGCCAGGGTCTCGTGGCGCCACGCCACCATCAGCTGGGGAGGCCGGAGCTGGGTCATCGAGGACCACGGCTCCACCAACGGCACCTTCCTGCAGGGGCAGCGGATCCACCAGGTGGAGATCGGCCCCGGCTCGGCCGTCCACCTCGGCAACGCGACCGACGGCCCGCGGCTGAATCTCGCCGCCGGAGCCCAGGGCGCGCCGCAGGCCCAGCAGCCGCAGGCCCCGGTGGCCCAGCCCGTTCCGGCCCACCAGGCCGCGGAGCAGGCCGAATGGATCACCCACCAGACCCCGCCGCAGCACCAGACGCCGCAGCACCAGGGTCCGCAGCAGGGCTGGCAGCCGCAGCCCGCGCAGCCGAACGCGCAGCAGCCGAACGTGCCGCAGCAGCACGTCCCGCACCAGCAGGGACACGGTCAGCACGGCGTCGTCGCGGGGGCGTCGTCGGCCTACGCCGACCGCAGCCCCACCACGTTCCACCAGCTGGCGCTCGGCCACGTCATGCGCATCGGCCGTGCCCTCGAGAACGAGCTGGTCGTCTCCGACCTCCAGGTCTCGCGGCACCACGCCGAGTTCCACGCGACGCCCGACGGCCGCTTCGAGATCCGCGACCTCGGCTCGCACAACGGCACGTACGTCAACGGCCAGCCGATCGCCAAGGGCGGTACGGCGCTCCTCGGCCCGCAGGACATCGTCGGCGTCGGTCACTCGACGTTCCGGCTCGTCGGCGGCCAGCTGGAGGAGTTCGTCGACACCGGCTCGGTCTCCTTCTCGGCCCGCCACCTCACGGTCACGGTCGACGGCGGCAAGCAGATCCTCAAGGACGTCTCCTTCGGCGTCCCGGAGAAGTCGCTGATCGGCGTCATCGGCCCGTCCGGTTCCGGAAAGTCCA
This sequence comes from Streptomyces sp. NPDC051822, assembly GCF_044452745.1. Taxonomy (NCBI): domain Bacteria; kingdom Bacillati; phylum Actinomycetota; class Actinomycetes; order Kitasatosporales; family Streptomycetaceae; genus Streptomyces; species Streptomyces sp. NPDC051822. Next base: position 13,167 of record NZ_JBITBZ010000001.1, on the reverse strand, counting down.
CCCTGCTCAAGGCGCTGACCGGCTACCGCCCGGCCAACGAGGGCGACGTCCTCTACGACAACCGGAGCCTCTACAAGCAGTTCGCCGAGCTGCGCCAGCGCATCGGTCTGGTCCCGCAGGACGACATCCTGCACAAGGAGCTGACCGTCCAGAAGGCGCTGCGCTACGCGGCCAAGCTCCGCTTCCCCGGTGACACCGCCACCGCCGAGCGCGAGGCCCGGATCGACGAGGTGCTGCGCGAGCTCAAGCTCGACATCCACAAGGAGAAGAAGGTCACCTCCCTCTCCGGTGGTCAGCGCAAGCGCGTCTCGGTCGCCCTTGAGCTCCTCACCAAGCCCTCGCTGATCTTCCTGGACGAGCCGACCTCCGGCCTCGACCCGGGCATGGACCGCGACGTCATGCAGCTGCTCCGCGGCCTCGCGGACGACGGCCGCACGGTCCTCGTCGTCACCCACTCGGTGGCCGAGCTGGGCCTCTGCGACAAGCTGCTCGTCATGGCCCCCGGCGGCTCGGTGGCGTACTTCGGCCCGCCGGACGAGGCGCTGAACTTCTTCGGCTACTCGACCTGGGCCGACGTCTTCTCCGCCTTCGAGAACTACCGCGACTACGACTGGGCGGGCCGCTGGAAGGGTTCGCAGCACTACCAGCTCTACGCCGCGGACATCGACGCCGTCGCCGCCCAGCCCGTCCAGATGCCGCAGCAGGCCATGGCCAGGCCGCCGAAGCCGCAGGGCTGGGGCTCCCAGCTGTGGACCCTGATGCGCCGCTACGTGTCGGTCATCGCGTCCGACAAGGGCTTCCTGGGCCTCATGGTGATCCTGCCGGCCGTCCTCGGCGCGGTCTCGGTCGTCATCCCGGCGGACTTCGGCCTCGGCTCGCCGACGCCCCCGTCCCGCTTCAACGGCGACGCGGGCACCATCATGCTGATCCTCATGGTCGGCATGTGCTTCAGCGGCGCCGCCAACTCGGTCCGCGAACTGATCAAGGAGCGGGTCATCTACGAGAGGGAGCGCGCCACCGGCCTCTCCCGCTCCGCGTACCTGATGTCCAAGGTCATCGTCCTCGGCCTGATCACGGCCTTCCAGGGCGTCATCATCTGCGGCATCGGCTTCTCCACCCGCGCGCTGCCCGCCGAGGGCCTCCTCATGCCGCCGGCCGTCGAGCTGTGCATCCAGGTGATCGCCCTCGGCCTCACCTCGATGATGTTCGGCCTGGTCATCTCCGCGCTCGTGAAGACCGCGGAGAAGACCATGCCGCTCCTGGTCATGTTCGCGATCATCCAGGTCGTGTTCACCGGCATCCTCTTCCAGGTGTACGGCTCGCCCGGCCTGGAGCAGTTCGCCTGGCTCATGCCCTCCCGCTGGGGCATCGCCGGTGCCGGCACCACGCTCGACCTGGCCCGTCTCATGCCGCCGTGGGACCCCAAGGACCCCACGAACACCGACGCGCTGTGGGAGCACACGGCCGGCCAGTGGGGCTTCGACCTCGGCGTCCAGCTGCTCATGGCGACCGTCTGCTGCGTCGTCGTGGCACGCCTGCTGCGCCGCCACGAGCCCGAGGTCATGCGCAAGTAGTCACCGGGTACGCCAGTGCGCCGAAGGGCGGCACCCCTGTGCGGGGTGCCGCCCTTCGGCGTACGACAGCGGACCGACCGGGATCAGTAGGCGCTGTTGACGTTGTCGATGGAGCCGTACCGGTCGGCCGCGTAGTTGGCGGCGGCGACGAGGTTGGCGACCGGGTCGTACTGGTCGAACTTGGTGCCGGGGATGTGGTAGGCCTTGAAGGTCGGGTAGATCACCTGGAGCAGGCCCTTGGACGGGACGCCGTTGATGGCGTTGATGTCCCAGTTGTTGATGGCCCGCGGGTTGCCGCTGGACTCGCGCATGATGTTCTTGTGCAGGCCGTTGTACGTGCCCGGGATGTTGTGCTTGTCCATGATGAACAGGGCCTCGCGGATCCAGCCGTCGAGGTTGTTCGCGAAGACCGGGGTGCGGGCGACGGAACGGCTCGCGGCCGCCTTCTCCGCGGCGCGCTTCTTCGCGTCGGCCTTGGCCTTCGCCGCGGCCTTCGCCTTCGCGTCGGCCTTGGCCTTGGCAGCCGCCTTGGCCTTCGCCTCGGCCTGGGCCTTCGCCGTGGCCTTGGCCAGCGCGTCGGCCTTGGCCTTCGCCGCGGCCTCCTGCTTGGCCTTCAGACCGATCGTGGTCTGCTGCTCGGTGACGCTGGCGGCCAGCGCCTTCGCCTGGGGGCTGTTCGCGTTGTACGACCAGGCCACCTGCTGGGTGTTCGAGAGGGCCTGCGGCTCCGTCTCGGTGGTGCCGTTGCCGGGCACGAGGGAGAGGGTGAGGGCGGCGGCGCCCAGAGCGGCGACGCCGGCGATCGTGGCCTTGTGGGTCTTCTTGAGACCACGACTGTGGCCAGGGGTGTTCGCAGACATTCCGGACTACCTCTTCGAATCGCTGGGGGTCACTCCGCCGGGGCGGCGCTGCGCCTGCTGGGCGGCGACGACGGCAATTCTTAGCGGCAGCAAAATGCCGTGGCAAAGGTGTGACGTACGACCCCGGGTAGTGGATCAGGGGCCCGTGCACGGGCCACGGAAGAGCCCTTATGTCGGGCTCACCCCACGATGCCCGCCCCTTCACGTGTCCACTAGGGAGCTTCGTAAGTGATGTGGGTCCTATGCGCGGGCTCACATCGGCCAGGTAACAACCTCACCATCGGTTGCGTGAGCAATGCGCACGGTGAGCCCCTCCCCCCGAGGGATGAGAAGGTCCCGAGAGCCGTAGGACCTAGGTCCCGGGTCCCCTCCCCGGGCGGTCCCCGGACGGATACGCACCGTCACGACCCGCCGGTACGGTGAACACATGAGCCATCGACCGAACTCGGGCCTGGCGGCCGTGAGCACCGCCCTCCTGGCGATGAGCCGCCACCTGGAGGTCCGCGACGTCCTCAAGACGATCGTCGCGTCCGCCCGCGAGCTGCTCGACGCCGAGTACGCGGCCCTGGGCGTCCCCGACGACCACGGCGGCTTCGCCCAGTTCGTCGTCGACGGCGTCAGCGACGAACAGTGGAAGGCCATCGGCCCGCTGCCCCGTCAGCACGGCATCCTCGCGTCGATGCTCCACAAGGCCGAGCCCGAGCGGCTCGCCGACGTCCGCGAGGACCCCCGCTTCGAGGGCTGGCCCGACGCCCACCCGGAGATGTCCGACTTCCTCGGCCTCCCCGTCAGGGACGGCGACGAGATCCTCGGGGCCCTCTTCCTCGCCAACAAGCGCTGTCCCAAGGAGGGCGGTGGCTGCGGCTTCACCGCCGAGGACGAGGAACTCCTCTCGATCCTCGCCCAGCACGCGGCCATCGCCCTCACCAACGCACGCCTGTACGAGCGCAGCCGCGAACTCACCATCGCCGAGGAACGTTCCCGCCTCGCCCACGAGCTGCACGACGCCGTCAGCCAGAAGCTCTTCTCGCTCCGGCTCACCGCCCAGGCCGCCGCCGCCCTCGTCGACCGCGACCCCGTCCGCGCCAAGGGCGAACTCCAGCAGGTCGCCGCGCTCGCCGCGGAGGCCGCCGACGAGCTGCGCGCCGCCGTCGTCGAGCTCCGCCCCGCCGCCCTCGACGAGGACGGCCTCGTCCACACCCTCCGTACCCACGTCCAGGTCCTCGACCGCGCCCACACCGCCCGGGTCACCTTCGAGAGCCCCGGGACCCGCGCACTGCCCGCCGCACAGGAGGAGGCCGTCCTCCGGGTCGCGCAGGAAGCCCTCCACAACGCGCTGCGGCACGCGGACGCCCAGCTGGTCACCGTCTCCCTCACCCGCGCCGACCAGGGCGCACGGCTCACCGTCACCGACGACGGCAAGGGCTTCGACCCGCGAACGGTCCGCAGTGCCGGACGCCACCTCGGCCTGGTCTCCATGCGGGACCGGGCGAGCGGCGTCGGCGGATCGCTCACCGTCACCTCGGCCCGGGGCGAGGGCACCACGATCGAGATGGAGGTTCCCGGTGGCTGACAAGCGGATCCGTGTCCTGCTCGTCGACGACCACCAGGTCGTCCGGCGGGGCCTGCGCACCTTCCTGGAGGTACAGGACGACATAGAGGTCGTGGGGGAGGCCTCCGACGGCGCAGAGGGCGTCGCCAGGGCCGAGGAGCTCCGCCCCGACGTGGTCCTCATGGACGTGAAGATGCCCGGGACCGACGGCATCGAGGCGCTGAAGCGGCTCCGCGAGCTCGACAACCCTGCCAGGGTCCTGATCGTCACCAGCTTCACCGAGCAGCGCACGGTGGTCCCCGCCCTCCGCGCGGGCGCCTCCGGATACGTCTACAAGGACATCGACCCCGACGCGCTGGCCGGCGCGATCCGCTCCGTCCACGCGGGCCACGTCCTGCTCCAGCCCGAGGTCGCGGGCGTACTCCTCGCCCAGGACGAGTCGTCCGGCGGTACGGGGCGCGGCCCGGCCCTCACGGAGCGGGAGCGCGAGGTCCTCGGCCTGATCGCGGACGGCCGGTCCAACCGGGAGATCGCCCGCGCGCTCGTCCTCTCCGAGAAGACGGTCAAGACGCACGTCTCGAACATCCTCATGAAACTCGACCTCGCGGACCGCACCCAGGCGGCCCTCTGGGCGGTGAGAAACGGCCTGACCAACTGACGCGCCCCCGAGTGCGCCGGGCGCACGACCGTTCAGTCCTTCATACCGTCGTGTGTATGTCCCCCGTTCGGCGCAACCTGTCGGGGCGTACGGCGTTGTCCATGGCGTGCTGCGGCTGATCGGCCGCAGCGATGACCAGGAGGATGTACCAAAGTGAAGAACCTCAAGAAGGCCGCTGCCCTCACCATGGTCGCCGGTGGCATCGTCGCCGCCGGCGCGGGTGTCGCCTCCGCCCACGGCGCCGAGGCCGACGGCAAGGCCCTCAACTCGCCGGGCGTCGCCTCCGGCAACCTGGTGCAGGTTCCGGTCCACGTCCCCGTGAACGTCTCCGGCAACACGGTCAACGTGATCGGCCTGCTCAACCCGGCCTTCGGCAACAGCGCCGTCAACGGCTGAGCACCCCCAGAACCACCGGCCCCCGGACGATCCCCCCGGGGGCCGGCCCCTTTCCCTCGCCGCCACCTGGTGTGGGCAGTCGTTCCGCAGGGCGGAACGGGTGGGCACGACACCCCCAGGGCGCCGCCCGACCCGCTTCCGTCCGCACCCCTCGCACCCCCCGGCGCCGGAGGCACCAGTCGGAGGCGAACGGCCTCAGAACCCCCGGTCCCGTTCCCGCTCCTCCACATACGCGTTGTACGCGGCGACCTGAGCCCGCCGGGCCACCCGCACCCATTTCCGGACGCGGTTCTCGCACCGCTCGGCCCTGGCGGGCCTCCCGGGCTTCGGCCCGCTGCGCCGGACTCCGTCCGCCGGTCCGGCTGAGCCTCCAGGAGCGGTCAGAACCCCCGGTCCCGTTCCCGCTCCTCCACATACGCGTTGTACGCGGCGACCTGAGCCCGCCGGGCCACCCGCACCCATTTCCGGACGCGGTTC
>NZ_JBITBZ010000001.1:0-7555 GCF_044452745.1 Streptomyces sp. NPDC051822 | reverse complement strand
GGTTCTCGCACCGCTCGGCCCTGGCGGGCCTCCCGGGCTTCGGCCCGCTGCGCCGGACTCCGTCCGCCGGTCCGGCTGAGCCTCCAGGAGGGGTCAGAGTCCCCGGTCCCGTTCCCGCTCCTCCACATACGCGTTGTACGCGGCGACCTGAGCCCGCCGGGCCACCCGTTCCACCGGCCGCAGCGCCTCGCCCCGCGCCGCCATCTCCGAAGCGCTCACCGCGCCGCCGTGACCGTGGTCGTACGCGAGGTCCACAAGGAGACCGATCCGCTGCGCCAGCTCCAGGACCCGCACCGCCCGCGGCGGATACCCGGGGGCCAACACCTCCCGGCCCACCTCCGCCCTCGCCCGGTACGCCTCCCGCGCCGCGTCCGCCGCCGGGCCCGAGGCCGCCACGTCCAGCCGGGTCAGTACCGCGGTCGCGTCCCGCAGGGCCTCCGCCAGCTCCCGCTCCGCCTCGCCGAGCGAGGGCACGTCCGCCGGCGGGGCCTCCCGCACCGTGAGGCAGCGCCAGACCACCTCGACGTGCACGTCACCCACCGGACCCGCCTCGGAGACCTCCGGCACGAGACCGTACGGCGCGCCGAAGCCCACCACCGCCTCCTCCGCGTCCAACGCGCGCGCGTTGAAGTCCGGCGGCCCGCTGAGCCCCAGGGGATGCCCCGGCGCGGGCAGCGCCACCCGCCACCCGGTCACCCCGAGCCGCCGCAGCCGGCCGAGCGCCAGCGTCAGCCCCACCGGCCGCGCCTCACCCGGCAGTCCCTCCACGCGGTGCACCGCGTCCTCCCCGACAATGGCAAGGGCCGCCTCGTCCGGCGACACCGCCCCGGCCAGCAGGGCATTGCCCCAAGCGGCCAGGCGTCCTGAGCGTGGTTCCGAAAGCATCCCCCAAGACTAGGGAATCGAAGGAGGCCCCCGGGCCCGCCCGGGAAGTCCCGCCCGGCCCACCGGACGGACGGCGCCGCATTCCGGGCAGGCCCAGGGACGGCCCCGCTCCCTCGATAACGTAGGTTTTCCCCTGGACGCCGCGCCCACCCGGCGCAAGGCGACGACACGACTCGACCGCAAGGGGAGACAACGCGCTCATGAGCGATGTACTGGAGCTGGTGGACGTATCCGTGGTCCGCGACGGACGGGCTCTGGTGGACGAGGTCTCCTGGTCGGTCAAGGAGGGCGAGCGCTGGGTGATCCTCGGACCCAACGGCGCCGGCAAGACCACCCTTCTGAACATCGCCTCCAGCTACCTCTTCCCCACCAAGGGCACCGCCCAGATCCTGGGCGAGCGGCTCGGCGGCACCGGCACGGACGTCTTCGAACTCCGCCCCCGCATCGGCATGGCCGGCATCGCCATGGCGGAGAAGCTCCCCAAGCGCCAGACCGTCCTCCAGACCGTCCTCACCGCCGCGTACGGCATGACCGCCACCTGGCACGAGGACTACGACCCGGTCGACGAGGAGCGCGCCAAGGCCTTCCTCGACCGGCTCGGCATGAACGAGTACCTGGACCGGAAGTTCGGCACCCTCTCCGAGGGCGAGCGCAAGCGCACCCTCATCGCCCGCGCGATGATGACCGACCCCGAGCTCCTGCTCCTCGACGAGCCCGCCGCCGGTCTCGACCTCGGCGGCCGCGAGGACCTCGTCCGCCGTCTCGGCCGCCTCGCCCGCGACCCGTACGCCCCCTCCATGATCATGGTCACCCACCATGTCGAGGAGATCGCGCCCGGCTTCACCCACGTCCTGATGATCCGTCAGGGCAAGGTCCTCGCCGCGGGCCCCGTGGAGACCGAACTGACCTCCCGTAACCTTTCGCTCTGCTTCGGTCTCCCGCTCGTCGTCGAGCGCGTCGCCGACCGCTGGACCGCCCACGGTCTGCCCCTGAAGTAGCGGCGCGAGCGCCGGCGTCCCGCACAGCCGCCCGCGCCCTGTCCCCGAGGACCCCACCGCCCTACCATGACCATGTGGACATCGACGCATGGGTCTGGTGGCTGATCGGCGCGGTGGGGCTCGGCATTCCGCTGGTCCTGACCGCGATGCCCGAATTCGGCATGTTCTCCGTCGGCGCGGTCGCGGGGGCGGTGACCGCCGCCCTCGGATTCGGCGTCGTCGCCCAGGTGATCGTCTTCGTCGCCGTCTCCGTGGCGCTCATCGCGGTGGTGCGCCCCATCGCGGCCCGCCATCGCGACGGCAGAGGCCTCGCCACCGGCGTCGACGCCCTGAGGGGCCGTCAGGCCGTCGTCACGGAACGGGTCGACGGCAGCGGCGGCCGCATCAAGCTCGCCGGCGAGATCTGGTCCGCCCGCGCGCTCGACGCCGGACAGACCTTCGAACCGGGCGACCAGGTCGACGTCGTCGAGATCGACGGAGCGACCGCCGTCGTCATGTGACCGAACCTCGCCCATGACGTTCCGTCGTCTGCGAAACTCGATCTTGCAAGGCCACCCGGCAGTCAACCGGCAGCGAAGGACACGGGGAACACGATGTCAGCAGTCATCATCGTTTTGATCATTCTGGTGGTGCTCGTCTTCATCGCCCTGATCAAGACGATCCAGGTCATCCCGCAGGCGAGCGCGGCGATCGTGGAGCGCTTCGGCCGCTACACCCGCACGCTCAACGCCGGACTGAACATCGTCGTCCCGTTCATCGACTCGATCCGCAACCGGATCGACCTCCGCGAGCAGGTCGTCCCGTTCCCGCCGCAGCCGGTGATCACCCAGGACAACCTGGTCGTCAACATCGACACGGTCATCTACTACCAGGTGACCGACGCGAGGGCCGCGACCTACGAGGTCGCCAGCTACATCCAGGCGATCGAGCAGCTCACCGTCACCACCCTCCGCAACATCATCGGCGGCATGGACCTGGAGCGGACCCTCACCTCCCGCGAGGAGATCAACGCGGCCCTGCGCGGCGTCCTCGACGAGGCCACCGGCAAGTGGGGCATCCGCGTCAACCGCGTCGAGCTCAAGGCGATCGAGCCGCCGACCTCCATCCAGGACTCGATGGAGAAGCAGATGCGCGCCGAGCGGGACAAGCGCGCCGCGATCCTCACCGCCGAGGGAACCCGCCAGTCCGCGATCCTCACCGCCGAGGGCGAGAAGCAGTCAGCCATCCTCCGCGCCGAGGGTGAGGCCAAGGCCGCCGCCCTGCGCGCCGAGGGCGAGGCCCAGGCCGTCCGTACGGTCTTCGAGGCCATCCACGCCGGCGACCCCGACCAGAAGCTCCTCTCGTACCAGTACCTCCAGATGCTCCCGAAGATCGCCGAGGGCGACGCCAACAAGCTCTGGATCGTGCCCAGCGAGATCGGCGACGCCCTCAAGGGCCTCTCAGGCGCCTTCGGGAACATGGGCAACGGCGCCCCCGGCTTCAACACCAAGGGCGGCGGGACCGAAAGGCGAGACGAACCGCCGGTTGACTGACACGTACACGTAATCATCGTGCATGATCGGTGCGAGCCCCTCGACCCCGGCAGCCTCAGGGCGGGGAGGCGACTCACTGACCGTGTAAGGAGATGGCGTTGTCCATCTGGGAAGCCCTGGCAGTCTTCGCCGCCGGCATCGGCGCCGGCACCATCAACACCATCGTCGGATCGGGAACGCTCATCACGTTCCCGGTCCTCCTCGCGACCGGACTCCCTCCGATCACCGCGAACGTCTCCAACGCCCTGGGACTCGTGCCGGGCTCCATCAGCGGAGCCATCGGCTACCGGCGCGAACTCAAGGGGCAGAAGGCCCGCATCATCCGCCTCGGCGCCGCCGCCCTCGTCGGCGGCCTCGTCGGCGCGATCCTGCTCCTGGCACTGCCGTCCGAGGCCTTCGACGCGATCGTGCCGATCCTCATCGGCCTCGCCCTCGTCCTGGTCCTCCTCCAGCCCCGCATCGCCGCCGCGGTCAAGCGCCGCCGCGAACAGACCGGCACCCAGGCCCACCCCGACGGCGGCCCCGCCCTCCTCGTCGGCCTCTGCCTCGCGAGCGTGTACGGCGGTTACTTCGGCGCCGCCCAGGGAGTGCTGTACCTCTCCCTCATGGGCCTGCTGCTCCACGACAGCCTGCAGCGGATCAACGCCGTCAAGAACGTCCTCGGCGCCCTGGTCAACGGCGTCGCCGCGGTGTTCTTCCTCTTCGTCGCCGAGTTCGACTGGACGGCCGTCCTGCTCATCGCGGTCGGCTCGACCATCGGCGGCCAGATCGGCGCCAAGGTCGGCCGCAAGCTGCCGCCCGCGGTCCTGCGCGGAGTGATCATCGCGGTCGGCATCGCCGCGATCCTCCAACTGACACTCCGTTGACCGTCACGGCGACACACCGACACAGCGGACGGGCCCGCCTCCCCACACCGGGGAGGCGGGCCCGTACCGTAGGCACGCGGCAGTTCTACGCGGCCGACCTCGCCAGCCACTCCGGCAGCTCGGACCGCTCGCTCGCCCGCATCGCGAGCAGCATCGCGTCCGCCGGCGTCGGCTCGAACGGCTGGTGCAGCAGCGGCATCCCCGCCTGCTCCGGCGTCCGGTCGGCCTTGCGGTGGTTGTCCTCGGCGCACGAGGCGACCGTGTTCAGCCAGCTGTCCCCACCGCCCTGGGCGCGCGGCACCACGTGGTCGACGGTGGTCGCCCGCCTCCCGCAGTACGCGCACCGGTGCTGGTCCCGCACCAGTACCCCCCGCCTCGACCACGGTGCCTGTCTTCGGAAGGGCACCCGTACGTACCGGCAGAGCCTGATCACCCGCGGCACCGGGAGATCGACCTCGGCACCCCGCACCCGCAGATCGGGATGCGCGTGCTCGACGACGGCCTTGGCCTGCAGGACAAGCACCACCGCACGGTTGAGAGTGACCGTCGAAAGCGGCTCGAAGCTCGCGTTGAGTACCAGCGTGTCCCGCATTGTGCCCACCTCCCGTGTGCAGGCCCGGCCCCGGACGGGGCGATGGGGCCTGGATCAACGATGGCCGGGCCGGCCGGGGTCGGACAACGCAATATTTCCCGCGCAACAAAAGATGCCCGCTTCTGATCTCTCCAAGACCAGAAGCGGGCAAACAACAAACGAACGATCAGCCCGCCGCGGGAGCCGCGTACTCACCGATCAACTGGGCCCGACCAAGGGTGTGGAACCGCAGATTGAAACCGACGGCGGCCGGCGAGGCGTCGGCGTCCGGCCCGAGCTTCTCGCTGTCCACCGCGTACACCGTGAACACATAGCGGTGCGCCGGATCCCCCGCCGGGGGAGCCGCACCGCCGAACTCCTTCGAGCCGTAGTCGTTCCGGGCGTGCACGGCCCCGGCCGGCAGCCCCTCGAACGACCCCGAACCGGCACCCGCGGGCAGCTCCGTCACCGAAGCCGGGATGTCGAAGAGCACCCAGTGCCAGAACCCGCTGCCCGTGGGGGCGTCCGGATCGAAGCACGTGACGGCGAAGCTCTTCGTCCCCGCCGGGAAGCCCTCCCAGCGCAACTGCGGCGAGGTGTTCCCCGCCGCGTACACCTGAGCGTCCTTCAGGACCCCACCCGGTGCGATGTCGTCGCTCACCACGGTGAACGCCGCCACCGGCGGATGGAAGTCATGGGGGAGCGGCGCCCTCTTGCCCTCGGACACGTCGAGTACCTCCGAAATCGTCCGTAATCGTCCGTCAACGCTGACGGGCCGAGCCTAGAGCCAGTTGCGGCGGCCGCCGACCTCGGCGAGCCACTGGTTCAGGTAAGCCGCCCAGTCGGTCGTGTGGAAGTCGTCCAGGCCCACCTTGAACGCACGGAAGGAGTCGCTGCCCTCACCGAACAGACCCGGCTTCTTGTCCATCTCGAGCACGACGTCCATCTCGCGGTCGTCCGCGACGAAGCTGACCTCGACCTGGTTCAGGCCCCGGTACTGCTGCGGCGCGAAGAACTCGATCTCCTGGTAGAACGGCAGCTTCTGCCGCGTCCCACGGATGTGACCGCGCTCCATGTCCGCGCTCTTGAAGCGGAAGCCGAGCTGGAGGAAGGCGTCCAGGATCGCCTGCTGCGCCGGCAGCGGGTGCACGTTGATCGGGTCCAGGTCACCGGAGTCCACCGCGCGGGCGATCTCCAGTTCGGTCGTCACCCCGATGTTCATGCCACGCAGCTGCTGCCCGGCGACGGAGGTGACCGGCGTCTCCCACGGGATCTCAAGACCGAACGGCACCACGTGCACCGCGCCGGCCTTCACCTCGAAGGCCCCGCCGAGACGCACCTTGCCGAACTCGATGTCCTGCTTCTGCTCCTGGTCACCGCCCTCCACCTCGACCCGCGCCTGCAGGCCGACGGAGAGCCCCTCGATCTGCTGGTCGACGCTGCCGCCCTGGATGCGCACCTCGCCCTGGACGACACCGCCCGGAACAACGTTCGCCTCGGTGAGCACCGTCTCCACGCTGGCCCCACCGGCACCCAGGCTCGCGAGCAGCTTCTTGAATCCCATGAACTTCACTCCTTCTCGGTCCTGACCCCTACATACGCGCGACGACCGTAGCCGGTTCCCTTCGGATCCCCACTACGCTCGGACGCCATGAGCGAGAGCCCCGACCGTACGCCGCTCCCGCGGGCGTTCTTCGACCGCCCGGTACTGGAGGTGGCCCCCGACCTCCTCGGCCGCACCCTCGTCCGCAACTCCGACGAGGGCCGCATGGAACTGCGCCTCACGGAGGTGGAGGCGTACGCCGGCGCGATCGACCCCGGCTCACACGCCTTCCGAGGACGCACCGCACGCAACGCCGTCATGTTCGGCCCGCCCGGCCACGCGTACGTCTACTTCACGTACGGCATGTGGCACTGCCTGAACCTGGTGTGCGGTCCCGAGGGCGAGGCGAGCGGGGTCCTGCTGCGCGCGGGGGAGTTCCTGACGGGCGCCGAGCAGGCCCGGGTCCGCCGCCGGTCGGCCCGCAACGACCACGAGCTGGCCAAGGGCCCGGCACGTCTGGCAACGGCGCTCGACGTCACCCTCTCCATGAACGGCACGGACACCTGCGCCGGCCCGGACGCCCCGCTCGCCCTCCTCACCGGCACCCCGCCGGACCGGGACCACATCCGCAGCGGCCCCCGCACGGGCGTCGGCGGCGAGGGCGCCCCGCACCCCTGGCGCTTCTGGCTCACGGAGGACCCGACGGTGAGTCCTTACCGTGCCCACACGCCCCGGAGGCGCAGACTTGACTCCTGAGAGCCGACCGCCTAACGTAGCCCGAGCAGCTGGTTACGGACCTGCTTCTTCAAGCACCTCCGCAGCAGCCACCCACTACTGAAGATGAAGCCCCGGCTGGGGTCTATTCCGGCATGCCGGAATAGGAATTCGAATGCCTCGATTATGAGGCACCGAAGGAATCCGCTAAAGTAGTGAACACGCCGAGAGGCGAAAGGCAGCCAACAGGCCACCGGATACAAACCCCGAACCGGAAACGGAACGGAAACGATCTGGTAAGGTTGGAAACACGAAAGGAAGCCCGGAGGAAAGCCCGAGAGGGTGAGTACAAAGGAAGCGTCCGTTCCTTGAGAACTCAACAGCGTGCCAAAAATCAACGCCAGATTAGTTGATACCCCGTCCATCTTCGGATGGCGAGGTTCCTT